>JAXLRX010000003.1:0-642488 GCA_046330855.1 Mycobacterium sp.
CAACACGCACGACGACAATCCGCAGGTCTTCGCGCTGCGCGCCCGTGGGTGGGTATTGGCAGCCTTCACGAAAGCCGCTGCGCCCGGGGCGATCTAGAGCGCCGCGGCGGTCGCGAAGGCCACCGGTTCATACCCCGTAAATCGGGACATGCGATTCAGCTACGAGCGGTCGCCCCTGGTGTGTGCGGTGGCGGCAGCCGGCGCCGGCGATGCACTCGCGCCGCGCCGCGACGCAGCGGCCCTGGCGGGCTTCGTCGACGCCGCGGTGTTGGGCACCTTGATCCCGTTGATGTTGACGCCGAATGTGGACTTGGTGACGGTCGCGCCGGAGGTGAACAGCGTCCCCGCCAGTGTTGCCGGGCCCGTCCCGGCCGTGACGGTGTTGTTGCTGCCGAAGGCATTGAACACCGAGTTGGCGAACGCGGACTGCGAAGTGCCGGCGTTCAGGGTGTTCAGGTCGCCGCCAAAGCTGCTCGCGGAGTTGAGGATGCCGCTCGCCGCGACGATGTTGTTTTCGAACGGCTTCGTGCCGCCGACTCCGAGCGCGCCGTTGAGGAAGCCGAAGGCCTGGACGTTGTTGCCCTTACCCAGGTTGACCGCAACGTTGCCGGCGCCCGTCGTCTGAGGGTCCCATCCGCCTGCGTAGGCGAACGAGCTGTCGCCCAGCGACACGGCGAGGTTGGCGAAATCGGTCTTGGAGGCGCCGGCCTGGGCTTCGGCGAAGTCGACACCGCCGGCTGTGCCCGCGGCGAAGGCGGCGTTCAGCACGCCGCCTTCGATCTTCGCCCACGCATCCGGTCCGGCGGCGACGGCCAGGCCAAGCGTGCCGGCCGAATTCGCCTCCGCACCCTTTCCAATCGAGAACGCCGAGCTGAAGGCTCCGGCATTAGCGGTGGCGCCGCTGCCCAGTCCGGCGGCTAGGCCGAAGAGCGAACTGGTGCATCCGGAGCCGATGTTGATTCCGGAAAACGACAGGCAGGAGGCGCTCGCGGAGGGGGACAAGCCGAGGCCGGCCGCGGCCAGGCTCGTCGTGATCAGCGTGCCGAGGAGGGTGGTCTTGATGCGCATGGGCGGTCCTTCGGTTAGGGGGCGAATTGAGATGACGCAACGTTGAGAAATCCCGCCAAAACCCACCCCGGTCGCAAGTGAAGCAACACCGCGAACGTAATCCGTCTGACAGTCGAAACGCGGGAGAAGCCTCTTAGTACATAGGTAATCTACAGTAGAAACTTATACTGTCCACAGTTGGGGCAGAGAAAAAAATCAGCTGCCGAGACTGGTCCCCGATCGCCGCATCGGACCGTTTAGCCGGAGTGCGCGATCGCACAACCCCCGCGTGCCGTGAGGTCCGTCCGGTCTAGCTTGGGGTTCGTGAGCCCCCACGTGCCCGGGGGGGTCGTGCACGACCTTCCCTCGGACTTGCGAGCGGCATTGCTGGCGAACGCCACTGCGCTCGCACTGTGGAAGGAATGCACTCCGCTGGGTCGCAACGAATTCATCTGCTGGGTCGAGAACGCCAAGCAGCAGAAGACCCGTGAGCGTCGGATCCGCCGCACACAGGAGGAACTCGAGGAAGGCAAACGCAGACCGTGCTGCTGGCCCGGCTGCTTGCATCGCGAACGTAGCGGTAAGCCGTAACTCCACGGATGAAGGTCATGACGTGGAATGCGCAGGGCCGGGCAGGCGAATGGGCCCTCCGGCACGACGCGCTGCGTTCATGGATCGAGCAGGTCGGTCCTGACGTCCTGATGCTTCAGGAATCGTGGGTCGAGCCTGGCGGGGCCACCCAGGCCGCCCGTCTCGGCGTCGAGCTGGGTTTGCAAGCGGTCACTGCCGCGGACCTTGCCGGATTCGATCGTTACCCGCAGGCCACCTACTGGGTCGTCAACGCGCTGCTCTCCCGCTGGCCGCTGAGCATCGAACGGCTCCGCCCGCTCCCGGATGAGCGTGGCGAGCCGACGTGGCGGCATGTTCTGGTGACCCAGGTCCACCGGCCTTCCGCAGAGGGCGGTCCGTTCATCGCGGCCGGCACCCATCTTGAACACGGGTTGGAGAACTCGGCCCGACGCAGCGCCCAGATGGCCGCAGTGGTTGGGCATCTGGCCGAGGTCCTAGGGGATGAGGACCGGCGCCGGGACTCGCTGCCGGCAATCCTCGGCGGTGACCTCAACTGCACTCCGGAGTCCGACGAGTACCGACGGGCCACCGGCCTCGCCGCCGGAACCATCACAGGTTTCGCTCTCGTCGATGCGTGGACCGCCGCCGGCAACACCGACCCCGGCCACACCTGGTCGGCGGCCAACCCGTTGGTGCCCCGTCTCGCCATCCATCCGCATCGCCGACTGGACTACGTCATGGTGTCTACGCCGCGCCGACGCGGTGCCGGCCACGTGCACCACTGTTCTCTGGCTGGTACAACGTCGATCGGAAATGCCTGGGCCAGTGATCATTTCGCGGTTGTGGCCGATTTGCAGATGTGAGCACGCGTCCGCTGCGCGCCAGGCTCATCCCGAAGGTGTGAGGATCACCACCGGGATCTGCCGCGTCGTCCGTTCCTGGTAGCCGGTGAAGTACGGATACATCTGAACCAGTCGCCGCCACAGCTCATCCCGCCGGTCCGCGGGCGCCAGCTCCGCCCGGACCGGGAACGTCCGGTCCTTCACCGTCGCGACGGCGTCGGGATTGGCCTGAAGGTTCAACCACCATGCCGGGTCGGTGTCGCTGCCGGCGTAAGCCGCGCCGATCACGAGACTTTGACCGTCCTCGATGTAGATCAGCGGCACTGTCCGCGGCTCGCCGGTCTTGCGGCCGGTGACGGTCAGCAGCATGGTCGGGTACTTCGGGTTCGACGCGGCGCCGCGCGTCAGACGGTAGAGCCCCGCGTGCAGATTCGAGAAGATCCGTGTCAGAGGCCGCATCGACGGCTTGCTCATTAGTGCCCCGGCAGCCTCGAAACCGCGAGACCCGAGTCCCATCAGTATCCACCCCGGTCCGGTGAGGTGCGAATCAGCATGGCCGGGTTCACCATTCGAGAAAGCTATCACCTGGCTGAAGGTCAGACGGCGAATACCGACACCGTGAATCCGTTGGTGTAGTCGTCGTTGACGACGTCGATTGCGACGGTCCCCGACGAACTGCAAACGCCCAGCGATGATTTCGCGCTTTGCTAACCTCGTTCGATGCCCCGGAAACTCAGTGACGAAGAAATCGCGGCCTATCTGGACAGCCGCCCGGCCTGGGCCATCCTCAGCACTATCGATGAAGACGGTTTCCCGCACTCGATACCGCTCGGCTACTTTCGCCTCGGTCGCGACATCGTCATGGGTGTGCGGGACGGGACACGCAAGGTCGCCAACGTCGAACGCAACCCGAACGTCAGTGTCTTGCTCGAAGACGGCTCAACCATGGCCGACATCCGGGGAGTGATGCTGCAAGGCCATGCCCGCATCGTCCGCGAAGCTGACGAGGCTCTTGAACTCGCGAAGCAAGGCGCCCGGGCGCGCGGCGTGCCGGAGTCCGAGTGGCCCACCGAACCCAGACCGGGCGCCGCCTACATCCGTGTGACGCCTGTGAGAACAATTTCCTGGGACTACGGAAATCCAAGTCGCGACTAGGCTTTACGGCCGGCCCCGTCGTGGCCACGAATGGGACTTAATCCTCTGACACCGCATAATCGCGAGAGTTACCGTCTGCTGATCCGCCCGCGGTCGGATAAGAGGACACCGTTCGGTCAATTTCAAAGAGCCCGCACCGCTTTTGGTCATCCCGACGCCGACTCAGAAGGTCACTCCCGGCTCAGCCCTGAGCATCACGCTGCCGGCCGGCACCTTCAGTGATCCGCTCGGAGAGCCGCTGACCTACACCGCGACCCTCAGCGGGGGTGCGGCGCTGCCGTCGTGGCTGACCTTCGACCCGCAGAGCGGTCGGTTCTCCGGGACCGCTCCGGCGGGAACGAAGTCAGTGTCGGTGGTGGTCACCGCCACCAACTCGTCCGGTGTCAAGACAGCGGACAAATTCACCATCACGTTCGGCTGAGGACGCCGCCGTGGACCGGGTCACGTCGAGGCGACGATCGCGTTGACGGTGATCTGGAAGGGACCCTCCTGCTTGTCGAGGATGTAGATCCCGACGCGGCTGATCGCCGCGGGGTCCAGAGTCTGGGGCGCGTCGGGTGCGGGATTGAGGAACATCCCCACCGCCTGGAAGCCGCTGACCGGCAGGACGTAGGTCCGCATGACGCCCGCGTCGCTGGTGAACCGTTGGATGTAGGACCAGGGTTGCCCGACGGTCTCAACCTTCAACAAATAAGTCTTGCCGTCGCCGCGAGCCTGCACGCCCAGTGTTGTTGCGCCCGTCGCGCGCCGCCCGATCTCCGGGTCCACGGGACTGCGGGCCGAGGCGAATCCGCCGTTGTTCTCCAGTGAGATGGTCCCTGAGAACACGAGGCCGCCATCGCCGAAGGCCACGGTCGACGTCGACCGACCGCCCATAACCGGATCGTTAACCGTTGCCCAGCTGCTCACGACGGCAGGATCGTCGAGTCCGACGAGGACGACGTCGGCGTTTGCCCTCGCGATGACCGCAGGGCTTCCGACCAACACAATCAGAAGCGCCATGAGGGCGCGGGGCATCCGTGACCGCGCCCCCCTCCCATGCCGGTCGGTCAACGCGCAGTCATGCTCCATCCCACCAATGTAGGGGCATGATTTGCCGTGTCAACAGCGCCCGCAGCCACGCCAGCCGTCCAGCCGATATCCCATGCGCGCCAGTCACTTTGAAGGCTCCGCAAACCCCTACGCATGGGCAGCCATGCTGCCAGAAACCCCAGCCGCTCTCTCACTTGCCTTCTCATGAAGACGAGCCTGCTGGCCCACGGGAGGTCTCTCTAGAGTGAGCCCTCACTCGATCTCACGCTGTCTGGGAGACGCTTGTTCGTCTTTTCACTCATGCATCAAGCCGGTCGCAGCTAACGTTTTCGGCCTCAGTAGAACGCACAGCAGAGCAACCCACGGAGGTAGCGTTGCGTTTCGTAGCGATCACGGCGTGCCCGACGGGCATCGCCCACACGTATATGGCGGCGGAGAAGCTGCAGGCGGCCGCGGCCGACGCCGGCCACGAGATCAAAGTCGAGACCCAGGGCTCGATCGGTGCGGAGAACGTCTTGACCGCAGCCGACATCGCCGCGGCCGATGCGGTCATCGTCGCGGCGGACAAGAACGTCGAACTCGGCCGATTCGCCGGTAAGAAGGTCCTCAAAGTCGGTGTCGCCGACGGTGTCCACAAACCTGCCGAACTCCTCCAGCGCGCGATCAATGCGCCTGTTCAAGCCGGCACCGCCGCCGTCGCGACCGACGAGAAGGTCGGCCTGGGACAGACTCTCTACCGCGCCCTCATGGCCGGTGTCTCACCGATGATTCCGTTCGTGGTCGTCGGCGGCCTTCTCATCGCCGTCAGTCTGTCGCTCGGTGGGACCCCCGATCCATCAGGTGGCCTCGTCGTCCCCGAGGGCTCCTTCTGGTGGAAGATGCTGCAAATCGGCACGATCGCCTTCAAGCTGATGATCCCGATCCTCGCCGGGTTCATCGCGATGTCGATCGCCGACCGGCCCGGTTTGGTCCCCGGCATGATCACCGGCATCGTCGCCAACACCGGAGAGCTCTACGGCTCTGAGGCGGGTTCGGGTTTCCTCGGGGCGATCCTGGCGGGCTTCCTCGCCGGCTATGTGACCTTGGCGGTCAAGCAGGTGAAGGTCCCCAAGTTCATGGCCGGCATCATGCCGATCATCGTCATTCCGTTGTTCGCCACGGTCGTTTCCTCCCTTGCCTTCATCTACCTCCTCGGCGCACCGATCGCCGGACTCTTCAACGGTCTGACGAACTGGCTGTCCGGGCTGACGGGCGCCAACGCCGTCGTATTGGGCATCATCCTGGGCCTGATGATCGCCTTCGACATGGGCGGTCCGGTCAACAAGGTGGCGTTCCTGTTCGGTGTCGGGCTGATCGCCACCGGCCAGACCGCGCCGATGGGCATGATCGGCGCCGCGATCGCGGCCCCGCCGATCGGTCAGGGTCTGGCCACCGTGCTGCGCCGCAAGCTGTACGACGAGTCCGAGCAAGAGCTGGGTCTGGCCGCGATGTTCATGGGGTTCTTCGGAATCACCGAGGGCGCAATCCCTTTCGCCGCTGCTGATCCCGCGCGTGTCATCCCGGCGAACATGGTTGGTGGGGCGGTCGCCGGGGCCACCGCGGCGCTTTTCGGTGCGACCAACGCCGTTCCGCACGGCGGCGGGATCGTCGCACTGTTGGGAGCGGTGCACGGAATTCCCGGCTACTTCATCGCGATCGTCCTGGGTTCCGTCGTGACCGCGCTCATGACCCTCGGCCTGAAGATGCGGCACCGAGCCAAGCAGCAGGGCACGAGCGAGGCGCCCGCGGCTGCGTCACTCGGGCACACCGAGCCGACCCTCGGGACGGTTACCGGCAAGGCGGCGTCGGCCACCGCCGTGGCCACCGCCCCGGCCAAAGTGGGCCTGGCCCAATACATCAGCCCCGAGACGGTCGGGGTCGAGCTGACCGCGACCGACCGCGACGCCGCCATCGCCGAGCTCGTCGGCATTGCCGCGCGGACCGGGAGGGTCAACGATCCGGCGGCGGTGGTCGCGAGTGCGCTGGCCCGCGAGTCGACGGTCAGCACCGGCCTCGGGGACGGAATCGCCATTCCCCATGCCAAGACCGATGCGGTCTCTCAACCGGTTGTGGTCTATGCCCGTTCGCTTGTCGGCATCGACTGGTCCAGCCGCGACGGCAAGCCCGCCACGGAGTTGTTCCTGATCGCCGTTCCGGAGCAGGCCGCCGGCGACGCGCACCTGAGCATCCTGGGGTCGTTGTCACGCAAGCTGGTCAACGCGCAGTTCCGCTCGGAGCTGTCGGCAGCCGGCCCGGCCCGAGCCTACGAGCTGCTCGCGACTGTTCAGTAGGCGAAGACGTCCGGCAGGGTGACGGTCTGCAGGCCGCGGCTGTTGATGATGTCGAGAAGTTGGGCGTAGGTGTCTGTCACGGGCGGAAGGTTGGCGTGGCCGAGCACGAT
The DNA here is from genome assembly GCA_046330855.1 of Mycobacterium sp. Lineage (GTDB taxonomy): Bacteria > Actinomycetota > Actinomycetes > Mycobacteriales > Mycobacteriaceae > Mycobacterium. Next base: position 7,087 of record JAXLRX010000003.1, read on the forward strand.
CTGCTGCGGCTGGAACGATCTCTGGGCGAAGTCCACGAGTTGCTGCGCGTTCTCCGGTCGGGAATCACCGATGTTGGCACTCCACAGAGCGATGGTCTCGTAGCCCAGATCCGCGGCCACCTGGTCGGTGACGGCGTTGTGCAGGCCGTACGGCGGCCGGAAGAAGGGTGTCCCGTCGGTGCCATAGGTATTGCGAAGGAAATCGGCGTTGCGGCGGATCTGTTCTACGACAGCATCTTTGGGCAGGCTGGTGACCGTCGGGTGGCTCCAGGTGTGGTTGCCCAGTGCGATCTGGCCGGAGTCCACCATCGGTCGAAGCAGTCCGGCGTTGACCGTCCACGACGGATTGACCCCGTTGGGAAAGAACGTCAGACGTACTCCGCTGTCGCGGCAGAACTCGGCGAAGGCCGCCACCACCGCGGTATTGGTGCCGTCGTCGATCGTCAGCGCGAGCTGGTTCCCCTCACCGAGCAGGCGGGTCACTACGCCGGTGGGCGCCGGTACCCGCCCGGGCGCGCCGCCCGACTGACGCACTCGGCCGTCTCCGGGCAAGGACGGCTCCCCGGCCGCGTTCGGGACTCCTTGGGCCGCGGTGGCGGCAAGCACGGACAGTGCCGCGAAACGCAACATCGTCCGCCGATCCATCGATGACACCACGCAAGACTAGGAGGCGTTTCTGTCCCTTTCCTGGACGTGCGGTCCATGCGGCGCGCGACGGCCCCACGGTCCTATTGTTTCCCGTTGTGGGAGCCGATGCGTCGGGGAGCGGCGTAGGTCCAGAGTTCGACTACGTCATCGTGGGGGCGGGCAGCGCTGGCTGTCTGCTCGCCAATCGGCTCAGCGCCAACCCCGATCACCGGGTACTGCTGATCGAGGCCGGCGGCGACGATGACTGGTTCTGGATCAAGGTGCCGGTGGGCTACCTCTATACGATCGCCAACCCCAGAACCGACTGGTGCTTCACCACCGCGGCCGACCCGGGGCTGGCCGGCCGCAGCATTCACTACGCACGGGGCCGGGTCATCGGTGGCAGTTCGTCCATCAACGCCATGATCCACATGCGCGGTCAGGCCTCCGACTACCAGTTGTGGGCGCAGGCCACGGGTGACCCGCGATGGCTGTGGGGCGGGCCGGATCTGCCTGGGGAGACGCTGGCCATCTACAAGGAGTTGGAGGACTACTTCGGCGGGGCCGACGCCTGGCACGGCACCGGTGGCGAGATCCGCGTCGAACGGCCCAGGGTGCGCTGGAAGATTCTGGACGCCTGGCAGACGGCCGCCGTCGAGATGGGCATCACCGCGATCGAGGAGTTCAACCGCGGCGACAACGCCGGCAGCGCGTACTTCCACGTCAACCAGCGGCGCGGCCGACGCTGGTCGATGGCCGACGCCTTCCTGCACCCCGTCGAGCACCGGCCCAATCTCACCGTCTACACCCGAACCCAGGCCCTCCGGCTTCTGATCGACAACCGGGTCGGCGACCATCAGCGTGCCGGCGCCTGGACCACCGCGCAGCACCGCGCCACCGGGTTGCGGCTGCTCAAGGACGAGCGGATCGTCGATGTCACCGCCCGTCGGGAGGTCATCCTCAGCGCCGGAGCGATCGGATCGCCACAGCTGATGCAGGTCTCCGGGATCGGCCCGGTCGGCCTGCTGCGCGAGCACCGCGTCCCGGTGGTCGTCGACCTGCCGGGCGTCGGCGAGAACCTCCAGGACCACCTGCAGCTGCGCACGGTCTACCGGATCAGCGGTGCCCCGACGGTAAACACCCTGTACCGCAACTGGTTGACCCGCGCCGGTATGGGACTGCAGTACCTGCTGCTGCGGTCGGGTCCCATGACCATGCCGCCGTCCACGCTGGGCGCGTTCGCCAAGAGCGACCCCTCGCTGGGCAGCCCCGACCTGGAATGGCACGTGCAGCCGCTGTCGTTGCCGAAGTTCGGCGAACCCCTGCACAAGTTCGGGGCGATCACCCCCTCGGTGTGCAACCTGCGACCCAGCTCGCGGGGCCATGTGCGGATCGCCGGTTCGGATCCCCTTGCCGCGCCGGTGATTTCCTGCAACTACCTCTCGACGGACGAGGATCGTGCCACCGCCGTCCGCGGTCTCCGGATGACCCGACAGATCATGGCGGCGCCGGCGTTGGCCCGCTACCGGCCCCAGGAGATACTCCCCGGTCCAGATCTGACGACCGACGACGAGCTCCAAAGGGCCGCAGGCGAATTGGGCACGACGATCTTCCACCCGGTCGGCACCTGCGCGATGGGTGCCTTTGACACGCAGGGCAATCCGCAGTCGGCAGCCCCCGTGCTCGACACCGACTGCCGCGTCTATCGCGTCGCGGGCCTTCGTGTCGTCGACGCGTCGGCGATGCCCACCATCACCTCGGGTAACACCAACGCACCGGTCATGCTCATCGCCGAGCGGGCGGCACGGGCGATCCTCGGATAGTGAATCACGCAAGCCCACCCACCCCGCGCTCGAGCTAAGTCACGTTCGGAACTGAGCCCTTATCGGTCATCGGTCTGCGTGTGGGCGCGCAGTAACGGAGCCAGTTTGCCGAGCAATTCGGCCATCTGCTCATCCTGCTTGTCGAGGTGCTTCTGGATCTTGGTGGCCTCCTGCAGCACCGCCTCGGCGTCCTTGTAGGTTTCGTCGGCGCGGGTGTCGGCGGCCTTCGCCTGGATGGTCTGCCCGACGATGATGATCGGCAACAACACCAGTTGCAGGAAGCTGCTGGAAAGCCAGACCACGATGTAGTAGGGACCCTGACGGATAGCGTCGGGGAGAGCCACCATCGCCAGCGCCGTGAACAAGTATGCGGTCCACATGGTGCCGACGATGAGCGTGATCCGCAGGCCAACCTTGGCATTCCAGCGAACGAGCCAGTTTTCATGTTCGACGCCGCGCAACTGCGCGGTCTTGACCGGCTTCCTCGCCCGCAACTCCGCACCACGGGGGTGCGGCGTGTAGTCGTAGATTTTTGACATGGCCGGATCATCACACGAGGCGTCGGTCGTGTCGTCGGTTGTGCTGTGGGGCATTCCTGCGACTTTCCTGTCAAGCGCGAGAACTTCACGGATCGAAACACCGGAGTGCGCCCGCCGGACCGCGTGAGCAACACTCCGGGACTCGCCACCGCAACCTGACGAGGTGTCCGAGGGATCCCGGCACATTACTATCGCGAGCGATGACTGAGGGGGAATCGGGACCAGCATCGGCGGGAGACCCGGCCGGCGAGATGGAACCGCTCAACACCGAGGGCTCCGGCGTCCTACCACCCGTCGCCCCGAGGGTCCGCCGCGCCTTCTGGCTGCTCGAGCGGCTGGCGCCCGCCCTGGGATCCCGGTGGGCTGTCGAGTTGTGGTGCACACCCCCGGTTCTCGAGTCGAGTATGCGGATGCCTCCCGGTGTGGCACCGGGGCGACCGGTCGAGGCCTTTTGGGATGGGCACCGGGTTGCCGGGGAGGAATGGGGCGAGGGGCCGTCGGTCTACCTGGTGCACGGTTGGGGCGGTCAGCGCGCGCATTTGGCGGTGTTCGTCAAACCGCTTGTCGCGGAGGGGTATCGGGTCATCGCGTTCGACCTGCCCAGCCACAACGAATCGGACCGGGGTGCGCTCGCGCCCGGGCGCACCACCGCCGTCGAGTGCGCCGACGCGATCACGGCCATGATCCAGACCCACGGCCCCGCGCACGCGGTGGTTGCGCACTCACTCGGAGCGAACTCCACGGTGCTCGCGGCCGCCGACGGGGCACAGGTAGGCCGGCTGGTATTCCTCGCGCCCATGGGCGAGTTTCCGCTCTACCTGGACCTGTTCGCCGCACGGCACAACTTCGGTCGTCGTATCCGCGCGGGCCTGCACCGTCGTCTTGAGAAGCGGATCGGAATGGAGTTGCACGAGACGAACATGACGTGGACCGGCCGGCGAGCGAACTACCCACCGCTGCTTCTCATCCATGACCCCGACGACCCCGACAGCCCCTATGCGGGCAGTGAACGCGTGGCCGCCGCCTGGCCGGGTGCCCGCCTCATGACCACGCGCGGGCTCGGCCGACTCGCGCACTACCGAATCCTGCGCCACCGCCAGGCAATTCGCGCCGGAGTGGAGTTCATCGGCCAGCAAACCGGCGCGGAGCAATCCAGTAGCACCTAGCGCCGGCCTGCCCGTTCAGGAACCGGGAATTGCGTTGCGACTCGCGTAGGCTTTGAGGTCGGCAGACAGCGCTTCGGCCGCCAACAACCGCGGCAGTAGATCGGGTTCTGACATCCGTGCCCGGAAGGCCAGTTCGATGGTCACATCATGATCGGGGCGATGTCGGATGACGATCGCATCGCCGGCCCGTACCGGACCGGAGTTGATCACCCGCAGGTAGGCCCCCGGCTTCGCAGCCGCGGTGAACGTCTTGATCCACTGGTCGGCCGCCAGGAACGCCGCGAAGGTCCGGCATGGAGTGCGTGGTGCGGACACCTCCAGCAGCAGTCCGTCGTCGCCGATCTGCCAGCGTTCACCGATGCGGGCCCGCGTGACATCGATACCCGCTGTGGTGATGTTCTCGCCGAACATTCCGTTGCTGATGCCGCGTCCGAGTTCGGTTTCCCAGTGGTCCAGGTCTTCCCGGGCATAGGCGTACACGGCTTGGTCGTCACCACCATGCACCTTCGTATTCCCGATCGTGTCGCCGACCAAGCCGCTGCCCGTCGTGCCCGGGGGGCGCACCATTGTCACCGCGTCGGTCGGCGCCTTGTCGATGCCCGTCGACCGGCCGCGCGCCCGGGGATCGGGATCGGCGCCGGCGCGGGCCAGATTGACCGACTCCACGTGAGCCATCACGCCAGATTAGGGCAAGCCCTGGGAGACCGGCGCTACACCGAAAGAACGTGTCCTTCCCCGGGCCGCACTCTGCCGTCGAGCAGCGCGGCGTAGCACGCTTCGACGGCCGTCGTGCCGCTGCTGCGCACAACGTTCAACCAGGGATCGTCAGCGCGGGTGACCGGTTGCATGAAGGCCGTCCATGCCGTCGCAATCCGCTCCGCAAGGCCCGCGGGTCCCCACGCGGCGGCGCGCTTCTTGGCCTGCTCCGGTGCGAAGAACAACACCGGCTCGGGACCGGGCAGCGCGCCACCGCCGAGTTTGTCCCAGTGCGTGGCACCGACCAGGCAGCTGTAGGCCAGGTTGTCGGCGAGGCGCTCGTGAACGGCGGCGCGGAGCGGCATGCTGCCACTGAAATCGACATACACCGAGCGCTCGTCGGCCAGGGCGGCCGGAATGTCGTCGTAGGAAAGGACCGCGTCGTAGCAGCCGAGTTTGCGCGTGAACGCGAGGTTGGCCGGCGACGTGAGCCCGACGACCCTCACGACATTCTCCGTGCCGCGTCGTTGCGCGAGGCGGAACGCGGTGCCGTAGGCGGTCTTGCTCGAGGCACTCGACAGGATCACGGCGCGTGCGCCGAAAAATTCGTTGTCGGCGAGAAAGTCGTCGATCAGAAAGGACGTCGAAAACAGCGGGCGCAACAGCGCCTGCTGCGCCTCACGCTCGGCCACGTAGGACGGATCCGCACTGCATCGCACGTAGGTGTTGTAGATCGGGTGCAGCGGGCGACGGTGTTGCGCGCCGTCGTAGAACCCCGCCTCGTCAACGCCAACCGGCTGCAGCACAATCTCGTCGGCGATCGGCCAGTACCCGTAAAAGCGTTCGCCGACTTCGACACCGGGGCAGCGTGATTCGGCGACGGTGGCGAATCCCCACACCGGGATGCAACCCGTGGTGGCATCGCCGGTGGGATAGAAGCCCCAGTAGTTCATCGCCTCGCCGAATTGCGCGTAGGTGATGTTGTTGGAGGTAAGAGCGAAAGCGTCGATCCGGAAGCGGACGTCGCCGTCCTCAAGGGGGACGGACGGCACGTCCTCCCAGCGCGCCTCACGAAGGTCATCACGGCGGACCACGAATCGGGTGCTCATCGGCTCTGCTGTCCTTCCCGGGCGGGCTTCTCCGCCTGCAACGTGTAGCTCAACGGCACCCGCTCACCGTGCTCGATCAGCCGCCATTCCCCGTCGGCCACCTTCATCTGCCCGGGAAGCCCTTCCCAGGGCACCGAGTCGTGCTCGACGAGCATGGTCAGCCTCAGGCCGGCGTCCAGGAGCCCGGTGACGATCTCACCGAGTCCGTGGTTCCACTCCCGGGACTCGACATTGCTGAAGACGGCGTCGGTTTCGACGTAGGTATCGGCGGCATCGAAAATGAGAGGCTCGGGGTGCTCGAAGTAGGGATAGCCGAATGCGATGACGTCTCTTCGGGTTTCGTCCAGCGACCACAGCACAGGATGGCCTTCCCGCAGGAAGAGCCGGCCGCCGGGCCGAAGCAGCTGTGCGACGACATCCGCCCAGCGGCGGATGTCCGGCAGCCAGATGAGGGCCCCGATGCCGGTGTAGACCAAATCGAAAGCATTGCGGCCGAGGACATCTGGCGCACTGTAAACGTCCGATTCGACGTAGTCGATTTCGAGTCCCGCCTCGGCGGCGATCCGCCGGGCGATCTCGAGGGATGCAGGGGAGAAGTCCAGCCCGGTCATGGCGGCACCGAGTCGGGCCAGCGACAGCGTGTCCGTGCCGATATGGCACTGCAGGTGAACACCGCGAAGGCCATCGATGTCGCCCAGTCGCGGCAGATCGAAGCGTACGACGTCGGATAGCCGCTGCGGATCATCGATCAGTCGGCGAACGGCGTAGTCGGGTGACGCCGCGTGTGCCGGGGCGCGCTCGTCCCACATCGCGCGATTGACGGCCCAGTGGTCGTCATCCACGGTTACGTCAGCCCTCTCTCACGCGGTGCGGACATCGAAATCGGTCAGTTGAGGTGCGCGTAGCAGATCGTGATAAGTCTCGGGTGTCCAGGGAAACAATTCGGGCAGGCCGTCTTTGCCCAGATACCAACTTTTGCAACCGGTGACCCAAATGGTCTGTGGCATAGCGGCTTTCATATCTGCATTGTATCGCTTGGTCGCCTCCTCCGTGGGGGCTGCGGCGCGCACGCGACCGTCCCGGAGTTGCTTGATCCACCAGATCACGTAATCGGCCTGATCCTCGGCGATCGGTATCAGGGACTGGTTACCGATCGGCGAATGAGGACCCATCATCATGAAGAGATTGGGGAATCCCGGCGCCGCAATGGACCGGTATGCGATCGGGCCGTCGGCCCAAGCGTCGTCGAGTCTCAGGCCGCCCTCGCCGATCACCTCCATCGGGCGCACGTAGGCCCGTGCGTCGAAGCCGGTGGCGAAGACCAGGAGATCGAGCTCGTGCAGGGTGCCGCCAGCGGTGACGACGCCACGCGACTCGATGTGGTCGATCGGATCGGTGATCACCTCGACCCCGGGCTTTTGCACGGACCGGTAGAAGTGTCCGGCCATTACCTGCCGCTTGCACATCGGCTGGTACCCCGGGGTGAGCTTGGCCCGCAGTTCCGGGTCGCGTACTGACAGACGTAGGTTCCACCGGCACTCGGCCTGGGCCAGCCGCCGCTGCCAGCCGGGCAGTATCGGCGCGCGACCGAAGTAGGATCGGAACACCTTTCCCCAGAAGCGGTATGGCACACGATTCAAGGCCGGCCACCGGGACAGCGCCGCCTGGGTCAGCTTGGAGTACCGGGGGTTCGGCATGGGATAGATCCACTGTGCGCTGCGTTGGAAGATCTTCAGGCCACGGACCGCTCCACCCAACGCGGCGGTGATCTGTACACCGGTCGAGCCGGTTCCGATCAATCCGATTCGCTTGTCCGGCAGGGTAATCGAGTGATCCCAGCGTGCGGAATGGAATGACGGACCCGCGAACATGTCCCGGCCGGGAATGTCGGGGTAGCGAGGGACCCGCAGAACTCCCGTGGCCGTGACCACCACGTCGAATGTCTCCTCACCCTGGTCGGTGGTGAGTCGCCAGCGCCCGTCGTCGTAAACGGCCTTGGTGACGTCGCAGCCGAACCGGATGTGCGGAAGGAGGCCGCGTTCCCCGGCCACCTGTTGGAAGTAGCGTTGAATCTCCGGTCCGGGCGGTAGCAAATGTGACCACGTGGGGTTCGGCCGGAACGAAAATGAGTAGTACCGGGAGGGCACGTCGCAGGTCAGCCCCGGGTAGGTGTTGTCGCGCCAGGTTCCGCCGACGTCCGCGGCCTTTTCGAAGATCGTGAAGGACGTGATGCCGGCGTCCTGCAGTTTGACAGCCATGCAGATGCCCGACATTCCGGCGCCGATGATCGCGACCTTCAGTGCGCGCCGTTCGATCATGGCGTTCACCACCCCTCGCCGACGATCATCGCGTCGCACTCATGAGCGGGATGCTCATATCCGCCCCCTGAAGCGATGCAGGAAACGCCAGAGGCCCACCGTAGACCATTTCGCACAGCGGCGACAGGTTCCGCCTGGCGACGATCAGGACCGCTTTGGGCGCTGAAAGCATGATGACTCCAGGCCTAACCGGCGACGGACACCGGCAGGGTTAGGGGTCCGGTCACGCCGGTGAGCTTCTTCCACGGTGACGGACCGGTCCGGCTTATCCCTGGGCATCGGCTTGTGATGGCCCGGATGCCCTCGCTGAGTTCCAGCCGGGCCAGGTGCGCACCGAGGCAGTAGTGGGTTCCACCCCCGAAAGTCAAGATGGGAGTGGGGTGTTCGCGGGTGAAATCGAGCTCCTCGGGTGCATCGAAGACAGCCGGGTCCCGGTTGGCGGCGGCGGTGTTGGCGATGACCAGAGTGCCCGCGGGAATGGTCACCCCGGCCAATTCGACGTCCTCGATGGCGCAGCGCATCGTGGCCAACACCACGGGGGAGTGGCGCACCAGTTCCTCCACGGCGTTGCCGATCAGAGAGGGGTTGGCGGCCAGTAGATCCCACTGGTCGGGGTGGTCGACAAGGCACTCGATGGCCGCGGCCAGTTGGTTGCGGGTCGTGTCGGTGCCGGCTGCCAGCGTCGTGCCGGCGAGCATGAGAAGGTCGCTGTGGCTGAGCCGGTCGCCGTCGTCCTCGGCCCGGATCAGTTCGGAGATCAGGTCGTCGGTCAAGGACGCGCGGCGCTGGGTCAACATGGCCTCGAGATAGGCGTCGAGCTCATCCCACGCCGCCTCAATCTCGGGGCCGTCGTTGGCGACGTTCCAGTCGAAGACTTTCATGATCGCGTCGGCCCAGTCGGAGAACAGGTGCCAGTCTTCGGCTGGAGCGCCCAGCAGCGCGCAGATGATCGGGATCGGGTAGCGCCGGGAGACGTCGGCGACGATATCGCCGGACCCGGCGGCGATCAGGGAATCGACCAACTCGTTGGCCGTGGACTCGACCAACGTCTGCAGACGAGCGATGGCCCGGGGGCAGAACGCTTTGGCGACCAGTCGGCGCAGCCTGCTGTGGGCCTCGCCGTCGATGCCCAGGATGCTCGCGGTGGCTCGGTTCCACAGCGGTCCGGAGGTGACCCCCTGGGAGTCCAGGCCCAGACTGGGCGGGGTGATGAACCGCGGGTCGCGGAGCACGGTGTGCACATCGGCGTATCGAAGGAACTCGGGCCCATAGGGGCCCAGCCCGACCGGTGATCGACGGCGGGCCGCCGCGATCCGTGCGTGGGCTTCGAGGGGGTCGGACAGCTCGTGGTAACTCAACGCGGGCAGGTCGGCCTCGAAGACGGAGGGCAGTAGTCCAGTGATGGCGGTGGTCATGATTCGAGCGTGCGGGCGTCCGCCGCGGCTCTCTAGAGTGAGGGCCTACTCGATTCGCCGTCCTCGATCAGCCGATCCCGATCAATACCGCTGCGAGCACCGCGAGACCGACACCGAACCACTGCACTGCGGAGATGTGTTCCTTGAACACGATCCGCGCCAGCAGGATCGTGGCGAGCGGGTACAGCGAAACCAGTACCGCCACAAGTGCGAGCGAGCCACGCTGCAGTGCGAGCACGAAGAGCCCGTTACCGACCGCGAGTAATGCGCCCGACCCCAACGCGATACCGACGGCCCGCCGATCCGCCTCGCCATTCCTCGGGCGGGGGACGAACGCGGAAAACACCGCGACAACGATGACCGCGACCACACTCTCGACGAACGCGGAGGTCAGGCCCGAGTCTTTCGGCACATAGTCGAGCGCGATCGACGCGGCCCCCATCCCCAGGGCGGCGACGATCCCCAGGGCAAGCGCCGCCGGCCGAGGCGGAGCCGAGCGTCGTTCAGCACGCTCCGTCTCGCCCGGGAGCGACACGGAAAGCGCGAGTACCGCGAGGAGGCCCAGACCGACGCCGACCCAGGCGATGGTCGGTAGCTGCTCGCCGCGAGCCAGCGCCCAACCCACCGGGACGACGGCGTACAGCACCGCGATGAGCGGCGCCAGGATGACCACGGGGCCGATCGCGAACGCCGCATAGAAGGCCAGGAAACCGAATGCCACGGCGACTCCCGCCACGGCCCCGAACACCAGCGTGTCGTGCGACCAGCCGCCGGGGACGACGAACGTCGCCAGTCCGAGTAGCACGACGCCCGAGATGTAGCTCGCCAGCGTCGCCACGACCGCGCCGATCCGTCGCGCGGCAACCGCGCCGTAGAAGTCGGATACGCCGTATCCGAGCGCGGCGATGAGCGCGTAAGCGACGGCGAGCACCCTCGTATCGTGCCAGTGCGTCGCCCGGTTCCGTCACGGCCGCGGAAGGCGGCCTGTCAGCAGGGGATGGGCACCGGAATGAAGGAGCCGCCGGTGGGCCAGCACAAGCCAGGCGGAAGCGGTGGCGGGGGCTGGTACCCCGAGCCCGGGGGCTTCGGTGGCGGGTTGTCCCCGTCCCAAATCATGTTGGACACGTTGCCCATTCCCGGCCAGAGGTAGTAGTAGGTGTGACAAACGTTCATGTCCCACCCGCGGAATGGGTCGGTGACGTGATTACCGGTCGCGGGCAGCTCATCGCCGGGACACCATGTCTTCGGCGGACCCCAGCCGTTGTCGTCGGCGGGAAGCGGGCCGGGCCGGAGCGGAAGAGTGGAGTCGGCAAACGCGTCGCCGGAGGCCATACCCAGCCCCGCTACCGCGATCCCCCCGGACAGCAGTACGGCGCCGAGACCGTGCGTGACATTGCGTAAAGGGCTCATGGCGGTCCATTTCGCGGTCGGGGATCGATCCAATCGGACGGGATCCTGGAATCTCGACGATAGTCCCGGTTGAGGGCGCTGGCGACGGTTGCGGCTCGACGGCTGGTCCCTTTGGGCCCCCGGAGACCACCCCGAGCCATACACTCTCCGGGTGAACCTCAGCAAAGTGATCAGCGACGCAGCTATAGGGCCCATCAAGGCCAGCCTTGCGGCCGCCGACGCCGGACTCGCCGTCGCGGCCATGGCGCTGGGGCAGGTGCGGAAGTCCCTGGGCGACGACGACGCGCGATACGCGGACCCGATCACCGACCTACTTCCGCTGCGCGGGGCGATCATCGGCGCCAACCGGGTTGCCGAACTGACCGAGGACGACCGGGCGATGGGGCGCCTGCTGGCTCGCGGCGGACCTGCGGACAAGCTCACCCGTCCGGGTGGGGTGATGGACCTGTTGACCGCCCCCGGCGGCCTGCTTGACCGGGTATCGGTCGAAGACAGTTCGCTGGAGCGGGTGCTGGCCCCCGGCGGGCTCGTTGATCGCCTTCTCGACGAGGACGGTCCGTTGGAGCGGATGTTCGCCGAGGACGGCATCATCGAGCGGATCATGGCCGAGGACGGCATCATCGACAAGTTGACCGCGAAAAACGGCCCCCTCGAGCAACTTACCGAGACCGCCGAGATCCTCAGTAGGCTGCAGCCGACCATCGAGGCGTTGACACCTACCACTGACACGCTCGAGTCCGCCGTCGACACCCTCAACCGGATGGTCACCTCACTGAGTGCGATCACCGATCGCATTCCCCGGCGGCGCCCTCGGCAGGCATCCATCCCCAACCAGATCGCCGCAAGCGACGCCATCGAGAAGTGAAGGCTTTACTGCGCCACTGCGAGCCGGCCCGCTTGGGCGGCGCTGAGATGACCTGCTTGGTATAGCCAGCGGATGGTGTCGGCGTAGGTTTCGCGGGCCGGGCGTAGCGGCGGCCCGATTTCGGACACGCGGCCATCTCGAGAACTATTTACCTGTTGGTGACACCACGGGCGTAAGCCGTAACACCCCGGCGCGCAGTCTTGGACAGTGGGAGCCAACTATGACCTGGTCGTGCTGGGTTCCGGACCTGGCGGCCAGAAGGCGGCGATCGCCGCGGCGAAGATCGGCAAGTCCGTGGCTGTTGTCGAGCGCGGGCGCCTTCTGGGGGGCGTCTGCGCGAACACGGGAACCATCCCGTCGAAGACATTACGCGAGGCCGTCCTCTACCTGACAGGAATGGCGCAACGCGATCTCTACGGTGCGAGCTACCGCGTCAAGGAAAGGATCACACCGGCGGACCTCCTTGCCCGCACCCAACATGTAATCGGCCGGGAAGTCGAAGTGGTGCGTGCGCAGCTGGTGCGCAATGGCGTCGACATCTATTGCGGCAATGGACGTTTCGTGGACGAACACACCATCGCGATCGAGGACCCGGAACGCGCTGAGCGGGTGGAGATCTCCGGCCGCTACATCGTCATTGCGACCGGGACCAGACCCGCCCGACCTGCAGGGGTGGCCTTCGACGACCGTCGAGTGCTGGACTCCGACGGAATACTGGATCTCAAGAGCATTCCGGCGACGATGATCGTCGTCGGCGCCGGGGTCATCGGAATCGAATATGCGTCGATGTTCGCCGCGCTGGGAACCAAGGTCACCGTGGTGGAGAAACGCGAGTCGATGCTGGAGTTCTGCGACCCCGAGATCGTCGAGTCTCTGCGATTCCATCTGCGCGATCTTGCCGTCACCTTCCGCTTCGGTGAGGAGGTCACCGCTGTCGATGTCGGCGAAGCCGGCACCGTCACGACTCTGGCGAGCGGCAAGCAGATCCCCGCGGAGACGGTGATGTACTCCGCCGGGCGGCAGGGCCATACCGACACCCTCGATCTGGAGCGCGCCGGTCTGGAAGCCGACGACCGCGGCCGAATCTATGTGGACGACAGGACCTTCCAGACCAAAGTGGACCACATCTATGCCGTCGGCGATGTCATCGGTTTTCCCGCGCTGGCCGCCACTTCGATGCAACAGGGGCGCCTGGCCGCCTACAACGCTTTCGGTGAGCCCACCCACGAGATGGCCTCGCTGCAACCCATCGGGATCTATTCCATCCCGGAGGTGTCCTACGTCGGGGCAACCGAGGTCGAACTCACCCGACAAGCCGTCCCCTATGAGGTCGGGGTGTCGCGCTATCGCGAGTTGGCTCGCGGTCAGATCGCCGGCGACTCCTATGGGATGCTGAAACTGCTGGTTTCCACCGACGATCGAAAGCTTCTCGGCGTCCACATCTTCGGAACCAACGCGACGGAGATGGTGCACATCGGCCAGGCGGTGATGGGCTGCGGCGGTACGGTCGACTACCTCGTCGATGCCGTGTTCAATTACCCCACCTTCTCCGAGGCATACAAGGTTGCCGCGCTGGACGTCACGAATAAGCTTCGCGCGCTTCAGCTGTTCCGGTGATCAGGTAGGTGCACCTGATATGCCCGGTCATTTCATCGTGTGCGGGGACGACGCGCTCGCCCAGCGGATCATCGACGAACTCAAGGGCGCCGACGCGTCGGTCGTCCTCCTCGATTCCGCGGCGGGTTTGAAGTCGGCGGGAGTCACGACCGCCCATGCGGTGATAGCCGCGGCAGCCGAGGACTCGGTCAACCTTCAGGTCGCGTTATTGGCGCGTCGCCTCAGTCCGTCGGTGCGCGTGGTCGCACGGCTGTCCAATCCTGTTCTTCGCGCCGCCATGAGTCACGGCGGCGGGGACGTGGTTCTCGACGTCGCCGACCTCGCGGCGCCGTCGGTCGTGGAAGCTCTGCTGGGCCGCAATGCCCACGCCATCAGCGTCAGCGGAACCGACTTCATCGTCGCCGGGTCCGCCGCCCCCCGGGACGGGACACTGCGTGACATCTACGGGCGGCTGGCGCCGGTGGCCATCGTGCGCGGCGAGGGGGCATCCGATGCCGGCGCTGTCATCGCCTGTCCGCCACTGGACACCCCGGTCATGAAAGGTGACTGGACGGCCATGATCGGCCAGGCCGACGAGCTTGCCGCACAGGGGATGGAAGTCGGCCGGACCGGTGAGATCGTGAGGCGCCGCCGGCGGCCGATCGGCCGCATCGTCGACGCTGTCCGAACGTTCAGCGAGGACATCCATCCGACGTTCTATCGGGCGCTCGCCGTCCTGTTCGGCCTGCTGATGGTTTCCACCCTGGCACTGCGGTTCTGCTACCGGGCCCCCGGTATGGGCTGGATGGACGCGCTGTACTTCTCGACCGAGACACTGGCCACCGTCGGGTACGGCGACTTCAACTTCATGCACCAGCCGATATGGCTGCGGCTCTGGGGTGTGATCATGATGCTCGGGGGTGTTGCCACCACCGCCATCGTGGTCGCCTTCGTCGCCGACGGCCTTCTCTCCCGGCGGCTTTCGGAGTCCTCCAGCCGCCACTTCATCCGGCACATCCGCGGCCACTTCGTCGTGGTCGGGTTGGGTTCGTTCGGAATCAGGGTGGTCAGCATGCTCAAGGAGGCCGGCTACTCGGTGGTGGTCATCGAGCGCAACGAGCACAACCGTTATCTGTCGCAGGCGGCCGAGCTCCACGTCCCGGTGATCATCGGCGACGCCACCATCCCCTCCACGCTCGAAGCGGCGCGGGTCGAGTACGCCAGGGCCATCGCGGTACTGACCGAGAACGACATGATCAACATCGAGACGGCCATCGTCCTGCGAGAGGTTCTCGAATCCGGGGAGACGCAGCATGGCAAGGCACGTCCGATCGTGGTGCGGATCTATGATCCCGAACTCGGTGAATCCGTCGGTAATCGATTGGGGTTCAACCATGTCCGCTCGACCGTCGATCTGTCCGCACCGTGGTTCATCGGCGCTGCGATGGGACTGGAGGTGGTGGGAACATTCTCCGTCGGCCAGCACTCCTTCATGGTCGGTGGCGTGACGGTGCAACCCGGCAGCGATCTGAACGGATGCGCCCTATCTGAATTCCCCGGCGCCACAAGGGTTGTCACCATCAGACGCCAGTCCGGTCCGCCCGAACTGAACCCACGCCGGGACGCGCGACTCCACGCGGGCGACACTGCTTACCTGGTCGGGCCGTACCACGAGCTGCTGGAGACCCTGCGGATGGGACAACGCGAGAGGCAAGGGCGGAAGACGGGGCCGAACAATGTCGGCCATGGACCCGGGCGCCGGGCTGCCGTGCGCCACGACGGCGCGCAAGGGCTTGTTCGCGTCGCGCCATCGCCCCACCAACTTCGAAGACTCCGTCGCGCGGCGCGTTAGTTCACGGATGCAGGTTCCACTGACCGCAATCGGCGGCCAATACGTCGTTCACGTCGACCTCGCTCCCGCCCACCAGCGGACCGGGATTCGACGCGGTGCTCACGATGCGCTGATACAGCACTGCGTTGGGGTGAACCTTGTTGCCCGACCAGGCCTTCGTCTGCCACAGCCAACGACGGCCAGGTGTGCTGGACGCGCCGACCACACCGTCGGCGGCGGCCCACTGACATACGTCGATACCGCCGTAGACGCCGGTGCGTTGGACACCGATCACCGAATTGATGCCGCGAAACCACGGTAGCGCAACCGCATTCCAGGTATCGCGGCTGATGTCCTCGTCGATGGTGAAGAAGATCGGGGCGCTCTGACCGCCGCCCGCAGCCGTGTGTAACTGCCACGCGGTCTGCGCGTCGGCGATGCCGCCGGGGTAGCCGCGTGTGTAGTCCGACGGCGCCGTCCCGCCCGGCTTGCCGTATTGGTAGTTACTGACGATCACCAGCCCCGCCGCCGTCAGCGCCTCCGCGTAGGGCCGGGTGATCGGCTTGGCGCCGAAGTTCGAACCCGGACGCGACAGCGATACGTAGTTGACCACCCCGGCATAGCCGGCGGCGCGGATATCCGTCGCCGGAATCTGTCGCATGGCGTAGTCGATCAGCTGGGAACCAGCCGCCGACGCGGTGGGACCACCCGTGCCGGCCGCTGCGACACCGAGGCCGGCGAACGCGGACGCCGCGGTGGCATAGCGGAGTGCGTCGCGCCGGGAGATCCGGGGCAGCCGATCAGCGGTGCTGATCCCAGAGATGTCCTGCACCGCGCGAGGTTAACAGCGGCGAAGTTGTCGACGGCGGAGGCGGCACCGGCCGGTTCCGGTTCGTAATGTTCGGTTCTGGGCCGGTTGCGAGCTTGTATCGTTTCGTGTGCTTGCCCCGGGCAGGCTCCGTTCGGCCCGCTGCCTCCGGGCTACTACGGCCCGGCGAGCTGGTATTAGAGCACCTGGCCCAGGCTGCGCCGGTAGCGGCGCATCCCGGCGATCCACCGGTCGTAGTCGGCGCCCTTCTGCCGGTACATGGTCAGCACCTCGGGGTGCGGCAGCACCAGAAACGTCCCGTCGGTGATGGCCGCGACCACCAGGTCGGCCACCGCGTCAGGGGTGATCACCGCACCGGCACTGGTGACGGCGGCGCCGGCCACCCGGATCTGGTCGTCTGCCGACTCCGACATGCCGCGCAGCAGCGGGGTGTCCACCCCCATCGGGCACACGCAGCTGACACCGACCCCGGTGTCGCCGTAGGTGATCGCAAGCCATTCGGCGAAACCGACGGCGGCGTGCTTGGTGACGCTGTAGGGGGCCGCGCCCAGCTGGGTGAGCAGTCCGGCAGCGGAGGCGACGGCGACGAAGTGGCCACTTCCCCGCTCCACCCATTGCGGCACAACGGCTTTGGCGGCCCGGATGTGGGCGCGCACGTTGATGTCGATGATCCGGTCCCAGGCCTCTTCGTCGTCACCCAGGCCGGCCTGCCCGGAGACTCCCGCGTTCGCGACGTAGATGTCCACGGGGCCGAACGAGCGGGAGGCGGTGTCGAGCAGCGCGGCGATGCCGTCGGTACTTGCGGCGTCCGCGCCCACCGCCACGCCGCCGATCGACGCGGCGGTGGCAGCGGCGGCGTCGGCGTCGATGTCGCCGACGATAACCGAGGCGCCCGCGGATGCCAGGGCGGCTGCGACGGACCTGCCGATACCCGAACCTGCGCCGGTGACCACCGCCACCGATCCGTCGATCCTCACCGGATCATTGTCAGTTGATCGCCCCGTTGATGACGGGCTTCTCGATGAGTCCGGACTCCAGACCCCATTTGCCGGCGATGGTCTTGTAGTCACCGGTCGTGATCAGGTGCTCGAGCGCCTTCTGCAGCGACTGGGCCAGGGGCGAGCCCTTCTTGACCGGCCAGCCGTAGGGCGCCGAGTCGAAGATCGGACCGGCGGCCTCCAGCTTGCCGTTGGTCTGCTTGATCGCCCAGGCGGTCACCGGGGAGTCCGCCGACATCGCGTCGGCCTGGCCGAGCACGACGGCGTTGGTCACCGCGTCCTGGCCGTCGAACTTGATGATCTGGATCTCCGGCTTGCCGGCGTCCACGCACTTCTTGCTCTTGGCCGGCAGCTCGTCGAGTTCCTGGGTGCCCCCGGTCATCGCCGCGACCTTCTTGCCGCAGGCGTTGTTGGGGTCGATCCCGGCGCCGGCCTTCTGGGCCCACTGGCTTCCGGCGGTGAAGTAGGTGACGAAGTCCACCTGCTTCTCGCGCTCCTTGGTGTCGGTGAACGACGACATGCCGACGTCGACGGCGCCGCCCTCGATGGACGGGATGATCTTGGCGAAGTCCTGCTCGCGGTAGTCCGCGGTCAGACCGAGCGTCGCGGCCACGGCGTTGATGAGGTCGACGTCGAAGCCGACGATCTTGCCCTGCGCGTCCTTGAACTCATTGGGCGTGTATGGAATCGTCACGCCGACGAGCAACCTGCCGGACTTGCGGATGTTCTCGGGGACGGTCGCGGCGATGTCGTCGACCTTCGCCGGCTTGACCTCGACGCTCGACGGGGCGGGGCCGGCCGACGTGTCCGAGCCCGCTGCCGGCTCGTCCTTCTTCGAACATCCCGACAGGGTCAGGGCACCCGCCATGGTGACGACCGCCGCGGCCTTCCACCAGCGCTGCCCGATGCCTTCTCCGGTGAACACGTCGACCCTCTCGTCACTGCGCCCGCGTTCCTCGGGGGCCGCACAAGGAACCTACCGGCCTGCTCCCGGGACGCAGACAACGGCGATCAGCGTGACGGAAATGTTCCGACCGCCGATGCCATCGCGGCGATGTCGTCCGGCCGGACCCGGCAGCAGCCGCCGACGATTCGCGCCCCGGCAGCCACCCAGTCTGCTGCCAAGCCGGTGTCCATACCCGGTGTGCCGACCCACACGCGGTTCTCCCCGTCCCACACCTCGCCGCTGTTGGGGTAGACGATGACGGGCTTATCCGTGACCCTGCGCGCCGTGGCGACGGCTCCCAGCACGTCGGCCGGCGCGCAACAGTTGACGCCGACGGCGACGATCTCCGGAACGTCGGCGGCGACGGCGAACGCCTCGTCGAGGGGCTGTCCGGCGCGGGTGCGGTCTTCGGCGATCGTGTAGCTCAGCCACGCCGGCAGCCCGTATTCAGCGACCAGCCCCACCAGCGCCTCGGCCTCGTCGCTGTCCGGAATCGTCTCCAGCGCAAGCACATCCGGCTCAGCAGCGGCGAGGGCGTCCAGTCGCGGCCGGTGCCACGCGGTCAACTCGGCGACGCTGAGTCCGTAGCGGCCGACGTACTCTTCGCCGTGGGCGAGCATCGCCCCGTAGGGACCGACGGAGGCCGCGACCCACCCGGAGGGTGCGGCCGCGTCCCGCGCCGACCTGGCCAGTTCGATGCTGCGCCGCATCAGCCGTTCGGCCTCAGCCCGGTCGATTCCCCGGCGCGCGAATCCCTCGAAGGACGCCTGGTAGCTGGCAGTGGTCGCGAATTGCGCTCCGGCGCGGAAGAACGCCTCGTGTACGGCGCCGATCTCCCCCGGCGCTTCGGCAAGCAGACGTGCCGACCAGAGGTCGTCGGAGAGGTCGTTGCCCCGCGCCTCGAGTTCGGTGGCCAGGCCGCCGTCGCTGATCAGCACGCCGTCGGCGGGCATGGTGAAGCTCATCGGCTCACTCTAGGCGCGCCGTCGTCGGGCCCCCGGCGCTGTAGCACCACGGCCGGATCCCCCATGAGGATCACAGCGCCGATCCCGATGAACCGGGCCGGCGGATGTGAAGATGATGCGATGACCGCTCGACGCAAGTCCGCACTGTTCATGGCCGGGGTGTCCGCGCTGACGATGTTTACTGCCCCGGTCGCCGACGCCCGGCCGACGTGCCAGAGCACGGACTTCAAGACGATCTGCCAGACCAACGGCAGCGTGTCGATCAAGGCGCGGCCGGGCACCGTGGCCCCTCCGGGCAACATGCCGCACGTCCCGTGGTTCGGTGTCCGAGGTCGCCGCCGCTAGAGCGTCAACCGGCGAAAGCGCCGCATTAGCGCCGCGAACAGGGCAAATGGCACAATATGGGTGTTCTGGGGCCATCATCGGGTTGGACAAAGCGGAGGGGTCTTCCGTAGCCTTTGCCCAGGCTCATGGCCCGTGGACAGGCAGTTCGACGATCACGTCGACGGCAGTCAAAGGATGCGCAATCTTGAAGTTCGACCTCCGTTTTGTGTCGCGAGCAGCGGTGTGCAAGGCGGCCGCGGGCGGCTGCGCCGCCCTCGTCGCCCTCAGCGCGGTGGGCGGCGGCGCGGCGCATGCCGACCCGGCGCAGGACAACGTCGCGAATTTCAACGAGCTGTCCCGGCAGGCCCAGCAACTGATCGAGAACGTGCAGCAGGCCCAGCTGGACCTCGACAAGAAGCAGAAGCTGCAGGCCGAGGCCGAGGTAAGGCACGCCGGCGATCTGGCCGCGCTGCAGGCGGCCAACGCCCAGCTCGACACGTATCAGGGTGCAGTCGACACCTTCGCCGCCGCGGTCTACATGGGCGGGCGCGCCGACGGCACCAACGCTTTCCTCACTGCGCCGTCCCCGCAGAGCTTCATCGACCGGCTGACCGTTCAGCGGCTGGTGTCGGCGAAGATGTCCGAGGAGATGCAGGGTTTCCGCCAGGCCAAGCTTCAGGCGCAGACCATGGAAGCCGCGTCCGCCGAGTCCGCGGCCGCCGCCAAGGCCGCCGTCGAGGCCGCCGCCGCCCGCCAAGCCGACCTGCGGAAGAAGGAGTCCGAACTGCAGGCGCAGGTCGCCGAGGTCAAACTGCGCTACGGATTGCTCAGCCCAGCCGAGCAGGCACTGTTGGGACCGGGGGCGGCCATCCCCACCGTCGGGATGGCCGGCCTGGTCCCCAACGCGAAGATGCTCGCGGCGTACATCATCGCCACCTACCCGGGTGTGCAGGCCATCGGCGGGGTCCGTTCGGATCCGCTACCGGACCACCCCAGCGGCCACGCCATCGACATCATGATCGGTTCCGACATGGCACTCGGGGATGCGATCAACGCCGACGTGCAGAGCAAGTCCGACCGCTTCAATGTGTCGTACACGATGTGGCGGGTGCCCAGCCACTTCAACCACGTCCACGTCACGGTCCACTGACCGGCAGTTAGGTCGAGGGCGTTCCGCCGCTACCGCACCACCAGCACCGGGCATTCGGCGTGGTGGATCAGGGTCTGGCTGACTGAGCCGAGCAGCGAGTCGGCCAGCTTGCCGCGGCCGTGACTGCCGACGACCACCAGCTGTGCCTCCCGCGACAGCTCGGTGAGACCCCGCGCCGGGCTGACATCCTGAAAAACCTTGGCCACGTGGTTGTTCGGGTGATCCCCGGAGGCCTTCGTGATCAACTCGTCCATCCGCTGGCGCTGCTGGGACTGCAGCAACTCCAGCAGTGGCCAGTCCATGTTGCCCTGACCGCCGAGGTCGCCCATACCGACCGCGGCGCCGATGTCCCACATGTGCACCACGCTCACCGGTGCGTGCAACATGCGGGCGATGTCGAGCGCCTCGGCGAGCGTCCGGGCCGAGGCCTCGGACTCGTCCACACCGACGACGATCGGCAGTGTCTCACCGGCTTTCCTGGCCACCGGGGGTCGCCAGATCACGACCGGGCACGCAGCCCGATGGGCGATCCGCACGGCATGGCCACCGAGGGCACGGTGCCCGCCCGCGCCCGTGCCCACCACGACCAGGCGGGCGGACTGCGAGGCGTGGGCGAGAACCGACGCGACGGACCCCTTCACCGTCACGACGCGGATCTCGAGATCCGAGTGCGCCGAGCGCAACGCCTCCGCTGCCGCGGCGAGTGCGGCGTCGCCGGTGCCGGTTGCCAGGCCGGCGGGCGCCTCCACGTCGGCGAAGTGCCAGTCCAGCTTGGGGATCGCGTGTATGAGCGCCAATGGAAGACCATGTCGGGCGGCGTAGTCTCCGGCCCACCGGACACCGCCCAGGGCTGTCTCGGATCCGTCGATTCCCACGACGACGGGGGGCCTGTCGGCTGCGGTGCTCATACCCCGAACCCTATGCGGCAGGGGCCAACCCGGCGTGCATCTCCCACACCAGGACTTCGGCCGCCGATGTCGCGGTGAGCCGCTGGCCGCCGGCGCCGCTGATCCTGGCGGCGTCGCCCGCGCCCAGATCCCCGGCACCCTCCAGATTCAGCTCGCCCCGGGCACTGAACACATGGAGATACGGAGCGTCGGGCAGTTCGACACTGTCACCGGGGGCCAGTCGGGCGCCGTGCAGGGCGGCGTAACGGTTCCCGATCGTGATCGCGCTGGCATCGCGGTGTGCCGGCATGCCGGAGGCAATGGTGACCAGGCCGCCGCTCAGCAGTTCGTGGTCGATCTCCAACTGCTGGTACCCCGGGGTGCGGCCCTCCTCATCCGGGACGACCCACATCTGGATGAAATGCACCGGATCGCTGTGTCTTTCGCCGCTGACGGTCCACGAGTCGTTCTTCTCCGAATGCAGGATTCCGCGCCCGGCCGACATCCGCTGGGCCAGCCCGGGATAGATCACCCCGGAGTGCCCGGTGGAGTCCTGATGCACCAGCGATCCTTCGAGCACCCAGGTGACGATCTCCATATCCCGGTGCGGATGGGTGTCGAACCCCGTCCCGGGGGCCACCACGTCGTCGTTGTTGACCAGCAGCAGACCGTGGTGGGTGTTCGACGGGTTGTAATGCGCCGCAAAGGAGAACGAGTGCCGGGAATGCAGCCAGCGGTTGCGTGTCAGCGGCCGATCATCCGCTCGCCGGATATCCAGGGCCGCCATGTCACCGACCGGCTTCCGTGGCGAGTCGGGCCACCGCATCGGAGACCGAGGCGACCACGTCGGCCGTCTCACGCGGGTGCTTTCCGTCGAATGAACGTATCGGCAGGGAGAGCGTGACCGAGTCGATCACCCGGGGGCCGAAGACGCCGAGCGACTTGCGGGTCTCGTCATGGGCCCAGGCGCCGCCGTAGCGCCCGAGTGCCGTTCCGATCACGGCCACCGGCTTGTCTTTCAGATCGCTCGCGCCCCATGGCCGGGACAGCCAGTCGATGGCGTTCTTGAGCACGGCGGGGATGCTCGCGTTGTTCTCCGGAGTGACCAACAGTGCGGCATCGGCGTCGGCCGCGGCCTTGCGCAGAGCCGCGACCGGGGCCGGCGGCGGGTCGGTGTCGATGTCCTCGTTGTAGAACGGCAGATCACCCAGGCCTTCATAGATGGTCAGCGTCACGCCGTCGGGCGCAACCTCGCGCGCGAGCTCGGCGAGCTGGCGGTTGACCGATGCCGCTCGAAGACTTCCCACCAGGGTCAGAATCGTCGTGTTGGCCATGACAGCCGTCCTTTCGTCGTCGGACACTCACCCAGTTAACCGGACTGCGGTCCGCTTCATTCCCGCCACGGCTAGATTGGTCTGGTGGATGTCGCTGACGGCAGCGGGCACCTGCCGGTCGACGAACCGCAGGAGCGCGGCGATGCGGCGCGCAACCGCCGGCGTCTGCTCGATGCGGCCCGCACGCTCATGGCGCAGCGGAGTCCGGAGGAGGTCACCACCGAGGACATCGCGGCGGCGGCCGGCGTGGGCAAGGGGACGCTGTTCCGGCGTTTCGGCAGCCGGGCCGGACTGATGATCGAACTGCTCGACGAAGACGAGCGGGCGATGCAACACGCGTTCATGTTCGGGCCGCCGCCGCTGGGCCCGGAGGCGGCGCCCCTCGAGCGCCTGCTTGCCTTCGGCCGGGAGCGCCTGCGCTTCGTGCAGACCCACCGCGCGGTGCTCGGCGAGGCCGCCGGCGATCCCGAGGCGCACTACAACGCGGCCTACGCGGTGCTGCACACCCACGTCCGCATGCTGCTGCAGGCCGCCGCGAGTACCGGCGATCTGGATGCGCAGGCCGACGCTCTGCTGGCGCTGCTGGACGCCGATTACGTCTCCCACCAATGCGAGAACCGCGGCCGGACCGTGCAGAGCCTCGGTCAGGCGTGGGACTCACTGGCGCGCAAGCTCTGCGGCCGGTGACGTCCGGTCCGGCACCATCAGCGGGGCGACGAATTCCTCCAGCAGGGCCCGCTCCTCGTCTGCGTCGCGGCCGGGCACGGTGAGGAAGGACGTCAGTACGCGGACCAACCACCGTGCCTGCCGCTCAGCGGTGGCCGCGTCGTCGGGACCCACGGACAGCAGAAAGCCGGCGGTCATCGCCTGCACCACGCCGGACCCCTCAGCGGCCTTCGCCCCGATCGCCGAACTGGTGAACCAGGCTGCAAGAGCCGGGTTTTCGCGTACCAGCCGCAGTGCGTGGGTGAGTGCGGCGACGAGCCGCTTCCGCGGATCGGCGATGCGGGCGACCAGCTTCGCAAGGTGCTCGTTGATCGCCCTCGCATGCCGGTGTACGTAGGCGGCGTGCAGGGCGTCCCTGCTGTCGAAATAGCGGTACAGCGTGGCCCGGGAGCAGCCCGCCGCCCGGGCGATGTCGTTCATCCCGACGGATTCGACGCCACGTTGCGCGAAGAGCCCGGCTGCCGCGTCGAGGATGCGGTCACAGGCCACCTCGCTTCGCCGCGCTCCCAGCCAGTCGGACATGTCAGCGCCCGATCCGGATCGGAACGGACAGCGGACGGCGGACGTATGCGCCACCCGCCCAGACGACCCGGTCTTCATCCACCACGAAATCCGGACAGCGGGAGAGAAGTTCGGTCAGGGCAACCCGGGACTGCATCCGGGCCGCCGCAGCGCCGAGGCAGTGGTGGGCGCCGTGGCTGAACGTCAGGATGTTGCGGGGGCGCCGGGAGACGTCGAGTTGCGCGGCGTCGGGGCCGTACTGCCTTTCGTCGCGATTGCCCGAGCCGTAGAGCAGCAGCACTTTGCGTCCGGCCGGGATGGTCTCGCCGTACAGGGTGACGTCACGAGTGGCGGTCCGGGCCAGTCCCTGCACCGGCGAGGTGAGCCGCAGGAACTCTTCGACGGCATCGGGAATCAGACCGGGGTTGCCGACGAGCGCACGACGCTGATCGGGGTTGCGGTCCAGCAGTTGCACCGCGCCGCCGAGCAGTCCGGTGGTGGTGTCGTTACCGCCGGTGACCATCGTGAAGGTGAACGCGAGAATCGACAGCATCCCCGAGACGTCCCCGTCGGCGCCCATCCCGGCCGCGACCAGGTGGGACACCACGTCCTCGCCGGGATCCCTGCGACGACATTCGATGAGTCCGGTGAAGTACCCGGTCATCGCCATGAGGGCGTCGGTGGCGCCGAGCAGGCCGTCCGGCTCGGACGAAGCGGCGACGATCGCCTCCGTCCAGCCGTCGAACTGGACCCGGTCGCTCTCCGGAACCCCGAGGTAGTGGGCGACCACCATCGATGGCAGCGGCTTGAACAACTCGGCGACGACGTCCCCGCCCCCGGCGGCGCGCAGTCGCTCGATCCGTTCGATGACGAACTCACGCACCGCCGGCTCGACCGCTTCCACCTGGCGCGGGGTGAAGCCGCGCGCCACCAGCTTGCGAAACTCGGTGTGCGCCGGCGGGTCCTGCATCACCATCGGCGGATTGTCCTGCAGGCCAATGAGTTCGAGCTCCCCATAGTTGACCGTCAACCCCTGCGCCGATGAGAAGGTCTCGTGGTCGCGGGCAGCGGCCCAGATGTCGGCGTGCCGGGACAGCACCCAGTAGTCCAGTCCAGGGTCCTCGTGGGCGACGCGGTGAACCGGGTCGTGGTCACGAAGCGCGGCGTACATCGGCCACGGGTCAGCCCAGGAGGCACCGCCGCGAAGCCGAAACGCCGGCTGAGACACATCGATCGACATGTCTCATGAATAGGACGTCAGCGACACAATGTCAATACGCTGTATTCGGCGCCGGCATCGCCTACGCTGACCGAACGGCCTGCTGGTGGGTTTTTTCTGGAAGGTTGCGCCGATGGTGGATCACGGACGTGCTCATCGAGGTGCAGTGGCGGTCACCGCCGCGGCCGGGATTCTGTTCGCCGTCTTCAACGCGGCGGCACTCGCGAACGCCGCTCCGGATCCGGACTCCGCGTCCTCGGCCGACGGCCGGGTGTCGGGCGCCCACCCACCACGGGCCTCGGGCACACCCGTGCGCCACGGGACTCCGACTCCCGGGAGCGCATCGGCGCGTCGCCCGGTCGGCACAGTCCCGGTGGCGGCCCCACGGCCGCCCGGACTTCTCAGCGCCATGCCACTCCGGCCGCGCGCGGTCAAGGCCGATGCTGTGGCACCTGGGCCCCAAGCGCCGGCGCAGTCGGCCCTGGAGTGGACGATGCTCGCGGCGGCCC
Source organism: Mycobacterium sp. (assembly GCA_046330855.1). Classification (GTDB taxonomy): domain Bacteria; phylum Actinomycetota; class Actinomycetes; order Mycobacteriales; family Mycobacteriaceae; genus Mycobacterium. The sequence continues at coordinate 32,870 of JAXLRX010000003.1, forward strand.
GCAACGAGATCGGGCGCCGACCCGGTGGGCAGCGTGCCGTACCGGCCCCCGCCGCGGTGCCCCCGCCGCCGGCCCTCGCCGTGCAGCAGCCCACCGGACAGGCTGTCAGCCCATTGGGAACGCCGGAGCAGATCGCGGCCGAGACGACCGCCATGCGCACCGTGCACACCCTGCCCGTGCTCGCGACGAAGGCAGTCCTCGGGCTGGCGTGGCGCATCATCGGCGGTATCCAGTACTCCCAGATCGGTGGTCCGGACAAGGCGAATCTCGCCGCATTGGGCAATGCCGTCGACGAATGGGCCATGGGATCGGCGTTCCAGACGATGATTCTGAATTCCAACGAGCCGACGATCATCACCCAGGTCGCCCCACCGCACCAGTGGTACGGGATCAACGCGGCCGGATCGCGCATCCTGTACGACAACCCCGACACCATCTATCGCTTCGTCGGGGTCAACTACGCGTCGGAATACGTGATCACCGGCCGGATGCCGGCGAACGATCCCAAGGCCAACTTCAGCGTCCTGACCGGGACGGCCGGCAAGACGGTGGGTGTCCTCGAGGCCGATCAACTGGACCTCGGCCCGGACCGCACCTTCGTCATCACGGTCAGCGGCGCACCGTCGGAGCCCGGACAGAAGAACCACATCCAGACCACTCCCGACACCACGTTGATCGCCATTCGGGATACGTTGTGGGACTGGAACTCCGAACATCCGATGGAACTGTCGATCCACCGCACGGCAGGGCCGCCGGACAGTCTTTTCAGCCAGTTCGGCGGATTCGCCCTCCCGGGCATCGGACCGGTGGTGGCCAAGAGCCCATTCCTCACCGCGTTGTTCTCGCTGATCCCACCGCTGCCGTCCGTTCCGCCGATTCTGCGGGGAAGCCTCGCGTCCATCCTCATGCTGCGGGGCGTCTCCGAGGAGTCCAAGTACATCAAGGTGGCCACCACCGATCCTGTCACCGGAGATCGCAAGGCGCCCAACGTCTTCACCGATCCGATCAGCAATGCGTCGTTCCTGGCCACCCAGCTCCAGAGCGCGGGATACTTCCAACTCTCCGATGGGCAGGCACTCGTTCTCACGATCACGCCGAACAAGGCCGGTTACTTCGTGGCGCCGGTCACCAATGACTGGACCATCACCGGTGACTACTGGAACGAGCAGACAAGCCTCAACATCGCCCAGGCCAAGCCCAACCCCGACGGGTCCTACACCCTCGTCGTCTCACCGACCGAACCGGATCTGGGCGGCGGGACCAGCGTGTGGAACTGGGTGTCCACGGGTGGTCTCAACCAGGGCACCATGGCGATTCGATTCCAGTCCATCGACCCGTCCGATCCTTCGGGCCCCAAGGTCAGTTCGCGGGTCGTCCCCCTGAGCGACCTGGCCACGGTCCTGCCGACTGGGACGGCGTTCGTCACTCCCGACGAGCGGGCCGCGCAAATCGCCGCTCGCGCAGCAGGATTCGATCAGCGATTCGCACCCTACCCGCAGACCACGCTGACCTAGCTTGACCGATGCGGTGATCCTGATCGTCGCCGGTGTGGCGGCGGCATTCCTCAACACCGTCGCCTCCAGCGGCTCTGCGGTCACCATCCCGATCATGATCATGACCGGGATCGCGCCAGTGGTGGCAAACGCGTCCAACCGGCTTCCCATCGTGATCGGCTGTGCCACCGCGATATGGACGTTTCACCGCGCCGGACACCTGCCGTGGCGTGATGCGCTGCGGTTCACCATCCCGGCGGCGATGGGCGCGGTGGTCGGCTCGTCGTTGGCGTCGGTCTTCGACGACGGGCACACCACCGGCCTGGTCATCGCGGCGGTGGTGATCGCCCTGCTGCTCCTGTTCGCCAATCCGGGGAAATGGCTGACCGCGGACCGGACCGATCGACCTCCGAACCGCGGACCGGTCGTCCTCGCCCTGATGGGTCTGGTCGGCCTGTGGGCGGGACTCATCGCCGTCGATTCCGGGACCTATGCCCTGGCAGTCCTCGTGTTGCTGGGCCGCTTTCCGATCCGGGAGGCCAACGCCATCAAGGTGACCGCGCTCGGCACGGCCGCTCTGGTGTCCCTCGTCGTCTTCTCCGGCAAGGGCGAGATCGATTGGCATGCAGCGTCATTGCTCGCCGTGGGTAGCGTGGCGGGGGCATTCCTCGGCGCCAAACTCGCCCTCGGGCCGCACGCCGCCAAGTGGGTGTTCCGGCTTCTGGTTCTCGTCCTGGTCCTCGAGGTGGCGCACCTGGCGATGGGCCTGTGGTGGCCGGCCGCTACAACCGGCGGACCTCGCTGACCCACTGCGGCTGAACCACGCTCCACATGCCCGCCCGCGGGCCGTCCGTCTCGATCCGCAGACCGATCTCCTCCGGACGGTCGCGCAGCGTCCTGGCGGCGCTCTCGAACTTCGCCGTGCCGGGCACGTTCGCCAGCACGCTGATGTTCGATATCGCGAGAAGGTCGGCGAGGGTGTGTCCGTACATCCGGCTGGGCTGGCGGACCGACTCGATCTCGATGTCGATGCCACGATCCCGGATCTCATCGGCGAGGCCGGCACCCCCTTCGTTCGCCGGGGCCAGCAGGCGGCGGCGGTCATCGATCGCCGCCAGGTAGGCGTCGTTGTCGCCGGTGTCGCCCCCGGCGTCGATGAAGGTTCGCAGCACCGATCCGCAGTAGGCGGTCGCCTCGTCGGTGACGACGTTGAACAGGGCGCCGCCCGGCTTCACCAACCGGAGAATGGTGTGCAGCGTGTCGGGCACGCTGCCGGCGAAGTAGATCATGTGCAGGCCCAGAGCCAGATCGACATCCTCGGGCAGGTCGACGCCGCCCCGGCGGGCTTCCTCCTCGAAATCGTCGATCCCGGCGCCGAGGGCGATTCCGGGACGGAGGTGCGACTGACGTTCCAGAAAAGCTTGGTAGGCAGCGAGATACGCGGGGTTGGGCTCCTCGATGGAGACGGTGGTTCCCTGCGGAACGGCGTCGGCGACGTAGGCGAAGGTCTGGCCGTCACCGGCGCCGAAGTCGAAGATCTGGCCTCCCGCCGGCACGAACTTCTCGACCGCTCGCCGCATCAGCGGCACGAACAGGTCCCGCTGGTCGGTGCCCATCATCAGCACGCGTCCGAGCGGATCGGGCTTGAGCACCCGGGCGAAGGAATTGTGATACTGCCGGTGGGAGTCGAGACCCTCGAACTCATTGCAGACGATTTCGAGGGCGTCATCGAGTTGGGGGCCGAGATCGCGAGCGGACGTGCGATCGATCGCTATGGGCATTCGCGGACCCGTCCCTTCTACGAGCTCAGCTGCGCGGTCAGTGCGGGGACGATCTGCAGCTTGCGCGACACGACGCCTTTCAGGTGTGCGCGGTTGTCCGCGAGAGTGACCCCGAAGGCCGATTCCACCGCCGACGCCCGCGGGCCGAGCGCGACGCCGACGGAGTCGCTGTTGAGGATGTCGGTGACCACGAAGAGAAACAGGTCCAGATCCTTTGCGCTGACGATGTCCTGCAAAGCGGTCTCCAATTCGGCCTGCCGGGACAGGACCTCGTCGAGGTCGATCGCATTGACCTGAGCGATCTCCACTTTCGCACCGGCCATGGCGAACTCCTTGGAGTCCCGGGAGATCAGTTGGGCAATGGAGGTGTCTTTGAGACTCGCTCCGGCCCGCAACACCTCAAGGCCATAGGAGTGCAGATCAACCCCGGCGACGGCGGCGAGTTCATGCGCGGCGGCCATGTCCTCCGGCGTGCAGGTGGGCGACTTCAGCAGCAGTGTGTCGGACACGATGGCCGACAACATCAATCCGGCGATCGGGGCAGGGACGGCGACGCCCCTCTCTTTGTACATCTTCAGCACGATCGTGGACGTGCAGCCGACCGGTTCGGCGCGGTAGTACAGCGGACCGGCGGTTTCGAAATTCGCGATGCGATGATGGTCGATGACTTCGGCGATCGTGACGTCGGCGATGTCGACTGCGCTCTGCTGGCGCTCGTTGTGGTCGACGAGAATCACATGCGACGCCTCGGCGGCCACGGTCTCGACCAGACGCGGCGGTTCCACCCCGAATGAGTCCAGCACGAATTGCGTCTCGGCGCTGATCGACCCGAGGCGGACCGCCTCGACGTCGGCGCCGGTTCGGGATTTGAGGTCCGCGTACGCCAGCGCCGAGCAAATCGAGTCGGTGTCCGGATTCTTGTGCCCGAAGATCAGCGTCTTGCCCATAGTCACAACCCCATCGAATGCGTTTCCGAAGCTTAGCCATTCGACAGGTGCGCGCATTCCCGATCCAGCGTTTCGTCGGTAAGTTGGAGCGCGGGCCGGGGCAGGAAGGAATCCAGCGATGTCGAACCACTTCACCGGGCTGAGTCTGGGACCCCCGATGGGCGATCAGCGTCTCGATCTGTGCGACCTGTACGCCTTCGAGTCACCCGCCGACCCGGAACGCACGGTGCTGATCCTCAACGCCAACCCCAACGCCGATGCGCTGCATCCCGACGCCGTCTACCGGCTGGCCGTCGATAATGACGGCGACCTCCGCAACGACATCGCCTTCAGCTTCGTGTTCTCCGAACCCGAGGGTGACCGCCAGACCGTCGACGTCTATCTGGCCTCCGGTAAGGACGCCCGATCACCCGAGGCCGTCGGCAGCCGGATCTTCGAGGAGGTGGAGGTCTCCTTCGGTGCGACGCCGGTGATCGCGCACTCCGGAGAGTTCACCTTCTTCGCCGGTGCGCGCAGCGACGCCTTCTTCTTCGACTTCGACGGGATCAAGAACCTCTTCGACATCACCGGCGGACGGAACTTCACCGCACCTCATCTGGGTGGTGAAACCCCTTGGACCGGTGTCGATTCGAACCTCGAGGCCAACGTCTTCTCCATCGCCATCGAGATGCCCACCGCCTACCTCGGCGCCGATCCGGACGTCCGGATCTGGGGCCGCTGCAGCGTCCGCCGCGACGGCGAACTCGTCCACGTCGACCGGGCCGGCCACCCCTCGGTCAGCAGCTTCTTCAACACTGATGAGACCAAGGAGGAGTACAACGCCGGCGAACCCGTCGACGACCGCCGACGGTGGATCGGGCAGTTCATCCACCTGATGGGTCACACCGGCGACTACACCCGCGATGAGGCGATCGCCGCCATCGACGAGGAGGGCACACTGCCGGACATGCTCACCTACAACCCGGCCAAGCCGGCCCGCTACCCCAACGGCCGGGTTTTCACCGACGACGTCATCGACTATCGGCTGGCGTTCCTGACCAAGGGTGAGTGCCCACCGTCGGGCCTGTCGCCGCACACCGACACCCTGACCGTCTTCCCCTACCTCGGACCGCCGCACGGCCGGAGCTGAGGCGGTTCCCCGGATGGAATTGGAAGTCATCGCCTTCGATCTCGCCTCATGCCGTAGCGCGCAGGACAACGGCGCCGATCGGATCGAACTGTGCGCGAACCCGCACGAGGGCGGCACCACTCCGTCCTACGGGACGATCGCCCTGGCGCGGGACACCACGTCGATCCAGCTGTTCCCGATCATCCGTCCGCGCGGCGGCGACTTCCTGTACAGCGATGGCGAATTCGACGCGATGGCGACCGACGTCGGCCAGTGCCGGCGGTTGGGGTGCGACGGTGTGGTGATCGGCATGCTGCACCTCGACGGCCGGGTCGACGCCGACCGCTGCGCTGAGCTGATCCGGCAGGCGGGCGGCATGCAGGTGACCTTCCACCGGGCCTTCGACCGGGTGCGGGACCCGCTGGACGCGCTGGAGACCGTCATCGGACTGGGGTGCACGAGGATCCTCACCAGCGGGCTGCGGCCGAACGTCGACCTGGGTAAGGACATGCTCCGCACGCTGGTTTCGGCCGCCGCCGGGCGGATCACGATCATGCCGGGATCGGGTGTGCGGTCCACCAACATCCTGGAGCTGGCGCAGTTCACCGGAGCTGTGGCGTTTCACAGTTCAGCCCGCGCCACCTACCCATCGGCGATGGAGTACACCAACCCGGCCATGGCCGAAGATCTCAGTGCCATCAGCATCGACGCCGGCGAGGTGGCCCAGCTCAGACGGATTCTCGACAGCTGTGTGCGCGGCGGCGGCTCAGTCGAAATGTCTTAGCGAGGGCCACAATTCGGCCCAGTCGCCGCGTGGTTGCTCGCACAGGTAGACCGCCGCGTGACCGGCCTTCTCCGCATTGTCCACGCCGTCAGGCAGGGCGATCGAGGCGATCTTCCGGACCCGCGCCCAGGACCGCTCCAGGTAGCCGGACTTGAACTTGCCCACGCACAGCACGGTGTCCGGACGGCCCGGCGGCGGCCCCCACAGCGTGTGGTTGTTGTGCCCGCTGTAGATCGGCCGGTCCACACCGGCGCCCGGGCCGAGTACGGTCAACGCCCCGGCCTCGCCGTAGTTGCTGGTGAATATCGGCGCGCCGGCCGGTGCGGTCGCCGCCGCCGCCGCGACCTGGTCGACGAATTGCGGCCAGCCGTAGGTCTCGACCAGGACGGGGCTGACGGCACGCATCGCGTTGGCTGCCCGGACCGGCAGAACCGGCAGCCACACCAGCGATGCGATGACGAACGATGCGACGAGCGCGACCGGCCAGCCGAACCGGCCTCGCGCGGTGTCGGCCGCCTCGACCCGCACCGCGCCCGCCGCGTACAGGGCCGCGAGCATCGGGGCGGCGTAGTACGGCTTCCCGCCACTGACCGTGACGAGCAGCACGGCGGTCGCCGCAGTCACCGCGATCCACCGATGGTCGCGACCGGCCGGCGACAACAGCCACCGGACGCCGATGAGCCAGAGCGCCGCCAGCAGCGGGCCGGCCAGAAGCACGAGCAGGAGCGGCAACTGCTGCAGTGAACCTAGTGTCCCGCCCTGGGCGCGCGAAAGAGCCTTCGCCATCTCCAGGTTCGGCCAGCCGTGCCCGGCGTCCCACACCAGGTTCGGAATCGCGAAGGCCACCGCGATGGCGCCGGCTAGCCACGGTCCGATAGTGCGGAGAGCATCACGACGAGATGCGAAGAGGCCGAGCAGCACTCCCGCCAGCAGGATCGCGATGGTGCTTTTGTTCTGCAGGCCGACGCCGGCCGCGATCCCGGCGAAGGCCCACGCCGAGGTTCGCTCGACGCGCAGTGCGCGCACGATGAGCACCAGGGTGGCCAGCCACATGAACTGATCGGTACCGGCTGTCCCGTACAGGGCGGACGCTCCGACGAAGATTGGGCAGGCGGCGACGGCAGCGGCGGCGATCACCTGTGCGCGGCGTCGACCACCGAGTTCGGCGGCAAGCCGTGCGGTGAGGACGATGCACCCGGTCTGCAACGCAATGGCCAGCAGTCGCAGCGGCCACAGCCCGGGCAGTACCGTCGCGGCCCGCGCGAGCAGCGGCGTCAGCGGCGGCTGGTCGACGTAACCCCATGCGGGGTGGCGTCCGCAGATGACGTAGTAGAACTCGTCGCGATGCCACCCGTACCGGACGGCGACGGCGAGGTGTACCGCGGCGGCCACCGCCGCCACCAGCGCCACCGCACGCCATGCCGTCGGCGCCGGCGGGGAGTCGGCGGCCTCCGGCGGGTGCATCGCTACACCCTAGAGGCGGCCACCGCCGCCCGCGTGGCAACCAATCCGCACATTGGGTGCGCACGCCCACATTGGGTGTACACACGTTCACCAATGTGACACCGGCCACTCGGATATGGATTCGCTTGACGAGGGGTATGCCACGCCGTGACAGTGGACATATGTTCACTCAAAGGAGTGACGGAAGGCGAAACCCGGAGATCGGTTGATGGCTGAGATGAAGTACCTCGATGTGCACGGCGAACGTGTGGCGTATCTGGACGAGGGGAGTGGTGAGGCGATCTTGCTGGTGCACGGCATCGCCGGTAGCTCGCAGACGTGGCGATCGGTGATCGGGCCGCTGTCACGGAAGTACCGGGTGGTGGCTCCGGACCTCCTGGGGCACGGCAACTCGACGAAACCGCGCAGTGACTACTCGTTGGGTGCCATGTCGGTCCTGGTGCGCGACATCCTCGACGGGCTCGGGATCACCCGGGCGACCATCGTCGGCCACTCCCTCGGCGGTGGTGTCGCCATGCAGTTTGTCTACCAGCACCCCGAATATGTGCAGCGACTCGTCCTGATCGCCAGCGGCGGGCTCGGCCCCGACGTCGGCCTGACGCTGCGGCTGGCGTCCCTGCCCGGCGCGGAGTTGGTCCTTCCGGTCATCGCTCCCCGCCAACTGGTCAGCGCCGGCGACCGTGTCTGGTCGTGGTTGCGCAAAGCCGGTATCGACGCGCCGCGCGGCGAAGAGATCTGGCGCCATTACAGTTCGCTGTCCGACGGTCCCACCCGCCGGGCGTTCCTGCGCACCCTGCGGTCGGTCGTCGATCACCGCGGTCAGGCCGTCAGCGCGCTGAGCCGCCTCAACAGCAGAACGGATTTCCCCGTCATGGCGATCTGGGGCGAGCGGGACAACATCATCACCATCGACCATGCCTACGCCGCCAGGGACATCCGCCCGGACGTCCGTCTGGAGGTGCTCAGCGACGTCGGCCACTTCCCGCAGGCCGAGCGGCCTGCGCACGTCGCCGAGTTGATCGACGACTTCATCTCCTCGCCCCCAACCCCCGTCGACCCCACCGGCGCCGCCCCGTTGGACGTTCGTTCGGGACTAGTGGAGCACGGCAGCTAGGGACTCCGGGTTAGCCGGAAGCACCCGCACCAATCCGGTTCGCGGACTGTCGATATCGGCGATCAGGAACAGCGCTGTGGACACCACCAGCGGCAGGACCGTCAGGAAGTCACACGCCGGCGGCGACTCGCCGGGCCGGCGTGTGAATCGGGCAAAACGTCGGCATTGTTGCGCGCGAGCAAGATACTGGAGGCCGGCGTTCGTCCGTGCCTGATGAAAGGGACTCACATGACCATCCGATTCGTCGCCGGCGTACTCGCCGTGCTGGCCCTTGCCGGATGTGGCAGTCAGACGAAACCCGCCGCTGAGACGTCGACGGCCTCGGCCACCTCGAGCCAGGCCACGTCCGCCCCGGCGACCTCAAGCGCGGCCACCTCCAGTGCGGCCACGTCGAGTGAATCCGCTTCCAGCGCAAGCTCGATGACCGCGACACCGCCGCCACTCACCGGCGAGAAGCCGACCAAGGACTTCGTGATCGGCAAGTGGGGCACAGACGGCGACTGCGCGCTGGCGATCGAGTTGCGGCCCGACGGCACCAGCGACGGCCCGTTCGGCAACTGGGCCTACAACGACGGAGTCATCAGCTTCCCGGAGGAACCCGACTTCAAGGTCAACGTCACGGTGCTGGACCCGAACACCATGAACTCGACCCACGCGGGCAGCGACAAGATCACGAAGATGACGCGCTGCCCGTAGGGCCGGCTCTGCGTATCAACTGCCGTAGAGGTGCAGGGCCCGGCCGGCGGCCGTGGCGATGTCACCGCTGAGCGTCACGATCGGCGGCCCGCCACGCTGGTGGATCACGTTGGCGAGTACCACCACGTAGCAGTCCGAACCCGGATCCATCCACAGTGATACGCCGGTGAAGCCGGTCTGGCCGAAGCTGCCGACCGGGAACACCAGCCCACGCGGCCGGGAGAAGGGCGTGTCGATGTCCCAGCCGAAGCCGCGCAGGTTCTGGCCCGGCACCGCCGGATAGCGTGGTTCGCCGCCCCGGCTTTCGGCGTCGTTGGCGGCCTCGAGTTGCGCCGCCTCGTGTCCGGGCTGTTGCGGGGTGGTCATCATCTCCACCGTCGACTGCCTCAATGGGAACGGACTCGGCCGGCCCGCCAGCCGGTCGAGCAGTGCCTGCGCGTACTTGCCGACATCCCCCGCCGTCGAGAAGACACCCGCGCTCCCGGCCACCCCGCCCATCCGGCGCGCCGTAGGGTCGTGGACGGTGCCGCGCAGCAGACGGTCGAAGTCGGGATTGATCCCGGGAGTGTCCTCGTCGTGTGCGGTCGGGGCCACCCGGGCCAACAAATCGGTCGACCACGAGTCCCGGGCGCAATCGGTTGGCGTCGGCGAATCCCGATCGACAACCATCGCGTTGCCGAGGATCCGGTGGGGGCCGCACGCTTTGGAGCCCGGCAGGTAGTAGGTGTCGTTCATTCCCAGGGGAACGAAAACATTGTCGCGGACATACACGTCCAGCGGCTCGCCGGTGATGCGCTCGATGAGGGCGCCGAGAATGATGAACCCGATATCGGAGTAGTGGAACACCTCGCCGGGCGGGAACTCGACGCGTGCCGCCAGGGCCCGGCGTACGCCGTCCTCCTTGTCGGCGGCCGTTAGCCCCCACGGGCCGTCGTGGCTGAGGTCCCCGGCGATGCCGGAGGTATGGGTGAGCAGCATTCGTACCGTCACCTGTGCCCGTCGGGGATCGTTGGCGGGATTGAACTCCGGTAGGTAGGTCTGGATGGGTTCGTCGATCCCAACCCTGCCCTGTTCGTAGAGCTGCAGGACGGCAGGGGTGGTCGCGATGGGTTTCGACAGTGAGGCCAGATCGAAGATCGTGTCCTCGGTCATCGGCTCCGCGGGCGCCGGCGCTCCGTCCAGTCCCGGCTCGCCCGGGAGCTTGCGTTCGCCGAAGGCCTGCCTGAAGACGATCCGGCCGTCGTGCCCGGCCTGCACCACGGCTCCCGGGAGCCGGCGCGCGGCGATGTCGGCGTCCACCAGTCGTGGTATCGCTGCGAAGTCGCCCTCCGGCTGAACAGGCGCCGCGACTGGCGGGACGGGGAGGCGGGTAGATGTTGGGCGTACGGAGGTGGAGGTGGAGCCGCCGTCTTGCGGAGGTGGGCTCGGATGGCCGCAGGACGCGACGGCAGCGAGGATCAGCACCAGCGCTCCGGTTGCGCGGGCCCGGGTGAAGCGGGCTGGCGGGTTCCTCACCGGGTCGACGTTAGCCCGACGGCCGGGTGAACGGATGACGACAGAATTCCACGATTCGTTGATTACCACTCGTCGGGAGGGGCAGGATTGCACTCACAGAAGATCGTCAGAGCGTCATTGATTTCCGCTTCTCATGATGGTCGACGAAGGGGTGGAGGGTGAAGTTGGATATCACCGCAGGACCGTCGACCCTCGACGACGTTCAGACCGCACTGGACGACTTCTGGTCGCACCATGACGAAGTGCCCCGCGAGGTTCGCATGGAGGTGGGCATCGCCGCCGCCGAGATCGTCGCGAACATCCTTGAACACGGTTGCGCGTGTGGCCTCCACATGGAAATCCAGGTTCTGCCCGACGCGGTCGAGATCGAGTTCACCGACGACGGCAATCCCGCGGAGGTCGACCTGTTCACCGTCCGTATGCCGGACGAGGACGCCGAGCGCGGGCGCGGCCTGCCTCTCGCCCAGGCGGCGCTGCGCATGCTGGCCTACTTCCGCGACGAGGTCGGCAACCACTGGAAGCTGGTGAGCAAAGCGATCACCAGCGCCGGGAAGAACGAAACCTAGACCGCGAAGGCGCTTTCCACCGACGGGTACGGCGGCATCACCCGCACCAGGTTGGTCATGTTCAATTCCTCGGCCACCTGCCGCGACGGTGCGACGAGGCGGAGGTCACCGCCGGCCTGCCTGGCGATCTTCAGGATGGCGACCAGGGAGCCCAATGCCGAGGAGTCGATGGTGTCGACGGCGTTCATGTCCACCACCAGCCGGATCTTGCCACTCTCGATGAGTGCGGTCAGCTCCTGCCGGAGCGCGGGCGCCAGCGCCATGTCGAGTCGGCCTTTGGGGCGGACGACGACGGTGTCGTGGGGGCCGGGGCGCGGGGGAAACTCAGTCATTACGGGGGTTATTGTCTCTGACCCGCAGGGCAATTGGTGTCAATTTCAGGGAATCGGCGAATGGCAGAAACCTGTTGGGCGGCATCGCCCTAGCGTGGTTGACTTCCGCCATGACCTTCGGGAGCCATGACGGCGCGGACCGCGAAACCCGCGCCCAGAAGGCCGGCCGCGCTCTGCTCGGAGCGTTCATGGCCTTCGCGGGCATCAGTCACCTGACCTTCGCACGCGACGAGTTCCGGGCTCAGGTGCCGCCATGGGTGCCGGTGCCCGTGGATGTCACGGTCCTCGCCTCCGGAGTGGTCGAAATCGCTCTGGGCGCGTCGATGATCGTCATGACCAAGAGGCGCGCGGTGGTCGGCCTTCTGCTGGCGACGTTCTTCGTGGCGATCTTCCCCGGCAACATCGCCCAGTGGATGCATCACCGGGATGCGTTCGGTCTCAACAGCGATCGGGCTCGGCTGATTCGGCTGTTCTTCCAGCCGGTGCTGATCGCGTGGGCGCTGTGGTCCACCGGAGCCTGGCGCCTGCTGGGACGGTCGCGCCGACCGCTCGACTGAACGCCAGGCGGCCAGCGCCCTCGCCGCTGGTTGACCCACGTCTCGGCATTGCGGAAGATGCGTTCGTTGTCCCTCGATTGGACGAACGGTGCGGCTAACGCGCAGAGTGGCAGTATCGATATGTCATGCAACGTCGCCGTTTCCGGCGCGCGGTCAGAGAGGACCCGCTGATCCATGGCTCAACGGCACGGGGTGTGCACCGTCGTTTTCACAGGTATGGCGCTCATCGGCGCGGCCGCATTCGGCGCGGGAACGGCCATGGCCGACCCGGCCGACCCCACGACACCGGTGATCTATCCGACCGATGCTCCGCTCCCGCCGCCGCCGCCGATGGTGTCGAGCAACCCGATGACCCCTCACCAGCCTCCGGTGCCTGCTCCGCAGGCCCTCGCTCCCGCCCCCGCCCCCCCGGCCCCCGCTGATCCGGGCGCCCCTGCGCCGGCCTCGGCCCCGGCTGATCCGGGCTCCCCGGCCCCCGCCGTGGCGCCGATGACCCATGGCTCAGTCCCCGAGATTCCGAATGCGCACTACGGCTCCGGCAACGGTGGCGGGGGCATTCTCAGCTCGATCAAGGACATCTGGCACCAGGCGCAGAATCCGTTCCTCAGCCCGGACGGAGACATGGGGATGGGAGCCCCGGCGCCGCCACCGGGTGCCGGGCCCGCGCCGAAGCTGCCTCCCGGGTACGTGTCGACCAACGCACCCGGTTCGGAAACGCCGGCGTCGGCCCCGGCCGGGGGATCGGATGCCGGGCGTCCGGCGTTGCCCCCGGGTTACTACCCGATCGACGGCCCTCCGCCGCCGTGGTACACCGACGGCTCAACCCCGCCGCCGCCCCCTACAGGCTCCTAGCCGGCTAGGTCCGCCTCCCGGTGGATTGCGCCGGCAATGCGGCGATCTTGCGGGCCAGGTAGGGCGAGAACCATCCGGCGTACTTCTCCTGCAGCTCCGGATTGCGCCAATCTGAGCCGGTGACGACGGTGCGGCAGGTCTGCTCGCCGCACAGGCAGCGAAACTCGTCGTAGTCGCTGGCGTCGCACATGGCGTAGTCGAAGCAGAGTTCCTCGCCCGGGGCGATGTCGCGCATAGCGACGAGTTGCATCTGACCGAGCAGGCCGCAGTTGGGTTCGCACGAGTGGTTGAGCATGTCGCCGGGCTCCGGGGTTTCACCGGAGACCAGGTAGAGGTCGGTGTCCACCTGGATGGAACGGCTCTGGCGGCCGGCGCTGAGCCCCGCCAGCGTGGCGCCGGTGACCACCCAGCCACCGAACGCGGCCACGGTCTCGCCAGCCGGAACGGGCTCGACGGCGTACGAACCCCAGCCCTTCTCCCCGCTCGGTCGGGCCTCGGCCTTCGGAGTGAGCCAGTTGTAATCCATCAACAACCCCCTGCCAGCAGATCCTCCGGAACGGGACACATGCTACGGCTGACGCCGGACCCGCACCTCTGCCGCCCTCACACCCCCGACAGGTACTGCGTCGCTTAGTCGTACTGATGCCGGTTGCGTTTTGTTCCGGTTTCGGCCCACCGCCTACCCTGATAGCCATGGCATTGTTGTTCAACCCCGCGACCTATAACCCGAGTTCGTTCGACGAGGCCACCCGCAGCCGCCTGCTGGCGCTGGTGGACTTCTTCGAGACCAAAGGCCTGGCAAGGAACAAGGAGGAGTACTACTCCGGTGAGTGGTACACCGACTTCCTCGACCTGATCGCACGGGACAAGATCTTCGCCACCTTCGCCACCCCGGCCGAGGTCGGCGCCCAGACCGGCACACCCGATGCGCGCTGGGACCTGGCGCGTATCAACGAACTCAACGAGGTGCTCGGCTTCTACTCGCTGGCGCACTGGTACGCCTGGCAGGTGTCCGTGCTCGGCCTGGGCCCGGTGTGGTTGAGCGGCAACGAAACCGCGCGCAAAGAGGTCGCCGGCCTGCTGGAGGACGGCAGCATCTTCGGCTTCGGGCTGTCCGAACGCGAACACGGCGCCGACATCTACTCCTCCGACATGATCCTGCGCCGCAACCCGAGTGGCGGCTTCACCGCCAACGGCGGCAAGTGGTACATCGGCAACGGCAACGCCGCCGGCCGGCTCAGCGTCTACGGCAAGTTCGCCGATGACGATCCGCAGCACCCGGGTGAGCACGTCTTCTTCCTTGTCGACCCCAGCCACTCCGGCTACGAGTTGCTCAAGAACGTCGTCGCCGGACAGATGTTCGTCGCGGCGTTCGAACTGCACGACTACCCCGTGGCGGAGACGGACATCCTGCATGTCGGCAAGCCTGCCTTCGACGCGGCACTGGCGACCGTCAACGTCGGAAAGGTCAATCTCGGCTGGGCCAGTATCGGCATCTGCGAGCACTCCTTCTACGAGGCGGTCACCCACGCCCACAACCGGATTCTCTACGGCAACCGGGTCACCGACTTCCCGCACGTGCGGCGCATGCTCGCCGACGCCTACGCTCGGCTGGTGGCGATGAAGATGTTCGCCGCACGCTCCACCGACTACTTCCGGACGGCGAGCGAGGACGACCGTCGTTTCCTGCTGTTCAACCCGATCACCAAGGCCAAGGTGACCAGCGAGGGTGAACGGGTCATCGATCTGCTGTGGGATGTGATCGCGGCGCGCGGATTCGAGCGTGACACCTACTTCAGCAGGGCGGCCTCCGACATCCGTGCGCTGCCGAAGCTCGAGGGCACGGTTCACGTCAACATCGCCCTGGTGCTCAAGTTCATGCCCCGCTACCTCGGCGCCGCCCACGGCGCCGCGCAGGATTACCCGAAGATCCCGGTTCGCCAGGACGCCGCAGACGACACCTACCTGTTTCATCAGGGTCCGGCAAAAGGCTTGGGCTCCATCGGTTTCAGCGACTGGCGCCCCGCCTTCGACCGGTTCGCGCACCTGCCGAACGTGGCGGTGTTCCGCGAGCAGATCGACGCCTTCACCCAGTTGGTGCTGACCGCGCCGCCGACCGAGGCCCAGCAGAAGGACCTCGACTATCTGCAGGTGCTCGGACAGCTCTTCACCCAGATCGTCTACGCCCAGCTCATCCTGGAGTCCGCGGCACTGGCCCTCGATCACGGCCAGACGCGTCCCGGCTCGGTCAGTGACCTCTCCGACCTCACCGAGGCGCATCTGGACCGGATGGTGGCGGTGTTCGTCAACGACATGTCGGGGTATGCGGTGGAACTGCACGGGCAGGCCTCGGCCACCGACGATCAGAGCAAGGCGGCGCTGAACATCGTGCGCAAGCCGGTGATCGATTCGGCGGCCGAGAACGCGTTCGTGGGTGAGGTGCTGTCCTACAGCGGCGCCTACGAGTTGAAGGCCTGAGCACAGGGCCGCGGTTGACGAGAAGGCCGTGACCGCAACGCTTGTCGCGAAGAACCTGGCTGGCGGGTTCGCCCACCGCACCCTCTTCGAGGGCGTTGATCTGACCGTGACGCCCGGCGACGTCGTCGGCGTCGTGGGCGCCAACGGCTCCGGCAAGAGCACGCTGCTGCGGATCCTGGCCGGTGATCTCGAACCCCTTGACGGCACCGTGAGCCTGGCCCCCGCCGACGCCTTCGTCGGGTGGCTGCCCCAGGAGCACGAACGCATCGCCGGGGAGACCGTGGCGGGGTACATCGCCAGACGCACCGGCTGCACGGCGGCGACGCAGGCCATGGAGGCGGCGGCCGAGGCCCTCGCCGGCATCGCTGACGACGCGCAGGCGGACCCCGCCGACGTCTACGCCGCGGCGCTCGATCACTGGCTGGCCACCGGCGCGGCGGACCTGGACGAGCGCCTGCCCGGTGTCCTGGCAGATCTCGGCCTGGATACCGATGCGGTGCAACCTGATTCGACGCCGATGACCGCGCTGTCGGGTGGCCAGGCGGCGCGGGTCGGGTTGGCGGCACTGATGTTGTCGCGGTTCGACATCGCTCTGCTCGACGAGCCGACCAATGATCTGGACCTCGACGGGCTCGCCCGGCTCGAGGAGCTCGTCCGTGAGCTGAGGGGCGGGGTGGTGCTGGTGAGTCACGACCGGGAGTTCCTGGCGCGCAGCGTGACTCGGATCCTCGAACTGGATCTGGCCCAGAACACCACGACCGTCTTCGGCGGCGGATACGACAGCTACCTCGAAGAGCGCGAGGTCGCCCGTCGGCACCGTCGTGAGCAGTACGAAGAGTTCGCGGAGAAGAAGGCTGACCTGGTGGCGCGCGCCCGCATCCAACGGGAGTGGTCCACCCACGGGGTGCGCAACGCGATCCGCAAGGCGCCGGACAACGACAAGATTCGCCGCCGGGCGGCCACCGAGTCCAGTGAGAAGCAGGCGCAGAAGGTACGCCAGATGGAGAGCCGGATCGCCCGCCTCGAGGAGGTGGCCGAGCCGCGCAAGGAATGGACACTGCAGTTCACCCTCGGAGCGGCGCCCCGCTCCAGCGCGGTGGTGGCCACACTCGACAACGCCGTTGTTCGACAGGGAGATTTCGTCCTGGGCCCGGTGTCACTTCAGGTCGAAGCCGGCGAGCGGATCGGTATCACCGGACCGAACGGAGCGGGAAAGTCGACGCTGCTGCGGCTGTTGCTCGGCCGGCGTGCACCGGATGAGGGACGAGTCGGCCTGGGCGCCAGCGTGGCGATCGGGGAGATCGACCAGGCCCGCGCCGAATTCTCCGGGTCCGACCGCCTCGTCGACCGCTTCGAGCAACGGGTGCCCACTTGGTCGACCGCCGACGTGCGGACCCTGCTCGCGAAATTCGGTCTGCGCGCAGACCATGTGGAACGGCCCGTCGACGACCTCTCGCCGGGGGAGCGCACCCGGGCGGGTCTGGCGCTGCTGCAGGCCTGCGGAACCAACGTGCTGGTACTCGACGAACCGACGAACCACCTCGACCTGCCCGCCATCGAGCAACTCGAGGAGGCGCTGGAGAGCTACCAGGGTGCTGTGTTGTTGGTGACCCACGACCGGCGGATGCTGCAGAACGTCCGCCTGGATCGTTCGCTGGTCGTCGACGACGGTCAGGTCACCGAGATGTGAGCGGCGTGGCTTGAAGACTGCCCGCGTTGCGGCCGCATCGGCCGAACGACTGACGGTCAGTTCTCGCCGGCCGCCACCAGGGAGCTCAGGCGGATCTTGGGGTTCTCCTCCTGGAATCCCTGCAGCCGCCACTTGGTGGTGAACAGCGCCAGCAGCACGCCGTCGGTCCGGGTCAGCACCTCCATCGACACCTGCTTGGAGACCAGCGCTGCGTCGTCGGGGTCGATCGCGCGGGCGACGGTGTAGGGCAACGGTTCCAGCGAGATCGGCGAGTTGAACTCCGTCGCCATCCGGTGGCTGGCCACCTCGAACTGCATCGGCCCGACCGCGGCCAGAACAGGAGCCTGATCTCCGCGCCGGTCCGACCGCAGGACCTGCACGACGCCTTCCTGGTCCAACTGCTCGATGCCTTTGCGGAACTGCTTGTGCTTACTCGGATCGGTTCCGCGGGCGACCGCGAAATGCTCGGGGGAGAAGCTCGGGATCGGCGGAAAGTGAACGGGCACATCACGGAACAACGTGTCGCCCGGGCGCAGCGCCGCCGCGTTCGCCAGACCGATCACGTCGCCCGGCCAGGCGCTGTCCAGCGTGGAGCGGTGCTGGCCGAACACCGACTGGGCGTACTTGGTGACGAACGGTTTCCCGGTGGCGGCGTGGGTGAGGACGTCCCCCCGCTCGAAGGTGCCCGAGCACACCCGCGCGTAGGCGATGCGGTCACGGTGCGCGGAGTCCATCCCGGCCTGCACCTTGAACACGAAGGCGCTGAACGGGGAATCGACCGGCCGGAGATTGCCCTCGGCGTCGCGTTGGCCGCCCGGCGGGGGAGCCAGTCGCACCAGGACATCCAGCAACTGGTTGACACCGAAGTTCAGCGCCGCGGAGGTGAACAGCACCGGGGTAGTCGCGCCGCGGAGGAAGGCCTCCTGGTCGTGGTCACCGCCGTCGGCGGAGAGCAACTCGCACTCTTCGACCGCGTTGACCCAGTCGTCACCGGCGGCGGCCTCGGCGCGATCCGGCGTGATGTGCTCCTCCGGTGCCGCGGTGGCACCGCCCGCCGTGCGGGTGAACCGGATGAAGTTGCCGGTGCGGCGATCCAGAACACCCTTGAAATCACCGGCGATACCGACCGGCCACGTCAGCGGCGTGGGCTTGAGCCCGATGCGCTCTTGGATCTCGTCGAGCAGTTCCAGGGCATGCCGGCCCGGGCGGTCCCACTTGTTGATCACGGTCAGGATCGGGATGCCGCGGTGACGGCAGACCTGAAACAGCTTGAGCGTCTGCGGTTCGAGGCCCTTGGCGGCGTCGATCAGCATCACCGCGCAGTCCACCGCACTGAGCACCCGGTAGGTGTCCTCGGAGAAGTCGGCGTGGCCGGGGGTGTCGAGCAGGTTGATGACGCACTCCTGCCCCTCGGGCGAGGTGTACGGGAACTGCAGAGCGGTGGACGTGATCGAGATGCCCCTGGCCTGTTCCATCTCCATCCAGTCCGACACGGTGGCGCGCCGGCCGGCCTTGCCGTGGATGGCGCCGGCCTCGGTGATCACCCGGGCATGCAGAACCAGGGACTCGGTCAACGTGGACTTGCCGGCGTCAGGGTGGCTGATCACCGCGAAGGTCCGACGCCGGCCGGCTTCGGAAGTGAGGCGCTGTACCGCCGCGCCGGTGGCGGCCGGGCGGACTTCGAGGTCGTTATCCATCGGTCCCGATGCTATTTCCCGGTGGCTCGAACCAAGTAATCGCGCGGCTCAGGCTTTGATCGTCCACCCGGTGGCGGGATCGGCGGCCAGGCTCACTACGTCGACCGCCTCGAAAGCGCTGAGTGGGATGGTGCTCAACTCCCGTTGGGCGGTGACGTAGGTATTGCCGTTCCAGCCGTTGCTCATCGCGAGCAGGCCGGCCCCGTCCCGCCCGGCTGCAAAGGAGTCGAACACCACCGCGCCGTGCTGTTGGAGCGCGCGCAGCACCACCTGGGTGGTGGCGTCGTATCCGGAGATGTCGAAGTCGGGCCGCAGCCGCAGCACCGTCCCCATCGGCACCCCGTCGGGGTTGGTACCGGTTCCGTCACCGGCGCGGGCCGGCCAGGTGAAGCCGGTTCCCCGGTCCTTGGCGATCGCGATGCCGAGCATGTGGTCGATCGATCCCCGGCTCATATCGTCCGGCCGCAGGATCAGCGGCAGGTACGGCAGGTGCGAGGCATTCGCCCAGCCCTGGGCGGGGTAGAGCGGGGAATTCATGTCGACATGGCCGCCGGCCTCCGCGACCCACCCCGACCCATAGAGGGCGGCATAGACGGCGTTACCCAAGGCGTCCTGCAGGCCGGCGGCGGGTAGTTCCACACCGTTGGCCACGTTGTACAGCTCCTGCGAGACGCAGTTTCCCTGCTGGAAGACCAGAAGGTGGCGGTCCCAGGCCGGGACCTCGGGCATGCCTTCGACGAGCGGCCGGTCCGGGATGGCGTAGGGCGTGTTGTCGATGCCCGGGCCGCTGGTGGAGTAGCCGCGGTTGAAGATCACCGTCTCACCGGCCTGATTCGGCCCGGTGATGTTCACCGGCATCCCTGCGGTGCTTCCCTGCCACGGCGCTCCGCCCCATGAGGCGTGCAGGGTACCGCCGAGCAGGCGCGTCCAGGTATCCGACTTCGGAAGGGCGGGCAGTGAGGTGATGCCGGCGTGGAACACCGTGCCGGCGGGCATGAGCGTGCATCCGCAGAACGTGGACAACGATTCCGCCGGCGTCGAAGCACCAAGGGGCACAACAACGTCCACTGATGTCGTGCCGCCGTAGCCGTCGTCGACGGTGACGGTGAACCGGTCCTGCCGGCCCGGCGTCGAAGCGGCGAGCGCCTCGGCTGACGGGGTGTAGGTGAAGGCGCCGCCGGGGGTCACCGTCACTGTCGCGTTGGGGGTGGTGGGCGGCCCGGTGTAGGTGAGCGCATCGCCGTTCGGGTCGCGGCCGTTGACCTGTCCGGTCACCGTTCCGGTGCGCGGGTCGGGTCCGCCGGCGCTCACCGTGGCGGTCGGGGCGTTGTTGAACGGGGCGACGCGCACCGTGACGGTTGACGTGCCGACATGGCCGCTGGCCCCGACGAGCCCGAAGGTCAGCAGATTGATCAGCCCGCCGACGCCGTGGAGATGGAATCCGCTGCCGGCGTCACTCGCCGCGATCTGGAACGAATCGACGTAGCCGGTGTGGGCCAGGGTGGGATCGGCGGTGTAGCTGAACTGATCGCCGGACACGGTCACCGTGCCGTGCGTCGGGCCGTGTGCCACCGACATGGCGACGGTATCGCGGTCCGGGTCGTTGCCCTGCAGGCTTCCACTGACAACGCCGGCGGGCGTCTGCGATGTCTGGGTTCCCGTCGGCCGGGGAGGGGAATTGTTCAGCAGCGCCGCGAGCGGATCGGACCGTGTTGCGATCGCCGCGGGGGAAAGCGACGCCCGCGGTCTCAGTGCGGGAACCGCGGCGACGGGTTGCGGTCGGATCCGCGCGTGGCCTTTCGACGCGCTCGGCGAGCGTGCGGCCCGGTGGTCGGTAACGGCGGAACGAGCGGCGCGCGGCCCGCTCGCGGTGGCGGTGTGCGTGGGCGTGTCCGAGGTGTCGTCGCGTGCGTCTGCAACCGCGGGTGCGGCCGTGGCCAGTGCGCCCGCGATCCCCGCCGCGATGGTCAGGCCTACGGCCCGTCCGGTGTGCGTCCCCATCGGACCCCTCCGCGCCGAGCTTCCCCGTGTGCGTTTCACCGTAACCCGGGACGCGGCTGCGCGATCGACGACCGAGCGGATCCGCTTGCGGGCCGGGCCCGGACCGTCAGGGCTTGACGATCACATCGAGAAGGAACGTCTGCCCCGATGACACGGCCTGCAACGCCCGCTGCAGCGCCGGGCCGAGTGTTTCGGCGCTGCGCACCCGTTCACCCGTTCCGCCGTAAGCCTCGACGACTTTCACGTAGTCCGGTGTCGGGTCGATGACGTCGCCGACGAAGTTGCCGTCGCGCACCGCTTCGCTGTCGGGGTAGTAGCGCAGCACGTTCCACGTCTGCGAGGCGTACTGCTCGTTGTTGCAGAGCACGATCAGCAGGGGCAGTCGGTACTCCTGGGCGAACCCCAATGCCGCGGAGACCGGGTTGTAATGGAAGGCTCCGTCGCCGACGATCGCGACCACCGTCCGGTTGGGGTCGGCCAATTTGGCCCCGAGCGCGGTCCCCAGGCTCATGCCTAGAGCGCCGGCCCAGCCGCGGATCTGGGTCAGCGGCTTGCGTTCGTAAAGGAACTGCAGCATCTGTGGCACCTGCGCGACGATCTCGTCGACGCAGATCGCGTCATCGGGCAGCGCCTCGTGCAGCGCGCCGAACAGATCGGCGGCCGGGACGAAATCGATTGCCTCTGAACGGGCTTCATCGGCCGAGTGACGTCCGAGGGCGCGCACCGCGGCGGTGTGGTCCGCCCATCGTCGCACCCGGTCCGGTCGCGGGGCGTTTCGGCCGGCGAGGCAACCGGCCAAGGCCTGAAGGTTGTGCCCGATGCTCCCCGGAATCGCATGGGTGGTCGCGTAACCCCAGTACGCCGCCCGCGGACGCAACGGATCCTCATCGAGATGGATGACCGCGCATCCGGGTTTGAGGGACTGCCGCGGCGGATGCCAGGGCGCGTTGCATCCGGCCAGCAGGACGGCGTCGACATCGGCGAGGATGTCCTCGACCGGGCCGGCGCCGTACAACGGGTGCGACCGCGGGAAGTTGTGGTAAGCGGGCATCATGAACTCGAAGACCGGAGCCGACAGCGATTCGGCGATGCTGACGAGCGCAGCCCGTTCCTGGTCATTGCGCCCGCCGTGCTCGGTGACGATCACCGGATTCGTTGCCCCGCTGAGGATCCGGGCTGCCTCCTCGACCTGCCCGGCGGCCGCAACCACCGGTGCCGGATCCACCCACGCCGGGATCTCAGCCGGCACCGGCCCCATCAACAGATCGGCGGGAATCTCCAGCAGGGTCGGCCCCAGCGGCACCGACTGGGCGATGAAGCACGCCCTGCGCAGTTCGTTGACCATCTCCGACGGCGTCCGGGCCCGGTGCGCCCATTTGACCACCGCCTCCGCGTTGCGGGCGGGTCCGACCAGATCGACGAGCAGCGACGGCCACTCCGGGCCGGGATCGGCGTCGGGGTCTTCGCCGTAACTGAAGGTGTCGGGGGATAGGACCGTCATCGGGATGCGTTCCTGCAGCGCGGTGTGCAGTCCCATGGACCCGTTCTGCACACCGAGGGAACTCGGCAGGAACACCACCTGGCTTCGGCCGGTCGCCTTGTAGTAGCCGGCAGCCAGGCCGACGGCCAAAACCTCGTGGCGGCAGCGGAAATAGCGCAGGCCGTGGGCGTCACCGCGGCGTGCCAGTGACTCCCAGATCGGCGCCATCACCGCGATGGGGGAGGCGAAGACGCAGTCGACGCCCTGGATGTCCAGCTGCTGCAGAAGGACGTCGGCGCCGTTGCGGGCCGGGCTGGCTGGCATCGTTGAATTATGCTCGGGCTCAGTGCTTGAAGACCTCGATATCGCCGGGCTCGGTGTCGAGCACCGCACGGTCGAACGTCGGGCGCATCAACTCGCGACCAGGTAGACCGAGGCCAGTGTGCTGCCGATGCGACTGCAATGGGCGATGATCTGCTCGGTGCCGACGTCGATCAGCCCGGACTGCCAGGCCGTGATGAGTTCGACGAACCCTCCGATGCCTACCAAAGCGTCCACCCGCAGACCGATTTCGTCGGCCCCCGCCTTCAGATACGGCCCGGCGGCGCCCACCATGATGTTGGTGGCCTGGTGCAGCACCGCGGTGCGCCGCTGCTCGAGGACCGCACTGCCGAGGTGGCGGCCGAACATGATCTGCGCCCAGCCGGGGTCGGCCGCCGTCCGTTCGACGACGACGGCGATTCCCTTGGCCAGGGTGTCCATCGGCGCCCGGTCGGGATCCTCGGTCAGAACGAACATCAAGTTGGCCAGGAGGTCGTCCTTGATGCCGTCCCACACGGTGCAGAGCAGGTCGTCGCGGTCGCTGAAATTCTGGTAGAAGTACCGGTCGTTCAGTGAGGTGCGCGCGCACACGGCTCTCATGGTGACGGCGGCCCAGCCGCTCTCCATCCAGATCTCGGTGGCGGCGTCGATCAGCCGCTGACGCCGCTCGGCGTGGCGTTCCGCGGCGGTCCGACCACCCCACACTCCCGCTCTAGCCGGCACGTGTCCATGTTGACATCACCGTGGCCCCGGCCCAAACTGGTGGCATGCGCGGCCACTGGTGTCAGGCGCGGCCAACATGAGGCTGCCGCTGCCCGGTGGCGGGAGTCGCCGCAGCGCGCGTGCCGCCGCGGTGGTCACCGGCGCAGGCAGTGGTATCGGCCGGGCCTTCGCTCTCGAGATCGCCCGCCGCGGCGGTCGTGTGGTCTGCGCGGATGTCGACGGAACCACCGCGAAGGAGACCGCGGGACAGATCGGTGACCACGGACTCGCCCATGTCTGCGACGTTGCCGACCCCGACGCCGTTGCCGAGATGGCCGACGCCGCCCAAGCGTGGTTCGGCAGGCCGGCGGACGTGGTCGTCAACAATGCCGGGATCGGCGCCGGCGGAGTGGTTATCGGCGAGATGCCATTGGATCTGTGGCGCAAGACGATCGACGTCAACCTGTGGGGCGTCATCCACGGCTGTCATGTCTTCGCGCCGCGGATGCGCGCCGCGGGCCGCGGCGGAATCATCAACGTCGGTTCGGCCGCCAGCTTCGCGGCCGCGCCGAGGATGGCCGCCTACAACGTGTCCAAGGCCGCGGTCCTCGCGCTGTCGGAGACCCTTGCCGCGGAACTCAGCGGGACGGGCGTGGCCGTGACGGTGCTGTGTCCGACGTTCGTCAAGACCAACATCGTCAACCCGGACACCATCGACGACGGAGCCGCGCGCCTGGCGGCGACTGCGATGAAATGGACCGGCGTCAGCGCGGAATCGGTCGCTCGCTCCGCGTTGGATGCACTGGACCGCGGCCAGCTTCATGTCGTGCCTCAGCTGGACGCCAAAGTCATCTGGCAGGCCAAACGTCTGCTGCCGGGGGCGTACACCCGTGCGCTCGGCATCGTCGAGCGGGTCGCGCGGTAATCAGTCGGAAAGGAGCCCACCATGGCCTTCGAGTACAGCGAAATGCTGAACACCATCAAGGACAAGCAGTGGGCGCTGGCCGACATCGACTGGGAAGCACCCGGTGCGGACACCATCACCGACGAGCAGCGGCCCAAACTCAAGGCCTTCATGTCCGACCTGGTGTGGATCGAGAACGTCGGCGCGCGTGGGTTCGCGGCGCTGACCAAGAAGGCGCCCTTCGACGAACTCAAGCAGATCTACCAGTACTTCCACGCCGAGGAACAGCGGCACGCCAACGCCGAACTCGCGCTCATGCGGCGATGGGGAATGATCGAGGCCGGCGAGATGCCCTTGCCGAACAACAACATTCGGCTCGTCATCGAGTGGCTCGACCGGTATTCGGACAGCATGCCGATCTCCACGCTCGGCACCGTCATCCCCGCTCTGGAGACCGCACTGGACGGTGCGCTGGTCAAATTCCTGCTCGACGAGGTGTCCGACCCGCTGTGCCACGAGGTGTTCCGGCACATCAACTCCGATGAATCACGCCATCTCGCAGTCGGATTCCAGGTGCTCGACATGCTCGGCGCCGGCCCGATGCGCAGGATCATCATCGAGGCGGCAGGGACCCTGGCCCGACCGTCGTTGATCCTCGGCCTGCTGGTCTACTCACCCCTGCTCACCCGGATGATCGGCAACATCGGCGCCATGGGTCTGTCCGAGGACAAGCTCTACAACGCCGTGCGGCGCTTCGACAAGGCCGGCGAACGCAGTTCCAACACCCGACGCCTGCCGGCCTTCCACATCGTCAAGTACCACTTCGGCCTGGCGATCAATCACAAGCAGCCCTTCCAGTTCGTCGCCGAGCAGATGGGCACGGTCATCGACCTCTTCCCGATCGGCGTTCTGGGGAAGGTCCCGTCGTGGTCGAAGGAACTGACCCACGAACCGGTGTCGAAATGACGTCCCGCTCCGTCCTGATCATCGGGGCGGGCTTCGCCGGCCTGGGTACCGCAATCCGCCTGCTGCAGAACGGGATCGACGACTTCGTCATCCTCGAGCGCAGCGACCGCGTCGGCGGCACCTGGCGGGATAACACCTACCCGGGCGCCGCCTGCGACGTCCCCTCGGTGCTGTACTCGTATTCTTTCGCCCCCAAACCCGACTGGAGCCGGGTCTACTCCGGCGGCCCGGAGATCCTCGGCTACATCGAGGACGTCGTCGACCGCTACCGCCTGCGTCGCCACATCCGGTTCGGGACCAACGTCACCGCCATGAACTTCGACTCCGACACCGGGACCTGGACCGCGGATACGGCATCCGGGACGACGTTCACCGCCCGGACCGCCGTGCTGGCGGCCGGCCCACTGGCCGACGTCAGCTGGCCGGACATCCGCGGTCTCGACAGCTACACCGGGCACAAGATCCACAGCGCCCGCTGGGACCACGACTACGACGTCACCGGCAAGCGGATCGCAGTGATCGGCACCGGCGCCAGCGCGGTGCAGATCATTCCGGAACTGGTCAAGACGGCCTCGAAGGTCAAGGTCTTCCAGCGCACGCCCGGCTGGGTACTGCCGCGGCTGGACTTCGCGCACCCGGACTGGGCCAAGCAGCTGTTCCACCATGTCCCGGCGGCCGAGGACCTGGCCCGCCAAGCCCTGTTCTGGGGACACGAGGCCGCCGCGGTGGGCATGGTGTGGGACACCGTGGTGACCTCGGCCATTCAACTCGTCGCAAAGGCTAACTTGCGCAGACAGATCCGCGATCCGTGGAAGCGACGCCAGCTCACCCCCGACTTCCGCGCCGGCTGCAAACGCATGCTGATGACGAACGATTACTACCCGGCCCTGGAGAAGGAGAACTGCTCGCTGATCACGTGGCCGATCGCCACCCTCTCACCGGCGGGCATCCGCACCGCCGACGGGATCGAACACGAGGTTGACTGCATCGTCTTCGCGACCGGCTACGACGTCGTCTGCAAGAACGGCACGCCCTTTCCAGTGGCCGGACTCGACGGGCGCAAGCTTGCCGACGACTGGGCGCAGGGGTCCTATGCGTACAAGAGTGTCTCGGTGTCCGGCTACCCGAACCTGTTCTGGACCTTCGGGCCCAACTCGGGCCCCGGCCACAACTCCGCGCTGCACTACATGGAGGCGCAGATCGACTACATCGTCGAAGCAGTCCGCATCATCGAGTCGCGCGGACTGCGACTCTTCGATGTCCGCAAGGATCGGCAGGACCGCTACAACGCCAGGATCCAGCGGCGCCTCGAAAACACCACATGGAATTCCGGTTGCGCCAGTTGGTATCTGACGGCCGACGGGCACAACGCCACGATGTACCCCGGCTTCGCCACCCAGTTCACTCGCGAACTGTCGCGGGTCGACATCGACGACTACGTGACGGATACCGTGCCTGCTCGGGTGTGAAGATAGCTTCACTTCGGGCAGGGGCTCAGGCCTTGCGGCCGGCGCGCCAGCTGCGGTAGCCGCGGTGGGCGGCGAAGGCGCCGATGATCGCCATCACGCACCAGACGGCGATCGCCGCGAAGGCCAGCGGGGAATGCAGATCCGCGATTGACGCGCCCAGTGCGGTGTAGACGAAGGCCCGCGGCATCGATCCGATGAACGCACCGATTGCCATCTGCCACAACGGTAGTCCGAACGCGCCGAAGGTGTAGGAGGCCAGCGCGTCGGAGATGCCGGGGACGAATCGCTGGCCGACCACCGCCCACAGCCCCCGACGCTTGATCTGGGCGTCGATACGCTCGGCCCACCGGGTCCCGATGAGGGCCCGTGCACTGTCGCGTCCGGCACGCCTTCCGACAAACGCGGCGATCGTCGCCGTCAGCACCGTGGAACCCAGGGTGACGAATGTTCCCAACACCGGCCCGAACAGCACGCCACTGCCGGCGGCCAGGAGCGGGCCTGGGACGAACACCGTCGCCAGAACCGCAGACACCGGGATATAGACCAGCGGTGCCAGCGGCCCGGCACTGGCGATCGCCGCGCGGACCGCCTCGATGTCGATGACGCGTCGCACGGCTACGAGATAGAACATCGTCAGCAGGAAGGCGGCGAACACCGCCAGCCGCGCGATATGTGGCCACCGGTTGACGCCGGGTGGGCTCGCCTCGTGACTCACGTGCGCTGCTCCGCTCTGTCGTGGTCCGACCGGCGATCGCGCATGCTCGATCGCACGTATGACCTCAGCGGAAGCGGATGTCCATGGTCGCCAGCCCGAAGATCTTCTTTCCGTCGGACTTCGCGGCCACCAGGACGACGCCGGTGCGGGTCTCCGGATCCAGTGACTTGATCTTGCCGCTGAACTCGATGTCGGCGCCTTCGGCGGCCGACACGACCGCCGGCTGGGAGAGCCGCACCGTGTAGCGGCTCACCGCACCGGGATCACCCGACCATTTCGAGACGAATCCGGCGCCCAGGCCCATCGTGAGCATCCCGTGGGCGATCACGTCCGGCAGCCCGGCCAGTTTGGCGATGTCCTCATCCCAGTGGATGGGGTTGGCGTCCCCGGCTACGCCGGCGTAGTTCACCAGATCGCCGCGGGACAGCCGGGTGTGGTGCACGGGTAGCGGGTCACCCACCGTGAGGTCGTCGAAATTGAGCGTTCCCGGCGTCCGCTCGTGGTCGCCGGCGATGCGCACCTCGCCCGCGGGGCGGATCGTCTTCTCGTAGTTCGCATCCGAGCCGTCGATGCCCATGATGTCGACGTCGTGCATCATCGCCCTTTGCACGGCCGCCTTCACCTCCGGGTTGATGTCGTCGGCGGTGACGCCCACGACGGTGGTGTGCAACGTGTGCACCCGTTCTCCGCCGGCGTCGGTGAATGTGTTGGTGACGGTGATGAAGTCCCGTCCGGCGGTCCGGCGCACCTCGGTCAACTCGACGTCGATCGTCAACTCGTCGCCGGCCACGATGGGGCGGTGCTGCTCGAACACCTCCTCGGTCTGCAGATAGGTGTCGAACCCCACCACGATCGACTCGAACATCCGCCGGTTGCACGCCATCCCGGGGGTGGAGGTGAACGTCAGCGGGGCGACCAGGCCCGAGTAGCCGAGCTTCGCGGCCGCCTCGACGTCCCAGTGCGCGGGGTGATAGTCCTGCACGGCGCGGGCGTATTCGCGCACCTTCTCGCGGCCGACGAGGTAGGTGCCGTCCATCTGGTACCAGTGGCCGACCCGGGGCTCCAGCGCCGGCGCCTCTGATGTTTCGGTCATGAATTCACCCAACTGTTCGGTCGGCCCGAGAGGTGGGGCCTCGCAAGAACCCTAATGTGCGGCCGTCGCCGCGAAGCAGCCCGATGGCCGGGTCGGTCATCCGAGCTGTTCGGTCAACCACGCTCGGGCGTCGGCGACGCAGCTCTGCGGGAGGGGTTGTTGGGAGCAGCCCCCATTCCGACCGGATTCTTCAGCGCCACCTTGGTCACGCCCGGGGACGTCGCCACCGTGCCCACCAGTTGGGGCCGACCCGTTGGCGGCTGATGGCCGCCAGGATCATCAACGCTGCGATCTGGGCGACGACGATCGCGCTCAGTGCGGCGGCGCCGGGAATCTCCTCGCCGCGGGTGTGTGCCAGCACTCCGATCAGGGGCTGGAACAACATCCCGCCGATGCCCATGATCAACATATTGGTCATCCCCATGGCGATTCCCGAAAGGTTCTGTGGAGCAATGTCTTTCACCATGGTGAAGGACAACGCGTAGGAAGAGTTGAAAACACCCAGCACGAACATCGCGATGCTTTGGGCGACCTGGCCGTGCAGGACGTAGATGATGAGGGCCATCGCCACGGCGGTTCCCAGTGCGCCCAGGGCGAGCAACAGAGCCGGCCTCCCAACCCGCACGCACAACCAGGCGAACCCGAGCATGCCCGGCAGACAACCCCAGAAGTAGAAGGACGAGCAGACTGAGGCAGCCGACAGGCTCATGTGATGGTAGGTCTGGAAGTAGGAGACGCCCCAAAGCATTCCGAAGGCCACCCCGGCCGACGACACCAGGCCTCCCGCCGTGCCACGCGCGAGGATGGGCAGCGAGGTCAGCAACCGGCGGATCTCGGGAAACCGGGGCCAGTCCGTACCGGCAGCCGACGTGCGGCGATTCCGGACGAACACGACCACCAGTAGCATCAGCACCGTCGACACCGCGCCGCAGACGATCATCCCGATCCGCCAACCCGATTGCTCGACGATGAAGCCGAGGGTCTCCTGCCCCAACGCCGCGCCGATCATCCCGGACACTTCGGTCAACGCGGCCAGGAGGGGAAACAGTCGTTGGGGAAACCACTGCGAGCCCAGGGTCATCGCGCAGACGACGGTGGGAGCGGCACCGAGGCCCATGAGGATCCGGGTCGCCTCGGCGGTCTGCGCGCTCTCCGACATCGCGAACAGAAACGACGCAGCCGTGCAGAGAGCGGCGCTGGTGATCAGGACCGCGCGGGCACCGAAGCGCGACACCAGGATTCCGGCGGGCACCTGGAGAAGGATGTAGGGGTAGTAGAAGCTGGACGACAGGCCGCCGAACCCTGATTCGTTGAGGGAAAGATCGACCACCAACCCTTCCCGCATCACGCTGGGAAAGGTCTGCAGCACCATTTGGAAGAACACGAACAACGTGGCCGTGCCGAACACAACTCCGCTCCGCCACGGCGACCACTGTTTACGGCCAGACCCGGAAACGGTGGTCACACGCGCACGTTAGTCCCAGGGCCGCGGTCGGGGCGGCGTGATTCAGAACTTCGAGAGGCTGCGCTCCCGCAGACTGTCGTAGATCGGCGGTGAGCCGGCAAGGTGGGCGGCCAGCACCGCCGCCGCGGTTGCGGCCAGCATGGGAACGATCACCGCGGTCGAAGCGGTCATCTCGATCACCAGAACCATCCCGGTGACGGGGGCCCGTACGCTCGCGCTGAAGAAGCAGGACATTCCGACGATGGCGAAGGGCACTACCAGATCGCCCATTTCCCAGGGCGATACGGCATCGGCGAGGCGGGCGAACAGCACACCCCACAGCGCGCCTACGGCGATCATCGGAGCGAAGAGTCCCCCGACCACCGGCGCCGAGTAGGACAGCGGCCCGAGGACGAACCGGGTCAGCAGGAGCGCCGTGAGCGCGATGAGGCTGAAATGGGTGCCGTCGAGCAGCGTCTGGGTCAGATGATCGCCGCCCCCGACGGCCTTGGGCTGGACCGCCATCACCGCTCCGATGACAGCGCCGATCACCGTCGCCTTCGCCACGGTGGGGATGCGGCGCAGTGCCGTGACGCGTTCGAGGAACCACAGGACCAGGACGTTGTAGGCCGCACCGAGAACGCCCGTCAGCAGCCCGAAGACGACGAACAGTGGAAGCCACCCGAAGCCGGGCTGCGTGATGATCTCCCAATGGAATTCACGATGGTCGCCCAGCACCAGGCGCGAACAGCCGACAGCGGCCGATGAAGCGAAGATGGCCGCCAGGACGGTCGTCGTCCGGAACGCCTTCGTCACCTCCTCCAGGGTGAACAACGTGCCGGCGATCGGCGCGTTGAACGCCACGGCGAGGCCGGCGCCGCCCAGCGCCGTCTGCATCATCCGGACCCCGGTTTCCGGCAGGCGGGCGCGTCGGGCGGCCTCCGCGCCGATCGCCGCACCCATGTGCACGGTCGGGCCCTCGCGGCCCAGCACGAGGCCCGATCCGATCGCGAACAGTCCACCGACGAACTTCGCGGGCAGCAGGCGGATCCGCGGTGGTGGCAGTTCACCGCGGTACACCGCCTCGACGTGTTGGATGCCGCTGCCCTGGGCGATCGGCTCCCATCGCACCACCAGCGCGGCCAGGGTGGCGCCCGCCGCGGCGGCCGCAACCGGAATGAGCCAGCCCGGTCCCGGTAGTTGGTGGACCCACGCGACCAATTCGAGCCGCAGCCGGTCGCAGGCTTCCAGCAGCCAGCGGAAGGCGCCGCCCACAAGGCCGATGACGACGCCGGCCAGCGTCGCGGTCACACAGACGAGCACCGCTCCCTGCCTCGAGTCGTCGGCGCTGCTCACTTGACGTTCCGGCGGGTGCTATTTCGTGGTCAGGCCGAAGGCGAACGTGGTGGTGACGTCGCCGCTGGCGTTCTGGGTGACGATGTTGCCGGACAGCATCCCGACCCGTGCGCGGCGTCTGCTCTGCGACATGGCACCACTCTTTTCGCGAATTCAACTACTCGCCCGGTGCTCGGATTGTAGGTCTGCTCGCTGTCGCGCAGGGGTGTTTCCGGACCAGTGGGGCAGCGGCGTGCCGATGAGGTAGAACGGCTCTAGGAGCAACGAACGGGAGGGAGCCGACATGCAGTCCGTCAGAGGAAGCAACGTCCTCATCACGGGGGCGGCGATGGGGCTGGGCAAGCTGTTCGCCACCAACGCGGTCAGGGAGGGCGCTGCCACGGTGATTCTCTGGGATGCCAACGAGAACGCCCTCAGCAAGACCGCCGAGGAGCTCGAGGCCGCGGGCGGCAACATCCGCTACGAGGTCGTCGACGTCACCTCGCAGGACCGGGTCACCGACGCCGCCGCGCGGGTCCGCATGGAGGTCGGCGTGGTTCACGTGCTGTTCAACAACGCCGGGATCGTGCGTGGCAACGGCTACTTCTGGGAGAGCAATCCCAAGGACTTCCTGTTGACCATGGAGGTCAACTCGATCGGCCCCATGCTGGTGGCCCGTGAATTCCTGCCCGGGATGATCGAGTCCGGGCGGGAGTGCCGGCTGGTGAACATCGCCTCGTCGGCCGGACTTAACGCCATTCCGCGGATGGCGGCCTACGCGGCGTCCAAGTGGGCGGCGGTCGGCTTCTCCGACTCGGTGCGCCTCGAACTCGAACAGGCCGGCCATGACCGTGTGCGGGTCACCACCGTGTGCCCCACCTACATCAACACCGGCATGTTCGACGGCGCCAAGGGGATCCTGTTCACCCCGATGCTCAAACAGGAGGAGGTCGTCGCCGAAACCTGGGCGGCGATGCTCGAAGGGCGGCCCTTCGTGGTCATGCCGTGGACGTCGAAGCTGAACAAGGTCCTCACCGGTGTGCTGCCGCTGCGGTTGCGCGACATCTACCTACGGCGTGCGGGCGTGTACAACTCGATGGACGAGTTCACGGGCCACTGAACGCGGCATTAGCCGGCTGGGCTCCACTTCGCCGTCGCGATCAGGTCGCCCTTCTCCAGTGCGGCCGCCCGGTGCTCGTGCACCTCCTGATAACCCGGGTCGGTAACCATGTCGGTAAAGGCTTGCGGCGACGGGTATTCGACCACCAGGATCGCGTCCCACCACGGTCGCTCCCCGTCTCCGATCACATTGACCGGCATGGTTCCGAAGTAGCGCACTTCACCCCCGACCCGCTGCAGATGCGGACCGGTCTCGCGGGTGTACTGCAGGTATCTCTCCCTGCCCCCGTCGGGGTTGAACTTCAGCAGGTTGATCATCACGAACGGCTCGTCGGGCGGCAGGGCCGCCAGCACCTTCAGTGTCACGGGACGGTCGTCGGTCATTGAGTACCTCCCCACTGAGCGTAACCGCAGTTATCGCGGCTGCACCCAGTGATATCCACCATCTTGTACCACGGGGTTGCGTGTCGGTGCGGCGATGTTCGCTGCCGGGCTGGCCTCGGCGGCCGAACCGGCGCCGGTGGCTCCGGCCCCAATGGTGGCACCGGCCGCAGGACGCCAAGCTCACCAACGGTGTTCACCGTGTCCATCGACGACATGTCGAAGACGACCGTCTAGGCGCCGAAATCTTCCGTCGCCGCCCCGAACCTGATGCGCCGCATGCCTATTCGATAGACCACCGCCGCCACGATGAACCCGGTGAACCAGGCGTAGGGGTAGATGGCGTCCCAGCCGTCCGGGTCGCCGCCCAGCACCTTCACGCTACGCAGGAAGCCTGGGACGTTCGGCGCCACTCCTAAACCAAGTGCGCACAACGCAACCCAGTTCACGCCCGCGTAGCGCCCGTCCGTCCTGTAGAGGTCCGGCACGTCGAGTCGGGTGCGACGGATCAGCCAGTAGTCGACGATCATGATGCCCGCGATCGGGCCGAGCAGGGCGCTGTAGCCCACCAGCCAGTTGAAGATGTAGGACCCGGCGCTGTCGAGCAGCTTCCACGGCATGATGAGGATCCCGATCACACCGGTGAGCACCCCCCCGGTCCGGAAGCTGATCAGGCGCGGCGCGCAGTTGGCGAAATCGTTTGCGGGACTGATGACATTGGCCGCGATGTTAGTGCTGACCGTCGCCACCGCTACACCGAACAGACTGAGCAGCGCCACCAGCAGGCGCATGTTCTCACCGGCGATGAGCGGAGCGTCAAGGCCCGGAGGCGCAGTGCTGCTGGTGATCTGCCCCAGCAGCACCACGGGGTCCCACAGCTTGGCGGGGTCGCTGCCTTTGAGCACTGTCTCCGCCGCACTGGTGATGACGACGGCCATCGCACTGAACGCGATCATGGTGGTGGGCAGTCCCAGGGTCTGGCCCAGCATCTGCTCGCGCTGTCCGCGCCCGAACCGGGTGAAGTCCGGAATGTTCAGGCTCAGCGTGGCCCAGAAACCCACCATCCCAGTCAGACTGGGCACGAACACCTTCCAGAAATCCGCCGCAGTGGCAAAGCCGCTCGGCCGGTCGAACATCGGCCCGAGGCCACCGGCGCGCACCACCACCCACACCATCAGCCACAGCCCCAGCAGCAGGATGAGCGGTGCGCTCCAGTTCTCGAACACGCGCACCGCGTTCATGCCGAACACGATGATGCCGATGTTGATCAGCCAGAAGATGCCGAACGTGATGGCGCTGGGCACGCTGAGACCCAGGATCTCGTGGCCGCCCCCGATTCGGGCGAAGCCCGGCCACACCGCAACCAGGAAGGTGCGCATCGCCTCGCCGCCGATGTAGGTCTGAATGCCGAACCACCCACAGGCCACGATCGCCCGCAGGATCGCGGGAACGTTCGCCCCGATCGTGCCGAAGCTGCTGCGCGCCAACACCGGAAACGGAATGCCGTACTTCGTGCCGGGATGGGCGTTCAGCAGAATCGGCACCAGAACGATGACGTTGCCCAGCGCGATGGTGAGAAGCGCCTGCCACCAGTTCATGCCCAGAGCGATGAGGCCACCCGCCAGCATGTAGGTGGGCAGGCAGTGCGCCATCGCGATCCACAGTGCGGCGAAGTTGTAGGTGGTCCAGGTTCGCCGCTCCGGCGGCGTCGGCGCGAGGTCGGCGTTGAACAGTGGGCTCGTCGCGACGTCGGGAGGCAGTCCTGCCGGGGCCTCGCCGGCGATGGCTTCATCGTGCATCGGGACTCCTACCTGTCCGTAGCCGCGCTCGGCTTCGCCCATTGTCGCCGAACGGGACAAGAGTCTGCGGCACGATGGAGCGGTGTCCGGATCATTGCTGCCGCCGCTGGAGTCGCTGCGCGACGCGCTGGGGCAGGTGCGGATGCCGTTGCTCGTTCCCGGCTCGGACGTAGCGCGTGGCCTGGCCGGCCGCTTCACCAATCAACTCGACGACTACGTCCTGCCCCGACTGCGAGATGCCGACGCCCCGTTGCTTGCGGTCGTCGGCGGCTCCACCGGCAGCGGCAAATCCACTCTCGTCAACCGACTCGTAGGCAGGCCGGTCACCACACCCGGCGTCCTGCGTCCGACGACCCGCCATCCGGTTCTGGTGCACAACCCGGCCGACACCGAGTGGTTCGCCTCCGACCACATCCTGCCGCGCCTGCCCCGGATCACCGGGGGCACCGCACTGGCCGGCACCGACGACGTGTTCGGCCTGCGACTGGTCGCCGACGACCACATCCCGGCCGGCCTCGGTCTGCTCGACGCTCCCGATCTGGACTCGGTGTCCCAGACCAATCGCGAGATGGCCGGCATGTTGATGGCGGCCGCGGATCTCTGGTTCTTCGTCACCACCGCCTCCCGCTACGCCGACGCGGTGCCGTGGGCGGCGCTGCGGGCGGCCGTCGACCGCAATGCGGCGGTGGTGATCGTGCTCAACCGGGTGCCGGTCGAGGCCATGGCCGAAGTCACCGCACATGTCAGGCAGATGCTCGCCGCCGAGCGCCTCGCCAACGCACCACTGTTCGTGATCGCAGAGTCGCCTTTGGTCGACGGCATGCTCCCCGCCGACCGCACGGCCGAACTGCAGACCTGGGTGGGCAATCTGGTCGCAGATGCGGCCACCCGCGCCGCGGTCGCCCGCCGGACGGTCGACGGGGCCGTCGGACGGATCGCGGCCGATATGCCGGTCATCACCAATGCCGTTGCGGAACAGGTGAATACCGCGGCCGAGTTGCGGGCCGCGGTCGACACTTCCTATACCCAGGCGGTGGACGACCTGGAGGAGGCCGCCTCGGACGGCTCGCTGATGCGCGGTGAGGTGCTGGCGCGCTGGCAGGAGTTCGTCGGCACCGGACAACTGCTCAAGAGGCTCGAGGAGGGCGTCGGCCGCCTGCGGGACCGCATCACCGCCGCGTTTCGCGGTGAACCCGCGCCACCGGAACGGGTCAGCGAAGCGATCGAGTCCGGACTGGCCAGCCTGTTGGTGGACTCGGCCAGTGATGCCGCCCGCCGCGCCGACCGGGCGTGGAGCCAGGACCCGGCCGGCCGGGCGCTGATGGGCGGCGCCGACCTGGGCCGTGCATCCGCCGACATCCATGAGCGCTCAGCCGCACTCGTGCGGGCGTGGCAGGACGACCTGCTGGAGATGATCCGCACCGAGGGGGCCGACAAACGGCAGACCGCGCGGGTGATGGCCTACGGGCTCAACGGCATATCCCTGGCGCTCATGGTCGCGGTGTTCTCGACCACCGGCGGCCTCAGCGGCGCCGAGATCGGAATCGCCGGGGGGACAACGGTTCTGGCACAGAAGCTGCTTGAGGCGGTGTTCGGCGAGGACGGGGTGCGGCGGATGTCGAAGGCCGCGCTGGAGAAGCTGAGGGTGCGCGTTGAAGGTTTGATGGACGAAGAGAAGGCCCGATTCACCTCGCGCTTGGACGCCCTCGACCTCGATCCCGAGTTGCCGGCCCGGCTACAGGCGGCGACCGTCGCGGTGCAGCAGGCCCGCGATGTCGAGGATGCCCAGGCGATTCTGCCGGCCAGCCCGCCCGCCCCCGACGAGGCGGCCGCGCCCAGGAAGAACTGGCGTGAGTCGTTACGGGATTGGTGGAACGGCTGATGTTGAAGGACCTTCTCGCGCGGATCAATCCGTTGCGCGAGCAGCCTGCCCCGGTGGTCGACGGCGCCGCCCTGGATCGCCGGCTGGCCGGACTCGCCGAGGCAGCCGATCTCGCCGATCCGCGGTTGCCCGGCCCGGCGGTGGACAACGCCCGGTCGGTGGCCGACCGCGCTCGGGCCCGGCGCGGGCTCTCCGAGCAACTCACGGTGGTGGCGTTCGCCGGGTCCACCGGCGCGGGGAAGAGCACGCTGTTCAACTCCATCGTCGGCGAGGAGGTCGCGAAGGCCGGTGTGCTGCGGCCAACCACGTCCGAACCGCTGGCCGCGATCTGGCGGGAGACACCGGAGACCATCGCGCTGCTGCAGTGGCTCGGCGTCCCGCGCTGGCACGTCGCCGACGGCGGCGCCGACGCGCTGGCCGATCTCGTGCTGATCGACCTGCCCGACCACGACTCCACCTCCACCGCCCACCGCGCCCACGTCGACCACTTCGTCGAACGCGTCGACCTGATGGTGTGGGTTCTGGACCCGCAGAAGTACGCCGACGCCCTGGTGCACGAGCAGTACCTGCGCCGGTTCTCCCGGCACGACGAGGTGACGGTCGTGGTGCTCAACCAGGTCGACCGGCTGCCGGTCGCCGATGCGCAGCAGTGTCTGGCCCATCTACGCCGGCTGGTCGCCGAGGACGGGCTGTCCGATGCCGTCGTGATCGGCACGTCGAACCGGAGCGGGGAAGGTCTGGAGGCGCTGGCCGAACGGATCATGGCCGCGGTGAGCAGCCGGCGCACGGCGGTCGCGCGGCTGGCGGCCGACGTCGCCTCGGCCGCCGACGGTCTGGCGCAGGCCGCCGAGGATCCCGGCACACCGGTCGCCGGCGTGAAGGCGGGCGATCTCGGCACGCTCACCGATGTGCTCACCGAATCGGCCGGAGCCCCGGTCATCGCCGCCGCTATCGAGAAGTCCAGCCAGCTGAAGGCCTCCCAGGCGGTGGGCTGGCCGCCGCTGAAATGGCTTGGGCGCCTTCGCAAAGACCCGGTGTCGCAACTGCGTCTGGAACGCCCTGGTGTCGACCCGCGTCTGGTGCGCTCGTCGCTGCCGTCCAACGATCCGGTCGCCAAGGCGCGTGCCAGCACCGCGGTGATGGACTACGTCGACAAGGCCAGTGCCGGGGCGCCGCGGGCCTGGGTGCAGAGCGCGCGTGCCGTGGCCGACAGGGCCTCGGCATCGCTCACCGACAGCCTCGACCAGGCCGTCACCCGGGCGCCGCTGGTGCCGCCCCGCAACCCGCGCTGGTGGAGCATCTTCAGCGTGCTGCAGTGGGCGCTGTTCGCCATCGCGCTGGCCGGCGGCCTGTGGCTGCTGGCGTTGGCCGGCCTGGCTTATCTGCAATTCCACATTGGCCCGGCGCCCCGGGTGGAGGGATTCCCCGTGCCCACCCTGATGCTGATCGTCGGCGCACTGGGCGGGGTGGTGCTCGCGGTCATCGGGCGGCTGCTGGCGCGGACCAGCGCCAAACGGGCGGCACGCGCCGCGCGGGCCGCGCTGCGGGCCGAGGTCGCCGAGGTTGCCGAGCAGGAGATCGCCGCCCCGGTGGCCGCCGAGCTCGACACCGTCGAGCAGTTCCGACGGGCGCTGGCCACCGCACGCGGCGGCTGAGCCGGCGGGCGGCTTTGATACTGAAGGGACGGCTGTGGCGCCTGGGTCATCAAGCCGGTGGTCTATCGCCGGTCGGCTCGCGCGAGGGATGCTCGTCACACTATTTTCGGTGACGTGATTTCCTCCGTCGCTCGCGTAGTCGCCCTCGGCGCCGCCCCGGTCCTGGCTTCGGCCGCCCTCCTCGGAGCCAGCCTGACCACCCCGCCACGCCAGACCGATCCGGGTTCGGCGATCCGGCTGGTCGACGAATCCAACCCGCTCGCGGGCCGGCCGTTCTACGTCGATCCGATCTCCGGCGCCAAGGCCGCCGCGAACTCGAACCCGCAGTTGGCCGCACTGGCCAACACACCCACCGCCTACTGGCTCGACGAGGCCTTCGCCTCACCCGCGGGCACGGTGTCGCGCTACGCGAGTGCCGCACAGGCGGCCGGCGCCACGCCCGTGTTCGCCCTCTACGCGATCCCGCACCGTGACTGTGGCAGCTTCGCGGCCGGCGGGTTCGCCACGGCGGCCGGATACCGGCAGTGGATCGACGGGGTGGCCTCGGGCCTGGGCTCCATGCCCGCGGCGATCATCCTCGAGCCCGACGCGATCGCCATGGCCGACTGTCTGTCAGCCGACCAGCAGCAGGAGCGCTTCGGTTTGCTCAGCTACGCGGTGGACGCCCTGACCCGCGATCCCGCCGCGGCGGTCTACATCGACGGCGGGCATTCGCGGTGGCTGAGCGCGGACGTGCTGGCCTCCCGGCTCAACCAGGTCGGGGTGAGCCGCGCCCGGGGCTTCAGCCTCAACACCGCGAACTTCTACACCACCGACGAGGAAATCGGCTTCGGAGAAGCGGTTTCGGGGATGACCAACGGGGCGCACTACGTGATCGACACCTCCCGCAACGGCGCCGGGCCGGCGGAGGGGGCGTCGCTGGACTGGTGCAACCCGGGTGGCCGGGCCCTGGGCGTCGCACCCACCACGGCCACCGCCGGCGAGCACGCCGACGCGTACCTCTGGGTGAAGCGCCCGGGCGAGTCTGACGGCTCGTGCAACCGCGGTGAGCCGCCGGCGGGCCGCTTCGTCGGCAGTTACGCCATGGAACTGGTCAAGAACGCCGGACAGTAGCGCCCTACGTCTGTCTGACTTCATGCCCGACGCCATCCGGCTGTTCGACGCGCACCTGCACATCATCGATCCACGATTCCCGCTGCAGGAGAACAACGGCTACACAATGTGCTGTGGCACAACGCCGCCGCTCTGTATCTGCGGCGCTGACCGCGCCGATCGTCAGGCCGCGACCGGCGTCACGTCGTCCGAAGCGGACTTCGCGAGCGGATTGAGCACGGTGCTGAGGAAGTCGTTCGGCAGTGACAGCCGGATGATCTTGGCCCAGGCCGAGGCGACTTGCTTGGGCAGTGGCCCGGCGGTGTAGGTCAGTCCGTAGCGCTCGAAGACCTCCTGCACCTTCGGGGCGATCTCCTGGTACCGGTTGCTGGGCAGGTCCGGGAACAGATGGTGCTCGATCTGGAAGGACAGGTTGCCGGTCATGAAATGCATTGCGGCGCTGCCGGAGATGTTCGCCGAACCGAGCATCTGCCGCAGGTACCACTCCGCGCGCGTCTCACCCTCGATGGAGGTCTTCTCGTAGGTCGCGACGCCTTCGGGGAAGTGCCCGCACATGATCACCGAGTGGGTCCACAGGTTGCGCACCAGATTGGCGGTGAGGTTGGCGGTCAGCGTGGTGAGCGCCGAGGGGCCGGACAGCAGTGGGTGCAGAACGTAGTCGCGCGTGGCGTGCCGGCGGATCTTGCGCAGGACCCCCTTGACCCGGGTGCGGAACTCGTCCTTGGGGATACGGCCCTTGAGGTACTTGCCGATCTCCACGTCGTAGAAGGCGATTCCGTACTGGAAGAAACAGGCGTTGACCAGATTGGTCAGCGGCTGGAACAGCAGAAACGGCTTCCACGGCTGGCCCTCGTCGACGCGCATGATCCCGTAGCCCAGGTCGTGGTCCTTGCCCAGGACGTTGGTGTAGGTGTGGTGCAGTTCGTTGTGCGAGTGCTTCCACAGGTCCGACGGAGCGGCGTTGTCCCACTCCCAGGTGGTGGAGTGGATCTTCGGGTCCCGCATCCAATCCCACTGGCCGTGCATGACGTTGTGCCCGATCTCCATGTTCTCGATGATCTTGGAGACCGCCAGGCCGACGGTCCCGGCCAGCCACGCCGGCGGGAAGAGGGAGAACAGCAGCACCGCACGGCTGCCCAGTTCGAGGCGCCGCTGGGCGGTGACGACATTGCGGATGTAGGCGGCGTCGCGTTCGCCGCGGCTGGCGATCACCTGTTCCCGGATGGCGTCGAGTTCGGCGCCGAGGTTCTCGATGTCCTCGGGCGAGAGGTGGGCGATCGGGTTGGGGGAAGTGCGTTGCAGAGTGGTCACTTCGGTGTCCTTTCTTGCGTCAGATGTCTCTAGAGGTCGATGTCGCAGTCGCCGGCGGCGGCTGAGACGCAGGTTTGGACGACGACGCCGTCGCCGTCGTTCGCCGTGGTGAGCGCTCCGGTACGCAGGTCGCGGACGGCGCCGCGCCGCAGCGGAGCGACGCAGCCGAAACAGATGCCCATCCGGCAGCCCGAGGGCATCAGGACCCCGGCGGACTCACCGGCGTCCAGCAGGCTGCGGCTGCCGTCGTCGTCGACGGTGGTGCCGGTCGCCGAGAAGGTGACAGCACCTCCCTCGCCGGTGGTGACGAGGGTCGGGCGGAACCGTTCGATGTGCAGTTGTGCGCTCAGACCGGCTGCAGCCCAATGCCTTTCGATGGCATCGAGCATGTCGGTCGGCCCGCAGGCCCATGTCTGGCGCTGGTCCAGGTCGCGGACGAGGTCGGACAACCGAGTCGGCTCGAGACGACCGTCGCAACCGGTGTGAATCTCCACCAGGCGGATGTGATTGCGCTGGGAAAGCATTCGCAGTTCGCCGGCGAAGATGACGTCGTCGGAGCGCGGGGCGCTGTGCACGACGACGATGTCGGACCCCTCCGTCAGCTGCAGGGAGCGCAGCATTCCCATGACGGGGGTGATCCCGCTGCCGGCGGTGAGGAACAGCGCCTTCAAGGGAGAGTTGCTACG
Source organism: Mycobacterium sp. (assembly GCA_046330855.1). GTDB lineage: Bacteria > Actinomycetota > Actinomycetes > Mycobacteriales > Mycobacteriaceae > Mycobacterium. Next base: position 74,320 of record JAXLRX010000003.1, read on the forward strand.
CGGCAGCGTGAAGTCGCCGGCCGGCTGCTCGAGATGCACGATCGTGCCCACCGTGGCTCGGCGGACGAGGTGATTCGACACGACGCCGTCGGACACGGCCTTGACGGTGATCGTCACGCACCGATCGCCGGGCCGGGAGGTGATCGAGTAGCTGCGCCACTGGCGCACGCCGTCGACCTCGATGCCGAGGCGCAGATACTGCCCCGGCAGGTGGGGCCGCCAGCCGCTGCCCGGCTTGATCTCCACGGTCACCGCGTCGCGGGTCTCGGGATGGATGCCGACGATGCGGCCGCGCAGTTGCGACCCCGACAGTAGGGGATCGATGACGTCGAGATAGTCCGCCGGCAGCAGGGGAGTGGTGACCCGCTCGGCCAGCTTGACCAGTGCGGCCCGGAGGCCGGAGGTCTGCGGACGGGATGTCGTCGTGGTCATGTCTCCACGATGGCTGCGGTGAAGGGATAAAGTCTTGACCATTCCGCGTGAAGAAATCGACTTGAATTGTTCGGAGGAAACAAAATGCCTGTCGCGGATCCCCGATTTACCGGTCTTGACCTCGACACCGAGGTCGCCGCCGATCTACAGGGCGTGCTGCCGCGGATGGCCGAACGCACAGTCGCCGCGATCATCGCCGAGGTGCCCGCCTACACCGACCCGTTCCGGGGCCGGATGGGGCAGAACATCGAGAATGCGGTGCAGGCGTCGCTCGGCGCTTTTCTGCGGCTGGCCACCCGCGGCGGGGACTCCGCCTCGGACCCCGCGGTGGTTGCGGCGCTCGACGGCGCCTACGAGTTGGGGCGCGGCGAGGCACGCGACGGCCGGTCCATCGACGCGCTGCTCGCGGCCTACCGGGTGGGCGCGCGGGTGGCCTGGCGGGAGCTGTCGGCGACGGCGGTCGGCGCCGGCCTGCCCGCCCAGGTGGTGGCACGGTTCGCGGAGTTGACGTTCGCCTACATCGACGAGCTGTCGGCCGCCAGTGTGTCCGGCCACTCCGATGAACTCGCGACGGCGGGCCGGGTGCGACAGCGCCACCTCGACCTTCTCGGGCGTCAACTACTCAGCGGCGAGGACCCCGACATCCTTCGCGCCAGCGCGGAGACCGCCGCCTGGCCGGCCCCCGAGACGCTGACGGCGGTCTTGGTGCCGGCCGCACAACTGTCGCGGATCGCGGCGATGCTGAACCCGGCATCCCTGCAACTGGGTGAAAGCCTGCCCGGCCTGGACCCGTCCGAATCATGGTCCGTGACATTGGTTCCCGACGCTGACGGCACCCGACGGCCGGCTCTGCTGGCCGCATTGGCCGGGCGCACGGCCATCGTCGGCCCCAGCCGTCCGTGGATGTCGGTCCGGAGTTCCTACCTGCGGGCGTTGCGTGCACGTCGCCTCGGCGCCGACGTGGTGGACACCGACGAGCATTTGGTGGAGTTGGTGCTCGGCGCCGACGAGGAGGCCGCCGAGGATCTGCGCCGGCGGGCGCTGGCCCCGCTGGCCGATCTCGGCGAAGGCCCCGCCGAACGACTCGCGGAGACACTGCGCAGCTGGCTGCTGAACCAGGGCCGCCGCGACGCCGTCGCCGCCGAGTTGTTCGTCCATCCCCAGACTGTGCGCTACCGGATGAACCAGGTCCGTCAGCTCTACGGGGAACGGCTCAACGACCCCGGCGTGGTTCTGGAATTGACTGTGGCGCTGGGGATTCCGCGCGCCAGGGAAGCTTAGCCCTGGCTCTCCGTCAGACCGATGCAGGTGCCGATCTGCCTCGGCGTACAGGTAACGCCGTCCACGCTGGGCAGGCCGTTCACCCCACCGCTGATCTCGGCGCCGCCGAACGAGCCGATCGGCGCGGGCAGCTCGCCGTTGACCGGCTGGCCGTCCGGCTGACCGCCGCTGACGCACACACCACTGAAATCTGTCGCGACCGTTCCCGACGGGCACGCCATGGCCGTCGGAGCGGTGGCGCACAACGCGCCTACGATGAGTGTCGTGCACACGGCGCCGCCGACGAGGGTCTTCATGTCCGACAGCCTATCGACGACGATTACCCGGTACCTCTCAACGGCGGGAGACGCCGATGCCGGCACTTGCCCCTCCGGTCGGTGACGAACGCGATGCGCTACGGGTTTTCCTGGACGCGCGTTCCTCGCGGTGGCCTTCGGGCTGACCGACGACCAGGCACGCACCCGCTCGACGGTCAGCGCACTGTCCATCGGCGGGCTGATCAAGCACGTGACGGCGATGCAACGCACATGGATGCAGCGGGTCGCTGCGGCGCCCGGTGAGCCTCCACCGGAGCCGCGCCCGTTCGCGGAGCGGGTCGCCGAGTACGAGAGCGACTACGTGATGGCGCCCGACGAGCCGTTGGCCGCCATTCTCGGCGCCTTCACCGGCCAGAACGCTGCGACAATGCGCCTCGCGCAGACGGCGAATCTCGATGCCGCGGTGCCGGTTCCGCGTGACTCGCCTTGGTTCCCGAAAGACGTCGACGCCTGGTCGGTGCGGAGGGGCAGCTGCCCGGTTAGGGTCCGACGGGCTGCGCTCCGTCGGGTTGCGGCACCTCCGGCTTCGGGCCGAAGCGGCGGTGAAGCCAGTCCAGCAGCATGGTCGCCCACACGGCGATGACGAACCCGGACGCCAGGGCCGGCATCGGCGCATTGCGGTTGATGTAGCTGAAGAACCAGGTCGCCAGCAGGGCGGCGAGGATCGCCGCCCGCAGGTCGCCCTGCAGGACCGCCGCGGCGCCGAGCGCGGCAAGTACGGCGTTGAATCCGACGAACCCGGTGTTGATGGCTCCGCCGGCCACTCCGATGTGCGCAGCCAGTGATACGGCGATGAGAGCGGCCAGCAACGCGATGATCGCGTGTCGCCAGTTGCTGATCAGCACCCCCACGAAGAAGAGGAGTCCGGTGATCACCGCGGGTGCGAACAACGTGGAACCCAATGCGTCGATCACGGCGGTGCCCCACCGGACGTTCTCCGACGGCCACGGCCCCAGATCGAGCTTCACCAACTCCGGTCGCGCGTCGGCGATGAACCACATGACCCAGAACGTCAGGATGAACGGCGCGGCCAGGAACGGGATGGGTAACCACTTCGACATGGCGACGGCTACCACCGCCGCGACCGCTGCCAACACCACCACCCAAACCCATAGGGCCACATTGGGTTGGTAGAAGCTGCCCATCGCCAGACCCATTAGGCCCGAGTTGAAGCCAAAGAGCCCCAGACCGGCCAGAACGCGGTCGGCGTTCAGCAGACGAGCGACGGTGGTGGCGATGAGGACCGATAGCACGTAGAACACCGCCATGCGCCAACTGAAGAGAGTCACCGCGGCGACGAAGATCAGGCCGGTGATCTCATTGGCCTGAAAGGCGCACTGCGAGAAGCCCCGGAGGAACTGACGCCAGAAGGGAACCGCGCCGAGTTCCACCTCGGGCAATACCGCGTTACCCATGATCGTCACGATGACAACCCTTCCGACGCGGTGTACGCGCGCCAGCCGCCGTGGTCGGTGATCTCACGCTGACCCTCGACGAGGGCGGGCTCTCCGATGACGCCCAGGACCGTGGATCCGTCGTCGAGTCGCACCTTGCCGATGGACAGACCGGGTGGTTCGTTCAGCAGGATTCCGGCCAGGCCGGCTGCCGGCACGGACCAAACTTCCACGGCCACAGCGGTTCCCGAGCCGTCGGTCACCCGGATCATCGCCGGGTGGTCGTCATTGACGGTCCAGATCCGGTAGACGGGTTCGGTCGTCGTCTCCCGGACGAACGTCGCCCCCGCGGCGGTCATGTTGGGCGAGAGCTTGAGTCCGCGCATGAGCGTGCCGTTCACGGCGAGCAGCACCGAGCCATCGGACGGTGCCGGCTCGGCCTGCCGGGCTGCCGTTGCCTCGCCCACGATCCGGGTTCCCGAGGTGCCGGCCAGAATCGCGGGGATCTCCTCGGCGGCGCCGATGACGCCGGTGGATCCGGGCGTCGTGGCCACGAAGTCCGCGACCGCCTCGACTTTGGGCTCCATCGAGCCCTTGCCGAATTGGCCGGCGGCGATGTAGTCACGCGCCTGGCCGACGGTGATGGTGTCCAGCCACTTCTCGTCGGGAGTGCCGAAACCGACGGCGACGCGGGGCACCGCGGTGGGGATCATCAGCATCTCGGCGCCGAGGTCGTGGGCGAGCAGCCCCGAGGCGATGTCCTTGTCGACCACGGCCTCCACCCCGGTGACGGTCCCGTCCGGGCCGATGCTCACCGGGATCCCGCCGCCGCCGACGGCGACGACGATCGCCCCGTCATCGAGAAGGCCGCGAATCAGCTCGGTCTCCAGAATCGCCGTCGGCCGGGGCGAGGCGACGGTGCGGCGCCACCCGCGACCGGCATCCTCGGAGATGGTCCAGCCCATCGTCGCCGCCATCTCCTTGGCCTTGGCCTCTTCCAGGAAGGAGCCGACCGGCTTGGTCGGATTGTCGAAGGCCGGGTCGTCAAGGCTGACCACCGAGTGGGTGACGACGGCCACCACCGGTCGGGACAGCCCGCGGCGCGCCAGTTCGTTGTGAAGAGCCTTGACGAACATGTAGCCGATGGCGCCCTGGGTGTCGGCGACGGCGTAGTCCACCGGAATCGGGTCCACTTCGTGCTGCGCGATCTCCGAGCGGCGCAGGATGAACCCGACCTGCGGGCCGTTGCCGTGGGAGACAACGAGTTTCCAGCCCTGCTCGACCATGTCGATCAGTGGGGGAACCGTCCTGCTCACCGTCTCGTACTGCTGCGGGATCGAATCGTGCTCGGCGTCGGCCACCAGGGCGTTACCACCGAACGCGACGACCGCGGTACTCATGGCTCGACTCCCACTCGCTGGGCCCGGCTCACTTGCCGAGTCCTTCGGCCAGGGCTGCCAGGGCTTCGTTGAAGCACTGCATCGGCGCCGTGGTGATCCCCGCACCGATCTGCCCGACTCCCGCCTGCTTGTGCGCGATGCCGGTGTTGATGATCGGAAGCACACCGGAGTCGACCACCAGTCGGGCGTCGATCCCGGCAGGTGTGCCGCCGAAGTTCAACGGCGGCAACGTGAACGCCGGATTGGTGCCCAGGGTGATCGAGAGCATCCGGCGGCTGTTGGCCGTTGCGTCGGCCGGTGTGCCGCCGACGAATTGCACGATCGCCGGAGATGCGGCCATGGCGAAGCCACCGAGACCGTTGGTCTCGGTGATCGCGGAGTCGCCGAGATCGGCCGCGGCGTCCTCGACCGTGTAACCCGGAAAATACAATCCATCAACCGGATTCGCGGGGGCCTGGAACCATTTCTCGCCAGTTCCGCTGAGTTGGACGCCGAAGTTCACGCCGTTGCGCGCCATGACGGTCACCATGGTGCTACCCGGCACGCCCGCGGCGGCATCGGTCATCGACTTGCACGCTGCCATCGAGATGTTCAGGAAGAAGTGGTCGTTGCCGGCCACGAACTGCAGTGCCCGTCGTACGGCCTCCGACGGCAGATCCGAACCGAGTAGCGACAGTGTGAGCCGCTTGAACAGCAACGCCGACGCGGCGGCATTGCGGTTGTGCAACTCGTCGCCCATGTGCAGTGCCTGAGCCATCAGCGGTTTGAGGTCGGGATCGGCCAATCCGCGGACAGCCGTCTGCATGGTGGTGAAGAAGTCGGAGCCGAGCCAGCGCAACCGGTCGAGAACCTCCGGCGAGTTCGCACCGAACCGCAGCACTTTGCCGAGGCCCTCGTTGAGGTTGCAGTAGGCCCGATTTCCGGCGGCGGTGTTCTCGACGACCCACACCGGCATCGACGGGCTGATGATTCCGGCCATCGGCCCGACGGCACCGTGCTCATGGCACGGTTCGAGGGCTACCGCCCCGCTTTCTGCCAGCTTCTCCGCGGCATCGAGATCCTCTGCCCAGCCCTCGTAGAGGATCGCCCCGGCGATCGCCCCGCGTTGCGGGCCGCACATGTCGGGCCAGGCGATCGGTGGGCCGGAGTGCAGGATGCGCCGTTCGCCCGGGCCCAGGCCGGGGATCGCCTCACCGGCGCGGACGAGGTCGACCAGCCGCGGTTGTGCGGCGAGATAGCGGTCATAGGCTGTCCGGTTGGCGTCGGCGATCCGGGGATCACCCACCAGATTCGCCAGCGTCCAGCCCAGTGCCGCGTCGGCGCCGGCCGGTGGCGCCCAGGTGAGGTTGGTGACCTGGCCGCCTGCTGCCGTGATGTTGTTGGCGAATCCCTGCAGGCCGACGTTGACGACCTTCAGATCCGCTTCGAAGAGCTTCTTCACTTGCCGACTCCTTCGCGCTCGGCGATCAACGCCGCTGACCAGACAGCCGCCTCGGCGTTACTCGATGCCACCAGGACGCCCGCGGACTTCAGTGCCGCAACGGTTTTCGCCCGATCCTGGGGATCGAGGTCGGTGCCGCACACGTACCCGATGAATGCGACGGTCCGTCCCTCTGAGCGGGCCTTCGCCTTGGACGTTCCGATGATGGAGATCAACTCGGCGGTCGGGTCGTCGGCCGATCCGTAACCCAATACGACGTCGAACAGCACGACGGCCGTCGTCGGGTCGGCCACTTCCTCGCGGATGCGGGAATCCTTCTGGGAAGGATCGATCATCGGGTGTGGCCGGCCCTGGGTGAATTCATCGTCGCCCATGTCGACGATGGTGTTCTCCTGGCTCTTGCGGATGTCGACGAGGGCGGTGTTTCCTTTGACCGGGGTGTTGGAATAGGCGGAGATGCCCCTGGCGCGATGCACGAGTTGGGCTTCGAAGCAGAAGGTGCCGCCGGAGAAGATTCCCCGGACGTATCGCTGGCTCGGAGCCATTGATCGCGCGAGATCGCTCAGTGTGCGGCGCATGTCGTTGGATATGCCGATCTCGCCAGAACCCGGAGTCTCGTTGCGGGACAGCGCAACCGCCATATCAGCGGCCTGGGCGAGGTAGGCGGCGCCGTAGACGCCGTTTCGGGTCACCGATGCCGGGTCGGCGCCCAGGAAGATGACCACGACCGGCTTCTCGCTGGCCTCAGCGGCCGATAGGACGGCGGCGGCGACGTCCGGAGATGGTGGTTTGGAGACCAGCACGATGACCGAGGTGGCGGGATCGCCGTCGAGGGCTGCCAGTCCGTGCAGCATGGAGATGCCGCCGATGGAGTCCGCGAGGTCGTGACCGCCGGTGCCTAGCGCCTGCGAGATCCCCGAGCCGTTCTGATGCACCCGGACGGTCACCTCCTGGGTACCGGTCCCGGATGCGCCGACGACGCCGATCGGTCCGCGTCGCACCACGTTGGCGAAGCCGAGTGGGATGCCGTTGACGATCGAGGTTCCGCAGTCCGGGCCCATGACCATGAGGTCGACCTCACGGGCGTATTGCTTGAGGGCCAGTTCGGCTTCCGGAGTCACGTTGTCGCTGAAGATCATCACGTCGAGCCCGAGTCTCAAGGCCTTCATCGCTTCGGCGGCCGCGTAGTCGCCCGGTACCGAGATCAGTGCCAAGTCCAGTTCGGGATCCTTCGTGACGGCCATCTGGATGCTGGTCGTGGGCGCGGCCGCGCTGCTTTCCTCCGCACCTCCGCCGGGTGCTTCGGACAGAAGTTTGTCGGCCAGGGCGAGGGCTTCCTCACAAGCCTCGGCCGGACCGGCGACGGCGACGACGAGGTCGTTGGGCCGGACGTCGAACGTCCCGAGTCCGGCCTGCGCGAGGTTCTCGACGTTGGTGGCCGAGGCCATCACGACCGAGGCCGACTCGATTCCCGGCACCGACGTGACCTGAACGGTCACTGCCATCAGGGACACCGAGTCCTTGTAGAGATTGGGGTAGAACCGCGAGCTGGTACTCATGTGTATTCCCTCGCCGCGTTGCTAGGACGTTGCGGCCAGGAAGCGCTCGGAGTCCGAGACCCAGCCGAAGATGGCGCCCTGGGCCTTGATCATCTCCAGTCCGACCCGCTGGAACTCGGGGAAGTAGGAGGCGACGCAGTCGCTGAGGACCACGCACTCGTAGCCGCGGTCGTTGGCTTCCCGGACGGTGGTGTGGACGCAGACCTCGAGAGTGACCCCGCAGACCATCAGGGTCTTGATGCCGCGGTCGGCCAGGATCTGCCCGAGGTCGGTCGCGTGGAAGCTGCCCTTGCCCGGCTTGTCGATCACGGGCTCTCCGTCGATCGGATAGAGCTGATGAATGATGTCGTGGCCCTGCTCGCCGCGGACCAGGATGCGGCCCATCGGGCCGTCCTCGCCGATGAAGGTCTTGCCGCCGCGCGTGAGCTTTGCGGGGGGACAGTCGCTGAGGTCCGGACGGTGACCCTCGCGTGTGTGGACGACGAACATTCCGATCTCCCGGGCGCGAGTCAGGACGCGCTGTATCGGATCGACCGCGGCGAGCAAGAGGGAGGTGTCGTTGCCGAGCGCCTCGCCGAAGCCGCCGGGCAGGACGAAATCCCGTTGCATATCGATGATGACGAGGGCCGTCGAGGCCACGTCGAAGTTCAGGGGAAACGGTTCAGCATCAATTGTGGGCATGATGATCCTCATTTGCGGCCAATGGTCTCCGGGGAGTCCCGAAGCACCGTGTCATCACAACAGCCAGGGCCGTCACCCGGGGCGTTTTTGACCGCGGCGTCATTTATCTTTCATGTTGGCCATGTCGCCGGTGGACCTCGCCCTGGGGGGCCGGCGCCGAAGCCCCCGGCCTACACCGATCAGAGCGCCGGGCCGTCGGCAGCCCACGCCGGGTACTCGGGAACGGCCAGTCCCACTCCGGCACCGAACAAACCCAGTGCCACAGCGGGATCCATCGTCGACCAACCCTGGAAGTAACGGCTGATGCCGGCGATGATGCGCTCCATCGAAGTCTCTTCCCGCTCTGGGCCCCGGGTGTGCCGCCTCTAGGGGCCTTCTGAGCACAACGATGCCCGGCGAGACAGCGACCGATGGTCCCCCGAACGGGTCGTTCTCCGGTGGAAGCCGCTGTCCACCGATCGGCGGACAGCGGCGCGGCTCTCTGCGGAACCTTGATGTACGCGAGCCCGCGTTCTGCGACCGGCTTCGCCGGCATGCGGCGCCTTCGGACCGGTGTTACGTTGGCGTTCCTGATCCGTCTCCGATTGGTACCACCGTGATGCCCCAGGAGTTCGCCGAGCATGAGTCGGTGTGGGAATGTCGTGTCGAGTGTGTGAATTGCGGAGAGAGCATTGATGTTTCAGTTTTCGTCACTGAATCAAGGACGGCTGTGGTCAAGCAGTCTCTGAACGAGCTGCTGGTCGATTTCGGCTGGCTCCCAACGGCATTGGGCGGATACTGCCGACGGCACGCCACCACCGCGCGGCAACCGCCGCGAAGCTGAGGGTTTCAGTTCTGAAGCTGAACGACGATTCGCTTGGCCAGATTTGGCGCGATCAACTCCTTGAGGATGCGTTGATGCTCGGGGTGGTCCCGGTAGGCCTCGAAGTCGTCGCGACTCGCGAAGACCCCGACCACCGCGTAGTCGTAGGAGTCAGGAGTGCGGCTCACGTCGGGACCGCAACGATAGCTCTCCATACCGCTGAGAATCGGGGCCAGCGCGGTCAACGCGCCGGTGATCCGGTCGACGTCTTCCGGCGTCGTCCCGTCCTTCCACCGGAAGCTCGCGAGATGAGTGAACGACATCGGCTGCCTTTCGTCCGGTGAGCTCGGTGACCGCACAGCCTAGTTGTCCCGGTACACCTAGTCAGGCTGAGACGCCCCGGTTGATACCTGTGGGCGGAAGGCCGAAACTTGGGCCCGATTGCCGCCGTCGACTTATGTTGGTCGCGCACGCCCCGACGCCCGAGAGGTTTCCCGCCGACCATGCACCCCGCCGTCGCCGCCGCCCTGGCCAATGCCGATGACGTCCGCTCGTGGCAGGAAGAGCTCTACCGGGACCTGCACCAGCACCCCGAACTGTCGCATCAGGAGCATCGGACCGCAGCCGCTGTCGCCGACCGGTTGCAGCAGACGGGCTTTGAGGTGACGACGGGCGTCGGCGGCACCGGCGTCGTCGGCATCCTGCGTAACGGCGAGGGCGCGACGGTGTTGCTGCGCGCCGACATGGATGCGCTGCCGGTTCTGGAGGACACCGGCCTGCCCTACGCCAGCACCGCCACCGGCAGACCCCTCGGATCCGACCGCCCTGTGCCGGTCGCACACGCCTGCGGTCACGACATGCACACCACCTGCCTGCTGGGCGCCGCCCAGCTGCTGGCGTTGGCCCAAAAGAATTGGGCGGGAACGCTGATCGCGCTGTTCCAGCCCGCCGAGGAGACCGCCAACGGCGCTCAGGGGATGGTCGCCGACGGGCTGGCGGAGTTGGTCGGCCCCGTCGACGTCGCGCTCGGCCAGCACGTGGTGCCGCTGCCTGCCGGCACCCTCGCCGCCAAGCCGGGTCCATTCTTCTCCGCAGCCGACTGCATCCGGGTGACGGTCTACGGCCGCGGCGGCCACGCCTCGATGCCCCAGGCGTGCGTCGACCCGGTGGTGCTGGCGGCATCCATCGTTTTGCGGCTCCAGACGATCGTCTCCCGCGAAGTCGAGCCCGGCGAGCCCGCCGTGCTGACTGTCGGGAGTGTCACAGCGGGCACCAAGGCGAACATCATCGCCGACCGCGCCGAACTGCAGATCAACATCCGGACCTACAGCGAGGCGACTCGTTCGACGATCCTGGCGGCGATCCGCCGGATCGTCACCGCCGAATGCGCGGCGTCGAACTCCCCGCGTGAACCGGAGTTCGAGATGTTTGACCAGGCGCCGCTGACGGTCAACGATCCCGAGGTCACCGCCACGGTCACCGAAGCGTTCACCGAAGTCCTGGGAGCCGACCGCGTCATCGAACCGCCGCGCATCCTCGGCAGTGAGGACTTCAGCGATATCGCCAACGGCGTTGGCGCCCCGTACACCTTCTGGCTGTTCGGCGGTGCCGATCCCACGTTGTTCTCCGGCGCTGAGGGCTCGATCCCCTCGGATCTTCCCGTCAACCACTCACCGCACTATGCGCCGGTCATCCAGCCGACCCTGGACACCGGCACGGCCGCCCTGGTGGCCGCGGCCCTGTGCTGGCTGGCACGGTAGCGACGGCGCTCATCCACCGTTCACCCGGCGTCTTTGTTATGTTCACCCGGCGTACACGGTCGGTTCGGCCACGTCCTGCCGGGAGAGTTCATGGAAGTCGGGCTAATCGTCGCCATCGGCTTCGCGATGGCCTTCGCCCTGACCAACGGCTTCCATGACGCCTCCAACGCGATCGCCACCCTGGTCGCCACCCGCGGAGCGACCCCGGGGCAGGCGGTCGTGCTGTCCGCCGTGTTCAACATGGCCGGCGCGGTGCTGCTGGGGACCGCCGTCGCCGACACCATCGGCAAAATCGTCACCGTCCCGCACGCCCAGATGGTGCCCGTCGTCGGCGCCGGACTGGCCGGCGCGACGATCTGGAACGCTCTCACCTGGTTGCTGGGGCTCCCGTCGTCCTCCGGGCACGCACTCGTCGGTGGCCTCGCCGGGTCCGCGATCGCCGACGGCATCCTGTCCGGCAGCGGCGGCCTGCAGTCCGTCCAGTGGGGCGGGTTCGAAGGCTGGCATCCCGATGGTGTCATCGGTGTCCTGGTCGCCCTGTTGATCTCCCCGCCGCTGGGATTCGTGTTCGCCTTCCTGCTGTTACGTCTGCTGCGTCTGCTGTCACGGCGCTGGACCACGCGGTGGATCGGCCCGGTCCGCGGTTGCGGATGGCTTGCGGCAGCGGGGCTTTCGTTCAGTCACGGCGGCAACGACGCGCAGAAGTCGATGGGAGTGATCGCGGTGCTCTTGCTGGCCTCCGGCCACAGCGACACCATGTCGGTGCCGCTGTGGGCCAAGGCCGCCACCGGCGTCGCCCTGACGATGGGCACCGCGCTGGGCGGGTGGCGCATCGTCAAGACGATCGGCCAGCGGATCTTCACCCTCACCCCGCTCGACTCGTTCTCCAGCCAGGCCTCGTCCACCGCCGTCATCCTCGGTGCCTCGCTGATCGGCGCCCCGGTCAGCACCACGCAGGTGGTGGCCTCCTCGGTGGTCGGCGTCGGCGGCGGACGGCGCCGGTGGAAGCACGTGCGCTGGGAGATCGTGCGGGAGATGGGCGTCGCCTGGCTGACCACCATTCCCGCCGCCGCACTGCTGGCGGTCGTGGTCCTTCTCGGATGGAGAGCACTGTCATGAGCCGCAGGCGAACGGAGAAGCCATGAGCCGCAAGCGCACCCGCTGGTTCTTGCCGGAGACGCCGGACGTCGTCGGGATGCTGGAGCAGCAGGCCGACATCACCGTGCGGGGCATGGACGCCTTCGCCGCGTGGGCCCAGGGCGACCTTGCCCGCGCCGAGGACGTCCGCGATGCCGAGCATGCGTGCGACGAGGTGCGCCGCGCGCTGGTCGACGCCGTCAGCGAGGCGTTCACCACGCCACTGCAACCCGAGGACCTGTTCCAGTTGTCGCGGGACCTGGACAAGGTGATCAACGGCGCCAAGAACACCGTTCGCGAAGCCGAGGCCATGGAGTTCCCCCCGGACCGGGCCACCGCCGACATGGCCGTCCTGCTGGCCGAGGGGGTGCGCCACCTCCAGGCGGCTTTCGGCGCCCTGGGCCGCAAGGCCACGGCCTCGGCCACCGAGGCCGCCGACGCGGCGGTGAAGTCCCAGCGCAATCTCGAACGCACCTACCGGCAGGCGGCCGGCGATCTGCTGTCGATCACCGACATCGCAGTCGTCACCGCGCGGCGGGAGTTCTACCGGCGGATCTCGGCCATCTCCGACGACATCGTCTCGGTCGCCGACCGAATCTGGTACTCGGAAGTGAAAGAGTCCTGACCGGAGCTACCGTCACACGGATGCGGATCGTTGCGGCGAAGGCAGCCGCTCTGTGGATGGCCACCGCTGTGGCCGTCGTGCTCTCGGGTTGCGCCGGCAGATCCGCGCCGCCCCCACCGGCTCTTCCGGGCGCGGGCACCGCCGACGTACACGCCGACCCGTCCGGCGAGATGGCGCATCTCGCCGCCGTGCGGCTCGAAGGTCAGGACGGCTATGACCGGCTGGTCCTGGAGTTCACCGACCGTGTACCTGGCTACACGATCGGCTACCAGCCGCTGCCCGCGCGGGAGGACGCCTCGGGTCTCGACATCCCGCTCCCGGGTGCCACCACGGTGCTGCACCTGTCGTTGAACCCGGCCACCGCGGCCGGCTGGGGCGGCGGCCCGCCGACGTACTCGGGTCCGCGCACCCTCACCGCAGACACCGGGTCGGTGACCGAAGTCAAGAGCGCCGGGGACTTCGAGGCTGTGCTGACCTGGGTGGCGGGCCTCCGCACGCAAGAGCCGTTTCGTGTGCAGGCGCTTGAGGGGCCGCCGCGGCTGATCGTGGACATCGCGCACTAACCCGCTCGCGCAAACCCGACCGGCTCGCTCCTCCTCCGGAGCTTCGCTCCGGCATCGTCGACTCGCCCAGGTCAACTGCTCGCTCCTCCTCCGGAGCTTCGCTCCGGCATCGTCGACTCGCCCAGGTCAACTGCTCGCTCCTCCTCCGGAGCTTCGCTCCGGCATCGTCGACTCGCCCAGATCTCGGTTCGTCGCCGATTCGGTGCCGAACCTGTTTCGCCGGCAGTTCGGGCTGCTGCCGCCCCGTTAGGATGATCCCGCTGCCAAAGGGCAGTGTTCGTCGTCAGATCCGGGGTGCTTGTGAATTTGCCGATGCCGCTGAAGAAGGCCGTCACGACAGGCGTGGCATGTCTCGGACTGGCGCTGCTGAGCCTCCCGCTCGCGGCGCCGGCCGCCGCCGCACCCACACCGACCCCCGCGCCCGCCCCCGCACCGGCCGCAACCACGGCCGAGACCAGCCAGTGGATCGTCGTCGGCGTCCCCACCGCGTCGTCGACCTCGGGGACGCTCACCGCCTACCAGAAGGTCGGTCAGCAGTGGAAGGTCGTACTGGGGCCGACCAAGGCGATGGTCGGCGACGTCGGAGTGGGTGAGGGCGCCGACGGCGTGCACCGCACACCGGTGGGTACGTTCGCCTTCGACCAGGCCTTCGGGCGCGAGCCGAACCCGGGCACCAAGATGCCGTATTTCCAAGCCACCACCAAGGATTGGTGGGACGAGGACGCGGGCTCGCCGACGTACAACACCCACGTCCAATCGGCGGCCAATCCGTCGTCGATCACCGAGAACCTCTATGACTCGGGTCCGGTCTACGACTACGCGGTCAACATCGCCGTGAACCCGCAGCGGATCCCGGGCAAGGTGTCCGGCATCTTCCTGCACGTGACCGACGGCACCCCCACCTGGGGCTGCGTGGCGATCGGCCGCAACGAGATGAAGTCACTGCTGACCTGGCTCGATCCGGCGGCCAACCCCCGGATCACCATCGGAGTCGGCAACCCGGGACTGGTCTCCAAGACCTCCTGAACCGGTCGTTTCCCGTTCCCTCCGGTCGGTCGGGATACCCTCGCACCGTGACGCGACACGCCTCACGACGCCAGGTCCTCAAGTACACCGTTCCCGCCGTCGTCTCCGCCATCGCCGGGCCTGGGATGCTCGCGGCCACGTCGGGGACGCCGTCCGCCCGCGCCGACGGCCTGCGACTGATCGACTTCGCCGTCCGCCAGGTGCCGCCGGAGTCGGTGAAGGCCGCCGGGTTCGACGGGGTGTTGGTGTACGTCTCGCAACTCCGGCCGGGTGCGACATTCGACTTCAAGCCGGTCACCCGGGCCTACACCGACGGCCTGCGGGCACTCGGCCTGCACGTGGTGAGCATTTACCAGTACGGGAAGCCCGGCTGGGTCAACAGCCCCTCGGACTTCACCCGCGGATACGACGGCGGCGTGGCCGACGCCCAGACCGCACTGGCGCTGCACACCGCGGCGGGCGGCCCGCCCACCGCGCCGATCTTCTTCAGCGTCGACGAGCCGCTGGACGCCTCCGCCTGGAAAACCCTTGCCGCGCCGTGGTTTCGGGGCATCAACTCGGTGCTGGGCGTTGCCCGCACGGGCATCTACGGCGGCGTCAACGAACTGGGGTGGGCGATCGCCGACGGGGTGGTGGGCGCCTCGACCAGTCCGGGCTACCGCTGGGCCTGGCAGACCAAGGCCTGGTCGGGCGGCAAGCGCGCGCCCGGTGCTGTGCTGTTCCAGCGCGAGGTCGTGACGGCGACAGACCCGGGTGTGCTGATCGACGGGGTCAGCGTCGACGTCGACGATGTGCTGGCCCCCGACTTCGGTCAGTGGGACCTGCCGCGATGAACAACCAAGCGCGCCTCGGTCTTGTGCTCGGCCTCGGGCTGGGCGCGTTGGTGCTCTGTGGACCCGGGGTGGCTGCCGCCGCGCCCGACATCGATTCCCGCGGAACGCACTCCGCTTCCGACGCAGATTCCGGCGGAAGCCGTTCCGCTTCCGACGCAGATTCCGGCGGAAGCCGTTCCGCTTCCGACCATGTTCGCCGCGGCACGCCGTCGAGCGCAGCGGCGAGGCGTTCGCCGCAGGCCGCCGCCGCGGTCGCCCGGCCGCGGGCCCGCTCCACCCGCCAGCAGGTGTCCGTCGAGTTGCCCCCGATGCCGGTCACCAACGACCGGGGGTTCACGGTGTCGGAACCGGCCATCACCGATGCCGCCTCCGCCTACGTGGCCGCGGGGGGCGACCCGGCCGATTCGCCCCGCTTCTTCTTCGGCGATCTGGCGACCGGAAGCCTGGACACCCTGGCATCCGTTCCGCTCACCAGGGCACAGCAACGGGTCGAGATGGGCAACCTCTCGGTGTCGGGCTACTTCGGCGGAATCTGGCTGCGGGACAACCTGAGTGCCGAACCGGCCCCCGCTGCCCAACCCGCCCCGGCTGCCCAACCCGCCGGTGTGCCCCCGGGCGGTGTGGTCTCGGCGCTGGGATTGAAGATGTTCGGTGCGTTCGTCGCCGGACTGACCGACATCAGCAGGGTCCCGTTGCTGTCGACACCCGCTGCGCACTCATCGGTCCCGGTGTTGCTCAGCCTCTACGGGTACAACAAGGGCTATTTGGAGTACCTTCTGGACAATCCGCCTCCTGGGGTGCCCTCGATGCGGGATACCTTGAGCTGCAACGGGTTTTTGGCCTGCAACTCCTCGCTGGTCGATCTGGAGATCGCCAACCGATACGACAGCGCCCTGGTCGACCTGGCGCACCCGACGACGCTGCGCTGGGCGCAGATGAAACTGTGGACTTCGGTGTTGGAGAGCACCACCGGCGCAGGCCGATTCGTCTGGAGGTTCATCACGCCGGCGGGCGGGTTCTCGCCCACCTCGTACGGCGCGCTCGTCGACCTGAGTTCGGCCTACCTGATGATCAGCAAGGCGGCCACCCTGGCCAGCATGAAGGCCTACGGCGAGCGGGATGCCCCGTTGGCCTCAAGCGCGCTTCTGCTTCAGGCCGGACTGTGGATGTGGTCCGGGGCCTACTTCGCCGGCCTGGCCTCGGACGCCCCGCGCGGCACCGTTCCCCGCATCGTCGTCGCCTGACAGGCCCCGTTCAGCTGCGTCAGCGGCTCCGGACAGGGAATGATTCATCGGGTGAGCGCCACACTCTTCACCGGTGGAACCATCTGGACCGGCAGCCGGGACGCCGACGCGCTACTGGTCTCCGACGGCGTCGTCCACGCGGTCGGCGACGAGGCCCGAGATATCGTCCCGCCCGGTGCGGAGAAGGTGGACCTCGGTGGCGGGTTCCTGATGCCGTCGTTCGGTGACGGCCACGCGCACCCGCTCTACGGCGGCCTGGAGGCGGCGGGCCCGGCCGTACGGTCCTGTCGCACCGTGGACGAAATCCTGCTGGCCGTGAAGAGATACGCCGACGAGCACCCTGAGCAGGAGTGGATCGTCGGTGCCTCCTACGACGGCAGCCTTGCGCCCGAGGGACTCTTCGACGCCCGGTGGCTGGACTCCGTGGTCCCGGATCGTCCGGTGGTCCTGCGCGCCTGGGACTATCACACGGTCTGGTGTAACACCGCCGCCATCGAGTGCGCCGGGATCACCCCGGACACCCCCGACCCGTTGCTCGGTGAAATACCGCACCGCCCAGATGGATCCGTGCTGGGCACCCTGCGCGAATGGGGTGCGGTCGACATGGTGATGAACGTGATGCCGGCCCGCGACGAACGGGTCCGCATCGCCGCCCTGGACACCGCGGCCGATTACCTGCTGGCCCGCGGGGTCACCTGGGTGCAGGACGCCTGGGTCGAGCCCGGCGACGTCGAAACCTATGTGGCGGCAGCGGATTCGCTGCGGATGCGGTTCAATCTGGCGCTCTACGCCGACCCCCGGCACTTCGACACCCAGGTCCGGGATTTCGCCGAGTCCCGGCGGCGGGTCGAGGCGGCGGGTTCGCCGTTGCTGACGGCGAACACCGTGAAGTTCTTCGCCGACGGCGTGGTGGAGAACGAAACCGGGGCGTTGCTGGAACCGTACTGTTCCGGGCTGCACAGTCACGGCCAGCGCAACTGGGAGGGCGACGCGCTCGCGCAGGCGGCGGCCCGGGTCGACGAGCTCGGCTTGCAGATCCACATCCACGCGATCGGTGACGCCGCGGTCCGCCAGGCTCTCGACGCCATCGATTTCGTCATACGCCGCAACACCATTCGCGATCGCCGGCCGGTGATCGCTCACGCCCAGTTGGTCGATGACGCAGACATCGGCCGCTTCGCCCAACTCGGCGTCATCCCGAACATGCAGCCGCTGTGGGCGCAGATGGACGCCCTGATGACGGTGCTGACCA
This sequence comes from Mycobacterium sp., assembly GCA_046330855.1. Classification (GTDB taxonomy): domain Bacteria; phylum Actinomycetota; class Actinomycetes; order Mycobacteriales; family Mycobacteriaceae; genus Mycobacterium. The sequence goes on from JAXLRX010000003.1 coordinate 92,067, forward strand.
TTCCGCGCCTGGGCGCCGAGCGCGCCGACCGGCAGTACCGGATGGCCTCGCTGCTCGCCAGCGGCGCGAAACTGGCGCACGGGTCGGACTGGCCGGTGTCCTCCGGAGCGCCGCTGGAGGGCATCGCGGTCGGAGTGTCGCGGCGAACCTCCGAGGGCGAGCCCGAGGGTGGCTGGACGCCCGCGGAGATCCTGCCCATCGACCGGGCGCTGTCGGCTTACACCGCGGGTGTCGCCTATCAGGCCTTCGCCGAAAAGACCTGGGGCAGCATCACTCCCGGCGCGAGCGCCGACCTGGTGTGGCTGGACCGCGACCCGCGGAAGACGCCGGCTTTGGAGATTCCGGGAATCGGCGTGCGGGCAACCTATCTCCGGGGCCGACCGGCTTACCTCGCGACAAACTGAAAGGCAGGCCATGACAACGCCAACCAATTCGCCGGTCCCCGGACCGCTGGTGGTCGAGCACGAAGGGCACCTCAAGCGCGCCCTCGGGCTGCCGTCGCTGGTGCTGTTCGGCCTGGTCTACATCGTGCCGCTCACGGTGTTCACCACCTACGGCATCGTCACCGAGACCACCGGCGGCCGCCTTCCGGTCGCCTATGTGGTCACGTTGGTCGCCATGGCGTTCACCGCCTTCTCCTATGCCCGGATGGCGGTGGCCTTCCCGGTCGCCGGATCGGCCTACACCTACACCCAGAAGACTTTCGGCGCGCCGCTGGGCTTCCTCACCGGCTGGTCGCTGCTGCTCGACTACCTGTTCCTGCCGATGCTGAACTACCTCGTGATCGGCATCTACATGGAGGCGGCTTTCCCGGCCATTCCCGCGTGGATGTTCATCGTGGTCTCCGTCGCGATCGTGACGGTGCTCAACATCGTGGGCATCGTCTCGGTCGCGCGGGCCAACTTCCTCATCATCGCCGTGCAGACGATCTTCATCGTCACCTTCGTCGCGATGGCGATCGTGACTCTCTCCGGAAGCGGCAGTGTCGACGTGGCGGCGCCCTTCCGCGGCGACGGCACGGCAACCGGCCTCGGGGTCGTCTTCGCCGGGGCGGCGGTGCTGTGTCTGTCCTTCCTCGGCTTCGACGCCGTATCCACACTCTCCGAGGAAGCGCGCCACCCCACCCGCGACGTCCCCCGAGCCATCATCATGGCGACCCTCGGCGCCGGGTTGCTCTTCATCGTGCTGTCCTACATCGCGCAGTTGGTGTTCCCGTCCAACGCCTTCGCCGACGTGGACTCGGGCTCGCTGGACGTGATGCGAACGGCGGGCGGGAAGTTTCTCGAAAGCTTCTTCACGGCGGCCTACGTGGCCGGCTGCATCGGCTCGGCTCTCACATCGCAGGCCTCGGTGGCGCGCATCCTCTACGCGATGGGTCGCGACGGCATCCTGCCGCGCCCGTTCTTCGGCCACGTGTCACCGCGGTTCAGCACCCCGGTGTACGCCATCGTCCTCGTCAGCGCCGTCTCTCTGCTGGCCTTGGTTATCGACCTGACCACCCTGGCGTCGATCATCAGTTTCGGTGCGCTGGTTGCCTTCTCGGCGGTCAACCTGTCGGTGATCAAGCATTACTTCATCGACCTTCGGGAACGCAGTGGCGCCTCGTTGTTGCGCCATCTGATCCTGCCGGGAGTCGGTTTCGTCCTCACCGTCTGGTTGTGGACCAGTCTGTCGCGGCTGACCTTGGTGGTGGGGCTCTGCTGGCTGGGTATCGGATTGGTGTGGCTGCTCGTTGTGACCCGGGGTTTCCGGCGACCGACCCCGGTGATGGACATCGAACCCGACGCGTGACGAAGATCGCCTGCGCGCAACTGGCTCCGGTCCTCGGTGACCTGCCGGGCAACCTCGAGATGTCCACGGCAGCGATCGCCGAGGCCGTGGCGGCCGGGGCCCAGGTCGTGGTACTGCCCGAACTGGTGACCTCGGGCTACATGTTCGGCGACGCCGAGGAGGCTCGCGCCTCAGCGCTGCGGGCCGGAGATCCGGCGTTCGGACGATGGATGGCTGCCGCCGGTGATGCCGTGGTGGTCGGCGGGTTCTGTGAGCTCGGCGACGACGGCAGCCTTTACAACACTGCCGTGGTGATCGACGGCGGCGCGGTGGCCGGCTACTACCGCAAGACCCATCTCTGGGATCGCGAGAAGCTGCTCTTCACACCGGGGGAACGCATGCCTCCCGTGCTGGCGACGCGTCACGGCGCCATCGCGGTGATGGTCTGCTACGACCTGGAGTTCCCGGAGGTGACCCGTGCGGTGGCCGTGCAGGGCGCGGAATTGATTGCCGCCCCGGTGAACTGGCCGCGAACGCAACGTCCGCCCGGGGAACGGGTCGGTGAGGTCATCACGGCGATGTCGGCCGCACGCACCAACCGCGTCGCGATCGCCGTCTGCGACCGGACCGGCGAGGAACGGGGTCAGCCATGGGCCGAGGGCACCGCCATCATCGGCGCCGACGGCTGGGTGACCGCCGACGTCGGCCCCGGCACCGGGATGGCCATCGCCGAGGTGGATCTGGCCGACAGCCACGACAAGCGCATCGGGGACCACGTCGACGTCCTGGGCGACCGGCGTCTGGATCTGTACTGAACAGAACCGGTATCAGGCCGCCCCGGGGCGCGGGGTGTTGCGGTTCATGGTTTGCCCTGCTTTCCTCACAGAAGGCCGACGTGGTGTCGGGCCGCGTCGGTTCTCCACCGGAACCGGGCCGTCTTCGTGGGAAGATATTCACATGCGCGAAACCTTCAACAACCAGAAGGTTCAGGTGGTCGTCGCCGACGACCATCCGCTTTTCCGGGACGGACTCGTGCGCGCACTAACCGGCAGTGGTCTGGTCGAGGTCGTCGCCGAAGCCGAGGACGGCCCGTCCGCCCTCGCCGCGATCAAGGAGCATCGACCCCAGGTGGCGTTGCTGGACCATCAGATGCCGGGCATGGACGGCGGCCAGGTGGCGGCGGCCGTTCTTCGTGACGAACTGCCGACCAGGGTTTTGCTGGTGTCGGCGAACAACGACTCGGCGATCGTCTACCACGCGTTGCAACAGGGGGCGGCCGGTTACCTGCCCAAGGAGTCGTCGCGTTCGGAGATCGTCAACGCCGTCCTCGAGTGCGCCAAGGGCCGCGACGTCGTCGACCCGCAGCTGGCGTCCGGGCTGGCCGCCGAGATCCGCCGCCGTGCCGAACCCAGCGGGCCCACGCTGAGCGGCCGGGAACGCGAGGTGCTGGGCATGATCGCCGACGGTGCGAGCATCCCGGCCATCGCCAAGCGACTCTTCCTGGCGCCGTCGACGGTCAAGACCCACGTGCAGCGGCTCTACGAGAAGCTCGGCGTGGGGGACCGCGCCGCCGCGGTCGCCGAGGCGATGCGCCGGGGGCTGCTGGACTAGTGCGGCGACTCGCCACCCAGGCCCTGGATTTCCTCACCGCCGAGCCGCTGCGGATCCGGTCGATCCTGCGGTTGGTGATGATCGTCCTCATCGCCCTGCTGGTGGCCCAGACCCACGTCTCACACTGGCTCGAGAAGGTGTTCGTCGCCGTTCTGGTGACCTATGCGATCGGATCGGTGGCTTGGCTCATCTACGTGATGCGCGCACCGGTGCGGTGGTGGTTCCGGTACGCGTCGATTTTCGTCGACATCGCCGTTGTGCTGGCCCTCTGCATCGCCTCCGGACCGGGAACGATCTCGCTGTTCCCGATCTTCTTCCTGCTGCCGATCTCGGTCGCCTTCATGGACAGCCCGGCGACCAATGCGGCGCTGGGACTGAGTGCGTCCTTCGGCTATCTCTTGGCCTGGGTGGTGTACGCCGTGCGTGACGAGGACGTGCCCAACACGCTCCCGGGCGTGGTCTACACCCAGGTGGGCTGTCTGCTGTGGCTCACCGCCGCGATCACGGCTCTGTCCTACACCCTGTCGCGGCGTCGTGAACGGGTCCTGGCACTCCTCGATGTGCGCCGGCGCCTGATTACCGAGTCGATGCGAGCCGACGAGCGGCACAGCCGGGAACTGTCCGAGCAACTCCACGACGGCCCGTTGCAGAACCTGCTGGCCGCCCGCCTCGATTTGGACGAGCTGCGCGACAACCCCACACCGGAGGGTTTCGACCGGCTCGACGCGGCGCTGCGCGAGACCGTCGGCGACCTGCGCAACACGGTTACCACGCTGCACCCCCAGGTCCTGGCCCAGGTCGGCCTGAGTGCCTCCGTCCGTGATGTGGCCCAGCGCTACGAGCAGCGCTGGGGAACCCCGGTCGAAACCGATATCGAAGAGGTGGGGAAACCGGAGGCCGAAGCACTGATCCACCGCGCCGCCCGCGAGCTTCTGACCAACGCCCACAAGCATTCTCGCGCTTCTCGCATCACCGTCAGCCTGCGTCGCGGCGGCGGACAGACGGTGTTGCGGGTGGCCGACGACGGGATCGGCTTCGACCCGGAGATCCTGGCCCGGCGGGTGAGCCAGGGCCACATCGGGCTCTCCTCACTGGTGGTCGCTGTGGAATCCACGGGCGGCGCGGTGGAGTTCGAGGGCAGTCCGGGCGGCGGGGGCTCGGTGGTGACGGTGATCGTTCCGGACCAACTGCCCGAGGACGGCGTTTAGGAAATGCTGTTGCGTCCCGACCCCGTGGGTCTGCAAGGATCACTTCCATGACCACGGTCAACGGCGCTGTATCGCACTGGTTCTCGCGGATTCCCGACCCGCGTCCCGGGTTGCCGGGCGACCGGGAGGCGGACGTCTGCATCGTCGGCGCCGGCTACACCGGGTTGTGGACGGCCTATTACCTCCGCCAGCTCGACCCGCGCCTGAACATCGCGGTGCTCGAGGCCCGCTTCGCGGGATTCGGCGCGTCCGGGCGTAACGGTGGTTGGCTGTCCGGTCTGCCGCCGGGCCACCGCGGCGTGCTGGCCAAGGCGCACGGCCGCGACAGCGTGATCGCCTGGCAGCGAATGCTCAACGAAGCCGTCGACGAAGTGATCGCGGTGGCTGCCCGCGAGGGCATCGATGCCGACATCGTCAAGGGTGGCAACCTCGAAGTGGCCCGCACCCCCGCCCAGGCCGAACGACTGCGGGAAGAGGTCGCCGAGGATCGCCGCTGGGGCGTCTCCGACGTCGAAATCCTCACGGTGACAGAGGCATCCGAGCGGGTCAAGATCGACAGCCTGACATTGGGCGCGTTCAACCCGCACTGCGCGCGGATCCAGCCGGCCAAACTCGCGCGTGGCCTCGCCGACGTGGTCGAACGACTCGGCGTCACGCTCTACGAGCAGACCCCGGTAACCGAGATCGCCCAGGGCCGGGTGGAGACGCCGCGCGGCGTGCTGCGCGCACCGGTCATCCTGCGTGCCACCGAGGGGTTCACCGCCCGCATGCGCGGGCTGCGGCGGCGGTGGCTGCCGATGAACAGCGCCATGATCGCGACCGAGCCTCTGCCGCAAGAAATCTGGGACAGCATCGGATGGCAGGGCTGTGAAACCGTGGGTGATCTGGCGCACGGCTTCTTCTACGCCCAGCGCACCGCCGACGGCCGCATCGCCATCGGCGGTCGCGCGGTGCCCTACCGCTACAGCTCCCGCATCGACCGTGACGGCGCCGTCGACCAGGGCACGATCGACTACCTGACCGGTGTGCTGAACACCGTGTTACCGCAGACCCGCGGCGTGCCGATCGCGCACGGCTGGTGCGGTGTGCTGGCGGTGCCGCGGGACTGGTCGGCCGGGATCCAGTTCGACCCGGCGACCGGACTGGGCGAGGCCGGCGGCTACGTCGGGCATGGTGTGACCGCCACCAATCTCGCCGGGCGCACGCTGGCGGATCTTGTTCTCAAGCGGTCCACGGATCTGACCGTACTGCCGTGGGTGGGCCACCGATCACGCGGTTGGGAGCCCGAGCCGTTGCGCTGGCTCGGGGTGCGCGGTCTCTATACCGCCTACAAACTCGCCGACCGCCACGAAGCCGGCCACCGGTCCCACACCTCGCCGGTCGCCGTGCTGGCGGATCGGATCACCGGGCGCCCCTAGGGTTCTCGCGTGCCCGTCGAGCGCACCCTCACCTTCCCGGGTCCGGTGAGCCCGGGCCACACCCTCGCGCCGCAACGCCGCGGACCGCGTGACCCGTGCTTGCAGATCGTCGACGGCGTCATCTGGCGGACCAGCCTGCAGCGCAGCGGACCGGTGACCGCCCGCATCAGCCGCGCCGCGGCCGACGCGGTGCACTGTCAGGCCTGGGGTGACGGCGCGGAGGAATTCGTCGGCAACCTGCCTGCGCTGCTCGGCGCCGACGACGATGCACACGGCTTCCACCCGACCGACCCGACCGTCGCGCTGGCCCAGCAGCGGGTTCCGCACCTGCGGATCGGCCGCACCGGGCGGGTGCTCGAGTCGCTGATCCCGGCGGTCCTCGAGCAGCGCGTCCAGGGCGTCGACTCATTTCGGTCCTGGCGGCTGCTCGTCACCGCGCATGGCACCCCGGCGCCTGGGCCGGCGCCGGACGGCATGCGGGTGCCCCCGCCCGCAGAGGTATGGCGGCGCATCCCCTCCTGGGAGTTCCACCGGGCCAACGTCGACCCGGGCCGGGCCCGCACCGTGGTCGGTTGCGCCCAGCGCGGCGACGTTCTGGAGCGGCTCTGTGACCGGCCGCCCGCCGAGGCCCGCGCGGCGCTCACCTCGCTGCCGGGTGTGGGCGTCTGGACCGCGGCCGAGACCGCGCAGCGTGCGTTCGGCGACGCCGACGCCCTGTCGGTCGGCGACTACCACCTGGCAACCATGATCGGGTGGACGCTGCTGGGCCATCCGATCGACGACCCGGCCATGGAAGCACTGTTGGAACCCATGCGCCCGCACCGCTACCGGGTGGTGCGCCTGCTGGAGGTCAGCCGGCTGGCCTACCTGCCGCGCCGCGGGCCGCGGTTGCCGGTCCAGCGCATCAGCGGGTTGTGAGTACCGGCTACTTGTCCTCGATGAACTTGATCTCGGACTCCACGACGTCCCGGACCGCGTTGCGCGTCTCCAGGACGGCGTCGCGGACCGGTCGGGTGGCCAGTTCCTCGTACCGCGGGAAGAGCACCGGGTAGAGCACACCGGCGATCGCCGCACCCACCAGTGGCGCCACCCAGAACATCCACAACTGGCCGGGTGCCCCGGCGCCGTTGAAGAACGCCACACCCGTGGAACGGGCCGGGTTGACCGAGGTGTTGGAGATCGGGATGGAGATCAGATGGATCAGCGTCAGGGTCAGACCGATCGACAGCCCGGCGAAACCCTTGGGAGCCCGGTCATCGGTGGAGCCGAGGATGACCATCAGGAAGATGAAGGTCAGCAGGATCTCGGTGATGAGCACCGCCATCATCGAGTACCCGTGCGGGGAGTTGACGCCGTAGCCGTTGGCGGCCATGTGACCGCTGGCGTTGAACTTCGCCCGGCCCTTGGCGATGGTCAGAATGGCGAAGCCGCCGACCAGGCCGCCGAGGACCTGCACCAGCCAATAGCCGGGCACGGCCGCCCATTCCACCCGCTTGGCCAGGGCCGCGCCGAGGGTGACCGCCGGGTTGAAGTGCCCGCCGGAGATGGTGCCGAACGCGTAGACGCCGGTCAGCACGGTCAGGCCGAACGCCAGGGCGACGCCCAGATAGCCGATGCCGACGGAGTTGTCACCGGCCGGATTGGCCGCGAACACGGCTGCGCCGCACCCGCCGAACACCAGCCAGAACGTGCCGATGAACTCCGCCGTGAGGCGGTGCGTCATCGTGGGAGCTGTCATTTCCGAGGACTCCTTCACTACTTGTGTCGTCGGCCCATGTCGACGATGCGTCGAAAAGCGTCCCACCGTGGACACCTGCTCCGCAGCGGGTTTTGCCGGATTAGATCCGGAACGTTGCCGATCGTGGACTGTTTCAGCGACGACTCAGATGTTCGTCGGAGCCATCCTGTCGATGGAGACGCTGAAGACCGCCCAGTCGTCGAGATACCCCGGGTCCTTGCGTTTGGGACTCAGGGCGTCCTGTTCTGCCTCGCTCATCCAGTCCTCTGGGTCCTGCAGTCGCTTGACGGTTACAACGAGGATCACATTCGCGTCTTTGGCGGGGCAGACATATTGAATCTCGGTGCCGACTTTGAATTCGTCGGAGGGGTTCTGGTCGTAGTAGGCCACTTTCGCGGTCGGCGTGCTGGCGAAGGGGTCGTTCAGGATCAACCGGCCCGCCCCGCCCAACTCGCTGCGGAGCCAGGTCACCAGCGAATCCTTGAGCCCGGCGTCGCTGGTAGTGCCAGCGAGCCACAACACCTTGCCCACCGGCAGCGTCACGTTGGCCCCGGATTGGGAATCAACGACCCCCAGGTCCACCGGATCGGTGGAGTTGTTCGCGATCCGCAGGATCACCCCGTCGTTGGGGGACTTTCCCGCGGGGTAGTTGGTGAGCAACCGTGTCCACGGGTCGCGGTTTCCGGCGTCGGGCACCGGGACGCCGTTCGGCCAGAGGCCGGCCGCACGGTCGGCGAAGAGCCCGCCGGTGGCGAGCGGGACGGTGCCCGAGCAGCCGGTGTCGCTCTTGTTCCCGGGCGGACAGATGGTTCGCTGCCACCGGATGCCGTCAAGGTTCTTGCCGATCGGCAGGATCGCCCCTGCCAGGTTGGCGTCGCGGAAGTTGACCCGGGTCAGGTTGGCGTCGGCCAGGATCACGCCCGCGAAGTTGATCCCGGAAAGGTCGCGCCCGCTGAGGTTCTGGCCGGTGAGATCGGCGCCCTTCCAGCTCTGCACGCTCACCAGATCGGCGTCGGGGATTCCGGCAAGCACCGCGCCCTTGAGGTCGGCGCCGGTCAGTATCGCGCCTCCCAGTCGGGCGCGGGTCAGGTCGGTGCCGGTGAGCTTCGCGCCGGTCAGGTTGGCGTTGACCAACTTGATGCCCTCAAGCTTGCGGCTGCTGAGGTTCTGGCCGGTGAGGTTGGCGCCGTCCCACACTGCGTTGACTAGGTTGGCGTCGGTGACAGCGGCCAGGCTGGCCCCGGTGAGGTTGGCCTTGGTGAAGTCCGCCCGACCGACGTCGGCACCGGCCAGGTCTGTGTTGGTGAGGTTGGCCCCGACCAGCGTCGCACGCCTGAGATTCGCCCGCTGCAGGTTGAGACCGGTGAAGTCGGTTCCGTTGAGGTTCTTTCCGCTCAGATCCGCGCCTGAGAGATAGGCGTCGGTTCCGGCCAGAATCGCACCGGTCAGCGTGGCGGTGGTCAGTCCGATCACGTCCCTGTCGGCCGACAGTTTGGTGTTTCGCAGGTTGGCCGCTGTGAGGTTCGCCCCGGTCAGGTCGGCACCTGTGAGAAACGTGGTGAACCGCCCGAGGGACGTGGACAGGTCGGCGCCGGTCAGGTTCACGCCGGTCAGCCGGATGCCGGAAAGGTTGCGCCCGCTGAGGTTCTGCCCGGTGAGGTTGGCGCCCTTCCAGGTTGCGCTGACCAAGTCCGCGTCCGAGACCTCGGCCAGGATGGCGCCCTCCAGGTTGGCCCCGCTGAGGTCCGTGCCCGTTAACCTGGTGTCCGTCAGGTTGGCGCCCGTCAGGTTCGCCCCGGCAAGGTTCGCGCCCCCCAGCTTCATGGAGTTGAGCACAGCATTCGCCAGGTTGACGCCGGGCAGCTGGATGCCGGCGAGGTTGCGCCCGCTGAGGTTCTGTCCGGTGAGATTGGCGCCGGTCCAGGTGGCGCTCACCAGATCGCCATCGCTGACCCCGCCCAGTTTCGCGCCGTCGAGGTTGGCTCTGGTGAAGTTCGTCTTGTTGACAACGGCACCGCTGAGGACCGTCGAGCTCAGCACGGCATCCGTCAGATTCGCCCCGGACCAGTTGATGCCGGACAAGTTGCGGCTGCCGAAGTTCTGACCGGCCAGATTCGCACCGGTCCAGGTCGCGCTCACCAGGTCCGCGTCACTGACCCCGGTCAGCGCCGCACCGCGCAGATCCGCGCCGGACAGATTCGCCTTCGTCAACCGCGCACCGGTCAGGGTGGTGTCCGCCAGGACCCCACCCGTCAGATTCACCCCGGCCCAGTTGATGCCGGCCAGCGTGCGGCCGCGTAAGTCGAGTCCGGTGAGATTGGCTTTGTCCCAACTGGTTACGCTCAGCAGGTCGCTGTCGCTGACTCCGGTGAGCACCGCGCCCTGCAGTTTCGCCGCGGTGAGGTTCGCCCCGGCCAGTTTTGCGTTCCGCAGGTTGGTGTTGGACAGGTCGGTTCCGGTCAGGTCCCGCCCGCTGAAGTCGACCCCGGTCAGGTTCTGTCCGGCGAGGTTGGCCCCGCGCAGCGACTTCGCCGAGGCGATTCCGTCGGCGGCTCGGGTCGGCAGGTTCAGCGCCCGCAGATCCGCGTTGGTGAAGTCGACGCCGTCGAGGACGGCACGCTCGAGATTGGCCCCGTTCAGGATCGCGCGGGCGAGGTCGGCCTTCGACAGCCGGGTTCCGACCAACCGCGCTTCGTTGAATGTGGCCCCGCTCATCTGCGCGGTGGCCAGGTTGGACCGGGACAGGTTCGCCCTGTCCAGAATCGTGTCGACGAATTTCACATCCGCTAGGACGAGCCCGGCCAGATCCGCACCGGTCAGGTCCAGGCCGGAGCAGTCCTTGGTGGTTTCCACACAGGCGGGCACCCCCCACACCCCGACGTCGACGCCGACGGGGTATAGACGAGTGCGCACCATCCACAGCGCCCCGGCGAGCAAATCGGTCACCGGTCTGGGAGAGCCGGAGAGCAGCCGGCCCACCACGTCGATCAATCGCTCGACCCCAAAGGAGAGATTGGTCAAGACGCCACCGGTCATCGCCGCGGAGCTACTTGCCGTCGGCGCGGCATCGCAGGCCGGGCATTCGCCCGACTGCGCCGGGGCAGCGTTCGCGACCACGCCGGCGCCCCCGGCCACGGTGACAGCCACGGCTGTCGCGGCGGGTTCGGCCGAGTTTTGCGTCGGGCGGTGATTCATACCCACGGCGTCGGGTGAGGGCGCCGTAGCCGCCGGCGCCGCTGCGCCCGGTAGCGGAGCTATTGCGCTGCGGGTTCGCGTACGCGCTCCAATCCCGCCGCCCGCTGAGGCGCCCCGTTGAGCCGACTCCGCAAGGTCCCGGTCGGCAGGCTCGGGGTTGCTGACCGTCAAATTTGCCGGCCCGGATCCGCGGGCGGCTCGGACGGGCACCAGGGATGTCTCCGCCGATTGGTCCGAAGCGGGGCGGGGAAGGTGGTCCGAATGCCCGGACCGCCGGCCGGCCGGACCAGGACGCGAAGGCCCACGCGCCGGCCCGCTCTGCTCGGACGAACCGGACGCAGCTCTGGACACACTGCTCGCGCCGCCATCGTCGTCCGCAGCCGCTGCCGGCAGCGGCCCGGTCAGCGACATCCCGAGTACGAAAACCGCCGCCCCAACCCTCGCGACAGTGCAATCCACGACTACTCCCCGATCCCGCGGTCATTGACGTTCCGGCAAGAAACATATTGTGATGCAGATCACTATGAACCGATAGTAAAAGGGCGGAATTAGCCTCGCCTAAGTTGGCATGTCCGGCGCTGCTTGCCTATCGTTTCGTTATCTATTGACACCACGGAAGGGCCGCCGTCCACCGACGCACGGAGGAACCCCGACGGGCCACGGCGCGCCGTCGCTGAGTCGCCGCGCGAGTAAGGGTGAGGTGCTTTATGCCCAGCAGTGTCGGGCTCTACAACCCCGTCCACGAACACGACGCGTGTGGCGTGGCCATGGTCGTCGACATCCACGGCCGCCGCAGCCGCGACATCGTCGATAAGGCCATCACCGCGCTGGTCAACCTGGAGCACCGCGGTGCTGCCGGCGCCGAGCAGAACAGCGGCGACGGCGCGGGCATCATGATCCAGGTTCCGGACGGGTTCCTGCGGGCCGTCTGCGAGTTCGACCTGCCAGACGAGGGCTCGTATGCCACCGGCATCGCCTTCCTGCCGCAGTCCTCGCGCGACGCCGCACTGGCGTGCGAGGCGCTGGAGAAAATCGTCGAAGCCGAGGGCCTGAGCGTCCTCGGCTGGCGCGACGTGCCCACCGACGACGCCTCGCTGGGCGCCCTGGCCCGCGATGCGATGCCGACCTTCCGCCAGCTGTTCATCGGCGGCGCCTCCGGGATGGAACTGGAGCGCAAGGCCTACGTGGTGCGCAAGCGCGCCGAGCACGAACTGGGCACCAAGGGCCCCGGCCAGGACGGCCCCGGCCGCGAAACCGTCTATTTCCCAAGCCTTTCCGGCAGGACCCTGATCTACAAGGGCATGCTGACCACCCCGCAGCTCAAGGCCTTCTACCTCGACCTGCAAGACGAGCGGATGGAGAGCGCGCTGGGCGTTGTGCACTCACGCTTCTCCACCAACACCTTCCCGTCGTGGCCGCTGGCGCACCCGTTCCGCCGGATCGCGCACAACGGAGAGATCAACACCGTCACCGGCAACGAGAACTGGATGCGGGCGCGTGAGGCCCTGATCAAGACCGACATCTTCGGCACCGACGTCGAGAAGGTCTTCCCGGTCTGCACGCCCGGCGCCTCGGACAGCGCCCGGTTCGACGAGGTGCTCGAACTGCTGCATCTGGGCGGCTACAGCCTGCCGCACGCGGTGCTGATGATGATCCCGGAGGCCTGGGAGCGCAACGAGGACATGGACCCCGCCCGTCGGGCGTTCTACGCCTACCACGCCTCGCTGACCGAGCCGTGGGACGGACCCGCCTCGGTGGTGTTCTCCGACGGCACCGTCGTGGGTGCGGTGCTCGACCGCAACGGCCTTCGCCCGTCGCGCATCTGGGTGACCGAGGACGGTCTGGTGGTCATGGCGTCGGAGGTCGGTGTGCTCGATCTCGACCCCGCCAAGGTGGTCAAGCGGATGCGGCTGCAGCCGGGCCGGATGTTCCTGGTGGACACCGCCCAGGGCCGCATCATCTCCGACGAGGAGATCAAGAGCGAGCTGGCCGCCGCGCATCCCTACGCCGAGTGGCTGAAGTCCGAGCAGTTCCATCTCGACGACCTGCCGCAGGGTCCCTACATCCGGATGCCACATCACCGGGTTGTGTTGCGCCAGCAGGCATTCGGCTACACCTACGAGGAACTGAACCTCCTGGTGGCGCCGATGGCCCGCACCGGTGCGGAGCCACTGGGGTCCATGGGCAGCGACACCCCCATCGCCGTGCTGTCATCGCGGCCGCGGATGCTCTACGACTACTTCCAGCAGCTGTTCGCCCAGGTGACCAACCCGCCGCTGGACGCCATCCGCGAAGAGGTCGTCACCAGCCTGCAGTCATCCATTGGCCCGGAGGGCGACCTGCTCAACCCGACGCCCGCTTCGTGTCATCAGATCCTGCTGCCGCAGCCGATCCTGCGGAACCACGAACTGGCCAAGCTGGTCAACCTCAACCCCGAGGACGAGGTGCACGGCCATCGCCACGGTATGCGTGCGGCCGTCATCAGCTGCCTCTACCCGGTGGCCAAGGGCGGCGCAGGCCTGCGGCGCGCACTCGACGACATCCGTGCCGAGGCCTCCAAGGCGATCGCGGACGGCGCCAAGGTGCTGATCCTGACCGACCGCGAGTCCAGCATGACGATGGCGCCGATCCCGTCGCTGCTGTCGGTCTCCGCGGTGCACCACCACCTGGTCCGGGAACGCACCCGCAGCAAGACCAGCCTGATCGTGGAGTCCGGTGACGCCCGCGAGGTGCACCACATGGCGATGCTGATCGCTTTCGGCGCCGGCGCGGTCAATCCCTATATGGCGTTCGAGTCGATCTCGGACATGATCGATCGCGGCGTGCTGGGCGACATCGACCGGGACAAGGCGCTGACCAACTACATCAAGGCCGCCGGCAAGGGTGTGCTGAAAGTGATGTCCAAGATGGGCATCTCCACCCTGGCGTCCTACCGCGGCGCCCAGCTGTTCCAGGCGATCGGCATCTCGCAGCAGGTGCTCGACGAGTACTTCACCGGCCTGTCCTGCCCGGTCGGCGGTATCGACCTCGACGACATCGCCGCCGACGTCGCCACCCGGCACCAGCTGGCCTACCTCGACCGGCCCGACGAGCGCGCACACCGCGAACTCGAAGTCGGTGGTGAGTACCAGTGGCGCCGCGAGGGCGAGTACCACCTGTTCAACCCGGACACCGTCTTCAAGCTGCAGCACTCCACCCGCACGGGGCAGTACTCGATCTTCAAGGAGTACACCGGGCTGGTCGACAACCAGAGCGAGCGGATCGCCTCGCTGCGGGGCCTGCTGAAGTTCAAGGAGGGCCTGCGCCCGCCGGTTCCGATCGAAGAGGTCGAGCCGGCCGGCGAGATCGTCAAACGGTTCTCCACCGGCGCGATGAGCTTCGGCTCCATCTCCGCCGAAGCCCACGAAACCCTGGCCATCGCGATGAACCGCCTTGGCGCCCGGTCGAACTCGGGCGAGGGTGGCGAGGCGGTCAGCCGCTTCGAACCCGAGGCCAACGGTGACTGGCGGCGCAGTGCCATCAAACAGGTGGCGTCCGGTCGGTTCGGCGTCACCAGCCACTACCTGACCAACTGCACCGACATCCAGATCAAGATGGCCCAGGGCGCCAAACCCGGTGAGGGCGGCCAGCTTCCGGGTCACAAGGTGTACCCGTGGGTGGCCGAGGTGCGTCACTCCACACCGGGCGTCGGACTGATCTCGCCGCCGCCGCACCACGACATCTACTCGATCGAGGATCTGGCGCAGCTGATCTACGACCTGAAGAACGCCAACCCGCAGGCCCGCATCCACGTGAAGCTGGTGAGCGAGAACGGCGTAGGAACCGTCGCCGCCGGTGTGTCCAAGGCGCACGCCGATGTGGTGCTGATCTCCGGGCATGACGGCGGCACCGGCGCTTCGCCGCTGACGTCGCTCAAGCATGCGGGCGCGCCGTGGGAGCTCGGCCTGGCCGAGACCCAGCAGACCCTGCTGCTCAACGGTCTTCGCGACCGGATCGTCGTGCAGGTCGACGGTCAGCTCAAGACCGGACGCGACGTGGTGATCGCCGCACTGCTGGGTGCCGAGGAATTCGGCTTCGCCACCGCGCCGCTGGTGGTGTCGGGCTGCATCATGATGCGGGTCTGTCACCTCGACACCTGTCCCGTCGGTGTGGCCACCCAGAACCCGCTGCTGCGCGAAAGGTTCACCGGCAAGCCGGAATTCGTCGAGAACTTCTTCATGTTCATTGCCGAGGAGGTCCGTGAGCTGATGGCGCAGCTGGGCTTCCGCACCGTCAACGAGATGGTCGGCCGGGTCGACGCGCTGGACACCAGCCGGGCCGCCGCGCACTGGAAGGCCCACAAGCTGGACCTCGCTCCGGTGCTGCACGAAGCTGAGTCGGCGTTCATGAACCAGGACCTGTACTGCAGCTCTCGGCAGGACCACGGCCTGGACAAGGCACTGGACCAGCAGCTGATCGCACAGTGCCGCGAAGCGCTGGATTCCAAGACGCCGGTGCGGTTCTCGATGACGATCGCCAACACCAACCGCACGGTCGGAACCATGCTCGGCCACGAGGTGACCAAGGCCTACGGTGGCGACGGTCTTCCCGACGGCACCATCGACATCACCTTCGAGGGGTCGGCGGGCAACAGTTTCGGGGCATTCGTGCCGCGCGGCATCACGCTGCGGGTGTACGGCGATGCCAATGACTACGTCGGCAAGGGCCTGTCGGGCGGCCGGCTCGTGTTGCGGCCGTCCGACGACGCGCCGGAAGGCTATGTGGCCGAGGAGAACATCATCGGCGGCAACGTCATCCTGTTCGGCGCCACCAGCGGCCAGGCGTTCATCCGCGGCACGGTGGGCGAGCGTTTCGCGGTGCGCAACTCCGGCGCGCACGCCGTCGTCGAGGGGGTGGGCGACCACGGCTGCGAGTACATGACCGGCGGCCGGGTGGTGATCCTCGGACCGACCGGACGCAACTTCGCGGCGGGGATGTCCGGCGGCATCGCCTACGTCTACGACCCGCAGCGCCGGTTGCCGCAGAACCTCAACACCGAGATGGTGGACCTCGAAGAACTCGACGACACCGATGTCGAGTGGCTGCACGAGATGCTGGTCGCTCATCGCGACGCGACGGATTCGGCTGTGGCCGAACGCATTCTGGCCGAGTGGCCACGACAGGTAGGGGATTTCGTGAAGGTGATGCCGCGCGACTACAAGAATGTGCTGGCAGCCATCGCCAACGCCGAACGAACCGGCGCGGACGTGGACGAGGCGATCATGGCGGCCTCCCGTGGCTGATCCGAGCGGCTTCCTCAAGTACACCCACCGCGAGACCCCGGTCCGACGGCCGGTCCCCTTGCGCCTGCGCGACTGGAAAGAGGTCTACGAGGAGTTCGAGCACGAGAACCTGCAGCACCAGGCCTCCCGCTGCATGGACTGCGGTATCCCGTTCTGCCACAACGGCTGTCCGCTGGGCAACCTGATCCCGGAGTGGAACGACCTGGTGTACCGGGACCGGTGGCGCGATGCCATCGAGCGGTTGCACGCGACCAACAACTTCCCGGAGTTCACCGGTCGGCTGTGCCCCGCTCCGTGTGAAGCCTCCTGCGTGTTGGGCATCAACTCCGATCCGGTCACCATCAAGCAGGTGGAGGTCGAGATCATCGACAACGCCTGGGACGAGGGCTGGGTGGAGCCCAACCGGCCGCACCTGGTGACCGGTAAGTCGGTGGCGGTCGTGGGCTCGGGGCCCGCCGGGCTGGCAGCCGCCCAGCAGCTCACCCGTGCCGGACATGACGTCACCGTCTTCGAGCGCGCGGACCGCATCGGCGGGTTGTTGAGGTACGGCATCCCCGAGTTCAAGATGGAGAAGCGCCACATCGACCGCCGTCTGGAGCAGATGGAGGCCGAGGGCACCAATTTCCGGGCCGGGGTGAACGTCGGCGTCGACGTCACCGCCGAGCAGCTGCGCGAGGCGTTCGACGCGGTGGTGCTCGCCGGCGGAGCCACCGACTGGCGCGACCTGCCGATCCCGGGCCGCGAGCTCGACGGAATCCACCAGGCCATGGAATATCTGCCCTGGGCCAACAAGGTTCAGCAGGGCGATGAGGTGCTCGATGCCAACGGGCAGCCGCCCATCACCGCCCGGGACAAGCGTGTGATCATCATCGGCGGCGGCGACACCGGTGCCGACTGCCTGGGCACGTCACTGCGCCAGGGAGCGCGCAGCGTGCACCAGTTCGAGATCATGCCGCGCCCGCCGGAGCAGCGTGCTGACTCCACGCCGTGGCCGACTTACCCGCTGATGTTCCGGGTCTCCTCGGCGCACGAGGAGGGCGGCGAGCGGGTGTTCTCGGTCAACACCGAGAAGTTCGTCGGCACCGACGGGAAGATCACCGGCCTGCGGGCGCACGAGGTCGAGATGAAGGGCGGCAAGTTCGAGAAGGTCGAAGGGTCCGACTTCGAACTGGCCGCCGACCTGGTGCTGCTGGCGATGGGCTTCGTCGGCCCGGAAAAGCCCGGGCTGCTGACCGACCTCGGTGTGGAACTCACCGACCGTGGGAACGTCGCCCGTAACGCCGACTTTGAGACCTCGGTGCCCGGGGTGTTCGTCGCCGGCGACATGGGTCGCGGGCAGTCCCTGATCGTGTGGGCCATCGCCGAGGGCCGTGCCGCCGCGGCCGGTGTGGACCGCTACCTGATGGGCCATACGGCTTTGCCCGCGCCGATCGCGCCGACGGCGGCGCCGCAACGTTAGTCACATCAGTAACAACCGCAACACGCGAGCAGGGATTCGGCGCGCCTACTGTGTTATGTGGGTCACAAAGAGTGTAATTGCTGCGGTGGGGATGTCGCGGTGGATGTACGCCCCCTGGTTGCCAACGTCGTCGACCACAGGAGAGAGTTTCGTGTATCCCAGCAATCCCTTCACGACGCCGATACTGCGGACCCGCCTCGGGCGGATGGCATGGCTTCTCGCCCACCCGGTCAAGAGCCGGGAGTTCCCGGCCAGCCGGGAACGCCTCGTCACGGCCGCTGAATTGCTGCAGTACGGCTTCTCGAGCCGAATGACGATTTAGCTGCGAAGCGCCTTCGGGCGAACCTATTCTTGGGAGCGATCACGCACTTTAGGGGTTCCGCGCGCCCGTGAGCGGAGTTGGGCGCCCGAGCCTGGGGAGGCCATGATGCAGTCGTCCGGTTTGCGTCCCGTCGTTGGTATCGCGGTCGGCGCCCTTGCGCTCGCTCTGGCGGGATGCTCGTTCAGCACCACGCCTGTCGTCGCGAAGTCCGATCTGCAGCAAGACATCTCCGAACGGCTCGAGAAAGCCGGCCAGAAGCCGCAGTCGGTCACCTGTAAGGACAATCTGACCGGTGAGGTCGGCAAGACGGTTCCCTGCGAAGTGGTGATCACAGATGACAACAGCATCGAACCGATCGTGAAGGTGACGAAGGTCGAGGGCACCACCGTCAGCTACGAGATGACTCCTGCGGTGACGAAAGAACAGTTGGCGAAGTCGGTGTCGAAGATCGTGTCCGCGACCTCCGGGGAGAAAGTGGACTCGGTCACCTGTGAATCAGGCCTGGAAGGCAAAAAAGGCTCCGAGGCTAAATGCGATGTCACGGCCGGCGGGGTCACTGTGCGGCGGACTGTGGACGTCACCGAGGTCGATGGACTGCTGATCAGTTTCACCGTCGTTCCATCGATGTCCAAGCAGAACGTCGAGAACACATTGCTGGACAAGCTCGCTGAGCAGTTAGGCCAGCGGCCGGACTCCGCGGACTGCTCGGGCCCTCTCGACGGCAAGCCCGGCAACACCATTGACTGCAAAGTCGTGGCCGGCGATGAGACGCAGGATTTCACCCTGACCGTCAAGAGCGCCACCGACGACCGGATCAACTTCAGCTTCGCGCCCAAGAACTAGCGTCCTGACACGCGATCGATCTGGTTGTTACTCAGCCGGCGGGTGCCAGAGTCCTGATTCGCGGATCGTCTCTGCCAGCGGCTCGAGCACCGCAGGGTCATAGGGCAGCGGCAGGTAGATGATCGCCAGGTCCAGACCCTCGGCTCCCAGTGCGATCGCGTCCTCGATGACCCCGCGCGCGCCCCGTTCCGCCGACAGCCGGATGTGCGCCGAGAGCATGATGTCCTTCGGGTTGCGGCCGACATCGGCGCAGTGCGCCTTGAGGACATCACGCTTGCGGGCGAACTCCTGCGGGGTTCCGCCGACGAAGTTCCAGTGGTCGGCGTACTTGGCGGTGATGCGCAGAGTCCGCTTTTCGCCGTTGCCGCCGATGCAGATCGGCGGGTGCGGTCTCTGCGGGCCCTTGGGTTCGTTGCGTGCGTTCGCCAGCTGGAAGTAACGGCCGTCGAAGTCGGTGGTGTCCTGGCTCAACAGGCCGATCAGAACCTGGCAGGCCTCCTCGAAACGGTCGAATCGTTCTGTGATCGAGCCCAATTCGATTCCGTAGGCGTCGGACTCCTCCTCATTCCAGCCCGCGCCGATGCCCAGTTCGAGCCGTCCTCCGGAAATGATGTCGAGCGCGGCGGCCATGTTGGCCAGCACCGCCGGGTGGCGGTGGTGGATGCCGGTGACCAGTGTCCCCAGGCGCAGCCGCGTGGTGGCCTGCGCCAGTGCTGTCAACGTGGTCCAGCCTTCCAGGCACGGCCCCGCCGGTTCGGAGAAGATCGGATAGAAGTGGTCGAAGGTCCAGCCGGACTCGAAGACCTCGATGTCGTCGGCGGCTCGCCAGACCGTCAGCATGTCCGACCAGGTGGTGTTCTGCGGGGCGGTCTTGAACGCGAAGCGCATCTGGAGAGCCTAGTGCTCGCGGCGTGGCGCTCTTCGGCGAAGGCCAGCGGGAGCCGGCCCCCGCCAGTCCGCGCTCCGGCGTGACGACCGGCGAGAACTCCACAGCGCCGCCTGGCAAATATCGTCGACACGCCCTCGGGGCGGTTCCCCCGTATCTCGCCGACTCGCCCTCATAACCGCACCGCTGGTCGCAGTCAAGTCACCCCGGGTGGACTCGCGGCTGACTGCGAGGTTGCTGGAGTTGGACTCCGGCGCCTGATCCCGGCCCTCACCAGTGCGAATTGACGCACTTCACGATGGTCACCATACTGGCCGCATGGAGGGGTCCGCCGGGGGCGCGTGGATTAGCGACGGAGAGCTCGTGGATTCCGTACTCCGGGACTTGGCTGAGGCGGCCGATCGCTGGGAGGCTCTGGTCGCCCAGGCTGAGACCGTCAGGTACAGCGTCGACATGGGCGACATCCGCGCCGTCGCCAACTCCGATGGCAAACTCGTCGAGCTGGCGCTGGAACCCGGCGTCACGGCGGATTACACCCACGGAGAGTTAGCCCATCGGCTCAATTCGGCCTTCGCCGCGCTGCGGGCCGAAGTGGAAGAGGACTACCGGACGCGCTACGGGGGCGAGTGGTGAGAAAGATCGAGATGTCCGATGCGGCCTCCGGGGGACGCCGGCCGTGCCACTGAACCTCTCCAACAGGGACCAGAATTCCGGGCATTTGTTCTACAACCGGCGTCTGCGTGCGGCGATCACCCGGTTCTCGGTGCGGATGAAGCACGACGACCGCAAGCAACAGGCCGCGCTTGCGCTATCGCTGGTGTTCGTCCTGCTCGGCTGCGGGTGGATGGCACTGCTCAACGTCATGAAGCCTGCCGGCCTGGTGGGACAGTCGGCCATCGTCGGTAACCGGGACACCGGGGCGCTTTACGCGAAGATCGACGGCCGCCTCTACCCCGCGCTCAACTTGACGTCCGCACGGCTCGCGACGGGCAGCGCGGCGACGCCGACCTGGGTGAGACCGGCGGAGATCGGCAAGTTCCCAACCGGTCCGATGATCGGCATCGCCGGCATCACGGATGACCTGGTGCTCACCGGCAACCCGGTGTCGGCGTGGGCGGTCTGCGATACGGCCCCCGGCCGGGGAAGCGGCGCCGCGCCCGCGGTGACGGCCATCGCCGGGCAGTTGTCCGGTGGCCGGGCAGAGCCGATGGCCTCTTCGCAGGCGTTGCTGGCCACCCATCGGGGCGCGACATACCTGGTCTGGAACGGCCAGCGCAGCCGGATCGATCCCGCGGACCGCTCCGTCACCTTCAACCTCGGACTGGATCCGGGAGTCACCCGGCCGGTCGAGTTGTCCGGCGCCCTCTTCGATGCGATGCCGGCGACCGAGCCGCTTGTGGTGCCCGCGATCCCGGAGGCCGGGACGCCGTCTCGCCTGCTGCCCGGTTCGGTGGTGGGGCGGGTGCTGGAAACGCGGGATGCCAATGGTCAGGTGATCGGCTTCTACGTCCTGCTGCCCAACGGTGTCGAGAAGATCACCTCGTTCGTGGCCGATCTGCTGCGCACCGCGAACAGCCAGGGCGCCAGCGCACCCGAATTGGTCTCCCCGGACAAGCTGGTGAACATCCCCCAGGTCGACGTCCTCAACGTGGGCTTCTACCCGACCGGCAGGCTGCAGTTCGTCGATACCGACGCCAACCCGGTGACCTGTGTGAGTTGGACCAAGCAATCCACCGACCCGCAGGCCAGGATCGCCGTGATCAACGGCCGGGGACTGCCGACTCCGCCGGACCTCGACCCGCGGATCGTCACGCTCGTTCGCGATGCCCGGGATGCCGATTCGGTCGAGGCCCAGCACACACTCGTGCTTCCCGGAGCGGCGAACTTCGTCGCGACGACGGCCGGGGCCGTGAGCTCGGACACCCGGGAGAGCTTGTACTGGGTTTCGCCGCAAGGAGTCCGCTACGGCATTGACTGGGAACAGGAGACCTTGCAGGCCTTGGGGATTGACCCGCATGAAGCGGTGCAGGCACCGTGGCCGATCATCCGCACCTTCGCAGCCGGGCCGGCCATCAGCAAGGCCAACGCCCTGCTGGCGCGGGACACGATCAGTCCCGCGGGGGCCGCCGCGCAACTCTCAACGCCGCAATCGAACGGACGGTAGCGATGTCCAAGAAGGGTTTCGTCCGGGGCCCCCGAAGCTCCGCGCCGACGGTGACGCCGGTTCGGGTCGTGGTGAATCCGCCGCTGGCCCTGCCCGAGCGGGAGCCGCGCAACATCGTCGTGATGATCGCCGCCCCGGCGCTGCTGGTGGGAATCATCGGCACGCTGGTGGTGATGTACACCTCGGGCGTCCGCTCCCTGCAGTCCGGCTTCTTCCCGATGATCGGGCTGGTCGGCTTCGGCGCGTTGATGTTCAGCGGCAGGTTCGGCCGCGGCCGGCGGATCAGCTGGGGGGAACAGGAGAAGCAGCGACGCACCTACCTCCGGCAGCTCGACGAGGACCGTGACGAGGTTCAGCGCGCGGCACAACAGCAGCGCCGCAGCCAGTTGTACGTCCATGGCGATCCACACGAGCTGGACACCATCATCGGCGGCCCTCGGATGTGGGAGCGCCGCCCCGGCGACCCGGACTTCCTCGACGTCCGGATGGGAATCGGCGTGCAGTCGACGGCGGACTCCGCGGTATCCCTGCAGTGGCCGGACGTTCCGGTCGGCGAGGAACTCGAGCCGGTGACCGGGCGTGCCCTGCGCGACTTCATCTTGGAGCAGAGCAAGATCCGCGATATCGGCAAGGTGCTGAGCCTGCGGTCCCGGCCGGGATTCAGCGTCGTGGGGGACAGCGTCGAGGATCTGCACGCGGTGGCGCGCTCGGTGCTGTGCGCACTGGCGGTCTACCACAGCCCCAACGACCTCAAGCTCATGGTCGTCACCCGCGACCCGGAGAAGTGGTCCTGGCTGGTGTGGCTGCCGCACAATCAGCACGACGAGATGTTCGACGCCTGCGGCTTGCGCCGCCTGGTGTTCACCTCGCCGGGCGAGCTCGAAGAGGCTCTCGACGGCGAATTGCACCGCAAGGGGCGTGGTCCGTGGACGCCACCCAGCGGGTCCAGTCCCACCACCATGCTGTCGCCGGCAGAGGCTGATTCCGCCGCCTCTCTCAGTCCGCACTGGGTCATCGTCGACGACAACGTGGGCACTCCCGAACAGTGGGAGTCGGTGACCGGCCAGAAGGGCATGGCGGGAATCACCATGCTCCGCTTGGGAACCCGGCTCAGCGAAGGCGTCGGCTACGCCACCGCCGACGAACGTTTCCAGCTGCGGGAAGGACGGCTGCGGCATCGCGACTCCTTCTACGCAGTAGCCGACATGCTCGCCGAGAGCACGGCTGACCGGTATGCCCGTGCTCTGGCGCGGTGGTCGCCGATGCGGGCCGGGGAGCGGTCCGAGACCGGCAGTCAGGGTGGGGAACTGCTGCGCTCACTCGGAATCAGTGACCCCCGCAACCTCGATGTCGACCGGCTGTGGGCGGACAGCCGTGGCCGTGGCGACTCGCGGTGGGCGATGATTCCCGTCGGTGTGAAGCCTGGCGGCGATCTGCAGTACGTCATTCTGCGGGCGAAAGATTTCGGCGGCTACGGATTCCACTCCGTGGTGATCGGCACGTCCGGCTCCGGCAAGTCGGAGTATTTCCTGTCGCTGTGTAACGGGATCGCGCTGACGCACTCCCCGGAAAGCTTCATTGTCATCTTCGTCGACATGAAGTTCGAGTCGGCGGCCCAGGACCTCGAAGGCCTGCCCCACGTCGCGGGCTCGCTGTCCAACCTCGGTAAGGACGACCGCCACCTCGCCGAGCGCATGCGCAAGGCGATCGACGGTGAGATGGCCCGTCGCTACGCCCTTTTCAAACAGGCCGGTGCGCGTGACGCCAACGAATACGAGGAGATGCGGCTCGCCGGGCGCGACCTGGAGCCGGTACCGATCCTGCTCGTCATCATCGACGAGTACCTCGAACTGTTCCATCATCACCCCGAATGGATCGACCTGGTCATCCACATCGGGCAGGAAGGCCGCGGCTGCAACGTCTTCTTCACCCTCGGCGGCCAGCGCCTGGATCTGTCCTCGCTGAGCAAGGCCAAGAGCAACATCGCCTTCCGGGTCGCGCTGCGCGCCGAGACTGCCGAGGACTCCCGCGACGTCATCGGCAGCGACGCCGCCCTGCACCTGCCGTCCAAGCAGAACGGGTATGGGCTGCTGAAGGTCGGACCGCGCGACCTTGAGCAGTTCCGCTGCTTCTACGTCTCGGCGCCGTTCGTCGTGCCGAAGAAGGTCGTGGACCGCGACCAGCCCGTCGCCGTCAGTTTCACTCAGCCGCGTCCCCTGACGTGGGAGTACCAGCCGCTCAGCAAAGCGGACAGCACCGCACTCCTGGAGGCTGAGGAGCCCGAGCAGCCCGACGAATTCCTTTACCACGCAGACGGATTCAAGCGAAAGAAGCTGCTCGATGTGATCCGCGAGTCGCTGGTGTCCCATCCGGCCCGCCCGCCGCACCGGATATGGCTGCCCCCGCTGGAAGCCAGCGAGAGCGCCGATTCGCTGGTGAACCTCTGGCGGGGCAAGCCCTGGTGGGTCGACTACGGAGACAATCCCGGCCTGGTCTTCCCGGTCGGAGTCGAGGACTTCCCGGAAGAACATGCCCAACGGGTGCACGTGATCGACGCCGAGATGGACAACGTCATGGTGGTGGCAACCGCCCAGCGGGGTAAGTCGACGACGTTGATGACGCTGATTACCTCAGCGGCCCTGATGTACCGGCCGGAGCGGGTGATCTTCTTCTGTGTCGGCGCCTCGTTGTATCCCGTCGAGGACTATCCGCATGTGGCCGGGGTCGTGAGTATCACGGATACCGAGGGGGTTTCGCGAACCATCTCGACCATCGAGGGGATCATTCGCGCCCGCGAGGCATCCTTCAAGCGCTACCAGATGGACATCTCCGAATTCCGCGAACGCCGGTTCGGTGCGATGGCCGGCGCGGCGACCGATCATTCGGACAAGTTCGGGGACGTCTTCCTGGTGATCGACAACTTCGGCGATCTCTATGAGAAGGACAGCGCCGTGGGAGACCGGGCCATCACCATTGCGCGCCAGGGACTTTCCTACGGCGTTCATGTGATGACCAGTGCCAGCGGATGGTTGGTGGGGCAGAAGCAGGCGTTGCTCAACGTCGCGAACGCCCGCATCCAGTTGCGGCTGAGCAACCCGGACGAGACGCAGATGGGCACCGGTATGGAGCACCGTCGGGCCGCCCGCCAGACGCTGGACCGGCCGGGCTTCGGCATCACGCGAACCGCGCATGAACTGCTGATCGGTGTTCCGGAAGTCCTCGGACCGCAGGGCAGCCGCGTCGCGACCCGCGGGGTCGGTGCGGTGATCGCCGCGCAGACCGGCGCCGGGAAGGTCGAGACCCTCGCGCGGCTGCCGGAGCGGATCGCGCTGCGCGACATCGTCTCTGCATTCGGTTCCACCGGGTCCGCAGCGGATCCGCTGAACCTGCCGTTCGCCATCGGCGAGAGTGCGCTGCAACCGGTGGCCATCACCGCCCGCCAAGTCCCCAACCTGCTGGTGGTCGGTCGGCAGGGCTGCGGCAAGACGTCGGCTCTGGCCGCGATCGGCCAGGCGGTCACCGCGCGGCTGTCCCCGGACCAGGCGCAGATCACGGTCATCGATCCGAAGACCAGCCTGATCGGCCGGATCCCGGACCGGAATCTGCGGGCCTACGCCTACACCCCCGACGACATCGACCGGGTGCTCGAGGAACTCGCGGCCATGATCCGCGACCGCCTCCCACCGTCGGGTCTGACGCAGGAGGAACTGCTGGCCCGCCCGGCGTGGACCGGCCCGCACCATTTCGTCCTGATCGACGACGAACACGAACTGCGGCCCAACGGATTGGTCGGCAAGCAGGCGGCCACCGCGCCGCTGTGGAACCTGATTGAACGTGGCCGCGAAGTCGGACTGCATGTGATCGCCGCGCGGCTGCCGGGCAACTGGGCCGGGGTCTCGGCGATGAGTCCCTTCCTGCAGAAGCTGACCGGCTCCCGGGCGCCGACGCTGTTCATGGATAACGACCCTCAGGCCGTGAAGGTCTTCGGCCGGACCAGTGCCCAGCAGCTCCCCCGGGGTCGGGGCCTGCTTGTCACCACCGATGGTGTTCTGGAAGGCGTTTTGGTCGGCGCACCCGAGTGAGTGCCGGGGCGCATGGGTGGCGCGGGCACCTACCCCTTCACCTCGACTGAGATCGACGGCCATCCACTTGCGCCGTCCGGCATGGGTGAGGCCTGCTGTTCGGTCTGCACCGCGCCGGTGTTGTCGGTGGCGCGGGCGGTGATGGTGTGCGAGCCCGGCATGGCCTGCCATTCGAACGTCCACAGTCGCCAGGAGTCGTTGGAGTACGCCGCACCGAGCGTCGCCGGCTTCCAGGGACCGTCGTCGATACGAACCTCGACCGCCTTGACGCCACGGTTCTGAGCCCAGGCGACGCCGCCGACGGTGACCGTGCCCGCGTTCAGCCGGGTGCCGTTGCGGGGGACGTCGACGCGGGACTCGGTCTTGATGGGCGCCTTGGCCGACCACCCCAACTTGGTCCAGTAGGCCTCGGCCCGGTCGAACCGGGTGAGCTCCAGATCGACCACCCACTTGGTGGCCGAGACGAACCCGTACAGACCCGGTACCACCAGCCGGGCGGGGTATCCGTGCTCGACCGGCAGGGGCACGCCGTTCATCCCGACGGCCAGCAGCGCCTCACGGCTGTCGGTGAGCGCCTCAATCGGGGTGCCCGCGGTGAACCCATCGGACGACGTCGACAGCACCATGTCGGCATCCGGCCGAATTCCGGCCCGCTTCAACAGGTCTCGCACCCGGTAGCCCGTCCACATGGCGTTGGAGATGAGGTTTCCGCCGACCGGGTTGGAGACACAGGTCAACGTCACCGGCCGTTCGACCACCTCGAATCCGGCGAGATCGGCCAATGTATAAGTGATTTCGCGATCCACCATGCCGTGGATGCGCAGCTTCCACTCTTCGCGGGACAGCTGCGGCACGGCCAGTGCGGTGTCGATCCGGTAGAAGTCGGCGTTGCTGGTGATGAAGCTCGGCAGGTCCGCGCCGGCCGGTTGCACCCCGGGCGGGATCGGCGGCGCGGGCGAGGTGATCTTCGGCAGGGCGAAAGCGTCGCGGTCGGCGGCCACGGAGCGGCGCCGCCGGGTCAGGATGCTGCCGCCCACCCCGGTGAGCGCGCCGAATCCCAAGAGGCCCAGAGTGATTAGCGATCGGCGGTCCGTCGTCCTCTCACCCTCTGCTGTGGTTGCGGGAGCCGGGGTTCGCGCCAGCAGCCGCAGTGCGGCGATACCGCATGAGGTGCCGAGCAGAGTCGGGATGAGGTCGACGACACGGCCGCCCGGATGGTTCAGCACGGCCAGCGATCCCGCCAGTCCGCCCGCCAGCAGCGCCAGCGTGCCCAGCGGAATTCGCGCCCGTTCCCAGATCGCCGCCACCGCGATCAGGGCGCTGATGACGACGACCACCATGATCGTCAGGAACGTCTTGTCGTTGGTTCCGAAGGTCTGGATGGCCCATTCCTTGACCGGGCCAGGGGTCAGGTTGATCACCGAGGTGCCGACTGCGGTGCGGGCATCGGCGGCGGGGGAGAAGAAGGCGGCCGCCAGCTGGGTCACTCCCAGCGCCACCGCGGCGGCGGCCAACCCGGCCGCCATGCGGGCGAGAACCGGGGTTGGTGACATGCACGTCAAACTACGCCGCCGAACAGCTTCCGGGGTCCCCCTTCGACTGGTACACCGGTGGACATGACCGTCGCCAACGCCGAGGCCGACGAACTTCCGCGCCGCCGGCTTCCGCTGTGGGTGGCACTGGCGCTGTCGGTCGCCACGGTCGGTCCGACGCTGGCGATGGCCGGCAACGGTCAGGGCCTCATCAGCACCGTCGGCAAGTCGATTCCGCTGGTGTTCGTCATCGGGTTGGTCGGGGTGTCGCTGGTCGCCTACAGCTTCGTACGGCTGACCCGCCACCTCAACCATGCCGGATCGGCCTACGCCCTGGTCGGGGTGACGGTCGGTCCGCGAGTCGGGTTCTTCTCCGGGTTCGCGATGCTGGGCGCCTACCTCGGATTCTCGATCGGGACGCTGGCGTTGACCGCGGCGTTTGCCAATTCGCTGCTCGCCGAGGCTCAGAAGGGTGTGGCCCATCCCTTCCAGTTGCCTTGGCTGGTACCCGTTCTTATCACCGCTGCCGCGTCGTTCGTGCTGACCGGTCGCGAGGCGCGACTACTGGCCAAGGTGCTGCTGGTGATCGAGGGCCTCGGCATCGTGGCGATGGTGGTGCTCGCCGCGGTGATCTTCGCCCGCGGCGGCGCACCGGCCACGGGCATGGACTTCAGCGTCTTCTCGCTGTCGGGTGGGTCGGTGTCGGCGGTCCTCGGCGGGGTGGTGGCGGCGTTCCTGTGCTGGGCCGGTTTCGAGGCGTGCGCGTCGATGGGGGAGGAGACCGCCGACGCAGAACACAACATCCCCCGTGCACTGATCGGCACGCTGGCGCTGACCGGGGTGCTGTTCGTGGTCGTGATGTTCGCGCAGACCATCGGTTTCGGGACCGACAAAGCCGGGCTGGACGCGTTCGAGCGGTCGGCCAACACCTTGGGTGATCTGGGCAACATCTACATCGGCGAGTTTTTCAGCCTGCTGGTAATCCTCACCGCGACGGTGAGTGCGTTCGGATGCCACATGGCCACTGCGGCCACATCGGGGCGGATGCTGTTCGCCTTCGGGCGCGACGGTCTCGGCCCGAAAGCCTTGGCGCACATCCATCCTGCGACCGGTGGTCCCCGCCGGGCGACCTGGCTGGTGGTCGGTCTGGCTGCTGCCGTCAACACCATCTGCTGGCTGACCGGGTGGCCGGTGGCCGACACCGGCAACCCGGCGATCGACACCTACTTCCTGTTCGCCGTCGCCGGGTCGGTGTGCCTGATGGTGTGCTACCTGCTCGTGGAGATCGCCGCGATGTGGTTCGTGGGGGCGTCGCGGTTCACGCCGGTGCACGGTGGGGTGGGGAAGACGGCGGGGTTGCTGCTGCCCGCCCTGGGCGCGGTGTTCATCGTGGCGGTGTTGTGGTTCAGCGTCAAGGACTCGACGACGTGGCTGGCGCCCCCGATCCTCGGGTTGTATTGGTGCGCAATAGGTGTGGCTGTCGCGGTGGCCGCGTCACGCGTTGCCCGGCAGGTCGGTGCCGCCCTGGCCGCGGAGGTCGGACTGCCCTCTGAGGTGCGTACGGTCAGCGCTCAGCTGAGGTAGTCGAAAGTCGTGAACATGCCCGCTTCGGCGTGATAGGCGTTGTGGCAGTGCATTGGCCAGTAGCCGGGGTTGTCGGCGAGGATGGCGATCTTCACCGACTGGTTCGGGATCACGATGACGGTGTCCTTACGTGCGCCCTGCGTGCCGTCCGGGTTGATCACTGCGAAGGTGTGGCCGTGCAGGTGCATCGGATGCCACATCCGTGACTTGTTGGAGAACGTCAACGCCGCCTGCTGGCCCTGGAAGACCGTGAACGGCTTGTTGTCCGGGTAGAACCCGTTGATGCCCCACTGGTACCCGGTGTCGGCTGCGGTCAGGTCGGCGACCATTTCGGTGTCGGCCGAATTCCAGTTCAGTCGCGACTCCTCGGGCGCCGCGAAGAGCTCGACGGTGCCGACCTTCCCGTTGAGCTCCGGCGGCTGGAATCCCATTGGCGGAGCCGTGCCCACCCCGGTGGCGAGCAGGGCGCGGGCGGCCGCGCCCTTGCCCTCGGCCAGCGCGACGAGCGGGAACACCCCGTCCCCCGCGGTGACGATGGCGTCGTAGCGTTCGCCCATCCCGATCAGCAGGGCGTCGACATCGGTCGGCACCACCGGGAAACCGTCGGTGTGGGTGACCTTCAGCTTGTGCCCGCCCAGGGCGATCCGGAAAGCGGTGTCGGCCCCGGCGTTGATGATCCGCAGGCGGATGCGCTGTCCCGGCTTGGCGCGGAACGTCGTAGGCGCCTCCGGGATACGGCCGTTGATGACGTAGTACGGGTAGGTGACGTCGCCGGGGTCCCCACCCAGCAGGTTGCTGCCACCCGCTCCCGACTGCCCCATGCCGCCCGTGGCGCCCTGGCCGCCCATGGCGCCCATCCCGTTCTTCTTCAGATCGTCGAAGATCTGCTGGGGAGAGCGGCCGACGCCGTCGGTCCAGTCGTCGAGCATGATGATCCACTCGGCGTCGTAGTCGGCCTTGGCTTTCGGGTCGTCGACGATCACCGGGAGGTAGAGGCCGGTGTCGAGGTCGAGGCCGACATGTGGGTGGGCCCAGTACGTCCCGGCGTCGGGAACCGAGAACTTGTAGGTGAAGGATTGTCCGACAGGGATGTTCGGGGTGGCCGGTTCGGCGCCGTCCATGTTGTTCTGCAGGGCGATCCCGTGCCAGTGCGTCGAGGTGGGGGTCTGGAGCTTGTTGTTGACCACGACTTCGAGCTCGTCGCCGACGTTGGCGCGGATCAGCGGTCCGGGAACGTTGTCGGCGTAACCGAGGGTCTTGACCACCTTGCCGCCGAGGTCGACGGTGACCGGCCGCGGGGTGAGCGTCGCGCTCACGGTCTTGCCGGTGTGCGGCCTGGCGGCCTCGGCCGCCTTGATCGCCTCGTCGAGCTTCGCCGGCACCGTGGTGGGCTGAGAGGTCAGACCCGGCGCGGTGCGGCTGCAGGCCGCCACAGCGGCGCCGGCGCCCGCGGCCAGACTTGCGGCGAGGAAGGTGCGCCGGGTGAGTTCCCGGCGTTGTCCGCCGTGGTCGGCCATGTCGTCCTCGCTCTCTGTCCGCGTGAACGGTACTCCCGGTCGGATTCGCGTCGGCCCGGTTTCGCGCCACTGCGGGCCCGTCACCGCGCAGGGCGCCCCCGCGGTACCCGCCGGACCGGCCTCAGGCCGCCTGCGTGCACGCCGAGGCGAAAACGTCGATCGCCGAGCCGTCCGACAGCCGGACCCGGGCATCGCCGAAAAGACCGGCGCTGCGCGCGAATGCCAGTCCGTCGATGGTGTTGTCGACCGCGTTGTCGTCGACCTCCAACTCGATCCGGAACATCGGCGTGAAGTGCTGCGGAACCTTCACGCCGCGGTAGTAACCGACGGATGCGGCGCTACGGCTGAAGGCCTGTGTCCCGCTGACGGATACGGAGACGATGCCGTCGTCCGGCAGCGCGGCGTTCAGAGCCTCGGCGGAGACCTGCTGGGCGATGACCGTGATGATCTTCATGGGATTCCCCTCGTGCTGGGTGTGGCTGCGGAAAGAGCTCTCACGAGGACTATCGCCGCTACGGCCGGCCGGAGCCGTCGGCCAGACGGGCCCACTCGGGGATGATCGGGCCGTCCCCTGATCGGAGGACACCGCTTTCCTGGCGATCCTGCACGCGGTGCGCCGCCGCTAGGGCAGTGAACGCGACCTGCTGACCGCGAAGGCGCCCGCCCCGCCGAACGCGATCAGCAGCAGGGCGAAGCAGTACAACACGGCCAGTTCGCCGCCATTCTGGATGGGCCAGAATGCTTTTGGCTGATGCTGGGTGAAGTAGGCGAAGGCCATCTCACCGGCGCCCAGCAGCGCTGCGAGCCGGGCGAACAAGCCCAGCATGACCAGCAGACCCACCACCAGTTCGATGACGCCCGCGTACCAGAACGGCCAGGTGCCGACGGGCACCGTGCCGTTGGCGCTCGACGGCCAACCGAACAACTTGGAGGTGCCGTGCAGGGTGAACAGCAGACCGATGATGATGCGGAAGACGCCGAGCGCGGTCGACGAGTGCCGTTCCAGGTGGGTGTCCAGGGAGCGCGTCATGAAACGACCTTAAGCCGCAAAACGGTGTTGAGCGCGTTGAGCACGCCGACGGGTGCCGGGTGTCAGCGCGCCAGCGGGCGGTAGAACACCAGGCCGTTGCCCTTGTTGTCGTAGACCACCGCGCGACGCTCGTGCGCGTCGTCGTACGGGCCTTTGACGATCCCACCGCCGCTGGCCTCGATGGCCTTGGCGGCGGCGTCGACGTCGGCTGTCTTGATGCCGACCACGACCTGCCCGGGGATGGGGTGGTCCACGGCGGTCGCCAGCGCCAGTGTCACGGACCCGCCGTCGAGGGCGGCGAAATGCGCGCCGTCGCGGAACTTCAGCGGCATCCCCAAAGTCTCGCTGTAGAACCGGATCGACTCGTCCAGGTCGTCGGTCGACAGGATGATCATCCGCACTTCGTGGTCGCTCACGGGGCCTCCTAAGGCATCGGAGTCAGCCTAACCAGAGGCTCAGGGGAACAGGCTGCCGTTCTCGCGCGCCGCCTCGAGATAGATCTGGGGAAGTACGAACCCGCGCCGCGCCAGCGCCTCCGGTCGCACCGCGACGTCGAAGTGCGAGGAGGTCCACGGCGGTGGCGGACCCGGTTCCGCCGACGGCATCCGGTCAGGCTAGCGGCGAATCATCGGCTGCACAGCTGAAGCCTCCGGTCGCAGAGGTCCTCGGATCGTCCGACCCCCGCCGGGGGTTCCTACTAAGGTCTCCCAGATGAGCGACAATCAGATGCTGGTCCTCAACCGCGCCGATCTCGAGAGCCTGGGGCTCACCTGGTCGGAGATCATCGACGTCCTCGAGGACGCTTTCCGGCAGAAGGCCCGCGGGCTGGTGCAGAACCCGCCCAAGCCGAAGGTCACCTCCCGCGAGGACGCGTTCATTCACGCCATGCCGGCTTACCTCGGCGGTTCGGACCGGATCGGCTTGAAGTGGGTGGCCGGCTACGAACAGAACTACGCCAAGGGGCTGCCCTACATCTACGGCGTGATGATCATGAACGACCCGGAGACCGGCCGCCCGGTCGCACTGCTCGACGGCGGTTGGATCACCGAGATGCGTACGCCCGGTGTCTCCGGGGTCACGATGCGACACGTTCCCGGTGATCCGAAACATCTCGCCATCGTGGGGTGCGGCCTGCAGGGTCATCGGCACCTGGAAGTGGCCCTCGAGGTGCATCCCGGACTGACCCACGTCACCGCCTACGACCGCAACCTGGGCCGCGCGCAGGAGATGCTCTCGCTGGCCGGCGACCGGGTCACGCGGGCGGCGAGCTCGCCCACCGACGCCGTCAGCGGTGCGGATCTGGTGATCACCACCATCACCGTTCCGCTCGACCCGAAGCTGGACTGCTCCAACACCGACCCGAACGCGCTGCTGCTGCCGGTCGACTACGACGATGCCATGTCTCCCAAGGCGTTTGACGACGCGGTTGTCTACTGCGTCGACGACCTCGGGCAGTACGGGTCGGTGGCCGACATCCTCTACTTCTTCGGCCTGCCCAAGCCCGACACCCACCTGGCGGCCGTCGTCTCCGGTGAGTACGAGGTGCCCGTCACCGGCCGGCGGGCATTCCTCAACATGGGAATCGCGATGGACGACGTGGCGCTCAGTTCGCTGGTGCTCGACCGTGCCACCGCCGCGGGTGTGGGCCGCTATATCGAATTCCCCTAGTGGGGCGGGCCGTGCTCGACGGCACGTGGAAACCACCGGCGATCAACCGTAGTCGCTGACCGTTCAGAAGCCGTCGATCGAGTCCGGCTCGGACAACGACAGCTGGAAGACAATCGCCAGCAGCCCGAAGATGATCAGTGCCGAGACGCCGTCGAACCACTGGAACGGGTAGAACGCCCCGTCGATCGACAACACCAGCACCGTTTCGACGATGCCGAAGGCAGCGAAGAACACGCCGCGTGTCAGACGGGATGCCCTCTGATGCAACAGATTCCGGCGTGCCTCGACCGCGAGGGTCAGCAGCAGAACGGGAAGCACCTGGGCCAGGGTGGCAGCCGTCGCGGAGTCGAGCAGCGTGATGTGGTGGACCCCCTGACCCCCCATGGATCAGCCCGTTGACGAGGCCCCGCCCACTTCCGCCGCGAGCGGAGGCGGCAGTGGCGCAGCCGAACTCGGTGCGGCCGGACTCTTGGGCGCCGAAGGAGCGGCGGTCGGCGCGGCTGACGTCGACGGCGCCGCGGCTGACGTGGACGGGTTGGCCGTCGTCGACGTGGACGGCTTGCCCGTCGTCGACGTGGCCGGTGACTGGGGTCCGTGGAAGTCCGTCCACGTTTCGGTGCGGAAGGTGTTGCCGTTGGACGTCACGCTCAAAGCGGTCGGGGTCACGGTGTAGGTCACGCCGTCGTTGTCGATCACATAGGTGTCGGTCGAGGTCTGCTTGGCGGCGGCGATCAGCTTGGCGCCGTCGCTCACCCGCACCCCGCGGTACTGGTAGGCGCCGGTCTCGGTCTTACAGATCGCGATCCGCGAGGTCTTGGTGGTCCCGAACAGCACCACGGTGTCCGGGGCGGCGCACCGGGCGGTGGAGTCGAGATAGCCTGCGGTGTCCGAGGGCGGGACTGCGGTCGGAGCGGCCATCGCCAACGGCACACCGATGGCGACCGCCGCCGTCGTCGCGGCACCGGCGAGGGCCAGGCCGGCTTTGCGCATGCTGAAGGTGCTCATTGCATCCACGAGACCACACGACTGAACGGTCCGGCCAGCGATGATGCCGAGCCAGAACCGAATTGTTAGGCGTCCGAGATGCTTTCCCGAACCCACTTCCCGTGCCGCATCACCGCGGAGACGGCGAGGTCGGCGTCGAGCACGACGAGGTCGCCCATGGCGCCGGGGCGCAGTTCCGGGTCCGGAAGCCCAAGAGCGCGTGCGGGATTGATCGAGGACTGCCGAACGGCCAACTGCAGGGCCGCATCCCGTGGCAACTCGCTGTGCGCCACGGCGAACCGGAACAAGCGGTCCATCGTCGCGGTACTGCCCGCGATCGTGTCGGTGCCGGCCAGGTGTGCCACCCCGTCGGACACCTCGACGGCCAGCGGGCCGATGCGGTAGGCCCCGTCGCTCATGCCCGCGGCCGCCATCGCGTCGGTCACCAACGACAGCCGGTCGGGCCCCACACTCCGGCTCACGTGGCGGTACAGCGCACCGTCCACGTGCACGCCGTCGGCGATGACCTCAACGGTCACCCGCGGATCCTCGACCAGTGCGATCACGGGGCCGGGTTCGCGGTGATGGATCGGCCGCATCGCATTGAACAGGTGGGTACCCACCGTGGCCCCCGCGTCGACGGCGGCCCGGGTCTGTGCGTAGGTCGCCTCGGTGTGCCCGACCGCCGCCACCGCCCCGGCGTCGACGATCCAGCGGATCGCCTCGAGGCCGCCGGCACGTTCCGGCGCGAGCGTCACCATCCGGATGGTCCCGTCCGCGGCGGCGAACACCGACTGCAGTTCGGCCGGCTCTGGGTCGCGCAGTAGCGCCGGGTCATGGGCGCCGCACCGCTCGCGGGCCAGCCACGGCCCCTCCAGGTGGATGCCGGCGATCAGGCCGGCGCGGACCTGGTCGGCCAGTTCGCCCACCTGACGGCGCAGATCGTCGGAGGACTCGGTGACCAGGGAAGCCACCAGGGTGGTGGTGCCGTGACGCCGGTGCAGGGCCACCGCCTCGGCGGTCTGCGCGGCGACCGAGAAGCTGCCACCCCCGCCGCCGTGCACATGGGTGTCCACGAACCCCGGCACCACCGTCACCGCGCCGAGATCACGGTCGGCGGGACGGGGCGGGGTCCCGGCGCCCACGGCGGTGACGACACCGTCGTCGACCTCAATCCAGCCCGGCCGCAACAACTCCGAGCCGGTCAGCACGGTGCCGGCGGTGAGCAGCACCTAGATGCCCTGCCAGTCCGGCTTGGCCTGATAGGTCTCCCGGAAGTAGTCGGCCAGCTGCAACCGGCGTGCCGCGGCGTCGTCGAGTAGCACCGTCACGTGTGGGTGGTGCTGCAGGATGCTGCCGGGCCACATCGCCGTGACGGCGCCCTCCACCATGTGGTGCACCGCTTCGGCCTTGCCGCGGCCGGTGGCCACCAGCAGGATGTGGCGGGCCTCCATGATGGTGCCCAGCCCCTGCGTCAGGCAGTGGGTCGGCACCGCGTCGAGGTCGCCGTCGAAGAACCGGGCGTTGTCGACCCTCGTCTGGCGGGTCAGGGTCTTGATCCGGGTTCGCGACGCCAGCGAGGAACCGGGCTCGTTGAAGCCGATGTGCCCGTCGGTGCCGATGCCGAGAATCTGCAGGTCCACCCCGCCGGCGTCCCGGATGGCCTGGTCGTAGGCCGCGCAGGAGGCCGGAATGTCGGTCGCGAGACCGTCCGGGCCCTGCACGGCTCCGGGGGCGAAGTCGACCCGGGAGACGAACGTGGTGTTGATGACGTTGCGGTAGGTCTCGGGATTGTCGGCCGGCAGCCCGACGTATTCGTCGAGCGTGAAACCCCGGGCCCGCTTGAACGAGATGCGGCCGGCCTCGTACCGGGCGGCCAGTTCGTCGTAGATGGACAGCGGGGAGGACCCGGTGGCCAGGCCCAGCACCGCGTCGGGCTTGCGGGCCAAGAGTCGCTCGAAGACACCCGCTCCGAGTTCGCCGATCTCCTTGGAATCCTTGAGGATTACGACTTCCATCGGTTCGCGCCCTACTTGCTGGCCGTGAAAAGGTGCGCGCAGCAGTCGATTTGCGACCCGTTTCTGACTTCTTCGGTGAGCGCGATGTTCCCCGGCTCGCGCTCGTCCATCACCACCACCGGGACAACCGGGCTCATTCCGGCCGCGACGATGGCCGGCACGTCGTAGGTGATCACCGGCTGCCCGGCCTCGACGGTGTCGCCCTGGGCGACATGCGCGGTGAAGCCCTCCCCGTTGAGCTGAACCGTGTCCAGACCCAGATGCACCAACACCCCGACGTTGTCCGGCGTCATGATCACGTAAGCGTGCGGGAGCAGTTTGAGGATCGTGCCGCCCACCGGCGCGACGGCGTAGATGACCTGGTGCGGCGGGTCGACCGCCGCGCCATAGCCGACCATGCCCTGCGAGAAGACCGGATCGGGGACCTCGGACAGCGGCAGGGCGCGGCCCTCGACGGGCGCGAAGACATGGGTCTGGCTCACGGCGGGCTCCTTAAGGGGGTGTCTAGAGCGCAAGGATAGAGATCAGCGGGGGTGGGGGAGGGAAAAACCGTCGCTCACGTCGGTTGATTGTGGTCTAAGCTGCCCCTCGAGCAGCAACAACGGAAGGGCTGGGCCGAACATGGGTGGCACGACCAAAGCCGTAGGGGCACAAGGGAAGTCGAAGATGCAGATACCCGGATTCGCGCAATTGCAGCGCCTGGGCAAGAGCCTCATGCTGCCGATCGCGGTGCTGCCGGCCGCCGGTATCCTGCTGCGGCTGGGCCAGGACGACCTGCTGGGCAAGATCAAGGCGCCGGTGATCGGCCCGTTCTTCCAGGCCATGAGCGCCGCCGGCGGTGCCCTGTTCTCCAACCTCGCCCTGCTGTTCGCCGTCGGTGTGGCGATCGGCTTCGCCCGCAAGGCCGACGGTTCCACGGCGCTCTCGGCGGTGGTCGGCTACCTGGTGATGCAGGCCGTGTTCAAGACCATGTCGCCGTTCGTCCTGGCCGGGCAGGTCGACAAGGCCGGGGACCAGGCGCAGATCAACTACAGCGTGCTGGGCGGCATCGTCGTCGGCCTCATCACCGCGTTCCTGTTCGACCGCTACCACACCATCCAACTGCCGCCGTATCTCGGCTTCTTCGGCGGCCGGCGGTTCGTGCCCATCGCCGTTTCGGTGACGACGCTGGTGGTGGCGTTCGCGATGAGCTACTTCTATCCGATCTTCGACGCCGGCCTGACCTCGCTCGGCAAGTTCATCGGCGGGGCCGGCGCACTGGGCGCGTTCACCTACGGGTTCGCCAACCGCATGCTGATTCCCGTTGGGCTGCACCACATTCTGAACTCATACGTCTGGTTCATCTACGGCAGCTTCACCAAGCCGGACGGCGGCGGCGTGGTCACCGGCGAGCTCAGCCGGTTCGCCGCCGGCGACCCGACCGCCGGGCGGCTCACCGCGGGCTTCTACCCGATCCTGATGTTCGGCCTGCCCGCCGCGGCGCTGGCGATGATCCACGTGGCCAACGCCCGGCAGAAGAAGGTGGCCTTCGGCATCCTGTCGGCGGCCGGCCTCACGGCCTTCCTCACCGGTGTCACCGAGCCGCTGGAGTTCGCCTTCATGTTCGTGGCGTTCCCGCTGTACATCGTCCACGCGCTGCTCACCGGACTGTCGCTGGCGATCGCCTACCTGCTCGACATCCACCTCGGGTTCTCGTTCTCGGCCGGGCTGATCGACCTGCTGCTGTGGGGTAACGCCCCCGCCGCGAAGAACGTCCCGTTGCTCGTGGCCATGGGCCTGGTCTTCTTCGCGCTCTACTACCTGCTGTTCCGGTTCGTGATCACGAAGTGGAACATGCGCACGCCCGGCCGTGAGATCGAGTCGGACTTCGAGGCCGAGGAGCGCGCGAACCTCAGCGAGGGTTCGGACTCCGCGACGGCGATCCCCACCGGAGCGGCAGGGGTCGCGACCGCCGCCAGGCCGCTGGCGGACAGCAAGGCCGAACAACTCATCGCCGCGTTCGGCGGCCGGGAGAACCTGGTCAACGTCGACGCCTGTATCACCCGGCTGCGGATGGACGTCGCCGACCCGAAGAAGGTCGACCACGCCCGGCTCAAGGCTCTCGGCGCCGCCGGCGTGATCGAGGTGGGCAGCAGCGTGCAGGCCGTGTTCGGAACGCAGGCCGAGGCCCTGAAGAACGAGATCATCGACGTCCTGTAGGTCACGCAGTTCCCCGGCGAGGCCTCGCCAACCGCATCCGGGGGTCCGCGGCCGATAGACTCGCACGAGATGACTGCCGTGCGAACCGGAGAGATCCGTGCGCTGACCGGTCTGCGCATCGTCGCGGCGCTGTGGGTGGTTCTGTTCCACTACCGGCCACCGCTGTGGGCAGCCTCCCCGCGACTCCATGACGACATGGCGCCGCTGTTCGACGCCGGTGCCATGGGTGTGGATCTGTTCTTCATCCTCAGCGGCTTCGTGTTGACCTGGAACTATCTCGACCGGATGGGACCGGCGTGGTCGGCGCGCGGGACGCTGCACTTCCTGTGGCTGCGGCTGTCCCGGGTATGGCCCATCTACCTCGTGACGATGCACCTCGCCGCGTTGTGGATCATCGTGACGCTGCACCTCGGGAACACCCCGTCACCCGACGCCGAGAAACTGACCGCGATGAGCTACATCCGCCAGCTGCTGATGGTCCAACTCTGGTTCGAGCCGTTCTTCGACGGCACCAGCTGGGACGGCCCGGCGTGGTCGATCAGCGCCGAGTGGCTGGCGTATCTGTGCTTCGCCCTGGTGGCGCTCGCGGTGTTCCGGATCGCCCGGGTATCGCGCGCGCGAACGCTGCTGGGGCTGGCCGTCGTCGCCGCGCTGCCTCCCACGATGCTGCTGCTCGGTAGCGGGCTGCTCTACACCCCGTGGAGTTGGCTGCCGCGGATCCTGGCGCAGTTCACCGCCGGGGCGTTGGCCTGTGCGGCGGTTCGGCGGCTGCAACTCTCCGACCGGGGGCGCCGCGCGGCCGGCTATGCGTCGGTTGGCCTCCTCGCGGCGGTGGTGGGCGGCCTCTACTACTTCTATGCCCACCCGGTCACCGGAATGGTGGACTCCGGCGCGCTGACGGCGGTGCTCTTCCTGCCACTGGTGGTGGCGCTGTCGGTCGGCACCGGATCCCTGCCCGCCGTCCTGTCGACGCGTCTCATGCACTACGGCGGCCGGATCTCCTTCAGCCTCTACATGATTCACGAGCCGGTGCACACGGTGTGGGACTGGGCGGTGCGGCAGTACCAGATCGTGTTGACGATGGCGCAGGCCAAACTCGCGTTCACCGGTTTGGTCGTGGCAGCCTTCGGTGCGGCGATGTTGCTCTACCACCTGGTGGAGGAACCCGCCCAGAAGTGGATGCGCCGCATGGTCAACACCCGCGATGTTCACGCCGAGCCGGCAGCGGGCAGGCTGCAGGCCGTCGCGGGGAAGGCGGAAACGCGGTCCAGTCCGCCTTCCAGCCGCGCGGGCTGAGCGCGGATTAGGCTGTTGGCCCGACGGGGATGAGGTGCCGGTGGGGTTGAGACGAGCCGCTTTTCGCGCGGCGGCGGCGACGATGATCGTGGTCGCCGGGGCCGGCTCCGCCGTATCGGCCGCCCCGTCCGGTCACGCCGCCGTCGCGGCCCATATCGCCGTCATCGGAGACTCCTACACCGCAGGCTCCAGCGAGGGCGGCAACGGACCGCGGTCCTGGACCGCGCAGGCGTGGAGACTTCTGGCGCGTCGCGGGGTGGACGTCAAGGCCGATGTCGCGGCGGAGGGTGGCGCCGGCTACGGGCAGCCGGGTAACCACGGCAGCATCTTTCAGGACCTGTTAGCCCGGGCGGTGCACCGTGACGACCAACTCGTGGTGTTCTTCGGATCCCGCAACGACCAACCGGTGAACCCCAAGCAGTTCCCGGAGATGGCCGCCTACACCTTCCATCTGGCACGCTTCGCCGCCCCGGACGCCAAGGTTCTGGTGATCGGGCCGCCCTGGCCTTCGGCCACCCCGCCGCCCGCCGTCATGGCCATCCGCGACAGCCTGCGAACCCAGGCCGGCGCGATGGGTGCGACCTTCGTCGACCCGATCGCCGAGAACTGGTTCGTCGGGCGGCCCGACCTCGTCGGCCACGACGGGGTGCATCCCACCGACGCCGGCCACCTCTACATGGCAGAGAAGATCGCTCCGCTGATCTACAGCCAGTTGACCACCGGTATCTGACGTGCGCGCGGTGGCCGCCGTCCTGACCGCCGCCGCGGTCCTCGCTCCGTTGTCCGCCGACCATGCTTCCGACGTCCCCCCCAACCTGATCGCCGGACCCTTCGCCGGTCTGCTGGCCCAATCCACCGATTTGGGTCCGGCGCACTCCGAGCCGGTCCGCATCACCGCCGAACTGGCCCGTCCCGCCATGCCGGTTCGTCTGAC
The DNA here is from genome assembly GCA_046330855.1 of Mycobacterium sp. Classification (GTDB taxonomy): domain Bacteria; phylum Actinomycetota; class Actinomycetes; order Mycobacteriales; family Mycobacteriaceae; genus Mycobacterium. The sequence goes on from JAXLRX010000003.1 coordinate 132,807, forward strand.
CGCATGGGCGAGAGCCCATGGCCTGGCGGTGCATTGGCGCGCGGGAGACGGCTGGGCGATCGTCGAGGGGATGCCCGGCGCCGTCGCCGACGCGTTCGCGGTCTCGGTGCACGACTACCGCACTTCCCGCGGTGACGTTTTTGCCGCCTCGCCGCAGCAGCCCGCCGTTCCCCCGCCCGCGCGCGACGAGGTCGCAGGCCTGGGCCGCATCCTCGGCTACACCCCGTACCGCCAGGGTCTGCCGCCCACGCCGCCGCGGGACGTACCTGACGGCGGACTCCTGCCGACCCAATTGGGCACCGCGTACAACATGAGCGGACTGACCCGCCGCGGCTACACCGGGCAGGGCCAGACGGTGGTGGTTTTCAGCTTCGACGGCTTCGCCCAGGCCGACATGGACAGCTTCGCCGACTGGTTCGGCCTGCCACGGTTCACCCCGGAAGTGGTGGGTGGCATGCCCACCCAGATCAGCGGCGAGTCGACGATGGATCTGCAGATGATCCACGCCGTGGCCCCGTCCGCCCGGCTGGTGATGGTCAACGCCCGTTCCACCGTCGAGGGCGGCTCCACCTACGAGAAAATCGGCCGGCTGATGGAGTCAGTGGACCGGCAGTTCCCCGGCGCGGTGTGGAGCCTGTCGATCGGCTGGGGCTGTGACCGCCTGATGACCGCCGCCGACCTGGCGCCGGTGCGCGCTGCGCTGTCGACCGCACAGCGCCACGGCACAACGGCTTTCGACGCCACGGGTGACATGGCCGGACTGGAGTGCCGCGGGGGCAAGCGGTGGTCGGACCCGCCTTCCCCCGACGACGTCGGCGTCGACGCGGTCGCCTCGATCCCGGAGATGACCGCCGTCGGCGGCACCACCCTGTCCACCGACGCCAATGGCGGCTGGCTGGCCGAACAGTCCTGGTACGACGTGCCGCTCACCCAGGGCACCGCGGGCGGGGCCTCGGCCCTCTTCGGTCGGCCGCCCTGGCAGACCGTCGACGCGGCAGCGGGACCCAGCGACCGCAGGCTGCTGCCCGACGTCGCCGCGGTCGCCGACCCGTTCACCGGTGTCAAGTTCGTCTTCCGCCGGCAGGTCGTCGTCGGCGGCGGCACGTCCCAGGCCGCCCCGGTGTGGGCCGGGCTGGCGGCGGCGATCAACCAGCTGCTGGACTCGCAGGGGCTCGGGCCGCTGGGCGATCTCAACCCCCTGCTGTACGGCGTGGCCAAGGGTTCCGCGGTTCCCGGCTTCCGTGACATCGAACTCGGCGGCAACGCCGTCAGCCCCGGCAACCCCGGCTACGACATGGTGACCGGGCTGGGCAGCCCCAACGTCGGCAACCTGGTCAAGAACATCCTGCTGGTGCGAACGGCCGGCCGATGACCCGACCGGAAAGCCCGGCAGCAGAGACGGATTCGTTCACCGGCTACGCCGTCCCGCCCGGCCGCTACACGGCTCCTGCCCGCCGCGGTCCGAAATACGTTGCCACCCTAGGCATCTGGGCACTGGTCTTGGCGGTCGGGATGGTGATCCTCACGGTGGTGGACAGCCGGGTGCCCGACGTCCCCAACCGATACTCCTGCCCACCGGACTGTGGCCGTCCGCCGACCGGGCTGCCGGTCGCGACCAACCCGCGCTTCACCGCTCCGGGCGGCGAGTTCTCGGTGTCCTATCCCGCCCCGGGTGCCGCGTACGACGTCACCCTGGAGACCAACGGGGTCACCGCGGTGTGGACCGCCGGCGACGGCGGAACGCTGCGGTTGTTCAGCCAGCCCGCCGAAGGCCGTAACGCCGAGCAGATCGCGACGGCGCTGATCGACAACGGGTTTCCCGACTCCCAGCGGTCCTACACCCTCCCCAACGCCACCGTGGGTTATCAGCGGGGGTATGGCGAGGTCGTCGACTTCCAGCCGATGGTCGGGTCGAACCAGTCGAATCCGCTGCGTGTCATCGTGTTGGCGGCGGTGAAGAACGACCTCGCACTGATAGCGGTGGCCGCCGGGCCGTTCCGCGAATTCACCCCCACCTTCGGGCCGGGACCGCCGTCACCGGCCAACCTGCAGATCGCCCAGGACATGGGCAAGTACGTCAACAGCTTCTCCTGGCGGGGCGACCCGCCGCGCTGAGTCTCCTGGCCTGCCGCCTTTGTGCCTGCATCGAGATCGCGCACAGATCGAGAATTCAGCCGGAATCGCGATCTGCAGACGATCTCGATGACGGGCGGGGGTGCCAACAGTGGTGCGCTAGGACGGTTCGGGTGGCTGCCCGGGTTCGGTGTGGCGGTCCGGTGAGTGTCCCTCCGGTTCCGGGTTGGGAATGTTGGGCTGGTGGCTCAGCCAGTCCTTGAGCCGGAACAGTTGACTGGACACCAGGCCGACGGCGAGCAGCACCAGGCCACCCACGATCAGCCACGTCGTCATGGTTCCCCCTTCGCCCAACTATCCTGATCCCAGTGTCCCAGGCGTCCGGAGTTGACGTGCGCGAGTTGCGCGCGCGATTGGACGGTCTGACCCTCCGCGATGCCGCACGGCTGGGCCGCCGACTGCGGTCGCTGCGCCAGCCCGTCAGCGCTGAGAAGGTCGAGGAACTGTCCCGGCAGGTGGCCGCGGCCGAGGCGATGGTCGCCGCCCGGGCCGCGGCCGTCCCGGTCGTCAGCTACCCCGATCTGCCGGTCAGCCAGTTGCGCGGCGAATTGGCCGAGGCCATCTCCGGGAACCAGGTGGTCATCGTGGCGGGGGAGACCGGCTCCGGCAAGACCACCCAGTTGCCCAAGATCTGCCTCGACATGGGCCGCGGGGTGCGCGGCATGATCGGCCATACCCAGCCGCGCCGGCTGGCCGCCCGGACCGTGGCTGAGCGCATCGCCGAGGAACTGGCCGTCCCCGTGGGGGATTACACAGTCGGATACAGCGTGCGATTCACCGATCGGGTGAGCGACCGAACCCTGATCAAGCTGATGACCGACGGCATCCTGCTCGCCGAGATCCAGCGCGACCGCAACCTGTTGCGCTACGACACCCTGATCCTCGATGAGGCCCACGAACGCAGCCTCAACATCGACTTCCTGCTCGGCTACCTGCGCCAGCTGCTGCCGCGGCGGCCCGACCTCAAACTGATCGTCACCTCGGCCACCATCGAGCCGGAACGCTTCGCCGCACACTTCGGCGGCGCCGGCGGGCCGGCGCCGATCGTGGAGGTGTCCGGCCGCAGTTATCCCGTTGAAATCCGTTATCGCCCTTTGGAACTGCCGGCGCCGGGTGAGGGGGAAGACGGCGACGATGACTCTCCTTTGCCTCGCTCCTCCACCGCCGCGTTCCGCGGTGGCATCGCCGACTCGGCCGATGACCCCGACCACGAGGTCGTCCGCGTCGAGCCGCGCGACGAGACCGAGGCGATCATCGATGCGCTGCAGGAACTTTCGAGCGAGCCGCCCGGCGATGTGCTGGTGTTCCTTTCCGGCGAGCGGGAGATCCGCGACACCGCGGAGGCGATCCGCGGCGCATACCGGGCACGGCGCCGAGACATCGAAGTACTGCCGCTGTACGCGCGGCTGCCCACGGCCGAACAGCACAAGGTGTTCGTGCCGAACACCAGCAGCCTGGTCCGGCGGGTGGTGCTGGCCACCAACGTCGCCGAGACGTCGCTGACGGTGCCGGGCATCCGCTACGTGATCGACCCGGGCACCGCTCGAATCTCCCGCTACAGCAGGCGGACCAAGGTCCAGCGGCTTCCCATCGAACCGGTCTCCCAGGCCTCCGCCGCCCAGCGTGCCGGCCGCTCGGGACGCACCGCACCGGGGGTCTGCATCCGGCTGTACTCCGAGCAGGACTTCGAGAGCCGGCCGCGATACACCGACCCGGAGATCCTGCGCACCAACCTGGCTGCGGTGATCCTGCAGATGGCCGCACTTCGGCTCGGGGACGTCGCCGACTTCCCGTTCCTGGATCCGCCCGAGCGCCGCAGTGTCAACGACGGTATCGCCGTCCTTCAGGAACTCGGCGCGTTCGACGCCGACGGAGCGATCACCGACCTCGGCCGCCGGCTGGCCCAGCTTCCGGTGGACCCCAGACTGGGCCGGATGATCCTGCAGGCCGACACCGAAGGCTGCCTGGCCGAGGTGCTGGTGATCGCGGCGGCGCTGTCCATCCCCGACCCGCGCGAGCGGCCCGTCGACCGCGAGGAGGCCGCCCGCGCCAAGCACGCCCGGTTCGCCGACGAGGCCAGCGATTTCATGTCCTACCTCAACCTGTGGAACTACCTACGCGGGCAGCGTAGAGAACTGTCCGGCAGTGCCTTTCGAAAGATGTGCCGCGAAGAGTTCCTGCACTACCTGCGGATCCGGGAATGGCAGGACCTCGCCGGGCAGCTACGCGGCATCGCCGCGGGCATCGGCCTCCGGGGCGGGGATCGATCCACCGTCGAGCCCGACCCGGCACGGGTGCACGCCGCCCTGGTGGCCGGGCTGCTCTCCCATGTCGGGCTGCGCGAGGGCGACAGCCGCGAATACACCGGCGCGCGGAACGCCAAGTTCGTGCTGGCCCCCGGTTCGGTGCTGACCCGCCGCCCGCCCCGCTGGGTGGTGGTCGCCGACCTCGTCGAGACCAGCCGCCTCTACGGTCGCACCGCCGCGCGTATCGAACCGGACGCCGTCGAACGGGTGGCCGGTCACCTGCTGCACCGCACCTACAGCGAACCGCACTGGGACGCCCAGCGCGGCGCCGTGCAGGCCTACGAACGGGTCACGCTCTTCGGCCTGCCGCTGGTGGCCCGCCGCCGCGTCGGCTATGCCGCGGTCGATCCCGTCGCCGCGCGCGAGCTGTTCATCCGCCACGCCCTGGTCGAGGGGGACTGGCAGACCCGCCATCACTTCTTCGCCGACAACGCCCGGCTGCGCGCCGAGCTCGCCGAAATGGAAGAGCGAGCGCGCCGGCGTGACCTGCTGGTGGGCGACGACGAGATCTTCGCCTTCTACAACGACCGGATTCCGCTGGATGTGTTGTCCGCCAAGCACTTCGACGGCTGGTGGCGCAAACAGCGGCACAAGACGCCGCAGCTTCTCACCATGACGCGCGCCGACCTGCTGCGGGTCGACGATGCCGACACCGACCGCCCCGACCGCTGGCAGGCCGGCGACCTCTCGCTGCCGCTGAGCTATCGGTTCGAACCGGGTGCGGCCGACGACGGCGTCACCGTGCACGTCCCCGTCGCGGTGCTGGCCCGCCTCGGCGGTGAGGAGTTCGGCTGGCAGGTCCCCGCGCTGCGGGAGGAACTGGTGACGGCGCTGATCCGATCGCTGCCGAAAGACCTGCGGCGTAACTTCGTTCCCGCACCTGACACCGCCCGCGCCGTGCTGGCGAACATTGAGCCCGGTGACGAGCCGCTGCTGGAGACGCTGCAGCGTGAACTGCACCGAGCCAGCGGCATCCTGGTCCCGATCGACGCCTTCGATTTGGAGAAACTGCCGGCCCACCTGCGGGTGACCTTCGCCGTCGAGGCCGCCGACGGCTCGGAACTGGCCCGTGGCAAGGACCTCGGGGCGTTGCAGACCCGGCTGGCCACCCAGACCCGCCGTGCCGTCGTCGACGCGGTGGGGACGCTGGAGCGGACCGGTCTGCGCGGTTGGCCCGAGGACCTCCACGAGATACCGCGCAGCATCGCCAGCGGAGGAGTCCGGGGTTATCCCGGCCTAGTCGCCGCCGGGACGGCGGTGGACCTGCGGGTTTTCGCCAGCGCCGCCGAACGCGACGCCGCCATGCGGGCCGGTGTGCGGCGGCTGGTCCGGCTCAGCGGCCGGTCGCCGGTGAAAGCCCTGGAGAAGCAACTGGATCCACGCCGGCGTCTGGTGCTCGGCAACAATCCTGACGGCTCCCTGGCCGCCCTGCTCGAGGACTGCGCCGATGCCGCCGCCGACCTGCTGGTTCCCGAGGTGTGGACGCGCGCGGAGTTCGAGGCTGCCCGCCTACGGGTCGCCTCCGAACTCAGGGCAACGACCGTCGAGATCGTCGGCCGGGTCGAGAAGGTGCTCACGGCGCTGCAGGAGGTGCAGTTGGAGTTGCCGGGCACGCCGACGGCGGCGCAGGCCGACGCCGTCGCAGACATCCGCCGGCAACTGGCCGGCCTCGTCGGACCCGGTTTCGTCGCGGCCACCGGGGCGGCGCACTTGATCGACCTCGCCCGATACCTCACCGCCATATCGCGGCGCCTGGGACGTCTCTCGCAGGCGCCGGCGGCGGACCGCGAGCGGATGGCTCGGGTGCACGCCGTCGAGGACGCCTATAACGAACTTGTTCAAGCACTTTCGCCGGCTCGGGGCGCCGCTGCGGATGTCCGCGACATCGCCCGGTTGATCGAGGAGTTCCGGGTAAGCCTGTGGGCGCAGCAACTGGGAACCGCCCGCCCGGTCAGCGAGCAGCGCATCTACCGGGCGATCGACGCTGTTCTGGAGAGGTGAATCATGGCGACCAGCACACCGAAGGCCACGCGCACCAAGCCCCTTGACCTGGTGCTGTCCGGCGGCGGGGTGAAGGGCATCGGCCTGGTCGGCGCCGTCGTCCGGTTGATGGAGGCCGGCTATCGCGCCAACCGGATCGTGGGCACGTCGGCCGGATCCATCGTCGGATCGATCGTCGCGGCGGCCGCGAAGTCCAATACCGCTGGGCCACAGGACATCCGGGATCTGGTGCTGAGCCTGGACTACGGGAAGTTCCTGGACCCTGGACCCATCGAACGGGTGCCGCTGCTGGGTCCGGCCTGGGCGATCCTGCAGGGCAACGGCGTCTACAAGGGCGACTACATCCGCGACTTCGTCGCCGGACAGCTCAAGACCCTCGGAGTGGAAACCTTCGGGGACCTTCGGCTCGACGACGACCAGGTGCCGCCGGAGCGCCGCTACCGGCTGGTGGTCACCGCCACCGACGTCACCCGCGGGCAGTTGGTCCGGCTGCCGTGGGACTACCGCGGCGTCTACGGCCTGGACCCCGACGAGCAACCGGTCGCCGACGCAGTGCGCGCGTCGATGTCGATTCCCTTCCTGTTCCGGCCGATTCGGCTGACGAGCGCGGCGGGGCTGGAGTCCACCCTGCTCGACGGCGGGCTGCTGTCCAACTATCCGATCGACACCCTGGACCGTCTTGACGGAAAGCCCCCGCGGTGGCCGACCATCGGCGTGACGCTGCTACCGAACCTGCCGGCCGGCAACGACAAGGTGGTGCCCGGTCTGGCGCCGCTGCGGGTCTTCGGCGGACCGCACCTGCTCGAGGACGTGATCACCACGGTCCTCGTCGGCCGTGACCAGACCTATCTCAATCAGCCGTGGGTGAGCGCCCGGACCATCCGGGTGGACTCCGGCGACGTCGGGGTCCTGGAGTTCGACATCTCCGAGCCCGAGATCACCGCGCTGTACCTGAAGGGGTACGACGCGGCGACGAAGTTCCTCAACGGCTGGGACGAGGCAACCTACTCGCAGCGCTTCCGCTGACCAATCGCGATGTGCCGCAGACTTAGCGGCCCTTCTCGACCCGCTTCTTCAGCCCGTTGAGGGCCTGGTCGACGATCGTCGAGGCGGCCTTCTTCTTCATGAAGCCCATCATCGGGATCTTCGGGTCGATCTCCAGCTCGTAGGTCACCTTCGTCCCGTCGCCGTCGGGTGCGAGCCGGTAGGTGCCGTCCAGCTTCTTCATCATGCTCGACTTCGGCTTACCCGACTCGTCGGAATTCAGTGTCCAGCTGACGGATTCGTTGCCCCGCCAGACATAGGAGATCTCGTAGGTGTCCTTGCCCACCGGGGTGGAGATGCTGAACGACGCGTCCTTGGTGGCCCCGTCGTCGTGGGTGCTGAGGATCTCCACGGCGGTGAAACCGTCGCTCCAGTTCGGGTAGTCCTCGAGATCGGCGATGACGGTCATCACCTCCTCGGGTGATGCGTTGATCTTCACCGAGTCCGAAACCTTGTCAGCCATGTTTCCTCCTATGCCTGTCCGGTGGCCACTTTCACCGCGCCGCTGTGTGCCACCGCGTTGTCCAGCACCAGTTCCGCGACGCGGGAGCGGTGCTGCTCGGCGTTACCCAGCAGGGCGGCGTCGGTGGCGGCGCGTTTGAAGAACAGCTGCGCCTGATGTTCCCAGGTGAAACCGATGCCGCCGTGGACCTGGATGGTGTCTGACGCAATCCGTTGCAGCGCAGCCGAACTCAGCGCCTGAGCGATGCTCGCTGCCAGTACCGGGTCGTCCGAGCCGTCGGAGAGTGCCCACGCCGCGTGGTAGGCGGCCGAGCGGGCGTGCTCGAGGTCGACGAGCATGTCGGCGAGCTTGTGCTTGATCGCCTGGAAGGACCCGATCGGTCGGCCGAACTGCAGGCGGGTCTTGGCGTAGTCCACCGACAGATCCAGCAGATGCTGTGCGGCGCCGACCTGTTCGACGGCCAGCAGCGCGGCGCCGACACAGAGTGCGTGGTTGACCACCCGCTCGGTGTCGGCTGACCCCATCCCCGAGTCGCTTCGCTCCTGCCCGCCGGCGCCGGCCAGCAGCCGCCCCGGCGCGCCGTTCAGCTCGACGGTGGCCTGCGGCCGGGTGAGGTCCATGGTGAGCAGCGGCGTGCGCTGCACACCGGGACCCGAAGCGTCGACCGCGTAGAGGCCGACGCCGTCGGAACCTGTTGCCGCGACGAGCAATTCATCGGCGGCGTCGGCGTCGACCACCCGCTCCACGGTCCCGGTCAGGGTGTCGCCCTCGGCGCGCACTCTTACGGCCGCTCGATCGAACGCTCCTGCGCGGTCAGGGACCGCGAACGCCGCGGTGCGCGCGCCCTCGACCAGCGCGCTCAGCAACTCGTCGCGCGCCGCACCGGCCTGGCATGCCACCAGGGCCGGGATAGCCAGGTACACGGTGCCGAACAGCGGGCCGCAGGCCAGCGTGGCGCCGAACTCCTCGACCGCGACGGCCTGATCGACCAGGGACCCACCGACGCCCCCGTCGGCCTCGGGCACCGACATGCCCAGCACCCCGAGTTCGGATCCCAGCCGCCGCCACACGGCGGGGTCGAACCGGGGTTCGGACTCCATCAGCCGGCGCACCGTCGCCTCGTCGAAGTTCTCCGCGCTGAACTTGCGCACCGCGGTGCGCAGCGCCTGCTGCTCGGGCGTGAAAGCGAACTCGCGCACTGGGTCCTCAGCCACTCTGATGGGCTGATCCGCAAGCTCCTCAGCCACTTTGATGGGCTGATCCGCAAGCTCCTCAGCCACGCGGCACCTCCTTCCACGGCATCCCGGCGTCGGCCCGCAGGTCGCCCGGCAGTCCCAGCACCCGCTCCCCGAGGATGTTGCGCATGACCTCCGAGGTGCCGCCCTCGATGGTGTTGGCCCGGCTGCGCAGGTACCGCTGCTGCACCGGACCGCGCCAGTCGCCGGTGCCGGCGTTGGCGCCCCACATGGCGTAGCTGTGGTATAGAATCCCTTCCGGCCCAAGCAGATCCATGCAGAACTGGTAGATCTGCTGGTTCAGCTCCGCCCCGACCATCTTGCCGATCGAGCCCTCCGGGCCGGGACCGCCGGTGGTCGCCGAGGCCCGGGAGCGCTCGGAGGTGAGGCGCTGGGCCTCGGCCCGCAGCCACAGCTGGGTGAGCCGGTCCCGCAGCACCGGGGTGTGCAGGTCCGGCCGGGAGGCCCACAGCTGCACGGCGTCGGCGATCGCCCCGGCGCCGCGGCGGCTGCCGCTGGCTCCCAGTGCGCTGCGCTCGTTCATCAGCGTGGTCATGGCGACCCGCCAGCCGTCGCCGACCGCGCCGAGCCGGTGGGCGTCGGGGATGCGGGCGTCGGTGATGTAGACCTCGTTGAACTCGGCCTGGCCGGTCATCTGGCGTAGCGGCCGGCACTCCACACCGGGAGCGTGCATGTCCAGGACGAAGTAGGTCAGCCCCTTGTGTTTGGGGGCGTCGGGATTGGTGCGGGCCAACAGCAGACCCCAGCGGGCCTTGTGCGCCAGGCTGGTCCACACCTTCTGGCCGTTGATCACCCACTCGTCGCCGTCGGGTAGCGCGGAGGTGGCCAGCCCGGCGAGATCCGAGCCCGCGCCGGGCTCGGAGAACAGCTGACACCAGATGTCCTCGGTAGTGGCCAGCGGCCGCAGGAAGGACTTCTTGATGTCCTCGCTTTGAGCGTGCTCACGCACCGTGGGCGCAGCCATGCCGTAGCCCATCGGATTCAGTCCCAACGGCACCGGGCCGCCGGCGCCCTGGAGGATCCCGTCGGCCACAGCTTGCAGGCCGCGGGACAGCCCCAGCCCGCCAAGGCCTTCGGGGAAGTGCACCCAGGACAGGCCGGCGTCGTAGCAGGCACCGAGGAACTCGGTGACCGGCACCTGTTTGGGATCGTGCTCGGCGACGACCTGATGGGCCAGTGCGGAGACCCGATCAACGTCGGCGTTGCTCATGGAGTCACGATAGAGCGTCCACCGGGGTGTGTTGACTCCCGCCCCCAGGTCGTGCCTGGCGTGCTAGGAACGGGTATGCCCGCGGTCCCGGTCGGTCGGGTTCGCCACCTGCTTGCAGCAGTGGCGCTCGTCGCCGGGTGCTCAGCCACCTCCCATGCACCGCAACTGAGCCCGTGGGGGGCATGTCCGGGAGAGGACTCCGAGGGGCTCGAGTGCGCGACGATCCGGGTGCCCTACGACTACGCCGCCGGGTCCGGCGGCGATACGTTCACGATTCCGGTGGCCCGGATCCCGTCGCGGTCCGACAAGCCGAAGCTGCTGATGATGAACCCCGGCGGACCGGGCATCAGCGGGGTGGCCGACCTGCGTTCCGGCCGTGAGTACTACCGGAAGTTCAGCGACGTCTACACGGTGGTCTCCTTCGATCCGCGAGGCGTGGGCGGATCCACTCCTGCGCTGTCCTGCCTTGACGATCAGCAGAAGGCCGCGATCTTCGATCAGCCCAGCGTGCCGCGTTCACCGGCCGAGGAACAGCGCAGACAGGACCTCAGCGCGGACATCGGGGCGGCCTGTGCGCGACGGTTCGGCGCAGCGCTGCCCCATGTCGGCACCGAGAATGTGGTGCGTGACATGGACGCCATCCGCGCGGCGATGGGCTTCGACAGAATCAGCTACCTCGGGTACTCGTACGGGACGTTCGTCGGTGCTCTCTACGCCCAGACGTTCCCGGCGCGGACCGACCGTGTGGTGCTGGACTCGGTGATGGCTCCGGACCTGGATTACCGGGCCGTCCGGCACGGACAGGCCAAGGGGATGCAGGCCAGCGTGACTGCTTTCGCCGAGGACTGCCTCAAGCGCACCGACTGTCCACTGCCGGGCCCCGCGGACAACGCCGTGCGGGCAATCGTCGACCTCGTCGGCCGCCTTGACACCACGCCGTATCGCGCACCCGACGGCCGCACAGTGTCGGGTGCGCGAATGCTGGCCCTGGTCGAGTCCTCGCAATACACGCCCGATGCCGGCTGGCCAACGCTGCGGGCGGTCCTGGGCGATGCTCTTGCGGGCCGGTGGCCGGCCGTCGTCCACGCCGCGTACTCGCCGGACCTCATGGTCAACCCCGCCGACTCGGAATACCTTTCGGTGGTGTGCGCGGACTTCGCCACCGAGCGTGATCGGCGGGCGCCGGGCCGGTTGGCACCGCTCTGGGCGCAGGAGAGCCCGGTCAGCGGCGGCAATCGGGCGTGGTCGTTGGCGCCGTGCGAAGCGTGGCCCGTCGGCCCGGTGCGCTCACCGGGTCCGGTGAATCCCGAAGGGGCCGGCCCGGTGCTGATCCTCAACACCACCGGCGATCCCGCCACCCCCATGGAGTGGGCCGAGGCCCTGCACCGCCAAATCCGCGGTTCGTCGTTGGTGATCGCGCCGGGCCCGGGGCATCTGGCCAGTTCCCGGAACGTCTGCGCCGAGGACCTGCTCATGGCATTCCTGCTCAAAGATGAATCGCCGCCCCAACCCGAGTTCACCTGTCCGGTGCATCGGTGAATCGGTGACCCGGCGGGGTGGCGCGCGGTGGGGGACCGCCGTCACCACCGCCGGCGCCTGGGTCGCCCGGACCTCTGGACAAGGTTCCCGCGGGGCAAAAACCGTCGTCTAACATCGCTTTCGTCCGGCGAGGAGGCCCCGATGAGCAAAGGTCGTTCCCTGGCCTTGGTCCTGCTGGCCTACGTCGTCGCGATCGGCGCGGCCGCCGCCTGGCTGGCCTGGGGTCCGCGGACCGGGCGGCTGTGGCTGGACACCGTGATCGCCGACGTTCTGGCTACCTTCGTCGTCTTCGGTTTCAGCCGGGCCTACCGCAACTCCAGCTTCTATGACGCCTACTGGAGCGTGATCCCGCCACTCCTGCTGGCGTACTGGTGGTGGCAGGGCTCGGTGGGGCTGACCGGACCAGGGGCGCTGCGCTGCTGGCTGATGGCCGTAGTGATGGTCTACTGGGCGATCCGGCTCACCGGCAACTGGGTGTACGGATTCCCGGGCCTGCACCATGAGGACTGGCGTTATCCGTTGTTGCGTGAGGGCGCCGGCCGGTTCGCCCTCCTGGCCGACCTGTTCGGTATCCACCTTTTCCCGACCCTGCAGGTGTTCGTCGGGCTGCTGCCCGTGTACGTGGCCGCGACCCGGGCAGGTGATGGTCTGATCTGGCTGAGCTGGGTTGCCTTCGCCGTTGGAATCGCAGCCGTCACCCTGGAACTGGCGGCCGACACCCAGATGCACCGCTTCGTCGCCGCCAAGCGCCGGGGGGCTGCGGCGGGGGCCGTGATGGACAGGGGCCTGTGGGCATGGTCACGCCACCCCAACTACTTCGGCGAGATCGGGTTCTGGTTCTCCATGGCACTGTTCGGCATCGCCGCATCACCGCGGGACGCCTGGTGGCTGTTCGTGGGCGTGGCGGTGATGGTGGCGATGTTCCTGGGGGCCAGCATCCCGATGATGGAGAAGCGCAGTCTGGAGCGCAGACCTCAGTACCGGTCGGTGATCGACTCCGTCCCGCGGCTGATACCGCGGCCCCCGCGCAGGGCCACCCGTTGACGCGCCGGCGGGTGCTGATCGCCGGCCTGGGTGACAGTGGAGTGCTGACCGCGATCCGGCTCGCCCGATCGGCCGACGTGGTGGGTATCTCCGCTCAGCCCGCTCTGGTCAGCGGCCAGGAACTCGGCGTGCGGCTGGCCCGGCCCGAGGAGTGGGCCCGCGACTACCTCGTGCCGTTCGACCGCTACCGGGCCCTGGACGGGGTGCGGACGGTGCAGGCCACGCTGACCGGGGTGAACCTGGCCGCGCGGGTGGTGCACGCGCGGCGTCCGGATGGCACTGACCTCACGGAGCCCTATGACTCACTGGTGATCTCGACCGGCGTCCGCAACGGCTTGTGGCGGCGCGCGGCGATGCAGTCGCCTGCGGAGGTCCGCGCCGAGATCACCGCCGCCCATGAACGGCTCGGCTCGGCCCGCTCCATCATGGTGATCGGAGGCGGCGCCGCGGCGGTGAGCGCGGCGGCCAACCTCGCCGCGCAATGGCCCGACAAGCGGGTGGATCTCTACTTCCCGCACGACCGCCCGTTGCGCGAGCACCATCCCCGCACGTGGGAACACCTGCAGCGCAGGCTCATCCGCCTGGGCGTGGGTCTGCACCCGAACCATCGCGCTGAGGTTCCCGAGGGGTTCGCCTGCGACACCATCACCGCGGGCGAGGTCCACTGGAGCAGCGGACAACAGGCCACCCAGGCCGACGCGGTGTTGTGGGCGATCGGCCGGGTGCAACCCAACACCGAATGGCTGCCACGCGAATTGCTCGACGAGAACGGCTTCGTCGTCGTCACCCCGGAACTGCGGGTCCCGGGCTACCGCGGGGTCTTCGCGATCGGCGACGTGGCCGCCACCGATCCGTTGCGCTCCTCGGCTCGCAACCGCGCCGACGGGCTGCTGGCCCACAACATCCTCGCCGAACCTGCCGGTCGGCCGCTGCGGTCCTACCGCGCGCCGCGCCGCCGGTGGGGTTCGGTGATCGGCCTCCAGTCCGACGGGGTGGAGGTGTTCGCCCCGGGCGGACGGCCGTTCCGGATACCGGCCTGGCCGGTGCGGAAGGTGCTCATGCCGTGGATCGTCCGGCGCGGTATCTACCGCGGCGTGCGCGACAACCAGCCGCTCGGGTAGTCCCGACGACGATGCGGAGCGCGGCGACGGGGAGGAGTCGGACAATCAGCTCTCGCACGGCAGGGACGGGCACACTGGGCCCATGGACCCGGTGACGGCGCTGCGCCAGATCGCCTTCTACAAGGACCGCGCCGGCGACGACGTGCGCCGGGTGATGGCCTACCGCAAGGCCGCCGACATCGTCGCCGCCCTCGACGACGAGACCCGCGACCGTCTCGGCCGGACCGAGGGCTGGCGTTCGCTGCCCGGCATCGGGTTGAAGACCGCCACGGTGATCGCCCAGGCCTGGGCCGGCCATGAGCCGGATACGCTCGTCGAATTGCGCAGCGCTGCAAAGGATCTCGGTGGCGGGACCATCCGTCAGGCGTTACGCGGTGACCTGCACTGTCACTCCGACTGGTCGGACGGCTCGGCGCCCATCGAGGAGATGGCCGCCACCGCGGCGTCCCTCGGACACGACTACCTGGCCCTCACCGACCACTCGCCGAGGCTGAAGATCGCCAACGGCCTGTCGCCCGACCGGCTGCGCCGCCAACTGGACATCATCGACGAACTGCGCGAACGGCTCGCGCCGCTGCGGATCCTGACCGGCATCGAGGTGGACATCCTCGACGACGGCACACTCGACCAGCAGCCCGATCTCCTCGACCGCCTCGACATCGTGGTGGCCAGCGTGCATTCCAAACTGGCGATGGACGCCCCGGCCATGACCCGCCGGATGGTGCGGGCGGTGTCGGACGGCCGCGTCACCGTGCTCGGGCACTGCACCGGCCGTCTCGTGCGGGGAGCCCGCGGCACGCGGCCGGAGTCACGCTTCGACGCCGAAGCGGTGTTCACGGCCTGCCGGGACCACCACACCGCTGTGGAGATCAACTCCCGGCCGGAACGTCGCGATCCGCCCACCCGGCTGCTGGGCCTGGCCGCGCAGATCGGGTGCTCGTTCGCGATCAACACCGACGCCCACGCACCTGGACAACTGGACTTCCTGGGCTACGGCGCGCAGCGGGCGCTGGACGCCGGCATCCCTGCCGACCGGGTGATCAACACCTGGCCGGCGGAGCGGCTGGTGGCCTGGCCGTCCGAAGCCTGACCGCTACGGCGGCGGCGGCAGCGGTGGCGGCGGAACCTCCGGCGCGGGCGCTGGCGGCAGCGGCTCGGGTGCCGGCGGCGGGGGAGGCGGCTCGAAGGCCGGCGGCGGAGGAGGCGGAGGCGGTTCGAAGGCCGGCGGCGGGGGAGGCGGCTCGAAGGCGGGCGGGGGCGGGGGCGGCGGCGCCGGGATGGTGATCGGCGGCAGGCCCGGGATGTTGATGATGTTGACGCCGGGCGGCGGTGGCGGCGGGGCCTCCGGGGCCGGGGGTGGTGGCGGGGGGTTGAAACCGCCGTCATACGACGGCCCGTCGTTGTAGTTGTTGTTGTTGTTGTACGTCGGGTTGTAGGTCTGCACCGGCGGTTGGTAGACCGGCGGAGGAGGCGGCGGGAGGTAGCCCGTGCTGGTGTTGATCGTGATCACCGATCCGGGCGGGGCCTGACCGGCGGGCGTGGTGCCGACCACCGAGTCCCTGCTGGCCGCGCTGTTGATCGGCGACGGCAGATCGGCCACCTGGAACCCGGCGTCTTTCAGACGCTTCTTGGCCGCGTCGAGCTTCAGGCCCGTGATGTCCGGGATGGGTGTCGGCGGGGCGCCGCTGACGTAGCGCGGATCAGTGGGCGGGAGCGCCACCGGCCCGAAGGTGGTGGCTATCGGGCTCATCGCCTGGAACCAGGTCTGGGCCGGCGAGGTGCCGCCGTAGAGGTTTCCGGAGCCGCCGCACTTGCGCAACGGGAAGGCGCACAGCGCTCCCGGCTTGGGGGAGTCGTCAAAGACGTAGCTCGCCGCGGCGAGCTGGTTGGTGTAGCCGACGAACGCCGAGGAACGGTGCGATTCGGTGGTGCCGGTCTTGCCCGACATCGGCAGGCCCCAACCCACCGACCCGGCGGCCGCGGCGGCCGTGCCCATCGTGGTGTCCTTGGCGAGCGCATTGGACAGCGTGTTGGCCAGGCCCTCCGGGACGACCTGCTCGCACTTCGACGTCGGAACGGCGACGTCCTTGCCGTTGCGGTCGAACACCTTCTCGATCGGGCTGGGCGGACACCATGTTCCGCCGGAGGCGAGGGTGGCGGCGACGTTGGACAGCTCCAGCGCATTGACCTCGAACGGTCCCAGCGTGAACGAGCCGATGTTCTCCCGCTTGATGTAGTCGGCCAGACTCTCGTCGCTCTTGACGTAGTCGTGTGCGGTTCCCGGCTCGGCGTAGGAGCGCAGTCCCAGCCGGACCGCCATATCCACCGTGCGGCCAACGCCGACCTGCTGGATGAGCTTGGCGAAGGCGGTGTTCGGCGACAGCGCCAGCGCGTCGGTCATGCTCATCGAGGTGCGATAGCCGGCCGCGTTCTTCACACACCAGGTTTTCGGGGGGCAGCCCGGGGTGTTGCTGTCACCGAGATGGCTGCCCTGGAAGAACGGCGGCACATCGAGGATTGCGTTGGTGCCCATGCCCATGTCGAGCGCCGCCGCGGCGGTGAAGATCTTGAAGACCGACCCGGCGCCGTCGCCGACGAGCGAGTACGGCTGCGGCTGCACGGTCTGGCCGTCCTCGAGCTTGAGTCCGTAGCCGCGGTTGTCGCCGATGGCGACCACCCGGTGGGCGTCCTTGCCCGGACGGATGACGCTCATGACGCTGGCGACGCTGTCCAGGTTGGGCGGGGCCACCGCATTGATGGCCTGCTTGACGCTGGTCTGGACGACGGGGTCCAGCGTGGTCTTGATGAGGTACCCCTTGCGGGCGACGTCCTCCTTGCTGATGCCTGCCTTGGCCAGATACTCCAGGACGTAGTCGCAGAAGAACGCGCGGTCCCCGGCGGCGATACAACCCTGGGGCAGTGAGGCCGGCTGCGGGAGGATCCCCAACGGCTGGTCGCGGGCCGCCCGCAATTCGTCGGCCAGATCCGGCAGGTTCTCGATCATGGTGTCCAGCACCAGGTTTCGCCGGTCGAGGGCAGCCTGCGGGTTGGTGTACGGGTTGAGGCTGGTGGTGGACTGCACCATCCCGGCCAGCAGCGCGGCCTGCTGCCAATTCAGTTGTGCCGCATCGACCCCGAAGTAGGTGCGGGCGGCCGACTGCACCCCGTAGGCGCCGTTGCCGAACGGCACCAGGTTCAGATACCGGGTGAGGATCTCCGGCTTGGTGAGGGTCTTGTCCAGGGCCAGCGCCATGCGGATATCGCGCAGCTTGCGGGCCGGGGTGGTCTCGACGGCGGCCTTCCGTTCGGCGTCGGTGTCGGCGTTGACCAGAAGGTTGAAGTTCTTGACGTACTGCTGCTCGATGGTGGAGCCGCCGCGGGTGTCCGTTCCGCCTTTCAGGAAGCCCGCCAGGCCGGTCAGGGTGCCCTGCAGGTCGACACCGTTGTGCTCAGCGAAGCGCTTGTCCTCGATCGAGACGATCGCCAGCTTCATGGTGTCGGCGATACGGTCGGTGGGGACCTCCCAGCGGCGCTGGACGTAGAGCCACGCGATCGGCTTGCCGGCGGCGTCGACCATCGTCGAAACGGTCGGTACCTGTCCGTCGACGATGTCGGCCGAGCCCTGCGCGACGAGTTCGGAGGCGTGGTTGCTGGCAACTCCGGCTCCGCCCACGATGGGGAAGAGCAGTCCGGCGAAGATCACACCCGCCAGGACGCAGAACAATGCCAGTCGGCGCAGCGTTGACCGCGTCGGCGGGTACTGGTCCGACATGCCGCTCACCCTAAAGGAGAGGTGGCCGCGGTCCAACGCGATGGTCTAATTCGGTTCCGCTGTCAACCCGCCGCGACGACGACGATTCCGTCGTCATCGCTGTAGGCCACGTCACCCGGCCGGAAGTCGACGCCACCGAGGCTGACCGCGACGTCAGGTTCACCCGCCCCGGTCTTGGTGCTCTTGCGGGGGTTGGTGCCCAGTGCCTTGATCCCGATGTCGAGGGTTCGCAGCGTGGCGGCGTCGCGGACGGCGCCGTTGACGATGAGGCCCGCCCAGCCGTTGGACCGCGCCAACTCGGCGATGACGTCACCCACCAGGGCGGTGTGCAGGGACCCGCCCCCGTCGATCACCAGGACACCGCCGTCGCCGGGGCCGGAGAGCACCGATTTGAGCAGTGCGTTGTCCTGGAAGCAGCGGACGGTGCGGATCGGGCCGGCGAACTCTGGACGGCCGCCGAACTGGCCGAACTGCAGGTCGCAGCTGCGGACGTCGTCGCCGATCTCGTCGACGAGGTCGGCGGTGGGGCGGAAAGCGGTCGACATGCCGGTGGACTCAGCGCCGGCGCAGCCGGCTGATCGCCAGCGCCACCAGGCCGGCCGCGGCCAGGCTCAACGACAGCGGGATCTTGTGGCCGCGGCCGAAGGAGTCCTGCGGCGACGGCGGGGCGACGGCGTCCCGGACCGAGGACTTGGCCTTGGCTGCGGCCTCCCGCGCGCCGTTCGGGCCGGCGGTCAAGGCGGGGGGCGCTTCGGCTCCCGCCGTCAGCGCGGGCTGCGGGCGCGGGGGAGGCGCCTTCTTGGCCGGCGCTTTCTTGGCGGGTGCCTTCTTTGCGGGTGCTTTCTTGGCGGGTGCCTTCTTTACTGGTGCTTTCTTGGCAGGAGCCTTCTTCGCAGCAGCCTTCTTGGCGGCCGGGGCGGCCTCGTGGCCCTCGTCCGGCCGGTCCTGCTGCTCTGCCATCTGCTACTCCTCGATCGTCGCGATACCCGGCGAAGTGCCCATCATGCCAGCAGTCGGTCTCATGACCGGCGGCGCAACCCCCACACGGCGGCGCCGGCGATCAGCACCGCGGCCCCAACGATGAATGGCCACAACGGAATACGGTCATGCTGAGCCGTGGGCTCCACGGCCGGCCCCGGTACGCCGGTACTGGGCACCGTCACGGTGAACGACCACGATCCCGAGACCGCGTGCCCGTCATCGGAGGTGACGCGGTAGTTGACCGTGTAGCGGCCGGACGGTCCCAGCGGACGCAGGCCGACGCTCGCGGTGGCGCCGTCGACCGTGGCATCACCCTGTGACCACAGGTTGCCGTCGGGTCCCACCACGGTCATGGCCACGAACGTCGGCTGGAGTTGCTCGTTGAACGTCGCGGTCACCCGGGTCGGCCCGGCGTTGACCGTCGAGTCCGCGGCGGGGTCGGTGCCCGTCAGCACGGTGTGGGCCGATGCCGCCGGAGCCGTCGCCACCAGGGCGCCGAGCAGAATCACCGCGAGGGCGGCGCGCAGCTGCCGCTCCATCCTCAAAGGACGCCCAGCCTGGTCATGATGTCGGCCTCGATGCCGTCGAGTTGCTCGGAGATCGAGGTCTGCGCGGCGCGGCGACGAGGACCCGGCATGTTCTCGGCGGCCGGGACGGCGGCCGCGAGCGCGGCCAGCCGGTCGGTGATCGCGGCCACGAAGCGCTGGGTCTCAGCGTCGTCCGGCTTGCGCTGGGCGACCAGGCGCAGGGATTGCTCCGCGCCGGAGATACGCGCCGACAGTCGGCCACCCGCCCCGGAGAACTGGCCGAGCGCCGACAACGGCACACCGAGCTTGTCGGCCCGGCGCTCGTCGATCAGCCCGCGGGCGGAGATCGCGGCCCGGTAGGCCACCGGCACTACGACCGGAGCCAGCAGCCGCGAGGCAGTCAGGGTCCGGCGAATGCGGCCGGGCGCCAGCAACTTGCCCTCACGCGCGGTCCGCAACTGTGCCTCGGCGACCTTGACCGCCGCACGGTCGGCGTCCCGCTGGACCCGAACCTGGGCTTTGACGGCTTTGTTCTCCGCCCGCTCGGCGGCCTTGATCCGCTTGCGGTCGTTCTTGGCGGCCAGCTTGGCTTCCAGCTTGGCCTTGGATTTCAAGGCGCGGGCTTCAGCGCGCCTGGTCGCGCGGCTCTTCCGTTTCTTGAACAGACCCATCGACGCTGCCTTTCGCCTCAGGTGCGGACGCACCGGCGGCCCTGCTGCCGACCGGTGGGCTAAACCCTATCGCCCGGGCAAAGCTCCTATGGGCCGACCTGCGGATATGCCACAATTGGTGGGACTTCGCAAACCGCTGTGCCCCCGAGGCGCCCGTTGTAGGCAGAGGAACATCCGTGAACACGTCGTCGCGGCGCGCGCCGGTGATCGCCTGGGCGATCACCGCTGGCGTGCTGTACGGCGGGGTCGGCATCGTCATCCCGGCGCCGGCCGGCGCGGACGACGCGACAGCCGGTCCGGGGGCCGGAACACAGACCGACGCTTCCGGTGCCGCTTCGGCCAGCAACGCGTCGGAGTCCCGCCGGCACGGGCGGGGCACCGCGTCCGCGGCGGATGACGGAAAGACCGAGCCCGGCGAGCACCCGTGCCCGTGGTGGCCGCCGCGGCCGCTGCCCAAGCCGATGCCGTTCGTCCCCGGCAGCGGAGGAGGCAATGGCGGCGGTTTCATCGCCCCGGTCGTCGTCCCGACCGCCCCCGTCGCCGTGTTCGGCGACAGGATCACACCCGCGGCCGGGACGGGCACCCTCCCGGCCCGCCTGCCCGACCTCACCGGTCTTACCGCCCTCGCGCCCTCGCCCGTCGCCCAGGCGCCCGTCGCCGCTGGCCCGGCGCCGGCCGCGGTGCTCCCGGCGGCGATCGCCCGGCCTGCGCGCCCGATCCCGCGGACCATCCCCAGGCCGCCGATCACTCCCGCCCCGATCTCCGGGCCGCGGGTCGCGGTCGCCGTCCCCGCTGCGCCCGTGCCGCCCGCTCCCGAGCGGCTGGGCCTTCCGGAGGTTCTGCGCGAGGCCGACGTCGTGACGCTGCTGTCGAGGGCGCTGCCCGGGTTGGCGGCGATGTTCGGGATGACGGCGCTGGGCGGCGTGCTGGGGTACCGGCAGGCCAGGGCGGGTTACCTGCTGCGGGCCGCCGGTGCGGGCCGGTTCCTCCGGTGAGCGCAGACCGGGAGGTGACGAAGGCGGTCAACGACGTCCTGGCGCTCGCACCCCGGCGCGGCGAGGTGTCGCTGACCCGGCTGGTGGCCGCCGTCGGCGAGCATCGGCAGCGGCCCATCGACGTCAGCGCCGGCGAACTCCCGCCCGGGGTGTCCGGTCAGTGGCGGCAGTACGCCGACCACGACGAGTTCCTCATCCAGGACGGCCTGCCCACCGTCGACCGCACGCTGGCGCACGAACTTGGCCACCTCGTGCTCGGGCACGACGGCATCCCGGTGGCCGAGGCGGCAAGGGAAGCAACGGAATTCGTCAGCGACGACCTGATCCGCTACATGCTCAACCAGCGCACCGGATGCATGGGACCCGGCGGTGAGGACGTCGAGCAGCAAGCCGAGGACTTCGCGGCGCTGCTGCTCTACCGGCTCGGCAGGCTGCGCAGCGACCGCGCCTCGATCGTGCAGGTCCGTCTCGGTGAGGCATTTGGTTGATCGTCTGGGTCATCGCCGGTCTGCTCGGCATGGCGACCGGGCTGCGGATCGGCTGGGCCCTGGTCAATCAGCAATCGGTGGTCAGCGGCGCGATGATCGTCGCGCTCGGCAATCTCGCGGTGGTGGCGGCCCTGAACTGGCCGCCGCTGACCCTGCTGGTGAACACCGCCCTACGGTGGCCGAACATTTCGATGGCCCTCAGCCAGGTGGCGCTGGTCATGTCGGCGGCCGGCAGTTGCGTGATGATCACCTCCGTCGCGGCCACCCGCGGATCCGCGGTCACCCACCGGGTGGCCGTCGCTCAGTACGTGCTCGCCGGGGTGATCGCGGCCGTCACCCTCTTCCTGTTCTTCAACGACGGCCGGAAACCCGAGATGTCGCCGGCGGAGTACCTGGCTCATAACGTCGGGTCGCCAGGCGAGTCGCTGGACTGGCTGGTGCCGCTGCTCTACGTCCTGCTGGCGCTGACGGTGGTGGCCTGGGTGGGCATGCGGCTGTCCAGTGCCAGCCGCCGCGGCCGGGCGCTGCTGCTGTTCACCGCGGGTATGGCCCTGATCCTGGCCGCCAGTGCCTTCTTCGCGACCCGGGCGCTCGGTCGCGGCCCGCTGATCGGTGTCGGCACGGCGCTGGCACTGCTGCTGTGCGCGATGGCGGTGGTGGCCGCGGGGGCGCTGCTGCCCACCGTCGAGGACTGGATCGGTGCGCGTCGGGAGCTCCGTCTCATCGAGCCGCTGCGCCGGGAAATGGACGCCAGGCATCCCGACGTCGGCATCGGTGTGCGGCCCCGTGGACCGCTGGTGTTCCAGGTGGCGGAGCGGCTGTCGCTGATCTCCGACGCCCTCTACCTCGAAGGGGCGCGGGCTCAGCGGCTCTTGCCTACCGCCGGCGAGGGCCCGCGGTTGCCTGCCGGCGTCAGCGCCGCCGAACAGGCGCGCGCCGTCGCCGCGTGGATCCGGGCCGGGCGCGACGCCGGGGCGACGGCCTTCCCGGGGCGAAGCTGGCTGCGCCAGCCCCCGGAATGTTCCGACCGGGAGTGGATCCTCGAGATCGCCCGCCAATACCGGGCGCTGACGAAACCGTCGTCACACTCGCGCGACGTTGCGGGAACAGCGGCCGGGTCGACGTCCGGCTAACCGCCTAGCCGTCGAGATGCTCCCGGCGGCGCAACTCGTCGACCTTCTCCACGACGTCCTGCTGGGCCTCCGGGGACAGTCCCACGGTGCGGGCGGCGATGCGGCGCACACCCTCGTCGCGCATCTGGGCGAGCCAGGTCAATTCTTTGTCCAGCTTCGCGTAGTACTCGTCGTCGGTGAAGTACTCCGGCTTGATCCGGAAGAAATTGGCAAGTGCCGTCATCGTCGTCGCCGACGGGTTCGTACGGTTGCCAGAGCGCAGCTGGGACAGGTAGGGCGCCGACATGGTGACACCCTCCGCCTTGAGAGCGGCGATCACTTCGGCGGAGGTGTGAGGTCCGCGACCCGGGGGATAGACGGTGTCGAACAGGCGGTTCAGGCGCGCCGCGAAGGTGGTGCTCATCGTCTTGTCCTCCAGTGCGAATTCGGAAAGCTACATAACCCTCGTCATATTTGCTGATTAATGTACAACCTTGCCAACGAACGACCAAGTGCAAACTCCGGCGAGGCGAATTCGCCGCCTAACGGCGCGAAGTCGGCAAACCCGGCTCGATTGCGGACAACCGCAGGCCAGGGCGCTGCAGCTGTGGTGAACACGGCGGATTCCGGCATGTCGTCCGGTTGGGAGGGTTAGCACGGCGTACGGAATTTGCACCGTCGACGGCGAATCGCCGGTACCGATCGGCAACCGTGATCAGTGCCGGTTCCGGGAATTCAACCGTTTGCTGGAAAGACTCAGGGAAAACTCAGGGATAATTAAGGAACGGTGCCGGGACGCTGGCTGCCGGAATGCGTCGGCGGTGCGGAGGGGAACCGTCAGGCGGCCAGCAGCATCGCCAGAATCGCGGTGTCGGGGTGGCTGATGGGGTCCACCCCGACCCGGCTCACCATGTTGGTCACGGTGCCGTCGGCCTCGGCCTCGACCCACGCCGCGCGGTGTTCGAGCCCGAGATGGGGCAAACCGGGAAGCAGCACGCAACCGGAGGCCGCGCCGAAGCACTCCGGTAGCGACGGCGTGGTCTCCGAGGGCGGGTGCAGCATCATCAAAGCCGGAGGCTGCTTGCCGGCGAAATGCCCTGGGGGCACGGCAGACTCACCGACGACGGTGCCTTCGGCCAGGACCAGGCCGACCGTTCCGGGCTGCGGCTGGTCCGGCAGTTCCTCGCGAACACCGAAAATCGTTGTGGTGGAGAGCAATCCGGGAAGCGATGCCACCCGGACGGCCATGATCAGAAGCTGGGCCCACTCCTTTGTGGAGTTCGGCCAGCGGCCGGAAACCACGAAGCCCTTCAACGAGCCTCGAGAGTGGAACGGTGAGATCTCCACCGGTCGTCCGGAACTGTTGTCCATCTCGCCTCCGCGACACCTCAATGCGAACCAAGTGCGACACGACTGCGGGTCGGTTCGCAAAAGCATGGGCCACAAGGGTGCTGGCACACAATAGGACGGGAGTGCTAAAACGCCGCCGCCGGCAACGAGAGGAGCGGCGCAAAGGCCGCCGCCGGCGACGAGAAGTGGCGGCGCAAAGGCCGAGGGGCGCCCCGGTCCTGCGCGGGCGCCCCGTCGGTTCGAGCGAGATATCAGCCGAAGATGAGTCCCTTTGTCTTAGAGATGGCCGCGGCGTAGCGGTTCTGGACGTCCTCCCAATTCACGACGTTCCAGAAGGCCTTGACATAGTCCGCCTTGACGTTCTTGTACTGCAGGTAGAACGCGTGCTCCCACATGTCGACCTGAAGCAGCGGAATGATGCCGAGCGGCACGTTGGCCTGCTGGTCGTAGAGCTGGAAGGTCAGCAGCTTGTCGCCGAGGCTGTCATAACCCAGCACCGCCCACCCCGAACCCTGCAGGCCGTTGGCGGCCGCGGTGAACTGGGCGCGGAACTTGTCGAACGAACCGAAGGCGTCGTCGATGGCGGCAGCCAGGTCGCCGGTGGGCTTGTCACCGCCGTTGGGCGACAGGTTCTTCCACCAGATCGAGTGGTTGACGTGGCCGCCGAGGTGGAACGCGAGGTTCTTCTCGTTCAGCAGGATCGCTGCGTGGTCGTCTTTGGCGCGGGCCTCCTCGAGCTTGGCGACGGCGGCGTTCACCCCCGCGACATAGGCGGCATGGTGCTTGCTGTGGTGCAACTCGTTGATCTCCCCGGAGATGTGGGGCTCCAGAGCGCCGTAGTCCCAATCCAGGTCGGGCAGGGTGTATTCAGCCACGTGATTCCTTTCCAGTTGTGATCGCCTCGACGGTCGACCCGTGGTGGGTCAGACCTGTTCGATCGACGGATGTTTTCTGCGCTCGACGTTGCACACGCACATCCAACATTGCTCTATCGACCGCAGTCACCGCAAGAATTCCCGGACTGATCTCCGACAACCGCGAAGGCCGGTCAGAACAGAATGATCAGGGCGAGGATGACCAGCAGGAACAGCGCGATGGCGCCGGCGCGCAGCGCGGCGATCCGGTATGACCGGTTACACGTGGAGGCCGACCACGGTGAAACGCCCGTGGCGGGGTGTGAATCGAAGGACGGTGCCGCCATCAGCCCGCCCTCAGCACGGTGTTCAACTACCTACCCCCTGCGCGCCCAGTGAAATGTGTCACAACACCTGGCGCGATCATAGCGCCCGTTACCGCGCCGTTTCAAAAGACGGAAATGTGGACGAACACCAGATGTCGCCCAAGTTATCGGGTGTTGCACGGGCGTGACCGATCGGCGTGTCGGGCCGCGACGCGCGGACATTCCGGGGCCCGGTGAAATCCGGGACCGTTCGCTCGTCAGTGGCGAAGCGGTCCATGTTTCGCCCGCTTTTCCACGGCGTGTCATCCACAGTGCCGGCACCGTGATCCCCGTCATGGTGCGCAGTCGCTGTCCAACGCTCGTCAAGGGTGTGGATAAACCTGTGGAAACTGTGGATAGCATCGGCATTGCTGTGGGCCTCGTCACAGTCGTACGGCACCGGGTGTCACAATAACCGGACATATGGGTGGAAATCGGATCCAGATCCCGATCGGGAACTGGCCGGTTCCCAACCGTCCGGGCAGGCCCGTTGCACCCGTGGTCCCCATTAGGCTGGTCCGGTGATTCAGGTGTGCTCCCGGTGTGGGACACGATGGAACGTGCGCGATCGCCAGCGGACGTGGTGTCCGCGGTGTAACGGCACGCTGCTGGCGCCGGCCGCCCCGCCGGCTGTCCAGTCCACCGGCGCCCGCCGGGCGGCCTCGCCGCGGCGCCCGTCCGGCTTCCGGTGGATCGCCGTCCGTCCGGGTCCGCCGCCACCACCGCGCCGGCCCCGTCGCGCCCTGGGACCGACTCCGCGCTATCAGACCGTCCCGCGCTGGGGACTGGTCGACCAGGTCACGCCGCCCGCTGCCCAGACCACGACGGCGCGCAGGACCGCCTCCGCTGCGGCGGTGCAGGGGGTTCTGCTGGTCACCGCGCTGGTGTTCGCCCTGGCCTCGGTGGCGCACGTGCTCCGCTACCTGCTGATGCTCATCAACCGCACCACGCTGCTGCCGCCCTTCGTCGCGATCGGCTCCCTGGTCACCGGGGCGTTCGCATCGCTGGCGGCTATCGTCGCCGTCGGCGCCACCGCGGTCGTGCTGACGTCCTGGCTGATCGGCCGGCGGGCCGCTGCGTTCGACAGGCACGGGCAGAAGGACCCCCGGCCCGGATGGGTGTTGTGGGCGGGCTGCCTCATCCCGGTGGTCAACTGGTTCTTCGCGCCGTTGTTCGTGCTGGAACTCGCCGAAGCCGAGGGGTGCCGGGAACGGCAGAACCGCCCGATCCTGCTGTGGTCGATCTCCTGGGTGCTCACCACCCTGATCTGCGGGTGGGCCACCTGGACCACCTTCAAGGCGCATGAACCGCAGGCCGTCGCCGACAACACCGTCACCGTGATCGTCGCTTACCTGGCCGGCTTGGCCGTGATCGTCCTGCTGTGGCGGGTGGTCGGCGGATTCGTCCGCAGGCCGGTGGACCGCCCCCTGCACCGGTGGGTGATCGTTACCGCCGGCCCGGACGCATCAGCCGCCCCGTCGGCGCCGGAGACGGAGGCCGGCGAGTTCCCCGAGGACGCCGCCGAATTCGAGGCGGCCACCCGGGACCGGGAACCGGTGGGCTAGCAGAGATGTCGCCGGGCGCCGCTGAACACGGGAAGCAACCCTTCGTGGTGGCCCACCGCGGCGCGTCGGCCGAACGCCCCGAACACACCCTGGCCGCCTACGAACTGGCGCTACAGGAAGGCGCCGACGGTGTCGAGTGCGATGTGCGCCTGACCCGTGACGGGCATCTGGTCTGCGTGCATGATCGCCGGGCCGACCGCACCTCCAGTGGCACCGGTCTGGTCAGCGATTTGACGCTGGCCGAGTTGCGGGAATTCGACTGGGGCGCTTGGCATGCCAGCTGGCGGCACGACGGTTCCATCGGTGACACCAGCCTGCTGACGCTGGAGGGCCTCCTGCAACTCGTGCTGGACTGGCAGCGGCCGGTGAAGGTCTTCATCGAGACCAAGCATCCGGTGCGTTACGGCGCGCTGGTGGAGAGCAAGGTCCTTGCGCTGCTGCACCGCTACGGCCTGGCCGCGCCGGCCTCGGCCGGTCTGTCCCGGGCGGTGGTGATGTCGTTCTCTGCCGCCGCCGTGTGGCGTATCCGGCGCGCGGCCCCGTTGCTGCCCACCGTTCTGCTGGGGGAGACGTCGCGCTATCTGGGGGGCGGAGCCGCGACGACCGTCGGCGCCACCGCCGTCGGCCCTTCGATCGCGACCCTGCGTGAGCATCCCGATCTGGTGGACCGCGCCGCCGCGCAGGGACGTGCCATGTACTGCTGGACGGTCGATCACTACGAGGACGTCGAGTTCTGCCGCGACATCGGGGTCGGCTGGATCGCCACCAACCATCCCGGCCGCACCAAGGCCTGGTTGCACAACGGGCTCACCGGAGCCGGCCGGGACTAGACGAGACGTCCGGTGCCGGCCCGGCTTCAGGGCTGACGCTCGAGCACCTCGGGCGGGATCGCCGAGTCGGTGCGCAACGCCTCGAAGAGCGCACCGGCGGCCTGCTCGTCCCACACCACCACGTCGCCGGCCTCGTTGACGGTGAACTCCCCGACCGGGACCGTGATGGTCGTCCCGGCGCCGTGCAGCGCCCACGCCAGCGCCGCCAGGCTCCAGACGTGCACGTCGGTGTTGACGTTGAGCGCGGACAACGCGGCGTGCGGGACCGCATACCAGCGCCACGGGTTCAGCCACACCCGCGGATCTCCGGCGCGGTTCAGCATCGCCGACATGAACTCCCGCTGGTGAACCATCCGGTCCAGGTCCGAACGCGGTGTGGCGCGGGTCCGGACGTAGCCGAGTGCCTGGGCTCCGTCCAGCTTCTGGCACCCGGCCGCCAGATTGATCCCGGCCAGTGGGTCGTCGATCGGATCGGCGGGACAGACCCGCACCCCGCCGAGGGCGTCGACCACTTGCCCGAAGCCGGCGAACCCGATCTCGGCGTAATGGTCGAGGCGAAGACCGGTGTCCTGCTCGACGGTCTGGGCCAGCAGCGACGGGCCGCCGTAGGCGAAGGCGGAGTTGATCTTGTCCCAGCCGTGGCCGGGGATGTTCACGTAGGAGTCCCGGGGGATCGACACCATGGTGGCGTGCCCGCCGGACAGCAGACCCGGGATGTGCACGAGCAGGATCGTGTCGGTTCGCCCGCTGCCGACGTCGCCGCCGGTGGCCAGTGCGGCCTGCTGCTCGGGGCTGAGGTCCTCCCGGCTGTCCGAGCCCACGAGCAGCCAGTTGGTGCCGGCCCCGGCCGACGGGCGCCCGTCGTAGTCGTTGAAGACGGTGATCCGGCGCAGCGAGGTCTCGACCCAGATCGCGGTGCCGACGGTGGTGAGCGCCATCACGAGCGCGATCATCGACAGGATGCCGCCGATCCGGCGTGCCCAGTTGGCCTTGGTGCGGGTCCGCTTGTGCCGCACCGGCTTCGGGGCCGGGGGGTGTTTCTGCGCGGGCGTCTGAGCGGGGCGTGACGGCGGTGGCGGCTTGCGGCGGTGCCGCGGAGGCGGCGACGGGGGTGGCGGAGGCGGGGGGACGCGGGGCGGCGGTGCCGCGCGGTACGGGTAGGCCTGCGGCGGGGGTTGTCGCGGCGGCAGCCGCGGAGGCGGCGGGGGTTGTCGCGGTGGCAGCCGCGGGAGGGCCCGCGTCGGCGGGTACCCGGGCGCACGGCGGATCACCGGCGGCGGTTCCGGGCGCTGTTCCGGAGGTCGGGGCGGCAGGCTGGGAACCGGCGGCCGAATCCGCGGGATCCGCTCGGTCGGCGGGTCCGCGGCCGGGGGCCGGTCGTCGTTCACCAGGTCAATTTACGTGGCGGCCGAGCGAAAAGCCGAGCGCCGACTCAGCGCAGCCAAGCCGCATGGCCGGACAGCAGCACGTAGCCCACGAACGCCACCGCGTCGATGATCCCGTGGGCGATCACCAGCGGCCACAACCGGCCACTGCGGCACCACGCGTAGCCGAACACCAGGCCCATCACCACGTTCCCCAGGCCGGCGCCGATGCCCTGATAGAGGTGGTAGGTGCCGCGCAGGGCACTGGAGGCCCACACCGCGCGGGTCTGGCTCAGGCCGAGTTGACGCAACCGGGTGATGAGGTAGCCCACCACCACCGTCTCCTCGGCGAAGCCGTTGGCGAACGCCGCCAGGATCAGCACCGGAATCCGCCACCACGATGCGTGCAGAGCCGACGGTTCCACTTCCGCGTTGAGCCCGAGGTGCCGTGCGGCGAGATACAGCAGCAGTCCCGGTATGCCGGTCAGCGCGGCCAGCCCGATGCCGCCGAGCACGTCAGCGCGCCAGCGCAACCGTCCCAGGCCGATCGCCGACGGGCGGATTCCAGTGCGCCACAACAGGTATAGGGCCAGACCGCCCCAGGCCACCAGCTGTCCGACCGACACCAGGTTGAGGCCGAGGTTGATCAGGTCGTAACGGGACTGGTCCCGGTTCATCCGCACCCGGTAGCCGCTCAGCCCGGACAGCAGCGCGTCGCCCAACTGCAGCACCGCGACGACGGCGGCGACGCCGAACGTCATCGCCAGCATCACGCCGATTTCGATGCGCATCGCGCGGGGTTCTGCGGTCCCGCCGTCGCTGGCGCTCACCCCGTCACGCTAGCGGCAGATAGGGTTGGGGCGTGGCTCGCATCGCCTACCTCGGACCCGAGGGCACCTTCAGCGAGGCGGCGTTGTTGAGGATGGCCGCCACCGCGATGGTGCCCGGCGGGGCCCCGGTGGAGCCGCTGGCGACCGACGGCACGCCGGCCGCTCTGGAGGCCATCCGCACCGGCGCCGCCGACTTCGCGTGCGTGCCGATCGAGAACTCGATCGAGGGCAGTGTGCTGCCGACGCTGGACAGCCTGGCCGGGGGATCGCCCCTGCAGATCTATGCCGAGCTGACCCTCGATGTCTCCTTCAGCATCGTCGTGCGCCCCGGAGTCGCACCGGCCGACGTGCGGACGGTGGCGGCCTTCCCGGTGGCGGCCGCCCAGGTCCGGCGCTGGCTGGCCGAACAGTTGCCGACCGCCGAGATCGTTCCGGCCTACTCCAACGCCGCGGCCGCCGGTGACGTCGCCGAGGGCCGCGCTGACGCCGGCGTGACCACCGCGCTGGCCGCCGAGCGGTACGGCCTGGCCACGCTGGCCGACGCTGTGGTCGACGAGCCGAACGCCCGAACCCGTTTCGTCCTGGTCGGCCGCCCCGGCCCGCCGCCGCCGCGGACCGGCGCCGACCGTACCTCGGTGGTGTTGCGCATCAACAACGCCCCGGGTGCGCTGGTATCGGCGATGAGCGAGTTCGGCATCCGCGACATCGACCTGACCAGGATCGAATCCCGGCCCACCCGAACCGAACTCGGCACCTACGTCTTCTTCCTGGACTGCGTGGGCCACATCGACGACAGCGCGGTGGCCGAGGCGCTCAAGGCGCTGCACCGGCGCTGCGCCGACGTCCGTTACCTCGGGTCCTGGCCGACCGGTGCGGCGACGGGATCGGTTCCGCCGCAACTCGACGAGGCCGAGCAGTGGCTGATGCGGCTGCGCCGGGGTGCGGTGTGAGCGGACGGCTGATCCTGGTGCGCCACGGCCAGTCCGTCGCCAACGTCGAACGCCGCCTGGACACCCGCCCGCCCGGCGCCGATCTCACCGAGCTCGGCATCGAGCAGGCTCGTGCGTTCGCGCGGTCCCAGCCGCATCCACCGGGTCTGCTGCTGCACTCGATCGCCCGTCGCGCGACGCAGACCGCCGCTGCCATCGGTTCCGAAACCGGTCGTTCCCCAAGGGAAGTCGAGGGCATTCACGAGGTGCAGGCCGGCGATCTGGAGAACCGCAACGACGACGAGGCGATCGCCGAGTTCAACGTCGTGTACCAGCGCTGGCATGAGGGCGACCTGACAGCGAGGATGCCCGGCGGTGAGAGCGGAACCGAGGTGCTCGACCGCTATCTGCCGGTCCTTACCGACCTGCGGCGGCGCTATCTCGACAACAGCGACTGGACGTCGGACATCGTCGTCGTCAGCCATGGCGCGGCCATCCGGCTCGCCGCGGCCACGCTGGCCGGCGTGGAGACCAGTTTCGTCCTCGAGCACCACCTGGCCAACACCGAGGCGGTGGCGCTGAGCCCCGTCACCGACGGCCGGTGGAGTTGCGTGCACTGGGGTGCGCTGGCACCGCCGTTCTACCCCGAACCCGACGTTCACCCGGTCGAGGAGGCCCTGCAGGCCGCCGACCCGATGGGGTGAGGTCACCCGGCCAGCCGCTGGCTCCCACTCTCACCGCAGTGGCATCCGATCGCCTCGCAATCCACCGACAGCGAATGCAGCAGCACCTCCGGGTGGCTGCAGCCCGGATCGGTGCACTGCGGCGGCTGACCGTGATGATGGATCAGCGTCCCGTGGCAGTGCGGTTGGCCGGCCACACACTCACGGCACTCCTTGACGACGGCGTCTTCGCCCATGGACCGTTCTTAGCACCGGCGTGGGACACCGCGGCTGCGCCGCGCCGCGTATCGTGCCAGCCACTGAGGGGGGAGGGCGTGAGATGGCTGATCGGGAGCCGGACGGCAACACCCGGCTGGCTGCCGGCCGGACCAGGCCGGCCTGCGAGCGCACGCTCATGGCCGCCGTCATCGCCGCGCTCGGTGTCGTCGCCCCTCTCGCGGTGACCCTGCGGACGTAGCCGGCTGGACAATGGCGCCCACCGACGCAGTCGCGACCCAGGACTGCCCCCGCTGCCGACAGAGTGTCCCGGCCGGCGCCTTCTGCGGGCGGTGCGGCGCGGATATGCTCAGGCCGGCGACCGGCTGGCTGCCCGCGCTGCGGCCACACACCTACGTGGCCGCACCACGGGAACCGGTGTTGCTGCCGATGATCACCAGCACGCTGTTCCTCCAGCTGCCGCACGTGTACCGCAACCCGTTCCGGGTCGGCATGGCGATCCTGCTGACCGGCGTCATCGTGCTCTCGGCGCTCAATCTTCTCGCGCCGCTGGTCGTCCTGGTCGCCCTCGGCGTCCCGGCGCTCTTCGCGCTTTACCTATGGCAGTCCGGCGTCCCGCATGACATCCCCGGCCACGCCTTCGCCCTGGCCGCCGGGCTGGGCGCCGGCTTCGGCGCGGGCTGGGTGTTGTTCACCGGGAAACTGGTGGCCCGGGCCTACGGAGTCCCGATGGCCGCGGGGCTGCTCCTGGAGAACCTCGTGGACGTCGGTCTGGTCATCGCGCTGGGCGGCGTGGTCCTGATGATGCTGCCCGCCGCGGTGGTCCGGATCCTGGTCGGTCTGCGCCGGGGATCGCGGGAAGCGCTCGACGGGTTCACCATCGGGGCGCTCGGGGCGTTGTCGTTCACCGCGGCCGCGACGACGACGCGGCTGGCACCGCAGTTCGTCTCCGGGCTGCTCAACAACGTGCAGCCGCTGCGGCGGTTCACCGGCGCAATCCTGTTCGGGGTGGCGGCCCCGCTGACCGCGACCGCGCTGGGCGGACTGATAGGGATCCTGCTGTGGTTCCGGTCCGGTCCGATCGCGTCCCGGCGCCGCGGACACGTGCGGGCCGGCGTGCTGCTCCTCACGCTGGTCGTCGGAGCGGTCTACACGGCGATCTGGCTCATCGACGAAAGCCCGCTGCCGCGGTGGCCGCAGCTCGCCCTGCACATCGTGATGACGGCGATCGCGCTGCTGGCGGCCCGGTTCTGCGTGCAACTGGCATTGCTGCACGAGCGCCAGCGCGAACCGGAGCCAACCCCGGTGCTCTGCCCGAACTGCGAACATGTGGTGCCCGACATGGCGTTCTGCCCGGCCTGCGGGTTCGCCGCGAACGTGTTGTCCCGGCGGGCGCGTCGCCAGCGCCGGGAACGCCCGCCGACGAGGCAGGAACCGCGGAGTTCCGCCGACGTATAATTGCCGGAGCCCGATTTGGGCAGGAAATTAAGGGGACAACATGTCGTCAACATTGACTCGGCAGCTCGCTCTCGCGGCTGGCGCGCTCGCGATCGTCGGTATGGGATCGCTGACCGCCTGCAGCAAGGACACCAAGGAGAAGCCGGCCGAGACCACGGCCCCGTCGCAGAGCTCCAGCGCGCCGGCGCCTGCTCCCACCGAGAAGGCCGTCGGCGGTGGCGCGAACTCGTTCTCGCCCTCCGTGACGGCGCGTCCTGCGCCCACCGCGCTGCCGGGCAACGTCGTCACCGGCGGCTGATCGGCTCTGCTGCCTCGGCGGAGCGGATGACAAGTTCCCGCCGATGACGTGCGGACGTCCGCTGACCGCGGTGACACTCACCGCGGTCAGTGTGGCGGCCGCTCTTTTTGCTGCCGGTTGCCGTAGCGCGCCGGCTGCGGATGCGCACATCGACGGCCCTTACGGTGACCTGCTCGCCAGTTCCACCGATCTGGGACCGGCGCGTGACGAGCACGTCCAGCTGACGGCCGCGCTGCACGAATCCCGCCGGCCGGAGCGCCTCTTCGCCTGGTCCGATGACCACGGTCTGTCGGTGCGGTGGCGCGACGGCGACGCCTGGGCGGTGGTCGAGGGACCGGCCGCCGCGGTATCGGCCGCCTTCGACATCGAGGTTCATGACTACCGGGGCCAGCGCGGTCAGGTGTTCTACGCCGCGCCCCAGCAGCCTGCGGTTCCCGACGCCGTACAGACCGAGGTGGCCGAACTCGGCCGGGTCCTCAGCTACACACCGCATCGCGAGTCGCGCCCACCGTTCTTCCCGGCCGAGGTGCCCGAGCAGGGCCTGAGCCCGGACGCCGTCCTGCGCACCTACAACATCCAGACGCTGCGCGACGCCGGCGACACGGGTGAGGGGGCCACCGTCGTGGTGTTCGCCTTCGACGGCTTCGACCAGGCCGACCTGGACTCGTACTCGGCGACGTTCAATCTCCCGCGCTTCACCCCCGAGCTCGTCGGGGAGATGCCCAAAGCCCGCCGC
Organism: Mycobacterium sp.; assembly: GCA_046330855.1. Classification (GTDB taxonomy): domain Bacteria; phylum Actinomycetota; class Actinomycetes; order Mycobacteriales; family Mycobacteriaceae; genus Mycobacterium. Next base: position 166,948 of record JAXLRX010000003.1, read on the forward strand.
GGTGAGGCCACGATGGATCTGGAGGTGATCCATGCCATCGCTCCGGCCGCGAAGACCGTTCTGGTCAATGCCCGTCCCACGGTGGAAGGCGACGGCGCCTATCAGAAGATCGCGCAGATGATGGAGGACGCCGACCGCCGCTATCCCGGCGCGGTGTGGAGCTTCTCCATCGGCTGGGGCTGCGACAAGCTCATCACCGCCGCCGACCTGGTTCCGGTCCGGGCGGCGTTGGCCAGGGCGGAATCCAACGGCACCACCGCGTTCGACGCCAGTGGTGACCTGGCCGGGCTGGAATGCAAGGGCGGCCAGGAGTGGTCCTCCCCACCGCACGCCGACAACGTCGGCCTGGACGCGGTGGCGTCCATGCCAGAGATGACCAACGTGGGCGGGACGACGTTGTCCACCGACGACACCGGCGGCTGGCTGGCCGAGCAGGCCTGGTTCGACGCCCCGCTGTCGCAGGGCACCGCCGGGGGAGTGTCGGCGCTGTTCGACCGGCCCGCCTGGCAGGGCCCGATGACGTTCAATCCGGGAACGAAGAAACGCCTGACGCCGGACATCTCGGCGGTGGCCGACCCCTTCACGGGGTTGAAACTCGTATTCAACGGGCAGCTGATCGTCGGCGGCGGCACCTCCCAGGCCGCTCCGCTGTGGGCGGGCATCACCGCGGTCATGAACCAGTACCTCGCCGAGAACGGCGGACGGCAGGTCGGTGAGATCAACCCGCTGCTGTACCGGATCGCCGAGGGCTCGCGGCTGCCCGCCTTCCGTGACATCGTCCTGGGCGGCAACGCCGTCGCCTCCGCGGGGCCGGGCTATGACCTGGTGACCGGACTGGGCACCCCCGACGTCGAGAACCTCGCGAACAACATCCTGGTTCTGCAGAAGCTGTTGCCGTGACGACAGCGGTGCCCACCGTGGAATGCAAGCGGTGCGAGGTCGACGTGCCGGCCGGCAACTTCTGCGGCCTGTGCGGCTGCCATCCCGATGCGCAGCCCGGAAAGAACGCTGTCTGGCTGCGCCCCAGGACGTTCGGCGCGGCGCCCAATGAAGCGGTGTTGCGTCCAGCGCTGGTCAGTTCGCTGTTCCCGCAGCTGCCCGGGCGCTCCCGGACCCCGTTTCGCCTGACGGTGCTGATCGCCGCGGCGGGTCTTCTGCTGGCCGCGGTCCTGCGCCTGCCCTCGCTGGGGATCGCGATCTCGGCCCTCGGATTGCCCTTGTTGTTCGTCCTGTATCTGCGGGCGTCGGCGGCCGATCGGGACGTCCCACGGGCCTTGCTGGTCATCGCCGCGGTTTCCGGAGCGGTGCTGGGCGCCGCCTGGGTGCTGGTCAGTGGCGCGGTCGTGTCCCGCACCTTCGGCGTACCGATGGCCATCGGCCTGGCGTTGCACCATCTGCTGCGGGAGGGCCTTCTCATCCCGGCCGCCGGCATGCTGCTGATGATCGTGCCCACCGTGCTGATCCGGCTCCTGCGACCCGGGAGCCGGGATGCGTTGGACGGCTTCGTGATCGGGGCGCTGGCCGGTCTGTTCTTCAGCGCCGCCGCCACGCTGGTCCGGTTGGCTCCGCAAGTCAGTGCGGGCCTGATCCAGCACGCCCGCCCGCTCGTCAGCCTGGTGGTCGAGGTGGTCCTGTGTGGGGTCACCGTCCCCATCACCGCGGCGGCGGCGGGCGGGATGGTCGGTGTCGCACTGTGGTTCCGCGATCCCCACCGGGGCGATGGTGGGCACCACAGCCGGGTGCGACTGGTCCTCGTGCTGCTCGCCGCCGGGGCGTTGCTGCTGCATGCCGCGGTGGGCGCCATCGATATCGTCGGGCTGCCGCAACTCGCGATGCTCGTCAGCCATCTCGCCTCCACCTTGGTGGTGCTGCTGATCCTTCGCCTGGTGCTGCAACTGGCCCTGCTGCACGAGGCCCATGATCCCATCCGGGAAGACCAACCCCTGTTGTGTCCCAACTGCGAAATGGTCGTCCCGGACATGGCGTTCTGCCCGGCCTGCGGTGTGGCGACACGGGCCTCGTCGAAGGAGTCACGCCGGGAGCGCCGGGACGGGTGCCGCATCCAGGCGGCGGACGCGGCGCCGGCCGGGACGGCCGAACAGACCTACCCCGGCTATGCGATGCCAGCCGGAAACTACATCGCCCCCGCGCTTCCCCGGCCGCGGTACGGCTGGCTGCTGAGCCGTTGGGGGATCGCCATCACGGCGGCGGCCGTGGTGTTCGGCGCCGCGGCGCTGGCCCTGACACCCAAGATCGCCCATTTCATGTGCCCGCCGGACTGCGGCAAGCCACCGACCGGAACACCGGTGATGGCGCTGCCCCGATTCGAGGCGCCGGACGGCTCGTTCTCGGTGGCCTACCCGTCGCCCGGTTCGGCCTACACCGTGAAGACCACCGATGCCGGAGTCACCGCGACCTACACGGGCGGCGACGGCGGTGTCCTGCAACTGTTTTCCGAGCCGGCCAAGGGCCGTTCCGCCAAGGACATCGTGGCGGCACTGGTGAAGCGCACCTATCCGGATGCCAAGGTGGCCTACGAGATTCCCAATGCGATGGTGGGATACCAGCCCGGCTACGGGGAACTGGTCGACGACTGGCCGCAGGGCGGGTCCTACAGCCGCGTCCGCGTGCTGGTCATGGCGGCGGTGAAGAACGACGTCGCCCTGGTCGCCTTTGCCACCGGTCCGTACCACGCTTTCGGCCCGGAGTTCGGACCTGGCCTGCCGTCGGGGGCGAACCTGGAGATCGCCGGCGACATGGCCAAGTACGTCAACAGCTTCCGGTGGAAGGGTGACTCCGCGAGATAGCCTCCCGCGGAAACCCCTTCAGTCCCAACCCAATTCGTGCAATCGATCGTCGTCGATCCCGAAATGGTGGGCCAGTTCGTGGATCACCGTGATGGCGACCTCCTCGACGACGTCCTCGTCGGTGTCGCAGATCTCCAGCAGGCTCTCCCGGAAGATCGTGATGGTGTCCGGCAGGGCACCGCCGTAGTGGGAGTCACGCTCGGTCAACGCGATGCCCTCATAGAGGCCGAGCAGGTCCGGGTCCTCCGGATGGCGGTCGGAGACCAGCACGACGACGTTGTCGATCGCCGCGGCGAGCTCGCGGGGGATCAGGTCGAGTGCGTCGGAGACCAACTCCTCGAAGCGGTCCTCGCTCATGGCGACGGGCATCGTCGACTCGAGACCCGATCAGCCCGGCGGGCCCGAGCCCGCAGGCGGCAGCGGCAGGTTCAGCCGCTCCTCGGGGATCGGTGGCGGTGGCACCGGAGGCTGGCCGTTGACCAGCAGCGGCCCCTTGGCGGTGTTGATCAGCGTGGCCCATCCGCCGTTGCCGAGGGTGGCGCCGATGTTGCAGGAGATCTGACGGCTGCCCGCGGTCCAACTCGGCAGCGACACGGTGTTGTAGATCAGCGTCAGGGTGGTGTCACGGAGCTTCACCGGGGCCAGGTAGGCGTCGGTGAGCGAGTTGCACACCTCCTTGATGAAGGCGTCCTGGTCGGCGTCCACCGGCAGGCCGCCGGGGAACTTCTCGGCGAGGTTCACGCTCCCGGTGACTTCCATGGCATGCGGCGCCGAGCAGTCGACCGGCGCGTCGTTGGGCTGATTGGTGGTGGGGTCGATGCCCAGGCAGGTGCCCGCGGGCCACACCTTGGACTGGTCGACGTCGGCGACCTTGCCCTTGAAGACCAACTGCTGGTTGTTCGGGCCCTGCAGCTGCAGGCCGCACAGCAGGCGGCGCTCGCCGGCATGCTTCCACGCCTTGTCGCCCGCCCACAGCATGCTGATGCTGAACCGGCTGTTGGGGTCGTACTTCGGCCCGAGGTAGCGCTCGACCGCCGGCTCGCACTGCTCGAAGGTGATCTGCTGGATACGCGCCGGCGACGGCGGGTCGGCATCGGGGCCGAACTCCGCACCCGGGAAGGCGCGCATGTCCACCGCCTCGGCCACCTCGAAGCGGTGGTCGTCCTTGCAGTCGACGATCGTGGCCGTCTCCATGGCGTTGTCGGGCCAGTTCAGGCAGTCCCCGGTCTTGGCATTGGCGAACGTCGGGTTGGTCGACGCCCCCAGCGGATCGGCCGGGACGACGTTGTTCAGCGTCGCGTTGTTGCGGAACGGCAGCGCGGTGACCGTCCCGGCGATCAGCAGGCCGCCCAGCGCGGTGAGCAGCAGTGCACGGCGGGCCGACTTCGCGTGCAGGGCGCCGGCACGGCGCCGCCGCGGCGGCTCGTCGTCGTGGTCGGAGACCGGCGGGGCCTCGGATAGGTCCAACATCGCGTCCATTGTGGCAGGCCGCATCGGCGACCTGACAAGTGCTGCTCGCGGACCGTTATGGGGTTGTGCTGTGCTGCCCCGCCGCAGAGCCCGGCATCCTTCGAATTAGGGTGCAGAGCGTGATCGACCTCAAGTTGCTGCGCGAGGACCCCGACGTGGTGCGCCGCTCCCAGCGCAGCCGCGGCGAGGATCCCGGGTGTGTGGATGCGTTGCTGGAGGCCGATTCCGCCCGCCGGGCCGCGATCTCCGCCGCCGACACCCTGCGCGCCGAGCAGAAGGCGGCCAGCAGGAACGTCGGCTCGGCCACCTCCGACGAGCGGCCGGCACTGCTGGAACGCGCCAAGCAGCTCGCCGCGGAGGTCAAGGACGCCGAGGCCCGGCAGGCCGAGGCCGAGGCCGCGTTCGCCGCGGCCCATCTGGCGATCCCGAACGTGGTGATCGACGGGGTGCCGGCCGGCGGCGAGGACGACTACACGGTCCTGGAGGTGGTCGGCGAGCCGCGATCGCTCGACGACCCCAAAGACCATCTCGAACTCGGCGAGGCGCTGGGCCTGATCGACATGGAGCGCGGCGCCAAGGTGTCCGGGTCGCGCTTCTACTTCCTCACCGGGCGCGGAGCGCTGCTCCAGCTCGGACTACTGCAACTGGCCGTCCGGCTGGCAACCGAGAACGGCTTCACCCTCATGATCCCGCCGGTGCTGGTGCGCCCGGAAGTCATGGGCGGCACCGGTTTTCTGGGAGCCCACGCCGACGAGATCTACCACCTCGAGGCCGACGACCTCTATCTCGTCGGCACCTCCGAGGTGCCGCTGGCCGGCTACCACGCCGAGGAGATCCTCGATCTGTCCGGCGGCCCGAAGCGCTACGCGGGATGGTCGTCGTGCTTCCGACGCGAAGCCGGCAGCTACGGCAAGGACACCCGCGGCATCATCCGCGTACACCAGTTCGACAAGGTCGAGGCGTTCGTCTACTGCCGGCCCGAGGAGGCCGAGGCCGAACATCAGCGACTTTTGGGATGGCAGCGGCAGATGCTGGAGCTCATCGAGGTGCCCTACCGCGTGATCGACGTGGCCGCAGGCGATCTCGGCTCCTCGGCGGCCCGCAAGTTCGACTGCGAGGCATGGGTGCCCACCCAGCAGGCCTACCGCGAGCTGACCTCGACGTCGAACTGCACGACCTTCCAGGCGCGGCGGCTCTCGACCCGTTACCGCGACGAGAACGGCAAGCCGCAGATCGCGGCCACACTCAACGGCACGCTGGCCACCACCCGGTGGCTGGTGGCGATCCTGGAGAATCATCAGCAGCCGGACGGCAGCGTGCGGGTACCCGCGGCGCTGGTCCCGTTCGTGGGGACGGAGGTGCTGGCACGGTGACGGAGGGGCTGACGCCATGATCGAGCTCGAACTCGACGATCTGAAGACCTGGTTCGGCTTCGGGGTGGCGGGTAACTTCGCCGGCCATCTCGACCAGGCAGGCGAGGCAGCCGATTTCGTCACGGTGACCGCGAAAGAAGGTGCCCCCAAAGGCATCTTCCCGTGGTACGTACCCGGCTACGACGGACAACTCGGCGAGTTCCCGCTGTCCCACGACGCGCTGATCGTCCCCAGGGTTCCCGAGTCCGACGGGCCGCTGAACCTGCAGATCGAACCGGAGGTCGGCCTGGCCTGCGAAGCGGTGTGGCACGGCGACACCGTGGCGAGCCTGCGGCCGTTCGCCCTCGGGGCCTTCAACGACTGCTCGATCCGGCGGCCCAACGCCCGCAAGATCAGCGAGAAGAAGAACTGGGGCCCGGCGTCGAAAGGCGTTGCCTACGAGTTCTTCGAGGCCCATGACCTCACGCCGGACGGTCCCACCGCGACGCTGCGGCTGCTGTGTCATCTGCGCACCGCCGACGGCGTGCACCACGAGTACGGCGTGGACAGCCCGCTGCTGGGTTACTCGTACTACGGCGAGGTTCTGCTGGACTGGATCGTCGAACGGCTGGCCAATCAGAAGGGTTCGCCGGAAACGCCGTTGGAGGACGTCGGCGCGCTGCTGGTCGGCGCCGGCCACCCCTCGCACGTCCTGATCGGCATCGGCGCCACCCGCTACACCAGTTACGGGGAAAGCACGTATCTCAAGCCCGGCGACGAGGGCATCGTGCGGGTGTATGACACTGCGGGAGAGGATTTCTCCGAGCTCCGTCAGCTGGTCTGGGAGCCCTGACCCGGCTGGTTTCGCTGCCCGAGCAGCTCCTCGAACATCGCCACGAACTCTTCCGGATCCTCGGGCGTGAACGCCGGGCTCGGCCAGGTGCCCGGGACGTCGAGGGTGATCAGCACCGACTTCAGCGGCCGGCGGATGTCCAGCGGAAGCCAGCGCCGCAGATCCGAACTTCCCCAGATGCGGAACCGCTGCATCAGCACTCCGAGCGACTCGGCCCGGTAGCCCTTGATGAGCCGCAGCGGGATGACTTTTGCTGTGCCGGAAGGGAAGTGGTAGCGCCGCAGCGTCAGCGCGTACCGGTCGAGCTGGACCTGCCCGTCGTCGTAGTACTGCCGCGGCGGGCGCGTCACAGCTTGGAGCAGCGCAGCTGGTGACCCTTGGCGGTCAGGCACCGGCCGGTCCTGAGGTCCCACTCCCAGCCGTGCAGATTGCAGGTCAGCGTGCTGCCGTCCACCACGCCGAACCGCGACAGGTCGGCCTTCAGGTGCGGGCAGCGACGCTGCATCTCCCAGCCGTCCAGCGTGATCGTCGAGGTGTCGTCGTGCGCCTCGGCGAACCAGCCGTCGGCGTAGGCGATCCGCTCGTCGGTGAGGCACTTGAAGAACGTGTACAGGTACTCGTTGTACCCACCGACCCGCCAGGCCTTGAACCGGGTCGACAGGAAGATGGTGTTCACCCAGTCCGGCTCGTTGTCCCGCAGCACCGTACGTACCAGTTCCGGGGCGATCTCGAAGCCGTAGCGGAACTTCTCGTCCGGAACAGGTTCGCGCACAGTACGTTTCGGGAAATCCAGCACGACGGTCTCCGGCCCCATCTTCAGCTCGACCGGGTAGCCGATGCCGTCGCAGATCTGGTCGCTCTGCAGCATGATCGGCTCGAAGCGGCCGCGCAGCGGCTCCAGCAGCGGCTCGCCGGCGGCCGGCGCCCAGCCGGCCTTCTCGGCGGCCAGCACCGGTGCCATGCGCTCGGCGTAGGCGGCGATGTAGTCGGCCTTGCCGGTGGTGAAAATGGCTTCCAGCTCTTCGTCGGAGACCGGATGGGTGAGCGAAATCAGCTGCGAACCAAGGAAATCCGCGACTGAACCCGGGATCATCAGCAGGCCGCCGTTGTGTCCGTGCAGCCGCATCTGCTCGAGGAACACCATCTGGTCGGGGAAGATGTTCGCCGGGTCGCCGACGTCGTCGTTGAGGAACCGCAACTCGGGATCGAGGAAGCACGGCGGTCCGGCCGAGGGGATCACCCAGGTGGCGCCGACGTCGGAGATGTACTGGCGGCAGCGGTCCATCCCGCGCTGGCGCTTCTGGGTGGCGAAGGCCTCCTTGGCGCGCTCGGGCATGTCGTAGACCATCGGGTACCAGATGGCCCCGGAGTACTGCGGCATGTGGACGTCGATGTGGCCGAACGCGGGCTCGAGCATGTCCAGGCCGAGCGGCCGGGAGTCGTTCATGTTGAACACCGTCGTCGTGCCGTCCGAGACGACGATCCCGGAGTCGCCGATCGGGCCGTCGGCCGGTGCGCGCAGCGCGATGATCATGACGTCCAGATCACCCTTGGGGCCGCTCACCCGATGCTTGACGGAGTCCTCGGTCTCGAAGAACCGGTGGAAGCCCAGCGACTCCAAGTCACGCTTGAGGTCGGGCACCGGGAAGTCCGGCAGCAGCACCACGGCGTCCTTGTTGACGTGGTCGGTCAACAACTGCGGGTCGAAGTGGTCCTTGTGCAGGTGCGAGATGTAGAGGTAGTCGCAAGCACCCAGCGTGTCCCAGTCCAGGCCGCTGTTGTCGGGAAAGACGAACCACGAGGCGAAGTAGGCGGGGTTCACCCATGGGTCGCACAGAATGCTCCCGGCGGCCGTATCGATCCGGAACCCGGCGTGGCCGATGCTGGTGACCTGCATAAATCCCCTTCCCGAGAGTGACGCAGACGCCTATGAGCTTAACCGCCCACGGGTAGGGTGGACTCCGTGGAACCGGTATACGGAGGTGCGATCCGGGCTGCCCGGCTGCTCTGGCGGATCCAAGGCCTGCGCTTCACGGTCACCGGGGTGGAGAACCTGCCCACCACGGGCGGCGCCGTCGTGGCGATCAATCACACCGGCTACCTCGACTTCACCTTCGCCGGTCTGCCCGCGTACCTCTCGCACCCACGCCGTCTGGTGCGTTTCATGGCCAAGCAGGAGATCTTCGACCACGGCATCGGCGGCCCGCTCATGCGCGGGATGCGCCACATCCCGGTGGACCGCTCCAGCGGCGCCGCCTCGTTCGACGCCGCCGTGCAGGCGCTGAAGGACGGCGAACTCGTCGGGGTGTACCCGGAGGCGACGATCAGCCGCAGCTTCGAACTCAAGGAGTTCAAGAGCGGCGCGGCCCGGATGGCGATCGCCGCCGACGTGCCGATCGTGCCGCACATCGTCTGGGGCGCCCAGCGGATCTGGACCAAGGACCATCCCAAGAAGATGTGGCGCCCGAAGGTGCCGATCTCCGTCGCGGTGGGCGAACCGATCCAGCCCACCCTGCCGCCGGTCGAGCTCACCGCGCTGTTGCGCTCCCGGATGCAGCACCTGCTCGATCAGGTGCAGGACGCCTACGGGCCCTACCCGCCCGGTGAGTTCTGGGTTCCGCACCGATTCGGAGGAGGAGCGCCGACGCCGGCACAGGCGGCCGAGCTGGAAGCCGCCGAAGCCGCCGAACGGGCGGCCCGTCGCCTCCAGCGGGGCGGTGGGGCGGGTTAGATGGAACCCGTCTACCGCGGGATCGAGATCACGGCCGCCGCCGCCGCCCGTGTTCTGGGCACCCGGATCACCTACCAGGGTATGGAGAACATTCCCGCGCACGGCGGTGCGGTCGTCGCGATGAACCACATCAGCTACATCGACTACCTGCCCGCCGGGCTGGCGACCCGGCAGCGCCGCCGCCGGATCCGTTACATGCTCAAGGCGGAGATGCTGGAGGTCCGTTCGGTCGATTGGATCATCAGGCACACCCGGTGCATCCCGGTCGACCGCTCGGCCGGCGCGGGGGCCTACGCCGAGGCGGTTCGCGCGCTGCGGGACGGGGAGCTCGTCGGGGTGTTCCCCGAAGCGACCATCAGCCGTAGCTTCGAACTGAAGGAGTTCAAGAGCGGCGCGGCGCGGATGGCGCTGGAGGCGCGGGTTCCGATCGTCCCGCTGATCATCTGGGGCTCCCAGAGGATGTGGACCAAGGACCATCCGAAGGCTCTGGGCCGCAACAAGATTCCCTGGATCGTGCGCGCGGGTCGCCCGCTGGCGCCGCAGGGCACCGTGGCCGACCTCGACGCCGCACTCCGGGCGGAGATGACCACCATCCTGCACGAGGTGCAGGAGCAGTACCCGCATCCCGCCGGTGCCTTCTGGGTCCCGCGTCGGCTGGGGGGCGGTGCGCCGAGTCCGGAGGAGGCCCGGCAGATGGAGGCCGCCGAACGCGCCGAGCGCGCCCGTCGGGCCGCGGAGCGCCACTGATGCTGCCCGCCCTGGTCGCCACCGACGTCGACGGCACCCTGCTGGACCCCGACGAACGGATCAGCCCCCGCACGCGGGACGCCGTCGCGGCAGCCGTGGCCGGCGGGGCGCATTTCGTGCTGGCCACCGGACGTCCCCCGCGGTGGATCCCGCCGGTGGTCGACGCTCTCGGCTTCGCCCCGATGGCGGTGTGCGCCAACGGCGCGGTGATCTACGACGCGGCCAACGACCGGGTGGTCTCGGCCCGGACTCTGCCGGTCGACGTGTTGACCGAACTCGCCGAGATCGCCGCGCGGGTGGTGCCGGGCGCGGGCCTGGCCGCCGAACGCATCGGTCGCAGCGCCCACGACACCGCCACACCGCAGTTCGTCAGCGCCCCCGGATACGAGCACGCCTGGCTCAACCCGGACAACACCGAGGTGTCCTACTCCGATCTGCTGAGCGCGCCGGCCGTCAAACTGCTGGTGCGCAAACCCGGCATGCCGAGTTCGGAACTGGCGGCCGCACTCGGCCGCCACGTGGGTGTCCTCGGCGACATCACCTACTCCACCAACGACGGGCTCATTGAAATCAGCCCGATCGGAATCAGCAAGGCCGTCGGCGTCGAGGAGGTCGCCCGCCCACTGGAGATCAGCGCCGAGGACGTCGTCGCGTTCGGGGACATGCCCAACGACGTGCCGATGCTGCGCTGGGCGGGGCACGGGGTGGCCATGGGCAACGCCCACCCCGACGCCATTGCCGCCGCCAACGAGGTCACCGCCGCGAACAGCGACGACGGGCTGGCGCGCGTGCTCGAACGCTGGTGGCTGTAGCGGGCTGAAGGGCCCCTCTTGCGCATACCCTTGGGGGTATGTAACCTTGCTTGTGTAGATACCCCCGGTGGTATATGAAACGAGAGGAGGCGAGCCATGTTGGCCGACGAACGCAACGCCGCCGAAGTCCTGCACCGGCTTCGCCGCGCCCAGGGTCAGTTGGCCGGCGTCATTGCCATGGTCGAACAGGGCCGGGAGTGTAGGGACGTCGTGATCCAGCTCGCCGCCGTGTCGAAGGCGCTCGACCGTGCCGGTTTCAAGCTCGTCGCCTCCGGACTGCGGGAGTGCGCCAACGGCGGGCAGCCCGATGGAGCGGGCTGCCTCACCGAGTCCGAACTCGAAAAGCTCTTCCTGGCACTCGCCTAGAACGAAGGAGAATCCCGAATGTTGTTCAACCAGTACTACCTGGACTGTCTGTCGCACGCGTCCTACCTGATCGGCGACCAGACCACCGGCCGTGCCGTGGTCGTCGACCCGCAGCGCGACGTCAGCGAGTACCTCGCCGACGCCAAGGCGGCCGGCATGACCATCGAGCTGGTCATCGAGACGCACTTCCACGCCGACTTCCTCTCCGGCCATCTGGAGTTGGCCGAGGCCACCGGCGCCCGGATCGTGTACTCCTCGGTGGCCAAGCCGGAGTTCGACTTCATGCCGGTCTCTGACGGCGAGCGGTACTCCTTGGGCGACGTCCAGTTGGAGTTCCGCCACACGCCGGGGCACACACCGGAGTCCATGAGCATCGTGGTCTACGAGCACGCGGGCGACACCGAACCGTACGGCGTGATGACCGGCGACACGCTGTTCATCGGCGATGTGGGCCGGCCCGATCTGCTGGGCTCCATCGGCTTCACCAAAGAGGAGCTCGCCGACAAGCTCTACGACTCGTTGCACAACAAGCTGATGCCGCTTCCGGACGCAACCCGGGTCTACCCGGCGCACGGCGCGGGCTCGGCATGCGGCAAGAACCTCTCGACCGAGTTGTGGTCGACGATGGGCGAGCAGCGCAAGACCAACTACGCGCTGCGCGCACCGGACAAGGCCCGTTTCGTCGCCCTGGTGACCGAGGGGCAGCCGCCCGCCCCGGGCTATTTCGTCTACAACGCGATCCTCAACCGCAAGGGCCGCGAACTGCTCGATGAGTCCGAGATGCCCACGGCGATGACCTACGAGCAGGTCCGCGCCGCGGTCGCGGGCGGCGCGGTGCTGGTCGACGGCCGCACCCCCGAGGACTTCGCGCTGGGTCACCTCAAGGGTGCGGTCAACATCGGCTTGGAAGGCCGCTACGCGGAGTTCGCCGGATCCGTGGTCAAGCCTGAGGACGACATCATCTTGATGACCGACCCCGAGCGCGAATTGGAGGGCAAGAACCGGCTGGGCCGCATCGGATTCGACCGGGTGATCGGCTACCTCAAGGACCCGTTCGCGGTGATGTTCGAAAATCAGGGTGACGTCGAGGTCGCGTCGCGGCTGACGCCGACCGCTCTGGGTGAGCGGATCGCCGACGTGCCGGAGCTGCAGCTGGTCGACGTCCGCAACCCCGGAGAGGCCGAGGCGGGCATGATCGCCCACGCTCTGAACATCCCGGTCGGTCAGCTGCCGGACCGGCTCGGCGAGCTCGACCGCCACCGGCCGACGGTGGTGTACTGCGCGGGCGGCTACCGCTCCTCGATGGCGGCAAGCCTGTTGCGTGTGAACGGCTTTGACGATGTGAGCGACCTGCTGGGCGGTTACAACGCCTGGGCCGAGATCACCCAGAACGCCTGAGACGAGAGGAGTTAGCAACCAACATGAGCACTACCGCCAAGCATCAGGTCCTCATTGTCGGCGGCGGCACCGCGGGCATCACCGTCGCGGCGCGTCTGCTGCGCAAGGGCTACACCGACGTCGCGGTCATCGAGCCCTCGGAGAAGCACTACTACCAGCCGTTGTGGACGCTCGTCGGTGGCGGCCGGGCGAAAGCGTCTGACACCGAGCGTCCGGAGGCGTCGGTCATGCCGAAGGGTGCGGTATGGATCCGCAAGGCCGCCAGTGCCTTCGACCCGGACAACAACACCGTCACCTGTGCCGACGGTTCGGTCTACGGCTACGACGTGCTGGTGGTATGCCCCGGTCTGCAGTTGGATTGGGAAGCCACCGAAGGCCTGCCCGAGACGCTCGGCCGGGACGGCGTGTCGTCGAACTACCGCTTCGACCTGGCGCCGCGAACCTGGGATCTGATCCGCGGGATGAGTTCGGGCACAGCGGTGTTCACCATGCCGACCGGTCCGGTGAAGTGCGCGGGCGCCGGGCAGAAGATCGCCTACCTGGCGGCCGACCACTGGCGGCGCGAAGGCGTGTTGCGCAACATCGACATCCACCTGGTGGCGCCCGGCCCGCGGATCTTCGGCATCCCGGCGATCGCGGACAGCCTGGAGAAGGTGATCGCCGACTACGGCATCACCCTGCACACCGAATCGGAAGTCCGCACCGTGGACTCCAATTCCCGCAAGGTGGCCGTCACGGCCGTGGGTCCCAGCGGCTCGGACATCATGCTGCCCTACGACATGCTGCACGTGGTGCCGCGACAGTCCGCGCCGGACTGGATCAAGTCCTCACCACTGTCCACCGGCGACGCGAGCGGATTCGTGCAGATCGACAAGAACACCCTGCAACACGTGCGCTACCCGAACGTGTTCAGCCTCGGCGACGCCGGATCGTCGCCGAACGCAAAAACCGGTGCGGCGGTGCGCAAGCAGGCCCCGGTGGTGGTGGAGAACATCGACGCCCACCTCACGGGCCGGCCGCTCACCGGGTCCTACGACGGGTACTCCTCGTGCCCGATCGTCACGTCGTCACACGACATGCTGCTCGCCGAGTTCGACTACGACCTGAAGCTCCAGCCGTCGTTCCCGCTGCTCGACCCGGCCAAGCCGCATCGCCCGTACTGGTACCTCAAGAAGTACGGACTCCCGTTCCTGTACTGGAACCTGATGCTGAAGGGTCTGGCCTAGCGCATCAGGTCCACCTACGGTGGGCTGATGACAGACCAGACCGCGGCGGTCGTCCCGTCGCATCCACCCGAGGTGGTCATGCGGGTGATGAACTCGGCCCTGCGTCACCTGCTGGGCACACCGGTCGGCAAGGCGCTGAAGGACTTCATGGTGCTGAACGTCACCGGCCGCAAGTCCGGGCGGCGCTTCTCGATCCCGGTCAGCGCGCACGTCATCGACGGGCAGCTGTACGCGCTGGCGGGTTCACAGTGGACGGTGAACTTCCGCGGAGGAGCGCCGGCACAGGTGGTTCGCGAAGGCCGGACCACGACGATGCGCGGTGAACTCATCACCGACGGCGCACAGGTCGCGGAATTGTTCCATCGCTGCGCGACCGGCTACGGACCGCGCAAAGCCCAGCGTTCGATGGGCGTGAAGTTCCGCGACCCGGCGGTGCCGACCCTCGAGGAGTTCCGCCAGGCCGTCGACGCGAACGGCTTCGTGGCCATCCGCTTCACCGGCTAGTTAGGCGTCCAGGTCCTGCTCGACCAACGCGGAGATGCTGTCCACCACGGCCTGGTCGTCTGCCGTCACGGTGACCGCCGCCCCGTTTCCGGCGCCCAGGGTCATGATCATCAGCGCCGACCCGGCGTCCACCGGCTCGCCGCCGTCCAGCGACAGGGTGACCGGCACACCGGCGTTGACGACGGCCTCGGAGATGATCGCGGCCGGCCGGGCGTGCAGGCCGACCGCCGAACCGACGATGACGGTCTTGCTGGGCATGGGTGCTCCTTCTAGGTCGACGTCGAGACCGACGTACTGGTGATTTTTACTCGATCTCTCACGCCGAAATGGCGGTTTGGGCCGATGAGGGGACTGCGTCCGGCTTGACCCCGGTGAACTGCTTGGCCGCGATCACCGCAAGCGCGGCGACGACGGTCCCCGCGGCCAGGGCGACCAGGAACCACAGCAACTTGCCGATCGCGAAGAACACGAAGATGCCGCCGTGGGGCGCCTTCAGCGTCACGTCCAGCGCCATGATCAGTGCGCCGGTCACCGCGCCGCCGGCCATCATCGACGGGATCACCCGCAACGGGTCCGCCGCGGCGAACGGGATGGCCCCCTCGGAGATGAACGAGGCGCCCAGCAGCCAGGCAGCGCGGCCGTTCTCCCGCTCAGGTTCGCTGAAGAGCTTCGGACGCAGTGTGGTGGCCAGCGCCATGGCCAGCGGCGGGACCATGCCGGCCGCCATGACCGCCGCCATGATCCGCAGCGAGGCCACGTCGGAGACGTTCAGCCCGGCGGTGGCGAACGCGTAGGCCGCCTTGTTGACGGGCCCGCCAAGGTCGAAGCACATCATCAAGCCCAGGATGATCCCCAGCACGATGACCGATGCGCCAGTCAGGCTGTTGAGCCAGTTGGTCAGGCCGGAGGTGATTGCGGCAAGTGGACGGCCCAACAGGAGGAACATCAACAGGCCGACGATCAGCGAGGCCAGTAGCGGGATGATCACCACCGGCATCAGTCCACGGAACCACTGGGGGACGCTCCAGCTGCTGATCCACAGCGCCGCGAATCCGGCGATCAGACCGCCGACGATACCGCCGATGAACCCGCCGCCGACGAACACCGCCACCGCGCCGGCGGTGAAGCCCGGCGCCAGACCAGGCCGGTCGGCGATGGCGAACGCGATGTACCCGGCCAGTGCGGGCACCAGGAACATGAACGCCAGGCCGCCGAGGGTGAATAGCACCGCTCCCAGGTATTGCGATAGCCCGCCCTCCGGCAGGTTGGTGAGAGTGTTCGTCGCGGCGATGTGGGCTCCGAGTGAGTTCTGGCCGTAGGCGAGGGGTTGAGCACCCTCCGGTGCATTCGCGATCTCATAGCCGCCAAACAGGAACCCCAGCGCGATCAGCAGGCCGCCGGCCGCCACGAACGGGATCATGTAGCTCACGCCGGTGAGCAGGATCTGCCGCAACCGGGTGCCCCAGCCGACGTCGCCCGACCCGCCGCCCGCGGCTGCGGCCGCCGATGCCGCGTCGCCCTGGACCCGCGCGGCGTTCGGATTGCCCGCTGCGGCAACGGCTTCGGCGATCATCGCGTCAGGCTCGTTGATGGCGCGTTTGACACCGGAGGCGATCACCGGCTTACCGGCGAAACGCTGCCGGTCCTTGACGCCGACGTCGGTGGCGAAGATGACGGCATCCGCCCCGGCGATGGTGTCGGCGCTCAGCGGAGTGCTTCCCGAGGATCCCTGGGTCTCCACAGTGAGCGCGACCCCGGCTCGCTCGGCAGCCAGCTTCAGCGCGTCGGCGGCCATGTAGGTGTGGGCGATCCCGGTGGGGCAGGCGGTGATCGCGATGACCGACTTCGCCTGCCGCGCCGACGGTTTCGCCACCGCGGCAGCCGCGGTGGCCGCTGTGGCCGTCACCGGTGCGGGATGCACCACGCCGTCGACGAGGGCGACGACGGCCTCGGCGCTGGGCGCCTCACGCAGGGACTGCACGAACTCCGGCCGGACCAGCGCGCGGGCCAGGCTGGTGAGCAACTTCATGTGCTCGGCGCCGCCGCCCTCCGGTGCGGCGATCAGGAACACCAGGTCTGCCGGCCCGTCGGGGGCGCCGAAGTCGACCGGCGGGCGTAGCCGCGCGAACCCGATGGAGGGCTCCCGGACCGCCGCCGAGCGGCAGTGCGGAATGGCGATGCCGCCGGGCAGGCCGGTGGCGGACTGGCCCTCGCGGGCCAGCGCGGCGGCCGCGAGGGCGGCGGGGTCGGTGGCCCGGCCGGACCCGGCGACCAGCGACGCCAGCCGCCCGATCACCGCCTCCTTGTCCGGACCGCCGTCGGCGTCGAGAAGCACCAGATCGGTACTGATGATGGAGGATTCGGTCATAGCGCACCTTCTGGTTGTACTCGGGTTGACGGGGGTGGGGTCGGGACCGACGTGACGGTCACGTCGTCGAGATTGATCTGGTCGGGCGAGGGCAGCGCCGACCCGGGCAGCGCCGCGGCGCCGCTGCCGTAGGCGACCGCCATCCGCAGCCGGCCCGGTGCGTCGGCGCCGAGGACGTCGGCGCGCACGTAGCCGGCCAGCGACGAGTCCCCGGCGCCGACGGTACTGCGGGGGGTGATCGGCGGCGGGGCGGCCAGCCAGGCGCCCTCGGCATTCACCAGCACCGCCCCGGCCGGACCGAGCGTGGCCAGCACCGCCCCGACGCCGCGGCCGATCAGGCGGCGCGCCGCGGCCACCACCGGGCCGGCATCGCGGCGGGAGACCGCGTCCTCCAACGACTCCGGCGTCACCCCGGCCAGGCCGGCCAGTTCCTCGGAGTTGGGCTTGATCAGGTCGGGGGCGGCATGCTCGAGCCGCACGGCCAGGGCGGTCAGCGGCGCGTCGGAGGTGTCGACCGCGACCTTGCACCCGTGCGCCTTGAGCGCGGCCACCATGTCGGAGTACCAGTGGTCGGGCAGGCCGGGGGGCAGCGAGCCGGACAGCACCACCCAGTGATCGCCCTTGGCCCGTTGCATGACGGCCCAGGCCAGGTCCTCGGCCTCACTGGTTGACAACTCCGCGCCCGGCTCATTGATCTTCGTCGTGGTGCCGTCGTCTTCGGTGATCGTGAGGTTGGTGCGAACACCGCCGGCGACCGGCACGGCGTGGTACGCCACGCCTTGGGCCTGCAGCCCGGCCAGAATGGGGTCGTGGTGACCGGCCGGGAGCACGGCGACGGTCTCCAGGCCGGCCAGCGTCAGGGCGCGGGCGACGTTGACGCCCTTGCCGCCCGGTTCGGAGGACACCGACGTCACACGGTGCACCGCGCCGCGCACCAGTTCACCGGGCAGGGTGACGGTGCGGTCGATGCTCGGGTTGGGGGTGACGGTGACGATCATGCGGCTCCCATTTATGCGGCTCCCTGTGCGACAACGACTTCCAGGCCGGTGGCGGTCAGCTCGGCGCGCTCCCGTGAGCCGATCCCGGCGTCGGTCACCAGGACGTCGAGGGAATCCACCGGTGCGAAGCTGACGAACTCCTCGTGGCCGATCTTCGACGAATCGGCCACCACCACAACGAAGTTCGCACATCCCACCATTGCGCGCTTGACTGCGGCCTCATCGGGGTCCGGCGTGGACAGGCCGTGGCGGGCGGTGATGCCGTTGGCCCCGATGAACGCGACGTCGACACGCAGGGAACTCAGGGTGGCCACGGTCTGATCCCCGACGCAGGCCTGGGTCAGTCCGCGGACCCGGCCGCCCAGCATCTGCAGGGACACCGAACCCATTCCGGCCAGCCGGGCGGCGATCGGCACCGAGTTGGTCACCACCAGCAGGTCGCGGTCCGGCGGGAGCAGTGCGGCAAGCCAGGCGGTGGTGGTGCCGGCGTCGAACAGGACGGTGGCGCCTGACTGCGGGAAGAACTCCGCGGCTGCCCGGGCGACAGCCTGCTTCTGGGTGGTCCGGGTCGCCTCCCGTGCCTCGACGCTGGGCTCGACCAGGTGCAGTGCCCGGGCCGGCACCGCTCCGCCGTGCACCCGGCGCACCACCCCGGCCCGGTCGAGCACGGCCAGGTCCCGCCGCACGGTCTCGGTGGTGACGTCGTACGTCTGGGCCAGTTCGGCCACCGAGGCACGGCCCTGCGCGATCACCTGCGCGGCGATGGCCTGCTGCCGCTCTTCCGGATACACGACACCTCCCTCCGCACCGCCGCGGCCGGCATGTGGGTTTATCCCACATTTATGTTGATATGTGTGGTTTTACCGCCGTCCATGTGGGGTTGTCAACGTTTTGCTCTAATCGGCTGCATGACCGCCTCACAATCGACCTCCCTGCAGGGTGTCCCGGTGGTGCCGGGCGTCCGGTTCGCCCCCGTGATCCGGGCCAACCGGCTACCGGCCATCACCGAGCTGGATCCGGGCGTGGAGGTTCCGGACGCCGACCGGCCCGCCGAGGTGACCCGCTTCGGAGCCGCAGCCACGACCGTCGCCGAACGGCTCCGGGAGAAGGCCGCGGCGGCCACCGGCGCTGCCGCGGAGGTGCTGACCGCCACCGCACAGCTCGCCACCGACCGGGCGTGGTTGGGCGCTGCGGAGAACGGCATCAAGGCCGGCAAGCCGGCGATCCGCGCGACCGCCGATGCCGCCGCGCAGTTCATCGAGATGTTCACCAAGATGGGCGGATTGATGGCCGAACGGGTCACCGACCTCAAGGACATCCGTGACCGCGTGATCGCCGAGCTGGCGGGCCTGCCCGCGCCCGGCGTGCCCGAGCCCGTCGAACCGTCCATTCTGTTCGCTGAGGATCTCGCACCGGCCGACACCGCTGGACTGGACCCGCACCGGATCGTCGGTCTCGCAACATCTCTCGGCGGTCCGACCAGCCACACCGCGATCATCGCCCGTCAGCTCGGCATTCCCTGCGTGGTCGCCGTCAAGGGCCTTGACGGGATTCCCGCGGGAACCATGGTGCTGATCGACGGCAGCCGCGGCGCCATCACCGTCGACCCCGACCGGGCCGACGCCGCGGCCGCGGTCGCCGCGGCCGACGTCGCGGCCGCCGCGATGGCCGGGTGGTCCGGCCCCGGCTCCACTGCCGACGGTTATGCGGTCGCCATCCTGGCCAACGTCGCCGACGGTTCGGCCGCCCGCGCCGCACGGCAGGCGCCGGTCGAGGGCGTGGGCCTGTTCCGCACCGAACTGTGCTTCCTCGACGCCGAGACCGAGCCCAGCGTGGCGGCGCAGGCCGACATCTACGCCGAGGTGCTGGAGGCCTTCGCCGGGCACAAGGTGGTGATCCGCACCCTCGACGCGGGGTCGGACAAGCCGCTGAAGTTCGTCAACAGCCCCGAGGAGGAGAACCCGGCGCTGGGCGTGCGCGGCTTCCGCATCATCGAACTCGACGCCGCCCTGGTGGCCCGCCAGCTCGACGCCATCGCCGAGGCGGGGACTCGGACCGGCAACGCGCCGTGGGTGATGGCGCCGATGATCGCCACGCCGGAGGAGGCCCGCCGCTTCGCCGAGCTCGCCCGGGAGCGCGGACTGCATCCCGGCGTCATGATCGAGGTCCCGGCCGCCGCGCTGCTGGCCGACAAGATCCTCGAGCACGTTGAGTTCCTGTCGATCGGGACCAACGACCTCACCCAGTACACGATGGCGGCCGACCGGATGTCCTCGGACCTGGCCACCCTCACCGACCCCTGGCAGCCCGGAGTGCTCGCCCTGGTGGCCAAGACCGCCAGCGCCGGGCAGGCGAGCGGCAAGCCGGTCGGCGTGTGCGGCGAGGCCGCGGCCGATCCGCTGCTGGCCTGCGTGCTCACCGGGCTGGGTGTGACATCGCTGTCGGCGGCCGCGTCCGCCGTGACCCCGGTCGGCGCGAAGCTGTCGACGGTCACCCTGCAACAGTGCCGGGACGCCGCCGCGGCGGTGCTGGGCACCGGGAGCCCGGCGGAGGCCAGGGCCGTGGCGCAGGACGTCCTCGGGTAACTGCCACTGGTTCACGCCCCGGCCATCTCGTCCGCCGCGGCCAACGTCGGCCAGGTCAGCTCCAGTTCCCCGAGGTTGGCCGCCGCGGTAACCAACGGCAGCGCCGAGCGAGCCGGGTCCGGCGTCGTGGCGGCCTCGGCGCGCAGCGTGGGGACGAACTCGTCGGTCATGTGCGGCAGCGAACCGGGTCCGTGGACCTGTTCGATGCGCGCGCACAGCGCTGCGACGTGTTCCTCCAACACTTTTCGGGTTCGCGGGTACACGCCGGGAGGCGGTGGCGTGATGTCAGCGATGATGTCGCCGGTGGTCCGCAACCGCGGGATCAGGCTGGCGGTCTCCACCTGGGCGGCGTCGACGGTTCCGTTGGTCTCCACCAGGTAGCCGCGCACCGCGTCGCCGTGGCTGCGCGCGGCGACCAGCGCCTCGGCGCCGAGTTCGGCGACCGCCTCGTCGGTCTCCGGGGACACCCCGCGGGTCACCCGGGTCACCGCCGCGTCCAGATACCAGGACAACGCGACGACGGCATCGGCGATGGAGCGCTGCACCGCCTTCTGCGCGCCTCCCGGCCACAGCAGCAGGGAGACCGCCAGTCCCACCACCGCGCCGATGACCGCGTCCTCGATCCGGATCAGACCGACCTGCCAGCCGGTGGGCCGCATCATGTTGAAGACGATCAGCACCTGCATGGTGAAGAACGCCTGGCTGGCGGTGAAGGACCCGACCGTCAGCACGTAGGTCGAGCCGAAGGTGGCCAGCGGCAACAGAATCCACAGCACGACGGGATCGACGCCCACGACGCCGATGACCGCGGTGCCGATGACGAATCCGATGGCGGTGCCGGTCAGGGCGCGGACCACACTGGTGCGAGTGGTGGCCGCACTGCTGCGCAGGACGGCCAGTGCGCCGAGTGCGACCCACATCCCGTTCTGCACCGGGAGCACCCGCGTCACCCCGACGGCCAGTGCCAGTGCGAGGCCGGTGCGAATGCTGTTGATCACGGTGAGCGAACCGGTGGACAGGTATCCGGCCAGGCCGGCCACCGCGGCGCGTGTGCCGTGCACCCGGTCGGCGATGCCGGTCTCGGGCAGTCCGCGGCCGAGTAACCGGTCGACGAGGGCGCGTGTGTCGGTCACCGTCGCGGCGGCGATGATCTTCCCGGTGAGCCCGATCGTCGCGCTCATCGTCCGCCTGCTCAGAAGCATGTGCCCGTGCTGCAACGCGATCGCGTCGTCGGGCTCATCGATGATGTCGTGAATGTCGTTGTCGTACTGCCGTAAAGCGATCGTGCGGTGTTCGTCGACCGCCGTCGCCAGCTTCTCGGCTCCGGCCCGCTCTCCGGACAACAGCACCTCGGCGCTGCCGCGCAGCACGCCGACGGCGGCCGGCCGGATCGGTCCGAGCACCTGCGCGGCGTCGGGCTCGAACCGGTTGCAGAGCCAGCGCAGGTTGGAGATCACCCGCATCAGGCCACGGCTGCCCGCGGTCAGCGCCACCGGTCGGAACGCGCTACCGAGGAATTCGGCGTCCAGTTGGGCCATCGCCGCGGCGGTCTGCTCGGCCGAACCGCGACCGTCCAGCCGGTCGGCCAGGGCCGTGCAGACCCGCGCGGCGAGGTGCCGCAGTTCGGTGCCCGCTCTCGGTGGGAAGAGGAACAGCGCCGCCGGCACGCAAACCACCAGTGCTAGAAGCCAACCCAGTAGCCGCTCACCGAGCGGACCGTCGGGGACGCAGACCGGCAGCAGGAAGGTCATCAGCATGGCCCGCTGTCCGGCGGCGATGATCTCGCTGAGTAGCCCCAGAACACTCACCAGGGCGCCCACCGCGAAGCACAGCGCGACCGCGAGCCAGGGGTGCGGGGCGGCCCAGGTGCCCAGCGTGATGAAGACCGCACCGGTGACGGCGAGGCTGCCGTAAGCCAGCGCCCGGTTGGGGCGGCTGCCCGGGAAGTCGGCCGCGACCATCAGCGCCATCGAGCCGACGAGGGTGAACACCGGGGTCTGGGCATTGCCGGCGACCAGATAGCTGACCGCCGCCGCGGCCGGGATGGCGATGGCGGCGCGCAGCGCTCTGCGCAATCCGTCGCGCCCGGGGTCGCGGGTGTGCAGGCGTTCGGCGAGACGCCGCAATGCCGTCACGGCGGGGGTACGTCGGCGAAGCGGCCGGCCTCCAGGTCGTCGAGCATGGTGTTGCACATCCACTCGAACATGCGCAACTCCCGCGGCAGGGTGGTCTGTTCGTAGCCCAGGAACAGGTAGGTGGCCAAGTTGGCGTAGGCCAGTGCCTGGGCTTCGTCGTTGACGATCTGGAACGCCGATTCGTAGGTGATCTCGAACCGTTGCTGATCGACCTCCAGTTGTACCGCGTGCACCTCCGGGTCCACCGCGCTCCACGACCGGATGGCGGCCTCGGCGCCGTGGGGCAGCGACAGTGCGACCTCGATGATCGATTCGATCCGTTTGCGGGGATCCGGCTGCGCGCGGATGACGTCGATGATGCGGACCGTACGGTCCTGCCGCCAGTAGGAGATCAGCTCGCGGGTGTAGGCGGCCCAGCCGGTGAAGTAGTGGTAGAACGAGCCGGACGTGACGCCCAGACGGCTGCACACCTCCGCGAGTTTGAGCCCGCCGTACCCGAGGTCGGCGAGGATGTCCAGGCCCGCCTCGAAGTAGGACTCGCGTGCCGCGACGATAGGCATGGACACAGACATTAGGCCCCTTGTCCCGTCGGCAGGCAAGCTTGTCCCATGACCGCCCGGATCTCCCCCGGTCATTCGACCGAGGTCATTGGCACCGTCTCATTCCAGCAAACTTTTCGTCGGTTTCGCGCCGGACGGATCTGAGGTCGGGCCGCCGGCGAATCCTGTTTGCGCCGAATGCTTCGTGCGACCACGTCCTGCTGGTACCGATCCGACTGATGGACCCCGACGGTCAATGACGTCGAGGTGAATTCAATTTCGTGGCAGGGCTTCTGATCGATCCCCCGGCTCTGCGGGTGGCCCGCAGCACAGTTCCGGATGCTTGCCGCCCGCCCGCCCGCCTCCGGGGGTTACTTGCGTCTGGCAGTATTGTGATGTGCCGAAAACCGCCAGACGTGGCCCGGGTCGGCCACCCGCAGCGAAATCAGGACAGACTCGTGGTCGGATTTTGTGTGCGGCCCGTGAGGTCTTCGGCGAGATGGGATACGAGGCCGCCACTTTCCAGGAGATCGCCGCCCGGGCCGACCTGACCCGGCCGGCCATCAACCACTACTACCCGAGCAAGGAAGCCCTGTACCGGCACGTCGTGGCCGAGACCAACGGCTCGGTGATCGCCGCGGGACTCAAGGAGGCCGAGGCCGAGCAGACGCTGGCCGGGCGGGTGCACGCCTTCGTCCGGGCCGCGGTCTCTGGCCGCGAGTACGACGAGTCGGTGGCGGCTTTCATGGTGACCTCCGTTCTGGAGTGCCAACGTCACCCCGAGCTGGCCGACGACCGCACCGACTCCCTTCAGCACACCCGGGAGTTCGCCTCGGGCGTGGTTCGCGACGGTATCGACAACGGCGAGTTGCGCGACGACCTCGACGTCGACGCGGCGGCCGAGATGCTGGTGGCGGCACTCTGGGGCCTGGGCTTCTACGCCGGCTTCGTGGGCGGCCAGGACCGGGTGGGCGCCATCACCGACGAATTCATCCGGCTGCTCGACGGTGACTCCTGGAAGCGCACCGGATAGCTTGTCTAACTTTCGTTACCATGGGAGCACCCCGAGCGGAGGAGCAGCCCGTGAGTAGTTTGCGCAGCCACGACGACACCTGGGACATCGCCAGCAGCGTGGGAACGACGGCCGTGATGGTGGCCGCGGCACGCGCCCGCGAGACCGAGAGCCCGGACCCGCTGATCCGCGATCCGTACGCGCGCCTGCTGGTGAACGGCGCCGACGTCGGAACGTGGGGCGACTTCCTGGATCCGGCGATGCAGGACCGGATCGCCGCGGCTGACCCCGACGCCGCCGCGATCTTCGCCAACATGCTGAGTTACCAGGCGGTGCGCACGCACTTCTTCGACGCGTTCTTCGCGGCCGCCGCCGACGCGGGTGTGCGCCAGATCGTCATCCTGGCCTCCGGGCTGGACTCCCGGGCGTACCGGTTGCCGTGGCCCGAGGGCACCGTGGTGTTCGAGATCGACCAGCCCAAGGTCCTGGATTACAAGGCGGCCACTCTCGCCGCGCACGGCGCTGAGCCCACCGCGCAGCGCCACGAGGTGGCCGTCGACCTCCGGCAGGACTGGCCCACGGCGTTGCGGGCCGCCGGATTCGATCCCGCCCGCCCGACGGCGTGGTTGGCCGAGGGCCTGCTGATGTACCTGCCGGCCGAGGCGCAGGACCGGCTCTTCGAGGAGATCACCGAACTCAGCGCACCGGGCAGCCGGGTGTCCGCCGAGGCGGTGCGTCACCATGACGAGCAGCGCCGCCGGCAGATGCGCGAGCGCTGGGAGAAGATGGCCGACGAGATGGGCATCGAGCGCACCGTCGACATCGCCGACCTCACCTACAACGACGAGCATCGCGCCGATCTCACCGGCTGGCTCAACAGCCACGGCTGGACCGCCACCGGCACCCCTTCGGCCGACGAGATGCGCAGGTTCGGCCGCTGGATCGATGTGCCGGAACAGGATTCGGACGGTTACTCGACGTTCGTCGTCGCCGAGCGCCGCTAGCCGAGCAGCCGCGGCACCGCCATCCGGGTCACCTCGGCGATGAGATCGTTCAACGCGGGCGCCTTGGGATCGTCGGACCTCGTCCGCGTCATCACCGCCAGTAGCAGACGCCCGCCGTCGGGCCCGAAGGCTACACCGATGTCGTTGGTGCTGGCATAGTCCCCGGAGCCGGTCTTGTCGGCCACCGTCCAGCCGGGCGGCATCCCGGCCCGGATCCGGTTGTCGCCGGTCACGATGGTGCTCATCCATTCGTACAACTGCGCGCGGTGCGATTCGTCGAGGACGTCGCCGAGGAGCATGTTCGCGAAGCCGGTCCCTATCGCCCGTGGGCTGGAGGTGTCCCGGGGATCGCCGGGATAGGCCGTGTTCAGTTCGGGTTCCCGACGCACCATCCAGGTGCGCTCGTCGCCGACGGAGCGGGCGAACTCGGTGATGGCCGTCGGCCCGCCAAGTATCTCGAGCATCAGATTCGTCGCGGTGTTGTCGCTCTGGCGCACCGCGGCGGCGCACAGCTGCGACAGCGGCATCCACCCGCCGATGTTCGGCTCCGTGACCGGTGAGGCCACCGGGACGAAGAGGGCGCGGTCGATGTACACCTCGTCGCTGAGCTTCAGTTCGCCGCGTTGGTCCATCCGCAGGATCGCCCCCGCGACGTAGGCCTTGAACGCCGAACAGGTGGCGAACAGTTCGTCGGCGTTGTGGTCCAGCGTGCGGCCGGAGTCGAGGTTGCGCCCGTGCAGACCGACCTTGGCGTTGTAGCGCTGTTCGAGCGCGGCGAGGTCGGTTTCGGCATCCGGCGCCGCTTGGGAGAGCGGCGGGCGGACGGCGGTGAACGCGGCCGCCGCCGCGCCCGCGATCAGAATCCGGCGGCGTGGGATCGACATGGTCGGCAAGCGTATCCCCGGAGGCCCGAAACAGCCCCGGGATCCAACGGTGAAGTGGCTGGCTACGATTGGCACAGCGCCAGACCGTCGGCCGCCGCGGCGACGCCGGCCGCAAGCATCGAGAGAGGAACCGTCATGCCCGGAGTACAGGATCGCGTCATCGTCGTCACCGGCGCCGGTGGTGGACTGGGCCGCGAGTACGCGCTGACCCTGGCCAAGGAGGGCGCCAGCGTCGTCGTCAACGACCTCGGCGGTGCGCGGGACGGAACCGGCGCCGGGCATTCGATGGCCGACCAGGTGGTGACCGAGATCAAGGAGGCCGGCGGCCGCGCCGTGGCCAACTACGACAGCGTCGCCGACGCCGCGGGAGCGGCCAACATCGTCAAGACCGCCCTCGACGAGTTCGGCAAGATCGACGGCATCGTGAGCAACGCCGGCATCCTGCGCGACGGCACCTTCCACAAGATGACCGACGAGGCGTGGGACTCGGTGCTCAAGGTGCACCTCTACGGCGGCTACAACGTGATCCGCGCGGCCTGGCCGCACTTCCGCGAGCAGGGCTACGGCCGCATCGTGGTGGCCACCTCCACCAGCGGACTGTTCGGCAACTTCGGGCAGGCCAACTACAGCGCCGCCAAGCTCGGTCTGGTCGGCCTGATCAACACGCTGGCCCAGGAGGGCGCCAAGTACAACATCAAGGCCAACGCCATGGCGCCGATCGCGGCCACCCGGATGACCGAGGACATCCTGCCGCCGGAGGTGTTCAAGAAGCTCACCCCCGAGTACGTCGCGCCGATCGTGGCCTACCTGTGCACCGAGGAAGTGCCGGACACCGCGTCGGTGTTCATCGCCGGCGGCGGGAAGGTTCAGCGGGTGGCGCTGTTCCAGAACAAGGGCGTCACCTTCGACCACGTGCCGACCGTCGACGACGTCGCCGCCCAGTGGTCCACCATCGACGACCTGTCCGCGCCGGAGCCGGCCTCCTTCAGGCTCTGAGCCGATAAGGCGTTTGGTGACGTGAAAGCTCTTGTCGCCCAAGAGCTGAGCGGGCCCTCGGGGCTGCTAGACGTCGACGATCCGGCAGCTGGGTCGGATTCCGTCGTCGCCGACGTGCGCGCCGCCGGAGTGTGCTTCCCGACCTGCTGCTGATCAGTGGTCAGTACCAGCTGAAGCTGGATCTGCCGTTCATCCCCGGTACGGAGGTGGCCGGGGTGGTCCGGTCGGCGCCCGGGGGGCTCCGGCTATGCGGTCGGTGACCGGGTCTTCGGGCCGGTGATGCTGGGTGGTTATGCCGAGCAGGCGGCCATCCCGGTGGGGAGCGTGCTACGTCACCATGTACTTCGCCCTGCGCCGCAGGGCTGCTCTGCAACCCGGTGAGACGGTTCTGGTGCCCGGTGCGGCCGGCGGGGTGGGCACCGCGGTGCGGACCCTGGCCGTCGAGGGCCGGCTGTTGGTGATCGGATTCGCGGCCGGGGGCATCCCCACGGTGAAGGTACCTCACCGCCGGAGACGGATTTACGCGTCCTTCCGGTCCATCTTGTCGATAGAGACGGTGAACATCGCCCAGTCTGCTATGAACGTCTGTTTGCCATTCGGGCTCAGGGCACTCGCGTCGGGTTCACTCATCCAGGCTTGTGGATCCTGAAGACGCTTGATGGTCAATGCGAAGACTTGATCGCCGGCGCGGAGGTTGTAGTAGATCTCCTCGTTGACGTCGTATGTGTCACTGGGGCTTTCGCCGTAGTAGGCGACCTTTGCTGATGGGTAGCCGATTGTTGGGTCATCCAGGATCAGTCGGCCCCAACCGGCGTTCTGGCTATGGACCTCCACCTGAAGCAATACGTCAGGCCTGGTTTGCCCCGCTATCCATAGGACTTTCCCAACCGGCAAGCTGACGAGTTGTGCTCGATCCGCGTCGCGTACCTGCAGCTTCAGCGGCGCGTCGGTGTTGTTGGCAATCCGCAGGATCACGCCGTCCGAACCCAGAAGAGCTCGGTACTCGTAATTGGTGAGGATTTTCTTCCAGGCCGTTTTCTCCACTTCGCCGGTCGCCGGGTAGGGGGCCGGGGTCGCCCAGAGGCCCGCGGCCCGGTCGGCGCTCAGTCCGCCGGTGTTCAGCGGAATGCGACCCGAACAGCCGCTGTCACTCTTGTTGCCGTCCGGGCAGGTGGTCTGACGCCAGGTGATGCCGGCCAGGTTTGCCCCGATCGGAAGCAGCGCCCCGCTCAGGTCGGCGAAGCTGAAATTGACGCGGGTCAGGTTGGCGTCGGTCAGCGCCACGCCGACAAGCTTGATACGGGCGAGGTTACGGCCGCTGAGATTCTGTCCGATCAGGTTCGCGCCAGTCCAAGTGGCGCTGACCAGGTCGGCGTCGCTGATACCGGCGAGGATCGCGCCGGCGAGTCTGGCGCCGGCGAGGTTGGCCCCCGTGATTTTGGCGCCGGTCAGGTCCGTCCCGGTCAGGTTCACGTTGGTAAGGACGGCATCCGTCAAGTTGATGGTGCTCAGATCACGGCCGCTGAGGTCCTGCCCGGTCAGGTTGGCGGCGGTCCAGGTCGCCCTGGCCATCCCGGTCGTTCCGGCCAGGCTCCCCCCGGTCAGATCGGCGTTGGTGAAGTTCGCCCCGGCCAACTCGGCCTGCAACAGGTTCGCCCCGGTCAGGTCCGCCCCGGTCAGGTTCGTCCGGATTAGCTTCGCGAGTTTGAGCGACGTGTTGTGCAGGTCCGCGCCGGTCAGGTTCACGTCGGTCCAGTCGATCAGGTCGAGCATGCGTCCGCCGAAGTCCTGACCGCTGAGGTTGGCGTTGCGCCAGGTCACGCTGATGAGGTCGGCGTCGGTGATCCCGGTCAGGTTCGCGCCCACCAGATTGGTCCGGGTCAGGTTGGCGTTGGTGAGGGTCTGGTTGGCCAGGTTGGCGTAGCTGAGATCGGCGCCGACCAGAGTTGCCGTGGCGAGGTTCTTCGCTCCGGTCAGGTTCGCCCTGACCAGGATCGCGTCGGAGAGGTTCGTCCGGGTTAGCGGGACACCGCGCAGATCGGTGCCCATGAGGTTGGCGCCGGTGAGGTTGACGTCGGTCAGATCCATGACGTTCGACGAGCCGTCGCCGGTTCCGAGAATGCGCCCGCTCAGGTTCACTCCGGACAGGTTGGCGGAGGTCCACAGCGAGCTCTTGAGGTCGGCATCGCCGACGCCGGCCAGGATGGCGCCCTTGAGGTTCGCTCTACTGAAATCTGTGGCGGCCAGATTCGCCCGGGTCAGGTTGGCGCCCGCCAGGTTGATGCCCGACAGGATTTTCGTGCTGAAGTCCTGGCCGGTGAGGTTTGCCGATTCCCACGTCGAACTCGCCAGGTCGGCGTCGCTGATCCCGACCAGGCTCGCCCCCTCCAGGTTCGCTGCATTCAGGATCGCCTTGTTGAGTTTCGCTCGGTCCAGGGTGGCGTTCGTCAGAACGGCGCCGGTCAGGTTGGCGCCGTTGAGGATGGCACCGCCGAGTCTGATGTTCGCCAGATTGCGGCCACTGAGGTTCTGCCCGGTGAGGTCGGCACCGGTCCAGGTGGCGCTGACCAGGTCGGCGTCGCTGACCCTGGTCAGCACAGCGCCCTGCAGATTCGCGTTGCTGAATTTGGTGTTGGCCAGCTTCGCCCCGGTCAGGTTCGTGCCCGTCAGGGTCGCGCGGCTCAGGTTCACGCCGGTCCAGTTGATGTTCGCCAGATTGCGGCCGCTGAGGTTCTGTCCGGTGAGGTCGGCGCCGTTCCAGGTCGTGCTGACCAGGTCGGCGTCGCTCACCGCGGTCAGGATCGCGCCCGCGAGGTTGGCTTGACTCAGGTCGGCCTTGCGGAGCTTCGCTCCGGTCAGATTCGCGTTCTTGAGGACCAGGCCGGTGAGATTGGCACGGCTGAGATCGACTGCGTTCCAATCGATTCCGGAAAGGTTCCGGCCACTGAGATCCTGTCCGGCCAACACCGCTCCGGTCCAGGTGGCGCTGAGCAGATCCGCGTCGCTGATCGCGGTGAGGACCGCGCCTTGCAGATCCGCGTTGGTCAGGTTCGCTCGGTTCAGCCTCGCGCCCTGCAGATTGGCGTTGGCCAGGACTGCCCCGGTGAAGTCGACGCCGGTGAGATCTCGCCCCCCAAGGTCGATTCCGGACAGTTTCTGCCCCGCCAGGTTCGCACCGATCAACGTCGTACCGGCCAGTGTCACGACCCCGCGATCGGTCGGCAGGACCGCGCCACGCAGATCGGCGCCGGTGAAATTGGTGCCGTCGAAGCGGGATCGGCTCAGCAGGGCTCCCGCCAACGATGCCCCCGCGAAGTCCGCCGAGACCATGAGCGCACCGCTCAACTTGGTGTCGAGCAGCGTGGCACCGTCGAATCTTGTCGTCGCCAGGTTCGTACCCGTCAAATTCGCCTTGGTCAGGATGGCGTCGGTGAATATCACATCGGAGAGGTTGCGCCCGGCGAGATCGGCTCCGGTGAGGTTCTGTCCGGAGCAGTCCTTGGTGGTGTCCACGCACGCTGCACTACCCCACAACCCGACGCCGGTGCCGACCGGGAACAGGGTGCGACGCACCAGCCACAACCCGCCTGCGAGAAGGTCGCTGACGGGGCCGCCCGGCAGCCCAGATATCCACTTGCCGACGGAGTCGATCAGCCGCTCGACTGCGTAGCCGATACCGCCGAGGGTCTGCTTGACCGCCGGTGTGCGATCGGGTCCCCCGAAGGTCCAACAGTTCGGACACGTGGAGACCTCCGCAGCCGGAGCGACGCCGACGGCGCCGACGGGGGCCGCGGGGAGCGGTACGACTTCGACCGGTGCCGGCATGACAGCCGCCGGGCGGGCGGCGGCGGCCCGCGCAAGTCCTGCCTCGGTCCGCCCACTCACCAGCGCACCCGCGGCGGGCGGCACTGCCGGCGCCGGGGTCGTCGGGATCGCACCGCGACTGCCGGACCCACGTCTCGGCGAGGACACCTGGTCTCCACCGCGGATCGTCGGGACTGCGGGAGCACTGACTGATTCGGAGTCACCGATCGTATCCGGCATGACGGGTTCAGCGGGCGCCGCCGCCTGCCGCCCGGAACGGGGGCTGCCGGCGTCGAGCGCGCCGGTGGAACGCGCTGCCCTTCCGGTCGGGGGGTTGGCCCGCGAACCCGCCGCATCCGATACCGCCCCGGGGGATTCGCCCTCGCCCCTGTCGGCGACGGCAATGCCGGCCGTCTGAGGGCCGGCCCACGAAAGTCCGGCAATGAAAACCGCCGCACCCAGACGCACACCGCGATATCTCGGCACCCGCTTACCGTCCCCACCGGAGGTCCACATCCGACACATTGGTGTGTCGTGCGTCACACTCTATGGCGTGTATCGGCCGATCGGTAGGTTTGGGTGATGTGAGTGCCGTCGGCCTGATCCTCGTCGCGATCGCCATCGCCATCGGTCTGGCCGGCATTCTGTTTCCCCTGCTGCCCGGAACCCTGCTGATCTGGGCAGCCATCGCGGTGTGGGCCTACCTGGAGCACACCACGGTGTCGTGGGTGGTCCTGGGCACTGCGACCGCTGTCCTGGGCGCGGGAATCCTGGTGAAGTACCTGTGGCCGGCGCGCCGGATGAAGGCGGCCGACGTCAGCGGACGGACACTGGCCGCCGGCGCCGTCCTGGGCGTCGTCGGCTTCTTTGTCATCCCGGTGGCCGGATTACTGGTCGGCTTCGTGCTGGGGGTCTATCTCGCCGAACTCGTGCAACGGCGCGACCAGCGGCGGGCCTGGGCCTCGACCGTGCACGCCGTCAAGGGCGTCGCGCTGTCAGTGGGAGTGGAACTGGTCGCCGCCCTGATCGCCGCCGCCGCGTGGGTCGTCGGCGTCCTCGTCTGACCCGGGCCTAACCCAGCAGTCGGGCGCGCAGGCGGATGACATCCTCCGGCGTCACACCGGCCGCCTCGAGATAGCCCGACAGGCCGTCGTGCGTCTCGTCGAGCACCCGGCGGGCACTGGCCAGGTATTCCTCGCGGACACCCAGAACCTCGTCGGTGAGCCGGGATTCGGCGAAGGACACCACCTCGTCGGTGACGCCCTCACGGCTGCGCATCGTGGTGAGGATGGCGTCGCGCAAGCTGCCGACCGCGTCATTGCTGCGCAGGTAGTCGGTCACGATCGCGTCCTGCGGCACCCCGGCCGCCTCCAGGGCCACCGCCACCGCGAATCCCGTGCGGTCCTTGCCGGCGAAGCAGTGCACCAGCACCGGCCGCCCATCGCCGAGCATGGTGATGATCTGCCTGACCGCCCGGCGCGCCCCGGCCAGGGTGGGGAACCGCTCGTACTCGGCCGTCATCCAGCGCAGCGCCGCCGCTGCCGGCTCGTCCTCGGAGTGCTCCGTCATCATCCGGTTCCAGCTGGACTCGTGCGGGGCCTCGCCGTGAGTGCTCGTCACCTCGGGGAACGGAAGGTTGTGCACCACAACACCGCCCGGCACCGCGCCGGACCCGCGGCGCTGCACTTCGACGGGCGAGCGCAGGTCGGCGACGTCGGTGACGCCGAGGGAATTCAGCACGGCGCGCCCGTCGTCGTCGAGCCGGGACAGTTCACTGGACCGGAACAGCCGGCCCGGCGCAATCCCCGCCGTCTGTGCGACGTCGCGAAAATTCCAGGCGCCGGAAAGCCGTTCGGCGGCAGCGGGGGTCTCGGTCACGACGCGGTGGCGGCCGCGGCCATCGCGCTGGGCTCCCGGCCGAGTTCCGCCTTGGCGATCGTGCGGATGTGCACCTCGTCGGGCCCGTCGAAGATCCGCATGGCGCGCTGCCAGCCGTACATCCGGGCGAGTGGGAAGTCGTCGCTCACGCCACCGCCGCCGTGCACCTGGATGGCGCGGTCGATGACGTTGCACGCCATGATCGGCGCGACGGACTTGATCTGCGACACCAGGCTGAACGCCGCCCGGTTGCCGTGCTGGTCGATGGTCCACGCCGCCTTCTCGCACAGCAGCCGCGCCTGGTCGATCTCGTTGCGGCTCAGGGCGATCTGCTGTTGCACCATGCCCTGCTCGGCCAGCGGCTTGCCGAAGGCGATGCGGGTGCGGGCCCGTTCGGTCATCAGGGCCAGCGCACGCTCGGCGACGCCGATCGCGCGCATGCAGTGGTGGATACGGCCCGGGCCCAGGCGCGCCTGCGCGATGGCGAAGCCCATGCCCTCCTCGGCCAGCAGGTTCGAGGCCGGCACCCGGACGTTGTCGTAGACGATCTCGGCGTGGCCGTGCTGGTCCTGCCAGCCGAACACCGAGGTGGACCGCAGGATGTTGATGCCCGGGGTGTCGGTCGGGACCAGAATCATCGACTGCTGCTGGTGTGAGGCGGCGTCCGGGTTGGTGCGGCCCATCACGATCATGATCGTGCAGCGCGGGTCGTTGGCGCCCGACGTCCACCACTTGCGGCCGTTGATGACGTAGTGGTCGCCGTCGCGGGTGATCTCGGTCTGGATGTTGCGCGCGTCGCTGGACGCCACCGCCGGCTCGGTCATGGAGAACGCGCTGCGGATCTCACCGGCCAACAGCGGTTCGAGGTACTGCTTCTTCTGTTCGGGGGTGCCGAACATGTGCAGCACTTCCATGTTGCCGGTGTCCGGCGCGGCGCAGTTGATGGCCTCCGGGGCGATCTCCGTGCTCCAGCCCGACAACTCGGCCAGCGGCGCGTACTCCAGGTTGGTCAGTCCCGACTCCGACGGCAGGAACAGGTTCCACAGGCCCTCCGCCTTGGCCTTCTTCTTCAGCCCCTCGACAACCGGGGGAACGGTGAAGTCGCCGGGCCCCGCGGCGGCGCGGTATTCGTCGTAGGACTTCTCCGCCGGGAACACCTCGGTGACCATGAATTCGGTGAGGCGTTTGTGGTAGTCGGCGGCCTTGGCGGACATCGCGAAATCCATAAGGCCACGATAGGGCACCCGTTCACGGGGCTACCGGCCGACGCCGTCCATGCGCTCGAAGTAGCCGGGAGCGTGTTCGTGGTCGTCCATGTGCGGCACGCCGCGGTCGCGGGCGTGGTCGGTGGCGTCGTCGGCGGTGATCGCCGCGCCGTAGTCGGCCATGTTGTGGGTCTGCGGGGTGCTCGGTGCGCCGGTCCCGGCGAGGATGCCGATCCCGATGCCGGCCGCGGCCAGGGTGGCGGAGATCCAACGGGAGGTCGTGGTGGTCATGTCGGTGTCCTTTGCCTGTTCGGCCGGGGATTCGGCCTCGTTGGAACACTGTCGACCCGCCACCCCCCTTCGGTCGTCGGGCGAATGGATGATTCTGCGGATGACGCCGTGTCGTCCGATCAGAGGACGGTCTGCTTCGCCGCCGTGATGGCCGCCTGCCACTTGGCCAGCGTGCTTGCGTCGAGGGCCACGATGTTGCCCATGCCGATCGCGCGCAGTGGCACGCCGGTCAGCGTGTAGGTCTGGTTGTTGTTGACGATGGTGATCACCGTCGAACCGGACTTCTCGCTGATGTCGAAGTTCGTCGGCTGCATCCAACCGAAGTCGAGCTTGTCCTTGGCGGTGTCGAAGGCCAGCGCGGTGTTGGTCCCCCAATGCCAGCCGATGGCCGTGGTGGTGCCGCCGGTGACCGGTGGGGTGGTACCGCCGCCGGTCGAACCACCGCCGGCGCTGCCGTAGTTCAGCGTGTTGACGGTGCCGTAGTCGTCGAAGATCTTGGCGAAGCTGCCGGCCGGGACGCTCATCCCCGAGTGGGTGTACGTAGACACCCCGAGCTGCCCCGGGGTGTCGCGGGTGACCGACCAGAGCGCCAGCATGCCCACGCCCTTGGTGCGGGCGTAGTCCTCGACCGCCTGGGCGTCGGCGAGGGTGAACACCTCGCTGGTGATGTCGTTGACGCCGAGCATCGGCGTGACACCGAGTTGGCTGTAGCCGAACGTCTTGCCGTATCCGCTGTAGAGCTTGGTCAGCTGGCCGTAGGTGGATTCGGCGGACTGGATGGCATAGGCGCCCATCGTCTTGGCATTGGGACCCGTTGTGGGCGCGGCAGATTCGCCGTAATCCATGGCCATCACGTTGACCCCGGCCAGGTTCACCCCGGCCTTCAGTGCCGAGTCGACCACCTTGATGCCGTCGGCGGTCAGTCCGGTCGGCAACACGGGGAGGGTGTACCAGACCTGGACCTGGGGCTTGGACTGCTGCAGCAGTTTCAGGGCCTGGCTGTGCAAAGCGATCGAGGCGGGATCGGCCACCGCGGCGCCCTCGATGTCGAAGTCGAGATGGGTCACGCCGTAGGTGTCGACCACCCCGGCGTAGGCGTTGGCCAGCTGGGCCGCCGTCATCCCGTGGGCCGAACCCCATTGCGCCAGAGAGGTTCCGGCCTGACCGCCGAGTGAGATCATCACGTCCCCACCCGCGGACTGCAGCGCCTTGATCGACCGGTTGATGGCCTGCGCCTGATCGTTGGTGGCCGAGGGTTCCAACGCATTGAGCCCGGCCCAGGCAAGCTTGCCGTCGGGGGTCGCCTGCATGAAGGCCGCGGTGAACAACGATCCGCCGCCGTTGGTCTGGCTGATCGCCAGCAGGTCGGGCACCGGCCAGCCGCCCATGTCGACGTAGGGCGCGTAGAACGCCTTGCCCCAGCGGTCCCCGGCCACCGGCGGCGGGGTGGTGGCGTCGTCGTTGACGATGGTGCCGGTGGCCGTGGCGGTGGCCAGTGTCGCGTTGGTCGGGTTGGCCAGGGTGACGGTGAACGTCTCGGCGGGTTCGACGGTGGTGTCGCCGAGGACCGACACGCTGAACTGCTGGCTGGTGGTTCCTGCGGCGAAGGTGAGCGTGCCCGAGGCTGCCGAGTAGTCCTGGCCGGCGATGGCGGTGCCGTTGGCGGTGCTGTAGCCGACGGTGACCGCCTTGTCGGATGCCTTCGACAGCGACACTGTGAACGCCATCGGCGTCACACCCGAATTGCCCTCGTTCACAGAGGCATTGGCGATCGACACGGTCGGGGGTGTTACCGGCGCGGCATCGTCGTTGGTGATCGTGCCCGTTGCTGTGGCGGTGCCCAGCGTGGCGTTGACGGCGTTGGCCAGCGTGACTGTGAACGTCTCGTCCGGCTCGGCGGCGGTGTCACCGAGTACGGCGACGCTGACCTTCCGCGACGTGGTTCCGGGGGCGAAGCTCAGCGTTCCGGAGGTGGCCGTGTAGTCCGAACCTGCGGTGGCCGTGCCGTTGGCGGTGCTGTATCCGACGGTCACCGTCTTGCTGGACGGTTTGGACAGCGTCACCGTGAACGCCATGGGCGTCGTCCCCGAATTACCCTCGGCCACAGTGGCATTGGCGATCGCGACGGCAGGTGCGGTGGTCTGCGCGCCAGAGATGAGCGTCTGCCATTTGCCGACCGTGCCGGTGTCCTTGGCGATGATGTTGGTCATCGTCAGTTGGCCCACCGCGACGTTCTGCAGCGTGTAGCTGTGGTTGTTCCCGACGACGGAGATGACGGTCGATCCCGACTTCTCGGTGACGTCGAACTGGGTGGGTCCCATCCAGCCGAAGTCGAGCTTGTCGGTGGCGGGGTTGAAAGCCAGTACCGGGTTGGTTCCCCACGCCCAGGTGACGGTGGTGGTCGTGCCGGTGGTCGCGGCCGGCGATGGGGCCTGGCCGGAGTTCGTCGTTGCCGCGGCACGGCGGGCCGAGACCCGGCTCGCCCGCTTGGTTGCGGCAAGCACCAGCCACGAGGCGGGCGATTCCAGGGGCAGTCCGGTGCCCGTGCCGACCAGTGGCGACGGCAGTGCGGTGATGGAGCCGACGGGTGCGGCGGCAGTGATCGCCGGTGCGGCGGCGGCGGCCGGAGCGACGACGTCGGAAACGGCGACCCTGGCGACGGGAGCCGGGGCGACCGCGACCGTGGCGACGGGTGCCGGGGGACCGGCGGGGTCGGCCGCCGCCGGTTTGGCCGCCGGTTCGGGCAGTGCGGCTGCGACTGGAGCCGCCGGTTGCGGCACGGCTGCGAGGGTGTTTCTCGTCACGACCGGTGTGGGCACGTTCTTGGCCGCGGCCGGCCGCGGCGTCCGGGTGATCGCCGCCGTGGTGCCTTGTGAGGAAGATCGCCCGCGACCCGGGGGAGTGGCAGCCCGGGCCGGCGCCGGTGATGCCTGGGAGCCGGCCCGGCCGTTGTCGGGGCCGGAGTCGTCCGCGGCAGCGATTCCCGGACTGCCCAGGGCGGTTCCCACTCCGAGGGCCGTCATCACCGTGGCGATCCCGGCGGTAAGCCTGACCAGTGGTGAATCCATCACGCGCCTCCTCGCCGACAAAAACTTCTTCCGCAAGGAAATTGTCAGCCTATGAAGTGTTCTGCGTCACAAAACAGCGCCGAAAGACCCTCCCCCGATCGGGTGAGGCCGCGGCCCGCGGCTTGGGAAATCGCACCAGCCAGCGGTTAGGGTGTCACGAGCATCGGGGAGGTGCCCCGAAATATTCCGAGCTAGAAAGCACACGCACAGCTCATGACAGATAGCAAGACGACTGTGGGAGTCGTCGCCGAGTCGGGCGCCGACGAGCGCCGGGTGGCGCTGGTTCCCAAGGCGGTGTCGGCTCTGGTGAACAGTGGCGTCGCCGTGGTGGTCGAGTCGGGCGCCGGCGAGCGGGCGCTGCTGCCCGACGAGCTCTACACCGGCGCCGGCGCGACCATCGGTGACGCCTGGTCGGCCGACGTGGTGGTCAAGGTCGCCCCGCCGTCGGCCTCCGAGGTGGCCCGGCTGCGGTCCGGGCAGACCCTGATCGGCTTCCTCGCGCCGCGCAACGCCGACAACCAGATCGGTGCGCTCAAGGGCGCCGGCGTGCAGGCCTTCGCCGTCGAGGCGATCCCGCGCATCTCGCGGGCGCAGGCCATGGATGCGCTGTCCTCGCAGGCCAACGTCGCCGGGTACAAGGCCGTGCTGCTCGCGGCCAGCGAGTTCACCCGCTTCTTCCCGATGCTGACCACCGCTGCGGGCACTGTGAAGCCGGCCAGCGTGCTGGTGCTCGGCGTCGGTGTGGCCGGTTTGCAGGCGCTGGCGACTGCCAAGCGGCTCGGTGCGAAGACCACCGGATACGACGTCCGACCCGAGGTCGCCGACCAGGTGCGCTCGGTCGGTGCGCAATGGCTGAACCTCGGCATCGCCGCTGCGGGCGAGGGCGGCTACGCCCGCGAGTTGACCGAGGAAGAGCGCGCGCAGCAGCAGAAGAAGCTTGAGGAAGCCATCGGTGGATTCGACGTCGTGATCACCACCGCGCTGGTGCCGGGACGTCCCGCGCCCCGGCTGGTGACCGCTGCCGCGGTGCAGGGCATGAAGCCCGGCAGCGTGGTGGTCGACCTGGCCGGAGAGACGGGCGGCAACTGCGAGCTCACCGAACCCGGCCAGACCGCGGTGAAGCACGGGGTGACCATCACCTCGCCGCTCAACCTGCCGGCGACCATGCCCGAGCATGCCAGCGAGCTCTACTCCAAGAACCTGACGTCGCTGCTGGAACTGCTCATCACAGACGGTGCGCTGGCGCCGGACTTCGACGACGAGGTCGTCTCGGCCTCCTGTGTGACAAGGGACTGACGCGCATGTACACCCAACTGCTGGCCAATCTTGCGATCCTGGTGCTCGCCGGGTTCGTCGGTTTCGCCGTGATCTCCAAGGTGCCCAACACATTGCACACCCCGCTGATGTCGGGGACCAACGCCATCCATGGCATCGTCGTGCTGGGAGCGCTGCTGGTGCTGGGCAACCTGCCGGCCGACGCGCACTGGGGCGTGCGGATCATCGCGTTCGTCGCTTTGGTGTTCGGCACGCTCAACGTGATCGGCGGCTTCCTGGTGACCGACCGGATGCTCGGAATGTTCAAGGGCAAGAAGAAAGAACTGCCCGCCGGATCCACGGCGAAGGAGCTCACCAGGTGAACTACCTCGTCGACGTTCTCTACATCTTCGCTTTCGCGCTCTTCATCTATGGCCTGATGGGCCTGACCGGTCCCAAGACCGCCGTGCGCGGAAACTGGATCGCTGCGACCGGTATGGGCATCGCCGTGGTGGCGACGCTGATCAAGATCCGCGACACCGCGTCGATCAACTGGGTCCTGATCGTCGCCGGCCTGGCGATCGGCGTGATCCTCGGTGTGCCGCCGGCCAAGAAGACCAAGATGACGGCGATGCCGCAACTGGTCGCGCTGTTCAACGGCGTGGGCGGCGGCACCGTGGCGCTCATCGCGTGGGCCGAATTCATTGAGACCAAGGGCTTCTCGCACTTCAAGCCCGACCAGTCGCCCACGGTGGCCCTGGTGGTCGGGTCGCTGTTCGCCGCCGTCATCGGTTCGGTGTCGTTCTGGGGCTCGCTGGTGGCCTTCGCCAAGCTGCAGGAAAACATCATCCCGAAGAACCTTGAGAAGGCCTTCGTCAAGAACGCCAAGGTGTTCCAGGCCGCGAACATCGTGCTGCTGCTCGCCGCCGTCGCCGCGGCCGTCTACATCGGGCTGAACAAGGGGCTGTCGGTCTGGTGGATCGTGCTGCTGCTGGTGTTCGCGGGCATCATGGGCCTGTTCGTGGTGTTCCCGATCGGCGGCGCCGACATGCCCGTGGTGATCTCCCTGCTGAACGCCATGACCGGGTTGTCCGCCGCCGCAGCGGGTTTGGCGCTGAACAACACCGCGATGATCGTCGCCGGCATGATCGTCGGCGCGTCCGGTTCCATCCTGACCAACCTGATGGCCGTGGCCATGAACCGGTCCATCCCGGCGATCGTTTTCGGGTCCTTCGGAGCGACCGACGCCGTCGGCGGACCGGCCGGCGGGGATCAGGGCCCGGTCAAGGCCACCTCGGCCGCCGACGCCGCGATCCAGATGGCCTACGCCAACCAGGTGATCGTGGTTCCCGGTTACGGCCTGGCCGTCGCCCAGGCGCAACACGCCGTCAAGGAGATGGCGGACCTGTTGGAGGAGAAGGGCGTCGAGGTCAAGTTCGCCATTCACCCGGTGGCCGGCCGTATGCCCGGCCACATGAACGTGCTGTTGGCCGAGGCGGACGTCGAGTACGACGCCATGAAGGAAATGGACGACATCAACGGCGAATTCCCGCGCACCGACGTCACTTTGGTGATCGGCGCGAACGACGTCACGAACCCGGCGGCACGGACCGATCCGTCCAGCCCGATCTACGGCATGCCGATCCTGAATGTCGACCAGTCCCGGTCGGTGATCGTGCTCAAGCGCTCGATGTCGTCGGGCTACGCCGGTATCGAGAATCCGTTGTTCTTCGGGGCCGGAACGTCGATGCTGTTCGGCGACGCCAAGAAGTCAGTCGGCGAGGTCATCGAGGAACTGAAGGCGCTGTAGGGCACCTAGAACGGCGGCGGGTCGGCTGCCCAGCGCGCCTCGTTGAGTCCGCGCTCCCATTGGATACGGGCGGCGCGCTCCTCGGCGCGGCTGCGCCGACGGGTGGGCATCATCAGTGTGCGGGCACCGGGTGAATCAGTCAGGGGCACAACAATGTTCAGCTCACCTGTCGGCTCGGCCAGCTGAGGGAAGAACAGTGCACCACCCGGTGTGGTGGTGTAGGTGCGTCCCGACGGCGACGTCCAGACGATCCTGCCGTCAGGATGCTGCTTTTCCTGCCAACCGCTTTCGCCGCACCAGAAGGTCTTTAGGAGATGGTGCGCACGGCACAGCGTGGCCAGGTTGGACGGATGTGTCGGGCCGCCTTGTTGCCAGGGGATCGTGTGGTCGATATCGCAGAACTCGGCGGCTTTGTCGCATCCCGGGAAGCGGCACGTCAGGTCGCGGGCGCGGATGAAGTCGGCCAGTTTCTCCGACGGGCGGTAGCGGGACTCGGCGCACAGCAGCGATGACGGTGTCAGTGGACGCAACCTGGCGCGCTTCGCAACTTCCCGCAACATCGCCGGCGGAACGACGCCGGAACCCGGAAGGTATCCCGTCGCGTCGCTTCCGCCGCTGAGGGCTGCAGCCTCGGCAAGGATGTGGATAACCACCTGACCGGCCGGCGCGGCCTCGGCCGCGGGGCAGTCGGATGCCCCGCATTCGCAACCCATTGTGTGCGGCCCCGCCGCCAATGTGGCCAGCGCATCGGCGCGGCGCTGAGGTTTGGTTCGCGGATCGGTGGCGCACACACCGTCAGCCAGACCGTCGAGGGTGCGCTCCAGCAGCGCAGCGTCAGCGGCTCGCAGCGCGCCCCAGAACTCCACCATGCCGTCGCGGCTCTCGCCGAATTCGACGTGGCGGTCCTCCTCGGCGCTGCGGGCGGTTCGTCGCGCCGCGGGATCCAGGCTGGTGACCCATCGGTCGATCAACTCGGTGATCCTGTTGCGCGACAGAGCGTTCCAGCGGCCGGCCCGCAGTGCGATCGCGGCGTCGATCCGCCCCAGGATGTCCGAGTCGGTGATCAGCCCGGTGCGGAAGGCCACCGCAGCCACGATCCGGAAGTCGATGTCCCCCGCGGCGAAAACGGCGGCGAGCCGAGGCAACCGCTCGAGCAAGTCAACCCCGTAATTCATCTGCCAGGAGGCCCGGCCGCGGCTCACGCCCAGCTCGGCGCCGACCTCGGCGGCCACCGCCTCCCAGTTGTCGATGCACCACTGGGTGCGGTCGGCTTCCTCGAGCCCAGCCATCCGAAGCTGGCACAACCGGCCCGCGGCGAGCAGTCGACGTGCTGTTGCGGCACGCTCGGTTCGCTGGGCGTCTGACATCTCGGCCAGAAGCGCAGACTCGCCCATTGACTCGAACATACGTTCGATTCTATGTGAGTCCACTGACTGAATTGAAAGGCAACGTTGATGCCCCCGAGCGGTCACCCCAGCATCGCGCCGTGCAGTGCGGCGCGGAAAGCGTCCGGTATCGGCTCCGGGCCGTCCTCGCCGAGTAGCACCAACACCGTGTCGCACACCCCGATGCACTCACCGGCAACGAAGAGCCCCGTCGACGCGACGAACGACGTGCGGCCGATCCGGCCCACGCCCGCACCGGTCTGAATCGTCACCGGCCAGTGTGCTTCGGCGAGGAAATGCGCGGTGTTCTGCGACGTCACCAGGCGCAGCCGCCTCGACCCGGAACGGTAGGCCTCGGGGTAGAGCCGCTGATTCATCGTCGCCCGGGCGTTCTCGTGCAGCGACTCCAGCGCCAGGTTGTTCAGGTGGGCGTTGGCGTCCATATCCCCGTATCGGGCGGCGATCTCGTCGACGTAGGGATAGCACTGCAGTCGCAGCCGCATCGGGTCGGGGCGCGCCGCCGTCGTCGTCAGATCGCTCACAAGGTCGGGAGCCTAACAACCGCTAGAGTGGCGGCCCGTGCGGCGATTTCCGATTCTCCTGCTTGTCGCGACCACCGTCGCCGCCTGTGCGGCCCCGGCCAAGCCGCCCGCCAACGGCCCGGACACCGCACACCGGCCGGCGTTGTTCTATGCGAAGGACGGCGCACTGTACGTCAGTGATCCAGCCGGCACGCCCGGCCGCAAACTCACCGACGGTCCCGCCGACACCGACCCGGCGCCGTCGCCGGACGGCAGCCGGGTTGCCTTCGTGCGCAAGGCATCTGCCCAAGACGGCGGGGGCCAGCTGTGGGTGCTGGACCTGTCGGCCGACAGTGCGCCGGCCTCTGCTCCCCGGCGGTTGGTGGACCCCGCGGCGCTGGTGCCGACGTTCGACGGCGACGATCCGGCCAAGAG
Source organism: Mycobacterium sp. (assembly GCA_046330855.1). Taxonomy (GTDB): domain Bacteria; phylum Actinomycetota; class Actinomycetes; order Mycobacteriales; family Mycobacteriaceae; genus Mycobacterium. The sequence goes on from JAXLRX010000003.1 coordinate 209,386, forward strand.
CACCCTGGACAGCCCGCACTGGTCGCCGGCCGGTGACCGGATCGCTTTCCTCAAGACCGCCGGGGGCGGGGGATTCCTGCTGACCGCAGCGGTCGACACCGGGAAGGTGGAGGCGCCGGCCAAGCCGCTGTTCGCCGACCGCAACTACGCCTGGGCACCCGACGGCAAACACATCGTGTGGGCCGGTGGCCGCTCGGACGTCAGTCCGGTCGACGTCAACGTGCTCACGCTGCCGGGAACCTCGACGCCGGTGGCGACCGGGACCAACGCCGGCTCCGTGGATTACGCCGACCTGGGCCGGTCAATCGTGTTCGCCAATGCCGACGCGACCGGAACCCTTTTCGCCGCAATACCTTTCACGCTGCGGGGTGGCGGCATCTACTCCGTCGAGCCGCCGGCGGCGCCGCGCCCGGTGTTCTCCGGGAACGGAGCCTATGACGACGTGGCGGCGCTGTGGCGTGGTGCGGTCGGCTTCACCCAGTGGAGCGCGGACCAGCGGACCAAGAGCATTCAGGTGGTGAGCCCGGGCGCCGCCCCGCACACCATCGCCGACACCCGCGGTGATGCCCCCGGTCCGAGGTGGGTCGGTCAGACCGTCGCCTACATCGGCACGGCCGATGACCGGCCGCTGATGATCGCGACGGACAGCGAACCGGAAAAGGACGGCCGGGAAGACGGGGAGAAGGAAGAGCCGCAGCAGATCGACGTGGGCGTCGAGTCGTTCGCCTGGGGTGACTAGACCGGCGGGTAGGCCGGGGTGCCAGTCCAGTCCGTGCCGCGCAAGGCCCAGGGGAGCCAGCTGAAGAAGTACTCGATTTCGTCGGTCGCGTCGTAATCCGGGTTCGGATCCGGGTTCATGGCTGTCCTCCTAAGCACGTCCGACTGAGGGGAGTCTATCCCCCGTCCGCTGCGGGGGAGAGTCGATCGGACGTCACCGTCCCGCATCGTCGTCGCCCGTACCCGATTGGCCGACTCCTCCTCGGGACGTCACCGTCCCGCATCGTCGTCGCCCGTACCCGATTGGCCGACTCCTCCTCGGGACGTCACCGTCCCGCATCGTCGTCGCCCGTAGACTGTCCAACCAGTTGATAGGGAGGAACCCGCTCATGCCACCGGAGAACGGCTCGACGCGCCGCGAGGAACTGCTGGCCGTCGCGACCAAGCTGTTCGCGGCCCGTGGTTACCATGGCACCCGGATGGACGACGTGGCCGACGTGGTCGGGCTGAACAAGGCGACGGTGTACCACTACTACGCCAGTAAGTCGCTCATCCTGTTCGACATCTACCGCCGCGCGGCGGAGAACACGCTGGCCGCCGTGCACGACGACCCGTCCTGGACCGCCCGGGAGGCGCTCTACCAATACACCGTGCGCCTGCTGACCAACATCGCCGAGGACCCCGAGGGTGCGGCCGTGTACTGGCAGGAGCAGCCCTACATCACCGAGTGGTTCACCGACGAGCAGGTCGCCGAGGTCCGTGAGAAGGAAGTCCAGGTCTACGAGCATGTCACCGGCCTGATCGATCGCGGCATCGCCAGCGGCGAGTTCTTCGACTGCGACTCCCACCTGGTGGCGCTGGGCTACATCGGCATGACGATGGGCGCTTACCGGTGGCTGCGGCCGGACGGACGGCGCAGCGCCAAGGAGATCGCGGCCGAGTTCAGCACCGCTCTGCTGCGGGGACTCATCCGTGACGACAAGACCCGGCTGCAGTCACCGCTGGGCACCGCCCCGGCGGCCGGCCGGAAGGTGCACGCCTGATGCCGCTGGTGTCCAAGACGGTGGAAGTCAACGCCGGGGCCGCCGAGATCCTCGGCATCGTGGCGGATTTCGAGGCGTACCCGCAGTGGAATGACGAGGTCAAAGCCGTCTACATCCTGGCGCGCTACAACGACGGGCGGCCCAGCCAGCTGCGGATCGACACCGAGATCCAGGGTCAGCAGGGCACCTTCATCCAGGCTGTGTACTACCCCGGCCCGACGCAGATCCAGACCGTCATGCAACAGGGCGAGTTGTTCTCCAAACAACATCAGCTGTTCTCGGTGGTCGACATGGGCCCGTCCAGCCTGCTGACCGTGGACATGGACGTCGAGACCTCGATTCCGGGCGTTCCGGCCCTGATGGTCAAGAAACTGGTCAACGACGCCCTTGACCACCTCGCCGGCAATCTCAAGTCCCGCGCCGAGCACCTGGCGTAGAACCGGCCGATTTTCTGACGCCTTACGGCGTTTCGCGCCGCGCTGCCGCTGCGGTGCAGCAAGCTGGGACCCGATGGACATCGCCGCCGCACAGCACAGCGTCGAGCAGCCCTATCTGTCGCGCCGCCAGAACTGGATCACCCAACTCGCGCGCCACAACCTCATGCAGCCCCGTGCCACCGCCCTGCGCTACCTCGGCCGCACCATCACCTGGGCTGAGTTGCACCGCCGGGTCAGCGGGCTCGCCGGCGCGCTGCACCGGCGCGGGATCGGGTCCGGTGATCGGGTGATGATCCTGATGCTCAACCGTCCCGAGTTCGTCGAGACCTGCCTGGCCGCCACGATGCTGGGCGCCATCGCCGTGCCGGTGAACTTCCGGCTCACCCCGCCCGAGCTGGCCTACCTGGTGCAGGACTGCGCCGCCAGCGTGCTGGTGACCGAACCGATGCTCGCGCCGGTGGCGGCGGCGGTGCGCGAGATCGCCCCGCAGTTGACGTCGGTGGTTGTCGCCGAAGCACATTCGGATGACTCCGTCCTCGGCTACGAGGACCTCGTCACCGAGGCGGGCGACCCCGCGCCGCCCGTCGACGTGCCCAACGACAGTCCCGCGCTCATCATGTACACCTCCGGCACCACCGGGCATCCCAAGGGCGCGGTTCTCACCCACACCAACCTCGCGGCGCAGGCCATGACGGCGATCTACACCACGGCCCCGGACCTGGCCAACGACGTCGGATTCATCGGGGTGCCGCTGTTCCACATCGCCGGCATCGGCAACATGCTGCCCGCTCTGACTCTGGGGATCCCCACGGTGATCCACCCGCTGGGTGCCTTCGACCCGGCTGCTCTGCTCGACGTGCTGGCCGCCGAGAAGGTCAGCGGAATCTTCCTGGTGCCAGCCCAGTGGCAGGCGGTCTGCGCCGAACAGCGTTCGCGGCCAAGGGAATTGCGGCTACGCAACCTGTCCTGGGGGGCGGCCCCGGCGTCGGACACCCTGCTGCGGGAGATGGCCGAGACGTTCCACGGCTGCAAGATCATCGCCGCCTTCGGCCAGACCGAGATGTCTCCGGTCACCTGCATGCTGCTCGGCGAGGACGCCATCCGGAAGCTCGGCTCGGTGGGCAAGGTCATCCCGACCGTCGCGGCCCGGATCGTGGACGAGAACATGAACGACGTGCCCGTCGGCGAGGTCGGCGAGATCGTCTACCGCGCGCCCACCCTGATGGCCGGGTACTGGAACAAGCCGCAGGCCACCGCCGAGTCGTTCGCCGGCGGCTGGTTCCACTCCGGTGATCTGGTGCGCAGCGACGACGAGGGCTACATCTGGGTCGTCGACCGCAAGAAGGACATGATCATCTCCGGCGGCGAGAACATCTACTGCGCCGAAGTCGAGAACGTCCTGGCCGCCCACCCCGGAATTCTGGAGGTGGCCGTGATCGGCCGCCCCGACGACAGATGGGGCGAGGTCCCCGTCGCGGTCGCCGCTGTCAGCCAGGCCGGTCTGCGACTGGAGGACCTGGCCGGCTTCCTCGACGAGCAACTGGCCCGCTACAAGCACCCGAAGTCTCTGGAGATCGTCGATGCGCTGCCCCGAAACCCGGCTGGCAAAGTCCTGAAAACGGAGTTGAGATTACGGTTTGGCAGCGCCACGGAACCAAGGGAGGCCCAATAGTGACGTTGGGATGTGAGGGGCCTGAGGCATCGGGTACATTCCTGTGGTCTCGCTCACTCCGTGGTGCGAGCAGCCTGTGGATCACGCTTGCACGGTCGAAGGAGGGGTGCGTGCCGAACCATCTACCCTCACGCCGCGATGGCCGGCCGTGCCAGCCCCGGGAGGGAAGACCGTGACCGCTTCAACCAGCTTCCTGCGCAAACGCTTCAACGGGCCGATGCAGGCCATGGGCGGTTTCTTCAAGATGTGCGTCCTCACCGCGAAGGCGCTAGCCCGGCCGTTCCAGTGGAAAGAATTCACCACTTTCAGCTGGTTCCTGATGACGGTATCGCTGCTGCCGACCTTCGCGATGTCGATCCCGCTGACCGTGCTGATCATCTTCATCTTCAACCTGCTGCTGACCGAGTTCGGCGCCGCTGACGTCTCCGGCGCGGGCGCGGCACTGGCCTCGGTGACCCAGCTCGGCCCCCTGGTGACGGTGCTCGTGGTCGCCGGCGCGGGCTCCACCGCCATCTGCGCCGACCTCGGCGCCCGCACCATCCGCGAGGAGATCGACGCCCTCGAGGTTCTCGGCATCGACCCCATCCACCGGCTGGTGGTCCCCCGCGTGGCCGCCGCGACCTTCGTCTCCGTGCTCCTCAATGGCGCCGTGATCGTCATCGGCCTGGTCGGCAGCTTCATCTTCGGTGTGTTCCTGCAGAACATCTCCGCCGGCGCATATCTCCAGACGCTGACCCTCATCACCGGCCTGCCCGAGGTCGTCATCGCCATCGCCAAGGCCGTCGCCTTCGGGCTGATCGCGGGCCTGGTCGGCTGCTACCGCGGTCTGACGGTGGGCGGCGGCGCCAAAGGCGTGGGCATCGCCGTGAACGAGACCCTGGTGCTCTGCGTGGTCGCCCTGTTCGCGGTGAACGTCATCTTCACGACGATCGGTGTTCGGTTCGGAACGGGGCGTTAGATGGCAACAGCGACAGCACCGAAGACGGCGATGCCGTCGAAGTTCCCGAAATTCGACACGGGCAAGTGGGCCAAGGCCCCCGGTAAGTTCCTGGACAGCACCGGCAAGGTCGGCTGGTTCGCCATCGAAGCCCTCCGCGAGATCCCGCACGCGATCGGCCATTACCGCAAGGAGATCATCCGGCTGATCGCCGAGGTCGGAATGGGCGCCGGCGCGATGGCGGTGGTCGGCGGCACGGTCGCGATCGTCGGCTTCATCACGCTGTCGGCGGGATCCCTGATCGCCATCCAGGGCTTCGCGTCATTGGGCAACATCGGCGTCGAGGCGTTCACCGGCTTCCTCGCCGCGATGGTGAACGTCCGCCTGACCGCCCCGATCGTGACCGGTCAATCGATGGCAGCCACCGTCGGCGCCGGCGCCACCGCGGAGCTGGGCGCCATGCGGATCTCCGAGGAGATCGACGCGCTGGAAGTGATGGGCATCAAGTCCATCTCATACCTGGTGTCCACCCGGCTCGTGGCATCAGCGGTGGTCATCATCCCGCTCTATGCGATGTCGCTGATCATGGCGTTCCTGGCCGCGCAGCTGACCACCACGGTGCTCTACGGACAGTCGGCCGGAACCTACGCCCACTATTTCCACACTTTCCTGCGCGCGAACGACGTCTTCTGGTCCTTCGTGGAGGTGATCATCATCTCGGTCTTCGTGATGATCAACCACTGCTACTTCGGCTACAACGCCAGCGGCGGCCCGGTCGGCGTGGGTGAAGCGGTCGGGAAGTCGATGCGCGCGTCGCTGGTCCTGATCCAGTTCGTGGTCCTGTTCGCCTCGTTGGCGCTGTACGGCACCGACCCCAACTTCAACCTGACGGTGTAGTCATGAGCGCACCCCTGAACAACCCACGCACCCCGCCGCTCCGCCTGGCGGGCATCATCGTGCTGCTCATCACCGCCTTGATCCTGGCGTTCGTGATTATGCAGTTCCGCGGGACGCTCAAGCCCAAGATCTACCTGACAATGGTGTCCTCCCGGGCCGGCCTGGTGATGGATCCGGGTTCGAAGGTCACCTACAACGGCGTCGCCATCGGCCGGGTCAGCACGATTCAGCCCACCATCCTCGACGGCAAAGAGGCGGCCAAGTTCTCCCTCGAGATCGATCATCCGGAGTTCGTTCACCTGATCCCGTCGAACGTGCAGGGCGAGATCCAGGCCACCACGATCTTCGGCAACAAGTACGTCTCGCTGAGCAGCCCCCGCGACCCCAGCTCGAAGCGCATCAGCAGCTCCGACGTCATCGACGTCCGGAACGTCACGACCGAGTTCAACACGGTGTTCGAGACCGTCACGAACCTCGCCGAGAAGATCGACCCGGTCAAACTGAACCTGACGCTGTCGGCGACGGCCGAGGCGCTGACCGGACTGGGCACCAAGTTCGGCAAGACGCTGGTGGACACCAACGTCGCGCTGGACAACCTCAACCCCCGGCTCCCGCGCCTGCAGTACGGAATGCAGCGCCTCGCGGATGTGGCCGACATCTACACGGCTTACGGCCCGGACTTCTGGGACGCGCTCGACAATGCGCTGACCACCGTCCGCACCCTGAACAACCAGCAGGGTGACCTCGACGCCACGCTGCTGGGCGCCATCGGGTTCGGCAATACCGGCGCCGACGTTTTCGAGCGCGGGGCGCCTTACCTGGTGCGGGCGATGTCCGACCTGATCCCGACCTCGAAAACGCTCAACACCTACAGCCCCGAGATTTTCTGCTTGCTCCGCAATTACGCAGAGGTGATCCCCTCGGCTAACGCCACGTTCGGCGGCAACGGCTACTCGCTCGCCGATCACGCCGAGCTCGTCGGCGCTCCCAACCCCTACGTCTACCCGGACAACCTGCCGCGCGTGAACGCCCGCGGCGGACCGGGTGGGGCGCCTGGTTGCTTCCAGAAGGTGACCCGGGACTTCTGGCCGGCGCCCACCTTGGTCGCCGACACCGGCGCCTCGATCGCACCGTACAACCACTTCGAACTCGGGCAGCCGCTTCTGACCGAGTACGTCTGGGGCCGCCAGGTGGGGGAGAACACGATCAACCCATGAGTATCAAAGGAACGGCGATCAAGCTCGCCATCGTGTCAGTCATCCTGGCGCTGTGCACCGCGCTGCTCATCGTGGTTTTCGGTCAGCTGCGCTTCCAGCGGTTCAACACCTATGAGGCCGAGTTCAGCAACGGCAGTGGTCTGAAGGCGGGGCAGTTCGTCCGGGCCGGTGGTGTCGAGGTCGGCAAGGTCAAGTCGGTGCGACTGCTCGAGGGTGGCCAGCGCGTCGTCGCCAAGCTCAACGTCGACAGGTCGCTGCCGTTGTACCAGTCGACCGGCGCCCAGATCCGCTACGCGAACCTGATCGGTGAGCGCTACGTCAACCTCGACCGCGGCACCGGTGAAGGCATGGACAAGGTGCTTCCGCCCGGCGGTCTGATCCCACTGGCGCGTACCCAGCCCGCACTGGATCTCGACGCGCTCATCGGCGGCTTCAAGCCGCTGTTCAAGTCACTCGACCCAGAGAAGGTCAACAATATCGCGACCTCGCTGGTCACGGTCTTCCAAGGACAGGGCGGCACGGTAGCCAGCATCCTCAGCCAGACCGCGCAACTGACGTCCACCCTGGCCGACCGCGACAAGGCGATCGGCGAGGTGATCGACAACCTCAACATCGTTCTGGGCACCGTCAGCAAGCACCAGAAGGAGTTCGATTCGACGGTCAGCAACCTCGAGATCCTGGTCACCGGTCTGAAGAACCGGGCCGATCCGCTGGCCGGCGCCATCGCCGACATCAGCAACGGTTCTGCCCAGCTGGCCGGCCTCCTCAGCGAGGACCGTCCGCTGTTGCAGCAGACCATCGGAAAACTGGAGACCATCCAGCAGCCGTTCGCAGACGACCCGGCGAGGCTCGACACGCTGCTCGCGGAGTACCCGCCGGCCATCAACCTCATCGGTCGCGCCGGCGGCATCTACGGTGACTTCTTCAACTTCTACCTCTGCGACATCACCCTGACACTCAACGGCCTCCAGCCGGGCGGTCCGGTTCGCAAGGTCCGGATCACCAAGCAGCCGACGGGGAGGTGCACGCCGCAATGATGACTTTGCAGGGATCCAATCGGATCCGCGTCGGTCTCCTCGGCCTGTTGATCGTGGCCATGGTCGTAGCCGTCGGCCAGAGCTTCGCCAGCATCCCCATGTTGTTCGCCAAGCCCATGTATTACGCGGACTTCGCCGACTCGGCCGGCGCCGCGCCGGGCGACAAGGTCCGCATCAGCGGCTACGACGTCGGTCAGATCAAGTCGCTGAAGATCGACGGCGACCGCGTCAAGGTCGGTTTCACGTTGGGCAACTACCGCATCGGCGAGAACAGCCGGCTGTCCATCCGGACGGACACCATCCTGGGTAAGCGCGTGATGGAGATCGATCCGCGCGGAACCAAGCCGCTTGGGGTGGGCGCCACGCTGCCGCTGGAGCAGAGCACCACGCCCTACCAGCTGTACGACGCGTTCTCCGATCTGACCAAGAACACCAGCCAGTGGGATCTGACGGCGGTGCGCAACTCGCTCAACGTGTTGTCGGAGACCCTTGACGCCAGCCGTCCGGAGCTCAAGGCGGCGCTCCAGGGCGTCGCGCGCTTCTCCGACACCATCGGCAAGCGCGACCAGCAGTTCAAAGACCTGCTCGGTCAGGCCAACAAGGTCGCCAGCGTGCTCGGCAACCGCGGCGAACAGATCAACCGCCTGCTGGTCAACGCCCAGGTCCTCCTCGCGGCGATCAACCAGCGCAGCCAGGAAGTGGACGTCCTGCTGCAGAACGTGTCCGCGGTGTCGCAGCAGTTCGCCGGGTTCATCAACGACAACCCGAACCTGAACAACGTCCTCAGTCAGCTGCAGGTCGTCAGCGACGTGCTGGCCAAGCACAAGGACGACCTCGCCTACTCGATCACCACCGCCTCGAAGTTCATGGGGGCACTCACCGAGGGCATCGGCTCCGGTCCCTACTTCAAGACCCTGATCGTCAACCTCCTGCCGTACCAGATCATCCAACCGTGGGTCGACGCCGCCTTCAAAAAGCGCGGGATCGACCCGGAGGAGTTCTGGCGCAACGCCGGCCTGCCGGCATACCGGTTCCCCGACCCGAACGGCCAGGCCCAGCCCAACGGCGCGCCGGCGCCCGCCCCGCAGGTCCTCGAGGGCACCCCCGATCACCCGGGTCCCGCGGTTCCCCCGGGCTCGCCGTGCTCCTACACGCCGGGACTCGGCGGAGTGGGCACCCCGAGCAACCCGCTGCCGTGTGCCGCGGCCACCCAGGGTCCCTATGGCCCGGTGCCCGGTGGCTTCGGCCCGCCGGATGTGGTGATGGCGCCGCCGAACCCGGCGGCCGCTGTGCCGAACCACGGGGTGCCAGCTGCCGCGGTCCCCGGCGAAGCCGGTCCGCTGCTGCCGGGCGCCCCGCCCGGACCGTTCGCGCCCGGTCCGCCCGGAGCCCGTACGGTACCCGTTCCGCCCGGCCCGCTTCCGGGCCCGGCCGAGGCCGTCGCGCCGATCGATAATGGAGGGGCGTAGCGATGTCGGTCCGTAACGTGTCCCTCAAGAAGGTGTCCCGCGCCGGGGTGTTGATCACCATCGTGTTGGCGCTGCTGGCCGCGCTGGCGGCGTTCGTCGGCTACCGGATGTATCAGAAGGCGACGCAGACGAACGTCAGCGCCCTCTTCGACAACACCCTGGCGCTGTATCCCGGTGACCGGGTGCAGATCATGGGCGTCAAGGTCGGCGCGATCGACAGCATCGAGCCGGCCGGCGACCGGATGAAGGTCAACTTCCACTACGACAGCAAGTACAAGGTCCCGGCCAACGCCGTCGCCTCGGTGCTCAACCCCACCGTGGTCGCGTCCCGCGTGCTGCAGCTCGACCCGCCCTACACCGGCGGTGACGTGCTCGCCGACAACGCGGTCATCCCGCTCGAGCGCACCCGCACGCCCGTCGAGTGGGACGACATCCGCGGCCAGCTCGACAAGCTCGTCAACGAGCTCGGCCCGCAGCCCGGCAAGCCCGGCGACAAGGGCGCCCTGGGCGGTTTCGTCGACTCCCTCGCCGACGCCCTCAACGGCAAGGGCAAGGACATCAACGCGACATTCAAGGCGTTGTCGGACGCGGTCGCGACGCTCAACGAAGGCCGCGGCGACCTGTTCGCCACCACCAAGGCGCTGGCGGTGTTCGTCAATGCGCTGCACCAGAGCGACCAGCAGTTCGTCGCGCTGAACACCAACCTCGCGACGTTCACGAACTCCCTGAACAACTCCGATCAGGAGATCGCCAGGGCCGCGCAGGACATCGACAACCTGCTCAAGACCGCGCGCAAGTTCGTCGACGACAACGGCTCCCTACTGTCGACCGACATCAACAATCTGGCCGACGTGACGAACGCGTTGATGCAGCCGGACGCCCGCAACGGCATCGAAACCGTCCTGCACGTCTATCCGACGCTGCAGGCGAACTTGGCCACCATCTACCACCCGACGCACGGTGCCATCGTCGCGATCCCGGCCATCTCCAACTGGGCCAACCCGATGCAGTTCCTCTGCAGCGCAATACAGTCCGGCAGTCGGCTCGGCTACCAGGATTCCGCGGAGCTGTGCGCGGAGTACCTCGCACCGATCCTGGACGCCACCAAATTCAACTTCCCGCCGTTCGGGGTGAACCAGTTCTCCACCGCGGAGACGTTGCCCAAGTACGTCGCCTACTCCGAGGAGCGGCTTCGTCCGCCGCCGGGGTACAAGGACACGACCGTTCCGGGTGTGTGGTCGCGTGACACCTTGTTCTCGCACGGCAACCATGAGCAGGGCTGGATCGTGGCTCCGGGTATGCAGGGCCTGCAGGTGCAGCCCTTCACCGCCAATATGCTCACGCCGGATTCGCTGGCGGCGCTGATGGGCGGTCCTGACCCGACGTCCTACCCGGCTGCCGGCCCACGTGGTGGTGCCCCGTCGAACTCCTATGACCAGCACAACCCGCTGCCGCCGCCGTGGTACCCGCCGGCCCCGCCGAATCCGGCGCCCGGACCTGACGTGGTGCCCGGTCCGCTTCCCGTCTCGGAGCAGATCGGCCCGCCCGCACCGGGAACGGTGGCTCCGGCCGCCGCGCCGATGCCCGCATCGCGCGCTCTACCTGCAGAATCGGGGGCCGGACAGTGAGCGCTATCGTCAAGCGTGCCCGCCGACTCGGCCTGCGCGGGATGGCCATGGGCGCCGTCGCCATGGTGCTGACGTCCTGCGGGTGGCAGGGCATCGCCAACGTCCCGCTCAACATGGGGCCCGGCAGCGCCAAGGGGTCGAAGACCATCTACGTCCAGATCCCGGACACATTGGCGCTCAACGTCAACAGCCGCGTGCGGGTCGCCGACGTGTTCGTCGGTACCGTGCGCAAGATCGAGCTGAAGGACTGGGTTCCCACCCTCACCCTGAGCGTCGACCCGGCGGTCAAGCTGCCGGCCAACGCGACGGCCAAGATCGGCCAGTCCAGCATCCTGGGCACCCAGCATGTCGAACTGGCGGCTCCACCCAACCCGTCGGCGCAGCCCCTGCGTGACGGGGCGACGATTCCGCTGGACCGCAGTTCGTCATTCCCGACGGTGGAACGCACCCTGGCCAGCGTGGCGACCGTGCTGCGCGGCGGTGGCATCCCGAACCTCGAGGTGATCCAGAACGAGGTGAACAACCTTCTGACCGGCAATGCCGACCAGATCCGGGCGTTCCTCACCAAGCTGGACACCCTGACCGCCGGGCTGAACAAGCAACGCGACGACATCGCCCGGGCCATCGAGTCGACCAACAACCTGTTCGCCTACGTGGCCAGCCGCAACAACACCCTGGACCGGTTGCTCGTCGACCTGCCCCCGCTGGCGAGCTACCTGGCGAACTCCCGGGACCGGCTGGCGGATGCCGTCGTGGCCTTGGGCCGGTTCAACAAGATCACCGGTGACACGCTGGCCGCCGCCTCGCCCGATCTGCGCGCCAACCTCGACATCCTGCAGCGCCCGCTGACTCAGCTGGGCCGCGGCGCGCCGTACTTCCTCGACGCGATGCGGTTGATCGTTACTGCCCCGTATCCGCTGGACGGCATTCCGAAGGCGATCCGGGGTGACTACATCAACCTGTCGCTCAACGTCGATGCAACCCTCAGCGCGCTGGACAACGGTCTCCTGACCGGCACCGGCGTGACCGGCATGCTTCGCGCTCTCGAGCAGTCGTGGGGACGCGATCCGAGCACAATGATCCCGGACGTCCGGTTCACCCCGCACCCGAACATGACCGACGGCGGCGGGCCGTACGTCGAGCGTGGCGAGTGAGGACTTGACGACATGATGCTCACCCGTTTCATCAAGACGCAGCTGTTCATCTTCCTCGCGCTGACCGTGGCAGCCCTGCTGGCGCTGAGTGTCTTCTACCTGCGGCTGCCCAGCCTCGCCGGGGTCGGTCAGTACCCGCTGAAGGTGGATCTGCCCGCTGCCGGCGGTCTGTACAAGACCGCCAACGTCACCTACCGAGGCGTCACCATCGGCCGGGTCACCGACGTGGTCCCGACCGAGACGGGCGCGCAGGCCCTGCTCAGCATCAGCGACAAGTACAAGATCCCGGCCGACGCGAGTGCCAACGTGCACTCGGTGACCGCGGTCGGCGAGCAGTACGTGGACCTGGTGTCCGCGAGCGGCAACACCGATCAGACCTTCAAGCCGGGTCAGACGATCACCAAGAGCACGATCCCGACCCCGGTCGGGCCTGCCCTGGACCGTGCGAACGCCGCCCTGGCGGCCATCCCCGCCGGGAAGTTGCCGAACCTGCTCGACGAGACCGCGCAGGCGGTCGGCGGCCTGGGCCCGACGTTGCAGAAGCTGGTCGACAACACCAACTCATTCGTCGGCGCCCTGAACGAGAACATCAACGACATCAACAATCTCGTCGACAACACCCCGCCGATCCTGGACAGCCAGGTGCAGTCGCAGTCGGCGATCTACCAGTGGGCGCGGAACCTCAACTCGATCACCTCGCAGCTCAAGGCGCAGGATCCCGCGGTCAGCAGCATCTTGTCGCAGGGCGCACCGACGGCCGAGAAGCTGAACACGCTGTTCGTCGACGTCAAGGACGCGCTGCCGCAGACCCTGGCAAATCTCGAGATCATCATCGAGATGCTCAAGCGCTACAACAAGGGCGTGGAGCAGGCCCTGGTGCTGTTGCCGCTGGGCGCAGGTGTCGCTCAGACGAACACCCAGGTGTTCCCCGGCGAGGCCTTTCTGGATCTCGGTCTGTCCATCAACCAGCCGGCGCCGTGCCTCACCGGGTTCCTGCCTGCCGGTCAGTGGCGGTCCCCGGCCGACACCAGCGTGAAGCCGGTCGAGAACGGGCTCTACTGCAAGATCCCGCAGGACACCCCGGCGAATGCCGTGCGCGGCGCCCGCAACATCCCCTGCGTCGACGTTCCGGGCAAGCGTGCGGCCACCCCGGCTGAGTGCCGTAGCAACGAGCCCTACGTTCCCCTGGGGACCAACCCCTGGTTCGGTGACCCGAACCAGATCCTGACCTGCCCCGCTCCCGGTGCCGCCTGCGACCAGCCGGTCAACCCCGGCACGGTGATCCCCGGGCCGACGATCAACACCGGCCTCAACCCGCTACCGGCGGATTTGTTGCCACCACCGACGGCGCCGATCAGTGATCCGGTCTCCAAGCCGGGTCAGGGTGCGGTGCAGTGCGCCGATCCGGCGGCCGGAGTCGACATTCGCGGCGTGCAACCGGGATGGCCACAGCCCGGCCAGTGCAACTACCAACCGGCGGGTACCCCGGCCACCAATATGTCGGCTACCTACAACGCCTCGACCGGTGAGATCACAGGTCCGGATGGTACGAAGTACACCGTCAAGAACTCGACGACTACAGGAGACGACGGATGGAAGGAGATGCTGGCTCCGGTCAGCTGACCCCAACCCCGCCACTCACCGCTGACGAGACGGTAGTACCCGATCCCAAGCTCAGTGACCACGTGGATGACGCTGGGATTTCCGCGTCGGAGCAGGCTTCTGCACCGACGGCGGACTCCCGGCTGCTGACCGGGCGATGGCTACCCGCCGTCACCGGGGGTCTCGCGGCCGCCGCACTGCTGCTGATCACTGCCGGGGCGCTCGCCCTGGTGGGCCACCACCGCGATGCGACGGCTGCCACCGGGGAGGCTGCAGCGGTGGCAGCGGCGAAGGAGTGCATCACCGCAACCCAGGCGCCCGATGTCAAGGCGATGGACGCCAGCCAGCGAAAGATCGTCGAGTGCTCGACGGAAAACTTTGCTGCGCAAGCGAATCTGTATGGGGGACTGCTCGCCGATGCCTACAAGACGGTGAACGCGCAGGTGAAGATCGCCGACATGCGGGCGGCCGCCGAGAAGCACAATCCCGACGGTTCGATAGATGTCCTGGTGGCAACCCGTGTCGCGATGTCGAACAACCAGCAGATCAACCAGGAACTGAGTTACCGCCTCCGGGTCCGGATGGTGTCCGACGGTGGGACCTACAAGATCGACAACATCGAGCCGGTGGGCAAGTGACGGTAGCGGTCGACGAGGTCACCGAAGCCGCCGACGAAGAGATGGTGGTCCCTCATCGCCCCGCTGGGTGGTGGACGCGCGCGGCGGCGTTCGCGATCGATGTCCTCTTCCCACTGGGCGTAGCGACTTCGTTGCTGCTCGTCGGATGGTCCGCACCCCGGGGCGACTGGCTGTGGTGGGTCTGTCTGGTGGTGGCCGCGCTCGTGGTGGTGGCGATCGCGGTCAATCGCTGGCTGCTGCCGGCGAACACCGGGTGGAGCCTGGGCCGTTCGGTGCTGGGCATCGCGGTGGACAACCGCGACGGCAGCGATCCCGGCGCCGGCCGTCTCGCGCTGCGGGACCTCGCCCATGTGGTCGACACCGTCCCGTTCGCCCTCGGCTGGCTCTGGCCGCTTCTCGACGCCCGCGGCCGCACCTTCGCCGATATGCTGGCCCGGACCGAGGTGTGCGAGGTCGATGGGCCGGTCCCCGATCGGCGGCGCGTGGCGGCCGCGGTGCTGGCCGCGGCAGCTGCGCTATCCGTGCTTGCCGCGATGCTGGGCTTCGGGCTGGTGTACCGGCATCAGCAGTCGCTGAACGCCGCGCGCGACCAGATCGCCGAGCAGGGACCGAAGCTGGTCTCGGACATGCTCAGCTACCAGGTCAAGAGTGTCGACGACGACTTCGCGCACGCGCAGAGCCTGGTGACGGACGGCTACCGTCCGGAGTTCACCGCGCAGCAGGACGCGGTCAAGAAGAACGGCCTCGTCGACAACGACTACTGGGTGAGCAACAGTTCAGTGGTGTCATCGACGACGGACACGGCGACCATGCTGCTGCTGCTGCAGGGCCAGCGTGGTGCGCCGCCCAAGCAACGCTTCGTCACCGCCTCGGTCCGGGTTGAGTACGAGAAGGTCGGCGACGATTGGAAGGTCGCAAACCTGACGGTGCTGGCCGCACCCAAACCCCCTGCGCCACCCGCGGATTCGGGACCCAAACCGGACCAGGGCAAGCCGGACCAGGGCAAGCCGGCACAGCCTAAGCCGGATCAGCCCAAGCCCAGCGCAGGTGGACGATGAGCCCGCGCCGCAGAGTGGATGAGACCGGCGCGGCGGCACTGCGGATGCCGCCCCAGCCCCCAAGTCGACGTCGGCTCGTGACGGTGGCGTCCATCGCTGCGGTTGTCATGGTGCTCGCGCTGAGTCTGAGCGCATTCGTCTTCGCCAGGAGCCTGGCGTCACAGCGCGTCGCCGTGCGCAACGCGGCCGCCATCGACTTCGTCACCACCTTCGTGACCCAGTACACCTCGCCGGATCCGTTCAACGCCAACGCCTACGCCGACAAGGTGCTGGCACTCGGCACCGGCAACTTCGCCAAGCTGTACTCCGAGAAGATGACCGCGGTGGTCCTGCAGGTTGCCCAGGCGGAGCCCGGTGTGGGCACCGTCCAGGAGATCGGCATCGAGCGATGGAATGACGACAACAGCGTCAACGTGATCGCCGTGGCGAACATGACCACGACGATGCCCGACGGGAAGAAGATCGACAGCGCGAGCCGCTGGGAGATCACGGCAGTCAAGGAAGGGGACCAGTGGAAGGTCAGCGACCTGATTCAGGTCCTGTGAGCGACGACGCGCCCCAGGAGGGGGCCGACAGCGCCGTGGCCGAGGCGGGCGACGAGTCCGGTGCCGCCGACGCCGATGACGCGACGGCTGAGGATGCCGTCGCCGCCGAGCCCGTGGTGCCGAAGCCCCCAAAACTGCGAAACTGGTTCGCGGCCAACAGGAGAACCCTCGCCGCGGTGGCGGTTGCCGCGTTCGTGGTGGCCGGCGGCTTCGCCGGTGCCGCGGTCCAGCCGTACCTGATGGACCGGGCCGCCGTCGCCACCAAGCTCACCATTGCGCGCACCGCCGCGGATGCGATCAGCACTCTGTGGAGCTACACCCCGGAGAACATGGACAAGCTCCCCGACCGGTCCGCCCGATACCTCGGCGGCGACTTCGAGGAGCAGTACCGCAAGTACGTCGATGCCATCGCGGCCACCAACAAACAGGCCAAGGTGACCAGCGCCACCAAGGTGGTCGGAGTGGCGGTGGAGTCGTTGCGGGGCAATGACGCCACCGCGATCGTCTACACCAACACCACGTCGAGCACGCCGCAGAGCAACAACATCCCGTCGATGAAGTACCTGTCCTACCGGCTGGAGATGAAGCGGTACGGGCGGGACTGGCGGGTGACGAAGATGACCACCGTCACTTCACTCGACCTCACGCCCAAGCTCGGCCTCTAGGGATCAGTCGAAGGCCAGCCACGCGGGCAGTGCCCGCTCCTTGGCGTCGCACAGCACTTGCATGGTGTCGCAGGACCCCCGCGGCGACCCGGCGCCGGCCCACATGCCGCCGCTGTCGCGGCGCAGCACGATCGCCGAGGAACCGCCGCCGTCGAGCAGGACCGCGGTGTCGCTGCCCAGTCCGCGGAACAGGTCCTGAATGTTGTCGGGGCGGTAGTTGCCGCCCTGGAAGACGTACATCTCGTCCTTGTCGGCGGTGTAGGCGATCGCGGTGCGCGCGGCGCTGGGCCCGGGATCGTTGAGCTGGCCGGTGTCCCCCGGGGCCAGCAGCTTGAGACCCGAGACGGCGACGAACTTGGTCCCCTTGTCGACGAGCGACGCGATGACCGGTGAGGCGACGTCGTAGTCGCGGGGGTCCTTCGGCGTCACCAGGTACGGCGCGCCGCGAACCGGAAGGATCAGTGTGCTCAGCGCCGTCCACACCTCGTCCCCGCCGGACAGGGCCTGCTTGCCCGCGTAGGCCAGGGTGCCGGTGACGGCCATGTTGGCACTGCCGACGTCGCCGGTGTTGTCGACGTAGGCGCCGAGCGGCGAACTGCAACCGGTGAGTTTCCAGGAGCCACCGAACTGGGGCCGTACGTCGAAGAAGTTGGCGTTGATGGCGATGGCCGGCTGGCCAAGAACCTGCCAAGCTTGTTGCGGCGCATAGGTTTCCGCGGACTGCGGCAGCCCCTCGGCGGTGCGCGCGCCGGGTGTGCGCTCGCAGCGGGCCTGCGGCCCCTGGTGGGTGTCGACCAGCAGGTGCGGGCTGAGCCGCTGCGATGCGCCCTTGATGACCATGAGCCGTCCGCCGCTGACCATCTCATACCACCTGCCCGACGCGTCGAGCATCGGGGCGGGGAATCCGGGGCCGAAGTTGTACACCAGGTAGCTGCCACGCGTCGTCGAGATGGCCTGTGCCAACTGGTCGCGCGCCGCGGCGTTCGCGACAGGTGCGCCGGCGCCGCAAGCCATGCTCAGCAGGGCGACGGTGGCGCACAGTCGCCCGATGCGGCGCAGCTGCATGGGATCACGATAGCCACATGCGTCACACTGTCAACAAAAATCACGGCCAGGTCAATACCGGGCGCCGGGCGGATCACGAAGAACCGCAGCCTCATTCGCCGGTGAGGTTATCCGCTCGCCGCAATGGGAATACCCCGCACTAGCGCGGGACCGATCGGAACCGCCTGACCTTGGTGAAGGAGCAGTAATGATCGGAACAATCATCAGCGCGATCATCGCCGGTGCGATTATCGGCGCCTTGGCGCGTCTCGTCATGCCGGGGCGGCAGAGCATCGGGATGGTCATGACGATCCTGCTCGGGATGGTCGGATCGTTCCTGGGATCGTGGATCACCGCCCAGTTCGGCTACCACAACGCCAACGGCGGCTTCGCGATCCTGCCGTTCATCATCGGTGTGGCCGTGGCGGCGGTGCTCATCGGTATCTGCGTTGCGATCAGCGGCAGGCGGGACACCACTGTCCACCGCTGATCGTCCGTGGTATCGACTGGTCGCCCGCTCCCGGCGGGTCGAGGGGTCCGCCGGGGTGGCTACGCTGGCCTGATGGCAGAACGGATTGAGCGAACGTTCGCCGGGCACGGCGGCGTCCCGATCGTCTACGACGTCTGGCGTCCGGAGGGCGAGTTGCGCGCCGTGGTCGTGCTGGCGCACGGCTACGGCGAGCACGCCCGCCGCTACGACCACGTCGCGCAGCGCTTCGGCGCCGCCGGCCTGGCGACTTACGCCCTGGACCATCGGGGCCACGGTCGGGCCGGCGGCAAGCGCGTCCGGGTCCGGCACATGAAGGAGTTCGTCGCCGACTTTCGCGAACTGGTGCGGATCGCACGCGAGGAGAACCCCGACCGCAAGGTGATCGTCCTCGGCCACAGCATGGGCGGGGGCATCGTCTTCGCCTACGGCGTTCAGCACGCCGACGACTACGACCTGATGGTCCTCTCCGGCCCGGCGATCGCCGCGCACACCGGAGTATCGAAGGCCAAGGCGATCCTCGGTAAGGCCATCGGTTCGATCTTCCCGAACCTGCCGATCGAGGCCATCGACCCCGACCACGTCTCCCGCGACCCGAAGGTGGTGGCCGACTATAAGGCCGACCCGCTGGTCTATCGCGGGAAGGTCCCCGCGGGAATCGGCAAGGCGCTGTTGGTCGTCGGCGAGAAGATGCACCTTCTCGCCCCCGGCATCACCGCACCCCTGCTGGTGGTCCATGGTGCGGACGACCGCCTGGTATCGGCCGAGGGAAGCCGTCGCCTGGTCGAGCACGTCGGCTCCCACGACGTTGAACTCAAGGTGTACCCGGAGCTCTTCCACGAGGTGTTCAACGAGCCCGAGCGCGACCGGGTACTCGACGACGTCACCGAGTGGATCACCGCGCGGATATGACGCGCGAATCGGACGGGGCGCGGATATGACGCGCGAATCGGACGGGGCGCGGATATGACGCGCGAATCGGACGGGGCGCGGATATGACGCGCAGACTGCTCGCCACGATCTTCGCGGTCCTGCTGCTGGCCGGCTGCAGCAAGTCCGGCACCTCGGCGCCGGCACTGCCGCAGTGGTCCGACGACGAGGTGACGTTCGACGCCGACGGCCTGACGCTGCACGGCACCTACCGGCATCCGCCCGGTGACAGCGCCGGGCCCGCCGCGCTGCTGATTTCCGAGAGCGGGGCCACCGACCGCAACGGCGACAACAATGTCGCCGGACCGATCGGCAACATGCGTCAGCTCGCCGAGTTCCTATCCGACCACGGGATCGCGTCACTGCGCTACGACAAGGTCGGGACCGGGGCCACCGGGCTCGGCCCGCACGCCGATCGTCCCCGCGACGTCGGCTCCGCCGTCTACACCGCCGGGGCGAAGTCTGCGGTGCGCTTCCTGGCGGCGCAACCGGGCACCGACGCCAACCGCATCTCGGTCTACGCGGTGGGGGAGGGCACGGTGCATGCCATGACTCTGGCCGACGACACCACGGCCGGGGCCCCCAAGATCCACTCGCTGGGGCTGCTGCAGCCGCTGACCGCCCGCTACCTCGACCTGATCACCGGCCGAGTGGACGCCGACGTCGCCGCGGCGGTCAAGAGCGGCGCCAAGACCCAGCAGCAGGCCGATCAGGTGCTCGCCGCCTGGCGGGGCGCCGTCGCGCAGGTCCGGGCGACGGGCACCGTCCCGGAGAAACTGCCCGAGGGGCTCAGCGCCATCGTCAACCCGGGCAACGTCAAAGCCGTCGCCGAGGCTGACGCCCTCGACCCGCTGGACCTCGCGGCCCGCATCCCGGGCGGCACCCCGGTCCTGCTCACCTGTTCGGACTCCGACGCCCAGGCGCCGTGTTCCGGTATCGACCCGCTTGCGAAGGCGCTGGCGCACACCGCTCTCGATCTGGTCCGGCTCAAAGGTGTCAACCACGTGTTGCGCGACGACCCGACCGACAACATCGTGAACTACGCGAAGAAGGGTCCGCTGTCGCCGCAACTCACCGCCGCCCTGGCCGCGTTCGTCGGGAGGTGATTGTGCACCGATTCGGTTCTGTGGACAGCCCGGCGGTGCGCCGGGGTGGGCCGTCCGGGAACGTCGGAGGGCTCGCTTAGCGTGGCGTCATGACCGACGACAGGATGCTCGCCCGGATCGCCGCGCTGCTGCGCCAGGCCGAGGGCACCGACAACCCGCATGAGGCCGAGGCGTTCATGACCGCCGCCCAGCGGCTGGCCACCGCCACGTCCATCGATCTCGCGGTGGCCCGGGCACATTCGGCCACCCGCACCGCCGCGCAGGCGCCCACCCAGCGCACGATCACGATCGGGGAGCCGGGTTCGCGCGGCTTGAGAACCTACGTCCAACTGTTCGCCGGCATCGCCGCGGCCAACGACGTGCGGTGCGACGTCGCGTCGAACTCCACCTACGTCTACGCCTACGGTTTCGCCGAGGACATCGACGCCAGCCATGCCCTGTACGCCAGCCTGGTGGTGCAGATGGTCCGCTCCTGTGACGCCTATCTGGCCACCGGGGCGCACCGCCCGACGCCGACCATCACCGCGCGGCTGAACTTCCAGCTAGCCTTCGGCTCACGCATCGCCCAGCGCCTGTCCGAGGCGCGTGACGAGGCGCGCCGTGAGGCGACCAAAGCCCGCACCGCCGCGCCCGGAACCGCACTTGCCCTGCGTAACAAGGAACTCGAGCTGCGCGACCACTACCGTTCCGAGTCGAGGGCCCGCGGGACCTGGCGCGCCTCCAGCTCCTCGGCGGGCTACTCCTCGGCTGCCCGACGGGCCGGGGACCGGGCCGGCCAGCAGGCCCGCCTGGGCGGAAGTCCGGAACTGCCGGGGCCGCGGACCCGGCTTTCGCGGTGAGTGCCCGCGACACCCAGCGTTCGCGTGTGTACGCGGCCGAGCAGTTCGTGCGGTCCCTGTTCGACCATGCCGCCCAACACAGTTCCCGCATCATCGACTTCTTCGGCGAGTCGATCACTCTGCCGCCGGAGGCCCGGTTCGCCTCGGTGGAGTCCGTTCAGCGTTACGTCGACGAGGTGATGCACCTGCCCGCCGTTACCGACGTCCGCCCGATTCCCGGTCCGCTGACGGTGCGGGCCCGCCGCACCGCGGCCGCGGCCCACTACGAGAACAGCGGCGGCACCGGTGTGATCGCGGTGCCCGACCGGACCGGCGGCGGCTGGGCCCTTCGCGAACTGGTGGTCCTCCACGAGATCGCCCACCACCTGTGCGCCGATGTCACTCCCGCGCACGGCAGCGAGTTCGTCGCGACTCTCTGCGCGTTGACCGCCGCAGTCATGGGGCCGGAGGCCGGTCACGTGCTTCGGGTGGTCTACGCGAAAGAGGGTGTGCGGTAAGTAGGCTCGACACTGTGGACGAGATGATCGGTCCCGACCAATGGCTGGCCGTCGACGCACTGCTGGATCGTTTGGTGCTCGACGACGACCAGGCCCTGACCGCGGCGCTCGCCGAATCGCAGGCCGCCGGACTGCCGCCCATCGAGGTGTCCGCGCAGCACGCCCGGCTGCTGTACCTGCTCACTCGTATCAGCGGCGCCCGCCGGGTGCTGGAGATCGGCACCCTCGGCGGATTCAGCACCATCTGCCTGGCCCGCGGCGTCGGCTCCGAGGGCAGCGTGGTGTCGCTGGAACACGACCCCCGGCACGCCGAGGTGGCAACCCGGAACCTGCGGCGCGCAGGTCTCGCCGACCGGGTCAACATCGTCATCGGCAACGCGCTGGACACCCTGCCCCGCCTGAGCGGGGACTTCGATCTGGTGTTCATCGACGCCGACAAGGAGAACAACGTCGCCTACGTCCGCCACGCGATCCGGCTCGGCCGGCCCGGAACGGTGATCGTCGTGGACAACGCGGTGCGCGCCGGCCGCATCCTGGATCCGGCCGAGGAGGACCAGCAGGCCCGGGCCGTTCGCGAGATGCTCGAGATGGTCGGCGCGGAAAGACGTCTGGAGGCCGCCGCGATCCAGACGGTGGGCGCCAAGGGCTGGGACGGTTTCGTGATCGCCCGGGTGAAGTAGGCGGATGAAGTAAGGGAGAGTCATGACGACCGTCATCGCCGCAGTCATCGCGCTCATCGGTGGAATCGTCCAGAGCCGACGGCACCCCGACCGTCCCGCCGCCGAGGTCCACTTCGTCTGGTGGATGGTGTGGGTGGTCGGCATCGCGTCGATCCTCGCCGCGGCGGTCCACGTTTTCGACGGCCCGCATACCGCCGAGATGATCGGCTACGCCCGCGGGGAGGGCGGATTCCAGTGGGAGAACGCGATGGGGGACCTGGCAATCGGCGTCGTCGGGGTGATGTCGTACTGGTACCGCGGTAACTTCTGGCTGGCGACCTTGGTCGTGCTGACGGTGCAGTACGTCGGCGATGCGGCCGGCCACCTCTACTTCTGGCTGGCGCAGGGAAACACCAAGCCCTACAACATCGGTGTGCCGCTCATCGCCGACATCGTCCTGCCCATCGTCATGTGGGTGCTGTACCTCGCCGCGAGCCGGGTCAGCCTGACATCACTTCGACAGGCACCGCATTGAGCACCGAGGTTCCCGACAGTGGTTCGAGCAGTGAGCTGTCCAGCAGGCTGTTGAAGTTCACCCCGGGCTGAGTGGCGGCGACGGAGAGGCGGGTGCCCGGCGCGTCGTGACCCCAGCCGTGCGGCAGCGACACGACCCCGGGCCGGATGGCGTCGGTGATCTCCACCGGCACCTCCAGCTTGCCGCCCGGGCCGGCGACGACGGCGGTCTCGGTGATGCCGAGTCGTGCCGCATCGTCGGGATGGATCAGCAGGGTGCAGCGGTTGGTGCCGCCGGCCAGCGCGGGCAGATTGTGCATCCAGCTGTTGTTGGACCGCAGATGCCGGCGGCCGATGAGCAGCAGTCCATCGGTGGGCGCGTCCACCGACTCCCGCAGCCGCGGGATGTCTGCCATGATCACCTCGGCGGCCAATTCGATTCTGCCCGAGGGGGTTCGGAGAACCTCGGGGATGCGCGGCGTCATCGGACCTAGGTCGATGCCATGCGGGTTGTCCTTGAGTCGCGGCATGGTCAGGCCATCGGGCCGGGCACCGAACGCGTCGCCGAACGGGCCGAGTCGCAGCATCATGTCCAACCGGCGCTCATAGCCTGGACCGTCGATCAGCATCGCCGCCAGTTCGTCGGCGTCCCGGCCGGCCACCGGCGATGTCGGGTCGGCGACCTCCTTGCCGAACACCGCGGAAATGATCTGCCGGTCAACGAGTCCCGGGTCGGCGTCGATTCCCACACCGAGGAGACCGAGGATGAGCCGGCAGACGATCGTCGCCTCGTCCGGGCGTCCCTGCGGGAGCGGGAACACCGGCGGGGAGTACCGGGCGTTACTGCGCACCGCCACCCCGGACAGCAGGATGTCGAAATGCGGCGTGTAGCTCGGCGGCGGCGGCGGCAGAATCACGTCGGCATGCCGGGTGGTCTCGTTGAGATACGGGTCGATGGAGACCATGAAGTCGAGTCGGTCCAGCGCCGCGGACAGCCGGTCGCCGTCCGGCGCCGACAACACCGGGTTACCGGCGATGGTCACCACCGCCTTGATCTGCCCCTCGCCGGCGGTTTCGATCTCCTCGGGCAACAGCGCGGTCGGCAACTCCGAGCACACCTCGGGATGGCCGGACACCCGGCTGCTCCACCGCCCGACGGAGAAGCCCCGCCCCGGCTTCGGTGGGCGCGGCGCCGACCCGATCGGCGAGGTGGGGAACATCGCGCCGCCGGGCCGGTCGAGGTTGCCGGTCAGCAGGTTGATCACGTCCACCAGCCAGCTGGTGAGGGTGCCGAACGTGACCGTGGACGTCCCGATACGCCCGTAGACCGCGGTCCGCGGTCCCGCGGCGATATCCCTTGCCAGCGCGCGGATCTGGTGCGCGGTCACCCCGCAGTGCTCCGCCACCGCCTCGGGGGAGAACTCCAGCGCCGCCGCCCGGACCGCCTCCACGCCGGTGACGTGGTCCGCCAGGCCGCCGAGTTCCGGATCCACCAGGTCCTCGTCGAAGAGGGTGTTGACGACCGCGAACAGCAGCGCCCCGTCGGTGCCGGGCCGCGGGGCGATATGCCGGTCGGCGGTCTCGGCGGTGCGGGTGCGGTTGGGGTCGATCACCGTCAGCCGGCCGCCGCGGCGGCGCAGCGCCTTGAGCTTGCCGGGGAAATCTGCGGCGGTGGCGACACTGCCGTTGGACACCAGCGGGTTGGCGCCGATGATCACCAGGTGGTCCGTGCGGTCCAGATCCGGGACAGTGAAGGCGAAGGGGTTGCCATAGAGGTATCCGCACGCCACCTGCTTGGGCATCTGGTCGAGCGTGCTGGCCGAGAACACCAGCCGCGTCTTGAGGGTCCGCACCAGTTGCGGTGAGTAGAGACCGCCGGACACCGTGTGCGCGTTGGGGTTACCGAGGTAGACGCCGATCCCGGCGGTGCTGTCGGCGGCCACTTTCCGCAGTCCGTCGACCGCGGCCTGCAGCGCCTCGTCCCAGCCGGCTTCCACCAGTTCGCCGTTGCGGCGTATGAGCGGAGCCTGCAGCCGGTCCGGGTCGTTGTCCAACTCGGGGAAGCTGGCGCCCTTCGGGCAGATGAAGCCGTGGCTGAACACATCGTCGCGGTCACCGCGGGCGGCGCTGACCCGGCCGTCGACGATGGTCAGGGACATCCCGCAGGTGGCCTCACACAGCGGACAGATGCGCAGGGCGGTGCGGTTCTGGTCAGCCATCCGCCAAGTCCATCAGTCCGGCGATTCCACCGCAAGGCGCAGGCTCCGCAGCAAAGGGCCGGAAATTCGGAAGAACATTCCGATTCCTGTGAATTCCCAACACCCATAAACCTACGCTTGGTGCGGAAACCGGTCCAACCAGCGGGGTCGCGCCGGCCAGAGGCCAAAGGAGGTCGCCATGTCAGTGTCGCTTCGTTCGCAACTCGTGTCGGGGGTTGCGCTGGTGGGAGCGGGAGCAATCGCGCTCACTCCCATCCAGCCCGCGATCGCTCCGGCCGTTTCACCGGCGCGAATCAGTTCCCAGACGGTGGCACTGGCCGCCGCCGTGGACCCGATCACCGCGTGGCTGGACGTGTGGAACAGCTCGGAGCAGGCCTTCGCGGCCGTGAGTAGCCAGTTCCTGAAGGCGCCGGCGGCGTCCGGGCAGCAGATGATGGCCAACGGCCTTCGCTATCTCACCGAGTTGCCCGATTTCACGGGCATCGTCGACCAGATCGTGACCAATTGGCAGAACTCCGCGGCAGCCGCGTTCACGTTGGACAAGGGCGGTGTGAACAACGAGAACAACCTGGACGCCTTGCACAAGCTGGCGTTCTCGTTGCTGCCGCAGTTGCTTCCGCCCGATATCCCGCCGGCGCTGATCGACTTCACCACCACCTGGACTTCCGGTGCCCTGATCGGAGACATCGGCCCGATCGTCGCTCCGTTCCTCGCTCTCGGCAATAGCTTCAAGGCCGTCGGCGAAGCGGTGAAAGCCGGCCAGTGGCGCGACGCGATCACCGAGCTGATCAACATCCCGGCGAACATGACCAAGGCCTTCTTCGTCGGAGGTCCGCTGCTGGATCTGACAGCTCTTGTCAACAAACTGCTCCCCCCGCCGACTCAACTCGATCAGTTCGCGATTGTGATGGGCGGCCTGTTCACGCCGGCGAATCCGCTGTTCAATAGCGTCAGCGTGAATCTCGCCGGGATTCAAATCAATGGGGTGCCGGCTGGGCCCATGGGCTCCACCTTCGCTCTGGGTCAGCAGATCGCCAAGGTGCTCGGCTGGGATGGAACCGGCAACCCGCTGAAGCCGGGAATTCCGGTGCCCGGTAGTGCCGCAGGGGTCGCAGCGCCCGCCGCGACGGCGCCGAAGGCGGCGGCTGCCGCGGTCGCACCGCCATCGGCCGACGATGCTCCGGCTGTCGCCGCACCGGAGCCGGCCGCACCGGAGCCGGCCGCACCGGCGCCGACCGTCGAGGCCCCGGCTGTCGAGGCCCCGGATGCCGGCGCTTCGGACGCGACTCCTGCCGCGCCGCCGAGCCGGGCGGGCGGTCACGGCAAGAGGGGTGGCGGGGCCGGCGCCTCCGACGATTCGGGCAGCAGCGGCGCTAAGCACCGAGGCCGCGCCGCCTAGGTCAATCGGCGCCGGGTTCCCAAGAGCGTCCCCGGGTCGGTGGATGATGCCCTTTCTTCCACCGGTCCGGGGATTTCTCGTTCAGTCGCAGACGGCGCCGCCGGCCGCCGAGCCGACGAGCTTGCGGTACTTGGCCAGCACACCGCGGGTGTAGCGCGGCGCGGGCGGGGTGAAACCCGCCTTGCGCGCGTCGAACTCCGCCGGGTCGACGACGACGTCCAGCGTCCCGTTGGCCACGTCCAGCCGGATCCGGTCGCCGTCACGCAGGAAGGCGATCGGCCCGCCGTCCACCGCCTCCGGGGCGACGTGGCCCACGCACAGGCCGGTGGTGCCGCCGGAGAAGCGGCCGTCGGTGAGCAGCAGGACGTCCTTGCCCAGCCCGGCGCCCTTGATGGCGCCGGTGATGGCCAGCATCTCGCGCATGCCCGGACCGCCCTTGGGGCCCTCGTAGCGGATCACGACGACGTCGCCCTTGGTGATGGTGCCGTCCTCGAGGGCGTCCATCGCGGCGCGCTCACCGTCGAAAACCCTTGCGGTGCCTTCGAACACGCTGGAATCGAAGCCGGCCGACTTGACCACCGCGCCCTCCGGCGCGAGCGAGCCGTGCAGGATGGTGATCCCGCCGGTGGGGTGGATCGGGTTCGACAGTGCCCGCAGCACCTTGCCGTCGGGATCGGGCGGGTCGATGTGAGAGAGGTTCTCCGCCATGGTCCTTCCGGTGACCGTCAGGCAGTCGCCGTGCAGCAGTCCGGCGTCGAGCAGGGCCTTCATCACCACCGGGACGCCGCCGATGCGGTCGACGTCGTTCATCACGTGGGAACCGAACGGCTTGACGTCGGCCAGGTGCGGAACCTTGGCGCCCACCCGGGTGAAGTCGGCCAGGGACAGTTCGACGTCGGCCTCGTGGGCGATGGCCAGCAGGTGCAGCACCGCGTTGGTGGACCCGCCGAACGCCATCACCACGGCGATGGCGTTCTCGAACGCCTCCTTGGTGAGGATGTCGCGGGCGGTGATACCGCGGCGCAGCATCTCGACCACCGCGACACCGCTGCGCCGGGCGTAGCCGTCGCGGCGGCGGTCGGTGGCGGGCGGGGCGGCGCTGCCGGGAAGCGAAAGGCCCAGTGCCTCACCGACACTGGCCATGGTGTTGGCGGTGTACATGCCGCCGCAGGCGCCCTCGCCGGGGCAGATGGCGCGCTCGATTGCGTCGACGTCCTCGCGGGACATCAAACCGCGCGCACACGCGCCGACGGCCTCGAAGGCGTCGATGATCGTCACCTCGCGCTCCGAGCCGTCCGACATCTTGGCGAAGCCGGGCAGGATCGAGCCCGCGTAGAGGAACACCGCCGCCAGATCCAGGCGCGCGGCGGCCATCATCATGCCGGGCAGCGACTTGTCGCACCCGGCCAGCATGACCATGCCGTCGAGGCGCTCGGCCTGCATGACGGTCTCCACACTGTCGGCGATGATCTCGCGTGACACCAGGGAGAAATGCATGCCTTCGTGGCCCATCGAGATGCCGTCGGAGACTGAGATGGTGCCGAACTCCAGCGGGTAGCCGCCGGCCTCGAACACGCCCTCCTTGCTGGCCTTGGCCAGCCGGTCCAGGGAGAGGTTGCACGGCGTGATCTCGTTCCAGGAAGAGGCCACCCCGATCTGCGGCTTGGCGAAGTCGTCGTCGCCCATCCCCACCGCACGGAGCATTCCGCGGGCGGCGGCCTTCTCCAGGCCGTCGGTGACGTCTCGGCTGCGGGGCTTGAGATCGGGGGTTTCGCTCACCGGACAAGTATGACCTGCGCAGGGTGGCCGCCCAAATCTCCGCTGATACCCCCCGAGGGTATCGGCTAGACTGCGGGCATGACCGCCTCACACGGCTATTCGGCCAACAAGGAGAACTACGCCAAGCGGCTGCGCCGGGTCGAAGGTCAGGTGCGGGGCATCGCCAAGATGATCGACGACGACAAGTACTGCATCGACATCCTCACTCAGATCAGCGCCGTCAACTCCGCGCTGCAGTCGGTGGCCCTCGGCCTGCTCGACGAGCACCTGCGCCACTGCGTCCACGACGCGGTGGCCGCCGGCGGGGAGGACGCCGAGACGAAGCTTGCGGAGGCGTCCTCGGCCATCGCGCGGCTGGTGCGGTCCTAGCGAGCGATCGGTCCTGACCTTTTCCGGCGCGTCGCGGGGTTCTGCCTGACCCTCCCAGCCGATAACGTGGTGAACGCCTGATGAGGCACACAATCCCCATGACAGCCGACGTCTCCTCACCGCCCCGATCCGGCCCCTGGACACCACGGGTCGCGCTCGCGCTGGCGGTGCTGGCCGCCGCGGCGTTCGTCTACGTCACCGCCGAGATCATGCCGGTGGGCGCGTTGCCGGCCATCGCGGCCGATCTGCACGTCAGCGAGGCGGTGGTCGGCACCCTGCTGGCCAGTTATGCGCTGGTGGCGGCGGTGGCCACCGTGCCCCTGGTGCGCTGGACGGCGTCCTGGCCGCGGCGCCGGACGCTGATGTTCACCCTGGTCTGCCTGACGGTCTCCCAGCTCATCTCGGCGTTGGCGCCGACGTTCGCGGTGCTGGCCCTGGGCCGGGTGCTGTGCGCGATGACGCACGGGCTGATGTGGTCGGTGATCGCCCCGATCGGGACGCGGATGGTGCCCGCGACGCACGCCGCCCGCGCGACCATGGCGGTCTACGTCGGAACCGGGCTGGCGCTGGTGGTGGGCAGCCCGCTGACTGCGGCGCTGAGTGAACTGTGGGGTTGGCGGCTCGCCGTGGCGGCGATCACCGTCGCGGCGCTGGCCGTGCTGATCTCGGCCCGGCTGGCCTTGCCGCTGATGGCGACGACGGCCGAGTCCGTTCAGGCCCGCCGCCGGCGGATCGGCGACCGCCGCAACCATCGGCTGCTCATCATGTGCGCGCTCACCCTCGTCGGGGTGACCGGGCACTTCATCTCCTACACCTTCATCGTGGTGATCATCCGCGACATCGTCGGCGTCACCGGTCCCAACCTGGCGTGGCTGCTGGCCGCCTACGGCGTGGCCGGTCTTGCCTCGATGGCAGTTCTGGCGCGCCCCGGTGACCGCCATCCCAGGGCGGCCATCGGCGGCTGTCTGGGCGGACTTGCGCTGGTCTTCGCGGTGCTGGCGACCCTGGGCTATGCCGGCGGCGCGAGCGCGGGAAACCTTTTGACCGGCATCGTCGCCGTGATCGCCTGGGGCGCGACCGCGACGGCCATGCCACCGATGCTGCAGTCGGCGGCCATGCGGCACAGCCCCGACGACCCCGACAGCGCATCCGGCCTGTACGTGGCGGCCTTCCAGGTGGGCATCATGGCCGGTTCCCTGCTCGGCGGCCTGCTGTTCGAACATGCCGGCGAGGCGGTCATGCTGACCGGTTCGGCGGTGCTGGTGGCCGCGGCCATGGCCGGCGCGGTGCTGGTTCCCAACCTTTTCGCGGTCGCTCCGGTGACCAGCGAGAAGTAACGCTCGTCACCGTCACATCGATCATTTGCACAGTTCAGCGCGCTGAGCGGTTTAGGCGTGGCCATGACCATCGTCAGTGCTGTGTAACACTGGGATGACGGTAAAAACGTAAGGGAGTTTCTGTGATGCGGGTACGAGGCGCTTTGGCCGCCGTGCTCTGTGTGGTGGGTGTCGCGGCTGTCGGCACCGGCCCCGCGCTGGCCGATCCGGACCAACCGCCGGTTGACCCACAGGTGGTCGACGTGCCTCCGCCACCGCCGCCGCCCGCGCCATGGGAGCCCCCGCCGGTGGTCATGCCGCCGCCGCCCGCGCCGGATCTCGGTGACCTGGCGCCTCCCGGCTTCCCGCCACCGCCGCCCCCGGTTGACCCGGCTGCCGCACCCCCGGTCCCCGCAGCCGCTCCGGCTCCGGCTCCGGCTCCGATTCCGGCCGTGCCGCAGTCGAGCACCAACACCAGCACGGTCAAGGGCCAGAACAACTCGCCCTACGTCGGTGACCCGGTCTTCGCGCCGCCGCGCTTCAACCCCGTCAATGGGGCCCTCGTCGGAGTCGCGAAGCCGATCATCATCGACTTCCAGCGGCCCATCGCCAACCGCGCGCTGGCCGAGCAGGCGATCCACATCTCGTCGAACCCGCCGGTGCCGGGAACGTTCTACTGGACCACCGACACCCAGGTTCGCTGGCGGCCGTACAACTTCTGGCCGGCCGGCACCGTGGTCAACATCGACGCCAGCGGCGCGCGGTCCAGCTTCCGGGTCGGCGACTCGCTGATCGCGACGGTGGACGACGCGACGCACCAGATGACCATCACCCGCAACGGGACCGTGGTGAACACCTTCCCGGTGTCGATGGGTATGCCCGACGGCAAGCACGAGACCAAGAACGGCATCTACTACGTGCTGGAGAAGTTCCCGACCGTGGTCATGGACTCCTCTACCTACGGCGTTCCGGTCAACTCACCGATGGGCTACAAGCTCAACGTGCAGTGGGCCGTGCGGATCGACAACAGCGGCGGATTCGTGCACAGCGCCCCGTGGTCGGTGGGCGACCAGGGCAAGCGCAACGTAAGCCACGGCTGCATCAACCTGTCGCCGGCCAACGCCAAGTGGTTCTACGACAACTTCGGCAGCGGCGACCCGGTCGTGGTGAAGAACTCCGTCGGCCTGTACACCAAGCCGGACGGCGCCGACGACTGGCAGTGGCAGCTGTACTGAGCCACATCCCTCACTTTCGGCGCTTGAGTTGATTGCCGGGCGGAGCGGCTAGCTCCAGATCCGGACCCGCTGCTGGGGCTCGAGGTACAGCGCGTCGTCCTCGGTGACGCCGAACGCCTCGTAGAAGGCGTCGATGTTACGGACCACGCCGTTGCACCGGAACTCCGGCGGTGAGTGCGGGTCGGTCGCCAGTCGGCGCACGGCCTCGGCGGGCCGGGACTTGGTCCGCCACACCTGCGCCCAGCCGAACAGCACGCGCTGTTCGCCGGTCAGGCCGTCGATCACCGGCGCCGGCCGGCCACCCAGCGACAGCCGGTAGGCGAGGAGGGCGATCGACAGCCCGCCGAGATCGCCGATGTTCTCCCCGACGGTGAAGGCGCCCTGCACGTGCGGCGCGTCCGGCCGCTCCGCGAGGTCCCTGGGGACGAAGGCGTCGTATTGCTCGATGAGCCGTGTTGTGCGCGTGGTGAACTCGCTGCGGTCCTCATCGGTCCACCAGTCGACGAGGTGGCCGTCGCCGTCGTACTTGGAGCCCTGGTCGTCGAACCCGTGGCCGATCTCGTGGCCGATCACCGCGCCGATACCGCCGTAGTTCGCGGCGTCGTCGGCGTCGGCGTCGAAGAACGGGGGCTGCAGAATCGCTGCAGGGAAGACGATTTCGTTCATCCCGGGGTTGTAGTAGGCGTTGACGGTCTGCGGCGTCATGAACCACTCGTCACGGTCCACCGGACCGCCCAGCTTGCCGAGTTCACGGTCGGTGGACACCCGGGTGCCCCGGACGACGTTGCCGTACAAGTCATCCCGGCGGATGGCCAGCGCCGAGTAGTCGCGCCACTTGGCCGGATAGCCGATCTTGGCGGTGAATCGGTCCAGTTTGGCCAGCGCGCGCTGCCGGGTGGCCGGCGTCATCCACGCCAGGTCGTTGATGCTCACCCGGTAGGCCTCGCGGAGGTTGGCCACCAGAACGTCCATGCGGGCCTTGGCCTCCGGCGGGAAGTGCCGTTCGACGTAGAGCCGGCCCACCGCGTCGCCCATCAGGCTCTCCACCAGGGACACCCCGCGCTTCCACCGGTCGCGGATCTGCTCGGTGCCGCTGAGGGTCCGTCCGTAGAAGGCGAAGTCCTCCTCGACCAGAGCGGCGGGCAGCACCGACGCCCGGGCGCGGATGAGCCGCCACCGCGCCCAGTCCTGCCAGTCGGCGAAGTTCTCCGATACCCAGTGCCCGGCGAAGGCGGTCAGGTAATCCGGCTGGCGCACAATGACTTCCGCGGCGAGCTCCGGTGATGTGCCCAGGGCGGTGATCCAGCCGGACCAGTCGAACCCGGGTGCGGCCTCCGGAAGGTCGGCGAAGGCGCGCAGGTTGTAGGTGAGGTCGGCGTCGCGGCGGCGCACCACATCCCAGTGTGCGGCGGCCAGCCTGCTCTCCAGCGCGACGATCCGGCCGGCCCGCTCAGCGTATTCATCCGGGCTGCCGCCGAACACCAGGGCGAACATCGCGGCGATGTGCGCCGGGTAGGCGCCGAGGATCGCGGCGTGCTGGTCGTCGCGGTAGTAGGACTCGTCGGGCAGTCCGAGGCCGGACTGGCTGAGGTGGACCAGGTACCGCGACGAATCCTTCGAGTCGGTGTCGACGTAGAGGCCCACCCCGCCGCCGACTCCGCTGCGCTGAAGACCGCCGATCACCGCGGCCAGCGCGTCCGGTCCCGCGGCGGCGGCGATACCGGCCAGTTCGTCCAGCAGGGGCCTAAGGCCGCGGCTTTCGACGGCGTCCTCGTCGACGAAGCTGGCGTAGAGGTCGCCGATGCGCTGCTCGTCGGTGCCCTCCTGCCCGGTATCCGATGTCGCCGCCCTTGCGGCTCCGGCGGCTTCGGTGATGATCTCGTGTACCTGCTCCTCGGCGCGGTCGTACAACTCGCGGAACGCGCCGTCGGTGGCGCGGTCACCGGGCATCGTGTATTCGGCCAGCCAACGGCCGTTGACGTGGCCGAAGAGATCGTCCTGCGGGCGGACCGTCTGGTCGACGTGGGACAGGTCGATCCCGGAGCGTTGCGTCTCTACCATCACGCAACCATCATTACCACGCGCTGTAGCCTCGCCTGCATGCCCGAGGCGGCCGAGCGAGACGACGATCCGACCACGTACGAGGAGCGATCCTCCGGCGGTGTGAGCGCCTTCGGGGTGGCCTCGGCGATCCTGGCGGTGATCGCGCTGACCGCGGCCGCGCTCATCGCGCTGACCTGGTCGCGGCACGCCACGGCCGAAGCGGAGCGCAGCTATCAGGCCCGGGTGCTGCGGGCCGCCTCACAGTGGACCTCGGTCCTGATCAACATGAACGCCGACAACGTCGAGGCCAGCATGGCCCAGCTGCGTGACGGCACCGTCGGCGAACTCAACACCGGGTTCGACTCGTCGATCGCGCCCTACCGCGATGTGGTCAAGACCCTGCGCTCCCGGACCACCGGCCAGGTCGAGTCCGTGTCGATCGAAGAGGTCCACAACGACCTCCAGCCGCAGCCCGGCCAGCGCCCGGCCGCCCCGACGGCGCTGCCGCCGGAGTTCGCCTCGCGCACGGACACCGTCCTTGTGGTGGCCACCTCGGTCAGTGAGAACGCCGGCACCAAGGCGGCGCCCTCGGCACCCGGTGCTCCGACCGGGCCGATCACCGTCCGCTGGAACCTGCGTCTCGGGGTTTCCGACATCGACGGCACGCCGATGATCTCGCGGTTGGAGTCACTGCGATGAGGAACCTGCTGCGGGTGCTGGCCTTCGACGTCGCCGCTCCGCTGGCCGCCGTCGCAGCGTTGCTGACCATCGGTGTGATGCTCGGCTGGCCACTGTGGTGGGTGTCGGTGTGCTCGATCCTGTGCCTGCTGATCGTGCAGGCCGTGGTCGTCAATGTCGTTCTGTTCCGCCGTGATTCGGTGACCGTGGGAACCGACGACGACGCCCCCCTGCTGCGGCTGGCGGTGGTGGGCGTCACCACCGCGGCGGTGGTGGTGGCCGCCGCCGTGGCTTACTTCCGGTGGACCCTGCCCGACCACGCCTTCACCCGGGACACCGGCGAGGTGGTGAAGATCGCCTCGGAGGTCGCCGAAGCCACCGGCACCTTCTCGCCCGCGGAACCTGCCGCGGCCGTCGACCGTGCCACGTCGTTGATGACACCGGAGAGCGCGGAGGCGTTCAAAGCCCAATTCGCCGGTTCCACAGCGGATCTGGCGAAGCGCAAGGTGACCGCCCAGGCGCGCACCATTTCCGCCGGCCTGGAGGCGCTGGGCCCGTCGGCGGCGAGTGTGGCCGTGCTCATGCGCGGCACCCAGGTCGAGCCCGGGCAGCCGCCGAGCAACGCCGTGCTGTCACTTCGCGTGGCGCTGTCGAAGCTGGACGACGGCTGGAAGGTTGTCGACGTCTCGCCGATCAACTCGCGCTGAGGCGAGACGTCTCGCCGATCAAGTCGCGCTGAGGCGTCAGCGTCCCTTCGCGAGCATCGCGTAGTCGACCTTCAGGCAGCGGTCCATCACAACCGTCATGCCGGCGGCGACGGCCTCCTCGGCGACCTGCTCGTGCCACAAACCCTGTTGCAGCCACAGGTATTTCGGCCGTGGCGACAACGCCAGCACCTCGGCCAGCACCGTCGGAAGATCGTCGTAGCGGCGGAAGACGTCCACCATGTCGGGAACGACCGGCAGATCCGCGAGGCTCGGGTAGGCCGTGACGCCGCAGACCTCGGCGGCGTTGGGGTTCACCGGGTAGAGCTCGAAGTGACTGGCGCGGGCCAGATAGTCGAACACCTCGTTGCTGGGGCGCCCCCGGTTGTCGGACGCGCCGACGACGGCCACGGTGCGCGTGTCCCGCAGGATCCGGCTCAGCTCAGTCGTATTCGGGTTCTGGATACTCATCGGTCTCGTCCACCATCGGGTCCCGGGTCTGCTGAGCCCGCATCTTGGCGAACCGGTCGGACAGGCGACGCATGCGGATCATCAGCGACGCCGGCGGGCTCACCGTCGCGTCGAGATACGCGGCCAGGTCGCTGGTGCTGACGCCGATCC
Source organism: Mycobacterium sp. (assembly GCA_046330855.1). Classification (GTDB taxonomy): domain Bacteria; phylum Actinomycetota; class Actinomycetes; order Mycobacteriales; family Mycobacteriaceae; genus Mycobacterium. The sequence goes on from JAXLRX010000003.1 coordinate 244,540, forward strand.
GGGAGGCGAACTCCTCGACCCCCAGGCCGGACCGTTCGCGCAGAATCCGGACGTGGCGCGCGGCCTCGGTGCGCTCGTTGTTCTCCAGGTGGTTGCGCGCCCGCACCAGGACCTCGGTGAGGGCCTGGGACACCCCGTACGGGGCAGCCGTCTGCAGCACCTCTTCGACCTGGCGCGCGGTGCGGCCGTAGGGGTCACGTTTGATCGCCACGACGATGCGCTGCCAGACGGTGATGTCACCGCTGTGCAGTGCCTCGCGGATCGCCGCCGTCGGCCAGAACTCGACCGGTGTGTCGTCGACCCGCTGATACGGGCGAGTCAACTCGCCTCCTCCATAATCGCCACCGCGAGCGACAGGGATCGCTGCCGGACGTCGTCCCACCGCGCATCCGCGTCCGGACCGGACCATTGGTCGTCGTCGGCTGCCTCGGAGGGAATCGGATCGGCCAGCCGGCGAACCAGCTGGGTCGCAATCCACAGTCGCTCTCGTCGTCCAGCACTGTAGTACCCGTCGATGCGGCCCAGCACCCGCGCGGCGTTCTGCACCCCCACGGCGTCGGCCAGATCGGTCAGTTCGGCGAAGTCGGTCCGGGTGTTGCGGGACAGCGTGAGGAAGCCCTTCATGCGCAGGGTCTCGGCAGCCGTCGGGATCTGCAGCCGGTCCCCGGTGGGCAGCTGGACGGTGGTGGTTTCCACGGGGCTGCGGCGCTGCACGGCCGATTCTGTCGCCAGGGCGTCCAGCGCGACGGCGAGGCGGCCGCGCCACATCGTCACCGGGTGCACCGGACGCAGGGTCGACGAGCGGGGCCCTCCCGAGGAGCGCGGACGACGGCGGTCGATCGCCCCGCCGAGAGTCGCCCTGGCCTGGGCCGACCCGCAGCCGGTGAACGCCAGCGGGTCGATGACGCTGACGGTGTGCGGCTCCAGTTCCTTGAGCCGGGCGGCGTTGCGGACCACCATGCGCATGTCGGCCGGCGGCGGGGCGAGGCTGGAGATGTCGTCGGGAATGACCACCACGTCGCCGGCGTCGAGCTTGGGCAGCGGGCGGTCGAAGTCCACCGACGGCAGCAGGCGGTTCAGCCAGCCGGGCAGCCACCAGTTCCAGCGGTCGAACATGGCCATCAGTGACGGCACCAGGACCAGGCGTACCACGGTGGCGTCCACCGCGATCGCCACCGCGCACGCCACGCCGAGTTGGGCGACCAGCGGCATCCCGGCGAATGCGAAGCCGACGAACACCGCGATCATGATCAGCGCCGCGCTGGTGATGGTGCGGGCACTGGTCGCCACGCCGTAGGCGACCGCGTCGCGGGTGTCGGCGGAGTGCAGGAAGCGTTCCCTGATCCGGGTCAGCAGGAAGATCTCGTAGTCCATCGACAGGCCGAACGTCATCGCCAGGACCAGGGGCGGGATGGTGCTGTCGATCGAACTGAGCGGTTCGAAGCCCAGCCGCTCCAGCCATCCCCACTGGAAGACGACCACCAGGCTGCCGTAGGCGGCGGCCACCGACAGGACGGTCATCAGAACGCCCTTGAGCGCCAGTACCACCGAACGGATGGAGATCAGCAGCATCAGGAAGGCGATCACCGACACGAACGCGAACACCAGCAGCTGGGTGTGCGCTACCCGGTCGTCGAAGTCCTTGATCAGCGCGGTCGGCCCACCGACGTCGATCCGGACGTCGGCCGCCTCCGGAACCTTCGGCAGCGTGGCACGCAGCCAGTCGACGGTGTCGCGCGCCTTCATCTCCTCGGGGTCCACCGCCAGCACCGCCGAGAGCAGCGCGCTGCGGTTGTCGTCGCCGAACATCGGCGGGGAGACCGACACGATGTTGACGGCCTGTCCGGCCGCCTTCCCCACCGCCTCCAGCTTCGGGGCGTTGGACGCGCTGTTGGCGTCGGGGTTGGGGAACGAGACCAGGATGCGGACGGGGCCCAGTGCGCCCGGGCCGAGAGCCTCGGCGGCCGCGGCCACCCCGCCCCGGATCTCGTGGGAGGACGGGAACTGCCGCTGCATGCTGTTGCCCAGCACCATGCCGAACGACGGTGCGGCCAGAAGAAGCAGGAATGCGGCCGCGGACAGCGCCGACACCCACGGCCGTCGCATCACCATGCCGACCCATCGGGTCCAGAACCGGGACTGGGTGGCCTCCGCTCGGCGCGACCAGTGCAGCAGCGGGGAGCGTCGCGCCGCCGCCCGCCCGAATAGCGAGAGCACCGCCGGGATCAGGGTCGCCGAGGTGAGCACCGCGAAGGCCACCGCGAGGATCGCGCCGGTGGCCATGGATCTCAGCACCGGCGTACCGATCAGGTAGATGCCGGTCAGGGAGGCCACGACCGTGAAACCCGAGAGCACGACGGCCAGCCCGGAGGTCGCCATCGCGGCGTCGGCGGCCTGGTCGGGGTCGCGTCCGGCCCGCAACTCCTCGCGGAAGCGCATCAGGATGAACAACGAGTAGTCGATCGCCAGCGCGATGCCGAACATCGACACCGTCGAGGTGACGAACACCGACATGGTGAACACCGTCGACAGCAGGTAGACCACGCCCATGGTCACGATCACGGTGCAGACGCCGAGAGCCAGCGGTATCGCCGCGGCCGCGAGCGAGCCGAACACGGCGAGCAGCACGATCAGGACGATTGGAAGGTTCCAGCGCTCCGCGGCGGCGATGTCGTGTTTGGTGCTGGTCTGTGCGGCCGCGCCCAGCGCGCCCTGGCCGATGACGTACAGCTTCACCCGGCCGTTGGCGGTCCGGCCCGGCTGGTCGCCCTGCACGCCCACCTTGGCGCGAAGCTGCCGGGCCACGTCGACCGCGCCGGTGTTGTTGAAGTCCAGTTTCAGGGAGACGACGTAGGGCCGGTCCGGCGCAGGGGGCGGCTGGGTGGGAATCGGTACGACGGTGAGGCTGGGAATCTCCTTCGCGGCGTTCTCGAGCCGGGTGACCGCATCGGCCATGTCGGCGTAGGTGGCGTCGGCGCGCGGCGCGGCGACCAGGGCGAGCGGAGACGCGCCGAGCTGGGGGTAGTGGTCCTCGAGGGTGTACTGGACCTTCAGTGACTGGGAGCCGGCGACGTCGAACCCGCCGCCGGTGAGATGGTTGGACTGGGTCAGCGCCAGGGTGATCGACGGCACCAGCGCCAGAAGCCAGCATGCGAAGACCAGCCACCGGTGTCTGCGCAGGCCGGAACTCAGCCGCATCATGAACTGCTGGATGGCTTTTCTCCCCGCATCTCCCCGGTGAACACCGATCTGCGTGGCTGCGAGCCTACCGCAGAACGGGCATGGGGAAGCCTCCTGGCAGGGGCTTCACAGCGGCGGTGCGCCGTACCGGAAGGGCGGTTGACGGGCTGTTTGGCCTAGGATGAACTCCGACGCCACAGACCACACTGGGCACGGATAGGAGTCCTGAGGATGATGCGTGTGATCGCTGGAACGATCGGTGCGGGCGCGGTTGCCGGCGCTTTGCTTGTCGGGATGGCTCCCTCCGCCTTGGCCGCTCCGCCCAACTGCACCGCCGCCGACCTGGCCGGAATCGCATCCGGTGTGTCGGCCGGGACGTCGGCCTACCTGTTCACCCACCCGGATGTGAACGCGTTCTTCACCAGCCTCGAGGGCACGCCGCGCGACACCCTGCGCAGCCAGATCCAGCAGTATCTGGACGCCAACCCGCAGGTCAAGACCGACCTGTCCACCATCCGTCAGCCGTTGACGGACCTGCGGAACCGCTGCGGCGGCGGGGATGCCCCCGATATGGCCGCCGGCTAACCGCGTCGAGCCACCCGCGCCGCGACGGCGCGCCATCCCAGCAGTAGCACCGCGGTGACGATCGAGGCCACCGCGACGAAACTGGGCGCCGTCCCGGCGCCGATGCCGGCGCGCACCCCCATCCCGATGGCGACCGTGCCCAGCCACACGGTGACCCCGGTCGGCCGCACCGCGACGGGCCGGCGCCACGCGCGGTAGATCAGCCACGCCGCGGTCAGGCCGGCCAGGAACGGCCAGGCGGTCTGGGCAACGCCCGCGACGGTGATGCCCTCGGCGTGACTACGCCGCCCGATCGTGACGAAGATCAGGATGCACACGACGTCGGCCAGGAAGGCCAGCGCCGCGGTCCGCGTCGTGCCCGGGGAGTGCTCGATCGAACGGGACGTCATGGTGAATCATCCAACCCGGTCCGGTTCCGTCCGCCGAATTCGCCCTCCTGCGTTGCCAATTCGTCGGCTGTCAATTCGTCGACCACCGTGTCGGGATCCAGCGCCCCTTCGGTGCGGAACATGAAGAAGAACACCACCCAGCCGATCGCGGAGATGAAGATCCAGCTCACCAGCCGGTAGATCAGCATCGCCGAGATCGCCGACGGTAGCGTCATACCGCTGGACACCAGCCCGGGCACCAGAACCGCCTCGACCACCAGCAGGCCGCCCGGCATCAGCGGGATCGAACCGACCGCCCGGGCGGCGGCGTAGGCGACGGTCAGGCCGGCCAGGGACGGGTTCCCGCCGGCGGCGTAGGCGGCGAAGGCCAGGCACGCCACGTCGGTGACCCAGTTGAACAGCGACCACCCGAACGCCTCGCCGAGCGCGCGGCGGCCCAGGCTCACCGACTCCAGTTGTCGCAGCGTCTCGCGCCACTGGCGCAGCCCGGTGTCCGCGGGCCTGCCGCGCGCCGAATTCACCCAGCCCAGCACCCGGACCCCGATGCCCTCGATCAGTTCGGGGCGGGTGGCCACCGCCTGGGCCAGCAGCAGCAGCACGACGAAACCGCCGAGGGTGAACAGCAGCGAGAACGGATTGTTCTTGGCGCCCAACAGGAATGCGCCGCCCAGGCCCAGCAGTGCCAGGCCGACGACCTGAAGTGCACCCGACATGACCAGCTGCCAGGACGCCACCACCGGTGAGGCGCCCCACTGGCGCTGTTGGCGATAGACGAACGTGGCCGACAGCACCGGGCCGCCGGGCAGCGTCGTGCTCAGCGCATTGCCCGCGTAGAACACCGCCTCCGAAAGCCATTGCCGCACGGTCACTCCCGCCGAGCGCAGCAGTGTCCGTTGAATCTGGGCGAAGCTGTGCATCGACAGCATCGCGGCCGCGATGGCCGCCAGCACCCACCACAGGTTGGCCGACACCAAGCTGGCCCAGGCCTTGGCCAGCTGGTCCCACACCAGGCTCGCCTCGATTGCCAGCACGACCACAGCCAGCGCGAGCACCACCCACCGCAGCCACCGATACCTGCCCCGGTGCGGGGGGCGGCGTTGCTCGCGGGCGCCGTCGGCCGGCGCGTCGTCGGCCACGTCGTCAGCGTAACCTGCGGTTAGGCTGAGTCCATGCAGGACAACGGGGCGCGCGCGTGACGTTCGACGACGCCGACGCCGTCGATCCTTTCGTGCGCAAGACCGCGGCCTGGGCGTGGCGGCTGCTCGTGATCCTCGCCGCGGTCCTCGCCCTGCTGTGGCTGGTCGCCAAACTCAAGGTGATCGTCGTGCCGGTGGCGCTGGCGGTGATCCTGACCGCGCTGCTTGTGCCGGCGGTGGACTGGCTGGACCGCCGAGGCGCCCCGAGGGGCGGCGCCGTCGCACTGGTTCTGCTGAGTGCCTTCGCGCTCTTCGGCGGGATCATGACTTTCGTTGTGAGCCAATTCGTTTCAGGCTTGCCGGACCTGACCGAGCAGGTCACCCGGAGTATCGACAACGCCACCCGGTGGCTGATAGAGGGCCCCGCGCACCTGAGCCGCGAGCAGATCGACAAGGCCGGCGACGCGGCGGTCAAGGCATTGCGCGACAACCAGGAGAAGCTGACCACCGGTGCGCTGTCCACGGCGGCGACGATCACCGAGATCGTGACCGGGGCGCTGCTGACGCTGTTCACGCTGATCTTCCTGCTCTACGGCGGCCGCAACATCTACGGCTATCTGACCCGGATCGTGCCGTCGCGCACGCGGGATCGGGTGCGCGACGCCGGGCGCGCCGGCTTCGGATCGCTCATCGGGTATGTGCGCGCGACGTTCCTGGTGGCGCTGGTCGACGCGATCGGCATCGGCACCGGTCTGGCCATCATGGGGGTGCCCCTGGCCCTGCCGCTGGCGTCGCTGGTGTTCCTCGGGGCGTTCGTTCCGCTGGTCGGTGCGGTTCTCACCGGCTTCCTCGCGGTGGTGGTGGCGCTGCTGGCCAAGGGTTTCGTCTACGCGCTGATCACGCTCGGGCTCATCATCGCCGTGCAGCAGTTGGAGGCCCACGTGCTGCAGCCGCTGGTGATGGGACGTGCCGTGTCCATCCACCCGCTGGCCATCGTGCTGGCCATCGCCACCGGGGCGGTGCTGGCCGGCATCGTCGGAGCGTTGCTGTCGGTGCCGGTGCTGGCCTTCCTCAACAGCGCGATTCGCGTTCTGGCAGCACCGGATCCGGCCGCCGAGACGGCGGAACTGGAGGCCGGTGACGAGCAGTTCGTGATGGACGCCCCGCCGGACCGCATCCCCGGGGGCCCGGCGACCGGTTAGATCCGGCCCTCGCGGCGCAGCAGGTCCGCCGCACTGACACCGCCACCGGTTTTGCCGCGGGCGTTGAGCTGCTCGGTGGCGACCTCGCTGTCGACGTTCTCCGGCCGGCTGATCGGGATGGCGCGGGTCTGGTCGGCGTCGGCGGACTGAACCCGGATCACGGTCGTCGCGTCCTCGCTCGCCGGCTCGTAGATCACGCTGGTCGTGTGATTCGAAGTGTCCTCGGCCGGCTGCCGGGAGGTTTTGCGGCGCAGTTCTCCGAGCCACGACCCGATGTCCCGTTCGTCGCGGGCCGCGGGTGCGGCGAACTGCGTTGTGGGCGCCTCGCTAGCCGGGGTCCTGACCGGCGTGGTGACCGCTACCGCCACCGGCTCCCGCGGGCTGCTCAACGGGCCGGGCGCCGGGATGGCCACCGCGGTGGCCAGCTCCTCGCCGGGCGCGGGCAGCGCCGGGCGCACCCGCTCGTCGGGAAGCGTCGTCTCGCCGAGGCCGATCTTGTGCTGCAGGCGCTTCATCCACTTCGGCGCCCACCAGCAGTCGTCGCCCAGCAGTTTCATGATGGCCGGCACCAGGAACATCCGGACGATCGTCGCGTCCAGCAGCAGCGCGATCAGCAGGCCGAACGCCAGGTACTTCATCATCACCAGGTCGGAGAACACGAACGCGCCGGCCACCACCGCGAGCACCAGCGCCGCGGCGGTGATCAGCCGCCCGGTGGTCGCGGTGCCGATGCGGATCGCCTCCGTGGTGGACATGCCCTGTTCTCGGGCTTCCACCATGCGGGAGACCAGGAACACCTCGTAGTCGGTGGACAGGCCGTAGATGACGGCGATGATCAACCCGATCATCGGGGCCATCAGCGGCTGCGGCGTGTAGTTCATCAGACCCGAACCGTGGCCCTCGACGAACATCCAGGTGAGCACGCCCATCGTCGAGCCGAGCGTCAGCGCACTCATCAACGCCGCCTTGATCGGCAGCACCAGCGACCCGAACGCCAGGAACATCAGCACGGTCGTGGTGGTGATCAACAGCAGCACCATCAACGGCAGCTTCGAGAACAGACTGTGGATGGAGTCCTGTTCGAGCGCGGGCGTGCCGCCCACGTAGAGCGAAAGCCCCTTGGGAGGGACGATGCCCCGTAGTTCGGTGATCTTCTTGGCCGCGTCATTGCGGACCACCAGGCCGTTCTGGATCACCCGCACCGACGGATCCTTGGAGGCGCCGTCGAGGTAGGGACGTTCCTTCCACATCGCGTCGGGATTGTTGTCCGGGTCGGTGAACCCGCTGATCCCCATCGCCCTGCTGCGGATCTCGGCCACCTGCTGGTCGGTCACCGGCTGGCCGTCGTCGTTCTGGATCACCAGGGTGATCGGCTCGGTGCGGAAGCCGGGGAAGGTCTTGTCGAACTCCTCCTGGGCCAGGCGCACCGAGTTGGTCGGGGGTAGGTACTTCTCGCTGATGCCGCCCAGGGCCAGCTTCCCGAGTGGAATGATCAGCAGGATCATCGCGATGATGATGGGCCCGGCGAACATGATCGGCCGCTTCATCACCCGGTTGACGAGCTTGCCCCAGAAGCCGTGCTCGACCTCTTCGCGGGTCTTGGTCTTCTGCGTCTTCTCGGCGAACCAGTCGATGATCTTGCGGGAGAACGACCAGTTGGCCAGGAACGGCACCCGCAGCAGGGTGTTGACGCCCAGCGCGTCGACGTTGGGTCCCAGAATGGCCAGGATCGCGGCCAGCACGGTGATGGACAACAACGCCGCCATCATCACCGAGGCGATGATGGCGTAGGTGATCGACTTCAGGAAGCCCTGCGGGAACAGCAGCAGCGGCAGTGAGGAGGCGACGATGATGACCGCCGAGAAGACCACCGTGCGCCCGGACGTCATCACGGTGCGGCGCACCGCCGCCTCGGTGTCGTAGCCCTCGGCGAGTTCCTCCCGGAACCGGCTGACGATGAACAGGCCGTAGTCGATCGCGATGCCCAGGCCGATCAGCGTGACCACCGGCTGGGCGAAGAAGTGCACCGGGGTGAACATGGAGATCAGCCGCATGATGCCCAGCGACCCCGCGATCGACAGGCCGCCGATGATGGCCGGGAGGCTGGCGGCGACCACGCCGCCGAACACGAAGAACAGCAGCACCGCGACCAGCGGGATGGCGGCCACCTCGGCGCGCTTCTGGTCGTCGCCGATGGTGCCGGTCAGCTCGTTGGCCAGCGGCTGCAGGCCGGCCTGCTTCACATCGACGCCGTCGATGTTGAAGCTGTCCTTGACCATCTTGTAGTTGTTCAGGATGGTGTCGTCGTCATTGCCCTTGAGCTGGATCGACATGAAGGCGTGCTTCTTGTCGGCGTCCGCCATGTTCTTCAGCAGCTCGGGGTTCTTGAAGTAGCCGATCGCCCGCAGGATCTGATCGGGGTGGTCCTTCTGCGCCTGGTCGAGATTGTCCAGGACCTTCTTGGTGAAGGCCGGGTCATCGACGGTCTTGCCGTCGGGAGCGGTGTAGATCGCCACGATGTGGCCGGAGGTGTCGCGCCCGTAGGCGCCGTCGGCGATCAGGGAGGCCTTCACCGACTGGCTGCCCTCGTCGTAGAAACCGCTCTGGGTGACGTGCTTCCCCAGGTCCATGCCGAAGATCCCGCCGCCGATACACAACGCGACCATGAGACCGATAACGATGTATCGATACCGGTATACGGTTCGACCCCACCAGGCGAACACTCGATCTCCTCTACTGCCTTACAAGTTCTAGGTGCTCAATAAGTACTGAGCCGACCCCGCGATCACAGCCGCGAGGTCAGCAGCGTGGACAACGGCCGGAACGGCTGCAGCCACGCACCGTGCTCTGGTAGCGAATCCAAGCCGATTCGTGGCAAGGGTTCCCGGAAAACACCCGGAATGTCCTCCAAGTCGAGGAATTCCAAGGTATCCGACGCTAATGCCCAGCTGGCATGTTCGCGAAATCCGAGAATCGACACCGGCGTGCCCGATCTCGCGATCTCCTCCAGCGGGATGCGGAAGGCCTGACCGTCGGCGGACGCCACCAGGACGGCCGCCAGCCCTTCGCGATGCCGCAGTGCGATGTGGGCCAGCATGTCGTTGTCGATATCGCTGTCTTCATCGATCTTCGGCTTGGCGAATACGGCGAAGCCCACGTTGCGCAACGCCTCCACCCACGGTCGGACCACATCGGCGCTACCCGGAGCGATATTGGTGAACACCGTCGCCTCGGGCTCCGACGACACATCGGTCCGGCCGATGGCCAGCTCGGCGGTGCGGGCCAGCAGCCAGCGCCCGAGAGCGTCGAAGCGCGGCCGGTGGGCCGCGGTCGGCCGGCCGCCGAGGATGCCGCCCAGCCCCATGTCGAGATTGGGGGCGTCCCACACCAGCAGTACCCGCTTCGGCGCGGGCTGCACCTCCGGATCGGGCGGGGGGACCGCGGCAGTCGTCGCGCCGGCTTCTTCGATAACGGTCATGCTCGTCTCACCCAGATCAGTTCGGACACGGCACTGCCGGCCTCGCGGGCCTTCCCCTCGTACTTGGTGATCGGGCGCCGCACCGAGATCGGCAGTCCGGCCTCATCGGGCCGCACCCGCCGCAGCCACGGTTCGGCGTCGCCGGCCTCGGCGATCTGCTCGGCGTAGCCGGCGTGGTCGGTCGCGGCGTGCAGGACGCCGCCCGGCCGCAACCGGTCGGCGATCAGCGCCATGGTCGCGGGCTGCAGCAGCCGCCGCTTGTGATGCCGGGACTTCGGCCATGGATCCGGGAAGAACACCCGCACGCCGGTCAGCGATCCAGGGGCGATCAGATGCTCGAGCACGTCCACCCCGTCACCGCGGATCAGCCGGATGTTCCCGACGCCTTCGCGGTCGATGCCGCTGAGCAGTTGGGCCAGTCCGCGGCGATAGACCTCCACGGCGATGACGTCGACCTCGGGTTCGGCCTGCGCCATGGCCAGCGTCGAGGTGCCGGTGCCGCAGCCGATCTCGCAGACCAGGCTCCGGCCCGCCTCGGTGCGGCCGAACCAGGCTGCGACGTCGAGTGGCTGGGGCGCCTCACCCGGGACGATCGCCTGCCGGCCCAGGGCCGGCCACCGGCGATCCCACACCTCCTGCTGGGCCTCGGTGAGCGCCGAACGGCGGGACCGGAAGCTGGTCACCCGTCGCGGGGCGTGGCGCGCGGCCGCCTCGGGCGTGGCGGAGCCGCCCTGGTGCTGCGCTTGCATTGATCCATGGTGGCCCATGAAGGCCCCGGCGCCGAAATCCCGAGCGAGATTGATACCCAACAGTTGCCTTCCGGGGTGACTCGCGTCGCACCTGCGCCGCTGCGACGATCACGCCGTGGTGAGGGTGGGTGTCGGTGGCCGTGCCGGATCCGGGCGAGGCATGGTGGTCCGGGCGCTTCGTAACGCCGGTCTGACGGTGGTCGCCGATGTCGATGGGGATGTCGACGCCTGTGTGGATGTCCGGCTGCACGTCTTCGTCGAGACGTTCAACGCCGACGACCTGGCCGCGCTGGCATCGGCGGCGGACCCCACGGTGGCAGTCCTGAACAAGGCCGACCTGACCGGTTTCCGCGGTGACGGACCGATGGTCGCGGCCGCCCGCCGGTGCCGGGAGTTGGAGCGGGTCCACGCCGTCCCGACTCGCCCGTTCTCCGCGCTGCTGGCCGTCGCCGGCACCGATCCGGCGGTGCTCGACGCCGCGATGCTCGATGGCCTGCGGCGCCTGTCGACGCCGGCCGCCGAGGTGCCCGGGGCCCTCCGGCGCCGGATGGCCGCAGAACTCGATCTGTTCGGCGCCGCATGCGCGTTGTCGGCCTTGCGTTCGGACGCCGGGTGCGACGGCGTCGCGCACCTGCTCCGGTCGGTGAGCGGCCTTGCGGAGCTGTGCGCGGCGATCGACCGCGCGGCGGCGCCGCTGCGTTACAGCCGGCTCGCCGCCGGCCCGGCGGCCGACGACGAGGCCGTCATGACCCGGATGACGGCGGCGGTGGCCGTCCTGGCTGCGGCCGGCGCACCGGATCTGCCGGGGATAACCAGCGAAGATCAGCTGCGCAGGGCGATCCATTGGGATCGCTACGCCCGCGGGCCGGTCTCTGAGCTGCACCGGGCGTGCGCCCGGGACGTGGCCCGTGGTGCGCTCCGGAGTTGGGCGCGGGCCCGGTGAGCGACATCGTCCTGGTGACCGGTCCGCCGTTGTCCGGCTCCGGCGCTGTGGCCGCGGCGCTGCGCAGCCGGCTCGACGGCTGCACGGTCGTCGATGCGAACGCCGGCGCGGGCCGCTTCCCCGATGTGGTGGTGTTCGTGACGTCCGCGGCGGCGCCGATGAGCGACTGTGAGGTGGCACTGCTCGCGTCGGTCACCGACCGGACCGACGCGGTGGTGGGAGCGGTCGCCAAGATCGACGTGCATCGCGGCTGGCGCGCAGCGCTCACGGCGAACCGGACGCTATCGCCGGGCCGCGCCGTGCCGTGGGTCGCGGTCGCGGCGTCCCCGGAGATCGGGGCGCCGGTGATCGGGCCGCTGGTCGACGCGGTCCGCGCGCATCTGAACGACGAGCACCGCCCGCGCCGGAACCTGCTGCGCGCCAGAGCCTGGGAGTTGCAGGTTCTGATCGCCGAGCGGGAGCGGGCCGCGGCACGCCGGGAAGCCCTGCGGGCCGAGGCCGCCCGCCGCGATCTTCTGCGGATGCGGGTGCAGCGGGCCCGGGCACAGCTGGCCGCCGATGCCCGGGAGCGCTCCGCCGCCCTGCGGGCCGAGCTGCAGCGGGATGCCGCCGCGGTCTCCCGCCGCGGCATCCAGACGTTCGAGAGCCGGGTGCTGCGGCGCGCGAAGCAGGTGGCAGGCGAGTTCGACGACGCGGTCGCGGACCGGATGGCCGCGGTCTGGGCCTGCACCGGTCGGGGCGGGCCCGCAGCCGCGCCGCCGCCTCCGCTGCACGGCCGGTTCCCGCCGCCGCGGACCGCCGCCCTGGAGAACCGGCTGACCGCCGTCCTGGGCGCCGGGTTCGGCTTGGGGGTGGCGCTGGGTCTCGGCCGGGTCCTGGCCGGGCTCCTGCCCGCGGCGGCGCCGGCCGTGGTCGCGCTGTGCGGTGCGGCCGGGATGGCCCTCGCCGGCTGGGTCGTGCGGACCCGCCGCCTGGTGACCGCCCGGGCTGCGCTGGAACGCTGGGCGGCCGAGGTTGCCACCGGCCTGCGGACCGCCCTGGAGGGCCGGGTCCTGGCAGCCGAGTCGGTGCTGCTGGCGGCCCATGCCGAGGTGCTGCCGGTCGCGGAATCGGCCGGCGACCCCGGCCCCGACCCGGCGGTCGAACGGTGGGCCGGCGAACTGGCCCGCGTGCGCGCGGAACTGGGCCATAATCCCGATTAACGATGGGTCTCGTGCCCGCGTTAACCTTCAGTCAGGATGCCGACGTGGCCCCGCACCTCGCGCGGGAGGGCCTGCTGGCGGCAACAACCTATGCGGGAGAGACACCGATGACCTCAGCGACCATCCCCGGTCTGGAGAACGCGCCCACTTCACATGCTGGGCTGCTCGCCTGGGTCCGGGAGGTCGCCGAGCTCACCCAACCCGATCGCGTGGTGTTCGCCGACGGTTCGGACGAGGAGTACCAGCGGCTGTGCGATCAGCTGGTGGCCGCAGGCACGTTCACCCCGCTGTCGGCCACCGAGGAGCCGGCCTCCTACCTGGCCCGCTCCGAGCCGTCGGACGTCGCCCGCGTCGAGTCCCGCACCTTCATCTGCTCCGAGCATGAGATCGACGCCGGTCCCACCAACAACTGGATGGCCCCCGATGAGATGCGGGCCATCCTGACCGACCTCTACCGCGGCTGTATGCGCGGCCGCACCATGTACGTGGTGCCGTTCTGCATGGGCCCGCTGGGAGCGGAGGATCCCAAGCTCGGCGTGGAGATCACCGACTCCGAATACGTCGTCGTCTCGATGCGAACCATGACCCGGATGGGCGCTGCCGCCCTCGAGAAGCTCGGCGACGACGGTTTCTTCGTCAAGGCGCTGCATTCCCTTGGCGCCCCGCTCGAGCCCGGCCAGCAGGACGTCCCCTGGCCGTGCAGCGACACCAAATACATCACCCACTTCCCGGAGACCCGCGAGATCTGGAGCTACGGCTCCGGCTACGGCGGCAACGCGCTGCTGGGCAAGAAGTGCTACTCGCTGCGGATCGCCTCGGTGATGGCCCGTGACGAGGGCTGGCTCGCCGAGCACATGCTGATCCTCAAGCTGATCTCCCCGGAGAACAAGGCCTACTACGTGGCGGCGGCGTTCCCGTCGGCCTGCGGCAAGACCAACCTCGCGATGATCCAGCCCACCATCCCGGGCTGGCGGGCCGAGACCCTGGGCGACGACATCGCCTGGATGCGGTTCGGCAAGGACGGCCGGCTGTATGCGGTCAATCCGGAGTTCGGCTTCTTCGGGGTGGCCCCGGGCACCAACTGGAGCAGCAACCCCAATGCGATGAAGACCATCGCCGCCGGCAACACCGTCTTCACCAACGTCGCCCTGACCGACGAGGGCGGTGTCTGGTGGGAGGGTCTCGAGGGCGATCCGCAGCACCTGATCGACTGGAAGGGTGAGGATTGGACGCCGGACTCGAAAGAGCCTGCCGCCCATCCGAATTCGCGGTACTGCACCCCGATGTCGCAATGCCCGACGCTGGCTCCCGAGTGGGATGATCCGCAGGGCGTTCCGATCTCGGCGATCCTGTTCGGCGGCCGGCGCAAGACCACCGTCCCGCTGGTCACCCAGGCCCGCGACTGGCAGCACGGCGTCTTCATCGGTGCGACGCTGGGCAGCGAGAAGACCGCCGCGGCGGAGGGACAGGTGGGCACCATCCGCCGCGACCCGATGGCCATGCTGCCGTTCATGGGCTACAACGCCGGCGACTACTGCCAGCACTGGCTGGATCTGGGCAAGAACGCCGATGAGTCCAAGCTGCCGAAGATCTTCTTCGTCAACTGGTTCCGCCGCGGCGGCGACGGCCGCTTCCTGTGGCCCGGATTCGGTGAGAACAGCCGGGTGTTGAAGTGGATCATCGAGCGGGTCGAGGGCAAGGCCAACGGGGTGTCGACCCCCATCGGCATCGTGCCCGCAGCCGGTGACCTCGATGTCAGCGGTCTCGACGTCGCCGAGGCCGACGTCGCCGAGGCGCTGGCGGTCGATCCCGAGGAGTGGCGCGCCGAACTGCCTCAGATCGAGGAGTGGTTCGCCTTCCTCGGCGAGAAGCTGCCGACCGGCGTGAAGGACGAGTTCGAAGCGCTCAAGCAGCGTCTCGCCGACGCCGACTGACACCTCTGCGCGATGACGACGAGGAGACGGGCGGGGTTCGCCTCCGCGGTTGCCGTTCTCCTCGTCTACCTGGCATCGGTCATCGGGTATTTCTGGCTCGACAGTTCGGCGGCGGAGATCGCTCCCGGCAATCTGGACACCGCGGGCGAGACGGTGGTGCTGGTCGAACTGACCACCATCCGGCCGGTCGATGACACCCTCGACGCCACCGTCCAGGTGCTGCCCAAGCGCAGCATGCTCGACGAGTTCGGGGCGCTCAACACGGATCTGACGGTGCGGGTGTACCCGTCGACCGACTTCGGCGAGCTGTCCTATGGTCGCGGCCACGTCCCGGGAATGGAGAAGGTGTCGATCCACCTCTTCGGCGACGCCGACCGCTGGCCCTTCGACGTCTTCAGCACCGGCACCATCAGCGCCGACGTGGTGGCGGGATCCGGCGAGTCGCGCCGGTTCGTGCCGGCCAGGGTGGAGGTGGCCGGGTCGCTCAACGGCTGGAACATCAGCAGCCGGCGCCAGGCCGCGGACGGCGGGACCGGGCTCGCCGACCGCAACGTCACCCTCACCCTCGGCCGGGCTCAAGGGCCGCTGGCCCTGATCGCCGGATTCTGTCTGGTACTCCTCGCCCTGCCCGCGATCGCCCTCTACGTGTCGATCGAAATGCTCCTCGGGCGCAAGGCCTTCCAGCCCGCTTTCTCCACTTTTTTCGCCTCGATGCTGTTCGCGGTGGTCCCGATCCGCAATGTGATGCCGGGCAGCCCGCCCGCCGGGTCGTGGGTCGACGAGGCGATCACCGTGTGGGTTCTGATCGCACTGGTGGTCGCGACCATCATCTACGTCATCGCCTGGGCCCGCCGGGCCGACTGATACGCAACGCTCTGACCGGCGATGCTGTGGCAAGCTCTGCGTTATGAGCAACCCGTGGGGCAGCCCGCAGCCCTCCGACCCGAACCAGCCGTTCAACCCGTCGTTCCCGCCGACGGCGGATGCCTCCGGCCAGCCCGCCTACGACTACCCGGCGCCGCCCGGCCCGGTGTATCCGGGTGCGGTCCCGCCGTACCCGCCGCCCTTTCCGCCGCAGTACGCGGGCGGCTACCCCGGCGGGTATCCGGTGCGGCCCCCGGACCAGCCGCAGGCGGTGTCGGCCATGGTGCTCGGCATCCTCGGCCTGGTGTGCTGCGGTCTGGCCTCGCCGTTCGCGATCTGGCTGGGGCGGAAGTCGTTGAACGAGATCGACGCGTCGGGCGGCATGCTCGGCGGACGCGGACAGGCCCAGGCCGGCTTCATCATGGGCATCATCGGCACCGCGCTGTGGGTGCTCGGCGTGCTGTTCTACGTGCTGGTCGTCGCGTTGGGGGTGTTCGCCGCGTCGAAGGGCCAGCCGACGTACTGACCCACAGGTGGTCCTGACCTACAAGCCCCCGCGCGCCACCAGTTGGGCTGCGATGACGTTGCGCTGAATCTCGTTGGTGCCCTCCCCGACGATCATCAGCGGGGCGTCGCGGAAGTAGCGCTCCACGTCGTACTCCGTCGAGTAGCCGTAGCCGCCGTGGATCCGGACGGCGTTCAGGGCGATCTCCATGGCCGCCTCCGACGCGAACAGCTTGGCCATACCGGCCTCCATGTCACATCGCTTCCCGCTGTCGTAGCGTTCGGCCGCATACCGGGTGAGCTGGCGCGCGGCGGCCAGCGTGGTCGCCATGTTCGCCAGGTGGTTGCCGACCGCCTGGTGCTTCCAGATCGGAACGCCGAAACTCTCCCGCGTCTGCGCGTAGGCCAGGGCGTCCTCCAGTGCCGCGGTGGCCACCCCGAGCGCCCGGGCGGCCACCTGAATGCGCCCTGTCTCAAGACCTTTCATCATCTGCGCGAAACCCTTGCCCGGCTCGCCTCCGAGTATCGCCGTCGCCGGCACCCGGCAGCCGTCGAACACCAACTCGCACGACTCGACGCCCTTGTAGCCCAGCTTGGGCAGGTCCCGTGAGATCGTCAGGCCGGGGCCGGGGGACTCGACGAGCAGCACCGAGATCCCGGTGTGCCGGGGTGTGGCGTGCGGATCGGTTTTGCACAGCAAGGCGATCAGGCCGGACTGGCGGGCGTTGCTGATCCAGGTCTTGGATCCGGTGACCACCCAGTCGTCGCCGTCGCGCCGCGCCGTCGTCGCCATGTTCTGCAGATCGGACCCGCCGCCCGGCTCGGTCAGCGCCATGGTGGCCCGCAACTCGCCGGTCGCCATCCGGGGCAGGTAGGCCTGCTTCTGTTCGTCGGTGCCGAACGTCTCGAGCAGCTTGGCCACCACGGTGTGCCCGCCCATCGCCCCGGCCAGACTCATCCAGCCGCGCGCCAGCTCCTGGGTCACCTCGACGTAGCAGGGCATCGAGACCGGCGAACCGCCGTAGCGCTCGCTGATCGCCAGTCCGTAGATGCCGATGCGCTTCATCTGCTCGATCCACGCCGCGGGATATGTGTTGGCGTGTTCCACCTCGCGGACCGTGGGTTTGACGTCGCGGTCGACGAACGCGCGCACGGTGTCGACCAGCAGCGTCTCTTCGTCGTTGAGTCCCGGCATTCCAGCCATGATGACAGAAGCGCCCCCGATGACAGACTGTCAGCTGTGAGCGGACCATACTTCGACGAACTCGCCGTCGGACAGGTGTTTGACCAGGCCCCGTCGATGACGCTGACGCCGGGCGTCGCGGCGGCGCATCAAGCCATCCTCGGTGACCGGTTGAGACTGGCGCTGGACGCCGAGCTCGCGCACGCCGTGACCGGTGTGCCGGGGTTGCCGGCGCACCCGGGGCTGGTCTGCGACGTTGCGATCGGCCAGTCCACGTTGGTGACCCAGCGGGTCAAAGCCAACCTGTTCTACCGCGGCCTGATGTTCCACCGGTTCCCGATGATCGGCGACACCCTGTTCACTCGCACCGAGGTGGTCGGGCTCAAACAGAACAGCCGCAAACCCGGCCGTCCGGCGACCGGCCTGGCGGCGTTGCGGATGACCACCGTCGACCAGATGGGGCAGCTGGTGCTCGACTTCCACCGCTGCGCGATGCTGCCGCTGAGCCATGGTGGCGCGGACACCGGCCACGCCGACGACCTGTCCGCGATCGGCGCCGGACCGTTGGCGCCCGCAGACCCGACCGGTCACTGGAACGCCGCCGAGTTCCGTCGGAGGGTTCCCGGCTCGCATTTCCGGCCCGGCCTGGCCGGCACCGTGCTGCGCACCACCGCCGACGTCGTGAGCTCCGCGCCCGAACTGGTCCGGCTCACGCTGAATATCGCCGCGCCACATCATGATCGGCGAGTGGGCGGCACCCGTCTGGTGTACGGCGGGCACACCATCGGACTCGCGCTGGCCCAGGCCACCCGGCTACTGCCGAACCTCGTCACCGTCCTGGGCTGGCAGTCGTGCGACCACACCGGACCGGTGGCCGAGGGCGACACGCTCTACAGCGACCTGCACATCGAGCGGGCCGACCCGCTGCCGGGCGACCGCGGCGGGGTGTTCACGCTGCGGTCGGAGGTGTACGCCGTCAGTGAAGACGGACCTGACCGGCCCGTTCTCGACTGGCGATTCACCGCACTCCACTTCTGACCGGGTTACCGGCGGGTAACCTGAGTATGAACTGAGTCCGTCAGGAGATCCGATGACCATCCATCACCCCGTCGTGGACACGGCCTATGGCCCCGTTCGCGGAATCGACGATGGCACCGCGATGTCCTGGAAGGGTGTCCGGTACGCCGCACCCCCGGTCGGCGATCTGCGGTTCCGCGCGCCGCAGCCGCCGCAGCCGTGGACCGAGGTGGCGGACGCCGACGCGTACGGCTGCGTCTGCCCGCAGTCGCCGGTGCCCAACTTCCCGCTCGACCTCGGGGCGCCGACGAATGAGGACTGCCTGTTCCTCAACATCTGGGCGCCGTCGGGCACCGCCTCGGGGGACGCCAAGCCGGTGATGGTGTGGCTGCACGGCGGGGCCTATGTGCTCGGCTCGAGCAGCCAGCCGCTCTACGACGGACGCCGGCTGGCCGGAAGCGGCGACGTCCTCGTGGTTTCGCTCAATTACCGGGTCGGCGTGTTCGGGTTCCTGGACCTGTCCGACCTGGCCGGCGGGGACCGCTTCGACTCCAACATCGGGCTGCGCGACGTGATCGCCGCGCTGCGCTGGGTGCAGGAGAACATCGCCGCGTTCGGGGGCGACCCGTCGCGGGTGACGGTCTTCGGCGAGTCCGCCGGGGCGGGCATCGTCACGACCCTGCTCGCGATCCCCGCGGCCGAGGGACTGTTCAACACCGCGATCGCCCAGAGTTCGCCGGCCACATCGGTGTACGACCACAACCGCGCCCAGCGGGTGACCCGCCGGGTGCTGGAAGTTCTGGAAATCCCTGCGAGCCAGCCGGATCGGCTGGTTGACGTCGGTGTTCCCGCGCTCCTCTCGGCCACCAACAAGGTCTTCGACGAGGTGCCGGTGCGCAATCCGGGGACCCTGGCGTTCGTGCCGATCGTCGACGGTGACCTGTTGCACGACTACCCGGTGAAGCTGGCGCGCGAAGGCAAGACACATCCGGTGCCGCTGGTCATCGGCACCAACAAGAACGAGGCCGCGCTGTTCCGGCTGATGCGCTCACCGCTGATGCCCATCACGCCGAAGGCCATCACCTCGATGTTCAACGAGATCGCCGCCGAGCAGCCCGACCTTCAGCTGCCCACCGACGACAAACTCGGCTCCGCCTACCGCGGTAAGGGCCGGGACTTGAGCATCGCCAGCGACGTCGGCTTCCGGATGCCCTCGGTCTGGTTCTCCGAAGGGCACAGCCGGGTGGCGCCGGTCTATCTCTACCGGTTCGACTACGCCAGTCCGCTGATGAAGCTGCTGCTGGTCGGCGCCGCGCATGCCACCGAATTGCCTTATGTCTGGGGCACTCTGGGCGCACCGAGGGACGTGACGCTGAAGCTGGGCGGCACCAAGACGGCCAAGGCGGTGTCCAAGCGGATCCGCACCCGCTGGGTCAACTTCGCCACCCACGCCAAACCGCTCGGGGTGCCGGGCGAGCCGGAGTGGACGCCGTATCAGGAGACCGACCGGGCGTGTCTGATCATCGACCGCGCCGACCGGGTGATCTACGACGCCGACGCCCAGATCCGGGCGGCCTGGGGCAGCGACGTCCTGCACTTCCGCTGATCTGTTGTGGTCACGAACCGGTGGGCAGGTCCCGGAAAGCGATGTCCTTGAACGGTTCCGGCTCCTTGGGCAGCCCGAGCACGCGCTCACCGACGATGTTGCGCTGGATCTGGTCGGTGCCGCCACCGATCGAGGTGAAATAGGCGTTGAGTGTGCGGAACGTCACGGCGTCTCCGACCGGGTGCAGCGGCCCGGCGAGCATCGACTCCGGCCCGACGATCTCGGTCTGGACGGCGGCGGTCTCGTGCAGGATCCGTGACATCGCGATCTTGCCCAGTGCCATCAGGGTGGCGGCTTCGGCGCGATCGCCGGTGGCCTTGGCCCGCCGGGTGTTCCAGCGGTTGACGGCGGCGTAGGCCTCCACCCGGGCGATCTCCTGGCGGATGGCCGAGTCGTTCAGCTTCCCCCTCGCGCGGGCCATGCCGATCAGACTGTCGGCGTCCGGCTTGAGGTCGCGGCTGGCGCGGGCCGTACGGGCCAGATCACCCATCAGCCGGCGCTCGTAGGCCAGCGCCAGCTGCAGCACCGACCAGCCGCCCCCGGGTTCGCCCACCAGGTTGGCGTGCGGCACCCGGGCGTCGGTGATGAACACCTCGTTGAACTCCGATTCGCCGGTGATCTGGTGAATCGGGCGAACCTCCACCCCGGGCTGGCGCATCGGGAAGATGAAGAAGCTGATTCCCTTGTGTTTGGGCACATCCCAGTCGGTCCGCGCCACCAGCAGGCCGTAGTCGGCGGTCTTGGCGAACGACGTCCACACCTTCTGGCCGTTGACGACCCAGTCGTCCCCGTCGCGCTCGGCCCGGGTCCGCAGGCCGGCCAGATCCGAACCGGCGCCGGGCTCGCTGTAGAGCAGGCACCACCGGGTCTCGCTGCGCACCGACGGCGGAATCAACCGCTGCTTCTGCTCCTCGGTGCCCAGGTCGTGCAGCGTGCAGGCCAACAGATCCGAGCGGTCCATCCCGGTGCCGCGGGCGCCCACTTCGGCGAATTCTGCTGCGACGATGCGGGATTGGGTGTCGGTGAGTCCACGGCCGCCCCATTGCGGCTCCCAGCTGGGCGCCGACCAGCCGGCGTCGAACACCCGCCGGTTCCACTCCGCGCGGTCCATTGCCGGATCCCAGTTCTCCGCGAGCCACTGCCGGACCTCGGCGCGAATCTGGTCGTCGTTCATCAGCTTTCCTCTCGCAGCCGGACGTAACGCTCCCGGTGGAACGCCGGATCGCCGAAGATCTGGGCGTCGGTGCGGGCGCGACGCAGGTAGAGGTGGGCGGGGTGCTCCCAGGTGAAGCCGATACCGCCGTGTACCTGGATCGTCGTCGCCGCCGTCGTCACGTACGCCTCGGAGCAATACGCCTGGGCGAGTGCGAGATCCGTGAGGCGGTCGGGCTCTTGGGCGTCGAACGCGGCGGAGACGTGACGAGCGGCCGACACCGCCGACTGGGCCTCCAGCAGTATGTCCACACACATGTGCTTGATCGCCTGGAAGCTGCCGATCGCCCGGGCGAACTGGAACCGTGTGCGGGCGTAGTCGGCGGACATCTGCATGGCGTGCATCGCCCCGCCGGCCTGTTCGGCTATCAGCGCGATCGCCGACTGGTCGAGGGCGGTCCGCAGGGCGGTCAGGCCGGCGCCGAGCGCGCCGATCAGTCGGGCCGGAGTGTCGGCGAGGGTGAGCGTGCCCTGCTTGCGGGTCTGGTCGATGGTGTCAAGCGCGGTGGCCGTGAGGCCGGGAGCATCGCGTTCGACGGCGAAAACACTTGGGCCGGAGGGTGACTGGGCCAGGATGTAGACGCGCCGGGCCGCGGTGGCGTCGAGCACATAGGTCTTCTCACCCGTCAGCTGCCAGGCGCCGTCTCCGGTGGCCGTGGTGTTGGGGTGTTCGGGCGGGCGGGCATCGCCGGCTTCCGCGAATGCCACGGTGGCGATCAGCTCACCCGCGGCGATCTTCGGGAGCGCCTCGGCGCACTCCGCGGTATCGCCAAGGGCCAGAAGCAGATACGGGGTCAGCACCGCGGTCGACAGGTACGGCGCGCACAGGAGGGCGGCACCCATTTGTTCGCTCACCACCGCCAGTTCGGCGGAGCCCGCACCCGAGCCGCCGAACTCCTCGGGGATGGTCAGCCCGACCAGTCCCATGGCGGCCATTTCCGCCCACACCCCGGCGTCGTAACCGGTGTCGTCGGCCATCAGTCGGCGCACCTCGGCCTCCGGCGAGCGCTTGGCGAGCAGGTCGGCCACGGCGTCGCGCAGGGCGAGTAGTTCGTCGTTTAGTCCGGTTGACATCGCCGATCACCCGACCAGTTCCAGCGCGCCGCGCAGGGCCGCACACTTGTTGTCGAAATAACGCTGTGCCACTGGCGTTTTCGGTGCCAGGCCATCGAACCCGTGGAACGCACCCGGCACCTCGTACGTCTGGCACGGCACCCCGGCGGCGGTGAGCCGTGCGGCGTAGGCGAGGTCCTCGTGGTGGAACAGATCCAGCGTTCCGACGCCGATCCACGCCGCGGGCAGGCCGGCCAGATCGTCTCGCCGGGCAGGTACCGCTTCGGCCGGATCCGCACCGCGCAGGTACGACGTCCACCCGATGCGGTTGCTTGCGGCGTTCCACAGCCGGAATCCCGCCCGGTCCTGCGATGGGTCGACGCTGCGGTCGTCGAGCATCGGGTAGGAGAGCAGTTGCAGCACCGGGGTGACTTCTGCGCGGTCGCGGGCCAGGAAGGCGAGGGCCGCGGCCAGGCCGCCGCCGGCGCTGGCTCCGCCGATCGCGATTCGGTGCACGTCCACGCCGGGCAGGCCGGCGAGCCAGGTGAGGGCGCGGTAGCAGTCCTCGAGGCCGGCGGGGTAGGGATGCTCCGGTGCCAGCCGGTAGCGCACGGCCGCCACTGTGATGCCGAGCTTCTCGACATAGCGGCGGCACAGCACGTCGTCCTGCTCCGGGCTGCCGATCACATACCCGCCGCCGTGGATCCACAGCAGCACCGGGGTGTCGCCGGTGGCGTTCGCGGGCCGGTACAGCCGGACCCCGGCGCCGGATGGAAGAGTCAGGATCTCGACGCCGTCGTTGCTCGCCGGGCGCAGGAGGGGCATCCGCTTGAGCAGCGGCAGGGACCACGGGTAGACGACCTGCCGCGGCACGAACGGCGCGACCCGGCGCAGATCGGGGTGGATCTCCTCATTGCCCATGACGGCCATTATTACGATGCGGTTCGTGAGCGAATCCAGCACATCCCAACCCGAGGTCCTGACCGAGAAGCGCGACCGGATCCTGATCATCACCATCAACCGGCCGGAGGCCAAGAACGCGGCCAATGCCGCGGTGAGCCATGGCCTCGCCGCCGCGATGGACCAGCTCGACGACGACCCGGGGCTGTCTGTGGGCATCCTCACCGGCGCCGGCGGCACATTCTGCGCCGGCATGGATCTCAAGGCCTTCGCGCGCGGGGAGAACGTCGCGGTCAAGGGCCGCGGACTGGGCTTCACCGAACGCCCGCCGGTCAAGCCCTTGATCGCGGCGGTCGAGGGGTACGCGCTGGCGGGCGGCACCGAGCTGGCGCTGGCCACGGATCTGATTGTGGCCGCGCGGAATTCGGCCTTCGGCATTCCCGAAGTCAAGCGGGGCCTGGTGGCCGCCGGCGGTGGCCTGCTGCGGCTGCCGCAACGCATTCCGTCCGCCATCGCCATGGAGCTCGCGCTGACCGGTGATCAGCTGTCCGCTGAGCGTGCCCATGAACTCGGCATGGTCAACGTGCTCGCCGAGCCGGGGCATGCGCTCGAGGCGGCGATCGCACTGGCGGAACGGATTACGGCGAACGGGCCGCTGGCGGTGGCGGCGACCAAGCGCATCATCGTGGAGTCGCGCGGCTGGAGCCCCGAGGACCAGTGGCGCGAGCAGATGAAGATCATCATGCCGGTGTTCGGGTCCAACGACGCCAAGGAGGGCGCGATCGCCTTCGCCGAGAAGCGGCCGCCGAACTGGACGGGGAGTTAGGCCCGGCCCCGGCAGGTTGCCGCGCGCATTCATGACGAGTCAATTCCGTCGGACCCGTCGTGTCTTGAGTCAATTAGTTGGCAGGTTTTGGTTTGTTGCTTTGGTGTGGAGGTAGGCCTGCCTCGGGGTCTGGTCATGTAGGGCCTGGTGGGGTCGGATCGTGTTGTAGATGATGCGGAATCGGTGGACTTCCATGTCGAGGGCGTCAGCGTCGCTGATGTATCCGCGGTAGAGGTGCTCGTATTTGAGGGTGCCGAAGAAGCGCTCGACGACGCCGTTGGTCTGGGGAGATTTGATGCGGGTGCGCACGTGTCGCAGGAGCGGGTCATCGCCGGCGAAGGCGGTTTGGAAGCTCTGGCCGCGGAAGCAGGGTCCGTTGTCGGAGACCACCGCGATCGGGGCAGGCGCTTGGCCGATGACGGTTTCGCTGGCGTCGACGATGTCCATCACGCCCCGGTCATCGCGCAGATCATCGAGGTCGAGCAGTCGTTGGGCCTCGACGATGGCCAACTGGAGGCAGTGCAGTGCGTCTGCGCCGCGACTGGTCGCGGTGACGGTGATGGCCAGGCAGTATTTGGTGGCGTAGTCGATGACCGCACAGATGCGCCAGATACCGCCGTTGGTGGTCTCGAATTCGGAGAAATCGGTCTGCCAGACTCGGTTGCGCTCGGTGGGTGGGTCACGAAACACTTTGCGGCGCAGCACCGCCCAGGATTTGCGATCGGCCCGAAAGCCTTGGGGCAGAAGCAGGCCGCGCCGGCGCAGGGCTCGGGCGACGGAGGAGTTGGTGACCTCGTGGCCGTCGGCGCGCATCAGGGCGGCGATCTTGCGATATCCCCAGGCCGGCCACGCTTCGGCGTACTTGGCGGCCAGCGCCTCGATGCGGTCGACCACGGGTGCCGGCCATGGCCCTTTGAGGGGATCTCCGGCGTGAAGCCGGGCGCGTCGCCGCCGATAGGTGCGTTCGGGGATGCCGGTCAGGGGAGCGAACCTCGAAACCGGCAGACCTGCTGCCGCTCTTAGGGCTTCGAGGTCGGTGAAGGGACCTGGTTAGCCAGCGCTGCGCCCCGCTGCCAGATCCGCAACTGCACGGTCGCCTCCGCCAGCGCCAGCTTGAGCTGCTCGTTCTCGATCTGAAGTCGACGTTGCTCTGGAGTGCCTCGCTTGCCGGCTGGCCCGCTGGGCACCTCTTGGAGCCGCTCAGCGCCGGCGGCCAGAAACTGGTGCTTCCACTTCGTCACTTGAGTGGCTGACACCCCACAGCGGCGAGCAGCCTCCGCACCGGTCATCTCACCAGCCAGCACGGCCAGCACCAGCCGCATCTTCTCCTCGGCGGGAATCTTCGTCCGTCGCGACCTGGTCATAACCCCACTCAACCTCCTCAGACGGTGGCCGCGGCGTGAATCCCGAGACCCTGCCACAAAGTTTGAGTCAGTGGAGTCGTCTACGATCGAAAGTATGTTCGATAAGGGACTGGCCGACTATTGGGAACCGCCTGACACGGCAGCGTCCCGGGAGTTGCTGAATGACCTCGCGGCTGCCCAGCGGCGGGAGAACCAGGCCTGCGCGCGCCGGCTTCGCGTGGTCGCCGAACTGTTCGGTATGCGCCTGGCCGAGCGCGGGGAGAAGGCTGACTGGGCGGTCGACACCTGGGCCGCCGTGGGCGCAGAGGTCGCGGCCGCCCTGCGGGTCAGTCTCGGGATGGCCGGCAGTTATCTGAACTATGGCCTGGCCATGGAACGCCTGCCTGCGGTCGCCGCGGCTTTCGATTCCGGCGATATCGATATGACCGTCTACCGCACCGTCGTTTACCGCACCGGCCTCATCACTGATGAGGCCATCATGGCGCAGGTCGACCAGATTCTCGGCGCCCGCGCGGCGCGTTGGCCGTCGATGACGCAGGGTCGCCTGATCCGGGAGATCGACCGGGTGATCGCCCGACTGGATCCCGACGCGGTCCGGCGGCTACGTGACCGGGTCATCGATCGGGACGTCACGGTGTGGGACGGCAAGGAGGGAATCGCCGAGATTTCCGGACTGCTTTTCTCCACCGATGCCCACCTGTTGGACAAGCGCTTGGACGAACTGGCGAAGACGGTCTGCGAAGCGGATTCGCGCACGGTGGCCCAGCGCCGGGCAGACGCGCTGGGTGCGCTCGCTGCCGGCGCGGAGCGACTCGTGTGTGGCTGCGGCGCGGCGGCGTGCCCCGCCACCGCGGCGACGCCGTCGCCGGTCGTCATCCACGTGGTGGCCGAGGCGGCGACGCTCGAGGGACGCTCGGACGCTCCGGGCTACCTATTGGGCGCAGACGATCTGATCCCAGCGGAGCTGCTGCGGGACATCGCGGCAGCGGCGAAGCTGCGACCGCTCATCGACCCCGGCGACAGGGCCGCCGAGCCGCACTATCAACCGTCGCGCGCTTTGGCCGACTTTGTCCGCGCCCGGGACCTCACCTGCCGTGCGCCGGGGTGCGATCGCCCCGCCACCCAGTGCGACCTGGACCATACGATCCCCTATCCGCGGGGAGCCACCCACGCCTCGAACATCAAGGCGCTGTGCCGTTTACACCATATTTTGAAGACGTTCTGGGGCTGGCGCGATAGGCAGCTGCCCGACGGCACAGTGATCTGGAACCTCCCCGACGGAGCCACCTATGTGACGACACCCGGCAGTGCGCTGCTCTTTCCGTCGTTGAGCGTGCCGACCGGTCCACTACCGGCCTCTGCGGACCACGTGTCAGAAGCGGAGTCCGCTCATGCGGCCCATCGCATTGCGATGATGCCCACGCGCACCAAGACGCGCAGACAGAATCGGGCGCATCGCATCGCCTCGGAGCGCTCCCGTAACCGCGAACAGCGACGAACCAGATACGCGGCGTGCTTCGGCACCGCCCCACCCGCCGACAGCACCAGCGACCCGCCGCCCTTCTAGAGTGCGACGGCGGACAACCGCCATTCGCCCGGGACTCGATACCCGATGGCAGTTCGGGAAAGGCCTCACGTTGCGCGCGTACTTGGTGTCCGAAAACACACCGAAAGTCTAGTTCTGCCCGACCTCGCCGTTCACCATGAAGTCCCAGGGATCCTGTGCCCCGAGCGTCATTCGGCCGAGCCGCTGGGCGTAGTGCGCGGTGTCGCCGAACTCCTCGATCCAGCTACGCGCGCGCATGGTCGCGAGCCAGAGTCGGTGCTCGATCGTCACACCGATCGCGCCGTGCAGCTGATGAGCCGAGGTCACCACGCCCGGAACCACTTGGCCCAGCGTCACTTTCGCCACCGTCACGGCGTAGTCGGTCTGCGGGCTGTTGAATCCGAAGTCCTCGGCCGCGGCCACCGCAAGGTTGGCGGCGGCCCGGGCACGTTCGACCTCGCCGGCCATGCCGGCCAGCGTGTGCTGCACGGCCTGGAAAGCGCTGAGTGGCCGGCCGAACTGCTCGCGCTCCCGGGTGTGGGCAACCGAGAACTCCACCGCCGCATCCAGAGCGCCGATGGTCTGTATGCACCGCGCCCAGGCGCCACGCCGGGTCAGTTCACCACCGACGTCGGCGACCGCGAAGTCGTCGTAGCTCCCGTCGACGGAAACGACATCGCGCGGTTCGCCACCGGCGTTGTGCCCCTTGGTGATTGCCAACGACGCGGGGTCGCGGACGGCGATCATCACCCGCTCGCCATCGCTCAGTGCCAGCACGACGGCGGCCGAGTCGGCCGCGTACGGCACGGCGGGACACTCGGCGATGACTCTGCCGCCCGACCGCGTCGCCCGCCCGATCGCCACCGTCAGCGGCCCTGTCTCGGGCACCGCGATCCGAGCCGTCGCGGCCAGCCAGCCGGCCAGCACATCGGTCTCGGCCACCGGCACGGAAACGGCCTGGCGGGCCAGCGACCGCAGGATGACCGCCACCTCGCGGGGCCCGGCGCCGGAGTCCCCGGTGCTGAGCAAGCGGGTGAGCCCGGAATCCTCCAGATGCCGCCACGCGGTCACGTCCAACGCATCGGGCAACCCGCGGTGCCCGATCCGGTCGGCGAAGGACCGCTCGCCGATGTCGTCGACCAGCTGTCGCAGTTCGGTCAGATCGTCGGTGCCGGAGGCGAATACGCCACCGCTGAGGACGCTCATCGGGGCTCTCGGCTCTTCGCGCGAGCGCTCATCGGTGTTCTCGGCTCTTCGCGCGAGCGCTCATCGGTGTTCTCTCATCGCAACCCCATACCCTTCGCGACCATCCCGCGCAGCACCTCGTTGGTACCGCCCCGCAAGGTGAACAGCGGGGCATGCAGGTGGGCGATCTCGACCATGGCCGCCACGTGCTCGCGGCCCGCTGCGCCGCTGCCGACGTAGGACAGCAGATCTGCGGCGAGATCGACCGACTCCTGCTCGAAGCGGGTGCCGAGATCCTTCACCAGCGCGGCCTCGTTGACCGGCGACTCGCCATCGGCCAATGCCCGGGCCACGGATATCGACAACTGGCGCAACGAGATCAGCCGTGCCACCAACCCGCCGACCGCCGCGGTGGCGTGTCGGTCGAGGTCGGGCTGATCGGCCAACAAACGCAGCAGTGCGGTCAGCATCGGCGCGGTGGTGAGGATCCGCTCGGGGCCGCTGCGCTCGAACGACAACTCGGCGGTCACCTGTCGCCAGCCGTCTCCCTCCTGGCCCAGCAGGTTGGTGTCGTCGATGAACACCTCGTTGAAGGTGACCTCGTTGAAGTGGTGCTCGCCCGACATCAGCACGATCGGGCTGATGTCGATGCCGGCGGAGTCGGTCGGCACGATGAACTGGCTGAAGCCGGCGTGGCGGCGCTGGGGATCGAGGGGCCTGGTGCGGGCGAGCACGACGATCTGGTGCGATAGGTGCGCGCCACTGGTCCACACCTTGGTCCCGGATAGCACCCAACCGCCGTCGGTGCGAACAGCCCGTGCCGCCGACGCCGCCAGATCCGAACCGGCCTGCGGCTCGCTCATCCCGATCGCGGAAAAGTACCGGCCTGCAGCAATTCTCGGGAGAATACGGCGGCGCTGTTCCTCGGTGCCGTAGGACAGCAGGCCCGGTCCGACCTGACGGTCGGCGATCCAGTGCGCCGCCACCGGGGCGCCGCTGGCGAGCAATTCCTCGGTGACCACGTAGCGGTGCAGGTGGCCCAGTCCCTGGCCCCCGTACTCGCGCGGAATGGTCAGGCCCAGGAACCCGGCCGCACCCAGGCGGGCGCTGAACTCCTCGTCCCAGCGCGACAGCCAGGCGTCGACCGACGGCGTCCAGCCGAATTCGGCGCGGTCGGCCGCCAGGAACTCGCGGAGTGAACAACGCAGCTTCGCGAGCTCGGGCTCGTTGGCGCACTGTACCGCGAAGGCGGACGATCGGCCGGGTGCCGCGAAGACGGCCGATCGGCCGGGTACCGCGAAGGCGGACGATCGGCCGGGTGCCGAGGACCCGTCAGCCACGGTGCTCACCGGTAGCCGGTGACCCGGGCGATGACGGCGGGCCGACCGTCCGGGCCGATCGCCGCCGCGTCGGCGATCGCCGACGTGCGCCCGATCCGCAGCGCCGTTGCCTCATAGACGGATTCTGCACCGGGGGATGAACCGGCGACGTACGGCCGCAGGAAATTCACCCGCAGCGACGCCGTCCGGAACGGGCTCTGCTGTTCGTGATTGAGCGCCGCCGCCCCGACGAGTTCCAGGCCTGCACTGCTGACGCCGCCGTGGACGCAGCCGATCAGGTTGTTGACCATCGGGTCGGGACGCTGGCGCAGCCGGTAGGTGCGGCCGTCGGGCGGGGACGTCTCGACCGCCATCAGTTCCGCCAGGGTGGTGTCGCCCGTCCGGGTCAGCGGATCGTCTCCTCGGCGCTCCGGTTCCCCGGGTCCGCCGGACATCGGCACCGTCCGCACCGTCCCGCCGCCGATCACCCGGCTCCGATGGCTCAGCGTGCACACCGCCAGCCAGGTGGCGCCGCCCGGGCCGAGTGGCCGTGCGCTGGCCACCACCGGTTCCTCGGGCGCGGCCATCAGCTTTCCACCGCGCCGGGACCCATCTCCAGGCTCAGTTCACTGGACACCGTCCACTGGCCCTCGCCCCGCCGGTAGAAGTTCGCCCGGCCGGCGACGTCGTCGACCAGAACGGCCAGTGCGGCGATCGACGGCTGCCCAGTGAAGGGGTTGTGCATTCCGGAGGCCCGCATCTGTGCGACCACCACGAAGTCGTCCGTGCCTTGCTCGAGCGTGGTGATCCGGAACCGCCGCAAGACACTCAGCGGCACCTCGGGGTCCAGGCCACCGGCCTGGGGCCTCGTCAACGTCATCGCAACTCCCGGGCGACGAAGGCGCGCGCCTTGATGAGGAACTCGATCTCCCGCACGACGTCGTCGATGGGCGCCGCACTGCGGGTCGCGCGGCACAGCACGACCGCGCCCTCGAGTGCGGAGATGGTGGTGTGGGCCAGGGCGGTGGCTTGGTCGGGATCGAACCCCTCCCGCATGAACGCCTCCCGGGAGGATTCGCGCCAGCGCCGGAAGATGTCGCCGGCCACCGAGGTGAGTTGCTTCTCGTCCGGCCCGGTGCCCACCGCCGCCGCCAGGACGGGGCTGCCGGTGGTGAAGTCGCTCTCGATCAGCGCCTCGCGCCACAGTCCGGCCAGCTGCCGCAACAGGGCGACCGCGCCGACGTCGGTGTCGCGCTCCAGCGTCGCGGTGATCTCGTCACCCGCGAATTGCAATGCCTCCCTGAGGATCTGGCTGCGGCCACCGGGGAAGTGGTGGTATACCGATCCCCGCGGGGCACCGCTGCGGGCGAGCACGGCATCGACGGTCACCCCGGCCGCGCCGCGTTCCCGGAGCAGGCTCGCGGCAGCCACCAGCATGGCGGTCCGCGTCTCCCCGCGGGTCCGGGTGGTCACGCCACCTGTGAGGGCCGCAACGGCATCTGACGCGGCGCGAACGAGCGCGGATCAGGCGCGAGGAGGTGCCGACGTTTCTCGGTCCACCGGCGTAACCGGAAACCCAGGATGTTCAGTTCCACAACCCACATGGTCACCTCCAACGCCGCACGCCACGCTGGCGTCCGACTATGACCATAACCATAGTTATGGCGGTTGACGGTCGCAAGGCGGGGCGATGACTATCTGGTCACAGACCCGGCATCATCCATTTGTATGATTCACTCCATAGTCAAGTAACCGGATTCGGAAGGCTTAACCATGCAGGTCATCAAGTCCGCCGATGATGCGCAGGCGCTCGTCGGCTCCGAACTCGGCGTCAGCGAGTGGCTCACCATCGACCAGAAGCGCATCAACGACTTCGCCGACGTCACCGGCGACCACCAGTGGATTCACGTCGACGTCGAACGGGCCAAGACGCAGAGCCCGTACAAGACGCCTATTGCGCACGGGTTCCTCACGCTGTCCCTGGTGCCTGCGCTGAGCAAGGACAACTTCCGGGTCGAGAACGCCAAGCTGGCCATCAACTACGGCCTGAACAAGGTGCGCTTCCTCAACGCGGTGCCGGTCAACAACCGCATCCGGGTGCGCTCCGAACTCGCCGACGCCACCGCCAAGGGCGACGCCGTCGACCTGACCGTGAAGCACACGATCGAGATCGACGGCGCCGACAAGGCGGCCGCGGTGGCCGAGATGATCGTCCGGTTGGTGTTCTAGAGCCACACGCTCGGCGTGTAGCCGTAGCGGCTTCGCTACACGCTCGGCGTGTAGCCCTAACGGCTTCGCTACACGCTCGGCGTGTAGCCAAACGGCAACAGCACGCTCTTGTGCTCGACGTACTCGTCGATGCCCTCCGGGCCGTTCTCCCGCCCGATCCCGGAGTTCTTGTAGCCGCCGAACGGCGCGCCGGGGTCGAACGCGTACATGTTCACCGCATAGGTCCCGGTGCGGATCTTCGACGCGATCTCGATCGCCTTGTCGAAGTTGGTCGTCCACACACTGCCGGCCAGCCCGTAATCGGAGTCGTTGGCGATGCGGACGGCGTCGTCCTCGTCCTCGTAGGGAATGACCGACAGCACCGGGCCGAAGATCTCCTCCTGGGCGATCGTCATCGAGTTGTCGACGTCGGCGAACACCGTCGGCTCTACGAACCAGCCGCTGTCCAGGCCCTCGGGTCGACCGCCGCCGGTGACCAGGCGTGCGCCCTCCTCCTTGCCCTTGGCGATGTAGCCCTCGACTCGTTCGCGCTGCTTGGCGCTGATCAGCGGGCCGATCACCGCGCCCGGGGAGTCGGGCAGCCCGACCGGCATGGCGGCGACGGCGGCACCCACCTTCTCGACGATCTCGTCGTAGCGCGACCGCGGCGCCAGTATGCGCGTCTGTGCCACGCACGCCTGCCCGCTGTTCATCAACCCGGAGAACAACAGCATCGGCAGGGTGGCGTCGACGTCGGCGTCCTCGAGGATGATCGCCGCCGACTTGCCGCCGAGTTCCAGCGTGCACGGCTTGAGCTTCTCGGCGGCCAGCATGCCGACGGCACGGCCCACCATGGTGCTGCCGGTGAAGGTGAACTTGTCGATGAGCGGGTTGGCGGTCAGCGCCTGTCCGGTCTCCGGACCGCCCGGCACCACCGACAGCACGCCCTCGGGCAGGCCGGCCTCGGCGAACACCTCGGCGAGCGCGTTGACCGTCAAGGGCGTCTCGGCGGCGGGCTTGAGCACCATCGTGCAGCCGGAGATCAGCGCCGGGCCCAGCTTGTTGCAGGCGAGGAACAGTGGCACGTTCCAGGCCACCACCGCACCCACCACGCCGACGGGCTCGCGCAGCACCAGGGTCTGCCCGTAGATGCCGTCGCGGATGTCGCGCCAGGTGAACTTGTCGGCCGCGGTCGAGTAGAACTGCAGGCCCGACAGCGCCGCGCCGTACTGCATCATGTCGACGATCATCTGCGGCTGGCCGGTCTCGGCCTTGAGCAGGAACTTGAACTCGTCGGAACGGTCCTCGATGAGCTTGACCGCGTTCGCGAGCACGGCCTGGCGCTCCTGCGGGGTCATCCGCGGCCACGGGCCCTCGTCGAAGGCCTTGCGTGCCGCCGCGCAGGCGGCGTCGACATCGGCGGGCGCCGCCCACGGCACCTTGCCGACGTACTCGCCGGTGGCGGGCGAGTAGACCTCGATGAACCGCGAGGTCGACGGCTCCACCCACTTGCCGCCGATGAAGAGCTTGTCGTATTCGGTCTTGTACGCCGCCTGTGTCATGTGGATCACATTACCGACGATCCGCCGCAACGAGAACCTGTGTCATTGACGGCGACAGCACCAGCACCAGGTTGCTGACCAGAAACTCCCGCAACCCGGGCACCGAGGTCATCCACCAGCCCCATCGCGGGTGGTAGCGAGGGAATGCGGCGACGAGCGCGCCGGTGGACTGCGCCCACCGAAGACCGTCGGCCGCCGACACCGCGAACAACGACGATCCGTAGTGATTCTTCGGCGGATGGCCGTTTCGCCGGGTGTAGCGCTCGGCCGCCCGGGCGCCACCGAGGTAGTGCCACAGCCCGGTCTCGTGGCCGCCGAACGGCCCCAGCCACACCGTGTAGGACAGGATCGCCAGCCCGCCGGGCCGGGTCACCCGCAGCATCTCCTCGCCGAGCCGCCACGGCCGGGCGACGTGCTCGGCGACGTTGGAGGACAGGCAGACGTCGACGCTGCCGTCGGCGAACGGCAACGCGAGGCCGGACGCCCGGACGAACGCGCCGGGACCGCCGCGGCCGACGTGGCCGGCGGCGTGCATCTCGCGGGGATCCGGTTCGACGCCGACGTAGTTCCAGCCCGCCGCGGTGAACGCTGTCGCGAAGTAGCCGGGGCCGCCGCCGACGTCGAGGACGGTGCGTCCGTGGTGGTCGCCCGGCCACAGGTCGCCGACCATCGCCGCGGTGTCGTCGGCCAGGGCGCCGTAGAAGCGGGCCGGGTCGGACTGCTCGAAGCGGAATGCGCTGAGCAGGCGCACCGAGCGGCCCAGCGTGGCCCGGCGGGCGAACAGGTCGGTGACCATCAGGTCACCCTAGTGAGCGGGGGCGGGGCGATACGCTGGTCGGCGATGTCCACTCCCATCCGTCGTCCGGTGCGATCGGTGTTGCTGCTGTGCTGGCGCGACACCGGGCACCCGCAGGGCGGCGGGAGCGAGACCTACCTTCAGCGCATCGGGGCCCAGCTGGCCGGCGACGGTGTCGACGTCACCCTGCGCACCGCCCGCTACGAGGGCGCCGCGGCCCGCGAGACCGTCGACGGGGTCCGCATCAGCCGCGGCGGCGGCCCCTACACCGTGTACATCCGAGCCGGGCTGGCGATGGTCGCCGCACGGATCGGCGTGGGCCCGTTGCGCAAGGCCCGGCCGGACGTGGTCATCGACAGCCAGAACGGGCTGCCGTTCCTGGCGCGGCTGGCCTTCGGCCGCCGGGTCGTCGTGCTGGTCCACCACTGCCACCGCGACCAGTGGCCGGTCGCCGGTCGGGTCCTCAGCCGCATCGGCTGGTTCGTGGAATCACGCTTGTCGCCGCGACTGCACCGGCGCAACCAGTACGTCACGGTGTCGCTGCCGTCGGTGCGCGATCTCGCCGAGCTCGGCGTCGACAGCGACCGGGTTGCCGTGGTGCGCAACGGACTTGACGAGGCGCCACCGCAGACCCTGACCGCCGCGCGCTCGGCCACCCCGCGTGTGGTCGTGCTCTCGCGGCTCGTCCCGCACAAGCAGATCGAGGACGCGCTGGACGCCCTCGCACAACTGCTGCCGACGGTGCCCGACCTGCACCTCGACGTCGTCGGCGGCGGCTGGTGGCAGGGCCGGCTGCTCCAGCACGCCCAGCGGCTCGGCATCGCCGAGGCCGTCACCTTCCACGGCCACGTCGACGACGACACCAAACACGCTGTGGTGCAACGCTCCTGGGTTCATGTGCTGCCCTCCCGCAAGGAAGGCTGGGCGCTGGCGGTGGTCGAGGCGGCGCAGCACGGGGTGCCGACGATCGGCTACCGGTCCTCCGGCGGCCTGACCGACTCCATCGTCGACGGGGTCACCGGACTGCTCGTCGACAGCCATGCCCAACTGGTGGACCGGCTGCAGCAACTGATCTCCGACCGGGTGCTGCGGGAGGAACTCGGCGCCAAGGCCGCGATCCGCAGCCGTGAGTTCTCCTGGCCGCAGAGCGCGGCGGCGATGCGCACCGTGCTGGAATCGGTGCACGCCGGTGGACGGATGAGCGGAGTGGTGCAGCCCTGAGATCAACGCCCTCAGGACTGACGGGCCTGGCGTAGCCGGCCCAGGACCAGCGCGGCCGCGCCGCCCAGCACCATCGCCGCCCAGACTAGATGCGCGAGGATCGCCGCAATCCTCTTCCCCTGCGGGGCAACCGGACTCGCGCCGCCGACGCGGTACAACGCGATATCGGCGTCTTCGTAGGCGGGGGAGAGTTTCTGAAGCGTCCGTCCGGCCCCGCCCATCTGACCCGGCGTTCCGCGCTGAACCACCAGCCAGCCGACTCCAGCCCGCGCCAATTCCGTGGGTCCGGCACCTGACTCCAGCATCCGCTGCACCTCGCGTGCCCGTCCGCCCTCGCCGGGAACCGTCGTCCCGGCGATCACCAGGTCACCCGTCGTCAGCACATCGGCGCGAACCCAGCGGGGCAGCGGGTCGAGCACCGGCACCGGACCGGACCAGCCGAACCGGCGCATGGTCCCCACCGGGAGCACCGCCACCGTCTGCGGGTCGGCGTTGATCTGCGCGGCCACCGCCGACCAGCCCGGTGGGTAGTGCACCGGACGCAGCTGTCCGCCCACGCCCCAGGCCAGGTCGGGCAACACCGCCAGCAGCGCGGCGCAGCAGGCCAGCGCCACCAGTGCGGGCCTGCACCACCGGCTCAGCACCAGCACCGCGGCCGCTCCGGCCAGGGCGTAGGCGGGCATCGCCAGCGCCACCCATTTCTGTGCGTCGCGCACGATCGCCAGCGCGGGTACGACGTCGACCGCCCCGCGCAGCGCCGCCATGCCGGGCCCGGTTGCCATCGCCGCGGGCAGCAGCACGGCCGCGACGGCGAGCATCACCAGCGGTTCGGTGGCCCGGCGGCGGACCAGGGTCGGCACCCCGCAGGCCACCACGGCCAGTAGCACCACGCTGCCCACGACCGCGAAAACGCCTGTGCGCGAGCCGGGAACGGCCTCGGAGTTCCAGATGCCGCCCAGCCCTGCGAGGCTGCCGAGCGTTCCCAAACCCGGTTCGGCGCGGGCTGCGAACGGCGCGAGGCCGACCGACTGCGGTGTGCCGAGCGCGCTGCCCATCGCGGCCGCGACGGCCCAGGGCGCTGCGGCCAGCACGGAGATGAGCAGAACCGTTGCCGCCGAACGGGTTCGGGAAACCCCCGGTCCGGGCACCGTCGCGCACACCAGCCCGACGATCGCCGCCATGATCAGACCCGTCGGCGTCAGCCCGGCCAGCGCGATCCAGAACACCGCCGCAGTCCAGTTCCCGTTTTTCCGGGACCCCGAGCCTTGGCGCAACCGGATCACCGCCGCCGCCACCCACGGCAGACAGCCGTACCCCAGCAGCAGGCTCCAGTGACCCTGCAGAAGGCGTTCGGCGACAAAGGGATTCCACACCGCGACGGTGACGGCGACCAATTGCCCGGGGATGCCGGACTCGGGCAGCACCAGCGCCGCGAGCCGGCCGGCGCCCAGCCCGGCGCAGAACAGCGCCGCGAACACCACGGCCTTGACCACCACGCCGCCGTCGGCCACCGCCGACAGCACGGCCACCGCGAAGTCCTGGGGAGCCGCCCGCGGCGCCTGCTCCGCGATGCCCAGGGCCGCATCGGACAGGTAGGACCGCGGAGTGGAGACCGCATCGCGGATCAGCAGATAGCCGGGGGTCAGCAGGGGCGCGGCCACCGCGGAGGTCAGCGCCAACGCATAACCGGGCACCGCCCACCGTGCGGCGGCAGGCCTCACCGGTATCACGGGGATGGGGGCGGGGGCTCCGATGAAGTGCCGTGCGCACGACGGGTGGGGATCTTCTCCGTCGGCGCCTGCGCCGCCGGCATCGGGCCGGTCTCGTCCTTGCCGAACAGCCCGATGTCGATGTCGTCCTCGTTCTCCTCGGGCAGGGCCCCTTCGACCCGGGTGCTGAACAGGCCGAGCAGCGCGCCGCCGACCAGCGACACCAGGCCCGCCGCGCCCAGCCCGATCGGCAGAACCCGCGACCACAGCGCCACCCGGTCACGCTCGGCACGGGCGGCGGCGACCTGCGACTCGACCGTCTGCTCGGTGGAGGTCACCTTGTAGTCCACCACCGCGGCCTCGGGCTTCAGCGGGTCCCGGGCGTAGTAGTGGTTGGCGTGCTCCTGGGACTTCACGATGGTTCCGGTCACCGGGTCCACCCAGAAGGTGCGCTGGGCGGCGTAGTAGCGGGTCATCTTGATCGGCTCGTAGGGGTCGACGTCCGGGATGCCCCAGAGTTCGGCCCGCGCGGTGACCTCGCCGTCCTCGTTCTTGTCGTAGAGCGAGGCGTACTTGACCGGGTCGGTCAGCTTGCCGTCGGCGTCGTAGCCGACATTCTGGGTGAAGCGGTAGGTGGTCAGCCCGTTGACGTCGTCCTCGCCGTCGTAGTTGGCGTCGAACGCCTTCTGGGCGATCGGATCGAAGTAGGCGTAGGACTTCTTCTCGGTGTTGAACGGGAACCGGTAGGACAGTCCGTCGTGCGGGAGAGCGATGTTCGTCGCCGGCTTGTCGTCCTCGATGGTGCGGGGCTTCTGGACCGAGCCGCCGGGCCTGTCGTCGTCGGACACCGCCTCGGCCGTCTGCCGGTTCAGCGTCACGGTGTCCACCATGGCCAGCAGCAGGCCGTTGTCCTTCTGCTTGTCACTGCGCCGCACGGTGGTGCCGACCTGGAAGGTGACGACCTGTGCGTTGGCCGGCGCCTCGACGGTCTGCGCCTGCTGGGACACCAGCGGCACGTCCTTGTCGACGACGAACTTGGCACCCGGTCCCGCGGACAGCGAGGCGGGGTCCAGAGCCGTACCGGTGCCGGAGGCGACCAGCGTCTGGTCGATGTTCAGCGGAATCTTCCTGATCTTGCCCGCGGTGTAGGTGGACAGCAGCAGGCCCGCGATCAGCAGGGCCGATCCCAGCCCGATGATGCCCAACGCCGCGAGACGCAACATGCTTGCGCGATTCACGCTGCCCAGGCCTCCTTCTCGCTGTCCCGCCAACCGGTCTGACCCTAACAGCCGAGACGAGGCTGAACGGCCGAGCAGTTGGATTGTGCTGTACCCGGCATCACCGCACTTGCACCTCCGGGCAGACTTGACTGCTATGGAACAGCAGGTCGGCGGAACGAGGGGCTTCCTGCCCGCCGTCGAGGGGATGCGGGCCTGCGCCGCCATGGGCGTGGTGCTGACCCACGTGGCGTTCCAGACCGGGACGTCCGGCGGGGTGATCGGCCGGTTGCTGCACCGCTTCGACCTGGCGGTGGCCGTGTTCTTCGCGCTGTCCGGCTTCCTGCTCTGGCGCGGCCATGCCGCCGCGGCCCGCGGCCTGCGCCATCGTCCCCCGACCGGGCACTACCTGCGGTCCCGGCTGGTCCGCATCATGCCGGGCTACCTGATCGCCGTGGTCGTGATCCTGACCCTGCTGCCGGAGGCCAACCACGCCAGCCTGACGGTCTGGCTGGCCAACCTCACGTTGACGCAGGTGTACGTGCCGCTGACGCTGACCGCCGGGCTCACCCAGATGTGGAGCCTGTCGGTGGAGGTGACGTTCTATCTGGCGCTGCCGATTCTGGCGTTCCTGGCCTACCGGCTGCCGGTGCGGGCGCGGGTGCCGGTGATCGCCGCGGTGGCGCTGGCCAGCCTGGGCTGGGGGCTGCTGCCGATCCACACCGCCGAGGGCGTGAACTTCCTGAACTGGCCGCCGGCTTACGCGTCGTGGTTCGCCGCGGGCATGCTGCTGGCCGAGTGGACCGTCAGTCCGCTGGGCTGGCCGCACGCGCTGGCCCGCAACCGGTTGGCGATCACCGCCGTCGCGCTGGTGGCCTACTTGATCTCGGCCTCGCCGCTGGCCGGGCCGAAGGATCTGGTGCCGGCGACGCTGGCCCAGTTCGTCGTGCGCACCTCGATGGGAGCGGTCGTCGCGTGGGCGCTGCTGGCGCCCCTGGTGCTGGACCGCCCCGACGACCGGCATCCGTGGCTCGGCAACCGGGTGATGGTGACGCTGGGCCGGTGGTCCTACGGCCTGTTCGTCTGGCACCTCGCGGCGCTGGTGATGGTGTTCCCGATGGTGGGCACCTTCATGTTCAACGGCGACCTCATCATCGTGTTCATCCTGACCACGCTGCTCGGTTATGCGATGGCCGCGGTGAGCTATGCGCTGATCGAATCGCCGTGCCGGAACGCGTTGCGCCGCTGGGAATACCGGCGCAGCGCGCGTGACCGGAGGAAACCGCCGCCGCTGGACAGTTCGGTCACCGATCGGCCCGAGCCGGCGGTCGCGCACTAGAACCGGCAGCGAGGCGAGCCATCACTTCGTCGCGGACGGCCGTCCGCCGGGCCTTGCCCGCGTCGTCGCGCAGCGGTTCGTCGGTGAACTCCACGGTGCGCGGCACCTTGTACTCGGCGAGACGCTGGGCGACAAAGTGTTTCACCGCCTCCTCGTCCAGCGCTCCGGCCGGCTCGGTGTGCACCAGCGCGTGCGGCACCTGCCCGAGGTCTTCGTGGGGCACCCCGACGACCAGACACGACAGCACGGCCGGGTGCTCGGACAGCGCGTTCTCGATCTCGGCGGGGTAGACGTTGCGCCCGCCGACGGTGAA
The DNA here is from genome assembly GCA_046330855.1 of Mycobacterium sp. Taxonomy (GTDB): domain Bacteria; phylum Actinomycetota; class Actinomycetes; order Mycobacteriales; family Mycobacteriaceae; genus Mycobacterium. Next base: position 284,282 of record JAXLRX010000003.1, read on the forward strand.
CATGTCCACCCGCCGGTCCGCCAGATACAGGTAGCCGTCGGTGTCGAACCAGCCGAGGTCACCGAGGGAATCCCAGCCGTCGCGGCTCTTCGCGGTACTGCCGATGTAACGGTAGGTCGGCCGGCTGCCGGGCCGGGGCCGCATGTAGATCTCCCCGACCACGCCGGGTGGGCACTCGTTGCCGTCGTCGTCGAGCACCGTCATCTCCCCGGACACCACGCGTCCCACCGACCCGCGGTGGGTCAGCCACTCGCTGCCGCTGATGAACGTCAGGGCCTGAAGTTCGGTGCCGCCGTAGAGTTCCCACACCACCTCCGGGCCGAGGATCTCGATCCAGGCCTCCTTGACGCTCGGCGGGCACGGGGCGGCGAGGTGCCACCATCGGGTCACCGATGACAGGTCGTAGTCGCCCGCGCGGTACACCGGCAGCAGCCGCTGCATGATGGTCGGCACTGTCGCCAGGTAGTTCACCCGGTGCTCGGTGATCAGCCGGAGGAACTGCTCGGGATCGAACCGGCTCATCAGCACCAGATGCTGGCCGGTCGCCAAAGCCATGGTGGCCGAGGTGAATCCGGTGTTGTGGCTGAGCGGCACCGACACCAGTTGGGTGTCGGTGGGCAGGTTGCCCATCATCGCCGCCACCACGCCGCCCCGGAACCTGCCGTCCCCGCCGGCCTCGATCAACTTGGGCCGCCCGGTGCTGCCGCCGGAGGCCATCGACTTCAGCGCCGGCGAAACCGCCTCCGGCAGAGGGGCATCCGAGACGTCGCCGGGGTCCCAGTCGCCGGGGACCGAGGGGACCGTGCCACGCGGATCGGGGCGGCCGACCAGCAGGGCGCGCTCGCGCAGGTCCAGCAGATGGCCGTACTCGGCGTCGGGCAGGCGGGCGGACAGCGGCTGTGGGACGGCACCCAGCTTCCAGGTGGCGACGACGGCCTGCACCCACTCGATCGAGTTGGGCAGCGCAATGGTGACGTAATCGCCCCGGCGCACACCGAGTCCGGCATACCCGCGGGCCAGCCGGTTGGTCACCGACTCCAGTTCACCGCGGGTGATGGTCCGCCCACCGTGGCTGACCGCGGGGGCGTCGGGATCCTGGGCGGCCAGCCGGCTCATCTGGGTGCCGATGGCGGGGACTTCGTCTCGTGGCGCCCCCTTCGAGGGCACGGCGGGCAGCGCCATCTAGTAGGCGCCCCCGTGGCTGAAGATCGCCCGCGGGTTGTCCACCAGCATGGTGGTGATCTGTTCCTCGCTGACCCCGCGCTGCCGCAGCGCGGGCAGCACGTCGTTGTGGATGTGCAGGAAGTGCCAGTTCGGCAGCACGAACGGCAATGCGGCTTCCGGAAGCCAGTCGATGTAGCACGACGCGTCGTGCGCGAGCACCATCTTGCCGGCGTGGCCGCGCTCGCACATCCTGGCCACGGTGTCGACGCGATCCTCGAAGGGCAGGATGTTGTCCAGGCCGAAACGGTCCATCCCGAGGTAGGAGCCCGCGGCGATGAGTTCCTCCAGGTAGTCCAGGTCGGTGGTGTCGCCGCTGTGCCCGATGACCACCCGGCTCAGGTCGACACCTTCCTCGGCGAAGACCCGCTGCTGCTCGAGTCCACGGCGGGTGTGCGCGTGGGTGTGGGTGGTGATCGGCACGCCGGTGGCACGGTGGGCCTGCGCGACCGCCCGCAGCACCCGTTCGACCCCGGGGGTGATCCCCGGTTCGTCGGTGGCGCACTTGAGGATCGCCGCCTTGACTCCGGTGCCGGCAATGCCCTCGGTGATGTCGCGGACGAACATGTCCACCATGGGCTCGGGTCCGTCCAGTGCGGTGCCGGGACCGCTGAAGTGGAAGTACATCGGGACGTCGTTGTAGGTGTACACGCCGGTGGCCACCACGATGTTCAGGTCGGTGCGCTCGGCCACCCGCTGGATGCGGGGGATGTAGCGGCCCAGCCCGATCACGGTGGGGTCGACGATGGTGTCCACGCCGATCGCCTTGAGCGCGTTGAGTTTATCGACGGCGGCCTGTTCGCGGGCCTCCTCGTCGCCCCACCCCTCCGGGTAGTTGGCGATGATCTCCGGGGACAGCACGAACACGTGCTCGTGCATCAGGGTGACACCCAGGTCGGCGGTGGGGAGGGGTCCTCGGACGGTGGGCACGTCGGCAGTCATGCTCTCGACCCTACGACGGTGTCGCCCGGGTCCTCTGGTTCGGGCGCGGCCACGCGCTCGCGCCGGGGCAGCGGAAGCAGCGACGCCGCCAGCGCGCCGAGCGCGATCAGCGCGGGCAGTTGCACCCACGGTGAGTGTCCGATGTAGCCGTCGGTCGACCGCCACGGATACCGGGAGAGCAGTGCGCCGGCCAGGATCAGCCCGGCCGGAACGGTGAACAGGGTGAGCCGGTCGAACGTCGGCTGCCGATTCCGCATCCGGACCCCGATCGCCAGTGCCACGGCGAAAGCCGCAAGCCCGCCGGCCCCGCCGATCAGCGCGCCGGCGGCCAGCAGGCCGGCCACCCCGAGCGCGCCGGGTGCCCATGGCCGTGCCGGTTCGTACCGGCGGACCGGTCGGCGTCCCGGCACCAGCGCCATCGCCAGAAGCATGGGCAACAGACACAGACCCGCGGTCAGCCCGGTGCGGTAGGCGGCGTTGGACGGGAAGCTCAGGGTGACGACGCCCTGTTCGCCGGCCGGTAGCACCCAGCCCTGCTGCCAGCCGTTGACGACCACCGGTGTCAGCTCCGCACCGGCGGCGGTGTGCGCGACCCAGCCCGGGTTGACGCTCTCGGGCACCACCAGCACCCGGGTCACCGGCGAACGGGGCACCGTGATCTCGCGACGGTCGGGCTCCCATGTGGTCACGTCCGCGGCGGTCGTCGGCGCCGTGGTGAGGCCCGCGGCCAGCGGACCGGCCAGTTGGGCGCCGTCGGCGATGAACGCCTCGCCGGGACTGATCAACAACTCCTGTGGTCCGGCGGGCAGCGTGATCGGGGCGGGGTCGCAGGTCTGCGCGGCGATCGGGTGGCCGTCGAGCAGATCGCCGACGGTCGTCGACACCGAGGTCTGCACGAACCGCCCGGCGATCCCGATCACCGGCCCCTGCCCGCACGGCAGGTCGACCCGCCGGTTCCGGTTGGCGGCGGCGTCCGCGGCGGCGATCGGCTTTCCGGCGCTGTCGAGCGCCGCGACCTCGGCCAGGCCGGGCGGCTTGAGTTGGTCGAAGCCGAGCGCAGTGCGGTCGATGACGTCCTTCCAGGCCAGCAGGCTGATCCGGATGGTGTCGGTCACCCGCGGGTGCAGTGCGACGGTCTGCGGACCGTCCTCGTCGAGGGTGCGCACCTGGGGCCCGTCCCCGAGGTCGACGGCGACCAGAGTCGGATGGGTGGGCAACGGCGAGCCGCTGGGCGTCAACCGGACCGCGGCCACCTCCTCGGGCCTGGGCAGTCGCACCGTGAGGGTCGGCGCCGCCTGATGTTGCGCGACGCCCTGCGGCGCGGTCCAGGCGGTGCGCGGGTCGCCGTCGGTGGCGGCGTAGGCCGACCCGCCGACGTCGATCAGATCGGCGTTGCCCTGCGCCCTGGCCATGCCGGGCTGCGCGATGAGGTCGGCCAGCCGCGGGCCCTGCCGGGCGCGCACCCAGATCGTGGGGGTGACGTCCATGGCCGTCGGCACGTTCAGCGTGCGGCTGAGCGTCACCGGCTCCTCGGCGGCCAGCGACATCGAGGCCGCGCAGTGCACACCGTCCGGGGAGTCCGCGCAGCCGTCGCGGCCGAGCAGTTCCGAACCCAGATCCCAGGCGGCCACCGGCACGCCGGGTGGGGGCGGTGGCACGACGACGGTGTGCCGCAACTCCACCGGGTGGGCGAATCCCGAAGCGTCGTACTGGGTTACGGCGAGGTCGGTGATCCCGAACTGCACGCCCGAGGAGCCGTCGTCGGTGCCCACCGCGGTGATGCGCACCCACGAGGTCTCGCCGTAGGGCAGCGCGACGGTGATCGGCTTGCCGGACTGGTCGAAGCTGACGGTGGTGGTGCCGTTGCCGGTGGACACCTGGATGCGGCGCACCTGGGCGCCGACGGCGGTTGCGCTGGGCGTCAGCGTGAGGTTCGCGTTGGTGATCGGCCGGTCGAAGTCGATCTGCAGCCACTGGCCGATCGCGGGCTGCAGCGAGTTGGACACCCACGCTGTGGCGGAGTCCTTGTCCACCGCGGCCGTCGGCCCGCTCGCCGGGGAGACGTTCGGCAGGGTGGGGGCGTCGGAGGACGAACTGGAGGCGCTGATCCGTCCGCCGGACCACTGGCCCTGCACGAGTGGCGCGCCGGGCATCGGATAGTCCGGAACCCGATTGAAGGTGGTGCGCGGGTCGCCGGCCGCGCGGATCGCCGACGTGTGGTCGTCGACCCGGCCGTAGTCGGTCTCCCGGTCCGCCGGGGTGTCGGTGACGATGACGCCGGGCCCGGGCGGAACGGACAGTCCGGCGGCCCGGGCGTCACTGGTCAGCAGCATCGGCCCGAGCGGCGGCCGCCCGGTGAGCCGGCGGCGTTCGTCGATGCGCAACAACGACTCCGGGCCCCCGTCGACGCGGGCCATCTCCCCGGCCGGGGTGAGGTACGGCCTGCCCGGCCCGGCGGCTCCGGAGTCCGATGTCGCCGGCCCGGCGGCTCCTGAGTCCGATGTCGCCGGCCCAGCGGCTCCTGAGTCCGATGTCGCCGGCCCGGCGGCTCCGGCGGCTTGCACGCGGTAGATCTCGACGGCGGGGAACAGCGGCCGCAGACCGCTGTCGCTGATGAAGCCCTCCACGGTTCCGGGGCCGACCTTCTCGCCGAACTCGGCGACTTTCTGCAGGCCTGGTGACCCGTCGATGGCCCGGTGCACCAGCAGGGGACGCGCCGACCGGGAGGTCTCCGGATTCAGGTCGTTGCGCACCACCAGGTAGGAGATGCCCTGGCGCAGCAGGGTGTCGGCCAGTCCGGCCGAGGGGCGCCCCGCGGCGAACAGGCGCTGTACCGAGTCCAGTGCCCGGATGGTCTGTGGTGGGGTCAGGGGAATGGAATCCCTTACGCCCCAAGGAGATTCGCCGAGAACCTGTAGCGGCTCGTCGTGGCTGTTGCCCCAGGTCTGGTTGGCGAACGGCGCCCCGGGCACCACCAGTACCCGGCCGCGCGGGCCGTCGGAGCCGCCGTTGTGCTCGGTGAGCCAGTCGGCGGCCTGATGCCAGTAACCCGGGATCGCACTGAAGGCGCCCGGGGGTGTCAGCCGCCCTGCCCAGGCCAGCGAGGTCGCGACGAACAGCGCCGTCAGCACCACGATGCCCGCCGCCACCCGCCGGTCGTCCTCGGGGTGGGCGAAGGAACGGATCCACACCGGCCGTGATGCGCTGCCCGGCAACGGGATCCGGCCCAGCAGGTGGACGACGCCCAGGGCTATCGGAATGCGGATCACCGGTTCCAGCTTGTGCACGTTGCGCAGCGGCGCGCCGCCGGCGTCGAGGAACTGCTGGACGGCATGGGCCACCGGCGATCCGAGGCCGCCGGAGTAACCGGCCGCCATCAGCGCCACGCCCACGAACAGCATGGTGATCAGCCGTCCCCGCGCGGGCATCGACCGCAACGCCAGGCCGGCCAGTCCGCCGGCGGCGACCAGCGTGGTGGCCAGCACCATGACCGGCTGCGTCACCAGCGAGGAGGCGGCGGTGGCGGTGGGTGCGACGAACGGTGTCCAGGCGGAGGTGCCACGCAGCAGCTCGGCCAGCGAGGTCCACTGGGTGGTGACGCCGGAGGATTCGATGAAGTCCAGAAACGGCGGGCTGATCCGCCCCAGCAGCACCAGGGCCACCGCCCACCAGGCCACCGCGAGCGCGGACGCGAGCAGCCACCAGGCGCTGAACCGTCGCCACAGCCGGTTGGGCCGGTGGCCGGCCCACCACAGCACCGCAGGGACGCAGGCGGCCAGGCTCGCCACGGCGTTGACCGCGCCCATCAGGGCGAGGGCGATCCCGGCCCGGGCGGCGAGCACGCGTAAGGGCTGCTTCGCAGGACCCCCCGAAGAGCCGAGCGCCAGGATGACGGGCAGCAGCACCCACGGCGCCAGCATCATCGGGAGCGTCTCCGACGAGATCGACCCCAGCGTCGTCAGCACCCGCGGCGAGAGTGCGAAGGCGGCCGCACCGATCAACCGCGATGTCCGGGTGCCGAGGCCCAGTGTCTCGGCGACCCGCAGCAGGCCCCAGAAGCCGGCCGTCAGCAGCAGCGCCCACCACAGCCGCTGGATCACCCAGCCCGGCAACCCGACGGTGTGTCCGAGCAGGAAGAAGGCGCCGTGCGGGAACAGATACCCGTAGGCCTGGTTCTGTGCCTGGCCGAACGGCAGTTCACTGTTCCACAGGTCCGCCGCGCGGGCGAGGAACCGCAGCGGGTTGGCGGTCAGGTCCAGCTTGGTGTCCGGGGCGATCAGCCCGGGCGCCTGCACGAAGCACAGCACCACGGCGGCGGCGAAGACGCCGGCGAGCCAGCGCCGGGACAGCGGTTCGACGACAGCCGCGCGGTGATCGGTGGATCCGTCTGCGACCGCCGGCGGCGGAGCGGTGAGCGTGCTCAGACTTGTCGCGGCTGTCGGCTAGCCGCGGTTGCCGTACTCGACGCGGTTGAGAACCGACGACGCCGGGTCGCCCGGCTGCAGCGGGGGCTTGGTGTCCTGCTGGATCATCAGGGTTGCGCCGAAGACCGACGCGGCGCCGAGCAGAAGACCGACCACGATGCTGGCGGCGGCGGGCACCACGAAACGGTTCATCTGGGCACTCCTCGCAGCTGATACGTCTGGGTGTCGGGGGGTGTGCGACGACACCAACCCTGCTGGTCAACCTAGCACGCAGCCCGTCGGCACAGGCCTGCGGCGCTGCCGTGCTTGGGACTGCGCGGGGGGCCATGACAGCATGTCCCAATGCTCAACCGCGTCCAGCCTCTCCGCGCCATGGCTGCCCTGGTGGCCGTGCCCGTCGTCCTCGCCGCCTGCACGTCGCCGGCCCAGCGCTCCTCCTCCGCACCGTCGCCGGAGGTCAGCCCGGCGGAATCGGCCAGTGTCACGCCGATGTCGGGCCCCATCCAGGTCCCCGCCGCCCCGGCGCCCCCGGCCTGCGGCGACGGCTCGGCGATGCTCGCCGCGATGTCCACCCGCGACAAGCTGGCGCAGCTGCTGATGGTCGGCATCCGCAACGGGGCCGACGCCCGCGCCGTGGTGGGCACCTACCACGTCGGCGGCATCATGGTCGGCAGCTGGACCGACCTGTCCATGCTGTCCGACGGCACCGTCGCCGATATCGCGAACATGGGCCCGCTGCCGCTGGCGGTGAGTGTCGACGAGGAGGGCGGTCGGGTCTCGCGGTTGTCCTCGCTGATCGGCGCCATCCCGCCGGCCCGCACCCTGGCCCAGACCAAGACCCCCGACGACGTCTACCAGATCGCCCTGGCCCGCGGCCGCCAGATGCGCGGCATGGGGATCACCGTCGACTTCGCGCCCGTCGTGGACGTCTCCGACCAGGGCGCCAACACGGTGATCGGTGACCGGTCGTTCTCCAACGACCCGGCCACCGTGACGGCCTACGCCGGCGCCTTCGCCCGCGGCCTGCGGGACGCCGGCGTGCTGCCCGTGCTCAAGCACTTCCCCGGGCACGGCCACGGCTCCGGTGACTCGCACACCGCGGGTGTGGTGATGACCCCGCCGCTGGATCAGTTGATGGCCAGCGACCTGGTGCCCTATCAGACGCTGACCACCCAGACCCCGGTCGCAGTGATGATCGGCCATCTGGAGGTGCCGGGGCTGACCGGTGACCAGCCCGCCAGCCTGAGCCCGGCGGCGGTCAACCTGCTGCGCAGCGGCGGCTACGGCGGGCCGGGCTTCAACGGCCCGGTGTTCAGCGACGACCTGTCCAGCATGGCCGCCATCTCGTCGCGGTACGGCGTCGCCGAGGCGGTGCTGCGCACCCTGCAGGCCGGGGTGGACGTCGCGCTGTGGATCACCACCGACGAGGTCCCGGCGGTTCTGGACCGCCTCGAAAAGGCCGTCAACGCAGGCGAACTCGCGATGCCTGCCGTCGAGGGCTCGATCCTGCGGATGGCCGGCATCAAGGGGCCCAGCGCCCGCTGCGGCGGCTAAGCGCTCCGTCATGGGGGCCGGCGGGGGCACCAAGCGGTTGCCGCGTGCGGTGCGCGAGCAGCAGATGCTCGACGCCGCCGTGCAGATGTTCTCCGAGAACGGCTACCACGAGACGTCGATGGATGCCATCGCCGCGCAGGCGCAGATCTCCAAGCCGATGTTGTACCTCTACTACGGCTCCAAGGAGGAGCTGTTCGGCGCCTGCCTGAACCGGGAACTGGGCCGCTTCATCGACGCGGTGCGTGCGGACTTGAATTTCAAAGGCGAACGGGACCTCAAGCAGAGCCCGCGCGAACTGTTGCGGCACACCATCGATTCGGTGCTGCACTACATCGACGCCAACCGGGCGTCCTGGATCGTGCTCTACACCCAGGCCACCAGTTCGCAGGCCTTCGCCCACACCGTCCGGGAGGGCCGCGGCAGGATCATCGACCTGGTTGCCCGGCTGCTGGAGGCCGGCACCCGGCACCCCGAGCCCGACACCGACTTCCACATGATGGCCGTCGCCCTGGTGGGTGCCGGTGAGGCCGTGGCCGCGCGGGTCAGTGTCGGTGACGCCGACGTGGACGAGGCCTGCGAACTGCTGATCAATCTGTTCTGGCGCGGTCTGAAAGGCGCTCCCGGGGAACGCGATTCGCCCGTCCCGGACGTTCCCTAGAGTGCGCGCACCGTACCGGTGAGGTGCGGGTAGCCCTTGGCCATATTGCGCAGCGCGATGTCCCAGCCGCCGTCGACCCGCTCGATGTAGAGGCCGGCGGCGGCCGGCAGCAGCACCGGCTTGCCGAACTTCACCGTGTAGCGCACGGCATCGGGGATCTGGCCCTCGATGTTGGCCAGAACCGCTGCCGCGCTGAACATTCCGTGGGCGATGACGGTCGGGAAGCCGAACAGTCTGGCGCCCACCACGCTGGTGTGAATCGGGTTGCGGTCGCCCCCGATGGCGGCGTACCGGCGGATCTGCCGCGGCGTGATGCGCAGGATCGCGTTGGGCGGCGGCAGCTTCGGTTGCCTGGGCGGTTCGGGCTTGGGTTCGCCGGACAGGCTGGTGCGCTGCTGGTGCAGAAAGGTGGTCACCTGGTGCCAGGCCGCCTCATTGCCCACACTGACGTCGGTCACGACGTCGACCAGCAGGCCCTTTCGGTGCTCGCGCAGATTCTCGGCGTGCACCCGCACGTTGACGCTGTCGGACACCCGGATCGGCCGGTGCCGGGTGATGGTGTTCTCCACGTGCACCGCGCCGAGGGCCGAGAACGGGAAGTCGAAACCGGTGATGAGTTCCATCACGGTCGGGAAGGTCAGCGCGAACGGATAGGTCAGCGGGACGGTGTCGAGGTAGCGCAGACCGGTGATCCCGGCGTAGGCGGCGACGTTGCCCGGATCGATCGCCACGTCCTCGACGACCAGGGTGCGATCGGGCAGCCGGTCACCACGCGGGATGAACGGCAGCGCGCCGGCTGCGGCGCGGGTCATGTTGAGCAGTCCGCTGGGGATCTCGATGCCCGGATTCAACCGCATGTCACGCCCCCAGCATCGCCTGGCCGCAGACCCGGATCACGTTGCCGGTGACCGCATTGGAGGCCGGGCTGGCGAAGAACGCGATGGTTTCGGCGACGTCCACCGGCTCGCCGCCCTGGTACAGCGAGTTCAGCCGGCGGCCCACCTCCCGGGTGGCCAGCGGGATGGCGGCCGTCATCGCGGTTTCGATGAACCCGGGCGCCACCGCGTTGATGGTGATGCCCTTCTCCGCCAGCGAGGGTGCGAGCGCCTGGGTGATGCCGATCATCCCGGCCTTGGTGGTCGCGTAGTTGGTCTGCCCGCGGTTCCCGGCGATACCGGCCATCGAGGACAGGCCGATCACCCGGCCGCCCTCGCCGATGCTGCCGTTGCCGACGAGTCCCTCGGTAAGTCGCAGCGGGGCAACGAGATTCACCGCGATCACCGAATCCCATCGGGCGTCGTCCATGTTGGCCAGCAGCTTGTCGCGGGTGATGCCGGCGTTGTTGACCAGGATGTCGGCCCGCCCGCCGTGATGCTCCCGCAGGTGGGCGGTGATGCGGTCGACGGCGTCGGGGGCGGTGACGTCCAGTGCCAGGGCGGTGCCGCCGACCCGCGACGCGGTCCTCTCCAGCGCCTCGCCCGCCGACTCGACGTCGACCGCCAGCACCGACGCACCGTCGCGGGCGAACACCTCGGCGATGCATGCCCCGATGCCGCGCGCCGCTCCGGTGACGATCCCGACCTTGCCGGCCAACGGCTTGTCCCAGTCCGCGGGCCGTTCGGAGTCCGCCGCCCCGACTCCGAACACCTGCCCGTCGACGTAGGCGGACTTGGCCGACAGCAGGAATCGCAGCGTCGACTCGCAGCCCGTCGCGGCCGGTTTGGCGGCGGGGGAGACGTAGACCAGGGCCACCGTGGCGCCCCGGCGCATCTCCTTGCCCAGCGAGCGGGTGAAGCCCTCCAGCGCCCGCTGGCAGATCCGTTCGTCGGTGGCGCTCACCTCGTCGGGCGTGCTGCCGAGGACCACCACCCGGCCCGAGGGCCCGAGGTTGCGCAGCACGGGGGTGAAGAACTCGTAGAGGCCGCGCAGCGCGCCGGGTTCCGTGATGCCGGTGGCGTCGAACACCAGGCCGCCGAAGGTGTCGGCCCACCGGCCGCCAAGATTGTTGCCGACGATCTCGTAGTCGTCGGCCAGTGCGGTGCGCACCGGTTCGGCCAGCCTGCCCTCGCCGCCGATCAACAGCGCCCCGTCCAGTGGCCGTTCCCCGGGACGGTGGCGGCGCAGCGTCTCCGGTGCGGGCAGGCCGAACTGCTTGGCCAGAAACGATCCGGGACCCGAGTTGATCACCTGGGACAGAAGGTCGGAAGCCATGCGGAACCCTTTCGCGTTTGCGTCCTCCCGGAGCCGGGAATCGCCATCGGAGATCGGTTGGAGACGAACTTACTCCAGAGTAAGGACGGTGCGTAGTATGGGTGGCGGGTACCCAATCTCTGGGACATACCCGACTCTGGGGCTGACAACAGCGGAGGTTGACGTGGCTGAGAACAAACGCGGGGCGGCCGGCCTGGACCGCAACCGGAGGGTTGCCATTGTCGGAGGCAACCGGATTCCCTTCGCCCGGTCGGACACCGCCTACGCCGACGCCTCGAACCAGGACATGTTCACCGCGGCCCTGACGGGTCTGATCGACCGGTTCGGCCTCGGTGGGGAGCAGCTCGGCGCGGTAATCGGCGGTGCGGTGCTCAAACACAGCCGGGACTTCAACCTGATGCGGGAATGCGTTCTGGGAACAGCACTTTCGCCCTACACCCCGGCCTTCGACCTCCAGCAGGCCTGTGGAACCGGGCTGCAGGCGACCATCGCCGCGGCCGACGGGATCGCCGCCGGACGCTACGAGGTGGCCGCCGCCGGCGGAGTGGACACCACCTCCGACGCCCCGATCGGCCTCGGCGACAACCTGCGGCGGTCGCTGCTGGCGCTGCGGCGGTCGCTGAATTCGCCTGGCGCGACGTCGTCGCTGAAGTCGAACGTCGACCGGCTCAAGCTGGTCGGCCGCCTTCCCGCCGCCCTGGGCATCGAGATCCCGACCAACGGCGAGCCCCGCACCGGCTTGTCGATGGGCGAACACGCTGCCGTCACGGCCAAGAAGATGGGCATCAAGCGCGTCGACCAGGACGCGTTGGCCGCGGCGAGCCACCGCAACATGGCGGCCGCCTATGACCGCGGGTTCTTCGACGACCTGGTGACACCGTTCCTCGGGCTGTACCGCGACAACAATCTGCGGGCCGACTCCTCGGTTGAGAAGCTGGCGACGCTCAAGCCGGTGTTCGGGGTCAGGGGCGGCGACGCCACCATGACGGCCGGCAACTCCACCCCGCTCACCGACGGCGCCTCGGTGGCGCTGCTGTCCAGCGAGCAGTGGGCAGCCGACCGCGGCCACACCCCGCTGGCCTACTTCGTCGACGCCGAGACCGCCGCGGTGGACTATGTCAACGGCGGGGACGGCCTGCTGATGGCGCCGACGTACGCCGTGCCGCGGCTGCTGGCCCGAAACGGTTTGTCGTTGCAGGACTTCGATTTCTACGAGATCCACGAGGCGTTCGCGTCGGTGGTGCTGTGTCACCTGCAGGCGTGGGAGTCCGAGGAGTACTGCAAGGAGCGCCTGGGCCTGGACGCGGCGATGGGGGCGATCGACCGCTCGAAGCTGAACGTCAACGGTTCCTCGCTGGCCGCCGGCCACCCGTTCGCCGCCACGGGCGGGCGGATCGTCGCGCAGCTGGCCAAACAGCTGGCGCAGAAGCGAGCCGAGACGTCTCAGCCGGTGCGGGGCCTGATCTCCATCTGCGCCGCCGGCGGGCAGGGTGTCACGGCGATTCTGGAGGCCTGACCGCTGGCGCGACATCCCCTGATCATGGCCGCCGCTGGGGCGGAGGGGACTCCAGCGGCGGCTATTTCCCGGCCTTGGCGACCTTTCCGCGACCGGGGTTGACGAGACCCGAATGTTCCAGCGCCGCATCGACATAGCGCTGTACCGGGCGGGCCTGGAAGAACCCCGTGTGCCCGCCTCGGTACCACCCGACGTCGGGCCGGCCCCAATGCTCCCAGAGTTGCATCACCTGTTCGCGGGGATGCACGATCCGGTCTGCCACGCCCGCGTAGATGAACCGGCCCTGCGGCGGCACCTTGGGCTCCAGCGACAGCGGCGAGACCATCCGGCCGATCGGTCTGGCCAGTTCGAGGGTTTCCCGGCGCGGGTCGTCCTTGGGCAGGCCCGAGTGCCTGCCGAGCAGTTCGACGAGATTCGACGGCGGGACCCCGAGAATCGCACAGGTCAGGTCGTCCTCGAGGCTGGCGACCAGGGATGCGACGTAGCCGCCCAGCGAGATGCTGTTCAGCCCGATACGGGCCTCCGGTTGCTGGGCGCGGATCCAGCGGATGATCCGTCGCACATCCCACACCGACTGGGCGGTGCCGTGCACGTCGTCCATCACGTTCTCGCCGGGGAAGACCGCACCCTTGGGCAGGCCCCTGGCCCGCGGGCCGTGCATCGGCAGCACCGGAAGGATGACGTTGAGGCCGAAGTCCTCATGCAGGTGCCGGGCCCGGAACAGGGTCAGGTCCAAGCCGGCCCGGCCCATCTCCGTGCCGTGGACGCACACCAGCCACGGGCGGGGCTCATGCGCCCAATCGTCCTTGTGCCGCAACATCAGTGCGTACTCCCGGTGGTTTCCGGTGTAGCTCATCCAGCGTTCGGCACCGGGCTCCCCGGGGTGCGGTTCGTAACCGCTGGCGATGGTCAGCCGCTCGTGGGTGCGGCCGCGATTGCTGAACGACCGGATGGAGACGTGGGTCGGAGCGGGCGGGGCCGGGAAGAAGTCCCCGGGCTTCTCCAGCCAGCCTTTTCGGCGATAGAAGTCGACCGCGTCGCGCACCTCCCCGTTGATCTCCTCGTAGGCCGCCGGGTCGCTCAGCGGCCGCCGCCACAGCAGGCCGACCAGGACGAGCTCGTCGCGAAGCGCGTGGGTGGCCAGTGAGAGCGTCGGCCGCGCCACCGGCAACTCGCTGTGGGCGCCGCCGAGGTAGGCGTTCCAGGAGCGGGCGTAGTAGCCGCCGGCCTTGACGAAAGACTCGGTGAACGGCCCCACGAGGCTGCCCAGCGGTGCGCGGGCGCCGGGATTGGGTGAGGGTTTGTCGTTCCCGGACTCTTGCGGTTCGGTCACGTTCTCGACGGTAGCAACACCGACGGAGGGGGGAAGGGTCCTAAGTCCACAGCTGAACCGACAACCGGCCCCGGGAACGGCGACGGCCCCGGGAAACACCTCCCGGGGCCGTCGTCGTCGAAGCAGGTGCGTCTAGAAGGACGCCTCGTCGAGCTCCATGATCTCGTTGTCGACCGACTCGACCACCTGGCGAACGCCGGTCAGCAGCGGCAGGAAGTTCTTCGCGAAGAACGACGCCGCGGCGATCTTGCCCTCGTAGAACGAACGCTCCGATCCGGAGGCGCCCGCATCCAGGGCGGCCATGGCCACCGCGGACTGGCGCAGCAGCAGCCAGCCCATGACCAGGTCGCCGACGCTCATCAGGAAGCGCACCGACGCGGTGCCCACCTTGTAGATGCTCTTCGGATCCTCCTGGGCGGCCATCAGGTAGCCGGTCATCGCGGCCGCCATGGCCTGGACGTCCTCCAGGGCCTTGGCCAGCAGCGCCCGCTCGGTCTTGAGCCGTCCGTTGCCGGACTCGTTCTTGACGAAGTCCTGGATCTGGCCGGCCACATGGGCCAGCGCCTGGCCCTTGTCGCGGATGATCTTGCGGAAGAAGAAGTCCTGCGCCTGGATCGCCGTGGTGCCCTCGTAGAGCGAGTCGATCTTGGCGTCGCGAATGTACTGCTCGATCGGGTAGTCCTGCAGGAAGCCCGATCCGCCGAAGGTCTGCAGGCTCTCGGTGAGCTTGGCGTAGGCCTGCTCGGAGCCGCAGCCCTTGACGATCGGCAGCAGCAGGTCGTTGACCTTCATTGCCAACTCGGCATCGACGCCGTTGACCGCCTGGGCGACCTCGGGATCCTGGTAGGTCGCGGTGAACAGATACAGCGCCCGCATGCCCTCGGCATAGGCCTTCTGGGTCATCAGGCTGCGACGCACGTCCGGGTGATGGGTGATGGCGACACGCGGGGCGGTCTTGTCCATCATCTGGGTCAGGTCGGCACCCTGGACGCGGTTCTTCGCGTACTCCAGCGCATTGAGGTAGCCGGTCGACAGCGTGGCAATGGCCTTGGTGCCCACCATCATCCGGGCCTGCTCGATGACATCGAACATCTGCGCGATGCCGTCGTGCACCTCGCCGACGAGCCAGCCCTTGGCCGGGACGCCGTGCTGACCGAAGGTCAGCTCGCAGGTGGCCGAGACCTTCAGGCCCATCTTGTGCTCGACGTTGGTGACGAAGGCGCCGTTGCGCTCGCCGGGCTCGCCGGTCACCGGGTCGAAGTGGTACTTGGGAACGAAGAACAGCGACAGGCCCTTGGTGCCGGGTCCGGCACCCTCGGGGCGGGCCAGCACCAGGTGCAGGATGTTCTCGAACATGTCGTCGGAGTCGGCGGAGGTGATGAACCGCTTGACGCCGTCGATGTGCCAGGAACCGTCCTCCTGCTTGACCGCCTTGGTGCGGCCGGCGCCGACGTCCGAACCGGCGTCGGGCTCGGTGAGGACCATGGTGGCGCCCCAACCGCGTTCAGCGGCGAGCACGGCCCACTTCTTCTGCTCCTCGGTGCCGAGGTGGTAGAAGATCTGCGCGAAACCGGCGCCGCCGGCGTACATCCAGACGGCGGGGTTGGCGCCGAGCACGTGCTCGTGCAGGGCCCAGAGCAGAGCCTTGGGGGCAGGCATGCCGCCCAGTTCCTCGACCAGGCCGACCTTGTCCCAGCCACCCTCGATGAAGGTGTGCACCGACTTCTTGAAGCTCTCGGGGATGGTGACGGTGTGGGTGTCGGGGTGGAAGACCGGCGGGTTGCGGTCGCCCTCGACGAAGGACTCGGCCAGCGGGCCCTCGGCGAGGCGGGCCATCTCGCCGAGCATCTCCTTGGCGGTGTCGACATCGAGATCGGCGAACTGTCCCTGACCCAGGGCCTTGTCGACGCCGAAAACCTCGAACAGGTTGAAGACCTGATCACGGACATTGCTCTTGTAGTGGCCCACTATTCCTCCTCAGACGAGAATGCCACCTGATATGCGGATATGTACTTCGGTTGGGTACTCAGTCATAAGTTACCCACCGGTAACATGCCTCAACTTATACCCACTGGTAACCAGAATGCAACCCCGTGTGAGCAAGCTCTACCCACCGGTTGGGCTGCCGAACCGCCGAACCGCCCTTTTTCGGGCTTCCGGCTGGTCAGCGGCGTGGCCGCGCGCCCGTCAGTCCTGCACTTTTTCGGCCGCGGTATCGGACTGGCCGTCCACCGGGCCCTCGGAGTCGGGCAGCTGCGAAACCAGATGCGCGGCCAACTCACCGATCGTCGGGTAGTCGAACACCGCCGTCGGGCTGATGTCGAACTTCCCGCCGAACTGGCCGAACAACCGGTTGCGGAGCTCGACGGCCATCAGCGA
This sequence comes from Mycobacterium sp., assembly GCA_046330855.1. Taxonomy (GTDB): domain Bacteria; phylum Actinomycetota; class Actinomycetes; order Mycobacteriales; family Mycobacteriaceae; genus Mycobacterium. The sequence goes on from JAXLRX010000003.1 coordinate 300,520, forward strand.
GTCGGTGCCGAGATCCAGGAACCGGCTGCTGGCGGCCGGGGGTTGTGCGAGTCGCAGGAAACCCTGCACCTCGCGCTGCAGGAATTCGGTGATGAACCCGACCCGGGCCGACACCGGAATCTCCTGCAGCTGCCGCAGCAGCTCGCTGTCCCCGGTGCCCGCGCCCTCGTCGGTGGGCAGCACCTGGTCGAGGAACGGGGGCCGGATGCCGCCGAGCATCTTGGCGGTGCGCTGCCAGTTGGCCTTCAGCACGGTGGCCTGGGCGGTTCCGTGGCGGACCACCTCGCCGAGTGCGGCCAGCGCGGCGCTGGGCTCCAGCGGCATCATGCCCTGGGCGCTCAGGTTGGCCAGTGCCGCCTGGGAGCTCGCCATGCCGCCGCGGCCCCAGGGGCCGAAGTTGGCGGCGGTCGCCGGCAGGCCGTGCGCCCTGCGGTGGGCGACCAGTCCGTCGAGCAGCGCGTTGGCGCAGGCGTAGTTCGCCTGCGACGGCGAACCCAGCACGGCCGAGGCCGACGAGTACAGGATGAAGAACTCCAGGTCGTCGTCCTGGGTCAACCGGTGCAGGTGATGCGCGCCGAATGCCTTGGGCCGCAGAGCGGTCCGGAACCGTTCCGGCGTCTGCTGCGGCAGCAGGGCGTCGTCGAGCACGCCGGCGAGGTGCGCGATGCCGGCCAGCGGCGGCAACTCGGCGCGGATGCGGTCCAGCAGCGCGGCGGCCTCGGACTCATCGCCGACGTCGGCGGTGAAGACGTGCACCCGGCAGTGGAACCGATCGGTGATGGCGGCGATGGCCTGCTCGGCCTCGGCGTCCGGGCCGCGACGGCTGGTCAACACGATGTCGCCGGCGCCCAGCTGGGCCAGGTACGCCGCCGTGTGCAGACCCAGCGCGCCCAGGCCGCCGGTCACCAGGTAGCTCCGATCCGGCCGCGGCGAAAGCGGTGTGGGCATCTGGACCACGATCTTGCCGATGTGGCGTGCCTGCTGCATGCGGCGGAACGCGGTCCGCGCCTCGGTCAGCGGATAGACCTCGGCCGGAACCGGTGTCCACTCACCGCGAGCCATGCCCTCGGACAGTTCGTCCATCAACGTCTTGATGTGGCCGGGATCGGTCATCATCGTCACGTCGAGCGCCACGATCTCGTAGTTGATGTCGGGACGCACCGCGGCCATCTGCTCGGCGGTCCAGATGTCGCGCTTGGCGATCTCGGCGAACCGGCCGCCCTCGGCGGTCGCCCGCACCGTCGCCTCGATGAAGCCCTCGCTGGTCAGGCTGTTGAGCACGACGTCGACACCCTCGCCGCCGGTGTCCGCGAGGATCTGGTCGGCGAAATCCGTTGTGCGGGAGTCGTAAACGTACTCCACACCCATCCGGCGCAGCGTGGCCCGCTTGTGGGCGCTCGCGGTGGCGAAGACCGTCGCGCCGTGGTGGCGTGCCAGCTGGATCGCCGCCATGCCGACGCCACCGCTGGCGGCGTGGATCAGCACCCGGTCGCCGGGGCGCAATTGTGCCCAGTCGAAGGCCAGGCGGGCCGTCAGGGCGGCCGCCGGCAGGGTTGCCGCGCCGACCGGATCGAATCCGGCGGGCACCGTCGCCAACAGCGGCGCAGGCACGTTGAGCCGGCTGGCGAACGCGCCCTGCATGGACCCGAAGACCCGCTGACCGACCTCGAATCCGGTCACCTCCGAACCGATTTCGGTGATGACGCCGCAGAGGTCGCCACCGATCGGGCCCGGATCGCCCGGGTAGAGACCGAGCACGTTGAGGATGTCGCGGAAGTTCAGGCCGGCCGCCTCGATGCGGACCTGCACCTCGTTGGGCCCGGGCGGCTCCACCTCGATCTCGGTCAGCCGCAGGTTGTCGATCGCTCCGCGCTCGGTCGGCGCCAGCGCGTAGTCGTCGCTGCGGGGCATCGGCAGCTGGCCGCTACGCGCCCAGTGCAGCAGCCGCGGGACGAGGAACTTGCCCTGCCGGACCGCGGTTTCCGGTTCGGTGACCGGTGTTCCGAGGGTGGCGGCCAGCCAATCGACGGACTCCTCGGAGGAATCCATGTCCACCATGCGGCAGCGCAGGGTCGGCTGCTCGGCGACGATCGTGCGCCCGACTCCCCACAGCGCGGCATTGACCGGATCGACGTCCTCGCCGGGTTCGGTGGCGACCGCCCGTTCGGTGACGATCCACAACCCACCGGTCAGATTCAGCTTGTCCTGGGCCAGGGCGGTCTGCGCGGCGCCGAGCAGACCGGAGATGTCGGACTCCAGTCGCGCGGCGAGATCGGCGGTCGGGCCGTCGGCCCCCGGACGGGCGGGGCTGCGCCAGACGATGCCGACGACGGGCTTGCCGCCCTCGGCCGCGGCGGCGAACGCCTGGTGCCACACGTTCGCGTCGGCGGCCGGGTCGAGCATGACGGATCCGGCCCGGTGGTCGGCCAGTTCGTCGAGGCCGGCGATCAGCCAGGTGCCGTCGGTGGTGGCGTCCGCACCCTCCGGCGCGGCCGCTTCGTGCCAGCCGACGGTGTAGAGCAGCCGGGTCGCGTCGCCGCCGAGCCCGCGCAGCAGCGCCTCACGCGGGGCACGTTTGACGGTGAACTCGGTGATGCCGCCGAGCCGGTGTCCGTCGCGGTCCAGGAAGTCGATGTCGAAGACCTGGGTTTCGCCCTCGAGGCCGCCGGCGTGCCAGCGGGCCCGGCAGTAGAACCGCCGCGGCATGTTCTCGCGCAACTCCACCTGCCCGTAGCGCAGCGGCAGGAACAGATCCGACACACCGTGCTCGGCGGCGGCCAGCGCGGGGAAGGCGGGGAAGGCGACACCGGTGCACAGGTCCAGAAGCACCGGGTGGATGGGCTCGCCGCCGAGGTGCTCGGCCAGTTCGTCGCCGACCGAGACGTCGCCGATCGCTTCGCCCTCACCGACCCACAACGACTTCAGCGAGGTCGACCAGGTGGGGCCCCACGCCAGCTCCATGTCGTTGAAGATCTCGAACAGCTGCTGCGGGCTGGTCCGGGTCATCCGCTCGATCGCCTCGTCCGCCGGGTCGACGGCGGTCAGCGCGTCGGGTGTCGCGGTGTCCGGGTCGGCGCCGGCCAGCAGGGTGCCGTCGGAGTTCAGCGACCACTCGGCGTCGCCCACGCCGTAGGGACGGCTGTGCACCTGGAACTTCCAGCCCCCCTCGGATTCGAGCGGGTGCAAGGTCAGCTGGACCTCACGAGCGGCCTTCTCCGGCAGGATGATCGGCTCGTAGAAGAAGACTTCCTTGACCCGCGCCGGCGCCCCGGCCGCGGCAAGCGCCATGGTGGCGTAGGTCGCGCCCGGCACCACCACCGTGCCGTAGATGACGTGATGGGACAGCCACGGCTGGGTCTTGACCGACAGTACGGTGCTGTAGACGGTGTCGCCGGAGGCCAGATCCTTGGCGCTGCCGAGGATTCCGGACATCCGGACGCCGTCGGCGCCGCCCGTGCCGACCACGCCCGAGGTCTTCGGCCAGTAGCGCCGGCGCTGGAACGGGTAGGTGGGCAGCTCCAGGCGCCGGCCCGGATCGTGTTGGCGCGCGGCGAAATTCGGCCGGTGTCCGAGGACATAGGCGGCGGCCAGGGCTTCGGTCATCTGCCGCTGTGCGTTGGCGCCCTTGCGCAGCGAGACGATCGTGCTGGGCGTGGCGGCCGACTCCGGCCAGGTCTGCAGCGCGGCGGCGGTGAGGATCGGTTGCGGGCCGATCTCCATCAGCACCGAGCAGCCGAGCGCGGCGACGGTGGCGACGCTCTCGGTGAACTGGACCGGCTGCCGGGAGTGTTTGCGCCAGTACTGCGCGTTCAGCGGTGTCTCAGCGCTCAGCACCGCACCGGTGCGGTTGCACACCAGCGGCAGCGCGGGCGCCGCGAAGCTGAATTGCCCTGCGAAGGACTCGAATTCGTCGAGCACCGGGTCGAGCAGTTCGGAGTGGAAGGCGTGGGAGGTCTCCAGCCAGGTGCAGCGGGTGCCGTCCTGACTGCAGGCGGCGACGATCTGCTCCAGATCCTCGGCCGGTCCGGAGAGCACCGTGTTGCGTCCGTTGTACGCGCCGACGGACACCCGCGGGAAGCTCTCCGCGGCGGCCACCACGTACTCGGGGTCGGCGAACACCGCCACCATCCGGCCGCCGGCCGGGAGGCTGCCGAACAGCCGGCCGCGCTCGGCGATCAACCGCGCGCCGTCCTCCAGGCTGAACACCCCGGCCACGCAGGCCGCGGCGTACTGGCCGACGCTGTGCCCCAGCACGACGTCCGGTTCGACACCCCAGGACTGCCACAGTCGGGCCAGACCCATCTCCACGGCGAAGATCGCCGGCTGGGCGAACGAGGTGTGCCGCAACGTCTCCACGGCCTCGCGGTCGGTGGACAACAGCACATCCAGCAGCGGACGCGGCAGGATCGGGTCGACGGCCTCCGCGCAGCGGCGGACCGTGTCGGCGAACACCGGCTCGGTGTCGAACAGCTCGCGCGCCATCCCCGGATACTGGCTGCCCTGGCCGGGGAAGAACCAGGCTGTGGTCGGCGGGTCGGTGCACTCGCCGCGCAGCACGCCGGGCCGCTGGCGGCCGGCTACCAGATCCTCGAGCAGCAGCCGGGTTTCGTGGACGGAGTTGGCCACCAGGGCCGCCCGGTGTTCGAAGTGCGAACGGCCGGCGCCGGCGATGTAGCAGACGTCGGCGAGCGACGCCTCGGGGTGCTCCTCGAGCCAGGTCGCGTAACGCTGGGCCAGAGCCGTCAGGCCTGGCGCGGACCGGGCGGACAGCGGCAGCACGCTCCACGGTTCGCGCGGCGTCTCCGCCGCCACCGCGTCATCGGTTGCCTCGTCGGGGAATTCGGCGTTCGCAGACGGGCGCGGGGCCTCCTCCAACACCACATGGGCGTTGGTGCCGGTGAAGCCGAAGGAACTGACTCCGGCCCGCCGCGGACGGCCGTTGGGCTGCCACGGGGTGGGCTTCTCCACCACCTGAACCGGCAGCGAATCCCACGGGATGTGCGGGTTGGGGTTGGTGAAATGCAGTGTCTGTGGAAGCAGTTCGTGTTGCAGCGACAGCACGACCTTGATCAGACCGGCGACACCGGCGGCGGACTCGAGGTGTCCGATGTTGGTTTTCGCGGTTCCCATCAGCAGCGGCCGGTCGGGGTCGCGGCCTGCGCCGTAGACCGCTGCGGCGGCCTGCACCTCGATGGGATCACCCAGGGGGGTGCCGGTGCCGTGCGCCTCCAGGTAGTCGACGTCGCCGCCGGTCAGCCCGGCGCGGCCGAGTGCGGTGGCGATCAGTCGTTGCTGCGCACCGCCGTTGGGCACCGTCAGACCGCTGGACGCGCCGTCCTGGTTGACCGCGGTGCTGCGGATGACCGCGCAGATCCGGTCGCCGTCGCGTTGGGCGTCGGACAGCCGCTTGAGCACCAGCACGCCGCATCCCTCACCGCGGGCGTACCCGTCGGCGGCGGCGTCGAACGTCTTGCACCGGCCGTCGGGCGACAGCATCCGGGCACGGGATGCGGCGACCATCGACGCCGGGCTCAACAGGATGTTGACGCCGCCGGCCAGGGCCATGTCGCAGTCGCCGGAGTGCAGGGCCTGGACGGCCTGGTGAACGGCCACCAGCGAGGAACTGCACGCGGTGTCCATCGCCACCGCCGGCCCCTCCAGGCCCAGGGTGAACGCCACCCGGCCGGCGACCGCGTTGAGTGCGTTGCCCGTGATGAAGTACGCCTCGAGGTTGTCCACCGAGTCCCCCGACATCAGGTGGGCGTACTCGTTGGCGCCGACGCCGACGAAGACGCCGGTCCGGCTGCCGCGCATCGACGCCGGCGCGTAGCCGGCGCGTTCCAGGCCCTCCCAGGCGATTTCGAGCATCAGGCGCTGCTGGGGGTCCATCCAGACGGCTTCCCGCGGCGAGATGCCGAAGAACTCCGGATCGAATCCGTCGACACTCTCGAGGAATCCACCGTTGCGGGTGTAGATCTTGCCCGGCGTCTGCTGGTCGGGGTCGTAGAACTCGTCGATGTCGAAGCGGTCCTCGGGGATCTCGCGGATGGCGTCCACCCCGCCGGACAGCACGTCCCAGTAGGCATCCGGATCCGGTGATCCGGGGAATCGGCAGGCGACCGCGACGATGGCGATCGGCTCGTCGGCCGACGTGGTGACCGGTGCGGCCGGCGTCTTCGCTGCGGCACGTTCGTTGAGGTTGAGCACCTCGGTCAGCAGGTAGTCGGCGACGTCGGTCAACCGCGGATAGTCCATGGCCAGCGTGGCGGGCAGTTCCCTGCCGACCGCACGCTCGAGTTGGCGCCGCAGTTCGATGGCCATCAGCGAGTCCATGCCGAGGTCGAAGAAGCCGGCCTCCTCGCGGACCTCGGCGACGTCCACCCGGGTCACATCGGCGACGGTGGCGCGCAGGAAGTCCAGCACGATCTTGCGGCGCTGCTGCACCGGTGCGGCGGTGAGCCGGCCGACCAGCGCGGTGCTTCCGGCGGCGTCGGTGACGGCCGGCTCGGAGGCCGGGACCTCGCGGGCGACCTCGCTCAGCAGGGCCCGGCGACCGGCCTGCAGGTACACCGGAAGGAAACGGGCCCAGTCGATCCGGGCCACAACGGCTGCCGGTGTGCCGGATGCCAGCACCTCGGCCGTCGCGGCCAGGGCGTCGGCGGGGGAGAGGGTGTGAACGCCGCGCAACTCCAGTTGGGCGCGGGCGTCGGCGTCGGCCATGCCGGCGGAGCCCCGGGCTTCGGCGGCCTCCCCGGCCGACCATGGCCCGAAATTCACGCTGGTCGCCGGCACACCGCGCTCGCGCAGATGCCACGTCAGCCCGTCGAGGAAGGCGTTGGCCGCGCTGTAGGCGGTCTGCCCGTAGCTGCCCCACACCGAGGAGATCGAGGAGGTGGACAGGAAGAAGTCCAGGTTCTCCTTGGTGGCCGCCTCACTCAGATGCTCAGCCAAATTCCAGGCGCCCCAGACCTTTCCGGCGAACACCCGGTCCAGTTCGGCACCGTCCAGGGAACTCAGCGGGGTGGTGGAGTTCTCGCCGGCGGCGTGGACGATGCCGGCCAGTGCCGGCAACTCGGCCGCCATGGTGCTCAGCAGGCGGGCGACGTCATGCGGGTCGGCGACGTCGGCGGTGACGACGCGGACGGTGCAACCGTGCTCCTGCTGGAGCGCGTCGACGCGGGCCCGGGTGGTGTCGTCGGGGGTGCGGCGGCTGGTCAGCACCAGGTTCCCGGCGCCGTGGGCGGCCAGGTATCCGGCCATCTCCAAGCCGATGGCGCCGAGACCGCCGGTGACCAGATAGCTTGCGTCCGAACGCAATTGCAACGGCGCGGATTCCGGCGCCGTCGTGCGGCGAGCCAGGCGCGGGACATGAACGCCCCGCTCGCGCAGGGCGATCTGGTCCTCGCCGGGGGTGGCGCCCGAGACTTGGGCGACCAGGCGCGGCCATTCGGCGAACCCGCCGGGCAGATCCGCCAGTCCACCCCACACCTGCGGGTACTCCAGGGCTGCGGCGCGGCAGAATCCCCACAGGCTGCTCTGCTCGGGTGCGACGGTGTCACCGTCGGTAACATGTTGCGCGCCTTGGGTGATGACCCAGATCGATCCGCTCAGTTCGGCGGCGGCGGCCGCGCGGAACAGCCGCTGCGTGCCGGTCAGGACGCGGTGCTGCATCCGCAGCAGCGACCGCATCGACGAGCGGTCGGAGTCCAGTGCCGCGATGTTCAGGATGCGGATCGCCGACCCGTCGGCGCCGGCCGCACGCAGGTCGCCCAGCAACGCCTCCTCAGCGGCGTCCGAGGAAGGCAGCCCCACCACGTGATGGCGGTGTCCGGCCGCGCTCAGCGCATCGCCCAGCTGCCCGGTGACGGCTTCGTCGTCGCCGACGACGAACCAGACCGCGTCCTGGGCGGCGGCGGTCGAGACAGCCGATGACGATGGCTGCCAACGGATTTCGTAACGGATGTCGGTGATCGACGGCCCGGTGCTCAGCAGCTTGTGCTGCGGCCGGATCGGCTGGCGGTCGTTGAACCAGTACTGCCGATGCTCGAAGGGGTAGGGCGGCAGGTCGACCTTGCGCGCCGGGCCGTGCACGAGGGCGCCGAAGTCGGGAACATGCCCGGCGATGAAGGTGCCCGCCACCGCTTCGGTGATCTGGCGGTGGTCGGCGACGTTCTTGCGCAGCGAGGCGAGGGCCTTCGGGGTGGCCGCGGCGTCCGGCCAGGCCCGCAGCGCCGCGGCGGTGAGCACCGGCTGGGGGCCGACTTCCACCAGCAGCGTGCAGCCGAGCTGGGCCAGCGTGGCCACGCCCTTGGCGAATTCGACCGGCTGGCGCGAGTGGCGACGCCAGTAGGCGCCGTCGAAGGTGGCGGTGCGTCCGAGGGCCGCGCCGGTCCGGTTGCAGATCAAAATCTTTTGCGGAGAACGGAATTCGAACCCGTCGGCGTAGGCCTCGAACGCGTCGAGCGCCGGGTCGAGCAGTGCGGAGTGGAAGGCGTGGCTGGTGTCCAGCCAGTCGCAGCGGACGCCGTCGGCGCTGAGCCGGGCGACGGCTTGCTCGAGGTCGGCGCCGGGTCCGGACAGTACGGTGTTGGCGCCGTTGTAGGCGGCCACCGACAGGCTCGGGAACTGGTCGTTGAGCCGCTCGACCCGCTCGGGGTCGGCGAAGATCGCCGCCATCCGGCCGCCGGCCGGCAGGTCACCGAACAGCCGGCCACGTTCGGCGAGCAGACGGGCGCCGTCCTCCAGGCTGAACACCCCGGCGACGCAGGCCGCCGCGTACTGGCCGACGCTGTGCCCGATCACCACGTCGGGCTCGAAGCCCCAGGACTGCCACAGCCGGGCCAGGCCCATCTCCACGGCGAAGATCGCCGCCTGGGCATGCCGGGTCTGCTGCAGCGTCTCCGCGGCGTCCGGGTCGTCGATGCCGAAGATGACGTCGAGTAGCGGGCGGTCGAGGATGCCGGCGACCGCCTCGGCGCACCGGGTCATGGTCTCGGCGAAGACCGGCTCGGTGTCGAACAGCTCCCGGGCCATCCCGACGTACTGGCTGCCCTGTCCGGGGAACAGCCACGCCGTCTTCGGTGCGTCGGCGCAGTCGCCGCGCACCAGGCCGGGCGCCGGCCGGTCGTCGGCCAGCGCGTCGAGCAGCTCGCGCGCGGAATCCAGGGAGTTGACCACGCACGCGGCCCGGTGCTCGAGGTGGGCGCGGGCCGTCCCGGCCGTCACGCACACGTCGGCCAGGGAGGCTTCGGGATGCCCGGCCAGCCAGTCGCGGTAGTCGGCTGCCGTCTGCGCCAGAGCGGCCGGAGTGCGCGCGGACAGCGGCAGCACCGCGAAGCGGCGGGCGTCGGAATCCCCGGCGGCATCCGAGGGTGCGGGCGCGACTGAAGGAGCTTCCTCCAGGATCACATGGGCGTTGGTGCCGGTGAAGCCGAACGAGCTCACCCCGGCGATGCGGGGCCGGTCGGTGCGCTCCCAGGCCACGGACTCGTCGACGACGCGGACCGGGATGCGGTCCCACGGGATGTGCGGTGAGGGGTTGCGGAAGTTCAGGTGTTTGGGGAGTACCTGATGTTCGAGGGAGAGCACGACCTTGAGGACGCCGGCGATACCCGCGGCGGCCTCCAGGTGGCCGATGTTGGTCTTGGCCGAGCCGATCAGCAGCGGGCGCCCGGCGTCCCGGCCCTGACCGAGGACGGCAGCGGCGGCCTGCACCTCGATTGGGTCGCCGAGCGACGTCCCCGTCCCGTGCGCCTCCAGATAGTCGACGTCGGCGGCGGCCACGCCGGAGGCCTCCAGCGCCTCGGTGATGACCCGTTGCTGGGCCACCCCGTTGGGCACGGTCAGACCACCGGAGGCACCGTCCTGATTGATCGCGCTGCCGCGGATCACCGCCCGGATGTGGTCGCCGTCGCGGATCGCGTCCTCGAGGCGCTTGATGGCGATGACCCCGCAGCCCTCGCCGCGGACGTAGCCGTCGGCGGCGGCGTCGAACGTCTTGCACTTGCCGTCCGGCGCCAGCATCCGCGACTGGGAGAACGCGATCATGGTCGCCGGCGTGAGCAGGGCGTTGGCGCCGCCCGCCAGGGCAAGGTCGCATTCGCCCAGGCGCAGCGCCTGGCAGGCCTGGTGAATGGCGACCAGCGACGAGCTACACGCTGTGTCGACGCTGACCGCCGGCCCCTGCAACCCGAGCCGGTAGCTGATCCGGCCCGCTCCGGCGGCGCCGGACGTGCCGATGGCCAGGTAGGCCTCGAGTTCGGGGTACGTCAGCTCGTCGGAGGCCATGCCGAGGTAGTCGTGGGTGGCCAGGCCGACGAACACGCCGGTGCGGCTGTTGGCCAGGTCCGAGGGGGCGATGCCGGCGTGCTCCACGGCCCGCCAGGCGGTCTCCATCAGCAGACGGTGCTGCGGGTCGATCCACTCGGCCTCGCGCGCCGACACTCCGAAGAAGGGGGCGTCGAAACCGGTCACGTCGTCGACGAAGCCGCCGCGCCGGGTGACGATCTTGCCGGGTGCGGCCGGATCCGGGTCGTAGAAGTCCTCGACGTCCCAGCGATCCGCCGGGACCTCCGAGATGGCCTCCCGGCCGGAATGCAGCACGTCCCAGTACTGGTCGGCATCGGCGGCCCCGGGTAGGCGGGCTGCATAACCGATGATGGCGAAACGGGGTGCGTCCTCCGCCGGGCGTTTGGTGTTCGCCATGAGGAAAATACCCCCGCTTCGAGCGTTGAAGTTTCGTGCCATACGGGAGATCGAGTCACAACCATCGGGTGGTTCGAAAGGCGACGGGACGGCCACGGACGGCTCATCTCCCGCAGGTCAGTATTGCATGTGTTGCTGGCGTGCCGCGCCGTCCCGCCCCCGCGGGGCCCGGACCCCCCACCGCGGTTCCGTCGTGGCCCGGCGTGATCGGGAGGTTCTGCCGGGAGCGAAGGGTTCGACGGTGACCGTCACAGCCGCGGGGACTATCTTGGACTCGCTATCAGTGTTGCCGGCCCGCAGGCCGCCGCCGGCAAGAGTCGGGGAGAGAAATATTGCAGATCGGTAAAATTACGGTCGGCACGGTCGATGATTGGACGCCCAGTCCCGGCACGCTGATTTCGTGGCATCCCACCGCCGCGTCGATGGAAATTGCGCGCCGCGCGCCGGTGAGTCACGTCCCCGTCAGTTTTATGCAGGGGCAGCATCTTCGTGGGGTTTTTCATCAGGAGGCGGCCGGGCTGGACTATTCGCGGCAGATCATCGCGACCTGTGAGGTCCCAGGTCAGTGCGATATTTCGGCGATGAATCACGCCATCAACGCGTATCTCCGCCGGCACGACACCTATCGCAGCTGGTTCGAATACGACGGCGCCGGAGAAATTGTTCGGCGCACAATTGCCGATGCCGAGGATATTGAATTCGAACCGGTCGATCATGGTGAAATGTCCACCGAAGAGGCGCGGAAACACATGGTGGACATTCCGAGCCCATTCGAGTGGGGCTGTTTTTCTTTCGGAATTGTCCAGAGCGAGGACCATTTCGATTTCTACGCCAGCATCGACCACGTGCACGGCGACGCGGCCCTGATCGGGATCACCATGCTCGAGGCGCACGGTATGTACACGTCGCTGAAGGAGACCGGCCAGCCGATGCCGCTACCGGACGCTGGGAGTTTCGACGATTTCTGCCTCCAGGAACGTGAGGCGACGGCGAAGTTGACGGCGGATTCCCCGGAGGTCCGCGAATGGATCGAGTTTGCTGAGAACTCCGGTGGGACGCTTCCGGAATTCCCCCTGCCGCTGGGCAACCCGCTGGAGCCCACGGTCGCCGAGATGACCGGCGAGATGATCATGGACGCCGAGCAGACCAAGCGGTTCGAAGCGGCCTGCGCGGAGGCGGGCGTGCGCTTCGTCGGCGGCCTCTTCGCCTGCACCGCCAAGGTCGAGCACGAGCTCACCGGCGCCGCCACCTACTACGGGCTCACGCCGCGGGACACCCGCCGGACGTCGGACAACTTCACCACCCAGGGCTGGTTCACCGGCCTGGTCCCGATCACCGTGCCGATCGCCGCGACGACGTTCGGAGAGGCGGCCTGGGCCGCCCAGAACTCGTTCGACACGGGCCAGAAGCTTGCCCGCGTGCCCTACTACCGCGTTCTCGAACTCGCGCCGTGGCTGGAGAAGCCGCGACCGAACTTCCCGGTGGCCAACTTCCTGCACGGGGGCGCCGCACCGCTCAACGCGATCCTGGCGGCCACCGAACTGGGGTACTCGAACAACATCGGGATCTACTCCGACGGACGGTTCTCCTACCAGCTGACGATCTACGTCTTCCTCTACGACGGCGGCACCGCCATGTCGGTGCTCGGGCCCGACAACCCGATCGCGCAGAAGTCGATCGCCCGGTACATCGGGGCGATGCGGTCGGTGTGCCAGCAGATCGCGGACAACGGCGATTGGGGCCACGGTGTCTAGTTCATGCGGCGGCTAGCCAGTCTGGTCGTGCGGTGGCCGTTCGCCGTCATCGCCTTCTGGATCGCCCTGGCGGTCGCGCTGCCACTGTCGCTGCCGAATCTCAACGACATGGCGCAGAAGCACCCGTTGGCCATGCTGCCCGCCGACGCACCGTCCACCGTCGCCGCTCGCGAGATGACGAAGGGGTTCCAGGAAACCGGGACCGACGACCTTCTGCTGGTGGTCCTCTCCGACGAGCGCGGGGTGGGCCCCGACCAGGAACCCGTCTACCGGAGTCTCGTCGACGCCCTGCGCCGTGACGACGACGTCGTCATGCTGCAGGACTTCATCCAGACACCGTCGCTGCGTCCGTTTTTGACCAGCAAGGACGGCAAGGCCTGGGTGGTGCCGGTGGGCCTGGCCGGCGCCCTGGGCACCCCGAAGTCCTACTCGGCGTTCACACGGGTGTCCGAGATCGTCGACCAGACCACCGCGGGCAGCCGCCTGCAGGTCAACCTGACGGGACCGGCGGCCACCGTCGCCGACCTGACCGTGGCAGGCCAGCGTGACCGAATGCCGATCGAGATCGCGATCGGCGTCCTGGTGCTGGTCGTGCTGCTGGTGGTGTACCGCAACCCCGTCGCCATGCTGATTCCGCTGATCGGGATCGGCATGTCCCTGGTGATCGCCCAGTCGACGGTCGCCGGGCTGTCGGAATGGACCGGCCTGGGCGTCTCCAACCAGGCCATCATCCTGCTGAGCGCGATGATCGCCGGCGCCGGGACGGACTACGCCGTGTTCCTGATCAGCCGCTACCACGACTACGTGCGCCGCGGCGAGGACTCCGACACCGCGGTGCGGCAGGCGCTGTCCTCGGTCGGCAAGGTCATCACGGCGTCGGCGGCAACCATCGGGCTGACGTTCCTGGCGATCAGCTTCGCCAAGATGGGGGTGTTCTCCACCGTCGGGGTGTCCTCGGCGGTGGGCGTCGGCGTCGCGTTCCTGGCCGCGCTGACCCTGCTGCCCGCCATCCTGGCCGTCGTCGGCCGGTGGGGCTGGATCAAGCCCCGCCGGGAGCTCACCGCCCGCTTCTGGCGGCGCTCCGGGATCCGGATCGTGCGCCGGCCGCGGGCCCACCTGGTGGCCAGCCTGCTGGTGTTGCTGATCCTGGCCGGGAGTGCCGGACTGGCGCGTTACAACTACGACGACCGCAAGGCGGTGCCGCGGACCGACCCGAGTTCGGTGGGATACGCCGCGTTGGAGCGCCATTTCGACATCAACCAGTTCGTGCCGTCCTACGTGCTGATCCATTCGCCGCGCAACCTGCGCACGCCGCTGGCGCTGGCCGATATGGAGCAGATGGCCGACCGCATCAGCCAGCTGCCCAACATCGGGATGGTCAACGGCGTCACCAGGCCGCTGGGCAAGGTGCCCAAGGAGTTCCGGGCCACCTATCAGGCCGGCATCGTCGGGGACAAGCTCAGCGACGGGTCGGCCTCCATCACCGACAACATGGCGGGCCTCAACCGGCTGTCCTCGGGTGCCAATGAATTGGCGACCGGTCTCGGCGATGTCCGCGTCCAGGTCAACGATCTCGCGACCAACATCCAGGGCATGGTGAACGCGTTCAGCGCACTGAAGGTCGAGTACAGCGGCGACAACCTGGTCAAGAACGTCGAGGTGGCCGCCAAGCTCGTCCAAGCGATCAACGAGCTCGGCAACTCCATGGGCGTCACCTACACGGCCGGCCGCAACCTGCTCGGATGGGTGGGCCCGGTGCTGGCCGCGTTGAACGGCAACGTGGTCTGCGACCTCAACCCGTCCTGCGCGGAGACCCGGGGCCACTTCCAGAGCATCGTCGACCCCCGGAACCAGGCATCGATCGACAAGATCAACGGCCTGGCCCGGGAACTGAAGGACCTGCAGAGCACCCAGTCGCTGAGCGCGACGCTCAATCAGCTCAGGGACTCCTACGCCAAGCTGACCGCGGTGATGCGCACCATGGGCCTCGACACCCCCGCCGGCGCGCAGAGCACCATGAACGAGTTCCGCGACCAGGCCGACCGCGCCGCCGTGGGAAGCCAGCAGGTGGCTGCCGGGGTGGATCAGGTGGTCGAGCAGATCGAGACCATGCGCACCGGTCTCGACCAGGCGGCGGCGTTTCTGGAGTCGATGAGGGAGGACGCCGCGGGGTCCTCGATGGCCGGGTTCAATATTCCGCCCGAGGTGCTCAACACGGCCGAGTTCCGGGCGGCCTCCAAGACGTTCATCTCGCCCGACGGGCACTGGGCACGGTATCTGGTGTTCACCAAGCTCGACCCGTTCAGCCCCGCGGCGATGGATCAGGTCAACGCTATCCTGGACACCGCCCGGGCGGCCCAGCCCAACACGACCCTGCAGAATGCGACGATCACCATCGGCGGATACCCCGCCGCGCTGCGGGACACCCGCAACTACTACCGCGAAGACATCCGGTTCATCGTCCTGGCCACGGTCTTCGTCGTTCTCGTGACGCTGATGCTTCTGCTGCGGGCGATCACCGCACCGCTGTATCTGGTTGGGTCCGTGATCATTTCGTACTTCGGGGCACTGGGGCTGGGGGTCTTGACTTTCCAGTACGGGCTGAACCAGCCGCTGCACTGGACGGTGCCGCCGCTGGCGTTCGTCGTGCTGGTCGCCGTGGGCGCCGACTACAACCTGCTCTTCGCGTCGCGACTGCGCGACGAGTCCCCCAACGGCACCCGCTACGGCATCGTCCGGACGCTGTCATCGACCGGTGGCGTGATCACCGCGGCGGGACTGATCTTCGCCGCGTCCATGTGGGGCTTGTTGTTCTCCAGCATTGGTACCGTGGTTCAGGGCGGATTCGTCATCGGCGCCGGGATCCTGTTGGACACCTTCCTGGTGCGGACCGTCCTGGTGCCGGCCATCGCCAGCCTGATGGGCAAGAACAACTGGTGGCCGTCGCGACTGAGATGGCAAAGGAGGGCCCGGGCATGAAAAGGGTGCTGGCCGCGGTCACCGCAGTGCTCACGGTGTCGGCCTCGGGCGCGGTCGCCAACGCTGACGAAACCTCAACCGACGGCTCCTCAGCCGACGGTTCCTCCCTGGACGTCTTCGCTCCCTACCTTTCCGCTCCGGCTCTTTCTGCCCCCATTTCCGCGGGGGGCACCGCCACCACCCTGGAAGCCACGCCGCCGAGGGGATACGGGTTGGGCGGCGCCCACGTCGCCGGCATTCCGTACGACCAATACATCCGCATGACCGGCGCGGAGTGGTTCCCGGGTCTGCAGCGCCAGAAGGTCGACTACTGGGCCGGCCAGGTGCAGGGCCACACCCTGGAGCGGCTGTTCCCGGGTATCGACAGGGCCTTCCCTGGGATGGGGCTGGACGGCCCGAGTATCGGCGAGTCGGTGGACCAGGGTGCCGGCAACGTCATCGCGACGGTGAACCAGGACGGCCCCGGCACGGTGCTGGGCCTGTCCGAGGGGGCGATGGTCGTCAACGCCGTGCAGGCCCGTCTTGCCGCCGATCCCAACGCTCCGCCACCCGATCAGCTGTCCTTTGCCGTCTTCGGCGACCCGATCGGCCAGCACGCCTTCGGCGAGGGGTGGCTGCGGCAGAACTTCCGGGTGGGCGAGATGGTCCCGTCGATGGACTTCGTCATCCCCCCTCCGGTCGAAAGTCAGTACGACACATACTCTTTCGTGTCCGCCTACGACAGCATCGCCGACTGGCCGGACCGCACGGACAACTGGATGGCGATGTTGAACGCGATCGTCGGGCTGGCCACCGGCCACACCGCCGTCGCGTTCACCAACCCCCGCAACGTCCCGGCCCGCAACATCGTGACGACGGTCAACTCCCGAGGCGGCAAGACGACGACGTTCATGATCCCCGAGCAGCACCTGCCGATGGTGATGCCGTTCAAATACGCCGGCATCGACGAGGCCACGCTCAACAAGCTCGACGCCGTGCTGCAGCCGATGGTCGACTCCGGGTACTCCCGCAACGACAACCCGGCGACGGCACCGATCACCGTGGACCCCGTCAACGGCTACGACCCGGCCGCGGTCACCGCGCCGGCCACCCAGGCGACCTACGGAGAGGGGGTCGGCACCGATCCGCTGTCGCAGCTGATGGCGCTGTTCGGCAGTTTCGGCTCGGGAGACGGTGGTTCCAGCGGTCCGGCGCCTGCTTCCGGGCCGCCCCTCGCGGCTGAGGCAGGCGGCTGACTCGGTCGCCGACCCGGTGCCTCACACCCCCAGCAGTCCGGCCGTCACCAGCACGACGCCCACGACGGCCAGCAGCACCGCGACCTCGCGGCGGCGCCTGGTGCGGATCCACTGGTGCAGGCCGGTCATCGCGGCCAGCGTGCGCTGCGGGGCCACCAGGTAGGCCAGCAACGGAATCTCCACCAGCGCGAACGCCACGACGTTGAAGACCACCAGGGCGCAGAGCCGGGTCGACGCGGCGGTGCTGCCCGCCGCGATCACGGCCAGCGCGGCCAGATAGTCGACCGAGGGCAGCGCGATACCCAGGCCGGCGACACCGGCGACCCACAGCGACTGCCCGCCGAGCAGCCGGCTGAGCCACACCGGTGGGGTGCGGGGGGTCCCCTTCGTGGTTGCCACGACCAGGGCGGCCGCCAGGGCCAGCGTGCCGATGACCATCTGCACCCGGGGCAGGGTGAAATGTGCGGACGACAGCAACCGGGACTCCACCGCCAACAGCACCACCGTGCCCACCGTCAGGCCCATCAGAAAGCCGCCGGCGAGGAACGCCGCCAGTTGCAGGTGCGGCCGGGGCCGGTTCAGCATCAGCACCGACATGCCGATGCGAAACGGCTCCAGACTGACCGCGACAGCCATCACCAGCAGGGTGATCCACATCGCGGCGTCAGCTACGCGTCAAGGCGCGCGAACCGGCCCTGCCGGTGCTGCTCGACGCACGCCGAACGGCGGATCTTGCCGCTCGTCGTGGTCGGGATCGAGCCGGGTTCGACCAGGACGATGTCGGCGACCTGCAGACCGTGTGCGCGCGAAATGGCGGCAATCACATCGTTTTTCACCGCGGCCAGCTGATCGGGACCGCCGGCTTTCTTCAGCTCGACGATGGTGACCAGCTGCTCGGTCTGCTCCCCGGACCCGTTGTGCTCGTCGGAGATCGCGATGGCGGCCACCCGCCCGCGGGTGATCTTCTGGACCGTCGCCTCGATGTCCTCGGAGTAGTGGTTGCGCCCGCGCACGATCAGCATGTCCTTGATCCGCCCGACGATGAACAACTCGTCCTCGGAGATGAAGCCGCGGTCCCCGGTGCGCAGCCAGTTCGTCGCGGGGCTGCCCGCGGGCGGATCCACCAGCGTCGCGCCGAACGCCGACCCGGTCTGTTCGGGCTTGCGCCAGTAGCCCGCCGAGACGTTCTCGCCGTGCGTCCAGATCTCCCCGACGGTGCCGTCCGGGCAGGGCTGGCGGGTCTCGGGGTCGACGATCAGCACCAGGGGTGACGTCGGGATTCCGTACCGCAGCAGCGGCGCGCCGCCGGGTGTGCGGATCGCGGTGCCCAACGTGAGTTCTTCGGCGTCGAATTCGACCACTTCCGGTGCGTGGCCGTTACTTCCGCTGGCCACGTATACCGTCGCCTCGGCCAGGCCGTAGGAGGGCAACACCATCTCCGGTCGGAAGCCGACCGGGCCGAACCGCTCGTTGAACCGGACCAGGGTCGACGGGTGGATGCGTTCTGCGCCGTTGATGATGCCGATGACCCGGCTGAGGTCGAGGCCCTCCATTTCGGCGTCACTGGTGCGCCGCGCGGTGAGATCGAACGCGAAGTTGGGCGCCGCGGAGAAAGCCTGTTCGTTGCGGGACATCGCATGCACCCAGCGGGCCGGCCGGGCCAGGAACCCCAGCGGACTCATCAGGTCGGCCCCGCAGCCGTCGAGGATCGGTGCCGCGATCCCCAGCATCAGTCCCATGTCGTGGTAAAAGGGCAGCCAGGAGACCAGCTTGGCCCCCGGGGGCAGCGTCCCGCCGGTCCGGAACATGTAGTCCGGCATCAGCTGCTCGAAGTTCGCGGTCAGATTGCGGTGCGAGATCATCACGCCCGCGGGCAGCCGCGTCGACCCGGAGGTGTACTGCAGATAGGCGACATCCGGGCCGTCGGGGATCTCGGTGCCGATCGTGGGTTCGACGTCCAGATCCATGGCGTCCACGGCGATCGCCGCGATCACCGCGGCGCCGTCGTCGACGTACTGCGCGGCGATGTCGAAGACGCCGGTGGTGGTCAGCACCACCGAGGGCGAGGTGTCGGTGACCACGGCGCTGAGGCGCTCGTCGTGCGAGCCGGGCACCGGAACCGCGAGGGGCACTGCGATGAACCCGGCCTGCATGGCGCCCAAGAACGCCACGATGAACTCGATTCCCTGCGGCGCGACGATCAGCGCCCGGTCGCCCGGCAGGCCGTGCATGCCGACCTCGGCCGCCACATTGAGGGTGCGCCGGTACAGCTGCGACCACGTCAGGGTCGAGGCGACACCCTCCCAGTCCCGGTCGTAGTCGGTGAAGGTGAACGCCAGCCCGTCGGGTGTCGAACCGGCGCGTTCGCGCAGCACGGACAGGATGGAGGCTTCTGGCATGCCGCAAGGCTACTCAACGTGTGAAGATACAAATGCTATGGGCAACCCCCCGCCGAGAACGACACCGTTGACCCCCGCTGCGCTGCGTGAGGCGTTCAGCCACTTCCCGTCCGGAGTGATCGCGGTCGCCGCCGAAATCGACGGAGTGCGGGTCGGTCTGGCGGCCAGTACGTTCGTCCCGGTCTCGCTGGATCCTCCGCTGGTGTCGTTCTGCATACAGAACACCTCCGAGACGTGGCCCAGGATCAAGGATGTGCCGTTCCTGGGCATCAGCGTGCTCGGCGAGTCCCACGACAAAGCCGCGCGCGCCCTGGCCGCCAGAACCGGCGACCGCTTCGCGGGGGTGGAGACCGTATCGTCGGGCCGCGGCGCTGTTTTCATCAAGGGCACCAGTGTGTGGCTGGAAAGCGCCGTCGAACAGGAAGTGCCGGCGGGTGACCACACCATCGTGATCATGCGCATCCACGATGTACACGTACACGATGAGGTGGCCCCGATCGTGTTCCACCGCAGCGGCTTTCGCCGGCTCACCCCATAACGCCGAACGTGCGCCCAGTGCAAAAAATCGGCGTGATCTTCGCAGTGAGCGCACGGTCGATGGGGGTCACTTCCTCCGGCTGAGTCTGATGGTTCCGCTCACTTCGTTCGCCGGCTGAGTCTGATGGTTCCGCTCACTTCGTTCGCCGGCTGAGTCTGATGGTTCCGCTCACTTCGTTCGCCGGCTGAGTCTGATGGTTCCGCTCACTTCGTTCGCCGGAACAGCTTGTTGCCCAACCAGACGACGGGGTCGTACTTGCGGTCGGCGACGCGCTCCTTCATCGGGATCAGGGCGTTGTCGGTGATCTTGATGTGCTCGGGGCACACCTCGGTGCAGCACTTGTTGATGTTGCAGAAGCCGAGGCCGAACTCGTCCTGAGCCTGGTGCTGGCGGTCCATGGTGTCCAGCGGATGCATGTCGAGTTCGGCGATGCGCATCAGGTACCGCGGACCGGCGAAGGACTTCTTGTTCTCCTCGTGGTCGCGGATGGTGTGGCAGACGTTGTTGCACATGAAGCACTCGATGCACTTGCGGAACTCCTGCGAGCGTTCCACGTCGATCTGCGCCATCCGGTACTCGCCGGGCTGCAGTTCCTTCGGCGGCGCGAAAGCCGGGATCTCCCTGGCCTTCTCGTAGTTGAACGAGACGTCGGTCACCAGGTCGCGGATCACCGGGAAGGTGCGCATCGGGGTGATGGTGATGGTCTCGGTCGGCTCGAACGTCGACATGCGGGTCATGCACATCAGCCGCGGACGGCCGTTGATCTCCGCCGAGCAGGAACCGCACTTGCCGGCCTTGCAGTTCCACCGCACCGCGAGATCCGGAGCCTGCTCGGCCTGCAGCCGATGGATGATGTCGAGGACGACCTCGCCCTCGTTCACGTCGACGGAGTAGTCCTGCAACCCGCCGCCCTCGTCGTCGCCGCGCCAGACCCGGAGGTTCGCCTTGTAGCTCATCTCTAGCCCTTCCGTCCCGGGTGCTGCGCCAGCTCCGCGTCGGTGAAGTATTTCCCGAGTTCTTCGAGTTCGAACAGTTCGAGCAGGTCCTCGCGCATCGGCTCCTGCTGTTCCCGGGTGACGGTGACCTCCGGCATCACCGGGTCGTCGCCGGCGGAGCGGCACACCACCAGCGAATGGCGCCAGTCGGCGTCCATCTTCGGGTAGTCGTCGCGGGTGTGCCCACCGCGGCTCTCGGTGCGGGCCAGCGCCGACTTCGCGACGCACTCGCTGACCAGCAGCATGTTGCGCATGTCCATGGCCAGATGCCAGCCCGGGTTGAACTCGCGGCGGCCGTCGGACTCGATGTTGCGGAAGCGAACCTTGAACTCCTCGATCTTGTCGAGGGCCTCCTGCATTTCCGCACCGGTGCGGATGATGCCGACCAGGTCGTTCATCGTCTGCTGCAGTTCGGCGTGCAGGGTGTAGGGGTTCTCCGGCTTGGCGTTGCCCTGCGGCCCGTTGAACGGGGTCAGCGCGATCGCCGCAGCCTCCTCGACGGCCGCCTCGGCGACGGCGGGACGCTCACGCAGGGAGCGCACGTAGTCGGCGGCTCCGAGGCCGGCGCGACGGCCGAACACCAGCAGGTCCGACAGCGAGTTGCCGCCGAGGCGGTTGGAGCCGTGCATGCCGCCGGAGCACTCCCCGGCGGCGAAGAGTCCCGGGGTCGCGGCCGCGCCGGTGTCCGGATCGACCTCGATGCCGCCCATGACGTAGTGGCAGGTCGGGCCGACCTCCATCTCGTCCTTGGTGATGTCGACCTCGGCCAGCTCCATGAACTGGTGGTACATCGACGGCAGGCGCCGCTTGATCTCCTCGGGCGTCATGCGGGTGGCGATGTCGAGGTAGACCCCGCCGTGTGGGCTGCCGCGGCCGGCCTTCACCTCGGAGTTGATCGCGCGGGCCACCTCGTCGCGGGGCAGCAGATCAGGGGTGCGGCGCGCGGAGTCGTTGTCCTTGAGCCACTGGTCGGCTTCCGCTTCGGTCTCGGCGTACTGGCCTTTGAAGACCGCGGGGATGTAGTCGAACATGAAGCGCTTGCCCTCGGAGTTCTTCAGCACTCCGCCGTCGCCGCGCACGCCCTCGGTGACCAGGATGCCCTTCACCGACAGCGGCCAGACCATGCCGGTCGGGTGGAACTGGATGAACTCCATGTTGATCAGGCCGGCGCCCGCCCGCATCGCCAGGGCGTGGCCGTCGCCGGTGTACTCCCAGGAGTTCGACGACACCTTGAACGACTTGCCGATACCGCCGGTGGCCAGCACGATGGCCGGGGCCTCGAAGAGGATGAACTTGCCGGTCTCGCGCCAGTAACCGAACGCGCCGGCGATCCGGTCCCCGTCCTTGATGAGTTCGGTGATCGCGCACTCGTGGAAGACCTTGATCCGGGCCTCGTAGTCGCCGAGCTCGGCCTTGTCCTCCTGCTGCAGCGACACGATCTTCTGCTGCAGGGTGCGGATGATCTCCAGGCCGGTGCGGTCACCGACGTGGGCCAGGCGGGGGTAGGTGTGCCCGCCGAAGTTGCGCTGGCTGATCCGGCCGTCCTTGGTCCGGTCGAACAGCGCGCCGTAGGTCTCCAACTCCCACACCCGGTCGGGTGCCTCCTGCGCGTGCAGTTCGGCCATCCGCCAGTTGTTGAGGAACTTGCCGCCGCGCATGGTGTCGGCGAAGTGGACCTTCCAGTTGTCCTTGGGGTTGGCGTTGCCCATCGCCGCGGCGCAGCCGCCCTCGGCCATCACCGTGTGGGCCTTGCCGAACAGCGACTTGGTAACGACGGCCACCTTCAGCCCGCGCTGGCGGGCCTCGATGACGGCGCGCAAACCGGAACCGCCCGCGCCGATCACGACGACGTCGTATTGATGCCGCTCGACTTCAACCATGGGGACCTCGCTCCTAGAACTCGGTAAGTGTGTTGGCTTGTCAGCCAATGAATCTCAGGTCGGAGATGGCGCCGCTGGCCACCAGCATGATGTAGAAGTCGGTGAACATCAGGCTGCCCAGGGTGATCCATGCGAACTTCTTGTGATGGACGTTGAGCTTGCTGATCTTGGTCCACATCCAGTACCGCACGGGGTGTTTGGAGAAGTGCTTGAGACGGCCGCCCATGACGTGCCGGCAGGAGTGGCACGAGATGGTGTAGGTCCACAGCAGGATCACGTTGACCCACAGGATGACGTTGCCCAGTCCGAACCCGAAGCCGGACGGCGAGTGCATCGCCTTGATCGCGTCCCAGGTGTTGATCAGCGAGATTATCGCGGCGATGTAGAAGAAGTACCGGTGCAGGTTCTGCAGGACCAACGGGAAGCGGGTCTCGCCGGTGTAGGTGGCGTGCGGTTCGGCGACGGCGCAGGCGGTGGGGGACTGCCACACCGAGCGGTAGTAGGCGCCGCGGTAGTAGTAGCAGGTCAGCCGGAACAGCAGCAGGAACGGCAGCGAGAACAGCGCGTAGGGCAGCAGCGAGAACAGGCCGTTGGCGGGCAGGATCTGCGGCCAGAACTCGCTGGCCGCACCGCATTTGACGCTCATGCACGGCGAGTAGAACGGCGTCAGGTAGTGGTACTTCTCGACGAAGAAGTCGTCCCGCTGGAACGCCCGGACCGTGGCGTAGATCACGAAGGCCGCGAACCCCAGATCGGTGAGGATCGGTGACTTGCGCCAGTTGTCGGTGCGCAGCGTCTTCTGCGGGATCTGGGCCCGGCCGGGCGAAAAGACGCCGGTGGCACGCCGATTGGCTGTGGGTGCGCTCATCTGCAGTGATCCCCTTCGAGTCAACTGACCCGAAGACTACCCATTTCAGTGCCCCGGATTAAAACCGGGGCGGTATGTGATCTGGCACACCATATCGACTGGTGGGCCGCGTAATCGGCGGCGTGTCAGCGCCTGAAGTGCCCGCCCACACCCTCGTCGTCGACGTCGCGGAAGAACTCACGGTCGTAGGGGGCATCCGGGATCTGAATCTTCTCGCCGGAACCCACCACGCTCACGTGCGACGCGTGTTCGAGTTCGCTGGCGTCCATCTCGAGGATCTCCAGGTCCCCGATGATGCGTTCGGTGTCGATCACCACCCGCCGCATGGCCGGGTTGGCGCCGTAGCGGTGCTGCAGCATGGTCACGCACCGACGGAGGTCCCCGACCAGATGCTGCAGTTCAGCCAGTTCAGCGGCTTTCGACATTCGACCCTCCTCGGGTGGCAGTGTCGTGTGTCACACGACGCCTGGCTCGATGCTAGCCACATCGGCGGGGTAATGCTTCGAGGTTTCGCGGCGCGGCCGGGCCGAGGGGTATCAGGGGCGCCGGATGTCTAATGGAGCGCGGAGGAGGTTGATTGCGTGGCGATGTTCTTGGTCACCGGCGGGGCCGGCTTCATCGGATCCCACCTGGCCGGGGCACTTCTCGAGCGCGGACATGACGTCCGGGTGCTGGACAACCTCACCACCGGCCTGCGGGCCAATGTTCCGGCCGGAGCCGAGTTCGTCGAGGGCGATGTGCAGGACCCGGCGACGGTCGCGGCGGCGACCGCCGGATGCGAGTTCGTCCTGCACCAGGCTGCGGTCGCGTCGGTCCCGCAATCCATCGCCGAGCCCCGGACGGCGCACGACGCCAACATCAACGGAACCTTCAACGTCCTGCTGGCCGCCCGGGACGCCGGTGTCCGCCGCGTGGTCTTCGCCGCGTCCTCGGCGGTCTACGGCAACTCCCCGGAACTGCCCAAAGTCGAAGACATGCCCGCCGACCCGTGCTCGCCGTACGCGCTGCAGAAACAGGCCGGCGAATCCTATTGCCGCCTCTTCACCGAGCTGTATGGGCTGCAGACCGTCGCGATCCGGTATTTCAACGTCTTCGGCCCCCGCCAGAACCCGTCGTCGCCGTATTCGGGGGTGCTCTCGCTGTTCATCAAGGCGGCACTGGCCGGGGAGGCCGCGACGATCTACGGCGACGGGGAACAGACCAGGGACTTCACCTACGTCGATGACATCGTGGACGGTGTGATGCGCGCGGTCGACGTCCCCGCGGCCGCCGGTGAGGTGATCAACGTCGCCACCGGCATCAGTGTCTCGCTCAACCAGGCCTGGGATGTCCTCGGCCGGATCGTCGGCCCACTACCCGCGCCCGTCCACGGAGCGGCGCGGGAAGGTGACGTGCGGCACTCCCGCGCCGACATCGCCAAGGCCGAACGGGTGCTCGGTTTCATTGCCCGGATCCCGTTCGAGGAGGGCCTGCGCCGTACGGTCGAGTGGGCTCGCGGGGGTTGATCCCCGGCGGGCAGGTGGCGGACTACCAGACGTCGCCGTCGCGCCAGTCGCACGCCAACGGCGCATCGGGGTCCACGTCGACCACGACCGGCAGCACGAAGACGCAGCCGTCGTCCTCCGGAGTGGGCCGCATGCCGGACGGCGTCAGCACCGACGTGGGGCCCTGCCAGGCCAACCAGCCGCGGGGCCGGTAGAGCCGCTCGCCTGCCCCCGACGCGCTGAGTGCCCCCAGCTGGTAGGCGCCCCGGATCACCTGCTCGGCGGCGTCCAGGACCGCGTTGCCCAAACCCTGCCCCCGCCAATCCTCCTGCACCGCAACCGCTTCCACATAGCCGCAGCGCAGTGCCATGTCACGGTAGAAAAGCCGGCGCTGGATCACCGCCGCGTGGGCGATCAGGGCCCCGCGGTGGAGGATGATCGCGTGCATGCCGCCGAGGGTGTGTTCCCAATCGGCGTCGCTGAACTCCCCGGCGTAGGCCTCGATCAGCATCTGCCGGGCGCTATGCAGCGTTTCGGCGTCCAGGTCGCTCGTGTGGACGAGCCGGGCGGTGTGCACCTGTCGGGACGGGGGCGACGTCACGGTCTCAGCTCTACCAGTCCGCGGCGCGGTGCGCGGCGATACGACCGCGGTCCCAGCGCAGCCGCACCGCCTGCCCGGGCCGTAGCTGGGCCAGCGTGTCGGTGTCGGCATCGACCACCACGCCGATCACCGGGTACCCGCCCGTCACCGGGTGGTCCGGTCCGAGGATCACCGGTTGGCCGTTGGGCGGGACCTGGATCGCGCCGCGGGTGGCCCCCTCGCTGGGGAGCTGACGATCCGGCCGTATGGGCTGCAGCGATGATCCGGTGAGTCGCACCCCGACCCGGTCGCAGAGCGCCGAGGCCAACCAGTCGCTGCGCACCAGCGCATCCGGGTCGACGAACCAGTCGGCCCGCGGGCCGGGAATCACCGTCAGTGTCACCGCGCCGGCGGTGATGGGGGCGGCCGGCGCCTGGTTGAGGCGTGGAAACGATTCGGCGGGCACGCCGACCGGCACGGTGTCGCCGGGCCGCAGCGGGGCAGGGCCGATCCGCGACAGGGTGTCGTAGCTGCGCGACCCCAGGACCTTCGGCACCGAAATTCCGCCGCGCACGGCGAGATAGCTGCGCAGGCCGGTCTGCGGAACACCGAGGGACAGCACCTGGCCGGGGTGCAGACGGTGAACGCTGTTGAGCCCGAACGGGATTCCGTCAGCAGACGGCTGGGCGCCGGCACCCGTCACGGCGACGTCGAGCGCGCCGCCGCGCACCCGCGCGCTGAATCCACCGATGGTGATCTCCAGCGTCGCCCGGTCATCGGGATTGGCGACCAGTCGGTTGGCCAGCGCATGTGCCCGCCGGTCGGCGGCTCCCGAGGGGCTCACGCCGAGGTGAGCCAGGCCCGGCCGCCCGAGATCCTGCACCAGCGTCAGGCCGGTGCGAAGAATCTCCAGCACCGTCACGATGGGCCCGCGTCGCGGAATCGCACCCACATGCCGGGTGTCAGCAGGGCCGGATCAGGACGCTGGACGTCCCAGAGCACGGCGTCGGTGCGGCCGATGAGCTGCCAGCCGCCGGGCGACTCACGCGGATAGATCCCACTGAACTCCCCGGCCAGCGCCACCGAACCGGCCGGTACGCGCGGGCGCGGATCGGCTCGCCGGGGAACCGACAACCGCGGGTCGCCGCCCACCAGATACGCGAATCCCGGTGCGAATCCGGTGAATCCGACCTGCCAGGGCGTGCCGGTGTGGGCCCCGATCAATTCGTCACGCGTCATCCCGAGGTGCTCGGCGACCCAGGCGAGGTCGGCGCCGTCGTACACCACGTCGACCACGACGTCGGCCGCCCCGGGCGGCGGCGAGTGCACCGGCTCAGGATCCGGCATGCCCTCGAGCAGGCGACGGGCGGCCGCCTGGCGCCGCGGTTCGGCGACCGTCACCAGGACGGTGCGGGCGGCTGGGACAATGTCGATCACCTCGTCGAAGTCCGCGCTGCGCAGCGCCGCCGCGACCGCGAGAACCTCACCGGTGGAACCGCATTCGATGAGCAGTGCCCGGTCGCCGTAATCCAGGACTCGTGCCGTCACGCCCGATAGGTGGGCTCGTGGCGCTTGACGTAGGCGATCACGCGGTAGGTGATCGGGAGCATGACCACCTCCACGGCGGTCTTGTAGAACCAGCCGAGCGCGGTGTAGGTGGCGAAATCGCGGAAGGTGTTGATGCCGATGGCGTGCGCGGCGATGCTGCAGAACACCAGGGTGTCGCCGAGCTGCCCGGCGAACGTCGAGCCCACCAGGCGGGCCCACAGGTGCTTCTCCTTGGTGTGTTCCTTGATCTTCACCACGGTCCAGGCGTTGATGGTCTGCCCGACGATGAAGCCGGCCAGGCCCGCCACGATCAACTGGGTGTAGGCGCCGACGACGTTGGCGAAGTGTTCCTGGTTGGGATAGAAGTCGGCCGCCGGCAGGTACACCGTGACCCAGAACGCCAGCGCGGCAAGGCCGTTCATCAGGAAACCGAGAATGATCGCGCGCCGGGCGGCGCTGAAACCGTAGACCTCGGCCAGCACGTCGCCGATGATGTAAGTCAGCGGGAAGACGATGAACCCGCCGTCGGTGATGATCGGCCCGAACGCCACGCCCTTAGTGGCCGTCACGTTGGAGATGATCACCAAGGCGGTGAACACGGCGACAAGGACCGGGTAGTAGCGGCTGCCGACCTCCGCGAAAACCGGTGCGTCGGCTGACGGCCGGTCGGCGTAGGTTCCCGCGGTCACGCTGCTCATCCAAGCACGAGTGTCAGGACAGTGTCCGCGCGAGTAAAGGCGGCAACTGGTCGGCCACCAGCGGATAGGACAGCGGGGAGGCGAAGGCGATCGCTGCGGACAGCTCGGCGGGGGTGAAGACATTGCGTTTCATCGTGGTGGCCCTCAGGTCGGCGACGGTCGGGTCGGCCTGCAGGGCGGCCTGTTCGGCGTCGCTGTCGGTGCACCAGATCAGCACGTCGGCGCTGTCGACCGCGGCGGCGAGTTCCGCGCGGGGAATCGCCGCCTGGCCGCTTGCCTGCAGTCCCTTGACGCTCTCCGGGACGGCGAGGCCCAGCGCGCTGAGGAAATCGGTTCGCCAGCCGCCGACGGTGGCGGTGACGGCGTCACCGGTGAAGCGGCCCTCGAGCAGCACCGCCGTGCGGTCCCGGAACGACGGATTCGCCTGTCCGGCAGCCGCGAACTTCGCATCCACCGCATCGATCAGCCGGCCCATCTCGTCCTTCTTGAACACCGCCGTGGCCACCGCCGTCGCCTGGTCCTTCCACGGCTCGAAGAACGCCTCGCCGCCGGACTGCGCGATGGTCGGTGCGATCGCGGACAGCTTCTTGTAGGTTTCGGCGTCCAGTCCGGCGTTGACCGCGACGATCAGGTCGGGCTTGAGCGCGGCGATGGCGTCGACCTGAATGCCGTTGTCCAGGGTGAGTGCTGCGGGTTTCGCGTCGCCGAGTTTGGGCCGTGCCCACGGCCACACCCCGGAGGGCTGGTCGCCGAACCAGTTCGTCACCGCGATCGGCACCACTCCGACGGCCAGCAGATCGTCCTGCTCGGTCAGGCCCGCGCTGACCACACGGCTCGGCGGGGCGGGGATGACGGTCTCGCCGAAGACGTGCGTGACGGTGACGCCCTGCGATCCGGCGCCGGAGCCGCCGCCGCGTGAGCAGGCGGCGGTGAACGCCAGCCCGGCCAGCCCGGCCATGCCGAGGACCTCCCGACGGGTCCGGTGGGTGCCCACCTGCGCGACAGTAGTGGAGATATCGCGCCAGGTGTACGGGGATCAGCCGACTCTCGGCGGGCTGGCGGCGGCGCCTAGGATCGTCCCGAGACCAACCAGGAGGACCCGTCCGTGTCAGAGACACCCGCAGCCGTGACCAGCATGCCGAGGATCGGCGACCCGGCCCCGACGTTCACCGCCAACTCCACCCAGGGCGTCGTCAACTTCCCCGGCGACTATGCCGGCCGGTGGGTGATCTTCTTCTCCCACCCGGCGGACTTCACCCCGGTGTGCACCAGCGAGTTCATGACGTTCGCGTCCATGCAGGAGCAGTTCGCGGCGTACAACACCCAGCTGGTCGGCCTGTCTGTCGACGGTCTCTACAGCCACATCGCGTGGCTGCGGACCATCAGGGACAAGATCACCTACCGCGACATGTCGAACGTCGACGTCACCTTCCCGCTGGTGGACGACATCACCATGGAGATCGCCAAGCGCTACGGGATGATCATGCCCGGCGAGGACTCCACCAAGGCGGTGCGAGCGGTGTTCGTCATCGACCCCAAGTGCGTGATCCGGGCGATCATCTACTACCCGCTGAGCCTGGGCCGCAACTTCGACGAGCTGCTCCGGGTGGTCAAGGCGTTGCAGACCGCCGATCACTTCCAGGTGGCGACTCCGGCCGACTGGCGCCCAGGCGACCGGGTGATCGTCCCGCCGGCCGGATCGTGCGGCGTCGCCAACGACCGCATGGAAGGCCGCGCCGACGGCGTCGAGTGCGAGGACTGGTTCTTCTGCACCAAGGAGATTCCGGCCGACGAGGTCGAGGCCGCCATCCGGGTCCGCAAGTAGCGGATCAGAACCAGCCGTCCCGCATCTCCAGCGTGGTGCGGTCCAGGCTCGCCAGCAGATCCAACTGCGGCGCGGTCCTGGGCAGCTCGTATCGGAAGAAGTACCGCGCCGCCTGACGCTTGCCGTCGTAGAAGTCGCCGGTCCTGCCGTCGGCGGCCAGCAGCTGCTCCAGCCAGATCCAGGCGATGACGATGTGGCCGAACGCCTCGAGATACACGACGCTGTTGGCCAACGCGGCGTCGACGTCACCGGAGGCGAACATCGACGCGGTCACCGCCGTCAGCCGCTGCCAGCTGCTGTCCAACTGAGCGGCGAGTTCCGCCGCCTCGCCGCCGGCCGCGCCCGCCGCGGCGATCGTTGCGCCGACGGCAACACCCAGCGCCGCCACGTTGGCGCCGCCATCGGCAACGACTTTGCGTCCCAACAGGTCCAGGCTCTGGATGCCGTGCGTGCCCTCGTGGATCGGGTTGAGCCGGTTGTCGCGGTAGTGCTGCTCGACGTCGTACTCGCGGGTGTAGCCGTAGCCGCCGTGGACCTGGATGGCCAGGCTGTTGGCTTCCAGGCACCACTGCGACGGCCAGCTCTTGGCCACCGGGGTGAGGATGTCCAGCAGCCGGTGCGCCGACTCGGCTTCCGCCGGCGACTCGGGGCTGGCGGCGACGTCGACCAGCCGGCCGCAGTACAGCGCCAGCGCCAGCGCGCCCTCCACATAGGCCTTCTGCGCCAGCAACATTCGCTTGACGTCGGGATGGTCGATGATCGGCACCTGGGGTGCCGCCGGATCCTTGGCGGTGACGGGCCGGCCCTGCGGCCGCTCGCGGGCGTACTGCAGCGACTTCAGATATCCGGTGTAGCCCAACGCGATTGCCCCCAGGCCGACACCCAGCCGTGCCTCGTTCATCATGTGGAACATGGCGGCAAGGCCCCGGTTGGGCTGGCCGACAAGATAGCCCACCGCGCCGGGCCGGCCGAGCGGCTGGTGGCGTCCCTCGCCGAAGTTCAGCGCGGTGTTGACCGTTCCGCGATAGCCCATCTTGTGGTTGAGCCCGGCAAGCGTCACATCGTTGCGATCGCCGAGCGAGCCGTCGTCGTCAACCAGGAACTTCGGGACGATGAACAGCGAGATGCCGCGCGTGCCGGCCGGCGCCCCGGCGATCTTGGCGAGCACCAGATGGACGATGTTCTCGGAGAGTTCGTGATCGCCGCCGGAGATCCACATCTTCGAGCCGAAGAGCCGGTAGGTCCCGTCGTCCTGCGGTTCGGCGCGGGTGGTGATGTCGGCCAGCGAGGAACCGGCCTGCGGTTCGGACAGACACATCGTTCCGGTGAAACGCCCGGCGAGGGTGGGTTTGACGAACCGCTCGATCTGCTCGGGGGTGCCGTAGGTCGAGAGCAGGTTGGCGTTGGCGACGCTCAACAGCACGTAGGCCGCGGTGCCGACGTTGGCGGCGTGGAACCACGCCAGCCCCGCCCCGGCGACCGCCATCGGCACCTGCTGGCCGCCCAGGTCGGCATCCATGCTCATCGCCAGCAGGTCGGCCTTGGCGAAGGCGTCGAGCGCCTCTTTGACCTCCGGGTTGAGCGTCACCCGCTCGCCGTCGAACGTCGGCTCACAGGCGTCGTTCTTCTTGTTGTGCGGCGCGAAATAGCGGGTGGCGAGGTCCTGGCACAGGTCCAGCAGACCCTCGAAGGTCTCGCGGGAATGCTCCCTGAACCGGTCCCGCTTGGTGAGGTCGTCGACGCCCAGCCATTCGAAGAGCAGGAAGTCGATGTCGCGGCGGGACAGCAACGTGGACTCCATGTCCACCAACGATAGGCGCGGAGTCCATGTCCACCAACGATAGGCGTGGACTCCATGTCCACCAACGATAGGTGCGGCGGCTACCCCAGCAGCGGGCGGCGGTCCGCGGTCATCGCGGTCAGGGCGTCCTGCATCGCGGCCTGCACGCGATCCGCGAATGCAGCTGCCGCCTCGCCCCTGCGGGGCTTCATCTCGGGCAATACCGTCGTCTGCAGTTTGCTCGGCAGCGGCAGGTAAGGCGCCATCCCGGCGAACCCCACGCTGACCCCCCACGGCAGCGAGACGCTGATCGGTAAAGCCTTGATCCGCAACAACTTATCGAGCCGCAGCGCCTTCGCCAGCGATTTGCCGTCGGTGAGGACCAGCGCCGACTCGCCGGCGCCGGCGGTGACGATGGGCACGATCGGCACCTTCTGATCGATCGCCAGCCGCGCGAAGCCGCTCCGGCCGCCGAAGACGATCTTGTTTCGGTGCACGAACGACTTGCCGGCGTCGAGATCCCCGCCGGGAAACACCATGACGTGCTCGCCGTTCGCGAATGCTTCGGTGGCGCTCTCCTCGCTGGCCGGCCGGGCTCCGAGGTGCTCGATGATCGGCCCGACGCCCAGCGTCCAGGCCAACTGGTGGGTGAGGAAGGTGACCGGACGGTCGAGTTCGAGGTCCTCCAGCGCGGCCATGGCGGCCATGACGTTGAGGTCGAAGATGCCCCCGAAGCCGTGATTGGCGACGAACAGCACCGGCTCGGGCAGCGACGTGACCTCCAGGTCGATCTGGAGCCGGTGGTAGCGGCGGACAAATTGCACCGCGCCGTTCCGGAAGGCCGCGAGGGCGGCTTCGAGGTCGTCGGTGTCCGGCATTCCGCCGAAACGCTTTTCGATGGCGGTGATCAGGCTGTCGGCGAGCTGCTGCAGTTCGGATGCCCCCGTGTCGTCGGCCATGGCTAGGACCGCCGCGCGGCGTACGGCCACGGATGGTTGCGTTCGGGCACGGACTCGGCACGGCTCTGTTTGAGCCGCGTCCGCAGATGGCTGCGCAGTTCGTGCAGGGCCGGGTCGTCCCAGCGGTTGTCGGCCTCGACCGGGTCGACGGTGAGGTCGTAGAGCTCCCACTGGTCATCCAGCGGGCTGAAGCGGTACACCACGCCGCCCATGCCGTTTGCGGCCAGCTGGCGAACCCCGGGTTCGGTCCAGGTCGAGGGGTCGTCGAAGCTGCGGACCAGCTTCCAGCGGTGGCCGGCGCCGCCGGGCGCGTCGGCCTCGTCGACCCGGACCACCAGACCCTCGAAGTTCGCCGCGGTGTGCGCCGGAATCCGGATCCGTAGCGGCGCAGGGGGATTCGACGTCTGCTTGAGCTGACGGCCCAGGCCCGAGGCGCCGGAGTCGCCCTCGAGAATGTTGTCGCGTGTCATCAGGTATACGGCACGGTGGTCGTCGGCCGGGGCGCCGTCGACCACCGGCATCAGGTCGCGTCCCGGCAGCGGATGAACCTCGGAGAACGATTCCCGCAGAACCGCTGCGACGGCGTCGACGTCGATGCCGGCGGCGCCGAGCAGCGTCGGCACCAGGTCGACGTGCGATGTCGGTGCGTCGACCACCCGCGGCTCGGTTCCGCGCGGGCCGACCCGCGCGATGGTGAACGGGACGCGGGTTGCCTCGTCGTAGAGGTTGAACCACTTCTGGTGCAGACCGCCGTGTGCGCCCAACAGTTCGCCGTGGTCGGAGGTGCGGACCAGCACCGCATCCGCCGAGCCCTCGGTGACCGCGCGGCGCACCCGGTCGATCGGGCCGTCGACTTCGGCGTGCAACCGGTAGTAGAGGTCGCGGTAGCGCTGGGCGTTGCGGTCATAGATCTGCTGGATCGCCGCGGCCGGCCCGTAGCCGGAGTAGTAGGCCTCCCGGAAGGCGATCTGCGCGGCGGGTTTGGTGCGCAGATCCTCCTCGGCGGTGGGCGCCGGCAGGACGTGCGGCGGATCCTGTGGGGAGGGCTTCACCGGACTGCGCAACACCCAGGTGGGGAACAGCACGATGTCGTGCGGGTTGACGAAGCTGGCCACCAGCAGGAAGGGTCGCAGCGCCTCGGGGTCACCGGCGCGGCGGCGGGCGTACCGGTCCTGCAGCCAGGCCACCACCCGATCTGCGATCAGGGGGTCGCGACGCAGGCCGCTGTTCGCCAGGCCCGCCCCGTGCGGCTCGGGACCGACCCAGCCGGAAAAGCCATAGGGGGCAAGGGGATCGGCGTCGAGATAGCGTGCGACGGCGTCGGCGTCCACGGCTCCGTCGTCGTCGTTGGTGGCCAGCGGCCTGCCCGTTGCCGGGTCTTCCAGGTCGGCGTGGGAGATGTGCCACTTACCGTCGTAATGGGTGTCGTATCCGGCGGCCCGGAACCAGTTGCCCAGGGTGGGCACCTCCCCGGGGCGCAGCCAGCGCATCCGCGAGTCGTCGTACGCCTTGCCGATACCGTCGGTCTGCGTCACGCCGTGCAGATCGGGGTACTGGCCGGTGAAGATGGTCGGCCGGCTGGGCACGCAGGCCAGCGAGCCGGTGTAATGCCGGGTGAAGCTGACCCCGTGCTCGTCGAACCACTTGCGTCCGGACAGCACCCGGTCGCGCCAGGCCAGCACGTCCTGGGACTCGTACGGCGGGATCGCGCGTTCCTCGTCGGTCATGACGATGACGATGTCCGGGGCGGTCCCCGATGAGCTTGGGCGAAGCGAATCAGAATCAGTCATCCTGCGCCTTCCAATCGTGCGGCGAGCCCGGCGAGCATCACGTCGGACTGTCTGGCCAGGTACCGGCACATGGCCCGTTCGGCGACCGCCGCCACGGGATTGGCGGCGATCTCCACGGTGGTGGTGAGCGTGACGTCGCATGAGTCGCCGGCGGGTTTCAGCGTCCACCGGTTCTGAACCCGGCGCAGGCGGCGGGGGAGACCCTCGATGTCGTAGGCGAGGGCGGTGGGTGCGGTGGATTCGGTGATCCGCTCCACCAGGACGTCGCGGCCCACCTGCACGCGGCGTGAGGTGCCGACGGCCGTGCCGTCCGCGCCGTGTTCGAGAAGACACGAGTGGTCGACGTTGCGAGCCCAGGAACTCAGTGCGCCGAAGTCCGCCAGCGCATCCCACACCGCCTGCGCGGGCGCGGCGACTATCCGGGAGCGGCTGATGGAGGCCACCGGACCATCCAACCTCACGGCCGCCCGGTACGGCCCGAATATCCTTGCCACGGGCTGTAGTCGGCGATCAGCGTCTCCTGCGGCGGGCGGTCGGCCTCCGGGACGTGCTCAAGATTGATCCGGATCCGGTACCAGATCGAGCTCGGGCCGCGCATGCCGTCGACGAGGACGTCGGCGGCATGCAGCAGCGGGGCGGCTGCGGGATGGCGCCCGCGCCACTCCTCCAGGGCGGCCATCGCCTCGTCGCGGGTCTTGGTGCGCGCGATCTCGATCAGCGGTTTGGCATCTTTGGGCGCGCGCTCGGGGGGGCCGAGTTCCTCGGCGAGTCGCAACAGTGCGTCCAGCGAGCCCGCCGTCTTCTCCATTCCGGTCCACGGGTCGCCGCGGTCGGCGAAGCGCTGCGGCACGGTGTGGAGGGTGAACTGTTCGGGCCGGCAGTCCGGCACCTCGTCCCACAGCAGCGGTGTCGACACCCGCGCATCGGGATTGGCGCGCACCGAGTAGGCCGACGCCATGGTGCGGTCCTTGGCGTTCTGGTTGAAGTCGACGAACACCCCGTGCCGTTCCTGCTTCCACCATTGGCTGGTGGCCAGGTTCGGCGCCCGGCGCTCGACTTCGCGCGCCACCGTCTGCGCGGCCAGCCGAACCTGGGTGAAGGGCCGGCGCGGTGTGATCGGTGCGTAAACGTGAAACCCGCGCGAGCCGGAGGTTTTCGGCCACGGGGTCAGCCCGTGGTCCTCGAGGACTTCGCGCACCACAGCGGCGACGTCGCGGATCTGCGCCCACTCGACCCCCGGCAGCGGATCGAGGTCGATGCGCAGCTCGTCGGGATGGTCCAGATCCGCGGCCCGCACCGCGTGCGGGTTGAAGTCGACGCAGCCGAGGTTCACCGCCCAGATCAGCCCCGCGGCGTCGTGGATCACCGCCTCGGCGGCCGAAGTGCCCGAGGCGTAACGCAGTTCGGCGACGTCCACCCACTCCGGCCGCTTCTGCGGCGCCCGCTTCTGGAACACCGCCTCGACGGTGATGCCCTTGACGAACCGCTTGAGGATCATCGGCCGGCCGGCGACGCCGCGCAGCGCGCCGTCGGCCACTGCGAGGTAGTAGTCGACGAGGTCCATCTTGGTGATCGCCGGCCGCTCATCGGTCGGTGGGAACACCGGCTTGTCCGGGTGGGTGATGGCCACCTGGCGGCCGGCCACGTCGAGGATTGCCCCTTTTTGCGGCGATCCGCCCATGTTGGCAATCGTAGTTATCTGGGTCACATAGGGTTGGCGGCATGCTTGAGGATCTGCGTGCACAGGCGATGGAGAAGGCTCAGCAGCTCGCTGAGCGGGGTTCGGCGGAACTGCACTACCTGCAGAAGATGATTCAGTCCGGCGCGTTCGGCATCGAGCCGCCGCAGAACCTCGCCGGCATGCTGGCCGACATCCGCCGGTGGGGTGAGGTCGGCATGATCCCGGCGCTGAACGCCCGGCGGACCCCGCACCGGACGGCGATCATCGACGACGAAGGATCGATGACGTTCGCCGAACTCAACGATGCGTCCAATGCCGCCGCGAACGGACTGCTGTCGATGGGTGTCAAGGGCGGTGACGGGGTGGCGATCCTGGCGCGCAACCATCGCTGGTTTCTGATCGCCAACTACGCGGCCGCCCGGGTGGGCGCCCGCACGATCCTGCTCAACACCGAGTTCTCCGGGCCGCAGATCCGCGACGTGGCGGCCCGCGAGGGCGCCAAGGTCGTCATCTATGACGACGAGTACAGCGACGCGGTGAAACTGGCCGAGACACCGCTGGGCAAACTGCGGGCCCTCGGCAGCAATCCCGACGCCGCCGAACCGTCGGGCAGCACCGACGAGACACTCGCAAGCCTGATCGCCCGCAGCAGCACCGCCCCGGCTCCGAAAGCGAGCAAGCGGTCGTCGATCATCATCCTGACCAGCGGCACCACCGGCACCCCGAAGGGCGCCAACCGGCACGCCCCGCCCACACTCGCGCCCATTGGCGGCGTGCTGTCCCACGTGCCGTTCAAGGCGCGGGAGGTGACGTCCCTGCCGTCGCCGATGTTCCACGCGCTGGGCTATCTGCACGCCACCATCGCGATGACGATGGGCTCGACGCTGGTGCTGCACCGCAAGTTCAAGCCGGCCACGGTCCTCGAAGACATCCCCAAGCACAAGGTGACGGCGCTCGTCGTCGTCCCCGTGATGCTCTCCCGGATGCTCGACGCCCTGGAGAAGATGGACGCCAAACCGGACCTGTCCTCGCTGCGGATCATCTTCGTGTCCGGTTCGCAGCTGGGCGCCGAACTGGCCAGCCGCACCATGAAGGACATCGGCCCGGTGGTCTACAACCTTTACGGCTCAACGGAAATCGCGTTCGTGTCGATCGCCCGGCCGCAGGATCTGAAGAAGAACCCCGCGACCGTCGGCCCGATCATCAAGGGTGTCAAGGTCAAGATCCTCGACGAGCACGGCCACGAGGTGCCCAAGGGTCAGGTCGGCCGGATCTTCGTCGGCAACTTCTTCCCGTTCGAGGGCTACACCGGTGGCGGCGGCAAGGAGATCATCGACGGGCTGATGTCGTCCGGTGACGTCGGCTACTTCGACGATGACGACCTGCTCTACGTCAGCGGCCGCGACGACGAGATGATCGTCTCCGGCGGTGAGAACGTCTTCCCCGCCGAGGTCGAGGACCTCATCAGCGGCCATCCCGACGTCATCGAGGCCACCGCACTCGGCGTGGAGGACAAGGACTTCGGGGCGCGGTTGCGGGCCTTCGTCGTGCTGAAGGACGGTGCGGAGGCCACCGAGGACACCATCAAGGAGTACGTCCGGGATCACCTGGCGCGCTACAAGGTTCCGCGCGAGGTGATCTTCCTGTCCGAGCTCCCACGCAACCCGACCGGCAAGATCCTCAAACGCGAACTGCGCCAGATCGAGATCGAGTAGGTCCGACCCTTCCGCGGGTGAGGTTGACCCCTACGGGTCGCGGGGCAGGCCCAGCAGCCGCTCAGCGATGATGTTGAGCTGCACCTCCGAGGTGCCGCCGTAGATCGTCGTCGCACGGCTGGCCAGAAGGTATTCCGCCCACTTGCCCTGCAGTGAGTCCTCTTCCCAGATCGCGCCATCGATGCCGAACGAGGACACCGCGAACTCCGCGTAGCCCTGGCCGGTGCGCATCGACAGCAGCTTGGAGATAGCCGCCGACGGCATGGCGTCGCCGCCGGCGAGGGTCAGCAGTGTCGAGCGCATGTTCAGCAGTTTGGCGGCGTGGCCCTCGGCGATGAGCTCGCCGGCGCGGTGGTGGCCAACCTGGTCGAAGTGCCCCGCACCGGCGAAGTCCACGAACTTGTTAAGGCTGGGCAGGAACCACGGCTCGTCGTTGCCGATCGAAACCCGTTCGGCGGTAAGGGTATTGCGGCTGACTTCCCAGCCCTGGTCCACCTGGCCGAGGACCAGCTCGTCGGGCACGAACACGTCGTCGATGAAGACGGTGTTGAACAGCGCGTTGCCGGTCAGTTCGCGCAGCGGCTTGACCTCCACCCCGGGCTGCTTCATGTCGAGCAGGAAGTAGGTGATGCCGTTGTGTTTCGGGGCGTCGGGGTTGGTGCGCGCCAGCAGCGCACCCCACTGGGAGAACTGTGCGGCGGTGGTCCAGATCTTCTGGCCGGTGATCCGCCAGCCGCCGTCGACCTTGGTGGCCTTGGTGGTCAGGCTGGCCAGGTCCGAACCCGCTCCGGGTTCGGAAAACAGCTGGCACCAGATCATTTCGCCGCGGAAGGTGGGTGGCAGGAAGCGTTGCTTCTGCTCGTCGGTGCCGAAGGCGACGATCGACGGGATGAGCCATGCGGCGATGCCCATGCTGGGCCGCTTGACCCGGCCGCTGCTGAACTCCTGGGAGATGATGATCTGCTCCACCGGCGTGGCCTCGCGGCCCCAAGGCCTGGGCAGGTAGGGGAGCACCCAACCGCCCTCGGCGATGGCGGCCTTGCGCTCGTCGCGCGGAATCTCCTTGAGCGCAGCGACTTCGGCACGGATCTCCGAGCGCAGCTTCTCGGTGTCGGGGTCGAGGTCGATGTCCAGTGGCCGCATCCCGGTGGCCGTCGCGGTGTCGAACACCCGCTGCGGGTAGTCGTGCGAGCGCCCGAAGGCGGCGACCAGGCCGAGGGTGTGCCGGTAGTAGACGTTGGTGTCGTGCTCCCAGGTGAAGCCGATACCGCCGTGCACCTGGATGCAGTCCTGCGTGCAGCGCTGGGCCGCGGTTGGCGCCAGCGTCGCGGCGACCGCGGCGGCGAACTCGTAGTGGGTGGCTGCGTTATCCCAATCCTGTTCGGCCGCTTCGTCAATGGCGCGGACGGCGTCCCACACCGCCGCGGTGGCCCGCTCGGTGGCCGCGATCATCTCGGCGCACTTGTGCTTGATCGCCTGGAACTGCCCGATCGGGCGGCCGAACTGCTCGCGGATCTTCGCGTACTCCGAGGCGGTGTCGGTCGCCCAGCGTGCGATGCCGACCGCCTCGGCCGACAGCAGGCTGGTGGCGATCGCCCGTCCGGCGGCCTGGGAGACCTTGGACAGCAACCGGTCCACGCCGATCTCGACGCCGTTGGCGCGCACGTGGGCCACCGGGCGCAGCGGATCCACCGAGCGCAGCGGAACGATCTCCAGCGAGTCGGCGTCGAGGACCGCCCATTCGATGCCGCTTTCGATGTTGACCGGCAGGACCAGCACCGAGGCCTGGGTGGCGGCGGGCACCGACCGCGCCTCGCCGCGGATCACCAGGATGTCGCCCTGCCGGCTGGCGGTCAGGTCGGACTCCAGCGCGAAGGCGGCGACGGCCTCGCCGGCCGCCAGACTGGAGAGGACCTTGGCCTCGGGGTCATGGGCGGAGATCAGGGCGGCGGCGATCGTCGACGGCACGAAGGGGCCGGGTACCGCGCCGTAGCCGAACTCGGCGATCGCGATTGCCGCCTCCAGCAGGCCGAAACCCTGGCCACCGACCGCCTCGGAGAGGTGCAGACCGTGGAGACCCTGATCAGCCGCGGCGCGCCAGTACGGCGGTGGGCTGACGATCGGGGTTTCCAGCGCCGCGTGCAGGACCTCGGCCGGGGCGACGCGCTTCACCAGCGCGCGGACCGAGTCGGCCAGATCCTGGTGCTCAGAGGTGATCGCGATGGGCATGGTTCGATGGCCTCTCGTAGCTGCCGATTAACCGGTGGGTTGGGACCGAGGGTACTACCCGTTGTGTGCCCGCAGGTCAGCAGCCGCGGCGCCGCCGGGGCCCCCGTCGGGCGACGGTGCGGCCCGCAACGCGACCACCAGACCGGCGCAGAACAGCATGACCAGCCCCACCGCCCACATGCCGGCCCGGTTGTTTCCGGTCAGGTCTTCCAGCGCCCCGGTGGCGTATGGAGCGGCGAACCCGCCGAGGTTGCCCATCGAGTTGATCAGGCCGATGCCGCCCGCCGCCGCCGTGCCGGCCAGGAATCGGGTCGGCAGCGCCCAGAAGACCGGCAGCGCGCTGAAGATCCCGACCGCCGCGATGATCACCGGGATCATCACGCCGATGGGGTGATGCAGATACAGCGCGACCGGGATCGCCAGCCCGCCCAGGGCCAGCGGGATGGCGACGTGCCAGACGTGCTCGCGGGTTCGGTCGGCATGCCGCGACCAGAAGAACATCGCGACGGCGGCGAAGGTGTAGGGGATCGCGGTGATCAGCCCCACCTCGATCAGGGACAGCTGGACGCCGAAGGTCTTCTTGAAACCGGCGATGATGGACGGCAGGAAGAACGCCAGGGCGTACAGGCCGTAGGCGATCCCGAAGTACACGACGGCCAGCGCCCAGATCCGCGGACTGGTGAGTGTCCGGCGCAGCGGGAAGTGGTAGCGGCTGTTGACGTGTCGTTCTTCGGCGTCGAGGACGTCGATCAGCCAGGCCCGTTGCTCGGCGGTCAGCCACGTGGCGTCGCCCGGTCCGTCGGTGAGCCAGAACCAGCAGATCACCCCGAGCACGACGGCGGGGAGGCCGACGCAGATCATCATGAATCGCCAACCGGCCAAGCCGAATACGCCGTGGCCGGCCTGGACCAGCCATGCCGCCAGCGGTGTCCCGACGGCCGACGCGATGGGGATGGCGAGCATGAAGACGGCCACGATCCGGGCCCGGTAGGCCGCCGGAAACCACCGGCTCAGGTAGAACACCACGCCCGGGAAGAGGCCGGCCTCGGCCACTCCGAGCAGGAACCGCAGCGCCAGCAGAGTGTGCGCATTGTGGGCGAATCCTATTGCCACCGCGACGATTCCCCACGAGACCGCGATGCGGGCAAGCCAGCGGCGGGCCCCGAAGCGGACCAGGGCCAGATTGGAGGGAACCTCCACCAGGACGTAGCCGATGAAGAAGATTCCCGAGGCGAGTCCGAACATGGTGGCCGACAGCTGCAGATCCGCACTGATCTCCGCCTTGGCGATGCCCAGGTTGGTGCGGTCGAGGTAGTTGACGAAGTAGAGCGCCATCAGCAGCGGGATCAGCCGCACGGTCACCCGGCGTAATGTGCCGGCTTCCAGTGCGTCACGGCCGGTCGAGACGGACATTCAGCCTCCCGTTGACGACGTTGACCAGTTCCAGTCCGTCCCGCAGCCGACGGCAGTTGTCGATCGCCTGGGTCAGATAGCGGCGCATGGTGTCCTGGGTGTACCAGACCACGTGCGGGGTGACGACCACATTGCCGAGTTGCAGCAGCGGATTGCCGGGGTCGACCGGTTCGGTGGCGAACACGTCGAGTCCGGCGGCGGCCAGCCGTCCGCTGCGCAGCGCGTCGACCAGTGCGGTCTCGTCGACGACTCCGCCGCGAGAAGTATTGACCAGCAGGGCATTCGGCTTCATGGTCTCCAGCGCCGACCGGTCGATGATGGAGGCGGTCTGCGGCGTCAGGGGAAGATGCAGGCTGACGATGTCGCTCTGGGCCAGTAGCTCCGGCAGCGTGCGCCAGTCGGGTGTGCCGTCGTCGCCGGTGCTGGTGTGCAGCACCCGGGCCCCCATGGCCGTCACCATCTGCTGGACACGCTGCGCGATATTGCCGTAGCCGACCAGGCCGACGGTGCAGCCGCCGATATCGCGGACGGTCTCACCGAGGCTGGTGTCGGTGGGCCAGCCCCGCCCGGCGCGGGTGGCGGCGTCCAGTTCCCGCAGCCGGCGCATGGCGGCGAGCATCAGCAGCACCGTTCCCTCGGCCGCCGACGGCGCGTTGGCCCCGGGCATGTTGGCCACCGCGATCCCCAGTTCGGTGGCGGTGTCGACGTCGATGGTGTTGACGCCCGCGCCGAGTTTGTGCACGAGGCGCAGGTGTTCGCCGCGGCGCAGATCCTCGCCGGACAGCGGCCGCAGCACGTGCCACACCGCGTCGGCCCACGGCAGTTCGCGGTGCAAGGTCTCGTCGTCGTCCTCGCGACACCACCGGATGTCGAGCCAATCCCGCTCCGGCTCAACCATGTTCACCACGGTTGCCCCCGGCAGGAAGTGCGCCAGCACCTTCACCCTCACTGTGCGGTCCCGGTCCGGCGTTGGCATGGTGATGGCCATCTTCCTACGCCGAACGTGAGGCCACTGCGAAAAACTGCGCTGAGTTTCGCAGTGTATTCACGCTCGCCGTGCGCGACCTGCCGGGAATCACCCCCGGAAGAGGCTCGACTCACGGAACGCCTCAATGATGGCGCTGAGGCGCTCGACGAGTTCGTTGGACGTCATCGTCAGATCACCCACCAGCCACGCACTGATGGTCTGGGTGACCCCGCCGACGACGAAGTAGGAGAACGCCTTGGTGCCCTCGGTGGCCGGCTGCTCGGTGAGGGTCTCCACATGCTGGCCGGCCAGCATTACGAACAGCGCCTCGATCTCCAGACGCTTGCGGACCACGGTGGTGTTCGAAACCTGAGCGCCGAAGATCAGCCGGCCGATGCGCGGGTCGGCCTCGGCGGTCCGGACGATGTTCATCAGCCCGGCTCTGGTCTGTTCCTCGGGCGGTGCCGCGGCCACCGCGGCCTGGGTCGTGGTGGCGAGTTGTGCGGCCACCGCGTCGAACACCGCGGCGATGAACACTTCCTTGTCGGCGAAGCTCTCGTAGAAATAGCGGGTCGCCAGGCCGGA
Organism: Mycobacterium sp.; assembly: GCA_046330855.1. Classification (GTDB taxonomy): domain Bacteria; phylum Actinomycetota; class Actinomycetes; order Mycobacteriales; family Mycobacteriaceae; genus Mycobacterium. The sequence continues at coordinate 343,126 of JAXLRX010000003.1, forward strand.
CTGCTGGCAGATACCCCGGACGGTGAGTTCGGCCGGGTCGACATTGCTGCCCAGCAGCTCCAGACCGGATTCCAGCAGGCGCGCCCGGCGCCGCGCCAGCCGGTCAGCGGCATCCACACCGGCATACGGCCGTGTCTGGGTCACCGCGTCATCTTGACATCAGGGCGACCCTGGCACAATATCGGGAAACACTCGTTTCCAGATTGCGGCAAGGGGGCCTCGTGGTCAGCAATACGGCATCCGTCAGCGTGGTGGACCGCCCGGTCAGCGACTCCGCGGGCCCGGCGGCCAACCGGAGTCTGTTCCAGCGCCTGACCCGCCCGGCGCTGTTCGAGGACGGCATCCCCGGGATCGCGCTGCTGGCCGGACCGGCGAACGTGATCATGCAGCTCGGTCGGCCCGGCGTCGGGTACGGAGTCATGGAGAGCCGCGTCGAGAGCGGACGGATCGATCGTCATCCGATCAAGCGCGCCAGGACGACGTTCACCTACCTCGCCGTGGCCACCCGCGGGAATCCGGCTCAGCAGAGGGCCTACCGCAGGGCGGTGACCCAGGCGCACTCCCAGGTGACCTCCACCAAGGACAGTCCGGTGAAATACAACGCGCTGGATCCCGAACTCCAGCTGTGGGTGGCGGCCTGCCTGTACAAGGGCGGGGTGGACGTGCGCCGGATCTTCATCGGCGAGATGGACGATGAAACCGCCGACCAGCATTACCGCGACAGCATGGCGCTGGGCACCATGTTGCAGATGCGCCCGGAGATGTGGCCCGCGGACCGGCCCGCCTTCGACAAGTACTGGGAAGAACAGCTCGAGAACATCCACATCGACGACGCGGTCCGCAAGTTCCTGTACCCGATCGCGGTGGCCCGGCTGCGTGGTCTCGCGTTGCCCGCCCCGCTGCAGAACATCAACGAGAGCGTCGCCCTGCTGATCACCACCGGGTTCCTGCCGCAACGCTTCCGCGACGAGATGAAGCTGGACTGGAACCCGACCAAGCAGCGTGAGTTCGACGCTCTGATGACCGCGGTGCGGCTGGCCAACAACATCGCGCCGTCGTTCGTGCGCAACTTCCCGTTCAATGTGCTTCTGCATGACGTGAATTGGCGGATGCGGACGGGCCGGCCGCTCGTCTAACGTGTGAGGGTGCGCAGCGACAACGACAGCTGGGACATCACCACGAGCGTGGGTTCGACGGCGTTGTTCGTCGGGGCCGCCCGCGCCCTGGAGGCCCGCACGGCGGCCCCGCTCGCAGTCGACCCCTTCGCAGAGGTGTTCTGCCGGGCGGCCGGCGGGATGTGGTCGGACCTGCTCGACGGCGTCCCCGAGGACCACCCGCTGCGTTCCGACGAATTCGGAAGCCACTTCGTCACCTACCAGGGTGCCCGAACCCGGTACTTCGACGCCTACTTCCGCGCGGCCGCCGCGGCCGGTGTGCGCCAGATTGTCCTTCTGGCAGCCGGGTTGGACTCCCGGGCCTACCGGCTCGACTGGCCTGCGGGCACCACGGTGTTCGAATTGGACCAACCGCGGGTACTGGAGTTCAAGCGCGAGACCCTGGAGCAGTACGGGGCGCGGCCGAAGGCGCGGCGCCGCGAGATCGACGTCGACCTGCGTGACGACTGGCCGTCGGCGCTGCGGGACAACGGCTTTCAGCCGGATGAGCCAGCGGCCTGGATCGCCGAGGGCCTGCTGATCTACCTCCCGGCGGACGCCCAGAACGCCCTGTTCACCGGCATCGACTCGCTGTCCAGTGCCGGCAGCCGGCTGGCCCTGGAGGAGGGCCGGCCGATGGATCCCGAGGCGTTCAAGGCCAAGGTGGAGGAGGCGAAGGCGAGCGAGGACATGCGCGGGCAATGGTGGCAGCTCGTCTACAACGAGCGGGTCGCCCCTGCGGCGCAATGGTTTTCCGAACGGAACTGGACCGCCGAGCCCACCGCGCTGACCGACTACCTGCGGTCGCTGGACCGTCCGGTGCCGACCGACGATGCCGAGGTGGTCAACATGATCCAGAGCATCACGCTGGTCAGCGCGGTGAAGAACTGAGTCCTCACTCGAACATCAGCGGCCGCAGAAAGCGGTTGGTGCGGCGCAGGTATTCCGGCTGGCTCACGTGCAGCACGTGGTTGCCGGGGAACCAGTGCAGTGCGCAACGGTCCCAGTGCTTCCACAGCGCCTCAGCGTGGTCCGGCGGTGCGAGCCGGTCACCGAGTCCGGTGATGATGAGCCGGCGATCCTTGGGCACCTTCGGCTGATAGTTCAGCGGTGAGTGGTAGGCGAAGCCGGAGTAGGCCTCCTCGCGGCTCATTCCGCCGACGACGCGGGTCAGCTGCACCACCTTGCTGGCCGGCCACCAGTCGTCGAACGCGGACTCCGGGGTGACCAGGGGGACGTTGGGGATGACCGCCTCGAGCCGGTCGTCGGCCGAGGCGACCAGGGCGGAGGTGTACCCCCCCAGCGAGATGCCGGTGAGTGCGATCCGTTCGACGCCCTTGTGCCGCAACCAGTTAAGGATCGTGCGGAAGTCGTAGACGGCCTGGCCCATCGCCTCGGCGAAGCCCGTCATCCCGCTGGCGAAGTATCCGTACCCGCTGAACGGTGAATTCCTCTCGGCCCGGCGGCCGTGGAACGGCAGCGTGTACAGGAGCACGTCGTAGCCCGACCGATAGAACCACGGCAGGGAGAAGAACAGCCCGTTGACCAGGTAGGGCGATCCCATGAAACCGTGGATCACACACAGAGTGGGCCGCGGCCCGTCGGAGCGGCGCCAATGCTGGAAGCGAACGATGTTGTTGCGCTTGAAGTGTGACCACTTTCCGCGCATCGCCGGATTGATCGGCTCATAGCTGCTCGCGAAGGACCCGTTGTGGACGTGGCCGCGCGCGATGTATTCCGCGACGGGGTTGGCGGCACGGAACGACACGTTCGGCACGGCCGTCGGGGCCGGGAACGAGCGGGCCGAGTCGTGGTGCTTGGCGAGGTCGGCGTAGAAGGCGATGTTCTCGCGTTCCCGACGGGCTTCAGAGCGACGGACCGCCGTGGTCAGAATCGTCGGCGCCACGGCGGCGCCGACCACCGTCGAGATCGCGGTCCGAAGGCCGATGTCGGCGGCCGCGGAGGTGTCGACGACGACCCGCTGGACCGTCGTCAAATCCGAGCGTTTGGGCAGGCCACCCGACCCGGCGTCGGCCCCCGGAACGTCCGGCAGCGGAATGGGCAGTTCGACGTCGGCGTCGACTTCGGGTGAGGTCATGATCGTCCGGCCTTCCCGGGCACGCGGCAAGCGTGTCCCTGTCCCGCCGACGATGTTAGCCCCGCTAATCAGAGGTGGTGTGTGCGGCTGTTTCCACCGCGCGTCGGCAGGGGTCGTGTACTTCGCCCGGAACGAACACCATTCGTCGGATACTGGCAATGAACCAGGTCCCGGGAAGGAGCGGACGTGGCGCAGTTGCCAGCCGAGAACGTCCTGCGGGCCGAGACCGCCAGTCTTCGGGTTCACATGTGGGCGACGCTGATGCTAGGCGTCCTCGGATTCATCGTCTACGCGGTGACGTCGGTGGCGGCCACCCAGTTGGACGGTGTTGTCTCACTGATCGACGCCGGAACTGCTTTCGTCGCCATCGGTCTCGCGCGTGTCGCCTCGGGACCGCCCAGCCCGGAAGCGCCACGCGGGCGACTGGCTCTGGAAAACCTCTATGTGCTGTTCCGGGCCTTGATGATCCTGGGGGTGGTGATCGCGGGCGTTGCGACCAACGGCGCCAAGGTCATCGACTACCTGATCACCCGCGAGGGTGAGCTACCAGGGTTCGGGTTGGCGGCCGTCTACACCGCGTTCGCCGCCGTCGTCGGCTTCCTGGTGGTCGCCAATCACCGTCGCAACAACAGGAAGATCGGCGGGGTTTCCGCGCTGTTGACGGTCGAGGCCGGTGCCGCGCAACTCGACGCTTGGCTCAGCGCCGGCATCTGCGGCGCGCTGCTCGTGGTCGCCGCGCTTCCCGACGGCACGCGGCTCACCTCGCCGGCCTTCGATGTCCGCCTGATCGCCGACAGTGTCATCGTTCTGGTCATCTGCGCTCTGCTGGTGCGTGAGCCGCTGCTACAGGTGCGCAAGGAATTCGGCCGACTCTCCGGGCGCCGGACGGATCCGGGACTCGACCAGTCCGTGCGTCGCGCCCTCGATGACGTTGCCCGTGAGCATGGACCACGGGTGGAGGAAGACTTCGGGCTGGTGGACGTCTTCGCGGTGCAGCGGGGAAAGGCGGCCGACGTCGACATCCACGTGTCCTACGCCGGGGCGCTGACCGTCGACGAGCAGGACGACATCCGCGCGGACGTGCTGTCCGAGTTGCGGCAGCGGGTCGGCCCGGTCCGGATGACGCTGGTTTTCACCCGCCGGCCGATTCACGATCCGCCTCAGGCCGCCGATGGGTCAACGGCCTGAGGTGTCCTCGGCGGCGCTGTTGGGCGTGGCGACCCGGCGGGTGACGACCGGTGCGCCGTCGACCTTCTTCGTCACCGGCGACAGGGCCGGCGGCGTCGTCAGGCGGCCCTGTACCGGCGCCCCGTTGCGGACCGGGGGTACGGAAACCCGCCGGATGTCTGTTTTGGCGTTCTTGTCTGCGGTGTTCGCACCGGCCATCGCACCCGGCGGAACCATCGGCATGCCTGCCATACCGGCGTTAGCCGGAGCTGCGGTTGACGGCGCGGCGGGCGGCGTGATCTGCGCGAGAGGCGCCGACGACGGCGCCGTGCTGGCCGAGGGAACCGGGGGCGGGCCGAGCAACGATGTCGGTGAGGTGCCGCCCCCCATGAGGCCGCCACCCACTCCGCTGCCGCCGATGTCGGCACCCGGAGCGCCGCTGCCGCCGAGTCCGCCCGGGTCGGCCCCATCGCCGCCGAAACCACCGAAATCGTCTGGTGACCAGCCTGTTTCGTCTAGGGGAGCCGACGCGAGGCTGGAATCCTCAACGGGTGCACCCGTCTGCTGCAGCAGGCCCATCCCGGTTTGCATGGCCTGCTGGGCCCCTTGAGCGATCTGCTGGGGAATCTGGGCCAGAGGCTGCAGGGCTCCGCCGAGCGCGCCCGCGAGTGCGCCGGCGATGCTCGATGCGGCCTGGGGAAGCTGCTGAGCCATTGCCGCGGTCTGATCGGCCTGTGGCGCGGTGGTCTGCGCCGCAGGCGAATTCGCCGGCGGGGCGAGATCGGAAAGCTCTTGCGCGGCCTGTTCATCCTGGGCCGCGAACTTCTCGGCCGCCTCGGTGGTCTTGGCATCGCGCTTGGCGTGCTCGGCGGTGCTGTCGGCGTTGTCCTGCGCGTCACCGAGGTTCGCCGCCAGGCCCAGCACGCGCAGCAGTTGCTCGACCGGTGTGCTGCCGGTGACGAGCGGATCGGAGATGATCTGCGGCGGTGGGGTGTTCATCGCGGCCGCCTGAAGGTACTGATCGACATTCGCGTTGAGTTGGTCCCCGGTCATCGGCGTGCCTCTCGTGTCAGCGTGTGCGCCCGGAACCAGGCGAAGTGATAGTTGGCAAGCGTCTGTTGGTTGCTGATCAAAGCGTCGATGGTGGCCAGAAGCTGCCAGTTGGCAATCCGATCGGAATCGATGTGTTCCGGATAGGCGGCAATGACGCTCTGAGCCACGGTGCAGAGGTGGTCGCGCAGCAGGCTCGCCTCGGAGTCCAGCCAACCCGTCTGTGCCGTAACGGCTTTAGCCAGAGTGTGAGCGAGTCGGGGCAAGCCGTCCCGCCACTTGGTGGCTTGGGAAAGTTCCCATCCGAGATCGTCGAGGTTGGTCACGTCCCTTGAGCGAATCGACACGGCCACGGGCGTGGCGTCCTGGTTTGTCGGAACATGCTGACCCGGCAGGTGGATCGCAGTGCGTCTAGCTGGACCCAGGAGGGCGGTGAGATCGCCTCGGCGGTCCGCGGGAGGCAGCAGCGTTACGCCGGTGGGAATGTCGATGTTCGGCGGAATCCACCCGCTGGCGACATCCGTGAGGAGTAGCGTGCTGCCGTCGTCGAGATCACCGATGGCCCAGCCGAGTTGGGGCTGTTGGCGCGCGACTGCGTGGAGCAGGCGCCGAAGCCTCGTGGCCGCTGTGCTGCCGGCGGTGATGGCGCCTGCTGCCGCGCCGGTGGCGGTCGCTGCCACTGCGCGTTCGGTGATGCCCGCTGAGGATGCGAGCTGACTTGCGGGCGCTACCGGTTGCCGGAGCAGCGCGGGATGGCCGTTCGGCGTCGATCCGCCGGGGGTATGGAGCGGCGCCGAGACCGGATTCGTCGACGGCGCCAGGGGCGCGGCGGCGGGCGTGGCGACGGGAGGGCGGAGATCCGCGCCGTAGCCCAGGAGGCTGCTTGGCGGTGTGGGTGGCGGCATCGTCAACGGGCTGGCGTTGAGCGGCGGCGGTGTGATGGTCGGCGCGGCCAGCGGTGGGGGCGCAGCGACGAGCGGTGTGGCTTCGGTTGGGGTTGGCGCGATTTGCGCGATTTGGGGAGCAGTCGCCGCGGTGGCGTGTGCAGTCTCGAAGACATGCGTTGTTCGAGAGCTTGTTTCGGGCAGCGGCGGGCTCAGTGGGTTGGGGGCGGTGTGCACCGGACTGGCCGCGGCGGTGCTGATCGCTTCGGCGCCGGAGGAGACCGGGGCGCCGGACTGGTTGCCGGTGTTGAAGTTTTCGGCGAGATCGCTCAAAGCGTTTGGGCCATGCGCGATTGCCGGTGCAGCGGCCCCCGGCGCAGCTGCAACCGATTGGTCTTCAACACTGAATGACGCGTTGGGAGCCGATGCCGCGGAAGGGGTGATGGCGTTGGTATTGATTGGCTTCGTGCCCCCGCGCACCGATTCAGCGGTCGCTCCAGACGGGCTGACTGGCTTGCCAGATGCGGAGGATATAGCGGGAGCTGGTGTGGGCGTGTTGGAACCTGCGGTCGTCGGGGAGCTCGTAGTTGTAGCGGGCCCCATCGACGCAACCGCAGGCATAGATGTATTTGACCCAGACGCTGCGGCGGGCGCGGGTGTAGGTGTGCTGGGACCTGGCAGTTCGGTCAAGTCGGAGGGCGCGTCAGGTCTGGGGTGGGTAGTGCCCATAGTTCTTGGTTCAGCTTCACTGGGTTGAGATGGCTTTGCTGGCGCGGGGGTCGGGGTGTTCGTACTCGAAGGCGCGTCATCGGAAAGCTTCAACTCGCTCATCCCCAGCTTCCTGATGATCTGCTCTTTCAACTCGTCGGCGTTTGCGGCCGCTTCGATTGATGGCACACCATTCGTGTCAGCGAATGTTTGTGGCGACACATCGATCCCTTGAACTGTAAGAACATTCTGAATCGCATTGCTGATGTCCGCTGCACAAATGGCGGCATGGACTGCCGCCCGGCTCTTCATTTCAGAAACAATGGTCAGAATTGCAGTGACCTTCTCGGGAAGCGGTTGCTTCGATTGATTGACCGCATCGATCCTTCTATTGCCCTCTGCCGCAAGGGTTCCCAACTTGATTCGAAATTCCGAAATTGCGTTGTGAGCAGCCGAGTACGACTTGCTCTTCGCGCGGTTGACGTCCGCTACTCGTTGGGCTTCCGCTATGCCACGTTCGAAATCTCCACGAATCTCCTCGGCGGTGATGCCCTCTTGCGGGGCAAGGCTCTGGTGTCTGATCTGAACCAGAACGTCAGCGTAGTGATCGAGTTCCGAGACCAGTGCCGCCCGATTCTCTGCACAGTCCAAGGTGCTCTGAAGCGAAGCTGAATTCGGCCACTGATCGCCTACGAGGATGGGTGTCCAGTCGCCGGGTGGCAGGTCTATTACTGACATAACGAGTCTATTTTGGCGACGGCAGTGTCGATTTCGTCGATGTTGGATTTGTACTCAGAGGGCGCACCGTCGGCGAGCTGGGTCAATGCGACGTTCTGATATTCCTTCGCCAATTTCCTTAACGACGACTGAAGTTCCATCGGGCTAGCAGGATTTGATTCCAAGGTGTTCAAAAAATAACTCGATACGACCGCCTCTCCGACTTCGCTGTTCGTGACAACGGCCAGCTTCTCGGCGTCATTTTCAGCCTTACGACTCGCTACCGTCCGTATCGACCGCATCCCCTTCGCATACGCCTCACACACCGCCTTCTTCGCATCCGCCACCTGCTGATCGCTGTAAGCCGGCGCAGCAGAATGCGACGGGGCGGCTCGGAACCACGCTGCGGTTCCGGTGGCGAGCCCGAGCAGGCCGAGCACTACGCCGAGGATCGGGAGCAGGCGCGACGGACCTGGCGACGGTGCCGGTGGCGGCCATGGTGCGCCGGCACGTGCGGAGCTGTAGGGCTCGTGAGACATGCCCGGATGTTAGCTGGCGCTTTGCCCGGACGCTATTCACCTACCGGCAGAAGGTCGATGAAGTGCAAGTACAGCCGATTGTCACCGCACCCCGCGTTTGCCCACGCAACGGGTCCGTCCCGGCGCCGAGATCGCACTCAACCCAACCGTGCCCCAACCTTGACTTGACCCCCACTAAGCCCCGCGGCAACCATTGACCGCATGCGCCGACTCACCGCTTCGCTGGCGGCTGCCCTCAGCGCGGTCGCCGTCGCGGTTTCCTCGGCGCCGCCGGGCCATGCCGACACCCCGTGGTTCGCACCCCAGGTCGGCAACGCCACCCAGGTCCTCTCGGTCGTGGGCACCGGCGGCTCGACGGCCAAGATGGACGTCTGGCAGCGTGGCCCGTCCGGCTGGCAGCCTGTGGATGGCGGCATCGGGATCCCGACCCACGTCGGCTCGGCAGGCTTGGCCCCCAAAGCGAAAGACACCGTCCCTGCCACGCCGATGGGCGTCTACAGCCTCGACTTCGCCTTCGGCACCCAGCCCAGCCCGGGCGGCGGCCTGAAGTACTACCAGACCACCCCGGACTACTGGTGGTCCGCCGAGGGACCGACCTACAACACGATGCAGGTGTGCAAGCAGGCCGACTGTCCGTTCGACACCTCACCGGCCAGCGGCACGGAGAACCTCTACATCCCTGCCTACGCACACGCGATCGTCATGGGCGTCAACAAGGAACGCATCCCCGGAGACGGTGGCGCGTTCTTCGTCCACACCACCAACGGCGGGGCGACGGCCGGATGCGTCGCCCTCGACGACGGCACCCTGGTCAAGATCATCCGCTGGCTGCAGCCCGGCGCGGTGATCGCGATTACCCAGTGAAGGTGGCCAGCGCCGGTCCCGGCGTCACCGTGCCCTCAAGCTTCTGGGCCACCTCGTAGGTGCGCTGATAGCCCGTCGCGCAGATCTTCCAGCCGTCGGAGGTCTTGCGGTAGCGGTCCCGGTAGAAGGCCGCCCCGAACAGGATGAAGTTGTGCTCGGGAACGATCACCCGGTCCTGCAGATACCAGCGACCCTCAGCCTCGTCGCCGTCATCCAGGGTGATCTCGGGGTGGGTCACCCGGTGCTCGGTCAGCACCCCCGCGGGCATCGCGGTGCGCATGTACTCCACCAACTCCGCGCGGTTGGTGAAGTGCAGCGTCTTGCCCAGCGACGAGCCGTAGTCGCCGACGATGTCCTCGGTCAGGGTGTCGGCGAAGTCATCCCAATGCTTGGTGTCCAGCGCCCGAAGATAGCGGTACTTCACCCGTTTGATCGCCTCGATCGCCTCCAGATCAGCCACGCAGGACATTGCAACACACCCCGTGGGGGTCTCGACTAGCTTTGAAGGGGTGAGCCTGCCCCGCAGCCGTTTCGCCGCGCTGTCCCGCTCCGAGCTCGCGGTGCTGGTACCGGAACTGCTGCTCATCGGCCAACTCATCGACCGCTCCGGGATGGCTTGGTGCATCGCCTCTTTCGGCCGCGAGGAGATGCTGCAGATCGCGATCGAGGAGTGGGCCGGCTGCAGTCCGCTCTACACCAAACGAATGCAGAAGGCCCTGAAGTACGAGGGCGACGACGTCATCACGATCTTCAAGGGGTTGCAGTTCGACATCGGCGCTCCGCCGCAGTTCATGGACTTCCGCTACACCGTCCACGACCGCTGGCACGGCGAGTTCCACCTCGACCACTGCGGCGCCCTGCTCGACGTCGAGCCGATGGGACCCGATTACGTCCGGGGCATGTGCCACGACATCGAGGACCCGACCTTCGACGCCACCGCGGTAGCCACCAACGCGCGTGCCCAGGTGCGGCCGATCCATCGCCCGCCGCGCCAGCCCGCCGACCGGACGCCGCACTGCGCGTGGACGGTCATCATCGACCCCGCCTACCCGGAGGCGCAGCCCATTCCCGCGCTCGCGGTCGTCGCGAAATCGCGCGCCGCGACATGGGCACTTGCGGAGATAGATCCCGACGACGACGGCAACGCCGACTACACCGGACCACTGCTGTCCGACGTCGACTTCGGTGCCTTCTCCCACTCAGCCCTGGTCCGCATCGCCGATGAGGTCTGCCTGCAGATGCATCTGCTGAACTTGTCCTTTGTTCTCGCGGTGAGTAATCGGGCGGGGGCGGACAAGGACCTCGCGAAGTCGATCTGCACCAAGCAGCTGACCGGGATCGCCGGGGTGGCCGCCGAACGCATCCGTCGGGCCATGAATTTCAGCACCGACCTCGACGGCTTGGCCCAGGTGCTCAGCCTGCACCCGTTGCTCAACCCGCTCGGATACGTCGACGCCGACATCGCGAGCGGCCGGCTGCGCGTACGCCCGTCACCCGCCCATCAGGACGGCGCATGGATTGCGCTGTGCCACAAGAACTCTCTGCGGCCGCTGCAGTCGATCGCCACCGCCGTCGACCCGCATCTCACCGTCCGCATCACCGGAGCCGACACTGATTGGACCGCGGAGTTCGATCGCGCCGACACCGCCGCCGGGGAATTCCCCGAGGTTCTCGTCACCAAGGTCAGCGGTGGCGCGGCCTTCGAATTCCAGCCGCGGCAATCGCTGCCGTTGACGGTCCTGTAAATCGCGGCGTCGGTTGATCGGGGGACGCTGAATTCCACCCGCAGCGCCCCCGATCGACGGACGGAGGCCGCCTGCCGCCGGGCGCAAGCTTTCTTCATCGGGTTCCTCACCGGGAGGGGCCGAAGAAAGACAAGGACAGACCAATGAATGCAAAAGTGACCAAGCGGGCAGGAATCTTCGCCACCGTCTTCGCCGCCGCCGCGCTGGGGCTGGGCATCGGGTCTCCCGTGGCCAACGCCGCCGATGACTGCGGCTACGGCAGCCACTGGGACGGCAACGCCTGCGTCATCAACCTGCCCGGCCCCGGCGCGCGTCCCGACCCCGGTCACCCCAACTGCTGGATCAACGACCTCGGTGACCAGCGCTGCTACTGAGCAACGCCGGCAGCCTCGGCCCCGCTTCCCCCAACCCCGGGAGCGGGGCCGAGTGCTGTTCGGGGCTTTCGCTGCTCGCGAAGCCCCGTCGACAGCGGCAGCAAACGCGGCGCACACTGGTAGCCATGGACAACAACGGGCCTTTCGGCATCGACCCCGACGAGTTCGACCGCGTCGTGCGTGAAACGGGCGAAGGCCTGCGGAGCGCGTTCGAACAGGTCGGCCGCTTCTTCAACTCCTCGCCCGAGCGGGCCGGCTTCGGCCTGCTCTTCGACCAGTTCGTCCGGCCCACGCCCAAGGGCCGGCCGCAACCGGAGACGGCGGGCGAAGCCGGCGACGGCGTGTGGGCCATCTACATCTCCGACGCCGACGGCAAGGCGCACGTCGAGCAGGTCTACAAGACCGAGCTCGACGCGCTGCGCGCCAACAAGCTCAACACCGATCCGAACCGCAACGTGCGCTTTCTGCCGTACGGCATCGACGTGAGCGTGCTCGACGCCGCAGAGAAGGAAGCGAAGGAATCGGAGACCGACCAGCCCGAGTGACTCAGTTGGGGTGATGGCACGCCACGGCGTGGTTGGTCTCCACATCGAGTAGGGCCGGTTCGGCGCTACGGCAGATGTCGTTGGCCTTCGGGCAGCGGGTGTGAAACCGGCAGCCAGCCGGCGGATCGATCGGGCTCGGTACGTCGCCTTCCAGTGTGATCCTCTGGCGCTCAGCGTTTTTGCGCGGATCGGGAATGGGGACGGCCGACAGCAGAGCGGTGGTGTACGGATGGCGCGGCCGGTTGTAGAGCGAATCGGAGTCGGCCTCCTCGACGATCTTGCCGAGGTACATGACGGCAACCCGGTCCGACACATGCCGCACCACGCCCAGGTCGTGCGCCACGAAGAGGTAGGCCATCGAGAACTCGCGCTGCAGATCGTCGAGCAGGTTGATGATCTGGGCCTGCACGGACACGTCCAGGGCGGACACCGGCTCGTCGGCGATGATCAGCCGCGGCCGCAGACCGATGGCCCGGGCGATGCCGATGCGCTGGCGCTGCCCGCCGGAGAACTCGTGGGGATAGCGGTTGTAGTGCTCGGCCTGCAACCCCACCCGCTCCAGCAGTTCCTGGACCCGCCGCTTCAACTCCGCCCCGTGAGCCAGGCCGTGCAGTTCGAGCGGGTCGCCGACGATTTGCCCGACGCGCTTGCGCGGGTTCAGTGAGGCGAACGGGTCCTGGAAGATCATCTGGATCTCCCGGCGCAGCGGGCGCAGGTCCCGTGCCGATCGCCCGACGAGTTCCTGGCCGTGGAACCGGACCGAGCCCGACGTGGGGGCGACGAGTTGCATGATCGCCCGGCAGACCGTCGACTTCCCGCAGCCGGACTCACCGACCAGGCCGACGGTTTCGCCGTCGCGCACCACCAGGCTCACCCCGTCGACGGCCTTGACCCGGGCCACCTCGCGGTCGACGAGCACGCCGGACTTGATCGGGAAATGCTTGACCAGGTCGGTGACCTCCAGCAGTGGCGCGTCGCTCATCGGACATTCACCTCGACCGCGTTCCAGCAGCGCACCTGGTGCGCGGAGTGGTCCACCAAAGGCGGTGCCTCGGTGCAGCGCTCGAACGATTCCGGGCAGCGGGCGGCGAAGCGGCATCCGGCCGGCGGCCGCAGCAGCGACGGCGGGTGGCCGGGGATCTGCGGAAGCCGTTCGGAGCGCACCGTGTCCAGCCGGGGAATCGACTCCAGCAGGCCGCGGGTGTAGGGGTGCTGCGGAGCGTCGAACAACTCCTCCAGACCGGCCTGTTCGACAACCTGCCCGGCGTACATCACCACCACCCGGTGGGCCAGTTCGGCGACGACGCCGAGGTCGTGGGTGATGAGCACGACCGATACGTTCTTCTCGCGGTTGAGCTTTCGCAACAGGTCGAGGATCTGGGCCTGAATGGTGACGTCGAGGGCCGTCGTCGGCTCGTCGGCGATCAGGACCTCCGGCTCCAGTGCCAGCGCCATGGCGATCATTACGCGCTGGCGCATGCCGCCGGAGAACTCGTGCGGGTAATCGCGAACCCGCCGTTGCGGATTGGGGATGCCGACCATCTCCAACAGTTCGACGGCATGTGCGATGGCGTCGGCTTTGGAGACGTCGCGATGGGCGCGGATGGCCTCCGCGATCTGGTCTCCCACCCGGTACACGGGGTTCAGCGAGGTCATCGGGTCCTGGAACACCATCGCGATCCGCGCGCCACGCATCTTCTGTAACTCGTTGTCCGGCAGGATGTTCAGGTCACGTCCGTCGAACATCACCGAACCGGTGATGGTGGCGTTGGGGGAGCGGGTCAGGCCGATCAGCGTCTGGGCGGTCACGCTCTTGCCGCAGCCGGACTCGCCGACGATCGCGACGATCTCCCCGGCGCCGAGGTCGAAGGACACCCCGTCGACGGCCCGAACCTGCCCGTCGTCGGTGGCGAATCCGACTCGCAGGTCCTGCACGCTGAGCAACGGATTCATGCCGGGGCCGCCTCGCCGAGCCGGATCCTCGGGTCGAGGAACGCGTAGAGGATGTCGACGATCGCGTTGAACAGGACGATGAAGAAGGCGCCGAACATCGTCACCGCCATCAACGGGGGCAGATCCAGTTTGCCGATCGCCTGTCCGGCGTACAGGCCCACGCCATTGAGGTTGAACACCGTCTCGGTCAGGATCGCCCCACCGCCGACCACCGCACCGAAGTCCAGCCCGAACAGGGTGACGATGGGAATCATGGAATTGCGCAGGACATGTCGCAACCTGACCTGTCGTTCGGTGAGGCCCTTGGCGCGTGCGGTGCGCACGTAGTCCTCGTTCATCGCGTCGAGCATGTTGGAGCGCAGTACGCGGCTGTAGAAGCCTACGTAGAGCACCGCCAGGGTGACCCACGGCAGGATCAGGTGGTAGGCCCACTGTCCCGGATTCTCGCTCAGCGCGACATAGCTGCCGGTGGGGAACAGCTGCACTTTGAAGCTGAAGAAGTAGAGCAGGATCGCTGCCAGCCAGAACACCGGCATCGAGATCCCGATCAGCGCCAGGATCGTGAGCGCCCGGTCGGTGAACCGCCCGGCCCGCACCGCGCTCAGGTAGCCGAACCACACGGCCAGCGCCATCCACAACACCGCGGCACCGATGGTCAGCGACAGGGTGACGGGCAGTCCGTTCCAAATCTGTTTGGCCACATTCTGATCCGTGGCGTACGAGGTGAGCTGGCCGGTGAAGATCTGCTTCATCATGGTCAGGTACTGAACCGGCAGAGGCTGGTCGAGGCCGAGGTCGGCACGGACCCGCGCGATCAGCGCGGGGTTGGCGTTGCGGCCCGCGATACGCGCCGCCGGGTCGGAGTTCGGGATCACGTTGAAGATCAGGAACACGATCACCGAGATGGCGAACAACACGGCCACCATTCCGGCGATCCGGCGCACGGCGAAACGCAACACCTCAGCGCTCCAACCGGATCCTGGCCCGCGGATCGAGCGCATCGCGCAGACCGTCGCCGAAGACGTTGAGCGACAACACCGTCAGCACGATCATCAGCCCGGGAACGATCGTCAGATGGGGCGCGGTGTAGATGGTCTGGTAGCCGTCGGCGATCATGGTGCCCCATGACGCGTTCGGCGGCCGGACGCCCGCACCCAGGAACGACAGCGCGGACTCCAGCAGCATGTTGTTGGCGATGTTGAGCGTGAAGAACACGATGATCGTGGAGACGATGTTGGGCAGCAACTCCGAGACCATGATCCGAAGCGGTCCTTTGCCCTGGGCCACAGCGGCTTCCACGAACTCCTTCTCGCGCAGCGCCAGGATCTCCCCGCGCACCGGCCGGGCCATGTAGGGCACGTAGACCAGACCGATGATGAGGATGGGAATCCACAGTGAATCCCCGGAAATGTTCAGCGCACCGATCCTGATGCCGCCCAGGGCGAGCGTCGTGCCCAATGCGATGCCCAGCAGCAGCACCGGGAACGCCCAGATCACATCCAGGATCCGGGACAGCAGTGCGTCGACCCAGCCGCGGTAGTAGCCGGCGAGCATACCGACCACGATCGCCAGGGCGGTGGTGATCACGGCCGCGAGCACCCCGATGAAGATGGAGGTGCGTCCGCCGTAGAGCAGGCGCACCATCACGTCGCGGCCGTTCTGGTCGGCCCCGAGCAGATAGCGCCCGCGAAGCCCCGGACCCAGCGGTGTGCCGTCGGGCGCGACGACGTTGACCTCCTGACCGCCGACGAGGATCTTGTCGGTGATGTGGTTCTGGTTGGGGCCGGTCTGGGCGACGAAATGCGCCCACAGCGGAGCCGCCAGGCACAGCAGCACGATGACGACGAACACCACCCCGAAGCCGAGGGCAACCTTGTTGCGGCGCAACCGCATCCACGCAAGATGCCAGGGACTGCGGCCCTCGACATCACGCGCCACGTCGGCCCGGGGGCCGGCCGGGGTGGTGGCGACCATTACTTCAGCGCGAACGAGGTGAAGTCCTGGCTGAACAACAGGTGGCGGTAGGACTTGTCGAAGTCGAGCCGTTCGGACAGGAAGGTGGTGAACTGCTCGTTGCCGTAGGGCGCCCACACGGCCTGCTCCATGTAGGCCTTGTCCATCTCGCCGTACTGCTTCCGGACGTCGTCGGTCAGCTGCTTCTGGGCCAATTCGTCCTGCTGGGCGTCCAGGGCGGGGATGGCCACCCGGGAGAAGTTGTTGCTGTTCGTCGGAAGGATGTTCGCGCCGTTGAGCAGCGGCCGGAAGAAGTCATCCGGATGCGGGAAATCCTGGAACCAGTCGGAGAACCCGGTGTCCAGATCCGGCGTCGACTCATTGCCGATGGTCTGGAAGTAGGTGTCCCCGGAAATCACCTTCAGCGTGGCGTTGAAGCCCAGCTGGTTGAGGACGTCGTGGTAGTACTCGCCGATCCGCTTGCGGTCCGGCTCGTCGTTGGTCCATACGGTGATGTCCTTGTCTGTCGGATTGGCTTCGGCGATCAGCTTTTTCGCCTTCTCCATGTCAGGTCCCGGATACAGCTTGAACTCGTCGTAGCCCGGCATGCCCGGCGGGAGGATCTGCTGGGTGGCGTGCAGTCGGCCGCCGAAGACGCGGTTGAGCGCCTCGGGGTCGATCGCGTAGTTGATCGCCTGGCGCACCTTGACGTCGTTGAACGGCGCCTTCTGGGTGTTCATCCAGAAGTAGTAGGTGTTGATCGAGTCCTCGAAGCGGAACCGGTTGGAGAACTTGGCCTTGACCTCAGGCAGGCGGTCGGCGTCCGGCGGATCGTTCATGTAGTCGATCTGGTTCTGCTCGATCCCCGTCACCTGCGCGGAGTTGTTCTTGTTCTGCGTGACGGTGATCTTGTCGACCTGCGCGTCGGGCACCTCGGTTGCCCCGGCGTCCTTGATGGTCTTGAACTGCGGGTTGCGCTCCATCACAAGGGAGTTGGGGGCGTTGACCTTCGAGATGACGAACGGTCCGCTCGACGGCGGCGGGTTGTTGGTGGCGTCCTTGTCCAGCGGTGTGGTCTGCGGAACCGGAGCGGCGAACATCAGGCCGAGGACATTTGTGAAGGTGCCGCTGGGCTTGTCGAGCTTGATCGTGATGTCGCCGGTGTTGTCGTCGGTGGTGATGCCCGAGATTGTGTCGGCCTTGCCGTCGGCGAAGTCCTTGGCTCCGACGATCCCCTCGTAGAACACCGAGCCACCCGAGTTGGCCTTGAACAACCGCTTGATGGCGAAGGTGAAGTCACTGGCCTTGATGGGCGATCCGTCGGAGTACTTCATGTTCGGCCGGAGGGTCAGCTTGTAGGTCTTGCCATCGTCGGAGATCTGGGGCATCTCCTTGGCCAGAGCGGGCACCAGATCGGTACCCGAGTCACCCTTGGAGTGCCGATAGGTCAGCAACGGGGTGTAGGTGTTCCACAGCACCTCCCAGCCCTCGACGGTGTAGGAGAGCTGCGGGTCCACGTAGTCCGGGAACGACGTCATCGTGACGTTGACCTCGCCGCCCTGCTTCCCGCCACCCCCGCCGCTCGCGGTCTTGGACCCACCGCATCCGGCGATGCCGGCTGCGGTCACTGCGGTGATGGCGACGATGGCTGCTTTCCGGCGCAGGGCGGTCATGGCACTCCTAATGTCTGCAGAGGTGTGAGGACACTCTGCCCTAACGGCGTCCGCTTGGCGCGCCAACTCGGGCGATGAAATTCCCGTCGTCCGCCTTTGGCGAAAAGGGCCGGTGAACGCCGATAGCGCCCGCCGAACAGCGATAGCCTGGCTCTCGGGAGCGGGTCGGGACAACGTGAGGAAGACCCTGATGAACGCAACTGTCAGGCGGGCGGCCGCCGTCGTGCCGGTGGCGCTCGCCGCCTTCGCCGGTATGGCCGTGGTGGCGCCGGCGGCCGGCAACGCCGCCGAGTGCGGCCCGGGAACGGTGTATGACCCGCCGTCGAACATGTGCGTCGTGGCGCCCGCGCCTGCCGGTTGGGATGCGGCTCCGCCGCCGGCCCCCGCCGCGCAGCCGTCGGTCCTTCCGCCCGGGATGCCCCCGGTGCAGATCTGCCCGCCGATTCCGTTCGTGGCGGTCTGCTTCCCGGTTAACTGACGTTTCCGCAGCTAAGCACTAGTGCAGCGCTGCCGGCGACCGTCCGGTGGCCGGCTGGGCCGTCAGCCCGTATTCGGCGGGGAGCCGGTTGGCCTTTACAGTATTTGCTATGCCGAAGATGGATCGTCGCAGCGCGATGATGATGGCGGGCATCGGTCTGGCCGTGGCGGCCGTTCCCACGCCGAAGGCGTCAGCCAATCCCATGGCTCCGGAGCCCCCGCTGCCCCCGGTGCCGCCCGTCGGCCCGCCGCCGCCTCCCGGATTCCCCCCGCCCCCCGGTCCGCCGCCGCCGTTCGGCGCGCCTCCGCCGCCCGAGGCTGCCGCGCCTCCCGGCTTCCAGGGCGACGAGTTCGACGGCCCGGCCGGCGCCCCGCCCAACCCGGCGTTGTGGACGATCGTCCCGCGCCGCGAGATGATCAAGAAGCCGGTGTTCTGGGACCGGCCCGAGAACATGGGCGAGTACAGCACCGACCAGGACCACGTTTTCCTGGACGGCAACTCCAACCTCGTCCTTCGCGCGACGCGCAATCCCGGTGGCACGAGCCAGTCGAGCACCTATACCGGCGGGAAGGTGATCGGGAACTTCAGCGCCCCGATCAACAACACCTTCGAGGCGCGGGTGAAGTTCGAGTGCCTGACCCCCGGCGCGTGGCCGGCCTGGTGGCTGCTCAATGACGAGAACAAGAAGCGCGGCGGCGAAGTCGACATCATGGAGTGGTACGGCAACATGGAGTGGCCCTCCGGGACCACGGTGCACGCCCGACTCGACGGCACGTCCTTCGCCACCATGCCGTTCCCGGTCGATGACCAGTGGCACCGCTGGCGGGTGACGTGGAACCAGTCCGGCATGTATTTCTACGCCGACTACCAGCCGGGCATGGAGCCTTACTTCACGGTGCCCGCATTCTCCATCGACGACTGGGCGTTCAACGACCCGGGATTCACGCTCAGGCCCGTGTTCAACCTCGCGGTCGGCGGTACGGGCGGCAAGGATGCCTCAGGCGGCATCTACCCCTGCCAGTTGCTCGTCGACTGGGTCCACATTTTCCCGGGCTGATCCGCGAGCGGGCGAAAAGCCCGTTGCCCGGCCGATTCGGCTGAGCGTGACGGGCTTTCGTCCTCTGGCGCGAATTAGGGCAACAACCGCCCCTGCAGTGCCGCGACGGCTTACTGTTCCGCCGTGGACATTCTCATCATGATCCTGCTTTTCGCGATCGCGCTGTTGATCTGGCGCGGCGCCAAGCGCGGTTTGATCCTCACGCTGTGGTTCGTCGGTTTGGTCGCGATGATCGGGTTGTTCCGCTTCCACGTCACCTCCGTCCTGGATCTGAGCTTCTGATGGCCGAGGTCGTGATCGAGGAGACCCGAATGGTCGACGAGGCCGCCCATTCGCACGGCGGCATCTGGGGATTCATCACCTATTGGGGGCTGCACGCCTGGGTGCTCGCCTACACCGTGGTGATGCTCAGCGCCTTCTTCATCCAGTTCGTGAAGGGCGAGTTCCCCTGCCCGCTGTGCATGCTGCAGCGCTACGGGATGATCCTGTCCACCCTCGGTGCGTTGTTCGTCATCATGCAGGCGCGACGCGGGGCGCTCACCACCGCGCGTTACGCCCAGGGTCTGGGACTCGGCCTGATCGGCGTGCTGGCCGGAGCGTCGGTGTCGGTCCGTCAGATCGAACTGCACATCCTGCCGGGCGATCCCGGCTACGGAGAGCCGTTCCTGCGGCTGCATCTCTACACGTGGGCATTCATCACCTTCGCCATCGTGATGATCTACGTCGGCGTGATGCTGGCCCTGATGCCGCGGGGCATTCCGCATGCGCCGGCCGAGGGAACCGTGGGCCGCAAGATCTCGACGGCGATCGTCGTGGTGTTCATTGGTGTGGTGGCCGCGAACGTCATCGCGATCATCTTCCTGGAGGGCTTCGCTCCCGTGCTTCCCGACGATCCGGACAGCTACACGCTGATCGACCAGATCAGGGGCCGCTGATCCATCCCGACGCCGACGCGCCAGGATGGGTGAGACGGCTCGACCTCTCGCCCCACCCGGAGGGCGGCTGGTTCCGGGAGACCTGGCGCAGCGACCTGACCTTTGAGCACTCAGTCCTGCCGGAGGGCTACACCGGTGTACGAAACGCCGGCACGGCGATCCTGTTCGTGCTGATGCCCGGCCAGCAGTCGGCATGGCACACGGTGCGCAGCGCCGAACTGTGGCTGTATCACCGCGGCAGCCCGCTGCTTCTGGAGACGGGTGGCGACATCGGCTCTGCGACAACCCATGTGCTCGGATCCGACATCACCTCCGGCGAGCAGCCGCAGATCGTTGTGCCACCCGGACACTGGCAGCGGGCCCGTCCCCGGGATGACGAGCCGACGCTGGTGAGTTGCATCGTGGTCCCGGGATTCGACTTCGCTGATTTCACCCTCGCCGGCGACTGAACGACAATCAGGCCGTGGAACTTCGAGGTGAGTTGCGTCCGGATCGGCCCCTTCTCGTCGTCGCCCTGGACGAAGAGGCCGACGCTCTCGACGACGAGTTGCCGATTCTCGTCACCGGCCCGGGCAAGGTGCACGCGGCCGTCGCGGTGACTTCGGCACTGTCGTCGGCGCGGCCGTCGGTTGTGATCAACCTCGGCACTGCGGGAGGCCTGCGTGACGGACTGCAGGGTGTGTACGAGATCCACACGGTGCTGCAGCACGACTTCGACGCAGCGGCGATCCGCGCGCTGGTGAATCGCGACTACGGCGTGCCGATCACGCTCGATTGCGGTGGGGGCTCGCGGCAGGCGGTGTTGGCGACCGGAGACAGCTTTGTGGCCGATTGCACTGTCCGCGAAATGCTTTCACGCGAGGCGCACCTTGTTGATATGGAGGGATATGCAGTCGCATGGGCCGCTCGTTCCGCGGAGGTGCCGGTGCGGCTGATCAAGTTGGTCAGTGACGACGCCGGCGAGGGTGCTGGGCGAACGTGGGCCGAGACGGTCGGCGAACACGCGGGAACACTCGCGCGCTGGGTGAAGGAGAACGTGCCGCGCTAGAGGGCTGGCGGCCGCTGCGGTTTTGCGCGGGCTACGCCGTGGCCTCGGCCGCCCGGGTCGCCGGGGTGCCGGCGCGGCTGATCAACCTCGTGAGCGATGACGCCGATGAAGACGCGGCCCGCACGTGACAGTTACACGTTGATCGACCAGATCGCGGGCCGCTGACCCGGAAGGGATGCCGTCAGTAACTCAGGCCGGCAAGGAGTGGCAGCAGTGCCAGGACGGTGGACTGCCGATCCGAAGGGCCACCGTGGGCCACGGCGGTGTACTGCTGCGAATCAGCGATGCCCAGATGCTGACCGTGTGCATAGGTCGCCACCGACAACCCCCATTTCGGGTCGAGCCAGTCTGTCCATGTGGGCGAGAGAGTTGGCCCGGGTGTTCCGGCCAGCAGTTCTCCGATGACCGCACCGTTGCCGTCCAGAACCGGCCATGGTGGGTCACTCTCGCAATCCACGCTGCAGGTGGCCTGTTCGTCGGCGTCGACCACGACGAACTTGTCCGGGTGCTTGACCCTCAACAGGAGGGTCTTGTCGCGGATGCTCCTGGCGACGGGGGCGCCTGCATCGTCGAGGACCGTTACGATCGCCGGCGCAGCATTGGTCGAACTGATTCGAGCCAGGACGCATCCCTGGGCGCCGCGCAGTTCGGCATGGATGTCGTTGCCGGCATCCATGCCGGTGAGCGTCAGCACCTTCCGGAACGCCCGTGCTCCTCGGCCGCCTTTGTGCACTCGGGCGGTGACTGCGAGGAGTTCGCCTGCTGCTGAGCGCAGTTCCCAATGGTGGCCGTCCCCCGTCAGGCCGGCGCAAAACAGTGCCGCGATACCGCCGCGCCGCGTGATGTCGCCGAGCGACTCTGCGAGGGGTTCTTCGACGGGTGAATTCACAGAAGGACCTTCAGATTGAGAATCATCGAAACCTTACCCGGCACCGGACGACGCGTGTCAGTTGTCATGCCACTGCTCGGACCGAGCCACAACCACGATCGAGCATGTTCTCTCCGGGATTGGCTCCAAGTGCCTTGCGTAGATTCTCGGTCTGGTCGGCGGCGACACGGATCGACCAGACTTCTCGCAGGCTTGACTGATTCGGACTCTGCCGCAGCGTTCTGGGCTCGTGGCACTGAGGGCCGATTCGAACATCCTCGAACGGTGTTCACGCTGGCGATCTGGAGCCGATGACGGGAATCGAACCCGCGTATTCAGCTTGGGAAGCTGATGTTCTGCCATTGAACTACATCGGCCTGGGTGCTGACGAGGATAGCAACCCCTGGAAACGGTCCGTCGCCAACCGGTAAGTCAGCCGAGTGTCCAGCCGGCCGGCACCATGGCGGCGAGGACGGCGGAGGCCACGCGTGCGGCGATCACGACCCTCCTCATCGCTGGCTATACGCTCGTCGGGTGCTGCTCTCTGATCGTGACATCCGCGCCGAGATCGCCGGCGGGCGGCTGGGCATCGACCCGTTCGACGACACACTGGTGCAGCCGTCGAGCGTAGACGTACGCCTGGACAACCTCTTTCGTGTCTTCAACAACACCCGCTACACCCACATCGACCCGGCCAAGCAGCAGGACGAACTCACCAGCCTGGTGCAGGCCGCCGACGGGGAGCCCTTCGTCCTGCATCCCGGCGAGTTCGTGCTGGGCTCCACGCTGGAGTGCTGCACCCTGCCCGACGATCTGGCCGGCCGCCTCGAGGGCAAGTCCTCCCTCGGCCGTCTCGGCCTGCTCACCCACTCCACGGCCGGGTTCATCGATCCCGGCTTCTCCGGGCACATCACGCTGGAACTGTCGAACGTGGCGAACCTCCCCATCACGCTGTGGCCGGGCATGAAGATCGGCCAGCTGTGCCTGCTGCGCCTCACCAGTCCGGCCGAAAGTCCCTACGGCAGCGCGTCGGTCGGGTCGAAGTATCAGGGCCAGCGCGGGCCCACTCCGTCGCGCTCGTACCTCAACTTCATCAAGTCCTCCAGCTAACTGATTTTCGTGTAACGCCCAGGTCGGCAGGGCCGATGAACCGGGTAGTCGCTGGTTCGGGCCTGGTCACAGTCGACAGCCGGGAACGGCCAGCCAGCAAATAATCTGGAGGGTCAGTGGACATCGTACTGGGCGTGTCGATGACACCCTCGGCGGTCCGCATGGTGCTGGTAGAGGGCGAGAACGCTGACGGAGTCTCGCTCGACCACAACGCCGTCAACATCACCCCTGTCGCGGAGTCGGCAATGTCCGGTGCGCCGCAGCAGGTGCTGGACGCCATCCTCGGAACCCGGGACGGCGCCGCCGAGGGTGGCCACCGCCTCACAGCCGTCGGCGTGGCCTGGACCGACCACGCCGATGCCGCCCAACTCCGCCAGAGCCTGCGCCGGCACCGGCTCGAGGACGTCATCCTGGTCTCGGAGTTGCACGCCGCCAGCGCGCTGGCCCAGGCGATCGGCCAGACGGTCGGCTGCCAGCGCACCGCGTTGCTCTTCATCGAAAACGAGACCGCCACCGTGGCCGTCGTCCGAACCGCTGACGGCGCGGTGGTGCGCGTCACCAGCCGCAGCCTGCTCGGCTCGGACGTCGTGGCCGAGTTGCGGGGCATGGTCGCCGGCCTGGACACCGGTGACGAGCCGGCGCAGGCCGTCTACATGATGGGGTCCGGGGTCGACATCGCCATGCTGCGGCCGGACGTCGCCGCGGCCACCCACCTGCCGGTCCACGCCCCCGCCGACGGTGACCTGGCCTTGGCTCGCGGTGCGGCGCTGGCAGCGGCGAGCACGCCGCGGTATGAAGCCTCGACGGTCGGCATGATGTCCAGCGAGGACACCGCCGCCGGCATCACGCAGATGGCCGCCGCCGGATACATGGCCCCGCTGGGCTATAGCGCCGTGCCCGACGAGGACGACGCCGACCTGCTGGCCTACGAGACACCCGAGATCGAGGTCCCAGCCGAGGCGCCGGACCGCAAGCCTTTCCTGCTCGTCGGCAGCGCCGTGTCGGCGATCTTCGTGGCCGGGGTCGCCGCGCTGGCGATCTCCCTGGCCGTCGTCATCCGGCCGACCGGCGACCAGCGCCCCGAACCTCCCGGAACGCCCGTCGCGCCCAGCGCTCCGGCACCGGCGCCCGCCCAGGCCAAGGCGCCCGCACCTCCGGCGGCCCCGGAAACGATTCAGGCCCCGGTCCCCGTGGTGCAGGAGGCGCCGCGGACGGTGTTCGTCGCGCCCCCGGCGGCAGCGCCCGCACCCCAACCCGCCGCGGCTCCCGCCGCACCTCCGCCGCCGGCCGCGCCCGCTCCGGCGCCCGCACCTGAGCCCGCCCCGGCTCCCCCGCCACCTCCTGCGCCGGCTCCCGCTCCGGCTCCGGCACCTGCTGCGCCGATCGTCGTGCCGGTTCCCATCGTGATCCCGCCGATCTTCCAGCCGCCGGTCCGACAGTTCCCGGTGCCGCGCACCCCGCGGACCACGCAACCGTCGCCGACCTATCCGACTCCCTCGCCCACGTACCCGTCGACGCCGCCCCCGACGTACTCGGCGCCGCCCACCTACACGGCCCCGAGCCAGCCGTCGTATCCGACGTCGACGCCTCCGGTCACCATGTACCCGACGTATCCGGCCAACCCCGCCCCGGCATCACAGGCGCCGAGTGCGGACTCCGGCTCCAGCGGTAGCGGTTCGAGCGGCAGCCAATCGGGTTCTGGCGACTCGGGTTCCGGCGACTCCGGCTCGTCGCGGTCGCGCGGCCCGCTGTGGCCGCTATGGCCTTTCGGCACCGGAGGCTGAGTCAGGCCGCGTAGGTTCTGGTGACGTGGACACCGCCGACGCACTCATCGCCGAGAACGCCTCCTTCGCCGACCTGCTGCGTGAGGCCGATCCGTCGACCCCGGTGCCGACGTGCCCGGAGTGGACGCTGGATCAGCTGATGCGCCACGTCGGCCGTGGTGACCGTTGGTGCGCACAGATCGTTGCCGATCGATCCGCCGAATTCATCGATCCCCGAACGGTTTCCGGCGGGAAGCCGCCCGCCGACCGGGACGGGCGGATCGCCTGGCTGATCGACGGACCCCGTGCCCTGCTCGACGCGGTCGAACAGACCGGTGCCGACACCCCGGTGTGGACATTCCTCGGCCCGCGACCCGCCGGCTGGTGGATCCGGCGCCGACTGCATGAGACCGCCGTGCACCGGGCCGACGCGGCACTGGCGCTGGACGTTCCGTTCGACATCGATCCCGGCACCGCGGCCGACGGGATGACCGAGTACCTGGAACGTGTGGCGGTCCGGGCCGGGGCACCGGACGCCCAGCGTCCCCTTGCGGAGGGCCAGTCGCTGCATCTCCACGCCACCGACCCGGGCCTCGGCGCGGCGGGGGAGTGGACCATCGCGGGCCATCCCGACGGCATCACCGTCGGCAACGAGCACGGCAAGGCCACCGCCGCGCTGCGTGGTCCGGCCCGGGATCTGCTGCTGGCGATCGTCAGGCGCGGGGACGCTTCGGAACTGGGACTGGAGGTTTTCGGCGATCGGGCGGTATGGGACACCTGGTTGGCCCGAACGCCCTTCTGATATGTAGAGACCTTTGTCAAGGGCAAGGTGAGGCGCCGCCGGGGAGCTACCCCGACGGCGCCTCCTTGCTTGCTCCACGAGTCTGTGGTGAGCGTGTCGGTTGGTCGACGCGCGGTCAGACTGATATGCGCGGATTGGCTACCGCAGGACGGGATTTCGGCTGGATCGCATCCGCTTGTCTAGGGTCGAGCATCGACCAGATGGCCTGCTCATAGAAGTATCGCGGGTCGATCCACGCGCTGCCACCACCGCACCCAGGGGGAGCAAGCAGATCCGGTTGTCTTCAGTCGTCCATGACCGCCAAAGACCAGCACCAGCCGGCAAGTTCGCGGGCTATCGCGACGTTGGCCACCGTCGAACGCTTTCGGCGCTCCATGAACCCCACCCACCTGCTATGCAGGCGGCGGTTGCCCTCATCGCCGCGGGCCCGTGCCGCTGGCGAAGCCTGGTCCCATCGCGACCGCATCACCGCTCCTACGCGGTAGCGAGGCCGGTGATGCCAGGCCGCCTCGGCCAACAACCGGCGAGCGTGGGTGTTACCGGTCTTGGTGATCGCCCCCTGCACCCGCGAGGAGCCCGAGGAAAACTCCGAGGGCACTAATCCGACGAACGAGCCAATCGTGTTGCCGGTGAACCGCGTCCAATCGCCGATCTCCACCGCCAACCCGAACCCGGTCAGGGTGCTGACACCCCGAAGGCAAGACACCCGACGCACGATTGGAGTGAACTCGCTGTCGCCAGCCATGCCCTCGATCGCTGAGTCCAAGCGGCGGCGCCTGGACTGCATCGTCAGCACGTGGTCGTAGTCGGCGTCGAAGGCCATCCTGCTGGCCGCAGTGGTCAGCTGCGGTGCCGCCACGGCCCGCAGCCACCGATCATGGGCGCCGGTCCATGCCGCGCCTTCGTAATAGACGATGCCATGGCGCAGTAGCAGTTTGGACAGCCGATGCCGCGCCCTCATAAGATCACCGCGGCAGTCCTCACGCGCCCTGAACAGGTCGCGAGCCGCCTCCTGATCCACACTCGGTATCGACACCGCGGTGATCTCGTCCAACCGCAGTAGCCGGGCCAGATGCACCGCATCACGCGCGTCGGTCTTCACCCGATCCCCCGAGGGCTTGTGCAACTTCGACGGCGCCACGACCTCGCACCGCACCCCAGCCGCCGTCAAAGCCCGATACAACCCGAAACCTGTCGGGCCCGCTTCATAAGCAACCGCCACCGGCCCCGGCAATCTCGCTATCCAGGATTGGATGTCATCAAAGCACGGCGTCAGACGGCTTTGAAGGACCTCACCGGTCACGCCGTCGATTGCTGCTGCCGCCACCGAACGCGCATGCACGTCCAGCCCAACACTCGTACGCTCACTAAACACCGGGGCCTCCCACCACTGTCGGAAAGACCGGGCAGGCGACTCCCTACTCGGTAACCCACGAACATGGGTGAGCGAGGCCCCGGCCCGCAACCCCCAACACAACGCCCGGGGTCACCCCATACCGTCTAGGCCGGTACCTTGACAGCGAGCAGTTTTCGGAAGGGAGCGGGGTCATGAGCACGTCGGAGATCGCCACAGTCCTTGCCTGGCATGACGCCCTCAGCGGTGCGGACCTCGACACCCTGGTGTCGCTGTCGAGCGACGACATCGAAATCGGTGACGCCCACGGCGCGGCTCAGGGCCACACCGCACTGCGGACGTGGGCGGAACGCACCGCCGCCACAATCGAGGTCGGCGCGATCTACTACCGCGACGGCGTGGTGGTCGTCGAGGAGCTGATCACGCTGGAGGGCGGCGAAACCACAACGGCCGCTTCGGCTTTCCGGGTGGTGGACGACCACGTGACCGCGGTGTTCCGCCACCATGATCTGGACGCGGCCCTAGCCGCCACCGAGATGACCGACGACGACCTGCAGGCCTGAGGGTCGATGCGGGGAATCATCCTGGCCGGTGGATCCGGCACCCGGCTGTACCCGATCACCCAGGGCGTCAGCAAGCAGCTGCTGCCCGTCTACGACAAGCCGATGATCTACTACCCGCTGTCGACCCTGATGATGGCGGGAATCCGCGACATCCTCATCATCACGACTCCTCATGATGGCCCGGCATTCCAGAAGCTACTTGGTGACGGCAGCCAGTTCGGCATCAATCTGACTTATGCCGCCCAGGAAAGACCCGACGGACTCGCGCAGGCATTCTTGATCGGGGCAGACCACATCGGATCTGATTCCGCAGCCCTGGTTCTGGGGGACAACATCTTCCACGGTCCGGGCGTAGGAACCAATCTAAGTCGTTTCGGAAACGTCCTCGGCGGCACAGTGTTTGCATACTGGGTTGCCGACCCGACGGCCTATGGTGTCGTTGAATTCGACTCTGAAGGACAGGCTCTGGGCCTGGAAGAAAAACCTTCCGTTCCCAAATCCAATTACGCAGTGACTGGCCTTTACTTCTACGACAACGACGTTGTCGATATTGCTCGCTCCCTGAGACCTTCGGCGCGGGGTGAGCTGGAAATCACGGATGTGAACCGCGTCTATCTTGAACGGGGACGTTTATCCGTTGAGGTCCTTCCACGCGGGACCGCCTGGCTTGACACCGGTAACTTCGACTCCCTCTTGGAGGCCGGCAATTTCGTCCGCACGATCGAAGCGCGGCAGGGCCTGAAGATCGCCTGCCCGGAGGAGATCGCCTGGCGGCTCGGCTTCATCGACGACGCGGCGCTCGCGGAGCGGGCGCAGGCGCTCCTGAAGTCGGGCTATGGCCAGTATCTGCTCGGCCTGCTGGACCGGCGCTAGCCCCCGGCGTCGCCAGTGCGGCGGCCACCGCCGTCGTCAGCGGAACGGCCAGCGCCAGGGCGATACCGCCGACCGCTGAGCGGGCGATCTCGATCGCCACCACCTCGCTGGTCAGCACGTCATAGAGCGAACGGTTGGCCACACTGAACAACAGCAGCAGCGGCAGGGAACTGCCCGCATAGGCCAGCACCAGCGTGTAGACCGTACTGGCGATGTGGTCGCTGCCCACCCGCATGCCGCGCAGGAAGACATCCCGGCGGCTGCCATGGCTCAGATGCGCGAGTTCGAACACCGCCGAGGCCTGGGTGATCGTCACGTCGTTGAGCACGCCGAGTGAGCCGATGATGAAACCCGCCAGCAGCAGACCCTTGATCGAGACGTGCCCGAGATAGGCGGCCACTTCGTTGTTCTGCTCCTGCGACAGGCCGGTCAGGTGCGTGAGTTCGATTGCCGCCCAGGACAGCAATGCTGCCAGCAGCATCGCGGTCATGGTGCCCAGCAGTGCCGCGCTGGTGCGCAGGCTGACGCCGTGCGCAAGATAGATCACCGCGAACAGGATCGCCGACGCGGCGACCAGCGAGACGGGAATTGCCGGGGCGCCGTCGCGCAGGGCGGGCAGCATGAAGACCACCAGAACCGCGAACGCGATGACGATGCCGATCAGGGCGCGCAGGCCGCGCCAGCGCGCCACGGCGACGATCACGACGGCGAACGCGACCGCCAGTAGCAGCAGCGGCCAGGTGCGCTCGTAGTCGTAGAAGCCGTAGGTGGTGGCGCCTTGCCCGTCGACCTGGCGGAAGATCCGAACCTGCTCTCCGGCAAGGAGGTTCGGTTGACCCGGTCCCCGGGAGAATTCCAGCAGTGTGTTGGCGCCGGTATTGGGTCCCGAGTCGATGGCGACGACCGACTCGATACAGGTCCCGCTGCCGGCGACACCTGCTGCCGGGGGCGCGGTCAGGACCTGGCCGACGGAAGGGCTGCCGCAGTCGCCCAGTGTGCTGGAGACGACGTGGCCGCCCTCGGTGGATACCGAACCGCCCGCGGCGTTCTGAAATGGCAGCGGGACTTCGACTTTCGACCCCGAGGGCCACAGCAGGACAGCGCCGACGATGGTGGCGAGTCCGATGAGGGACAGGGCGGCGACGACGATCCGCGCCGCCAGAGGACCCAGTGGCGCCGCGCCGCTGCTGTGCGAATGCGAGTGCGCCACCGCGGCTACTGGCGGTAGCCGGCCAGGAAATTCCCCAGCCGCTCAATGGCATTGGCCAGGTCGCGCGCCCACGGCAGCGTGACGATACGCAGATGGTCGGGGGCCGGCCAGTTGAACCCGGTGCCCTGGGTGACCAGGATCTTCTCGTCGAGCAGCAGGTCGAGGACCAGCTTCTCGTCGTCGACGATGTCGTGCACCTCGGGGTCGAGCCGAGGGAAGACGTACAGGGCGCCCTCCGGCTTCACGCAGGAGACCCCCGGAATCTCATTGAGTTTCGCCCACGCCAGGTCGCGCTGCTCCAGCAGACGTCCGCCCGGCAGAACCAGATCGTCGATGCTCTGGTGGCCACCGAGTGCCACCTGAATGGCATGCTGCGCAGGAACATTCGGGCACAGCCGCATATTGGCCAGCAGGCTGATGCCCTCGATGAAACTGGTGGCGTGATCGGTGGGCCCGGTGATGACCAGCCAGCCGGATCGGTAGCCGGCCACCCGGTAGGCCTTGGACAGGCCGTTGAAA
The DNA here is from genome assembly GCA_046330855.1 of Mycobacterium sp. GTDB lineage: Bacteria > Actinomycetota > Actinomycetes > Mycobacteriales > Mycobacteriaceae > Mycobacterium. Next base: position 373,130 of record JAXLRX010000003.1, read on the forward strand.
GTCAGACAGAGCAGGTCCGGAGCCATCGTGGCCAGGCTGATGTGCTCGGCGTCGTCGTAGAGGATCTTGTCGTAGATCTCGTCGGCCAGCAGCAGCAGCTGATGCTGGCGGGCCAGGTCGACCATCTGCTGCAGCACCTGACGGCTGTACACCGCGCCGGTCGGGTTGTTCGGGTTGATGACCACCAGGGCCTTGGTGCGCGGCGTGATCTTCGACTCAAGGTCGGCGATGTCGGGCTGCCACCCGTTGGTCTCGTCGCACAGGTAGTGAACGGGGGTGCCGCCGGCCAGTGAGGCCGACGCCGTCCACAGCGGGTAGTCCGGCGCCGGGATAAGCACCTGGTCGCCGTTGTCGAGCAGGGCCTGCAGCGTCATGGTGATCAGTTCGGAGACACCGTTGCCGAGGAAGACCGAGTCCACGTCGAAGCGGGGAAAGCCGTCGACGAGTTCGTAGCGCGTGACCACAGCCCGCCGCGCGGACAGGATGCCCTTGGAGTCCGAGTAGCCCTGCGCGTACGGCAGGGCCTGGATCATGTCCCGCATGATGACGTCCGGTGCCTCGAAGCCGAAGGGGGCGGGGTTGCCGATGTTCAGCTTGAGGATCCGGTGTCCCTCGGCCTCCAGGCGGGCGGCGTGGTCGTGCACCGGACCGCGAATCTCGTAGAGAACGTCCTGCAGTTTGGTGGACTGCGCGAACGTCCGCGGCCGGTGATGGTGGCTGGTGCCATGCCACGGGAGCTGGGTCGTCACGAGCCGATTCTCCCACGGCGAATCAAACCTTTTTCCAGTCACATCTCGCACTCGGTTTTGCTACATGCCGGAAACAGCCCTTAATTACCAGGTCGGAGGCCTGTTAGCTTGCTGCAGAACTTCAAGGAGGCGTACATCATGAACCGAGTAACCACCCGCTCGCTGGCGGCTGCGGCGTTGGCGGCCGCGGCGGCCCTCAGCGGTGCCGGAATCGCCTCGGCCGACCCGGCCCCGCTCAACGGGAAATACGCCGCCGCCAACGGATCCGATCAGTTCTATGTGACCGTCACCTCCAACTGCCCGACGGTCACCGACGGGTGCACGGCCAAGCTGGTCAGCAACCGCGGCTGGACCAGCACGGCGACCCTGAACAACGGGATCTGGGCCTACAGCGTGACCAAACCCGACGGCGTCATCTGTGCCGACGGCAGTTACGCCAACGTGGTGATCCGGTACGCCATCGACGCCAACACGATGGCCGGCACCGTCACCGCCGACTCCAACGGTGAGTGCCCCGGCGGTCAGATCACACAGGCGCCGATCAGCCTGACCAAGGTCGGCTGAGCCGGACTAGTTGCGTTTGCCCGGCGGGCGGGCGCCCTTCGCGATCCCCAGGCCCTTGACCGGCGGAGCGTCCGCCGCGGGTGCGGCCGTAGGCTCAGCGGCCGACGTGGGTTCCGGGGCGGTGGCGGTCTCGGCGGCAGGCTCCGCCGCCGGTGCTGCCGCGGGTACCGCCTCGGCTGGCGCCGCGGTGGCTTTCCGGGCGCCGGGACGCTTGGCGCCCGCGGCGATGCCCAGACCCTTGACCGGCTGGGCCGGGGCGGCCGCCTCGGGCGCCGCGGGTGCGGCCGGTGCCGGTGCTGCCGCGGGTGCGGCCTCCGCCGTCGCCGGTGCGGCCTTCTTGGCACCCGGACGTTTGGCCCCGGCCGCGATGCCCAGGCCCTTGGCCGGAGCGGCCGGAGCGGCGGGGGCGGCGGCAGCGGGTACCGCTGGTGCGGCCGGAGCAGCGGGCGCGGCGGGGGCTGCTGCGACCGGTTCCGGGGTCGGGGCCGGCTTGGGGGCCGCCGGCTTGATCGCCGGGGCCGTCGCAGCGGCCAGCTTGGCCGCGGCGCCCTTCTCGGGCAGCGTGATCGCCTTGCGGTCCAGCGAACCCAGCAGCAGCTGGGCCACGTCCACCACCTCGACCTCTTCGGCCTTGCCGCGGTCGCCGACACCGTCGGTCAGCATCACCCGGCAGAACGGGCAGCCGGTGGCGATGGTCGTCGCGTCCAGCGTGAGTGCCTCGTCGACCCGCTCGTGGTTGACGCGCTTGCCGAGGTGCTCCTCCATCCACATCCGCGCGCCGCCGGCGCCGCAGCAGAAGCCGCGTTCGGCGTGCCGCGGCATCTCGGTCAGCGTGGCGCCGGCCGCGCCGATCAGCTCACGAGGCGCCTCATAGACCTTGTTGTGGCGGCCCAGGTAGCACGGGTCGTGGTAGGTGGTGATGCCGGTACCGGCATCGTTGGCAGAAGTGCCGTCGACCCGGTTGACGGGCACCAGCTTCTTGTCGCGCACCAGACGGTTGAGCAACTGGGTGTGGTGCAGCACGGTGTAGCTGCCGCCGACCTGCGGGTACTCGCGGCCCAGGGTGTTGAAGCAGTGCGGGCAGGTGACGACGACCTTGCGGTCGACGCGCTCGACACCCTCGAAGAGGTCGTTGAGGGTCTCGACGTTCTGCGCGGCCAGCTGCTGGAAGAGGAACTCGTTCCCGGAGCGCCGCGCCGAGTCACCGGTGCAGGTCTCGCCGTCGCCGAGCACGAGGAACTTCACCCCGGCGGCGGCCAGCAGTTCGGCGACGGCCTTGGTGGTCTTCTTGGCGCGGTCGTCCAGGGCGCCGGCGCAACCGACCCAGAACAGGTACTCGAACCCGGCGAACGAGTCGACGTCCTTGCCGTAGACCGGCACGTCGAAGCTCACCTCGTCGATCCAGGTCAACCGTTCCTTGGAGTTCTGGCCCCACGGATTGCCCTTGGTCTCGAGGTTCTTGTAGAGGCCGCCGAGCTCGCCGGGGAACTCCGACTCCATCATCACCTGGTAGCGGCGCATGTCGACGATGTGGTCGATGTGCTCGATGTCCACCGGGCACTGCTCGACGCAGGCGCCGCAGGTGGTGCAGGACCAGAGCACGTCGGGATCGATCACGCCGAGTGAGGCGGCGTCGCCCACCAGCGGGCGGGTGGCCTGCAGCGGCGAGTCGGCCGGAACCCGCTCGAATCCCGACTCCGGCACGTGGTGCGGGTCATCGGGGCCGAGCTCGAGAGCACCCTCGGTATTGGTGAGGCTCTCGGTATCCGGCTTCTTGTCGCCGAAGATGTACGGGGCCTTCGCGAACAGGTGGTCGCGCAGGTCCATGATGACGATCTTGGGAGACAACGGCTTTCCGGTGTTCCACGCCGGGCACTGGGACTGGCAGCGGCCGCACTCGGTACACGTCGTGAAGTCGAGATAGCCCTTCCAGGTGAAGTCCTCGATCTTCCCGCGGCCGAACACCGCGTCCTCGGCGGGATCCTCGAAGTTGATGTACTCGCCCTTGGACTCCATCGGCAACAGCGGGCCCAGAGCGTTGGGCAGCCGCTTGAAGGTCACGTTGAGCGGGGCCAGGCCGATGTGCAGGTGCTTGGAGTGCAACACGATGAGCAGGAACACCAGCATCACGCCGATGTGCAGCAACAGCGCGACGGTCTCGATGATCTCGGTGGCGTTGTGGCCCAGCGGCTTCAGCAGCGCGCCCATCGCGTGGGAGAAGAACGCCGACTTGCCGTAGGGGAGGTTGCCGTTGGCCACCGCGGCGCCGCGGAACAGCGCGTAGGTCCAGATGACATTGAAGATCATCAACAGGATCAGCCAGGCGCCACCGGTGTGCGAGCCGTAGAACCGCGAGGCCCGACCGTATTCCTTCGGCTCCGCACGCAACCGGATGATCGCGAATGTGATGATGCCGAGGAGCACCGCGACGGCGAAGAAGTCCTGCAGGAATCCGAGAACACCCCACCTACCGATGACCGGGATGTGGAACTTGGGGTCGAAGAGCACGCCGTAGGCCTCGAGGTAGACCGACGCCAGGATGAAGAAGCCCCACATGGTGAAGAAGTGCGCGATACCCGGGACCGACCACCGCAACAGCCGGGTCTGGCCGAACACCTCGCGGATCTGGTTGCCGATCCGCTCACCGAGGTGGTTCTTGCGACCCCGCTCATCGGCGGTCGGCTGACCCGAACTGATCAGTTTGGTCAGGTACCCGACGCGCTTGAGCGCAAGCACTCCGACGATGGCGGTCATGGCCAGGCCGACGACCAGCCGGATGAGAGTCTGCGTTTCCACGACTTCCCTCTCCAAAACGTGTGGCTACCGGCGGTGATTCAAGCTGTATTACCGGCGGGTAACTTATGCATCTCGACGGTTCATAGTTGCATCTCGGACCCCCGGTGCGCGAATGAGGTGGCAGTTTTTGCCGTCGGGATCACATCCGGGAATCACTCTGAGCCCAGCGTGGCCCGCAGCATCGAGAGCATTTCCGAGCGGGATTCCGCCCCGAGCCGCCGCCGGATGCGCGCCACGTGGTGTTCGACGGTCTTGGCGGAGATGAACAGCTGCGCGCCGATGTCCCGGTAGGGCATGCCCAGCAGCAGGAGTTCGGCGACTTCCCGTTCCCGGTCGGACAAGGCGGTGGCGACGGGGCGGGGGCGTTCCGTCGCGGCTGCCCCCGCGGCGTCGGCGGGGTCCTCGCCGGCCCCGAGTTTGAGGTCGCGCGCCACCTGCAGCATGAGGGCCGAGACCTTCGGATCCGCGGCCTGCAACGCGGCCTGCCCGGCCAGCCGGGTCGCGTCGGAGGTGAGCCCGAACTGCGCGAGCCCGCGCGAGGCGGCCACGACCTCACCGGGGTCGACGTGATTGGCCAGCACCTGCAGCCAGGCGCGTCCGGCGCGGGCCAGTACCGCCGCGAACGGGCTGTGTTCGGCCATGGCGGCCAGCGCCTGGCCGTGCGGGGCCAGCGCCGCCGGATCACTGCTGAGAATCCCGGCGTGCACCCCGGCCCAGTGCAGCATGGCCGTCCACGGCGGGGGATTGCCGAGGCTCTCCAGCAGGCCGAAGGCCTGTTCCAGGGCGGGGGACACGCGATCCGGCTGGCGCAGCCGGGCGGCCGCCATCCACAGCTCGCCCAGCGGCAGGAGTGAGAACAGGTCGATCGAATACTCCGCGAGGACGTCCATGCCGGCGAACCAGTGCGTCGCCAGAGCGCCCGTGTCACCGCCGCGGCGGGCGATCGCGGTGCGCAGCGCCGTGGCCCACAGCGCGTCGCGGGCGTGCCGTCCGTCGGCGGCGCCGGCGTCGGCCGCGGCGGCGGTCAGTTGCCCGTCCTGCATCCGCACCCAGCCCTGGAGCAGGCGGTGCCGGTCGGTGAAGGCCGGATCGGCGCCATTGCGGACCGCCCGCCCGATCACGCTGCGCGCCCGGACCGGATCGCCACTGTGCAGTGCGGCCAGGGTCACCAGGGCCGGTGCGCTGTCCGGCATAGCCACCGTGGCGGCGCCGGGTTCGCCGGCGGCGGCCTGTCCGAGTCTGGCAGCGGCCGCGGGATAGGCGCCCTCGACCGTCATCAGAACACCCTCGGCCAGGCTGCGGGCTGCCCGCGCCGCGCTGGTGGGCGGTCCGGACTGGCCGGTGTTCAGCGCGGCCCGCGCGGCCGCGAGATCGCCGGTTGCGGTGTGCACCAGCGCCGCGGCGGCACCGATCGTGGCATCGGGGTAGCCGCCCAGCCAGGAGAAGAGTTCGGCGGCGTAGGCGGTGTTGCCGTCGTGCACTGCCACGCTGGCAGCGATCCGAACTCCCGCGGCCCGGTCGCCGGGCTCCGGCGCGCCCAGGAGTGCGTCGCAAAGCGCTGCGGCAGAGGAACATTCACCGCAGAGGGCCAGCGCGTCAGCCAGTTCGGGCCGCAGTTCGGACGCACCCGCATCCACCGCCGCGCGGTACCAGCGGGTTCGGTCGGTCCTGGCGCCGGCGGCGTGATCGCGTAGCCAGCGCGCCAGCCGGTCGTCGTGGATGCCGTGTTCGGCCAGCTCCAGTGCCAACTGATCGGACAGCGTCGCTGCCTCTAGTTGGGTTCGCAGAAGGGCGGTTTCGACGTTGTGGTGGCGTCCGGCGCCCATGATCTGTGCCAGCACCCGGTGCACGGTCGCCAGGAACGCCGGGCTGTGCGACGGCTCGACCAGACCCGTTCCGCGGGCCCGGTCGACGAGTTCGGCGGCGCGCGTCGGGGTGAGGTCAAGCGTCGCCGCGACATCGGCCGCCCCGAGGTCGGTGCTCAGCGAGAGGATCAGCAGCGTCTCCACATCGGCCGGGTCGAGGCGGCGCAGGCGTTCGTGGAGCGCATAGCCCACCGCCTGCGCCGTACCCGCGGCAGTAACGGGGTGTCCCGCCGCGGCCGCCGACACCAGCAGTGGGATTCCGGCCGTGGCGGCCGCAGTTGCCTCCAGGACCTCCGTGGGCGGCGGATGGCCGGAGGCGTCGGTCAGTGAGAAAGCGATGTCACGAACTGTCAAGCGGCCCAGAGTGATTCGTGGCCGTTCGCGTTCCAATGCCGAGCTCAGCCTCCTCAGAGCCGGGTCGTGATCGCGCGGCTCGCCGGCCACCACCACCGTGCGTTCCGGGTCGTCGGCCAGGTCGGCCAGCAGGTGGAGCTCGGAGTCCTTCAACCGGTGGGCGTCGTCGATGACAACGGCAGCGTGCTTGTCGTTGTCGCGGGGGATGCGGCTCAGGACGGTGTGGCCCGATTCGCGCAGCGAATGCCGGACCGCTTCCAGGGCAGTGCTTTTCCCCGAGCCGATGCCGCCGACGACCAGAAGCCTGACCGGCTCGGACCCCAGTGCGGCCAGCACCGGACGGGCCGAGGGAAGTTGGCCGGTTGCCGTCGAGGCTGACATGCCTGTTATCCCAGCGGCGCGAGCGTGGTGGTCGGTGCCGCGGTGACGGCGGCCTGCGTGCTGACCGCGGGGGCGACGGTCGTCGTGACGGCCGGCGCGACCGTCGTCGTCACGGCGGGCGCCACCGAGGTGGTGGGCGGAGCCGCGGTGGTGGTGGGCGGAGCCGCGGTCGTGGTGGGGGGCTGCGTGGTGGTCGGCGGCTGCGTGGTCGTCGTCGTGGTGCGGGTCGTGGTCGGGGTCGTGGTCGTGGTGGTCGTCGTGGGAGTGGTTGTCGTCGTCGTGGTGGTGGTGGTCGTCGTCGGCGGGGCCGTCGTCGTGGTGGTGGGCGCGGGCGACGATGACTCCGACGTCGGCGGGGGCGGCGGCGGGGTGACGGTGGTGACCGTCGGCTGCCCGTTGCTTCCGGTCACCGTGACGGTCTCGGGGGAGGGAGGCGGTGGAGCGGGGGTGGCCGGAGGCTCGCCCGGTCTGGTCACCCGGGTGGTGGTCGTGGTCGGGGTGCTGTCGGTGTTGGTGAGCTTGATGGCCAGGCCCCCGACCGTCACGGCTGCCAGCGCGGCCGCGATCCCGAAGAGCAGCGCCGGCCGGCGGTACCAGGGCAGCACCGGGGCGACGCCCACGGTGTCGTGGTCGTCGGTCTCGAACTCCAACACCGGCCTGGCGCCGGTCGGCGCAGGGGCCCCATAGTCCGGCGGGGGGTAGTAGTCGTCGCCGGCGTAGGGGACCGGTTCCTCGGCCGCCTCGTCGTCCTGGGACCAGGCCAGGGCCCGGAACGTCGCCGACGGCGACCCGTCGGATGCCGACTCGCTTGCGGCCTGTCCGGCGGTACTGGTGGCCCAAGCCGACGGCGCAAGGCTGGTGGGTGCGTCGGCAGCGGTGACGGCGATGCCGGTCGGCGCGTCCGGGGCCGCGCCGCGCGCCGCCAGCAGGGCGACACCCGCCGCGACAGTCAGATCCGGCCGGGGGCTGGTGACCACCGGGACGCGCAAGGTCTCCGACAGCCGCTGGCTGATCACCGGGATCGCCGCGCCGCCGCCGACGGTCGCTACCGCCGCCAGGCTCGCCGCGGGAATCCTGTTGTGCTCCAAGGCGTCTCCGACCGCGCCGAGGAATGCGTCGAGGGACGGCGCGATCACCGACTCGAGCTCGGCGCGGGTCACGCGGATCTCGGAGCGAGTCCCCGGCAGCTCGACCGGCACCAGCGTCGTGGTCTCGGCCGAAAGTCGTTCCTTGGCCAGCCGGCACTCCTCACGCAGCCGGGTGAGCGGGCCGACCGCCGCGGTGCCGCTGGTGTCGTCGGCTCCGGCGGACCGGGCGCCGGCCAGCACGTGGTTCAGCAGGGCCTGGTCGATCTGGTCGCCGGAGAACTCGGTGAATCGCAGCGTGTCCCCGATCGGGGCGAGGTTGGCACCTGCGTCGGCCAGCGTGATGGAGCTGCCGCTGCCCCCGAAGTCACAGAGGGCCACCACGCCGCGGGTCGGCAGACCGGGGTTGGCCTGCAGGGCCGCGAACCCGGCGGTGGCGTCTGAGATGATCATCGGCGGCACGCCGCCGGGAGCGAGCGCCGGGCTGGCGCGCAGTGCACCGCGCAGCGCTCCGATCGCGGCCGGCCCCCAGTAGGCGGGCGTGGCCACCATCACGGTGCTGGCCGGGCTGCCGTCGTCGACGGCCCGCGCCATCGCGTCCAGTGCGGTGGCCAGCAGAGCCTCACCCCGGTGCGCCGACCCGTCGGCCGCCACCAACGGCACCGGGTCACCGACCCGCTCGACGAAGCCGCGCAGCACCACCCCGGGTGCGGTCAGGTTGGGGCTGGTGAGTTCCGGATTCTGGGATGGCACGCCCACCTCGGGCAGCCGGTTGTCCCACAGGCTCAGCACGGAGCGCCGGCTGACCGGCATCCGGCCCGGACGGGCGGCCGCCAGATTGGTCGTCCCGATCGAGAGCCCCAGTGCCTCGCTCACGTCACCTCTCCCATCACTGCGTCAGCACCACGATAGCCGGTCGTCGACGGCATACTCAGCAATCCCCTAAGCGCGTCGAATCCCCTAAGGGCTAACCCCCTAATCCCATCTACCCACTGCTGGGCCCCGCACCGATCCGTACGCGCGTGGCGCTGGCTAGCCTGTCGAGATGGGCAACTCACTCCTCGACTTCGTGATGGCACTGGTCCGTGATCCCGGGGCGGCTGCCCGATACGCCGCGGATCCTGCGGGAGCGCTGGCGGATGCCCACCTGACCGGCGTCACGATCGCCGACGTCCAGAACCTGATCCCCGTCGTCACCGACTCGCTGGCCATGTCCACTCCGGATTTCGGCGCGGTCGCCGATGCCGCCAACGTGTGGACCAGCGGGGCGGCTGCCGCGGCGTTCGACGCGTTCGACCTGCCGCATCCAGTGCCGCCGGCACCGGCACCAACGATCCAGGTCAACGACCCTTCGGTAGACCATTCGATCGTCATGGCGGACGCCGCACCGCCGGAGTCCGCCCCGGAGTCCGTCCTGGTCGACGCCGTCGCCGGCCATCCGCCGCTAGATCCGGTGGTGCAGGACTGGGCCGACGACGGTGGCTGGCAGCACGCCCACGAACCGCAGGTCCCCGACCACCACCCGGCGGACCACCCGGGATTCGACCTGTTCTGATCCCCCGCGAACGAACCCCACGTCGGTGTGACGTGGGGTTTTTTCGCGCCCCAGAACATCCCCTAATCCCCTAACGGCGAGACCCGGATACCCCTAGCAATGCCCCCCAGGGCAGGGGCGCGGGCCCCATTCCCGCCACCGCGGCGCGGCCATAACGTGGGTTCCAGATTGCCGGGAGGTTCCGGCAGGCAAACCACGAAAGGTGCTCGTCATGATCGCTCTCATCGACTTCATCCTCAGCCTGTTCCGCAGCGAGGACGCCGCCCGGGCGTTCGTCGCCGCACCCGAGCAGGCGATGCGGGATGCCGGAGTCGCCGGTGTCAGCGCCGCCCAGCTGTCCTCGGTCGCCGCGACCGCGGTGCCCGGGCTGGTGCTCGGCGGCGGCGATCCGATTGTCGGCCTGCAGCGCGCGGTGGCCAACCAGTACGGGTTCGCACCGGCCTACGCACCGTCGGTCGATCCGGTCTGGGCGCCGTCGCCCACCTATGCGCCGTCGCCGACGTTCGCGCCGTCTCCGACCTTCGCCCCGGCGACCCAGGCCGATCTGGCCAGCCACAACACCACCGATTTGGCCAGCCACAACTCCACCGACCTGGCCAGCCACAACAGCACTCCGATCTTCAGCCCGCCGCAGGACGCCGGCGCCAATGCGCAGAACGGCGCCTTCAACCTCGGCTTCGGTGACATCACCCTGGGTAGCAAGACCACCCAGACCGCCACCGGCCACGGCGTGGTCACCGGCGGCGATAGCAACGGTGACATCGTCAGTGGCGACGGGGCGGTGCTCGGCAACGACAACGCCGTCACCAACGGGGACATCCGGGCCGACCACGGCTCCAACATCTCCACCGGGCAGTCGGCGGTGATCCACGACAGCGGGACCACCACCACCGCCGGCGCCGACGCCATCTCGACCGCCGACTCCGGCTCGGTGATCAAGGGTTCGGACAACAGCGTGCACAACGGGTCCTCGGTCGGCGGCAGCTCGACCACCACCACGGTGGGCGGAACCGGCAACACCACCACCGCCGACGGCCATGAGGCGGCGCTCACGACCGTCACCCACACCACCACGACGACGACGGACAACGCCGACCACTCGGTGCACGAGACCACCGTCACCGACGCCTCGACGCATGACTCGTCGCACCACTCGCTGTTCGACACCAGCCTGCTGAGCAACAACGACACCGCGTCGCACAACGACACGTCGTTGCATAGCGACCCGGCGCTGGCCTCTGGAAACCACCTGCTGGGCCTGGGCTTCTAACCCGGCCAGACGAGCCGCGCCGCGGCGAACCCGACCTCCCTCCCCGGGTCGCCGCCGCGACGGCCTCTGGCTCGTCGCGCTCCTCGCGCGACGCGGCGCGGCGGGGCACCCGGACCTCCCTCCCCCGGGTCCCCGCCGCGTTGCCGTGTCCATCCCCGAGTCGCGCATACCGTGGGAACCGACGCTGAAGAAGGGAAACGACAACACGTGAGCCAGCCGCAGGACCGGCGCCAGGTTCCGGTGATCGTCGAGTTGATCGACCACACCAGAGCCATCGCCGACCTCAACGAGCGGGCCGACCTGTCGGCCCGGCTTTCGGCTGCCCGGGAGCGGATCACCGACCCGCGGATCCGGGTCGTGATCGCGGGCCAGCTCAAGCAGGGCAAGAGTCAGCTGCTCAACTCGCTGCTGAACATGCCGGTCGCCCGGGTCGGCGACGACGAGAGCACCGTGCTGGTGACCGTGGTGGCGCACGCCGACCAACCGGAGGCGCGGCTGGTCGTCCCCGACGGCCGGGGCGGCGAAGAACCGGTCGACATCCCGGTGGCCGACCTGCGCGCCGACCTGCGCCGGGCCCCCCAGGCCCATGGCCGCCCGGTGCTTCGCGTCGAGGTGGGGGCGCCCAGCCCGGTCCTGGCCGGCGGGCTGACGTTCATCGACACCCCGGGCGTGGGGGGCCAGGGCCAGCCGCATCTGTCGGCCACCCTCGGCTTGCTGCCGGATGCCGACGCGCTGTTGTTCGTCAGCGACACCAGCCAGGAGTTCACCGAACCGGAGATGCGTTTCCTGCGTCAGGCCGTCGAGATCTGCCCAGTGGGCGCCACCGTCGCCACCAAGACCGACCTCTATCCCTTCTGGCGCCAGGTGATCGACGCCGACGTCGCGCACCTGCGCGCGGCCCGGCTCGACCTGCCGGTGATCCCGGTGTCGTCCCTGCTGCGCAGCCATGCCGTGTCGACCAATGACAAGGAACTCAACGAGGAATCCAACTTCCCGGAGTTGGTGTCTTTTCTGTCCGGCAGGGTGCTCTCCCGCGAGAACGATCGCGTCAGGGACCATGTTCTTGATGAGATCCGTTCGGCGGCAGAGCATCTCAACCTCGCCGTCGGCTCGGAACTGTCCGCGCTGACCGACCCGCTGCAGGCCCGCCGGCTCACCGCCGAGCTGGAGCGCCGCAAGGAGGAGGCCCAGGACGCCCTGCAGCAGACCGCGCTGTGGCAGCAGATCCTCAACGACGGAATCGCCGACCTCACCGCCGATGTCGATCACGACCTGCGCGCCCGCTTCAGGGCGATCACCCAGCACGCCGAGGACGTCATCGACTCCTGCGATCCCACCCTGGCATGGGCCGAGATCGGCGCACAGGTCGAGAACGACGTGGCCAACGCGGTCGGCGACAACTTCGTCTGGGCCTACCAGCGTGCCGAGATCCTGGCGGCCGAAGTGGCCCGCACCTTCGTCGACGCCGGGCTCGACGTCGTCAAGGTCCCCGGGCTCACCGACATCGGCAGCGGCATGGGGCGGTTGAAGTCCCTGGCCCGACTGGAGTCCAAGCCGATCGGCAAGGGCCACAAGGTGATCACCAGCATGCGGGGGTCCTACGGCGGTGTGCTGATGTTCGGCATGCTGACCTCGGTGGCCGGCCTGGGAATGTTCAATCCGATCTCGCTGGGTGCCGGCCTGCTGATGGGCCGCAAGGCCTACCACGAGGACATGGAGAACCGCATGCTGCGGGTCCGCAACGAGGCGAAGACCAATCTCCGCAGGTTCATCGACGACGTTCTCTTCGTGGTCACCAAGGAATCCCGCGACCGCCTGAAAACCGTTCAGCGACAGCTGCGCGACCACTACCGCGAGATCGCCAACCAGACGACGCGCTCGCTCAACGAGTCGCTGCAGGCCACGCTGGCGGCGGCCAGGGTGGAGGAGACCGAGCGCGCCAACCGGGTACGCGAACTGGAGAGGCAGGCCAATATCCTTCGTCAGGTGATCGAGAACGCCGAGAAACTCCACGGCCCTCCGGCGGGCAGGAGCGCAGCGACCGGGGGATCGAATCCGGGATGAGACTCGGCGACCGGGTGCGGGGAATCCTGGACGCGACCCTTCGGCTCTATCAGTCCGACCCGTTCTACCGGCAGCGCCCAGAGGTGATCAACCAACTGCACCGCATCGCCGGCCGGCTCAACGAACCGATGCGTATCGCGCTGGCCGGGACGCTGAAGTCGGGCAAGTCCACCTTGGTCAATGCCCTGGTGGGGGAGTGCATCGCACCCACCGACGCCACCGAGGCCACCCGCATCGTCACCTGGTACCGGCACGGGCCCACGCCGCGGGCGATCGCCAACCACGTCGGCGGCCGGCGCGGCAACGTCCCGATCGTGCGGGGCGGCGGCGAGGATTCCGGCCTCACCTTCGACTTCGATACGCTCGACGCCGACGACGTCGTCGACATCGACGTCGAATGGCCGGCACCGGAACTCGTCGGCGCCACCATCATCGACACCCCGGGCACCTCGTCGCTGACCCGCGGAGTCTCCGAACGAACACTGCGCCTGCTGGTTCCGCCCGACGGGGTGCCCCGGGTGGACGCCGTCGTCTTTCTGCTTCGCACCCTCAACGCGGCTGATCTGGCTCTGCTCAAGCAGATCGGGGAACTGGTGGGCGGATCGTCCGGAGCGTTGGGCGTGATCGGCGTGGCCTCGCGGGCCGATGAGATCGGCGCCGGACGTATCGACGCCATGCTGTCGGCGAAAGATGTGGCGCAACGGTTCACCACCGAACTGGACCGTACCGGCATCTGTCAGGCCGTCGTCCCGGTGTCGGGTCTGTTGGCGCTCACGGCGCGGACGTTGCGGCAGAACGAGTTCGCCGCGCTGCGCAAACTCGCCGGCGTCGACCCTGCTGAGCTGAACAAGGCCCTGCTCAGCGCCGACCGGTTCGCCCGCGATGACCCGGGCATGCCGGTGGACGCAGCGACGCGCGCCGCCCTGCTCAACCGGTTCGGCATGTTCGGCGTCCGAATCTCTCTGGCGCTGCTGCGATCCGGGGTCGACGATGCCGAAACCCTGGCCGCGGACCTGCTGGAGCGCAGCGGTCTGGTGGCGCTGCGGGCCGAGATCGATCAGCACTTCGCGCAACGTTCGGACATGCTGAAATCGCACACCGCACTGGTGGCGCTGCGCCGGTTCGTCGAGCTGCATCCGACCCGGGCCACACCGCGGATCGTCGGCGACATCGAGCCGCTGCTGGCCGACACGCACGCCTTCGAGGAACTGCGGTTGCTCAGCCAATTGCGTTCACGCTCAACGACGTTCAATGACGAGGAGATGGCGTCGTTGCGCCGGATCATCGGCGGTTCGGGCACCGACGCGGCCAGCAGGCTCGGGCTCACGGATGCCGGCGACGGGCCGAGGGCCGCATTCGCTGCGGCTCAACGATGGCGCCGTCGCGCCGAGCATCCGCTCAACGACCCGTTCACCAGCCGGGCCTGCCGCGCCGCGGTGCGCAGTGCCGAGGCTCTGGTGGCCCAGTACGCCGGACGGCTCTAACCGCCCGGCGGCGGCTCCATCAGCGTCGGACTCCGGGGCGTGGGCTTCGGAAACGTCGGCCACAGCGGCTTGGTGGTGGTCTCGGTGACGGTGGTGACCGAGGTGGTGACCGAGGTGACGGTCGTAGGTGAGGACGCCTCGGTGGTGGTCGGAGGCGCCGTCGTCGTCGGAGTAACGGTGGTGGTCACCGTGGTCGGAGCCGGCTGTTCGCTACTGCTCGGGGACGGGGCGGCCGTCTGGGTCGAGGATCCGGGTGGCGGAGGAGCGTCGCTGGCGGCTGACGTGGTGGCGGTCACACTCGTCGAGGTTCCCGCCGGCTTCGTGGACGATCCGGCATTGGTGAACGTCACGATCGCGTAGAACAGCAGGGCCAGCAGGGCGGCCGTGAGCACGCCGAGCCCGACGAGAACCGCGGGACGCTGGTGCCAGCTGGGGCCCGGCGGAGGAGGGCTGCCGTAGCCGGTTTGCGGTGCGTAGCCTGTGGGCGGCTGGCTGTAGCCCGGTTCGCCGTACTCGCTGTAGGCCTGGCCGCCCGTTCCGCCGTAGTCGGCGTACTGCGTCGGGTCGCTGTCGGAGTAGTTGTTCTCCTCGTCCGGGAAGCCGTTACGCGCCACGTGTGGCGAGTCTAGTCGCCCTGCTGGTCGGCCCCGGCGAAGCGGGGCATGACCTCCGCGGCGAACAGCTGAAGATGCTCAAGGTCGGAAAGGTCCAGGAGCTGCAGGTACACCCGTTGCACCCCGGCGTTGGCAAACTGCTCCAGCCGTCCGGTGATCTCATCCGGGGTCCCGGCCAGCGGGGAGTTGGCCCGAAGTTCGTCGACCTCCCGCCCGATGGCGGCCGCGCGCCGCGTCACCTCCGATTCGTCGGCGCCGGCGCAGACCACGAACGCCGCCGAGTAGGTGATGTCGTCGGCTGACCGGCCCGCCGCCTCGAGCGCGGTGCGCACCCGGCCGAACTGCAGCGGCACGAAGTCCAGGGCGGGGAAGGCGAGGTTGAACTCCGCCGCATACCGCGCGGCCAGGGCCGGGGTCCGCTTGGGTCCGCCGCCGCCGATGATGATCGGCGGGTGCGGCCGCTGCACCGGTTTGGGTAGCGCGGGGGAGTCCGCGACGGGGTAATGCGTGCCCGGGTAGTCGAACGTCTCGCCGGTCGGGGTCGCCCACATGCCGGTGATGATGGCGAGTTGTTCCTCGAGCCGTTCGAACCGTTCGCCCAGCGGCGGGAACGGGATGCCGTAGGCCAGGTGTTCGGCCTCGTACCAGCCGGCGCCGATGCCGAACTCGACCCGGCCGTCGCTCATCGCGTCGACCTCCGCCACCGAGATGGCCAGCGGGCCGGGGAAGCGGAACGTCGCCGAGGTCACCAGTGTGCCCAGCCGGATGGTCGACGTCTCCCGCGCGATGCCGGCCAGCGTCACCCAGGAGTCGGTGGGCCCGGGCAGGCCCTCGACCTTCATCGCCAGATAGTGGTCGGAACGGAAGAACGCCGAGAACCCCAGCGATTCGGCCATCCGGGCCACTGCCAGTTGCTGGTCGTAGGTGGCGCCTTGCTGTGGTTCGACGAAAACGCGAAAGTCCATGCCGCCCAGCGTAGGACAGCTCAGAAGAAGTCCACCCGGTCGGTGCTGACGAACATGCCGTGGCCGGTGCCGTCGTTGGTGAACGTGGTGCCCGTGCTGTCGGCGACGATGGTCCATCCGACCGCGCTGTACGTGCCGTAGTCGATGGTCGTGGTCGGCATCGCGCCGAGATTGCCCAGCACCCAGCGGCTGCTGCCGCCGGACGACACCTCGACACCGTTGGCAGGTTGCCCGTCGACCACCGGGGCGTTGGAGAAGTCCGATTCGCAGCCGACGTTGTCGGCCGAGATCTGGCAGCGCGTCTTGCCCGACTTCGTCTCGATGTAGACGTATCCGTTCTCGTTCGGCGGCAGCGTCTCGCCGCCGGACGGGCGTTCCGACGGTGTCGGGGAGGGAGCGCTGGACGTGGTCGGAGGTTCCGAGGTCTCGGGCCGGGAGGGTCGGGTGGTGGGGAACTCGGGTTCGGTTCCGCTGCCGCACCCCGGACAGGTGGCCGCCCCGTCCACGGTGTTGCTGCACGACGCGGTCATCGCCGCGGTCGCCAGCAGGGCAGCCGCCAGGCCGGCCTTCACCCGAGAGATGCGCACTCGCTCAGAGTACGCACGAAGTGACTGGAGTTACGAGAGTGACTCGCGCCCGGTCGTGGTCGCCTCAGTTCACCGTGACGTTCGCCGAGAACACCCAGGAGTCCTTCTCGCCGCCCGGCCAGGGCCGGCCGTAGGTGGTGGAGACGGTGGAGTTGCCGGGTGCGGTGGCCTTGAGCTCCCACATCTCGCTGCCCGGCGCACCGGGATTGCCGGTCGACGACGCCACCATCTGGTGGCCGAGCTGGGTGATCACCTTCGGGTCGGAGATCAACATCTTCTCGGCCCACTGGAACCCGGTGGAGGTGTTCGAGCCGAGCTTCACCGTCAGGGTGTCGCCGACCGACAGGCTGACGCTGCGGCTGATCTGCTTCTGGTTCAGCAGATCGTCGTAGGAGATCTCGATGGTCTGCGGACCCTCGGCCTTGGCCGATTCCTTCGGGGCTTCGGTCTTGCCGGTGCACCCCATCAGCGTGGTGGCGGCGACGACGGCCAGCAGGGCTGCGCGGGCTTTCATGAACGGCTCCTCTCGAAGAACTGGCGTGTCCGCCACAGGTAAGACGGTAGCCGCCGCAGGGGCACCGGACGTGGCCATTCGTCGGTCCGGAAATACGCGTCGGACCCACCGTCGACGAAAACGACGCTACCGCAAAGGAAGTCGGCTGAATCAGACAGCATGAACACCACCCAGTCGGCGAGTTGCCCGGGGTCCCCGAATCCGCCGATCGGGACCGGGAAACGGTGGATGTTCCTGGCCTCGGCGGGCGTCGCGAGCTGTCGTTCCAGCATGGGTGTCATGATCGCGCCCGGTGCCAGGGCGTTGAGCCTGATTCCCGCACCCGCCCAGTCCGGCGTCACGGCGTTGCGCCGGACCCACCGGCTGACCGCGATCTTGGAGGCGGCGTAGGCCATCGGCGGGGCGAACTTGCCGAAGATCCGGTACGCGCTGAGGGCCTTCTCGGCGTCCCCGGCCAGCAGCGCGCGAACCGCCCGGCCCGGCACCGCCGGGACGGTCGTCGTCGAGTTGCTGGAGAACACGACCACTTTCGCGCGATCGGCGGCTGCCAATGCCGGGCGCCAGGCCCGGAGCAGGTCGACCGCCCCGAAGTAGTTGACCTCGGTGATCAGGCGCTCGGCTCCGGGAGTGGGACCCAGTCCGGCGGCCAGCACCGCCCCGTCCAGAAATCCCGAGCACCGGTCCAGCACGGCATCGGTGGCCGCCCGGCGCCCGGCCGAAGTGGACAGGTCGGCGACCACGTCGGCGTCCCTGATGTCCACGTTGATCACGGTGTGGCCGAGTGCGGAGAGTTTGCCGGCGACGGACCGGCCCATTCCCGACGCCGACCCGGTGACCGCATAGGTTCCCATCGGATCAGTATGGCGGCCTGGGTCTGGCCCCAGAAGCCGAAGACCGGTGAGCGGGTGAAGACCGCTCACCGACCTCGGTGGCACAACAGATGTCTTCTGGGTTACACCCAGAACTCGTTCATTGGGAATGCGTACTTGTCGTTCTGTGTCAACTGGCCGGGCAGGCCCAGCGACTCCTCGATCGTCCGCAGCAGGCTGTAGTGGTCGTACTGATTGGTGGCCAGGAAGTGACCCGGCCGCATTCCGGCGTCGATTGCCGCCTGATTGGGGATCACCACGGTGACGACGTGGTTGCCCTGATTGCCGAAGCCCAGCGAGGTGTTGTTGGTGTCCTCGTCCAGGGTCACCACGATCACCGACGACTCGTCGGACGCCCAGGAGTTCGAGTTCATGATCACCGGCACCGTCTCGGACAGGTACTGGTCGAGCGCCGGAACGTTGTACTGATGGGTCGTGAGCAGGCTGACCACGAACTTGAGCATGCCCTGGATGTTGTCGACCGGGCCCTCCCCGTTGAAGTCCTCATTGGCAGCGAACCAGGCGTAGGCCGGAGAGGTGTCCGTCGATTGCAGATCGACGGCCATCTGCTCGAGCGGGACGATGTGTTCCTTGGCGTAGGCCTCATCGTCGAAGATGAACTTGAAGGCCGGGAAGCCGGTCTCGTCGAACGCGTAGCCGCCTGCGCTCACCAGGGGACTGGCGCCCGGCTCCAGGCTCTGCGCGTAGGACCGCCAGGTCAACCCGGCCGCATCGAGCTGGCCGGGCAGGGTGTCCGCCTTGGGGACGTCGATGCACGCGGTCGCGCAGTTCCAGGTCACCCCGAAGTTGTCTCCGCCGATGATCGGGTAGTAGTTCGGCAGGCTGCCGTGGGTCAGCGCGAAGTAGTTGTTGGCGAATCCGTACGTGTTGATCAGGCTGTTCAGGAATGGCGCGTTCGGGCTGCCGACGAGGTCGTTGTAGCCCTTGTTCTCCATGTAGACCATGTAGACGTGGTCGAGGGCACCGACCGTCGACACCGGGGGTGTCGGATCCGGCGGAGCCGGTAGGTCCGCGCCGATGGTGAACGAGAGGTTGTCGGCGTACGCGTCGTTGTAGTCGGCGGAGAAGCCGATCTTCACCGGGTTGTCGAGGTGGAAGTCGACGTCCACCTTTGCGAAACGGGTGCCCACCGGCAGCACACCGCTGGTGGAGCGCTGCAGCAGGTTGATCGCCCAGAGTCGATTCAACCCGGTCACCGGGCCGATCGTGCTGGTCCCCAGGGCGTTCTTGTCGGCGTCGAGGAAGGTGACCTGGACCGTGGTCGCGGATCGATCGAAGCTGTAGCCGCCCAGCCAGCCGCTGAGGTTGTAGGACGTGTCCCCGCCGTCGATTGCCGCGCCCGCGGCGGACAGGTCGATGGTCTGCGTCATGCTGGAGTCGGCGACGTTACCGCCACCGAAGAACTGCTTTCCACCGTCCGTCGCACCGTTCTTGGCTTTCGGGAAGCTCCAGATCGACGGAAGGAAGGGCAGCGACTGCGAGATTCCCAGCGGCATGAGCACGCGCGGGGTGCCGTATTGGATCACCGTCGGCGTGCCCGTCACCGCCCAGCCCGGCATGGTCACCGCGCTGTATGCCGAACCCGACGGCGTGCTGAGTTCCGCGCCGGGGTTGACGATGAGGTTGGGGCTCTGAGTCTGGGCGTTGCTGACCTCCGCCGACGGCGGGGTGACGCCGGTGACGCGCTCGAATTCCTTGCGGGCCCAGGCCAATACGCTGAACAACAGGGGGGACTGGCCGGGGGCGCCGCCGGTGTGGTTGGTCAGCAGCGGCGCCAGCGCGGCCGACACCAGGGAGCCGAAGCGGGCGATCGGCTTCGGGACGGATGCCGCGGGCTGGGGCGTTACGGCAGCGGCGGCCGGCGCCGGTGCGACCGTCGTGGCCGCCGGGGCGGCCTGCGCCGCCGGAGCCGCGGCGGCCGGAGCGGGCGCGGGAGCCGGCACGTCGGCAACGGCGGCAGTCGGCGCCGGGGTATGGGCCGCGACTGCGGCCGCGCTCACCGGCGTGGACTTCTTCACCACGGAGGCCTTGACGCTCGCGGCGGCACGCGGCGCCGAGTCGCGGTGCTGCGCCGGACCGGCCGAGTTGTCGACCCCGGCCGGCGAAGCGCTGCGGGTGTGAGTGCGCGCATTCGACGGGGCGGAACTTCCGGAATCGCCGTTGTCGGCGAAAGCCGCCGGCATGTCGGCGGCGCCGTAACCGACACCGAGTGCGACAGCCAAGGCGCCCAGGCGTCCGATGTTCTTGGCGTATCCCATTGTGGTTCCTTTCAGAAACGGGCACTCCGCACCCTTTTTTCACCGCGGACTTAAGGCGTGACGCTAATAGTCCCTCAGGGGATCCACAGGCTTTTCAGCGATCCGGTATGGCGGAGGTCTCCGGGCTGAGGGGCTTTGGTTCAAACGGTCGTCCAATACCTGTTTCTTCATCGGTCATCTGTGTTCGAATTTCTGATAGATACAACTATTTCCGGGGTCCCCTGGAGGCCGCTATGGACGACGGTATGTGTATCGGACGGCTGGGTCCGCTGGCGGCCGCGGTGGGCGTCGGCGTCGCACTCTCGCTGGCCGGCTCCGGCGAGGCGGGCGCCCAACCCGCGCAGGACGACAGCGCTACCGCCGCATCTACCGAGCAGCCGGCGAACCGTCCGGCGGCTCGCGAACGCACCGCCACCCGCGCCGGGGCGTCGCCACGACAGAAGCCGGTGACAGCCCGCCCGGCCGCCGGTTCACGAGGTCTGGCGGTGCCCGCTGCGCAGCCCGAGCCGAACGTGAAACACGCCGCGAACCCGACGGCCGACCTCACGCCGAAGCCGCCCGCCGCGGCCGTGATCGCCCCGCGCGGTGGGGACGAGGTCGCGGGGCTGCCCGCCGTCGGTCCGATTCCGGCGCCAGCCGCGGCACCGGCGAAGATCGCACCGGCCGCGGCCCGGGCCGCCGCACCGACCGTTCCGGTCGCGGTCGCCGTGGTACCGGCGACGGCTGCCGCGTCGCCGGCCCCGGCCATGGCGAGACGTCCGGCACCGGGTGGGGTCGTCGGGCTTCACGACGCCTCCCAACTCGGCGGCGACGGCCCCGCGGCGCCTCTGCCCGCTTCACCGGCCGACGTCGTGGTGCTGGCCTTCGTCCGCCGGGAGCTCTCGGCGGCTGCCGCGGCGCACAGCCCTGGGCATCAACAACTTTCGTCTCAGGCGGTGGGCGGCGGTTTCGGGTCGGTGTTCTCCAATCGGACGCCGACGCTGAACCCCCGCCAGGTAGGGCAGAGTCCCGGCGGTGTCGTCACCGGCAACCTCAATGCCGTGGACCCCGACAGTCCGACGCTGAGCTACAACGTGACCACGCAGCCTGTCCACGGCACGGTGGCGGTCGCGTCCGACGGCAGCTACACCTACACGGCCGATCCCGCGTGGGCGGCCACCGGCACCAGCGACTCGTTCGGGGTTACCGTCAGCGACGCCGCCAGTGGCTTCCACATCCACGGGATGGCGGGCCTGCTCAACATGCTGACCGGCGGCCGGCTGGGAAGCAGCGGCCACACCGCCGTCGCCTCGGTGCCGGTCACGGTGGCGGGGTGGGTGACCACCGGCAACCACGCTCCCACCGGCACCGCGGTGGTGGGCAGTCCCAACGGCGTCACCGGTGTGGTCACCGGCACCGTCACGGGTGCCGATGTCGACGGCGATCCGCTGACCTACGACGCGCCCGCGAGCACCGCCAAGGGCAGTATCGGAATCGACAGCACCGCAGGAACATTCACCTACACGCCGACAGCAGCGGCCCGCCAGAACGCCGCCGCCCCGGGAGCCACCGGCGCCGACCTGCAAGACAATTTCGAGGTCACCGTCGCCGACGGGCGCGGCGGCACGGCCACGGTTGCGGTGACCGTGCCGATCAGCCCGTCATCGGTTCCGGCCGGACCGCTCGCCGCCTTCCCCGGCGCCGAGGGCTTCGGCGCCTACGCCACCGGCGGCCGCGGGGGCAGCGTCATCTACGTCACCAACCTCAACGCCAACGGCCCCGGTTCGCTGCAATGGGCCATCGACCAGCCCGGCGCCAGGTACATCCTGTTCAAGGTCAGTGGTGTCATCGACACCCAGATCCACCTCACCAACGGCAACGTCACCATCGCGGGACAGACCTCCCCGGGCGGGATCACGGTGCGCGGCTTCGTGACCGACGAGACCCCGTACCAGGACCAGGCGGTGCAACCGCCGGCGGATTTCGCCGAAAACTGGATCCTGCAACACATCCGGATCCGTCCCGGGGCCGACGGCCCCAGCGATGACGGCCTGAGGATGCGCTACACCCGCAACGCCATCGTCGACCACGTCTCCATCGGCAACGCCACCGACGAGGCCATCGAGATCTCCTACTCGCACGACATCACCGTGCAGAACACGCTGATCGCCGAGACCGTCGGGGGCCATTCGTTCTACGGTGGCGTCCTGATGAACTACTCCAACCCCGCCAACGGCTTCGGGCTGGACAACGTCTCGCTGCACCACAACGTGTTCAACCGGATCGAGGGCCGACTGCCCGAAGGCAGCCGCGAATCCCTCGCGGCGGCGAACTCGTACATGAACTTCGAGATGTCCAACAACCTCTACTGGGATCCCAATTTCTTCGTGGCCCTGGGTCTGACGACCAATTCACTGACGAACGCCAGTGGCAATCCCTATCCGATCTACTGGAATCTCAACGCGGTTAACAATTACTTCCGGACCCGAAGCGACTTCCCTTACGGGATGTTCGACGACCAGATCCTGCGCACCCCGCGCAACAATCTCTACGTCAGCGGCAACAAGATGAGCCTGTACCCGACTCGGTCGGACTACCAGCTGTTCTACTGCTGCAACGACTATCAGTCCGTCACCAACCCCGCTGATTCGGCACAGCAGGCGCACCGGCTTTCCAGCCGCAACCCGTTCCCCGCCATCACCTACACCCCGACCGACCAACTGGTGAACCTCCTGCTGAACACCGCCGGCGCCTGGCCGCGCGATCCGATGGACATCCGGCTGATGCGCAGTGTCGCCACCAACACGATCGCCACGGCGCCGCGGAACACCAACCCCGCCGGGGACGCTCTGCTGACCGCCTACGCCGGACCCGCTCCGGCAGCACCCGCCGACACCGACAACGACGGCATGCCCGACGCCTGGGAAACGTCCCGGGGCCTGAACCCGAATGTCGCCAACACCAACGCGCACGACCTGTCCTCGGCCGGCTACACCGACCTGGAGGTCTACCTGCAGGAGCTCTCGGCCAGCCGGGTTACCGGCTGGGCCGGCTGATTCCCAGCACCCCCACCGCGGTCAGTGCGGCGCCCGCCACCCCCAGCGCGAGCCATCCCCAGGGCTGGAACCAGGGGTCGCTGGGGATCACCGCCGTCCGGCTGGGCACCGCAACGAAGTGCGTCACGGTGGAATCCGTTGTCTGGCAGTAGATCCCGACGGGTACTGCATGGTTGGCGTGGTTGGTCCACCCGGCGACGGGGACGGTCTGCTGCCCGTCTTTGAGAATCCCTTGAAGGGAGCGGTTGATCAGCACCGGCCAGCCCAGCCGGAGCGGCCAGCCTTCGGCGGTGGCCGCGCACGAGCCGCCGGTGGTGCCCGCGACGCCGTACAAGTCGGTGCCCACCAGGAAGGCGACAAGGGTCTGACCCGGCGGCACCGTGACCGTCGCCTGCTGACCCAGGCGGGTGTCGCCGGCATCGGTCCACACGCCGGTGAGGTCCTCGGTCGTCGACGGCTGCTGTGAAAGGGGCAGGGCGACAAGGGTGGTCAGCCAGCCGAGCACGGCCAGCATGACGGTCGCCAGCCCCACTTTCACCATGGGCTGCTTCACAGCGACTCCAGCGAGCGCATGGTGGCGTCCAGGACCGTGTCGATCGCGTCGTCGGCGTCGACCGGCTCCGGGAAGGCGCGGCGCACCAGGATCGAGGCGACGCCCTGAACCGCCGACCAGGCGATGACGACGGCTTTGCCCGTTGCATGCGGTGCGACGAGACCGGCCTCCGCCAGCTCGCCGACTCCTTCGACGAGCACCTCCCAGGCGGAGGGGTCATCGGGTCGGGGCGGGAGTTCGGTGGTCGGCGTGAACGCGGTGTCGAACAGGTGCGGCTCGGCGAGCGCGAACTCGACATAGCCGCGGCCGACAGCCTCGAAACGCTTACGTGCCGTGGCTTTCCGGGTGCGATGCGCCGGTACGCGGTCGCGGCACTCGATCAGGTGACCGGCGAGTCGCTCGCGGGCGATCTGGGCCACCTCGGCGAGCAGGGCGTCGACGCTGGGAACGTGGCGATAGACCGCGGACGGCGAAACGCCGATCGCCTTGGCCAGCGCACGGACCCCGACGGCCTGTGGACCGCCGACGCGCGCGGCGCCGACCGCGGCGTCCAGAACGGCGCTGTGCAGCGCGCCGTGGTGGTAACCCCGTTCAGCCACGTCTGCAGACTCTGCCACAAATGTTGACAATGTTCACTTCGACGCGCAAAAATGTGGACAACGTTCACATATCACCGGGAGGACAACCATGGCCAAGGTGTTCAACGGACGGCGGACCGCCGACCTGGGAGACCGCGAGGGTGTGGTGGTTTTCCTCATCGGGATGCGGATCAACCGCCTGTGGGAGGTCTGGCGGTGGGCACCGGTGTTCGCCGCGATGCCGAGGATGATCGTCGAGTTGGTGAGAGACCCGTCGCGGGGTCTGCTGGGCCGCCCCCGGACGTTCGTGTCCGGCCGGTTGGTCATGCTGGTGCAGTACTGGAACTCGTTCGAGGATCTCGAGCGCTACGCCCGGGACCCCAAGGCCGAGCATCTGGCCGCGTGGCGCACGTTCAACCGCCGGGTGCGCGACAACGGTTCGGTCGGCATCTTCCATGAAACGTATCGGGTGGCCGCGGCCGATCTCGAGACCGTCTACGCCAACATGCCGGTGTTCGGCCTCGCCGGAGTCACTCAGTGCGTGCCGGTGAGCGGCGCTCGGCAGACCGCCGCCGCACGGATCGGCGCGCGCCGCGACGATCACGCCCCGGTCCAGCCGTACTGACCGCCTGACCGCGTCGGGGTAGCCTGCGGGACATGAGCACCGTCGAGGTTTTCGCCGACGTCCTGTGCCCCTTCACTCACGTCGGACTACACACGCTCATCGACCGGCGCGCCGATCGGGGACTGTCCGAGCCCCGGCTTCGCATCCGGGCCTGGCCGCTCGAACTGATCAACGGTCAGCCGCTGGATCCGGATCACATCGCTGCCGAGATCGTCGCGCTGCGCAAGTCGGTGCGCCCCGATCTGTTCGCCGGATTCTCGGTTGACACCTTCCCGAACACCTCTATGGCCGCCTTCGCGCTGACCGCCGCCGCTGACCGCACCGGTGACCCGGCGCTGATCGAAGCGGTCGGAATGGCGTTGCGGGACGCGCTCTTTGAGCACGGGCTCGATATCGGACGCACGGAGGTGGTGCGATCGGTGGCCGACCGCTTCGGCCTGACGCCGTCGGACGCTGAGGCCACCGAGGCGGCCGTGCGGGCCGACTGGGACGAAGGGAAACGACGCGGCGTGGTCGGATCGCCGCACTTCTTCACCCCCGACGGCGGGGGCTGGTTCTGCCCCGGCCTGGCGATCAGCCGCGACGAGGCGGGCGCCTTCGTGGTGGCCTGGAAGGAGGGCAGCGAGGCTTTCGTCGACAGCGTGTTCAGTGAGTCCGATGACTGAGGCCGCCCCGCCCACCGCGGCCGATCTGCGTCGCTGGAGAAAGCACCTGGCCAACGAACGGGCCGAGGCCGCGGTCTATCGCGACCTGGCGCAGAAGCACGAGGGTGAGGAGCGGGAGATCCTGGCCGCGATCGCCGCCGCCGAGGAGCGCCACGAGCAGCACTGGCTGAACCTGCTCGGCGACGATGTCGGGCAACCCGGCCGCGCGGACCTGGGTACCCGCATGCTGGCCTTCATGGCGCGGCACTTCGGGTCGGTGTTCGTGCTGGCGTTGGTGCAGCGCTTCGAGGCCCGCGCCAGTTACGACGACGACGCCGACGCCACCCCGACGATGGCCGCCGACGAGCAGATCCACGAGGAGGTCATCCGGGCGCTGGCCGCCCGTGGGCGTGACCGGCTCTCGGGAAGTTTCCGCGCCGCGGTGTTCGGCGCAAACGACGGCCTGGTCAGCAATCTCGCGCTGATCCTGGGCGTCGCGGCCAGCGGGGTGTCCAACCACACCATCCTGGTGACCGGCCTGGCCGGGCTGCTTGCCGGCGCGCTGTCGATGGGCGCCGGGGAATACGTGTCGGTCAGTTCGCAGCGCGAGTTGCTCGAGGCGTCGGCGCCCAGCCCGAACGTGGGCTCTGCGCTGGCCCAGCTCGACGTCGACGCCAATGAACTCGAACTGGTTTACCGGGCCCGCGGCATGAGTCCCGAAGAGGCCGGTTCGCATGCCGCAAAGGTGCTCCGCGATCCGGTGTCCGGGGCAGGCGCCCACGTGTCGGCCGACGGTCGCCAGCACGACGCCATCGGAACCGGACTTGGCGCGGCCGTGTCCAGCTTCCTGTTCTTCGCCACCGGCGCCATCATCCCGGTGCTGCCGTTCCTGTTCGGCCTGAGCGGGATGACGGCCATCGTGGTGGCTGCGGTGCTGGTCGGCGTCGCGCTGCTGAGCACGGGCGTGATCGTCGGCCTGCTCTCGGGTGCACCGCCGCTGCAGCGCGCGCTGCGGCAGCTGCTCATCGGCTTCGGGGCGGCCGCGGTGACCTATGTGCTCGGTCTGCTCGTCGGCGGTGGGGTGGGCTAAACCGCTGCGCCGCTTACTTTTTCAGCGTGGAGATCTTCAGCGGGATGTACGCCGGGCACACTCCGATGAAACTGGTCAGGACGAAAACCGCGGCGATGATGCCGAGGACGATCGCGACCGGTCCGGAGATGACGTGGGTGAGGTAGAGCAGCGCCACGAGGGCCGCTGCCACCAGTCGGATGCCCCGATCGGCCGAGCCCATGTTCTTGGTCATCGTGTCCCCTGTCTTTGCCGAGTCACTGCGGATGTGTGGAAAGGTACACCCCCACGGGTATCCGTTGCGACTCCGCATAACCCACCGGCAGCAGGACGTCGCCAGCGGTGGTCAGGTAGTAGACGTCCCAGTTGTAGTAGCCCGCGAACGAGCCCGGGTCCTCGGCCAGGACGGCCGCATAGTCCTCGACCGCCCGCACGTATTCGCCGGCGTGGTTGTACGTATAGATCGCGCGGCCCGGGCTGGCGGCGAATCCGCTCGCGGCCAGGAACCGGGCCGCCCCCATGATGGCGTCGCGGGGCGAATTCACGTCTCCGCCTTTGCCGTACGCCGCCCAGGTCTCCGGCATGAACTGCATCGGGCCCTGGGCGCCGGCGGTGCTCAAACCCGCGATGCTTCCGAAGCGGGTCTCGACGAGGTTGATCGCGGCGAGGTAGTTCCAGCCGACGCCGGTCGCCGCTTCGGCTTCGTGGTAGAGGTTCAGGAGTTCGTCGGCCGGTGCGGTGGGGATGATCCGCCATGCGGGCAGGGTGTCGCGCACCGGCGACATCGCCAGCAGTTGACGGCGGGCATCGACGTTGCGGTCGTAAGTGGCGATGAGGTTGGCCGGGATGAGTGGCCGGATGATCCCGTCCCACTCCGGGTGGCGGCCGATGGCCCGGTAGGCCGCCTGCTGGCGGCGTGCCGCAGCCACCAGGGCGGGTTGTGGTGTCGCGGGGTCGCGGATGGCCTGTTCGTCGGCGATCAGATCGGCGCCGATCTGCGCCGGGTCCGACGCGAGTTTCGGCTGCGCGCCGGCTGGTTCGTCCATCTTGGTGACGACGGCGGCGGGCGCTGACGAGGACCCGGGGGGCGCGGCTGACGGTTCTGCGGGGTGCCCGCATCCAGCCAGCACAATGCCGAGGGCCACGCCGATCGGCAACGAATACACCCTGACCCGGCTCACTCCATACCCCGTTCCGTCGACGTCGGCATAGCGCCAAACGGCTTACGGGAGACTGTAGTGCCGCCATACCGCGAAAACTCTGCCCGTGCAGTAGGGTCGTGTCGTGCTCAGGGCAACGGGGCGTTCCCGTTGCAGCGGACGGTTGTGCCTGTTTGACTACGGTCCGCACACAGAGCAGCTGTTAACGTAGGCGAAAATTCATGACGAGAGGGAATGGCATGGCCAAGACCCGTTTGGTTCCGGCGATCGTGGCGGCGGGGATTCTCGCCGTCGGCGTCCCGGCGGGCATCGCATGGGCCGGTGGCCCGGGGGGCACCGTCCAGGACACCAACATCTCCCAGGCTGTCGGCAGCGGCACGTTCGTCGGTGAGATGGACGGTTTCACCGCGACCGGTGCCACCAACGAAGCGGCTTCCGCCGCTGTGCTGGCGGCCTGCAATGCCGCCGGTGGTGTGGATTGCACCGTTGACGAGGTGACCAACGACAACCTCTGCATCGTTTCGGTTGCCGACGACGCGACCGACGTTGTTTCCGGTGGCGCGGGCCCGACCGTCGAGGCCGCGGTTGCCGACGCCTACGCACGTGCTGCGGGCAACAACACGCCCATGACCCCGGGCGCTCCCGTCCTCATCTCGGCCTGCCCGTAAGCAGCCGAGCGATCCCACAGACCATCGTCGTTTCCGGTAGTAGCCCGAAAGGGGAAAGACTTATGACCACTCGAGGCAAAGCAGCACTGATGGTGGCCGGTCTGGCTGTGGCGGCGGGCATCGCGGCTCCGGCCGCGATCGCACGTCCGACCTGCCAGCAGACCGACTTCAAGAGCATTTGCGCCACCAACGGCAGCGTGTCGATCAAGGCGCGGCCGGGCACCGTTGCCCCTCCGGGCAACATGCCGCACATGCCGTGGATCGGCGGCCCCGGACGGCGTTAGCCGCCCGGGCCGGTCTGCCGCCGGGTACCCTGTGATCGGCTGAACAGCCTGTCACGCAAGGGAATCCGCCGGTATGCCTGGAACATGCTCGTCCAGATCTGACTTCGTCATGAGGCGGGGACGGTGAGTTCACATCTCGCCGTCCTCGCCTCATTGGCGTTGGCCATCTTCCTCAGCCCGGAGACTCTGGTTCTGGGCCTCATCGTCGCCGGGGACAGGAAGGTCCCGCGGTCGGCGGCCTTCGCCTACGCCGTCGGCGGCATCCTCGGTATCGCCTTCGCGACCGGGGTCGGCCTCTGGATCGCGCACGCGTCGGGGACCGACGCCCATACGGAGCACCACCACGGCTGGCCGAGTTTCCTCGTCCGCGTGGCCATCGCCCTCGCGCTGCTGAGCATCGGCGCTCGCCGGGCCATCAACGCGATGCGCCGCCAGCCGATCCCGGACATCGCCAAAGCCCAACACAAGCCCAGCCGGATCAGGGCCGAACTCACCCGGCGGTTCCCGTCGCTGGACATGAATGCCGATCTCCCCCCGTCCCGTCGGATCGCGAGAGCCGGGTTGGCCGGCTTCGCCATGTGCGGTCTGCACCCGAAGGTCTTTCCCATCGCGATCGCGGCGGGACACCAGATCGTCCAGATCGCCCGGCCCGGCGAACGTGCCCTCGGCATCGTGATCTTCGCCGTCATCTCCGTGATCCCGGCGCTCACGCCGGCGATCATCGATGTGGTCAAGCCCGGCGCGACGGTCGCCATCAAGGAGTCCTACGAGCGCATCATGAAGGTGCATGGCCGCTGGATCGGTGCGTTGTTGCTGATCGGGGCGGGCGCGTTCGTCGGCCTCGACGCCTGGCGTGACATGCCGGGGCGGTAGCAGTGTTCGGGTGGATCTACGCCCCCTTCCGCGGCGCCATCAGCATTGGCCCTGAGGCGTTCGAGGACTGCTATTACTTCCTGATGGACGGCGGCGTCGCACCGCCGAAGTGAGTCCTCATCGCCGCCGGTGAGGATCCACCGCCGACACCACGCTCGCGACGCGCTGGTGCA
The DNA here is from genome assembly GCA_046330855.1 of Mycobacterium sp. GTDB lineage: Bacteria > Actinomycetota > Actinomycetes > Mycobacteriales > Mycobacteriaceae > Mycobacterium. The sequence continues at coordinate 402,787 of JAXLRX010000003.1, forward strand.
GGGGTCCGGCAACGGGCAGGACAGGCAGTCCGGGGTTCTCCGCGAAGATCGTCGCAAGGATCCGCTGGGTTTCGGTGCGGGCATGGGCGCCGTCGCGTTGCGGATCAGGTTGCCAGGGAAAGTCGTCCTGACACCATGCCACCGCGTCGCTGTGGGCCGTCCACTCCAGAGCCTGATGTAGCAGGGACGCATCGTTGTAGTACTGGATGCTGTACACCGCTGTCATCAGGGGTCCGCTGTCGGAGACCACCCAGGACCGCCCGGTGCGTTCGGCGCCCCGCAGCGCCGACACCTCGCCCGCGCGGTGCGTGGCCATCACCGCGGCCTGCTCGTCAGCCTCGGGGACCCGGCCGCGCTGATCAACCCAGGTCCGCAGGTACTCGGGGACGAGGATTGCCGGAAGGCGCTCGCCGAGCGCCCGGGCCAGCGACGACTTCCCGGTCGACTCTCCCCCCACGACCGAGATCAGACCGGCGCGAGCCGGCTCAGGCATGTGCGGGTGCCGCCACGGGCGGAGCCTCGGCACGGGCGGACCATGCCCGCCAGCCGGCGACGGCCATGACGATGAGCACCGCGTAGAACAACGAGGTGAAGTACAGGCCCTGACTGGCGTAGAGCACGGCTCCGACGGCGTTCACCACGATCCACACCGGCCACGCCTCGACCTTTTGCAACACCATCAGCAGCTGACCCGCCAGTGAGCCCACCAGCATGAACGCGTCTCCCCAGGTCGCTGCTCCGCCGAGGCCACGGAGCAACGGGACGACGAGAGCCCACAGGATGGCGATGCCGACGACGCCACCCGCGCGGTGGGTCATGGTGAGCCGACCCGGTTCGCGGACGCCATCCCGGCCCCAGGCGAACCAGCCCCACACCGCGGCCGCGATGAAGATCAGCTGCATCGCGGCCGAGGCGAACAGGTGGAGATGCACAAACAGCCAGCCGTACAACAGGCTAGAGAGGAAGTAGAACGGCCAGGTCCATCGGGTTCCACGAATACCCAGGGCGACGGCGATCAGGGCCGTGATCACCGAGAGGAACTCGAGGGCGGAGACGTCGTAGTCCCAGGCCCGGAACAGCACGTTCATGTGAGGTCTCTCCCTGTCCGGCATTACCCGGACGGTCGTGCGGTCGGCGGCGCGGTATGCCCCTTCTCAGACCGGTTGCCCGGACTCCCGCGGATATCTCTGCAGCACAGGCTAGCCGGGAATGAATCCGTCGAGGCCACAGTTATGCCTACTGACAACTTGAGCCGGTCTGACTCAACTATGGCTTGACAGCCGACGCTGTTTTCCGCAAGCTTGAGCCTGGTTCGCTCAAACCAGAATGTCTAATCAGGAGGAAATCAACTATGGCTCGTGCGGTCGGCATCGACCTCGGGACCACCAACTCGTGCGTCGCGGTCCTCGAAGGCGGCGACCCCGTCGTCGTCGCCAACTCGGAGGGATCCCGCACCACGCCGTCGGTGGTCGCCTTTGCACGGAACGGCGAAGTGCTGGTCGGCCAGCCCGCCAAGAACCAGGCGGTGACCAACGTCGACCGCACCATCCGGTCGGTCAAGCGTCACATGGGCACCGACTGGACCGTCGACATCGATGGCAAGAACTACACAGCGCAGGAGATCAGCGCGCGCACGCTGCAGAAGCTCAAGCGTGACGCCGAGAGCTACCTCGGTGAGGACATCACCGACGCCGTGATCACCGTCCCCGCCTACTTCAACGACGCCCAGCGTCAGGCCACCAAGGAAGCCGGCCAGATCGCCGGCCTCAACGTGCTGCGCATCGTCAACGAACCGACGGCTGCGGCCCTGGCCTACGGCCTGGACAAGGGGCAGAAGGAACAGACCATCCTGGTCTTCGACCTCGGCGGCGGCACGTTCGACGTCTCGCTGCTCGAGATCGGTGACGGTGTGGTCGAGGTGCGCGCCACCTCCGGTGACAACCACCTCGGTGGCGACGACTGGGACGACCGGATCGTCGGCTGGCTCGTCGACAAGTTCAAGGCCAGCGCCGGCATCGACCTGACCAAGGACAAGATGGCCATGCAGCGGCTGCGCGAAGCCGCTGAGAAGGCCAAGATCGAACTCTCGAGCTCGCAGAGCACCTCCATCAACCTCCCCTACATCACCGTCGACGCGGACAAGAACCCGCTGTTCCTCGATGAGCAGCTGACCCGCTCGGAGTTCCAGAAGATCACCCAGGATCTGCTGGACCGGACCCGTGCGCCCTTCCAGCAGGTGATCAAAGACGCCGGCATCTCGGTGTCCGACATCGATCATGTGGTCCTCGTCGGCGGCTCGACCCGTATGCCGGCCGTCACCGAACTGGTCAAGGAGCTCACCGGCGGCAAGGAGCCCAACAAGGGCGTCAACCCCGACGAGGTCGTCGCCGTGGGCGCGGCCCTGCAGGCCGGCGTCCTCAAGGGTGAGGTGAAAGATGTTCTGCTGCTTGATGTTACGCCGCTCAGCCTCGGTATCGAGACCAAGGGCGGTGTGATGACCAAGTTGATCGAGCGCAACACCACCATCCCGACCAAGCGGTCGGAGACCTTCACCACGGCCGACGACAACCAGCCGTCGGTGCAGATCCAGGTCTACCAGGGTGAGCGCGAGATCGCGGCGCACAACAAGCTGCTCGGCAGCTTCGAGTTGACCGGCATCCCGCCGGCTCCGCGCGGCGTGCCCCAGATCGAGGTGACCTTCGACATCGACGCCAACGGCATCGTGCACGTCACCGCCAAGGACAAGGGCACCGGCAAGGAGAACACGATCAAGATCCAGGAAGGCTCCGGCCTGTCCAAGGAGGAGATCGACCGGATGATCAAGGACGCCGAGGCGCACGCCGACGAGGATCGCAAGCGTCGCGAGGAGGCCGACGTCCGCAACCAGGCCGAGTCGCTGGTCTACCAGACGGAGAAATTCGTCAAGGAACAGCGTGAGGCCGAGGGTGGCTCGAAGGTTCCCGAGGACACGCTGGGCAAGGTCGACGCGGCGATCGCCGACGCCAAGACCGCGCTGAACGGCAGCGACATCGGGGCCATCAAGTCGGCGATGGAGAAGCTGGGCGTGGAGTCGCAGGCCCTGGGCCAGGCGATCTACGAGGCCACGCAGGCCGAGCAGGCCGCTTCCGGCGGCGAAGCCGGCGGCCCGTCGGGAGCCGACGATGTGGTGGACGCCGAGGTCGTCGAGGACGATCAGGAGAACCGGTGACCTATCCGGAGAATCACGATGAACCGGTGACGGTGACCGACAAGCGTCGGATCGACCCGCAGACCGGTGAGGTGCGTGAAGGTGTGCCCTCCGGTGCCGCCCCTTCGGGGGCGGCACCGGGGGCGCCCGCCTCGGCCGACGCCGAGAAAGTCGCCGAGCTCACCGCCGACCTGCAGCGGGTCCAGGCCGACTTCACCAACTACCGCAAGCGTGCCCTGCGCGACCAGGAGACCGCGGCCGAGCGGGCGAAGGCCGTCGTCGTCAGCCAGCTGCTGGGAGTGATCGACGACCTCGACCGCGCCCGCAGCCACGGCGACCTGGAGTCCGGACCGCTGAAGTCGGTGGCCGACAAGCTCGCCGCCGCACTCAACGGCCTGGGGCTGACCGAGTTCGGCACCGAGGGTGAGGCGTTCGACCCGTCGCGGCACGAGGCCGTGCAGCACGAGGGCGACGGCTCCAACCCGGTGATCGGGCACGTCATGCGCAAGGGCTACAAGCTCGGCGAGTTGGTACTGCGCCCGGCGATGGTCGGCGTGGTCGACGCCGTCCCCGGTGGCACAGAGGTCACAGACTCGAACGACACGCCGGGCGACGACGGGCAGCCGGGCTCGCAGAACGCAGAATCAGATCAGTGATCCGCTCGGAGGGCAGGAGCGAAGCGACTCGGGATGACTATGAGGAGGTGACGCGGCATGGTTCAACGTGAATGGGTTGAGAAGGATTTCTACAAGGTGCTCGGCGTCTCCTCCGACGCCAGCGACGACGAGATCAAGCGGGTCGCCAAGAAACTGCTCGCCGAGAACCACCCGGACCGAAATCCCGACAACCCCAAGGCCGAGGAACGGTACAAGGAAGTCGGCGAAGCCCGGGACGTGCTGACCGACAAGGCCAAGCGCAAGGAGTACGACGAGACCCGGCGCATGTTCGCCGGCGGCGGCTTCGGCCGCCGGTTCGGCGGTGGTGGCGGCGGCGGATACCAGACCTACGACGGCGGTGGCGGCGGCTTCAACCTCAACGACCTGTTCGGCCAGGCCGGGCAGGACGGTGGCGCCAACATCGGGGACCTGTTCGGCGGCCTGTTCAACCGCGGCGCGCAGCCGCGCCCGACCAGACCCCGCCGCGGCAAGGACCTGGAGACCGAGACCGAACTGGACTTCCTGGAGGCCACCAAGGGTGTGGCCATGCCGCTGCGGCTGACGAGCCCGGCGCCGTGCACCAACTGCCACGGTAGCGGCGCACGGCCGGGCACCAGCCCCAAGGTCTGTGCCACCTGCAACGGCTCCGGGATGATCAACCGCAACCAGGGCGCGTTCGGGTTCTCCGAACCCTGCACCGACTGCCGGGGCAGCGGCTCGATCATCGAGGACCCCTGCGACGAATGCCGCGGGACCGGGGTCACCACCCGCACCCGTACCATCAACGTGCGGATCCCCTCCGGCGTCGAGGACGGTCAGCGCATCCGGCTGGCCGGCCAGGGCGAGGCGGGGCTGCGGGGTGCCCCGTCCGGTGATCTCTACGTCACCGTGCACGTCCGGCCCGACAAGGTGTTCGGTCGTGACGGCGACGACCTCACCGTGACCGTTCCGGTCAGCTTCACCGAATTAGCATTGGGCACAACGCTTTCCGTGCCGACGCTGGACGGGAAAGTGGGCGTCAAGGTTCCCAAGGGCACCACCGACGGCCGCATCCTGCGGGTGCGCGGGCGCGGTGTTCCCAAGCGCAGCGGCGGGGCCGGCGATCTGCTGGTGACCGTCAAGGTCGCGGTTCCACCGGATCTGGAGGGCCCGGCGCTGGAGGCGCTGGAGGCCTACGCCGCCGCAGAGAAGGCCAGCGGCTTCAACCCGCGCGCCGGCTGGGCGGGTAACCGGCCATGACGGCTGCCGACGGTCCCCGCGACCAGGACGACGCCCGCACGTTCCTGATCTCGGTGGCCGCGGAGCTGGCCGGCATGCACGCGCAGACGCTGCGCACCTATGACCGGCTCGGTCTGGTCACCCCGCAGCGCAGCGCGGGGGGAGGCCGGCGGTACTCCGAGCGCGACGTGGAGGTGCTGCGCGAGATCCAGCGGCTGTCCCAGGACGAGGGCGTGAACCTCGCCGGGATCAAGCGCATCATCGAGCTCACCAATCAGGTCGAGGCGCTGCAGGCACGGATCTCCGAGATGGCCGACGAGTTGTCCCGGTCCAGACCCCGCCGCGATCTCGCCGTGGTGCCCAAGAGCACGGCCGTCGTGGTGTGGAAGCCCCGGCGATGAGCGCAGCGAATCGGCGGAGATGACTGCTCTCTCGCGAATCGACGGAATCACTACTGATTTTTGACGGAATCAACACTGTGGGTCTGAGGGTGGGTGTTCACTGCCACATGAACCGTCCCTCGACCAAAGGGCCCGCTCATGGCGATCGCACCTCGACGTCAATCGTCGCCGGTACGGGCCTGGTTGGGCGCCGGTCTCCTCGCGACCGGCATCGGGGTCGGGGTACTCGGCGGCGGTTCGGGGGTTGCGTTCGCCGATCGCGGTGACGGCGCCCCGGCGCCTGGGCCGGTCACCCACTCCGCGGCATCCGCCCCTCGCCCGGCCACGTCCGCCCGGCCGCACCCGGCCGCGACCCGGCTTGATTCGACACAGTCCGGCCCGGGCGACCGAGTCCCCGCCGGAAATCTCCGCAACGCCCATTCATCGCTCAGCCGCCCTGGCGACGGCCCGACGCTCCCGTCCGATATCACGACCACGCCCCACACCACGGTGGCTCCGCGCCCCGCCGGCTCTCTGCCGCACCCGGCCGTCGTCGTCGGCGCGCCGCACACATCCGGACCCACCGCATCGTCGCAACAAATCGCTGAATCGTCTCCGCCGTCGTCACAGGCCACGAAATCGGTTGTCAAGAAACGGATTCGGCTCATCGGCAACGGCACCGCGAGCCATCCGGACGCCGGGATCCTGATCGGCAACGGCTTCAACTACGACGCCTCCACGTGCACGGGCGGTGCGGTGTGCCACGGGGGTGACGGCGGCAGGCTGATCGGCAACGGCGGCAGTGGTTTCAACGGTGGCGGGGAGGGCCGTGCCGGTCTGATCGGCAACGGCGCAAACGGTGAAATCGTCAACGGCGTCGGCCAGCCCGGTATGCCCGGCGGGCGGTTGCTGGGCAACGGCGGCAGCGGCGCCGACGGAACCGCCGAGCACCCCAACGGCGGCGACGGCGGCAAGGGTGGCCTGTTCGGCGATGGCGGCAAGGGTGGCAACGGCTACTCAAACCCGACCGGCGACGGCGGCAATGGCGGTAACGGCGGTAGCGGCGGAACCCTCGGCGGCAACGGCGGCGCCGGCGGTCACGGCGGAAATGGTGGTCCCGGCTTCAGTGGCGGCAACGGTGGCGCCGGGGGCGACAGCTCGACCGGGATTGCCACCCGCGGCGGGGCCGGGGGCCGGGGCGGCGACGGCGGTGAGCGTGGCGGGAACGGCGGCGCCGGCGGTGAGGGCGGCGCGATCCGGGCCGGACTGGGCGGAGCCGGCGGAGTCGGCGGCGGCGGCGGGACGGGCGGCGCGGCCGGCGCCTACGGTTCGGGCGGCAGGGGTGGAGACGGCGGCGCCGGCGGTGCGAACCGCGCCGGACAGGGCGGCGTCGCCGGGTCCGGTGGACCGGGCGGCAAAGGCGGCGCCGGCGGGCCCACTTCGGGAGACGGCGGCCCCGGCGGCAACGGCGGCCGAGGTGGCACCGGCGCGGGCCACGACACGGTCAACGGCAACGGCGGTGACGGCGGTCCCGGCGGCGCGGGCGGCGCCGGTGGTCCCGACGCGGGTCGCGGCGGAGCCGGCGGCAACGGCGGCGCGGGTGGCCCGGGTGGCTCCGGCTCCGGTACTCCGGGCTCGTATGGCGCGGGCGGTGTGGGCGGTGCCGGCGGTAGCGGTGGCACGGGTAAAGCCGGTGAGGACGGCCCTTACGCGGGGTCGGCGGGCCGTGAGGGGTCCACCGGCGGTCGCGGCGGCGCCGGCGGACAGGGCGGTAACTCCGGCCCGGGCGGCACCAACGGGTCCGGTGGGCCCGGCGGCCGCGGCGGCACCGGTGGGCCGGGTGGTAACGGCGCCGACGGCGGCACCCCCGAATTCGGGCCGGGGCGTGAGGGCGGTAAGGGCGGCACCGGTGGCGACGGGGGTGCCGGCGGTCCGGGCGGCTCGGCAGGCGGCGGGGGAAGCGGCGGCACTGCAGGCGCGGCCGGCGGCTACGGCAACGGCGGGGCGGGCGGTGCCGGCGGTGCCGGCGGCAACGGCCCGGCCGGCGGTGACGCCGAGTTCAGCGGGGGCAAAGGCGAGGACGGTCGCGCGGGCGGCGCGGGCGGCGACGGCGGCGCGGGTGGCGGCACCGGCGAGGGCGGCACCAACGGATCCGGCGGCGCCGGAGGGCGTGGCGGCAACGGCGGTGACGGCGGGAAGGGCGCCGACGGCCGGGAGTCCGACTACGGAGCCGGACAGAGCGGGGGCAAGGGCGGCGACGGCGGCTCGGCCGGCGCCGGCGGGCACGGCGGCGCCGTGGGCACCGGCGGCACCGGCGGCACTGCCGGCGCGGCCGGCGGCTATGGCAACGGGGGCACCGGAGGGGCGGGCGGCGCCGGGAGCAACGGCGCTGCGGGCGCTGACGCCACGATATACGGCGCGTCCGGCGATTCCGGATACACCGGAGGGTTCGGCGGGGCGGGCGGCGCGGGCGGTTCCTCCGGCGCCGGCGGCAAAAACGGTTCCGGCGGAGCCGGCGGGCAGGGCGGTAACGGCGGTCTCGGTGGTCGCGGCGCCGACGGTGGCCAGGACGGCGGTAACGGCGGCAGAGGCGGTAACGGCGGCGCGGCCGGCGGCGGCGGAGCCGGCGGGCTGGCGGGGACGGGCGGCACCGGCGGAAGTCAGGGCCCCACCGGTCACTACGGCAATGGCGGCAACGGTGGAACGGGCGGCAACGGCACCGCCGGCCGCTCCGGCTACGACGGCTCCGACGTCACCGGCATCAACGGTCAGAACGGGACCCCCGGTGGCAGCGGGGGCGCCGGTGGTAGCGGCGGAAACTCGGGCCCGGGCGGAGCCAACGGATCCGGTGGCAACGGCGGGCTCGGCGGCGACGGCGGCGACGGCGGCAAGGGCGGGAATGTGCAGGCCCTGATCGCGCTGGGCAGCAGCGGCCGCGACGGGGGCGACGGCGGTGCCGGCGGTAACGGGGGTGCCGGTGGCGCGGGCGGCGTTTCGGGCACCGGGGGCACCGGCGGCGTCGCCGGAGTGTCGGGTAGGTACGGCAACGGCGGACGCGGCGGTGACGGCGGCAGCGCCGGCAACGGCTACCCCGGTGAGGACGGCCGTAGCCCGGGGCAAAACGGGAGCGCCGGCGGTGACGGCGGCAAGGGCGGCAACGGCGGCAGCGGCGGCGGCTCCGGTTCGGGCGGCACCAACGGCAGCGGCGGTAACGGTGGTCACGGCGGCAACGGCGCGGCAGGCGGGAACGGCATCAGCAGCACCCGTGGTGCCGGTGGCGCCGGTGGGGCTGGCGGGGCTGGCGGGCTGGGTGGACGGGTCGGCACCGGGGGCAGCGGCGGAACGGCCGGAACCACCGGTGACTACGGCGACGGCGGCAAGGGCGGTAACGGCGGTAACGGCGGCGACGGCAGCAGCGGCGGCGGCAACGGCTCGGCCGGCGGGGCTGGTGGCGCAGGCGGCGGGTCCGGCCGCGGCGGATCCAACGGCAGCGGCGGCAACGGCGGTAACGGCGGCAACGGGACCACCGGCAGAAACGGCGATAACGGCGACCAGTGGAGCCGCGGGATCGGCTACAACGGGTACGACGGCGGTAACGGCGGCGACGGTGGTGCCGCCGGGGTTGCGGGTAAGGGCGGAACGGGCGGTAGCGCAGGAAAGTTCGGCAACGGCGGTAACGGCGGCGCCGGTGGCACCGGCGGCAACGGTGTGGCCGGTGATCGCGGTCGTGACGGTAGTTTCGGCAGCGAGGACGGTGACCCCGGCAAGGACGGCAGGCGTGGGGGGCACGGCGGCGTCGGCGGGCGCGGCGGCAGCAGCGGTCCGGGCGGCACCAACGGGTCCGGCGGCACGGGTGGCACCGGTGGCAACGGCGGCCGGGGCGGCGACGGCGGCAACGGCTATTCCGACTACGCGGTCGGAGTCGGCGGTGTGGGTGGTACCGGCGGTGACGCCGGTGCCGGCGGTCAGGGCGGAGCCGCAGGAACTGGCGGGACCGGTGGGCAGAAGGGCGGCGTCGGCAACGCCGGTACCGGTGGTACCGGCGGCACCGGCGGCAACGCCGGCAATGGCAGAGGCCGCTCCGGCGGCAACGGCGGCAACGGCGGCAAGGCCGGCATCGGCGGGACTAACGGCAACGGCGGTACCGGCGGTTCCGGGGGTACCGGCAGCAACGGCGGAAACGGTGCCAACGGCGCTAACGGCAAGTTCTTCGGCGACGACGGCGGCGGCGGTAGCGGCGGCGGCACGGGTGGCGTCGGTGGCAACGGCGGCAATGCCGGCCTCGGGCTCGGCGCCGCGGGCAACGGCGGCACCGGGGGCAACGGCGGCAGTGGCGGCAGGGGCGGTAACGGTGGCCGTGGCGGCAACGGATCGGCCAACGGCGGCAACGGCGGATCCGCCGGGGGCGGCGGAACCGGCGGTGCCGGCGGTACCGGTGGGGCCGCCACCCGCGGCGGCAAGCCGGGTAGCGGCGGCGTGGGCGGCTATGGCGGCAGCGGCGGTGACGCCGGGGACGGGGGCGACGGCTATGTGGGGAGGGGCGGCAACGGGGGTTCCGCGGGCGGCGGTGGTATCGGCGGCGTCGGCGGCACCGGAGGTACCGGCTCTGATGGAAGCGGCGGCGGCAGCGGCGGCACCGGCGGGACCGGCGGCCCGGGCGGCTGGGGCGGCCGCTCGGGCGACGGTCGGTACAGCGGGTCCACCGCGCCCGGCGGCAATGGTGGCACCGGCGGCTACGGCGGCAAGGGCGGCCCCGGCACCGGAGGCGCGGGCAGCCCGGGCGGAGCGCCCAGCAGCGGGAAGTCCCCCTCGGGTCGCAGCGGGGGCGGCGGCGGAAACGGCGGCAGCGGCGGGGCCGGCGGCCCGTCCTGATCCGCTACGCCAGCGTCGAAGACCTAGACCTTGATCGTGAAGCTGGCCGAGGCGGGCCGGCCGGGAACCGCGACGCTGTAGTTCCCCTTGCGCAGGGCGTTGGTGGGTGCGGTCATCGGCTCGATACCCACGACGTCGTCGTTTCCGGGGGCGAAGATCTCCACCGCCGGGTAGCCGTGGTTGAACACCACCTCGATGCGACGGTCCCCACCGGACAGCGCGAACGTCCCACCCTGCGGAACCTCATCGAACCCGTCGTCGAAAGTCTTGTCGCCCAAGGGTTCCGACATCGCCGGCCAGTTCTCGCTGGCGCCGGTCGGGATGCCCCAGTTGTCCACGGGCAGATGACGCAGCCGCGGCGTCTCCAGCTTCCACTCCGACCGCGGAACGCCGGGGACGGTCAGGTACGGGTGGAACCCGAAGCACAGCGGCACCGAGGCCGACGTCGTCGCCGTCACGGTGGTCTCGATGGTCAGCGCGCGGTTTTCCAGCGCGATGTCGAGGGTGACCACGTGCGGGAACGGGAAACTGCAGAGCAGACGTGGCTGGGCGTAGTCGAGGTCGGCGGTGAGCTTGTTATCCGCACTCTGCTTGATCAGCCAGCCGGGGTAGGCGGCCAGCACGCCGTGAATCACCAGGCCGTGCTCGTCGGAACGCACCCCGCCGACGCCGGGCGTCAGCGTGACGGCGCCGCCGTCCACGCCGTAGCCGTTGGCGCTGAGGCGGTTCGCCCACGGGTAGAGGATCGGGATGCCCATGGTCTTGCCGGTGGTGAGATAGGCGTTGAGCCCGCGGCGCTGACCGAGCAGCTCCACCCCGCCGTCGGACAGCGAGGTGCACACCATGCCGGCCGACGGCACGAACGTGGCGGTGACGGTCGACGACGGGTCCTTCAGGACGATCGAGGGCAACTGGGCCATTGTCGGATTGTGCCACGAACGATCGGTGGATGACCAAGCTCGGTGGACAGCGGGGGCCACATCAGCGGTGCTGGTCGATTGCCTGCACCGTCACCGGTGCTCATCGATTGCGCGCACCGTCACCGGTGCTCATCGATATAAGCGGTGAGATCGTTGATCGTGCGCAGCGACTGGTACTGCGACTCGGGGATGTCGACGTCGAAGCGCTTGTGCAAGCGGACCAGGAAGTTGAGCCAGTCCATCGAGTCCAGGTCCACCTGGTCGCGCAGCAACTCGGAGTCGCTCAGGTCGGCCTCCTCGATCTCCGGTGCGATGTCCAGAAGCTCGGCCACCACGCCGGCGCGGGTCTCACTGCTCACGGGAGTCTCCTTCTCTTTCGGCTTCTACAGATCCTGCGGCTGCTGCAGCAGTCGGTTGATCTCGGTGAGGAACAGGGCACCACGGGCGCCGTCGCTGGCGCGGTGGTCGGCGGCCAGGCTGGCGTGCACCGTGGTGGCCACCCGGATCCCGCCGTCGACCACGACCACCCGCTGGGCCGGCCGTCCGAAGCCGACGATGCTGACCTGGTCCGGATAGATCACCCCGAAGACCGAGTCGACACCTTTCTCGCCGAGATTGGTCACCGTGATGGTCGGGTCGGACATCTCCGAGCTTCGCAGCGACCCGGCCCGTGCCCGGGCCACCAGGTTGGTCAGGTCCTCCATCAGTTCGGACAGCGGCTTCTCGGCGACGTCGTGGATGGCCGGGGCCACCAGCCCGCCGCCGCGCAACGAGATGGCCACGCCGACATGGGTTCCCCCGGCGGGTTCGAAATGCCCGCCGGCGGGATCGCCGCGCCAGAAGCCGTTGAACTCGCTGAATTTCAGCGTCGCCAGCGCGACGGCCTTGAGTTGCAGCACGGCCGGCAGCAACCGTTCGGTGATCGGCCGGCCGGCGTTCTGTTCGGTCAACCAGGCCAGAGCGGTGTCGAGGGTGATCTCGTCGGCGAGGTAGTAATGCGGGATCTCCCGCTTCGAGCGGCTCATCGCGGCGGCGATCGAGGCCCGCATCGCCGCGCCGCGTTCCCGGGCCTTCTGCGCGGCGGACTTGGGTTCGGTCGACGCCGGTTGCGCCGGGATCGGCTTGGGCGTCTCGTGATGCACGGTCGCCGCGGCGTGTTCGACGTCGTGCAATGTCACGGCGCCCTGCGGCCCCGTGCCGGCGACGGTCTTGAGGTCGACCCCGAGTGTGGCCGCGGTCCGCCTGGCCACCGGCGAGACCCACAGCCGGTGGCCGACCGGTGCCGGTTCGGCGCCACGGTCGGGCGTCGGCGGGGCGGCGGGGGCCTCAGCCGCCGGCGCAGCTGCTTCGGCCGTCGGTGTCGCCGTCGTTTTCGCCTCTCCGGGCTTGTCTCCGGGTTCCAGCAGCGTGGCCAGCGGCGTGCCGACGGCCACGGTCTGGCCCACCGGCACCAGCAGTTCGCCCACCACGCCGTCGTGCCAGCACTCGATCTCCACGGCGGCCTTGGTGGTCTCGACGACGGCGACGATCTGGCCACGTTTCACGGTGTCACCGGGGGAGACCAGCCACTCGTTGAGCTTGCCCTCATCCATGTCGGCGCCGAGTGAGGGCATTGAAAAATTAATCATGCGAATTCGTCAATCCGTTCTCCCCGAACAGTCCGCGCACCGCGGCGACGATCTTGTCGGGTTGCGGCAGGGCCGCCTGCTCGAGTTGTTTGGCGTAGGGGATCGGAACCTCCATGGTGCAGACCCGAGCGATCGGCGCATCGAGTTCGTAGAACGCCTGTTCCACGATGCGGGCACTGATCTCGGCGGCGAGACTGCCGGTGTGCCAGGCCTCGTCGACCACCACGACGTGGTGGGTCTTGCGCACCGAGGCCAGAATCGTGGCGTCGTCCAACGGTCGCAGCACCCGCAGGTCGATCACCTCACAGTCGATGCCGGCCTGGGCCAACTGCTCGGCGGCGTCGAGGGCTTTTGACAGGCACCCGCCGTAGGCGATCACCGTGGCGTCGGTGCCGGCACGGCGCACCGCCGCCTTCGCGATGTCGGTGGCCGCCAACGCCTCGACGTCGGCGGAGACGTTGTAGAGCGCGGCATGTTCGAAGATGACCACCGGATCGGGGTTGGTCAGTGCGGTGCGCAGCATGCCGTACGCGTCGGCCACCGTGGCCGGCGCCAGCACGGTGATACCCGGGATATGGGCGTACCAGTTCTCCAGGCTGTGTGAGTGTTGGGCGGCCAGCTGCCGTCCCGCGCCGGTGGCCATGCGCACCACGATCGGAACGGAGAACTGTCCGTTGGACATATGTCGCAGCGCTGATGCGGTGTTCACGATCTGGTCGAGGGCCAGCAGGCTGAAATTCACCGTCATCACCTCGACGATGGGTCGCAGACCGCCCAGTGCCGCGCCGATCCCGATGCCGACGAAGCCCAACTCCGAGATCGGGGTGTCGCGGATGCGGTCCGGGCCGAACTCCTCCAGCAGACCCTTCGACACCGCGTAGGACCCGCCGTATCGCCCGACGTCCTCGCCGAGCAACACCACCCGCTCGTCTTCGCGCATCGCATCGGCGATGGCGTCGTGGATGGCGGCGCGATAGTTCGCCTTCACGAAACCGCCTCCGTGCCAACCGGAGTCATCAGATGCCGAGTGATGGTGTCCACGCTCTCCAGCGTTCCGGCCTCGGCATAGGCGACTGCTTCCTCCACCTCGGCGGCCACCTGCGCCTCGATCGCCGCGACGTCCTCGGCGGTGAACCACCCTTCGGCGAGACAGCGCTCGGTGAACGTCCGGATCGGATCATGCTCCTTGTGCTTCTCCACCTCGGCCTTATCCCGGTAGAGCTCCGGATCGAACATCGAGTGCGGGCGGAAGCGGTAGGTGCGGAACTCCAGAAAGAACGGACCGCCCTCGGTCCGGATACGGTCGACGGCCTGTTGCATCGCGGCATGGGAGGCCAGCACATCCATCCCGTCGGCGGTGGCCGCCGGGATCCGGTAGGACTCGGCGAGCACCAGCAGATCGACATCGGAGAGTTCCCGCTCGATCGAGGTACCCATTGCGTAACCGTTGTTCTCACAACAGAACAGCACCGGCAGCTTCCAGAGTTGGGCCATGTTCATCGTCTCGTGGAAGGCGCCCTCGGCCATCGCACCCTCGCCGAAGTAGCAGGCGGTCACCTGGTTCCGCTTCAGCTGCGCGTCGGCGAAGGCCAGACCGGCCGCCGTCGGCAGACCGCCGGCGACGATCGCGTTACCTCCGTAAAACCGGCGCTGCGCGTCGAAAAGATGCATCGAGCCACCGCGTCCGCCGGAGCAACCCTCCTGCTTGCCGAACATCTCGGCCATGATCTTGGTCATCGGGATGCCGCGCATCAGTGCGTGCGCATGCTCGCGGTAGGTCGCGATCACCGCGTCCTGCGGTCCGAGCACGCGCAATGAGCCCGCCGCCACCGCTTCTTCGCCGACGTAGAGGTGCAGGAAGCCGCGGATCTTGCCCGCGCTGTAGGTCTCGGCGCACTTCTCCTCCATGCGCCGGATCCGGATCATGTCGGTCAGCAGCGCACGCGCCAAGGCCGGGTCGGTGGATGGGGGAGACGACGCGGCGGTCATGACTTCACCGCTGGCCCGGGCGATTCCAGTGTCGAGGTGTCGCCCTCTGCCAGCCCGAGCTCGCGTGCCTTGAGCAGCCGTCGCATGATCTTGCCGCTACGGGTGTGCGGCAGGGACTCGACGAAGTCGATCTCCTTGGGCGCCACCGCCGCGCCGAGGCGCTTGCGGGCGTGGCCCATGAGATCGCGGCGCAGGTCGTCATCGCCGGTGAAGCCCGACTTCAAGGTCACGAACGCCTTCACGATCGCGCCGTAGGTGGGGTCGGGTTTGCCGATCACCGCGGCTTCAGCGACCGCGGGGTGGTCGGTGAGGACGTTCTCCACCTCGAACGGGCCGATCAGGTGGCCGGAGGCCTTGATGACGTCGTCGGCGCGGCCGACGAACCACAGGTACCCGTCGGCGTCTCGCTTGACGAGATCCCCGGAGAGGTAGAGGTCGCCCCCCGAACCAGCGTGGAAGCACTTGCGGTAGCGCTCGTCCTGATTGAGATAGCCGCGGAACATCGACGGCCAGCCCACCCGCAGCGCCAGCTCGCCTTCGACGTCGGGCTCATCGATGACGCTCACCTCACCCGTGTCCTGGTCGTGGTCGACGATGACGACGTCCACACCCGGCAGGGGCCGGCCCATCGAGCCGGGCTTGATGGTGAAGGCCGGGGTGTTGGCCACCATGATCCCGCCGGTCTCGGTCTGCCACCAGTTGTCGTGAATCGGCAAGCCCAGCACCCGCTTTCCCCACCAGACGGCCTCGGCGTTGAGCGGTTCGCCGACACTGGCGATGAACCGCAGATGCGGGAAGCGGTACTTCTCGGCCAGTTCCGGCCCGGCCTTGATCAGCATCCGGATGGCGGTGGGGGCGGTGTACCAGACGGTGACGTCCTCGTCCTGCAGGATGCGGTACCAGTGCTCGGCGTCGAACTCGGCCTCGTCGATGATCGACGTCACGCCGTGCAGCAGGGGAGCGATGATGCCGTAGGCCGTTCCGGTGACCCAGCCGGGATCGGCGGTGCACCAATAGATGTCGTCCGGGTGCAGGTCCAGGGCGAACAGTCCGGTGATGTAGTGCATCGCCACCGCGGCGTGGACATGCTGGGCGCCCTTCGGGGTGCCGGTGGTCCCGCTGGTGAAATGCAGCAGCGACGGGTCGTCGGGACCGGTGTGCTCGATGGGCGCCGCGTCGTCGACCTGGTCCATCAGCGCGGCGAAGTTGTGGGTTCCCGGAATGTCGTCGTCCCCGACGATCAGGACGTGCTTGACCGACGGCAGGTCCTCGCGGATCTTGGCGATCTTGCGCTTGTAGATCGCGGCGGTGGTGACGATCACGTCGGCCGCGCCGATGTTGACGCGGGTGGCGATGGGCTCCGGGCCGAACGCGGAGAACAGCGGTGACACCACGCTGCCGTTGCGCAGCGAGCCCAGCATGCTGATGTAGAGCTCGGGAACGCGACCCATGATGACGAAGACCTTGTCGCCCTTGCCGATTCCCAGCGACCGCAGGACGTTGGTGAACTTGCGGGTGAGCCGGCCCAATTCGGCGTAGCTGACGTCGTGGGTGGTGAGTTCCTCCGCCGTGCCGGGGTTGTCGGCGATGAACCGCAGGGCCGTCCGCGACGCGCCTGGTCCTTCGGCGTGCCGGTCCACCGCCGCGTAGGCGATGTTGCACCCGCCGGCCCCCATGCCCGAACAGACGTCGGGCACCTGTGACCACGCGAAAGAGGCGCGGGTGGCGTCGTAGTCGTCGAGGTTCGGAGTGACCGTGAGGTCCGAGGGTCCCTTGCGGATGATCGCGTCGTCCATGTCCGTCTCCCTCGGGGCGCGTCTCTGTTCGGGTGCCGGGCCGGTCAGCGATGCGGCGGTTGCAGGACGCCGTTGCGCCGGGCACGGGGAATGTTGGCCATCACGCGCTCGACGAGCTCGCCGTAGGAGGCGCCGTTGTTGAGGATGTCGCGGCGCTCGTGGTGACGCAGGTAGGCGTCGAGGCGACTCTCCAGCGGCCAGTCCCAATAGTCCCGCCGGGTGAACGGTGAGCAGAGGAACTGCCAGGCAAGCTCGTCGATTTCCTCGGCCGAACAGGCCTGTGCCATCAGCATCCCCCTCGATCCCAACACCCCTGTGATCCTGATCTCAAGGTACAGGTAGTTGAAGAGGCGAAAGTCCCTTAATGCAGCGGGTCGTGCTGAATCTGCTCTGCGGGTGCGCCGTTGGCGACCAGCGCCGCGCGGGTGGCCATCACCATCTCCGGGCGCCCGCAGATCAGGATCTGCCGATCACCCCAGCCGCCGTAGCCGCTGACGACCTCCGGCAGCCGGCCGATCTCCCGCACGTGCAGACCGCGTGGCGGCTCGGGATCGGGGTAGTCGTCGGCCCACCACGGATCGACGGGCAGTTCGGAGACCGGCGTCACCGACAGCCACGGGCTGCAGTTGGCGATCTCCCACAGGGTGGGCAGGTCGTAGAGCTCGCACGGATGGCGGCCGCCGAAGAACAGATGCACCCGAGGTTTCTCCTCCAGCCGCATGAGGTCCAGGATCATGGCGCGCAAGGGTGCCAACCCGGTGCTGCCGGCCACCATCAGGACGTCGGGACCCTCGGGATCCACCTGCATCGACCCGTGCGGGCTGGAGAGCCGCCACCGGTCACCCGGTGCGGTGTGGTCGACGACGGCGGTGCTGAACGTGCCGCCTGCAACGGCGCGGACGTGAAACTCGATGCAGCCCTGCGGGTCCGACGGCATCGCCGGCGACAGATAGCGCCAGACCCGCGGGCACTGTGGCACCTGCACGCTGATGTACTGGCCGGGCCGATAGGGCATCGGCTCGTCGAGTTGCAGCCGCACCACCGCGATGTCGCGGGAGACCCGGAGGTGCTCGACCACGGTGGCCTCCCACCACGCCGGCTTCGGGTCGGCCGCGGCGGCACCGGACATCGCCCCGGCGATGAGTGTCAGGGCATCGGTGAGGGCGTGGTCGACGGCGGCGGTGAACCGATCCCCCAGCTCGGTGCGCAGAGTCAGGAAGAACGATTGGCACAGGCTGGCGTACTGGCTGTCGGTCACACCGTACTTGCGGTGATCGCGGCCCAGCTGGGCCAGGAACGCCACCGGCTCCGCGGAGCGCTGCGCGACGAATTCGCCGAACAGCCAGCGCATGGCTTCGGCGAACGCGGCCCGCTGGCGGGTCAGGTCGGCTGGGAACAGCTCCCGGACCGATGCGTCGCGCTGGAACCATGTGGCGTAGAAGCGGCCGACGAGGTCATCGGAGCCGGGGCCGTCGAGGGCCGACCGCACGACCTGCAGCGACTCGCAGTCTTCCAGGCCCACGGTTGGCGATTCTAGGCGGCGCTAGAGCGCGTGAATTCCCTTGTACAGCAGGGCAGCACCGATGAAGATTAGGATGCCCGCGACCAGAGCGCCGTGGTTGCGTTCCATCCAGACCTTGAGCCGCTCCAGCGGCTCGTCGAGCTGCTCGCCGGCGAACAGGTACCCCAGGATGGGGATGGCCACCGATGAGGCCGAGAGGGCGGTGAAGATCAGCACCGCCTGCCAGGCGCCCACCCGGCCGAGCGCCGCGGTCCCGATGGCCACGCCGGCCGCCGCGCACATGGCGAATACCTTGAGGTTGGCCACCGTCAGCACGATCGCGGTGAGGAACGCCCGCCCGGGCCCCATCGAACTCATCGCCGTCATCCACTTGGGGTTGTGTGCCGAGCGGTGCCGGCCGATCCAGCGGTAGACGCCGAACAGAATCAGGGCGGCGCCCAGCGCGATGCGGACGTAGGGGGACCACGTCGGCTTGGTGTCCAGGCCGTCGTTGGAGACGTCGGAGCCGCCGACGAACGCGCCGGTGATGACGGCGATGCCCAGGACCCAGCCGGCCAGGAACGCGAGGCTGGTGGGCCGCGGGCGCGGGGTGTGCAGCACCAGGATGCCGGGAATGATCGACAGGGGGGAGAACGCGATCACCAGGCCCAGCGGGATGAGTTCGGTGAGGTCGGACAGCACTGTGCTCACGAGGGAAAGGTAGCCGAACTGATGCCACATGGCCCTACCCCGCGGGCTGCACACTCACTAGACTTGAGCGGAACAGACTCAAGGTTTCCGATGTTGTATATCTCGACAAGCTTCTACCAGGAGAAATGGAGGATGTCGGAGTGGATTCGTTCAACCCGACCACTAAGACCCAGGCGGCGCTGACTGCGGCGTTGCAGGCTGCCAGTGCGGCCGGCAACCCCGAGATCCGGCCTGCCCACCTGTTGTTGGCCCTGCTCGCGCAGACCGACGGCATCGCCGGGCCGCTGCTCGAAGCGGTCGGCGTCCAACCGGCCACGATCCGGGCCGAGGCGCAACGCCTCGTCGACCGGTTGCCGTCAAGCAGCGGCGCGACATCGCAGCCGCAGCTTTCGCGCGAGTCGCTCGCCGCGATCAACACCGCCCAGCAGCTGGCCACCGAGATGGGCGACGAGTTCGTCTCGACCGAGCACCTGATGGTCGGCCTGGCCACCGGCGACTCCGACGTCGCCAAGCTACTCACCAATGCCGGCGCTTCCCCGCAGGCGCTGCGTGACGCGTTCGTGAAGGTCCGCGGCAGCGCCCGGGTCACCAGTGCCGATCCCGAGGCGAAGTACCAGGCGCTGGAGAAGTACTCCACCGACCTGACCGCGCGCGCCCGTGAGGGCAAGCTCGACCCGGTTGTGGGGCGAGACAACGAGATTCGCCGCGTCATCCAGGTTCTGAGCCGCCGTACCAAGAACAACCCGGTGCTCATCGGCGAGCCCGGCGTCGGCAAGACGGCGATCGTCGAGGGCCTGGCGCAGCGCATCATCGACGGCGACGTGCCGGAGAGCCTGCGCGACAAGACCGTCATCTCGCTGGACCTCGGGTCCATGGTCGCCGGGGCGAAGTACCGCGGCGAGTTCGAGGAACGCCTCAAGGCCGTCCTCGACGAGATCAAGGAATCCGCCGGGCAGATCATCACCTTCATCGACGAGCTGCACACCATCGTCGGCGCCGGCGCGACCGGTGAGGGCGCGATGGACGCCGGCAACATGATCAAGCCCATGCTCGCGCGCGGCGAGTTGCGCCTCGTCGGCGCGACCACCCTCGACGAGTACCGCAAGTACATCGAGAAGGACGCCGCCCTGGAGCGTCGCTTCCAGCAGGTGTTCGTCGGGGAGCCGTCGGTGGAGGACACCGTCGGCATCCTGCGTGGCCTGAAGGACCGCTACGAGGTGCACCACGGCGTGCGCATCACCGACTCCGCACTGGTGGCCGCCGCCACCCTGTCCGACCGCTACATCACCAGCCGGTTCCTGCCGGACAAGGCCATCGACCTGGTCGACGAGGCCGCCTCCCGGCTGCGCATGGAGATCGACTCCCGGCCCGTCGAGGTCGACGAGGTCGAGCGCCTGGTGCGCCGCCTGGAGATCGAGGAGATGGCACTGGAGAAGGAAGAGGACGCCGCCTCCAAGGAACGGTTGGAGAAGCTGCGCGCCGAACTGGCCGACCAGAAGGAGAAGCTGGCGGAGCTGACCACGAGATGGCAGAACGAGAAGAACGCCATCGACGTCGTCCGCGAGTTCAAGGAGCAGCTCGAGACGCTGCGCGGCGAGGCCGACCGGGCCGAGCGTGACGGCGATCTGGCCAAGGCCGCCGAGCTGCGCTACGGCCGCATCCCGGAGGTCGAGAAGAAACTCGACGCCGCTCTCCCTCAGGCCGAGGCCCGCGAGAGCGTCATGCTCAAGGAAGAGGTCGGCCCGGACGACATCGCCGATGTGGTGGCGTCGTGGACCGGCATCCCGGCCGGCCGGCTGCTGGAGGGCGAGACCGCCAAGCTGCTGCGGATGGAGGAGGAGCTCGGCAAGCGGGTCATCGGGCAGCGCAAGGCCGTGCACGCGGTTTCGGATGCGGTGCGCCGCACCCGGGCCGGGGTCGCCGACCCCAACCGTCCCACCGGCTCGTTCCTCTTCCTCGGGCCCACCGGCGTCGGGAAGACCGAGCTGGCCAAGGCGCTGGCGGACTTCCTGTTCGACGACGAGCGCGCCATGGTTCGCATCGACATGAGCGAGTACGGCGAAAAGCACTCCGTCGCAAGGCTTGTCGGTGCGCCTCCGGGCTACATCGGCTACGACCAGGGCGGTCAGCTGACCGAGGCGGTGCGCCGCCGGCCCTACACCGTCGTGTTGTTCGACGAGGTCGAGAAGGCCCACCCGGACGTGTTCGACGTGCTGCTGCAGGTGCTCGACGAGGGACGGCTGACCGACGGCCAGGGCCGCACCGTGGACTTCCGCAACACCATCCTGATCCTCACCTCGAACCTCGGTTCCGGCGGTGACGAGGAGCAGGTGATGGCTGCCGTGCGCGCGGCGTTCAAGCCGGAGTTCATCAACCGCCTCGACGACGTGCTGATCTTCGACGCGCTGTCGCCCGAGGAACTGGTCCGGATCGTCGACATCCAGCTGGCGCAGCTGCAGAAGCGGCTGGCCCAGCGTCGCCTGGAACTGCAGGTGTCGTTGCCGGCCAAGGAATGGCTGGCCCAACGCGGTTTCGACCCGGTCTACGGCGCCCGGCCGCTGCGCAGGCTCGTGCAGCAGGCCATCGGCGATCAGCTGGCCAAGATGCTGCTGGCCGGGGAGATCCACGACGGCGACGTCGTGCCGGTCAACGTCAGCCCCGACGGCGACTCGCTCATCCTGGGATAGATCGCTGAAAACGAAGAAGCCCCCGCTCCGGGCGGGTTCACACGGTCGTCGCAACGCTCTCGATTTGAGAGGTTGCGGCGGCCGTGTCGTTTTCGGAGGACTGTGTTGGGTTAGGGGAGCAGTTAGCAAAGCTGGTTGATGCCGGTGTTGCGGTCAAGGATGCCGCGGCGGCGGTGGGGGTCTCCCGGGGTCGGTGTTATGCGATCTTGCGGGCGATGGGCCGCCCGGTAGGGACGTCGCGGTCGAGGTGGCGAGGTGTCGAGTCGGCTGCGGTCATGGCGGTGTTTGAGGCCACCGGCTCGATCAATCAGGCTGCGAAGACCAATGGCATTTCCCATAGCCGTGCCCGGCGGGTGCTCGTCGAGCAGGGTCTGGTCGAGGAGGATCGGCGGCCGGTCGGCAAGGCTGAGGCTAAGGCGCGGTTCTTCGAACTGCTCGATGCCGGTTGGTCGGCATCACGGGCCGCCCGGGAGGTGGGGGTCCATGTGCGCACGGCCCGGGACTGGCGTGACGGTGTCCGCAAGATCGGCAACACGCGGGTCCGCCCCGACGGCGTGGTGATCCGTTATGGCGCCGGTCCGGCGCAGTACAACGGCCCAATGACCATGGCCACCAGGGCTGAACCGCCGGTAATCAGCAGCCGATATTTGTCGTTGGAGGATCGGCTTGCCATCGCCGACGGGCTGGCCAATGCCCAGAGCATGACCGCGATCGCCGAACGAATCGGCAAGTCCACCTCGACGGTGTCCCGCGAGATCACCAACCGCAGCCAGGCCGGGTTGTACCTGCCCTATCAAGCACACAACGCGGCAGCCGCGGCTCGCGCTCGACCCAAGCCGTCCAAACTGGTCACCAACCTGCCGCTGCGGCAGGCCGTCGAAGACGGGCTGGCGCAGCGGTGGTCACCAGAGGAGATCTCCTATCGTCTGATCAAGGACTTCCCGGATAACGAGAGCATGCGTGTGAGCCATGAAACGATCTACCAGGGGCTGTACTTTCAGGCCCGCGGCGGACTGAAACGCGAACTGACACAAGCGCTTCGGACCGGGCGCACGGTCCGCAAACCGCGGCGACGCCCCGACCAACGCACGT
The DNA here is from genome assembly GCA_046330855.1 of Mycobacterium sp. GTDB lineage: Bacteria > Actinomycetota > Actinomycetes > Mycobacteriales > Mycobacteriaceae > Mycobacterium. The sequence goes on from JAXLRX010000003.1 coordinate 425,424, forward strand.
CGCGGTTCGTCGACCCGATGATCATGATCAGCGAGCGGCCCGCCGAGGTCGAGGACCGCGCGGTCCCGGGCCACTGGGAAGGCGATCTCATCATGGGGGAAGCCAACAAGACCGCGATCGCGACCCTGGTCGAACGCACCACCCGCTACACGATGCTGGTGCACCTGCCCGAGGGACATCACGCCGAAGCCGTCCGCGACGGTCTGGTCGCCACGATCGCCACCTTGCCGGCCCACCTGCGTGGATCCCTGACCTGGGACCAGGGCTGCGAAATGGCCCGCCACCAGCAATTCGCGATGGCCACCGACATGCCCGTCTACTTCTGCGACCCGGCCAGCCCCTGGCAGCGCGGCACCAACGAGAACACCAACGGCCTACTGCGCCAGTACTTCCCCAAAGGCACCGACCTGAGCGTCTTCAGCCCCGCAGACCTCGAACACGTCGCCCAGCAACTCAACGGCCGCCCACGCAAAACGCTCGACTGGGATACCCCAGCCGAGCGCTTGCGTGATCTACTACTGCCTCACTAACCACCAGCGTTGCGACGACCCCTAGAAACCGCCTCCGGCGGGGGCTTCTTCGTTGCACGGCCTCGTTGACTGTGCGGTGAGGGCCTGCGAAGCGCGGACGACACCGTCCTGGACGCACACTCAACCGACTTACGGCGGGCCCGGGCCGCGAACCAACGGTAATCGGGTTGTGACCTGCACGGGCTCTCGGTAAACGGCAGGGAACGGTTAGGCTACGGCTAATGGTCCCGTTCTGGTTCACGCTGTCCGCGCTCTGCTTCGCCGGCGCGGCGGTGCTCTTGTACATCGACATCGGGCGCCGTCGCGGCCTGGGGCGCCGGCGCAAGTCCTGGGCGCGCGCGCACGGGTTCGACTACGAACAGGAATCCGCCGAGATCGTCGACCGCTGGAAACGCGGCGTCATGTCTACCGTCGGTGAGGTCACCGCCCGCAACGTCGTGCTCGGCCAGGTCCGCGGCGAGGCGGTCTACGTCTTCGACCTCGAGGACGTCGCCACCGTCATCGCCCTGCACCGCAAGGTGGGCACCGACATCGTCATGGACCTGCGCCTCAAGGGCGTCAAGGAGCCACGGGAGAACGACGTCTGGCTGCTCGGGGCCATCGGACCCCGGATGGTGTACTCCAACAACCTCGACGCGGCGCGGCGCGCCTGCGACCGTCGCATGGTGACGTTCGCGCACACCGCCCCCGACTGCGCCGAGATCATGTGGAACGAGCAGAACTGGACGCTGCTGGCCATGCCGATCTCCTCCACCCGTGCCGAGTGGGACGAGGGCCTGCGCACCGTGCGGCAGTTCAACGACCTGCTGCGGGTGCTGCCGCCCATCCCGGCGCAGGCGGCGCAGGCCGCCGGTCGCCGCCCGGCCGAGCCCGGCCGTCCGCAGGCCCAGTCGCCGCGCGAACTTCCCCCCGGCCGCAGCGAGGCCCCGCCGCTGCTGCGCCCGCAGCCCCGCACCGGCACCCAGGCCCCCCACTTCCAGTCCTGACCGGCGATAGGGTGTCGGGGTGACCCGCCCGCTAGCCCTGATCACCGGCCCCACCTCCGGCCTCGGCGAGGGCTATGCCCGTCGCTTCGCCCGCGACGGCCACGACCTGGTTCTGGTGGCCCGTGACGTCGAGCGCCTCGGTGCGCTCGCCGATGAACTTCGCGCAAGGCACGGTGTCGGCGTGGAGGTGCTGTCCGCCGACCTCGCCGACGCCGACGCCCGTCAACGGGTGGCCGAGCGGCTGTCAGCCGGGGTACAGGTCCTGGTCAACAACGCCGGCCTGGGCACCTCCGGAGAGTTCTGGACCGCCGAACCCGCCCTGCTGCAACGCCAACTCGACGTCAACGTCACCGCGGTGATGGAGCTGACCCGTGCGGCGCTGCCGCCGATGCTCGCCGCGCGCCGCGGAACGGTGATCAACATCGCCAGCGTCGCCGGTCTGCTCCCCGGCCGCGGGTCCACCTACTCCGCCTCCAAGGCGTGGGTGGTGTTCTTCTCCGAGGGCCTGGCGAACGGACTGGCCGGCACCGGTGTCGGCATGCACGCGGTGTGTCCGGGCTTCGTGCACACCGAGTTCCACCAACGAGCCGGGATCGAGATGTCCACACTGCCGTCGGCCCTCTGGCTGACGGTCGACCAGGTGGTCGACGAGAGCCTCGCCGATATCGCCAGGGGTCGGGTCGTCAGCATCCCGGGGATGCAGTACAAGGCGCTGACCACCGTGGGTCGGCTGATTCCGCGCGGCCTCGTCCGCGCCATGACCACCAGGATGGGACGGGCCCGTGGACGCACCTGAGTTGAACACCGCCGACCGCGCCGAGTTGTCCGGCCTCGTTCGGCGGCTCTCGGTCGTCTTCGGGCGGGTGACGCTGTCCTCCGGTAAGGAGGCCGACTACTACGTCGACCTGCGCCGCGCAACGCTGCACCACCAGGCCGCCCCGCTGATCGGCCGGCTCATGCGCGAGCTCACCGCCGACTGGGACTACGCCGCCGTCGGTGGGCTGACCATGGGCGCCGATCCGGTGGCGTGCGCGGTGATGCACACACCCGGCCGCCCCATCGACGCTTTCGTGGTCCGCAAGGCCCTGAAAAGCCATGGTATGCAACGCCTTATCGAAGGCGCCGACGTTGCGGGTCAGCGTGTTCTGGTGGTGGAGGACACCTCTACGACGGGCGGTTCGGCGCTCCAGGCCGTACACGCGGTCCGGGAAGCCGGTGCAACGGTAGTCGGCGTCGCCACCGTGGTTGACCGGGCGACGGGTGCCGCCGAGGCGATCGAGGCCGAGGGGGTGCCGTACCGCAGCATCCTCGGTCTGGCCGATCTCGGCCTCGCCGATGGCTGACCATCCCGAGCCCGCCGACGACTGGGACGAGACCGTCGACGTCCTGTGCGTCGGCGCCGGCCCCGGAGCGCTGGCCTACGGGATTCTTTGCGCCGCTTCGGATCTCGAGGTTCTGATCGTCGAATCGGGCCGGCTGGATGCCCAGACCGAGCAGTGGCGCGCCGACATGACCGAGGACCTCGTCGGCGGTGCCGCGGATCCGGACCTCGCGCTGATCCACGCGGAACCGGTGACGGTACAGAAGGCGAACGACCGCACCAGGCTCGAACCCTTTGTGGGAGAACACCTTCGGCAGTGGTCGGCCGGATGTCTTGCTTCGCCGTTCGGGCTGGTGACGAGCCACGTGCCAGACCTGGACATCATGCGCACCGCCGACGGTCAGACCATCACCGCCGGCATCGTGGGTTCGTGGCGGTGCAACGACGAGGCGCCCGGCCGTGCTCTGGCCGATTGGCTGCGCGAACGGGCCGAGGGTCTTCTCGGCCCGGCCGACGACCGGCTCGACGGCCTCGTCGTGGAAGACGGCCGGATCGCGGGAGCCGTCCTGGACACCGCCGACGGCGCACGCCGGATCGGCGTCACCCACGGCCTGGCGCTGGCACTGGGCGCAGCGCCGGACCTCTGGCCGGAGCAGGCCGAACTGCACGGGCGGTCGGTCGACGTCGCCGTCGTCAGCAGGCCGGCCGGACGCTTCGCCACCATCGGGCTGCTGGCCCGGTGAGCGGTCCCGGGCCCACCGAATGGTCCACGGGGTCAGCCGGTGTCGGCCCCTGGGCGGACGAGCATGGCGGGGAGACGCCCGCCGACCCCCGCTACGACCCCGACCTGCTCGAGCGCGGCGACACCCGCAACGTCGTCGACGCCTACCGCTACTGGCGGCGCGAGGCGATCGTCGCCGATATCGATCGACGCCGCCATCGGCTGCACGTCGCCATCGAGAACTTCGGCAACGACGCGAACATCGGTGCGGTGGTGCGCACCGCCAACGCCTTCGCGGTGCACACCGTGCACATCGTCGGCCGGCGGCGGTGGAACCGACGGGGCGCCATGGTCACCGACCGCTACCAGCATCTGGCCCACCACGACACCACCGAGCAACTGCTCGACGTCGCCCATGCCACCGGACTGACGGTCGTGGCCGTCGACAACATCCCGGGATCGGTCCGGCTCGAGGAGACGACGCTGCCGCGGGACTGCCTGCTGCTCTTCGGCCAGGAGGGTCCGGGCATCTCCGAGGCGGCCCGGGACGGTGCGGCGCTCACGGTCTCCATCGCCCAATTCGGCTCGACCCGCAGTATCAACGCCGGAGTCGCCGCGGGAATCGCCATGCATGCCTGGATCAGGCAATGGTCCGATATTTCGCAGGCCTGGTAGGGCAGGATTGCCGTTCATGGAGCAGCAATGGAAGAACCGGGCGGCCAGCGCCGAGTCCGCCATCGCCACCCGGCACCTCCGGCGGCTGTGGAAGGTTCCGGGTACCCAGCTCGGCGTGGTGGGCTGGCCGCCCACCGCCAAGGACCAGACCTTTGCCACGTGGCACTACTGGTGGCAGGCGCACCTGCTGGACACCCTGGTCGACGCCCAGGTCCGTGAACCCAAGCAGGAACGGGTGGATTCCATCCGCAAGCAGATCCGCGGCCACCTCACCCGCAACAACGGCCGATGGACCAACAACTACTACGACGACATGGCCTGGCTCGCACTGGCTCTTGAACGAGCCGGCCGCCTCGCCGGGGTGCCCAACCCCAAGGCGCTGTCCACCCTGTCCGCTCAGCTGACGACGTCGTGGTCGCCCGCCGAGGGCGGCGGTATCCCGTGGCGCAAGCAGGACAAGTTCTTCAACGCCCCGGCCAACGGCCCGGCCGGAATCTTCCTGGCCCGCCACGGCAACGTCAGCCGCGCCACGGAGATGGCCGACTGGATCGACGACACCCTGATCGACCCGGAGACGCACCTGGTGTTCGACGGCATCAAGGCGGGCTCGCTGGTGCGGGCCCAGTACACCTACTGCCAGGGCGTCGTCGTGGGCCTGGAAACCGAACTCGCCGTGCGCACCGGCGATTCCCGGCACGCCACCCGCGCGGCACGACTCATCACGGCGATCGCCGAGAACATGGCCCCCGAGGGGGTGCTCAAGGGTGCCGGTGGCGGCGACGGCGGGCTGTTCGCGGGGATCACCGCCCGGTATCTGGCGCTGGCCGCCAATGAACTGCCCGGTGACGACGCCGCCCGTGAGACCGCGCGCTCGATGGTGCTGTCCTCGGCCCGCGCCGCGTGGGACAACCGGGCCGACGTTCAGGGGCTTCCGCTGTTCAGCGCATTCTGGGATCGGATCGCCGAGGTGCCCGGCAAGGCGGCCGGCGCGGGCGCAAAGGTCGACGGGGCCGTCTTCGAGTCGGTGACTCCCGAGCGCGACCTGTCGGTTCAGGTGTCGGGCTGGATGCTCATGGAGGCCGCCTACGCGGTGACGAAATCGGTGTAGCCGGGTTCCTGTCGAACCGCGCCGGACCGGCGGGGAGTCGCTATGCTCAGCCCGGCACGCGACGCGAAGGAGAACGCGACCGATGAAGAACATCACGGCGTTGGCAACGGGGGCAGTGGCTGTCTTCGCGGTGAGCGGTGCGCTCACCGCCTGCACGCCCACCACCGAGAAGGCCTATACCGGGCCTGCTTCCACTCCCACGATCTGGACCGGGTCGCCGGCTCCGGCGCACGAGGGCGGACATGGCGGGCCGGGCGCGGAGGCGCCGGCCGTGGGCGCGACCCTGAACCAGTACATCGTCGACAACAAGATCGCCGAGACGCCCTTCAAGAAGGACGATCCCGGTACACCCAAGGTCGAATTCCCGTTGCCGCCGGGCTGGAACCCGGCCGGCGATCTGACTCCCGACTGGGCCTATGGCGCCATCTACTATGGCGACCAGGTGAAGCCCCTCGACGACGCCACCTACATGTACGCCATCGCCGCCAAACTGACCGGCAACGTCGACCCGCAGAAGATCCTCGATCTCGCGCCCGGGCAGCTCAACGAACTCCCCGGCTTCACCCCGACCAGGGGCGGCCCGACACGCGACACGTTCGCCGGGTATGACGCCATCAACTATGTCGGTACGTATCAGTCGAATGGCAAGACCCGGTCCGTCGGCCAGGAGACCGTCGTGATCCCGGGGAAGGACGGCCTTTTCGTGTTCCAGCTCAACGGCGAGGCGCCCGAGGGTCAGCAACAGGCTGTGATCGACGCCGCTGAAGTCATCAGGTCCCAGACCAAGATCACCCTTCCCTCCTGATCCGCCCAGAACCGACTGACGTACGGAGAACGCCAATGACAATCCGCACTAAGGCTTTTCGAGTTCTCGGCGCTGCGGCCCTCGGCGCCGCGATGTGGTCGATACCGGTGACCGCGGGGACCGCCGACGCGGCACCTTGCCCGGGCGGCCAGTGGCAGGACCCGATCACCGGCGTGTGCTGGTCGCAGAACAACCCCACCAACAGCTACGGCGGTTCCGGCAATATCCCGTGTATGCCCGGCCGGCTCGGGCTGTGCCTCGGGGCGCTGCAGAACACCCCGATACCGGGAGCGACGCTGCCCGGCCCGAACCGCAACGGCACCTGGCCGTAGGGGTCTGAGGGGGCTGCGTCAGCTGTCGTCGGTGACGATCCCGCGGCGGCGCAACACATTGCGCCCCACGGCGATCACTCCGGGGAGCACCGACAGGAACACGATGAGCAGGATCATCAGTTCCAGGTGCGCCTTGACGAACGGCACGTTGCCCAGGAAATAGCCGAGCAGTGTGATACCGGCGCCCCACAGGATGCCGCCGACGATGTCGAAGGCCAGGAACACCGGGTAGCGCATGTAGGAGACGCCGGCCAGCACCGGGGTGAACGTCCGGACGATCGGGACGAATCGGGCAAGAATGATCGTCTTGGGGCCGTGGCGTTCGAAGAAGGCATGCGACTCGGTGACATAGCGCTTCTTGAAAAGCCGCGAGTCTTCCTTGTCGAACAGCGCCGGGCCGATGCGGCGGCCGATGAAGTAGGCGCACTGGTCACCCAGCACCGCCACGACGGGCACGCAGATCAGCAGGACCCAGATGTTCACCGGCGGGTGCGGCGCGGCGGCCAGCAGACCGCCGGTGAACAGCAGCGAGTCGCCGGGCAGCAGGGGAAACAGCAGGCCCGTCTCGATGAAGACGATGATCAGGATCCCCGGCAGCACCGCCGAGGCGAACGGCCCGCCCTCGCCGAGCCAGTACATCGGATCCATGATGTGCGGCAGGGCCATCACAGTCGTGGTCATGACGCCCCAACATACCGGTGTGGTTTGACATACTGCCTCCCAGACAGCCCGACACGACGAGGACAGCAAAAGAGAGGACCCGCTATGCCGATCGCGACCCCCGAGGTCTACGCGGAGATGCTGGATCGCGCCAAGGAGCACCACTTCGCGTTCCCGGCCATCAACTGCACCTCGTCGGAGACCATCAACGCCGCCATCAAGGGATTCGCCGACGCCGGCAGCGACGGCATCATCCAGTTCTCAACGGGCGGAGCAGAATTCGGTTCGGGCCTCGGCATCAAGGAGATGGTGACCGGTGCCGTCGCGCTGGCCGAGTTCGCCAACGTGATCGCCGCCAAGTACCCGATCACCGTCGCCCTGCACACCGACCACTGCCCCAAGGACAAGCTGGACACCTACGTGCGCCCGCTGCTGGCCATCTCCGCCGAGCGGGTTCGGGCCGGCAAGGATCCGCTGTTCAACTCGCATATGTGGGACGGCTCGGCCGTCCCCATCGCCGAGAACCTCTCGATCGCCCAGGAGCTGCTCAAGCACGCCGCGGCCGCCAAGATCATCCTCGAGGTGGAGATCGGCGTGGTCGGCGGTGAGGAGGACGGCGTCGAGGCCGAGATCAATGAGAAGCTCTACACCAGCCCCCAGGACTTCGAGAAGACCGTCGACGCGCTGGGGACCGGCGAGAACGGCCGCTACCTGCTGGCCGCCACCTTCGGCAACGTCCACGGCGTGTACAAGCCGGGCAACGTGAAGCTCAAGCCTGAGGTGCTGGCCGAGGGGCAGCGGGTGGCCGCGGCCAAGCTGGGCCTGGCCGAGGGTGCCATGCCGTTCGACTTCGTCTTCCACGGCGGATCCGGCTCGCTGAAGTCGGAGATCGAGGACTCGCTGAACTATGGCGTCGTGAAGATGAATGTCGACACCGACACCCAGTACGCCTTCACCCGCCCCATCGTCGGACACATGTTCACCAATTACGACGGCGTGCTGAAGATCGACGGCGAGGTGGGCAACAAGAAGGTCTACGACCCGCGGTCCTACATGAAGCTGGCCGAGGCCGGGATGACGCAACGAGTGATCGAGGCGTGCAACGACCTCAACAGCTCCGGCCGGAGTGTCTCCGCGGGCTGAACGAGCCGAGCGCAGCGAGGGGAGTGAAGCCCGCGATCAGGTCGAGCGGGCTGAACGAGCCGAGCGCAGCGAGGGGAGTGAAGCCCGCGATCAGGTCGAGCGGGCTGAACGAGCCGAGCGCAGCGAGGCCGCTCGAAGTCCGGGACGGACGATGCCGAAGAATTCAGTTGAATCTCAGCCCGATCAGTGAGCAGTCGTCCTCGAAGCCACCGGTCGCTGTCCGGGCGCGTAGTTCCGCGACAAGTTCGTCGATCGACCCTTTCGGCGAACTGGCCAGCCTGGTGGCCAAGTTCTTGAATTCCTCCAGAGCGAAGCGCCGACCGTCAGCCGGGTCAAGCTCACACGCCCCGTCGCTGAAGATCAGCATCCGGAATCCGGGCGAAACGGAGCAGGTCGCCGAGACGTACACAGTGTCCTCGAACATCCCGACGGGAAACGACTTCGAGGACAATTCGGTCACGGCAGGTGCTCCGCCGTCCACGGAATCGAACGCCAACGCAGGCGGGGCGCCTCCGCAGGCATAACGAAGGGTGCGGGAGGACGCTTCGTAGACGCCGCACCACATGGTGAAGTAGTGCCCACTGTGTTGGTCCATCTGGAAAAGCCGGTTCAGTTCAGTCAGTAGTTTGCCCGGATCCCGTAGGACTTTGTTCTTCAGGGATCCGGAACGGATCATGTTGTGCACCGAAACCGACAGCAGTGCGGGTTCAATGCCGTGTCCGGACACGTCGATGAGATAGACCAGAAGATGGTCGTCGTCGATCCAGGTGTAGTCGAAGCAGTCGCCGCCGAGTCCCCGGGAGGGCAGGTAGCGCGACGCCGCAGCGACCTTGCCGGTGAGGTCGGTCGGCATGATCGACGACATGTAGGCGGCGGCGCTCTGCAGTTCCTGAGTCGTCCGGTCGCTCTGCCGCTTGAGTTGTTCGGCCAGAATGCGGTTCCGCTCGGCGGCTTCGACCTGCTTGGTGATGTCGGTGATCTGTGAGATGAAGTTCTCCACCTTGCCGTACTCGTCGCGAACACAACTCACCGCAAGATCCCCCCAGATGGGATGTCCGTTGGCATGGATGTACTGCTTGGTCATCCGGTAGGAGTCGATGCGGCCTTCCAGAACGTCGTTCACGTTCTGCAGGTCTGCTGCCAGGTATTCCGGCGCGGTCAACTCTTGCCAGGTCTTCTGCCTCAGGAGCTCGGCGTCATAGCCGAACAACTCACACAATGCATCGTTGACCTCCACGAAGCGACCGTCCGGGGCGATCAGGCACATGCCGATGGCGGCGTTATCCATCGACCGTCGGTAACGTTCGTCGACTTTGGCCAGTTGCCTGCGGGCCTCCTCCGCCTCGCGCTCCGCGACAACGCGGGCCGTGATGTCCTGCTGGATCGAGATGTAGGCCACGATCACGCCGCTGGCATCGCGCACCGGTGAGATGTTCCACTGAACGAAGTAGGCCACGCCGTCCTTGCGGTAGTTGACGGCGCTGCCCTCGAAGAATTCCCCGGCCCGGATCTTGCGACTGAGTTGATCGATGGCTTGTCGATCGGTGTCGGGCCCCTGCAGTATGCGTGGGGACTGGCCGATCAACTCCTGCTGGGTATAGCCGGTCATCGCGCAGAAGGCCGGGTTGCAACGCCGGATGAAGGGGCCGCCGTCGAAGTCGGCGTCGGTGATGACCATGGCGCTGTACCCGTGCTCGAAGGCAGCCTCGAGCACCGCCTTGCCGTCGAGGTTCAGCCCCGCCGCGTCCCGTCTCACCACACCTCCTGCCAGGAGCTGTCATTAGCCAATCGCGCGCAGCACGACTAGGTTCTCACGGCACGTGGCGGAAACCCCACGATTACTGGCGGAGTGATGACGGATGACTCCGGGTGAGCCTTCGGCGTCAGGGCGACTGGCAGATCTTCCACTGGTCGTCGCGGAACTGCAGATCGAAGCTGCGGGTCGACGTCGTCGACGGGTCGTAGGCCATGTACGACGTGACGTTGGCCTCCGCGTGGTCGCCGTTGACCACGACGTCGTCGATGCTGGCGACCACCGGATACTGCTTGGCCTCGGAGATCTTCGCGTACGCGTCGGCCCAGGTCGTGTCGTCGTACTTGGCGTAGGCGTCCTTGGTCTGACCGCAGGTGACGTTGCGCAAGGTCGACAGGTCGCCGTTGCGCACCGCCGTGTCGAACGTCCGGATGGTCGACTTCACCGAGTCGACGCGGGCGGCCTTGGCCGAATTCGCGCGGTGCATCAGGAGAAACCCGACGGCCGCGACTGCGGCCAGGGCGGCCAGCGCCACCAGGATCGGCAGTAGCCAACTGGGACGCTCCGCGCGGCGCGGGGCGATGGCCTGAGGGCCGGCGGTACGCGGCCGCGACGCGGCGAAGAAGATCTCGGTGGGCTCGGACTCGTCGGGCAGGCGGTCGATGATCTGCGTCGATCCGGCATCGAAACCCGGTGCGGTGTAACGCCGTTCGGCCGTATCGGAAACCGTTGCGCCGGGAATGTCGATCACCTCGGTGATGGGGTCGCTGTCGGCGTCCAGCGGGTAGCTCTCGACGCCGGCGGCCGCGGCATCGTCGTCGCGGCCCGCCCCGGACGGGTTCGACATGTGCGTGAGTCCTCCCTGGCTCGTGTCTCCTCCGACCCTAACCGGTGGTCGCGACGCCCGGCCTTCTGCAACTCCGGGCGGCACCGGCACAATGTGCCCATGACTTCATTCGGCGACCTCCTGGGACCCCCACCAGTGCTGTTACCCGGCGATCCGGAGGCCGAAGCGGACCTCGACGCCGGCGAGAACCCCGCTATCGTCGCCGCCGCCCATCCCTCGGCGTCAGTGGCGTGGGCGGCGCTGGCCGAGGACGCGCTGGCTGAGGACAAGGCCGTCACCGCCTACGCGTACGCCCGCACGGGCTACCACCGCGGGCTCGACCAGCTGCGTCGCAACGGCTGGAAGGGCTTCGGCCCGGTGCCCTACTCCCACGAGCCGAACCGGGGCTTCCTGCGCTGCGTCGCCGCGCTGGCCCGCGCCGCCGACTCCATCGGCGAGACCGACGAGTTCGCGCGCTGCCTGGATCTGCTCGACGACTGCGATCCGGCCGCCCGCCGGGAACTCGACTTGGCTTAGAGGTCCGTCGAAGCCGGGCAGTCCGCGGCCGATCCCGGCGGTTCCACCTGAACCGTCGCGTGCCCGAGGCCGCGCTCGGCGAGGATCGCCTGTGCGTCCTCGAGGACCCGGTCGGACGTGCCGTTGGTCGCCAGGTGCGCGGTCGCCATGTCCTTGCCCGGCACGAGGGTCCAGACGTGCAGGTCGTGGACTTCGGTGACGCCGTCGACGGCCGCCAGCGCTGAGCGCAGTTCGTCGACGTCGATGTGCTTCGGGGAGGACTCCGACAGGATGCGCAGCGCGGCGCGGGCCAGTGCGATGGCCCGGGGCAGCACCCACAGCGCCACCAGCACAGCCACCACGGTGTCGGCATACGGCCAGTGCGTCGTCACCATCACGATGCCGGCGATCAGCACGCCCACGCTGCTGACCGCGTCGGCCATCACCTCCATGTAGGCGCCCTTGACGGCCAGGCTGCTCTCCGAATGCGACCGCAGCAGCAGCACGACGGCGACATTGGCCAGCAGCGCCAGCAGTGCCACCAGGATCATCGGCCAGCCGGGGACCTGTGGCGGCTCACCGAGACGTTTGATCGCCTCATAGACGATGAAGACCGCCACGCCCAGCAGCAGCACCGCATTGGCCACCGCGGTGAACACCTCGGCGCGGTGCCAGCCGTAGGTGCGGGCTGCCGACTTCGAACCGCGCCGGGCGAGCAGCACGGCGGTCAGTCCCATGAACAGCGCCACCAGGTCGGTGAGCATGTGGGTGGCGTCGGCCAGCAGTGCCAGCGAGCCGATGATCAGCGCCGTGGTGAGTTCGACGACGAAGAAGACGCCCAGGATCGCCGAGGCCATGATCATCCGGCTGGCGCGTGTGTCGGCGCTGCCGTGGCTGTGTCCGGCTCCCATGGCTGGAATATAGGCAGGAGCCCGGACCCCGGCAAGCGCCGACATGGGTCATCGCCAACTGGGTACCAAAGGCCCTAGGGGCGGCTTGCCGGGCTTGGATACGGTGAATCCCATACGGCAGCGGCTTGAGGGGGGACCGCTGCCGTATTTCTTTCGGGAGTCGGTGGCGGCCGGCTTAGAGCCAGGCCGACCAGAATCGGGTCAGGTCGCTGCCGAGGCCGACCAGACCCTGGGGAACCCCGGACAGGCCGAAGATCCAGAACACCCCGGAGAAGAACCACCGGTTCAGCCCGGGGGCGACCAGCAGAACGATCAGGATCATGAACCCGTACTGCCGGACCGGCTCCAGCGCGCGCTGCGTCGACGGGCTCAGATGCGGCTCGAGTGCGGCGTAGCCGTCCAGGCCAGGGATCGGCAGCAGGTTCAGCACCAGCGCGGTGACCTGCAGGAAGCCCAGGAACGCCACGCCCGCCCAGAACACCGCGTGCCCGGGGTCGAAGAACAGCCGGGTGGCGCCGAGCAACAGAACCGCGAGGACCAAGTTGGCGAAAGGCCCGGCGAGGTTCACCAGGGTGCGCTGCCGCGGGGTCATGAAACCGGTGCGCAGATACACCGCCCCGCCCGGCAGGCCGATGCCGCCGAGGGCGATGAACAGCAGGGGCAGGCCCAGGGAGAGCAGCGGGTGGGAGTACTTCAGCGGGTTGAGGGTGAGGTAGCCGCGGGTGGCGGCGTCGTAGTCGCCGTAGCGGAACGCCGTGTAGGCGTGGCCGAACTCGTGCAGGCACAGCGACACCAGCCAGCCGCCGATCACGAAGACGAACACCCCGATGCGGGCGGTGGGCCCGGTGGTCTGCGCCGCCGTCCAGGCCATCACCCCGCCGGCCGCCGTGATGGCGACGAGCGCGAGGAACACCGGGCTCGGGCGCACCGACTGGTGCAACGGGCGAATACTCACGTCACGAAGGTACCTGTGGGATGGCCTGAGTATGGGATGGTGGCTGACATGCGTCCACCGGCACTGCCTGCACCGAAGCCGCTCGTGCCGCTCTTCGGGGGCCTGTACGCGGCGGCCTACGGCCTGGGCGGCCAGCAACTTGTCGCCCAGGCCCTCCGGCGGCTCGGTCCGGTGGTGGCGCTGCCGGTGCTGGGCTACGGGCCCGTTGTCGCGGTCGGCGATCCGGCGCTGGCCAAGCAGGTGTTCGCCGCCAAACCCGACGTGCTGCTCGGCGGGGCCGGCGTGGGCCCGGCGGCGGCGATCTACGGCAACCGGTCGATGTTCGTCCAGGAGGAGCCCGAGCACCTGCGGCGCCGGAAGCTGCTCACCCCGCCCCTGCTCGGCAACGCGCTCGCGGCCTACGTGCCGATCATCGAGGAGGCCACCCGTGCCGCGATGTCCCGGTGGCCGGTCGGGAAACCGATGCGGATGCTCGAGGCCGCCCGCGAACTGAGCCTCGACGTGATCGTGCGAATCATGTTCGGGGTCAACGATTCCGACGACGTCGCGCGCATCGGCGAGCCGTTCGACGAGCTTCTGGTGCTGGCGATCTCCGAGGAGACCGCGGTGCGATATGCCGCCCGCCGCCTGGGCGCACTGCGGTTCTGGGGACGGCTCAACGGATTGAACCGGCGCATCGACGAGCTGGTGCTGCCGATGATCGCGGCCCGGCGGGCCGATCCGGGCCGAGAGGCCGGCATCATGGGGATGCTGGTCGACGCCCGCAGCGAGGATGGAGACCGGCTGTCGGACAAGGAGATTCGCGACGACCTCGTCACCCTTGTGCTCGCCGGGCATGAGACGACGGCCACCACCCTCGCCTGGGTGGTCGACCTGCTGCTGCACCATCCGAAGACCCTCGACCGCGTCCGCGAGGAGGCTGTCTCGGGGGGGACCACCTACACCGAGGCGGTGATCAACGAGACGCTGCGGCTGTGGCCGCCGGCGCCGATCACCGGCCGGATGACCACGGGCCGCTACCAACTCGGCGACTACACCCTGGCACCCGGGACCCGCATCGTGCTGCTGCTCGACGTGATCAACCGCGACCCGCAGGCCTACACCGATCCCGATGAGTTCCGTCCGGAGCGGTTCCTGGGTGGCCGGCCGCAGCCTTCGGCGTGGGTGCCGTTCGGCGGCGGGATCAAGCGCTGCATCGGCGCCGCCTTCGCGATGTGCGAACTCGTCACCGTGCTGCACACCCTGCTGCGGGAGGGTGAACTCGAACCGGTCAGCGACCGTCCGGAGAGCCCGCCCTGGCATGCGGCGCCGGTCCTGGTGCCGCGCAACGGAACCCGCGTGCGGTTCCGGCTGTCCCCGGAGCTGGCCACGCGGGCGTAGATCAGTGGACGCATCGACCCGGGACGTGCGCCGCTGGAATGGACGTTGGCGAATCCCGGCGCCGGCGAATTCAACCCAGTTACGGTTGGCGTGGTTAGCGACAGAGGAGCCGGCAGATGGCGCAGCAGGACGACGACTGGAAGTTCACCGGCATACGGGTGATACCGGCCGGCTCCCTGGAACTCGACACCATGAAGATGACCGCCGGGATGGACCGCGCGGTGGCAATCGACTTCGCGCGTGTGGGTGCCCAGAAGATCTGGGCGGGCACCGTCACCATTCAGGCGAACGCGAAAACCGGCGCGCACCATCACGGTGCGCTCGAGAGCGTCATCTACATCATCCGGGGCCACGCCCGCATGCGCTGGGGCGATCGACTCGAATTCACCGCCGAGGCAGGCCCGGGCGACTTCATCTTCGTGCCGCCCTACGTTCCGCACCAGGAGATCAACGCATCGGCTGACGAGACGCTCGAGTGTGTTCTGGTGCGCAGTGACAACGAGACCGTGGTGGTGAACGTCGACATTGATCCGGTGGAGAAGCCGGAAACGGTTCGCTGGATCGATCCCATTCACCGCTGATCGGGCAGCGGGTGCGCGCGGCCGTCGGCGCATGAACCATCCTCGACGGGGCTCAGCCGACGCGCAGCCACCCCGTGGTGTGCCGGTAGAACGTCGACCTCTTGACCTCGCGGGTCCCGATGACGCCGTCGCGCTGCACCAGTGCACCCGTGGTGCCCAGCTGCGCGGCCCGGCCGGTCACCCACCGCCGCCGGCCGCCGAGCACGGTCGCGCGCAGGCCGGGCAGCTGTGGCGTCGGCTCGATCTGCACCCCGGCGACCTCGCCGTCGAAGAGCACCGCGTCGTCAACCACCGCCTCGCCGCGGATCGCCGCCGCTCCGGACGGCGGCAACCACTGCGCGGCTCCGACCAGGGCCGTTCCGGTGTCGTCACGGATCAGCGGAACCCGACGTGCCGTGCCCGACAGCGCGCGCCGGGCGCTGAGCCGGCCGCGCACCTGGGCGACCTCGACGTCGAGTGCGTCTTGACGCATCAAGCGGGACAACACCGCCGCCAGATCCGCGTCGGAACCGAGCACCAGCAGCCGACGGGCGGCTGCGGCAGCCCCGTCGATGTCGGCCGCTTCACCAACCCGCAGCGCGGGCAGCTCGGCCAGTGAACGCGGCGCCGGCCGGTCGCCGAACGTCAGCACGGTGAACCCGGATCTCGTCTGGGCGGTCATCTGGGACACTCTTGCACTGCGCTCCGATAGGGTGGGTCACCGGCTGGATCACAAATAGCAGGAGAGACACCATGCCGGCAATCGTCCTCATCGGCGCCCAGTGGGGCGACGAGGGCAAAGGAAAAGCCACCGATCTGCTCGGTGGACGTGTGCAGTGGGTGGTCCGCTACCAGGGCGGCAACAACGCCGGGCACACGGTGGTCCTTCCCAGCGGGGAGAACTTCGCCCTCCACCTCATCCCGTCGGGCATCCTCACCCCGGGCGTCACCAACGTCATCGGCAACGGTGTGGTGGTCGATCCCGGCGTGCTGCTCACCGAGCTGAAGGGGCTCGACGACCGTGGCGTGGACACCTCGCGGCTGCTGATCTCCGCCGACGCCCACTTGCTGATGCCCTACCACGTCGCCATCGACAAGGTCACCGAGCGATACCTGGGCAGCAAGAAGATCGGCACCACCGGCCGCGGCATCGGTCCCTGCTATCAGGACAAGATCGCGCGCATCGGCATCCGGATCGCCGACGTGTGTGACCCCGACCTGCTGGCTGCCAAGATCTCCGCGGCGTTGGAGTTCAAGAACCAGGTGCTGGTCAAGATCTACAACCGCAAGGCGCTGGACGCCAACGAGATCACCGATGCGCTGCTGTCCCAGGCGGAGGGCTTCGCGCACCGGATCGCCGACACCCGGCTGCTGCTCAACAGCGCCCTGGAGTCCGGCGAAACGGTGTTGCTGGAGGGTTCGCAGGGCACCCTGCTCGACGTCGACCACGGCACGTATCCCTATGTGACGTCGTCGAACCCGACCGCGGGCGGTGCGGCCGTCGGGTCGGGCATCGGGCCGACGCGCATCACCACGGTGCTGGGAATCCTCAAGGCGTACACCACCCGGGTGGGCTCGGGCCCGTTCCCCACCGAGTTGTTCGACGAGCACGGGGCCTACCTGTCCAAGACCGGTGGGGAGGTGGGTGTCACCACCGGACGTGCGCGCCGCTGCGGCTGGTTCGACGCCGTGATTGCCCGCTACGCCACCCGCGTCAACGGCATCACCGACTACTTCCTGACCAAACTCGACGTGCTGTCGTCGCTGGAGACGGTGCCGGTGTGCGTGGGTTACACCGTCGACGGCAAGCGCACCGACGACATGCCGATGACCCAGAGCGACATCTCCCGGGCGGAGCCGGTCTACGAGGAACTGCCTGGCTGGTGGGAGGACATCTCAGGGGCACGGGAGTTCGATGACCTTCCGGCTAAGGCTCGCGATTACGTGCTTCGGCTGGAAGAGCTTGCCGGAGCGCCGATTTCGTGCATCGGCGTCGGTCCGGGACGCGACCAGACCATCGTGCGGCGCGACGTGCTGGCGCCGCGATGAGCGCTTGCGCGAAGAGCCGACGGCCGCGGTGGTGACTGTCGCCGACGACGATCGCGGAGGCTTCCCGCGTTTCCAGGTGCTCGACGAACCACCCGGGTTCGGGCGGTTCGTCACCGCCATTCGCCGCGCCCAGGACCTCGCCGTGGCCGCCGACGCACCCGACTGGGACGCCGCGGCCGACCGCGTCGAGGACCTCATCGCCTATCTGGCCCCGCACGAGAAGCCGGGTGGCATGGCGCCGGCCGGTCGCGTCGCCAGCCTGCCCGGTGCGGGCAGCGTGCTGATGCCACCGTGGCAGATCCGCGAATTCGGCCCTGAGGGCGTGGAGGTCGGCGTGCAGTACAGCCGCTACCACGTCGGCGGCAACAACGCCGTGCACGGCGGGATGGTCGCGATGATGTTCGACGTGATGTGCGGCATCATCATCCACTCGATCGGCAGGCCGATCAGCCGGACAGCGTTCCTACACGTCGACTACCGCAACATCACGCCGATCGACGTGCCGCTGACGATGCGCGGGTGGGCCTCGAAGGTCGAGGGCCGCAAGACCGTCGTCAACGCCGAACTGCGCGACCCGGCCGGCACGCTGCTCGCCGAGTCCAACGGCCTGATGGTGCAGTTGCTGCCCGGTCAGCCCTGATACGACACACTGTCGGGGTGTCCCAACCGAATTCCGCCACCCTTCACCGCCTGACCACCCCGAGAGCCGCAGCCCTGGCCGGCGTGCTGTTCGCGGTGCTCTTCTCCACCGCCCTGTACCTGATCCGGTCCTCACTGCCCGAAGGCGCCCAGCCGGGCTCGCAGTGGCTTGACGCCGGCAGCGGAAAGATTCACCTGGCCTCCGAGCTCATGCCCTTCGCCGGCATCAGCTTCCTGTGGTTCATCGGCGTGGTCCGGGCCAACCTCGGCCGCTACGAGGACCGGTTCTTCGCCACCGTCACCCTCGGCAGCGGGCTGCTCTTCCTGGCGATGATGTTCGTCACCTCGGCGGTCGGCGACGGCCTGGTGGGCGCCAGCCACTACCTCGGCGCACCGGTAAACGGTTCGGGCACCGGCGTGTTCGGTCAGATGCTGCTGCTCAAGCTGTCCAAGGTCTACGCCCTGAAGATGGCGGCGGTGTTCATGATGTCGCTGGCCACCATCTGGCTGCGGACCGGACTGATGCCCAGGTGGCTGACCATCGTCACCTACCTGTCGGCGCTGGCGCTGATCGTCGGCGGGGAACAGAGCATGTGGCTGACCCTGGCGTTCCCGTTGTGGGTGCTGGTCGTCAGCGTGCTCTTCCTGGTGCGGGCAGGCTGGTTTGAGCACCGTGGCGAGGAGCTCCGCCACCATCACCACGACCAGGCCTGAGCACGGGTAGTTCGTCGGTCCGCTCGATGTCGTCGGACCTGAAGGCCGGCCACCAGATCCGCGGGCCGATCAAGGTGAACAGCGCCGGGATGACGACCGTGCGGACGACGAAGGTGTCGAGCAGGATGCCCAGGCCGACGATGATGCCCAACTGGGTGAGCGCGATCAGCGGGAGCACCCCCAGCACGCAGAACACCGCGGCCAGCACCAGCCCGGCGCTGGTGATGACCGCACCGGTGGCCGACACCGCGCGCACGATACCGCCGCGGGTGCCCCACATCGGCGTCTCCTCCTTGGCCCGGGTCACCAAGAAGATCGTGTAGTCCACGCCCAGCGCGACCAGGAACAGGAATGCGAACAGCGGCGTGGTGTTGTCCAGAGCGGGGAACCCCAGTAGATGGATGCTGACCCAGCTGCCCATGCCGAGGGCCGCCAGCGTCGAGAGGGCGGTCGCGCCGATGAGCACCAGCGGCGCAAGGGCTGCCCGCAGCAGCAGATAAAGCACCGCAAGCACCACCAACAGAATCGCCGGGATGATCACCTTCTGGTCCCGCACGGCGGTGCGCTTGGTGTCCAGGGCCTGGGCGTCCGTCCCGCCGACGAGGGCCTCCGGATCGACTCTGCGCACCGAATCACGTAGTGCATCAACGGTTTTGAACGCTTCCGAGGTTGCCGGGGCGGCGTTGAGCACCACCGTCCACTGGGTCAACCCGGTGTCGGAGACGCCCGCCGGTTGCACTGAGGCGACGCCCGGAGTCGACGCGATCGCGGCCATCATCGCGTCGGTGTTCTCGGTGTGCGCGATCACCCGGGTCGGGTCGGTCTGGCCGCTGGGGAAGTGTTCGGCCAGGGTCTGGAACCCGGTGACCGAGTCGGCCTTGACCCGGAACTGGTCGATCAGCGACAGCCCGATCGGCGTGCCGATGATGCCGGTGGCCAGCACCGCCAAGACCAGAATCGAGGCCGCGGCCACCCGTCCGGCGTGCCCGGACACCCAGTCCGCCACCCGGTGCCAGGGGCCCGTCGTGGTGAGATCCTCGCCGCCCGCGCGAGGGATGAAGGGCCAGAACAACTTCGGGCCGAACAACCCCAGCGGCGGCGGCAACACGAACAGCACGAAGATCGCGGCCACCAGCAGTCCGGAGGCGGCCTGCACGCCGAGGCTGCGGGTCGTGGGCGACTGCGCCAGCAGCAGGGTCAGCAGTGCCAGCACCACCGTGGCGTTGCTGGCCACGATCGCCGGGCCGGCCCAGCGGACCGCGGTCTGCAGCGCCTCGTAGTGGTTACTGGTGTGCCGCAACTCTTCCCGATAGCGCGAAATCAACAACAGCGCGTAGTTGGTCCCCGCGCCGAACACCAGCACGCTGGTGATTCCCGACGTCGACCCGTCCCCGCCCAGCCGGGTCGCCTCGGCCACCGCAGCCCCGATCACCGCCGCGATGCGGTCGGCGAAGGCGATCACCAGCAGCGGCACCAGCCACAGCACCGGCGAGCGGTAGGTGGCGATCAGCAGCAGGGCCACCACGCCGCCGGTCACCGCCAGCAGGGTGACGTTGGCTCCGGAGAACGAGTTCGCGATGTCGGCCCCGAACGCGGGGCCGCCGGTGACATTGGCCACCACCCCTTCGGGCAGGCCGGCGCGGGCGGCGTCGCGCAGCGCCTTCACAGTGTCGGAGAGGTCGAAGCCGGTGAGGTCGCTCTTGAGCGCCAGCGGCGCCAGGGCCGCCTTCCCGTCGGTGGCCGGCAACAGCGGAATCGGCGGGGCGGGCGCCACACCGCTGAGCCCCGACATCCGGTCGCGGGCCTGCTGTGCGGCGGCGAGGTCGTCCGGCGACAGCTCCGAGCCGTCGCTGCGGGTGATCACGAGCAGCACCGGTGCGGTGTCGCCGCCGGGGAACTGCTTGAGCAGCTCTGCCACCCGCGCGGACTCGGCCGTCGGCGGCAGCAGCACCGGTGACTGCTGGTCGGACCCGCTCTGCGGGATCAGCCCCAGCAGGGCGCCACCGATCGCGGTGATGACCAACGCCAGTACCCAGGAGCGGCGTCCGGAGACCAATGCGCCGATGTGGTCCCAAAAGGTGGGGCGGGGCTCGGGTGCGCGATGCATGCGCAGTACTTTACCGTTAACTTCATCTACTTAACATTTAATTTATTTAACGTTATCGTGATGTCATGGACCACCGCGGCGAACTCGAGTCGGCGGTCTTCAACGACGTCAGGGTGCTCTCCGCGGCGTCGGATCGGATAGGCAGAGTCTTCGCGGCCGCGCACGACCTGTCGGCCAACGACTTCCGGGCGCTTCTGCATGTGATGGTGGCGGAGCATGCCGGGGCGCCGCTGAACGCCGGCGAGTTGCGTGAATTGATGGGGATGTCTGGTGCGGGCATCACCTACCTCGTGGAACGAATGATCGAGTCGGGTCACCTGCGGCGCGAATCCGACCCGGCGGACCGGCGCAAGGTCATCCTGAAGTACGCCGAGCACGGCGTCACGGTGGGCAGGCAGTTCTTCACGCCGCTTGAGGATCAGACCCATCGGGCGTTGGCGGATCTTCCGGACGACGATCTGAGTGCAGCCCACCGGGTCCTCAACAGGGTGCTGGCTGCCATGCGGGTCTTCGAGGACGGCGTCGAATCCCAGCGCGGATAAGGTCTTTTCCGTGCTGGACACCCTTGCCGTGGCGAACTATCGCTCGCTGCGGCATCTGGTGGTGCCGCTGCGTCGGTGCACGATCGTGACCGGTCCCAACGGCAGCGGCAAGTCCAGCCTGTACCGCTCGCTGCGCCTGCTGTCCGACATGGCGCGCAACGGCGCGGTCAGCGCGCTGGCCCGCGAGGGCGGCCTGGCCTCCACCATGTGGGCCGGCCCGGGACGCCCCGGGCCGGTGAGCCTCAAGCTCGGGTTCGCCGGTGACGACCTCGGTTACGCCGTGGACCTCGGGATGCCCCAGATCGGTAGGACCCTGTTCGGCTTGGACCCGGAGATCAAGTCGGAGGCGGTGTGGGTGGGGCCCTGGCTTCGGCCGTCGGGGCTGATCGCCGACCGCGGTGGCCCCACCGCCCGTGTCCGCGACGACGCCGGAAACTGGCGCATCGCTTCCACCGCGTTGCGGCCCTACGACAGCATGCTCAGCGAGATCGCCGATCCCCGCGAAGCCGTCGAACTGCTGGCGCTGCGCGAGCGAATGCGGTCGTGGCGGTTCTACGACCACGTCCGGACCGACAGTGCCGCGCCGGCGCGTGCGGCCCGGATCGGCACCCGCACAACGGTTTTGGGCCATGACGGCGCGGATCTGGCCGCCGCGTGGCAGACCATCGTCGAGATCGGTGACGCGCGGGCGCTCGCCGAGTCGGTGGACGCCGCGTTCCCGGGCAGCCGGGTCGAGATCACCCTCCGCGACGGTCTGTTCGAACTCGCGTTGCGCCAGCCCGGGATGATGCGGCCGCTCACCGCCGCCGAATTGTCCGACGGCACATTGCGTTACCTGTTGTGGGTGGCCGCACTGCTCTCGCCGCGGCCCGCGGAGCTGACGGTGCTCAACGAGCCCGAGTCCAGTCTGCACCCCGACCTGCTGCCGGCACTCGCGGCGCTGATCGCACGGGCCGGCGAGGCGTCGCAGATCGTCGTCGTCACCCACTCCGCACCGCTGGTGACCGCCTTGCGGGACAACAACCCCGACGACGCTTCGATACTCCAGCTGGCCAAGGAGGACGGCCAGACCGTCGTCGAGGGCCGCGGGATGCTCGACGAGCCGGCCTGGCACTGGCCGGAACGCGGATGACGTGGGCCTGATCCCGGGGACCTATCCTGGGCAGCTATGACCGAACCCGCCGAGGACCGCCCCACGTTCATGCCGATCGCGATCGCCGCCGCGATCGTCGTGGTCGTGCTGGGGGCGATGTGGGTGCTGCGTTTCTTCCGCAGTGACGAGGTACCCGACGACGGTCTGGTGGGCCGCGCCGTCGTCGGTCAGAACGACGCGCTGCAACGCGAGAACTATCCGGACTTCCAGACCTACACCTGTGTCGCCCAACAGGGCAGCGAAACCCAGGTGCTCACCGATCAGCGACAGTCCAAGTCCGCCAAGGGCAACCGCTTCGTCGACGACGTCAAGGATTTCAACGCCAACGGTGATCGGGCCACTGCCACGGTCGTCTACCACTTCGAGAAGACGCCCGACGACAAGGTGACCGCGCCCATGACCTTCGTCCGGGAGAACGGCGCCTGGAAGGTGTGCTCGCCGGGGCCTCGCTGACCGACAGTCAGCGTTTCGTATCGCCCGGCGGGCCGAACATCGCTCCCAGGGCCTGGCCGGTATCGGGGTCGGCCAGGACGACGACTTCATCGCCGGCACGCAGTCGGGTATCGGCTCGCACAGGCACCAGTCGCCGGCCGCGAACCACGATGCTGACCCAGATGCCCGCGACGGGACTTCCGAGCTCCTCGACGGTTGATCCGTCAGCAGTCGAACCGCTCGCCACCGTGAGCCGATGCACGCCGCTGGGCTCGTCGCGCAACCGCACACTGAGCGCCCAGGGTTCCGGTGTATGCGTCCGCATGGGCAGGTGCAGCATCCGCGCGAAAGCCGGTAATGAACTGCCCTGCACCAGGACTGAGAAGGCGACGACGACGACCACGATGCCGTAGAGCCGTTCGGCTTGCGGAACCTGCGCGGCGCGCAGGAATTCGCCGAGCAGAATCGGCACGAGGCCTTTGAGCCCGGCGATCATGATGAAGATCCGCTCGTTGGTCCGCAGTCGCGCGGGAACCAGGCAGGCTCCGACGGCCAGCGGTCGAACCACCAGCATGATCGCGACCCCGAGAACCAGTCCGGGCACCCACACGTCCGCCTGGGTGATGATCCGGAGGTCAACGGTCAAGCCCAACACCGCGAACGCGACGATCTCGGCCAGACCTGCCAGCGCGCCGTGGAAGCGTGCTATCTCCGGCTTGTACGGTGCGCGGGCGTCTCCGACGACGATCCCTGCGATGAACACAGCCAGAAACCCCGAGCCGTGCGCCAATGTGGTCAACCCGTAGAGCATCAAACTCACGGCGAGGGTGCGCAGCGGGTAGAGACCTTCGCTGGGCAGCGACACCCGGCGGATGAAGGTCACCGTGATCCGGCCGCCCAGGATGCCGATCGCACCGCCGATCAGCATCTGCCGGAGGAACTCCGCTCCCACCGTGGCAAAACCCGCTGCGGTGAGACCGCCGGCGGCCAGAAGGCTGCTCATCAAGGCGATCCCAACCGGGTCGTTCGCTCCCGACTCGCCTTCCAGGATCGTGCCGCTGCGGCCCGCGACCTCTCGCTTGCCGAGGACGGAGAACACCACGGCGGGGTCGGTCGGAGCGACGGCAGTGGCCACCAGGACGGCCAGGTACCAGTCGATGCCGAACCCCGCATGAAGGACGATCGCCGCCCCCGCGGTGGTGAGAAAGGTGCCGACGATGCCAAGGGCGAGGATCGGCGCGGCAGACTCCCGGAACCGTGACCACCCGATGTGCATTCCGCCGTCGAACAGCACGACGACCAAGGCGATCGTGATGATGCGTTCGACGGTCGGTTCGGGTGGGATCGGCATCGAAGGCACCAGACGCGATGCCAACGCCGCCCCGGCGAGGACGAGAAACGGAACCGGGACCTTCACACGTTCGGTGAGGCGGTTCGCCATCAGGGCTACGAGTCCGACGGCGCTCGCGAACAAGATGATGACGGCGTAGTGCCCCGTGTCATTCATCGCGCGGGGCACGACCCGTTGAGAGGCACTCGTCCCCCTGTCCCCGTTCGGCGCGCGTCCTGCCCCGGCTTGGAATCTATCGCGGTGAACCGCTCTGGGCAGAACAAGCGCAAGGGTTGCCGGAAGTCACCGTTCGCCCGATGGGAGAATGGCGCAGGAAGCACCCTATGAAAGGCCGATGACCATGACCGATGGGCGTTCCTATGCCGGAGATCTCACCCCGCAGGAAAGCTGGTCGTTGCTGAGCGAAGACCCCAACGCCGTTCTCGTCGACGTGCGCACCGACGCCGAGTGGAAGTGGGTCGGAGTGCCGGATCTGTCCGGCCTCGGCCGGCAGGTGGTGTTCGCCGAGTGGACCCGCAACAGCGGCCAGCGCAACGACGGCTTCGTCGCCGATCTGATGGCCGCCGGTATCACCGGTGAGCGGCCGGTGATCTTCCTGTGTCGCTCGGGCAACCGGTCGATTCCCGCCGCGGAGATCGCGACGGCAGCCGGCCTGGGTCCGTGTTTCAACATGCTCGAGGGCTTCGAGGGCCAACTCGACGAGCAGGGCCACCGCGGCGTCACCGGTTGGCGCGCGGAGGGCTTGCCCTGGAAGCAGACATGACCGGCGAAGCCGGTCAGGACGTCCCGTCGGTCCGGATCCCCAAGCAGCTGCCGGACGGTGTCAGCCAAGCCACGATCGGCGTACGCGGCGGGCTGCTGCGCTCGGGCTTCGAGGAGACCGCCGAAGCGATCTACCTGACCTCGGGCTACGTCTACTCGTCAGCGGGGGAGGCGGAGAAGGCCTTCACCGGCGAGGTGGACCGGTTCGTCTACTCCCGCTACGGCAACCCCACCATCCAGACCTTCGAGGAACGGCTGCGGCTGATCGAGGGCGCAGAGGCCGCCTTCGCCACCGCCTCGGGCATGGCGGCGGTGTTCACCGGGCTGGGCGCCCTGCTGGCGGCGGGCGACAGGCTGGTCGCCGCCCGCAGTCTCTTCGGCTCCTGCTTCGTGGTCTGCAACGAGATCCTGCCCCGCTGGGGGGTGGAGACGGTCTTCGTCGACGGCGAGGACCTCGGCCAGTGGGAGCAGGCGCTGAGCCGGCCCACCACCGCGGTGTTCTTCGAAACACCGTCGAACCCGATGCAGTCCCTGGTCGACATCGCCGCGGTCTCGGAGATGGCGCATGCCGCCGGCGCAAAAGTGTTGCTGGACAACGTCTTCGCCACACCGCTTCTGCAGCAGGGTATTCCGCTGGGTGCGGACGTGGTGATCTACTCGGGCACCAAGCACATCGACGGCCAGGGCCGGGTGCTCGGCGGGGCGATCCTCGGGGAGAAGGAGTACATCGACGGCCCGGTGCAGACGCTGATGCGTCACACCGGCCCGGCCCTGAGCCCGTTCAATGCGTGGGTGCTGACCAAAGGCCTTGAGACACTGTCGGTTCGGGTGAACTACAGCAACGCCTCGGCCCAGCGGGTGGCGGAGTTCCTGGAGAGCCACCCCGGCGTGCGGTGGGTGCGCTACCCCTTCCTGCCGTCGCATCCGCAGTACGACCTGGCGAAGCGGCAGATGAGCGGCGGCGGGACCGTGGTCACCTTCGAACTGGAAGCCCGGGATGGCCGCGGCAAGGAGCGCGCCTTCGAGGTGCTCGACAAGCTGCGCGTCATCGACATCTCCAACAACCTGGGCGACTCCAAGACGCTCATCACCCACCCGGCCACCACCACGCACCGCGCCATGGGTCCGGAGGGCCGGGCGGCCATCGGCCTGGGCGACGGGGTGGTGCGTATCTCGGTCGGTCTGGAGGGCACCGAGGATCTCATTGCCGACCTGGACCGCGCGCTGAGTTGATGTCGCGCAACTCCCAGGCCAAGAAGGCGCGGCGCAAGAAGCGTCAGGCCGCCCGCGCCGCCACCTGGATACCGGCCGCGGAGTTCGGCCAGATGGTCGACGACGAGGAGCACCTCGACGCCCTCGACGCCGCCATCGGCGACATCGACGACTGGCTGACGCCCCGCGGCTGGGTGCTCGACTCCGAGACCACCGAGAACACCGGGCTGATGAGTTGGTTCTTCCCGCCGTCCGCGGTCGACGTCGACGGCCCCGACCTCGAGCCGGTCACCCGGTTGTGGATCGGCCTCACCGAGGACGACGAGGAGGTCCTCCTCGAATTCGGTTGCCTGCTGGTGGGATTCGGCCCCGACGACGAACCCTACGTCCTCGATCCCGAACGCTTCGCCGACGACATCCCCGCCGTCGAGGCCTACCGGCCGGGAATGCCCAGACCGCTGCCCGGGTGAGGTGTTCCGGCCGCGCTCAGCCCAGTGTGCGCAGCCGCGGCAACAGGTCGCGCTGGAAGAGCTCGAGGAACCGCCGCTGATCGTGGCCGGGAGCGTGGAACACCAGGTGGTTCAGCCCGTAGCCGACGTACTCGGCGACCTTCTCCACCGCCTCGTCGGGGTCGCTCGAGACGATCCAGCGCCGCGCCACCTGCTCGATCGGCAGTTCGTCGGCCAGTCGCTCCATCTCCATCGGGTCTGTCACGCTGTGCTTCTGCTCAGGTGTCAGTGACAGCGGGGCCCAGAACCGGCAGTTCTCCAGTGCCGCTTGGGAATCGGTGTCGTACGAGATCTTGATCTCGATCATCTTGTCGATGGAGTCGACGTCGCGGCCCGCGGCCTCGGCGCCCTCACGCACCGCCGGCATCAGCTTGTCGGCGTAGAGCTCGCGGCCCTTCCCGGAGGTGCAGATGAAGCCGTCGCCCGCCCGGCCCGCGTACTTGGCCACCACTGGACCGCCGGCACTGATGTACACCGGGACCCCGCCCTCGGGGACGTCGTAGATGGAGGCGCCCTTGAGTTGGTAGTACTCGCCGTCGAAGTCGACCCGCTCTCCCCACCACAGTTCGCGCATCAACTTCACCGATTCCCGCAGCCGGGCGAAGCGCTCCTTGAACTCCGGCCATTCGGTGATCGCTCCGGTCGCGATCTCGTTGAGCGCCTCACCGGTGCCCACGCCGAGGAACACCCGCCCCGGATACAGGCAGCCCATGGTGGCGAACGCCTGCGCGATGACCGCGGGGTTGTACCGGAAGGTCGGTGTCATCACCGAGGTGCCCAGCTGGATGCGCGAGGTGCGTTCCCCGACGGCCGTCATCCAGGACAGCGCGAACGGCGCATGCCCGCCCTCGTGGCGCCACGGGTTGAAGTGGTCGCTGACCGACGCACTGTCCATGCCGTGCTCTTCGGCGAGGACGCCGAGTTCGACGAGTTCGCGCGGCCCGAACTGCTCGGCCGACGCCTTGTATCCCAGCTTCAATTCCGCCACAGGTCTGTTTGTACTCCACCCGCCTACGATCAGTCGATGGTCCCAGTGCTGACCGCCGTCACCGAACGCGTGCACCTGGCGCAGACGCCGCTGGTGAATTGGACGCTGGTCAGCGACAACTCCGGCGTCGTGCTGATCGACGCCGGCTTTCCCGGCCATCGTGACGATGTTCTGACATCGCTGAAACACCTCGGGTTCGGCCCCCCGGACGTGCGGGCGATTCTGCTGACCCACGCCCACATCGATCACCTGGGCACCGCCATCTGGTTCGCCGGAACACACGGCACACCGGTGTACTGCCACACCGCCGAGGTGCCGCACGCCAAACGTGAGTACCTGGAACAGGTTTCGCCGGCAGCACTGGCGACCCAGGCGTGGCGCCCGCGCTGGCTGGCGTGGTCGGCACAGGTCGCCGCCAAGGGCGGTCTGGTTCGAGACGGCATCCCCGGCGCACAAGCGCTGACCCCCGAGATCGCCGACACCCTGCCCGGCCGTCCGGTCGCCCTGCCCACCCCCGGTCACACCAGCGGGCACTGCTCCTACGTGGTCGACCGTGTCCTGATCGCCGGCGACGCGCTGGTGACCGGACACCCGCTGCTGCGCCAGAGCGGTCCGCAGCTGCTGCCGGCGATGTTCAACCACAGCGAGGCCGGGTGCCTGGCGAGTCTGGAGGTGCTGGCCGCCGCGGAGACCGAGGTGCTGATCCCGGGGCACGGTGAGCTGTGGGCCGGGCCGGTCGAACAGGCGGCGGGCGCAGCCCTGGCGGGCCGGGCAGGCTAGGGTTCGGCTTCGTGGACAACATCAGGGGCAAGACCATCGCCATCACCGGCGCCGCGCGCGGGATCGGGTTCGCTACGGCGACGGCGCTGCTGAAGCGTGGTGCCCGCGTCGTCATCGGCGACCGCGACGTCGCACTGGAAGAGTCGGCCGTGGCCAAGCTCAGCAACCTCGGGCCGGTGTCGGGCTATCCCCTCGACGTCACCGACGCGGAGTCCTTCGCCACCTTCCTGGACAAGGCCCGCGCCGACGGCGGCGGGCGTATCGACGTCCTGGTCAACAACGCCGGCGTCATGCCCATCGGCCCGTTCCTCGATGCCAGCGAACAGGCGATCCGCTCCACGATCGAGGTCAACCTCTACGGGGTCATCAACGGCTGCCGGCTGGTGCTGCCGGAGATGGTCGCGCGGCGCGACGGGCACGTGGTCAACATCGCCTCCATGGCCGGAATGCTGGCGACGCCGGGCCTGGCGGTCTACTGCGGGTCCAAGTTCGCGGTCGTGGGCCTCACCACCGCCCTGTCCGACGAGTTCGCGCCGCAGGGCGTCCAGATCAGCTGCGTGATGCCGACGTTCACCAACACCGAGCTGATCACGGGCACCGCCACCGGCGGCATGACGAAACCCGTTGAGCCCGAGGACATTGCCGCCGCGGTGGTGCGCACGCTCGACAAGCCCAAGTCCTCGGTGGCGGTTCCCGGCGTCTACCGCCACATCGCCGCGGCCACCGCGTTCCTGCCGGCCCGGGGCCGCCGTTGGCTGTCCGAGAAGATGGGGACCAGCCGGGTATTCCTGGACTACGACAGCACGGCCCGTGCCGCCTACGAGAAGCGTGCCCGGGCGGCGACGGGCGTCGTCGAGACACCCGAGTAGAGACCAACAGTGCGATCCGGGCCTTTCGGCCCTTTGCCTGGCCGTCCCGTCTCGGGACGCTGGTGCTCATGGGGGGAATGACACGCTTGCTCACAGTCGGCGCCGCCATCGCCTCGGCGACCGCGATCGCCGTGAGCCCCGGTGCATCCGCCGCTGTTCCGGTGGTGACCGACCATGCGTTCATCCTTGGCGGCGCCAACGCCGACGGCTGGGCACCGGCGATTCTCGGTCCGCTCGACCCCTGGGGTAACAATGGCAAGCTGATCCCGCTGATCAACGCCAACTACTACGACTGCAACGGCTGCACGCCGACGATCGTGGGGTATCCCCGCACGGCCGGCCCATTGTTCGGCCCGTGCGCGCCATTCGCCGACGAGTCCATCGCGATCGGGGCGGGCAAGGCGGTCGACGATGTGCGCAAGGCCCCGGGGTCGTCGGTGATCTCCGGGTTGTCGCTCGGCGCGATGACTGCCGACGCGGCGCAGCGGGCCCTCGATGCCGACCCGAACCGTCCGTCGGCATCGAAGCTCACATTCATCGTGACCGGCGACCCCTCCCGCGTGACACCGCTGACGACCGGGATTGGCAGCTATTTCCCGGTGGGACTTCGCATTCCGGTGCTGGGCTGGACCGTGGTCCGGCCGCCGTCGGAGTCGATCTACGACACGGTCGACGTGGTCGGCGAGTACGAGTGGGCGGGGGACTTCCCGAACCGTCCGTGGAATCTGCTGGCCGACCTCAACTCGCTCGTCGCCTTCAACTACACCCACAGCGAGGCGTCATTGACCAGCCCGACGGACATCCCGCTGCAGAACATCGTCACCACCACCAACAGCACGGGCGCCACCACGACGACCTACCTGTGGCCCAGTCCGGAACTGCCGTTGGTCAAGCAATTCGACAAGGTTCTCCCGCCCAAGCTCATCACCGCCGTCAACGATGTTCTCAAGCCGATCGTGGACCGTGCTTACTCCCGGTATGACGCCGTGACCGGCAACCCGGCGCCCTATCTGCAGCCCACGAACGGATTCCCGAAGCTGGTCCGCCCCGAAACGATGAGCGCGGCGTCGCGCAATCTGCCGCTCAGCGCAACCGCTTCTCGAACGCCATCGCATGCATCTCCCCGCCGGGCCGCGGCCCGGTGAGTCGGGTGTAGCCGGCGGCGGTGTAGAGCGCCTCGGCCTCCGGCTGACGGTCTCCGGTGGTGAGGTACACCCGGCGATAGCCGAGTGCCCTGATCCGCGACTCCAGCTCGGCCAGCAGCATCCGGCCGTAGCCGCGTTGGCGGTAACGGCTGTCGGTCCAGATCCGTTTCAACTCGGCGGTCTCGTCGCCCTCGACCACGCCGAAGCGCCGGAAGGCGCCACCGGTGACCGGCTGCCCGTCCACTACGCCGATGAGCAGGCAGCCGTGGGGCGGGGCGAATTCGTCAGCGGGGTTTCCCCGCAGCCAATCCAACATTCGCTTGACGCTCGATCCGTAGCGTGTGGAGTACTCGACGGCGAGGTCCTCCAGCAGGGGGCGGGCGAGTGCGTCGTCCTGGCGAACCTCGGAGAAGAACGGGCGTGTCGTCACCGGAGGAGTGGGATGATCGCAGGAGTCATGAGCAACAGTGTGCGCCGCCCCGTCACGGCAAACTGCTTCCTGCCCGGGGAAATGGCCTGCCCGGCCCGACGCCCAGACCCGACACCGCAGCCCTGACGGAGAAAGGCCGAACCTGTGACATCAGGTCCCACTTCGATCTACGTCGCCTCGCCGGAAGGCGAAACCGGCAAATCCACGGTCGCCCTGGGCATCGTCAACCGGCTGTCCGCGATGGTGCCCAAGGTCGGCGTGTTCCGGCCGATCACCCGTCGCGAGGAGCGGGACTACATCCTCGAACTGCTGCTCTCCCAGAGCAATGCCGGGCTGTCCTACGAGGACTGCGTCGGCGTGAGTTATCAGCGGCTGCACGAGGACACCGACGGGGCGATCGCCGACATCGTCGACCGCTACCACGCTGTGGCCTCCCGCTGCGATGCCATGGTGATCATCGGTTCGGACTTCACCGACGTGGCCACCCCGACAGAGCTGAGCGTCAACGC
Source organism: Mycobacterium sp. (assembly GCA_046330855.1). Classification (GTDB taxonomy): domain Bacteria; phylum Actinomycetota; class Actinomycetes; order Mycobacteriales; family Mycobacteriaceae; genus Mycobacterium. The sequence goes on from JAXLRX010000003.1 coordinate 456,797, forward strand.
GCGCATCGCGGTCAACCTCGGGGCTCCGGTGGTGCTGTCGGTGCGGGGCTTCGACCGCACACCCGACGAGATCGCCGAGGCGATCCAACTCTGCATGGTGGAGCTCGCCGCCCAGCACGCACACACCGCCGCCGTGGTGGCCAACCGGTGCGATCCCGGCCAGCTCGACGCGGTCGCCAGGGCCTGCAGCGATCTCGGGGCGCCGGTTTATGTGATCCCCGAGGAGCCGCTGCTGGTGGCGCCCACGGTCGGGGAGTTGCAGGCCGCCGTGGACGGGATACTCGTGCACGGCGATCCCTCCCTGCTGGGGAGGGAGGTCCGGCACGTGATGGTCGCCGGCATGACGGCCGAACATTTCCTTGAGCGCCTCCAGGAGGGTGCCGCCGTGATCACCCCGGGCGATCGTTCCGACGTCGTGCTCGCTGTCGCGAGTGCCCATGCGGCGGAGGGGTTTCCGTCGATCTCGACGCTGATCCTCAACGGCGGTCTGCCGCTGCACCGCGAGATCGGCCGGCTGGTCACGGGTCTCGGCCTGCGGCTGCCGATCATCGCCACGGAATTGGGCACCTTCGCCACGGCGAGCGCGGTGGCCAACACCCGCGGGCGGGTGACGGCCACCTCGGAGAGCAAGATCGACACCGCACTGCAGTTGATCGACCGCCACGTCGACATGTCCGAAATGCTCGAGCGCCTGGCGATCCCGATCCCCACCGTCACCACGCCGCAGATGTTCGCCTACCAGCTCATGGAGCGTGCACGGTCGGACCGCAAGCGCATCGTCCTGCCCGAAGGGGACGACGACCGTATCCTGCAGGCCGCCGGCCGGCTGCTGCGCCGCGGCATCGCCGAGCTGACCATTCTCGGCGACGAGAGCCAAGTGCGTTCCCGCGCAGCCGAACTCGGCGTCGACCTCGCCGCCGCGACCGTGCTCAACCCTCGCACCAGCGACCTGTGCGAGAAGTTCGCCGAGCAGTACGCCGAGATCCGCAAGAAGAAGGGGGTGACGGTGGAGCAGGCCAGGGAGATCATCCACGACGTCTCCTACTTCGGCACCATGCTGGTGCACAACGACATCGTCGACGGCATGGTGTCGGGTGCCGCGCACACCACCGCCCACACCGTCCGTCCTGCCTTCGAGATCATCAAGACGCAGCCGGGTGTGTCGACGGTGTCGAGCATCTTCCTGATGTGCCTGTCCGATCAGGTGCTGGCCTACGGCGACTGCGCGATCGTCCCCGACCCCACCGCCGAGGAACTGGCCGACATCGCGATCAGTTCGGCGCGTACGGCCTCGCAGTTCGGCATCGAGCCGCGGGTCGCCATGCTGTCCTATTCGACCGGTGAGTCCGGCAGCGGCGCCGGTGTCGACAAAGTCAGGGCGGCAACCGAACTCGTCAGGAAGCGCGAGCCCGACCTGCTCGTCGAGGGCCCGATCCAGTATGACGCGGCGGTGGAACCCAGCGTCGCGAAGTCGAAGATGCCGGACTCGCCGGTCGCCGGACGCGCCACCGTGCTGATCTTCCCGGACCTCAACACCGGCAACAACACCTACAAGGCGGTGCAGCGCAGCGCCGGCGCCATCGCCATCGGGCCGGTGCTGCAGGGGCTGAACAAACCCGTCAACGACCTGTCCCGTGGCGCACTGGTGGAGGACATCGTCTACACCGTCGCCATCACCGCAATCCAGGCCCAAAGGTGACCGTGGCCATCACCGACACCGTCCTCGTCCTCAACTCCGGATCCTCCTCGCTGAAGTACCAACTCGTCGCCCCGGAATCCGGGACGTCGCTGTTCGACGGCATCGTCGAGCGCATCGGCGAGGAGACCTCCACCGCCAAGCTGCGGCTCGGGGAGACGCCGATCACCCGCGAGGGGGCGGTGGCCGACCACGAGGCGGCGCTACGGCTGGCCTTCGACCTGGTCGCCGAGGCGGGGGAGAACCTGGACAACCTCGGGGTGGTGGCCGTCGGCCACCGGGTGGTGCACGGCGGGCCGAAGCTCTACCGGCCCACTGTCATCGACGACAAGCTGGTCGGCGAGCTCCAGGAGCTGGCGCCGCTGGCACCGCTGCACAACCCGCCGGCGGTCCTGGGTATCGAGGTGGCGCGCAAGCTGCTACCGGACCTGCCGCACGTCGCGGTGTTCGACACGGCGTTCTTTCACGACCTGCCGGCTGCGGCCGCCACCTACGCGATCGACCGTCAGGTCGCCGAGAAGTGGCGCATCCGTCGGTACGGATTCCATGGCACGTCGCATCACTTCGTCAGCCGGCAGGCAGCCGAATTCCTCGGCGCACCAGTTGAATCGCTCAACCAGATCGTCCTGCACCTGGGAAACGGCGCGTCGGCCTCCGCCATCGCCGCCGGCCGGCCGATCGACACCTCGATGGGGCTGACGCCGATGGAGGGCCTGGTGATGGGCACTCGCGCCGGCGACATCGACCCCGGCATCATCAGCTACCTGTGGCGCACCGCCGATATGGGCATCGACGAGATCGAGGCGATGCTGAATCGCCGCTCCGGGATGCTCGGGCTGAGCGGGGACGGGGACATGCGGGCCGTCCAGGCGAGGATCGAGGCCGGCGACGAGGTGGCACGGCTGGCCTACGAGGTGTACATCCACCGGTTGCGCAAGTATGTGGGCGCCTACCTGGCGCTGCTGGGGCATTGCGACGTGATCACCTTCACCGCCGGCGTCGGCGAGAACGACGCCAGGGTGCGCCGCGATGCGCTGACGGGTTTGACACGCCTCGGCATCGAGATCGACGAGCATCTCAACGACAGCCCCGCCCGCGTGGCGCGGCGGATCTCCGCGGACAAGTCGCCGACAACGGTGCTGGTGATCCCGACCGACGAGGAGCTGGCGATCGCCCGGGCGGCATTGGGGGTTGTTTAACCGTTGACTGTGCGCCCAGGTCGGCGAAATCCCCGCGCTGGGTTACGCCCTCATCGCACACTCGACGTGGGGAACGCTCAGAATGTCGTGAGCGGCCGCACCTCGTTGGCCAGGTCGACCAGCGCGTAGCGGTGCGCCTGGCTGGTGGCCACCCGGGCCAGGCTGCGTAGCGACGCCTCGACACCCAGGCGCAGACCGTGATCGGTGAACGGGAAACCGAGGATCGGGCTGGGGCCGGCCTTGTTGTCGGTGATCCAGTCCATCGCTGTCCCGAGCACCAGTGCGCGGATCTGCAGAACTCGTGGCTCGGTATCGGGAAGCGCCTCTACCCGGCGGGCCGCATCGCGGATCTGCTGCTCGGTCAGCTCGTGCGCGGACCGCCCGGACAGCAGCGTCACCGCGCTGGTCAGCCGAGCGGTGGTGAAATGCCTTGAGCCGATGGGCACTTCATCCAGCGTGGTGACAGCGCCGGACCGGTCGCCCTCGACCGACTGTGCCCGCGCCAGGCCGAAGCCTGCCGAGATGATGCTGTTGTCGGTGTGCCACACCGCTTCGTAGAAAGGAAGCTCTTCGGAGGTGCCGGCCAACTCGGCGGTGGCCGCCAGCGCCAACTTGGGCGCCAGCTCGCCGGGGAAGGTGTCCAGCACCTCGTTGAAATGCTTGATGGCCGAGACGTAATCGCCGGTGAGCAACTGCGCCACCGCCTTGAACCACACCAGACGCCAGCGCCAGCCCACCCGCCCGGCCAGATCATCGAGTTTGCGGCTGGCCTTCGCGACGTCGCCGAGGTCGAGCAGAGCGCGCACCTCCATCAACGGCAACTCCACCGATTCGGAGAGGTCCACCCCCTCGGACTCGAGGCTGTCGTGACGGGCGGCCCGCAGCGAGTCCAGGGTTTGCACAGGCTGGGAGAGCACCGTCGCCGAGAGCACCGTTGCGGCCACATCCGTCGGGTCCACCAGCGGAACCGGAAGGGCGGTAACGATTTCCGGCGCGGTCAGCCGCTCGGCGTGCACAAGGCCGTCGAGGTAGACGTCGGTGTGGGCGACGAGAAGGTCGACCCCGAACGTCGAACGGGTGCGGGTGAACACCGTCGAGAGGCCCGGCCGGGGTACACCGGTGTCGCCTGCGACCACTTCGCGGAGCACACCGAGCAGCTGAGCGGACATCTCGTCCGCGCTGCCGAAGCGTCGCTTCGGGTCGGGATCGATCGCCCGGCGCAACAGCCGGGCGAATGAGTTGTACTTCACCAACACCGGGTCGTCCTCGGGCAGTCCGTCGACGTATCGGCCGTTGCGGGTGCGAAGGTGCAACGTGAGCGCCGCCAGCGTCCGGCCAACGGTATAGATGTCGGTTGCCACCGTCGGCCCGGTCCGCACGATCTCCGGCGCCTGGTAACCCGGTGTGCCGTAGAGGTATCCAAAGGAATTGATCCGGGAAACCGCCCCCAGGTCGATGAGTTTGACCGCCGGGCGCTCCTCGGTCACCATGATGTTCTCCGGCTTGAGGTCGTTGTAGCACAACCCGATTGAGTGTAGGTAGCTCATGGCCGGGAGGATCTCGAGCATGTAGGCGATCGCCTCGGCGACCGGCAGTCGCTGGCCCTTCTCCGGTTTGAGCGACGTGCCGCCTACGTACTCCATGACGATGTACCCGACGGGCTCCCCGCGGGAGTCCGCGTGCTCGACGAAGTTGTAGATCTTCACGATCGAGGGATGGACCACCTCGGCGAGGAACTGCCGTTCGGCCATCGCGATCGCCTGTGCCTCCGCGTCGCCGGCATGCACCAGACCTTTCAGCACCACCGGTCGTTCGTTGACGTTGTGGTCCTCGGCGAGATAGACCCAGCCCAGGCCGCCGTGGGCGACGCAGCCCTTGATCTCGTACTGGTCGGCGACCAGGTCTCCGGGGTTGAGCTGAGGCAGGAACGAGAAGGCGCTGCCGCAATTGGGGCAGATGCCTTCGGACTCGCCCGGACGGTCGTCGGTCGAGCGACCGACCGGACGGCCGCAGTTCCAGCAGAATCGCTTCGACTCGGCCACAACGGGATTGACCATCAGCGCGGCCAGCGGGTCGATCTCCGGAACTCTCGGAATCTCCACCAGGCCGCCGCCGAGCCGGCGGGTGGGCGACACCTTCCGGCTCACCGTCACTTCTTCGATCTCGATCGGCTCGCTGCGGACCGACACGTCGCCGTCATAGTCGGAGTTGGGCCGGAACACCGCCTGGGTCGCCATGGGACGCATGGTCGCGACGGAGTCCACCTCGAGATCGCCGAGGCTCGCCGGCTGGGTGCCGACGTCGACGTCCTGCGGTTCGGCGGTGCTCATCAGTCCAGGTACCTCGGTGCCGGAGGAGCCGGAGCCGGGCCCAGAACGGTCAGCCACTTGCGGTAGAGCGTGTCCCATGTCCCGTCGTTGCGGATCCGCTCCAGGGTTCCGTTGACGAACCGGACCAGACCGGTGTTGGCGAGATTGACGCCGATTCCGTACGGCTGCTCGGCCATGTCCGGACCCACGAGGTGGAGGTACGGATCCTGGGAGACCAGACCTGCCAGGATCGCGTCGTCGGTGCTGACCGCGTCCACCTCGCGCTGTTGCAGGGCGACCAGGCAGTCGGCCCAGGTGACCACCGAGACGATTGCCGGTGGCGGTTTGATCTCCTGCACCCGCTGCAGCGAGGTGGTACCGCGCGCCACGCACACCCGCTTGCCGGAGAGATCGGCCGGACCGGCGATATCCGACTCGCGGGGTGCCAGGATCCGTTGGTTGGCAATGAAATACGCCGTCGAGAAGTTGACCAGCTTGCGGCGTTCGCAGGTGATCGTCATGGTCTTGACCACGATGTCGACGGTGTTCTTCTGCAGCGCGGCGATCCGGTCCGACGACGACAGGATCCGGTACTCAACTGCCGTTGGCTTGCCGAAGATGTCCCGAGCCACCTCCCCGGCCATGTCGACGTCGAAGCCGGTGATCTCGCCGGTGATCGGGTCGCGGAAGGAGAAGAGGTTGCTCCCGACGTCGAGGCCCACCAACAGCCGTCCACGCTCGCGGATCTTGGCCACCGCCGCGTCCGCCTCGGTTTTGGTGGCGAAGGGCCGCAGGCTCGCGGTGCGGTCGCAGCTGGTGTCGGGCGGTGCGGCGGCCTGATCGGTGGGCGCCGGCAGGTCCTCCATGCCGGCCGGTGTCGGCGGCGCGACGGTGGGCGCCGGGGGAGTCGAGGGATCGACCGGTTGCCCGCAGCCGGCGAGGGTGGCCGCGGCGAGGGTGGCGATGAGAATACGCCGCACCGGCTGTCCGTTCTTCGCGCGAGCGCTCATCAGTGCTTGTCCGTTTTTCGCGCGAGCGCTCATCAGTGCTTGTCTGTTCTTCGCGCGAGCGCTCATCAGTGCGTGTCTGTTCTTCGCGCGAGCGCTCATCACCGATACTCACTCATCCTCGGCCACAGGCCCAGCGCCACCGCCAGCGCCGCGCCGACCGACAGCAGCGCCCCGCCCACCGTCGTCCCGGACAGCACCCGTCGCGCGGACAGGATATCCGAGCGCAGCTGCGTGCGGCTCTGCTGAATGCCTTGGACCAGAGCGTCATTGAGCTTGTCGAAGGCGGCCGTCGAATCGCCCTCACCGGTGCCCAGCGCCACCTCGGTGGCGGACTGGTAGTTGCCCACCGCGATGTAGTCATTGATCCGCTCGTCGGCCTGTCGCCACTTGTCCAGCAACTCGTCGGCCTGGGCGAGGCCGCTCTTGTCGACGGTGTCCTTGCGCGCCAGATAGTCGCCGAGCTGCTGACGCATCTGGTCGACGCGTTGGTAGTAGGAGCGTTTGCGTAGATCCTCGTCGCCGCGCCGGATCAGCGACAGCGTCTCGTCGGCGCGGGCCTGCTGGGCGGTGATGGCGAGGTTGGTCACCGTGCGCAGGGAGTCGGCGGCGGTGTTCTTCGCCGAGCGGCTGCCGGCGGTGGAGATGGCCAGCGCGGTGCCCACCCAGACGATCATGATCGCGATCGCCAGCCCGCCGATGACCAGACCGATGTTGACCCGCCGCCGAGTGCGGCGGGCCAGCCACCGGTCGGCGAAGATCCCGAAGCCCAGCGTCGCTGCGACCACGATGATGACCGGCGCGGGGATCTTGGCCGAGGCCGTCGTCTCGGCGTCCACCCGGGCCGACGTCGCCTCGTAGAGCTGCTGCGCGTCGGGCAGGATCTTCTCCTGCATCAGGGCCGAAGCTTCCGACAGGTAGGACGAGCCCACCGGGTTGCCCATCCGGTTGTTGGTCCGCGCGGTCTCGATGAGCCCGGTGTACACCGCGAGCCGGGCGTTGATCCGGCCGAGCAGCTCGACCAGTGGCGGGTCGCTCAGGTCGCTGCTGGCCCGCGTCACGGCGACCGCCGCGTCGGTGATCGCCTGTTCGTATCGCTGGCGCACCTGTTGCGGCTCGGATCCGGCGATGAAGGCCGTAGCCGCGGCCGCATCGGCAACCGACAGCGTGGTGTAGAGCTGTCCGGCCGCGAACGCCAGCGGCTCGGTGTGGTGCAGCACCGTGGTCAGCTGATGCTGGCGCTCATTGATCGTGGTCGAGATGGCGAAGGCGCTCAGGACACCGAGCGCGGCCAGGATGACGCCGATGGCCAGAATGCGCCCGGGCGTGGTGCTGACGAACCACCACCGAGGATGAGCGGGCTCGGTCGGCGTCCGTTGTGCCAACGGCTCAGTCGACGGATGTGCCAACTCGACGGTCACCTCGTGCGGACCTCGATCCCTTCACCTGAAATTCGTATGAGTAAAGCTTAAGAGCAGGCGCAACAAACTGGCGCGGGATCGGACGGAACCGTCATAAGGTCGCGCCTATCCTGAATTCGTGCGTGGTGACGGCGACGGTTGGGTGGTGTCCGAACGCGGCACCCACCACTGGGGGCTGCACGGCGCCGCAGGCCTGCTGCTGCGCGCACCCTGGCATGACGGAACCCCTGCGGTTCTGCTGCAACACCGGGCGCCGTGGAGCCATCAGGGCGGCACCTGGGGTCTGCCCGGCGGGGCTCTGGACAGCCATGAGGCCGCCGAGCACGCCGCGGTGCGCGAAGCCGAGGAGGAGGCCGGGCTGCGCCCCGAGCACATCACCGTGCGCACCACCGTCGTCACCGCCGAGGTGGCCGGTGTGGCCGGAACGGTGTGGACCTACACCACCGTCGTCGCCGACGCCGTCGAACTTCTGGCCACCGTCGCGAACCGGGAGAGCGCCGAACTGCGCTGGGTGCCCGAAGCGCAGGTGGTCGACCTTCCGCTGCATCCCGCCTTCGGCAAGAGCTGGGCGAGGCTGCGCACCACCTCGCAGGTGCCCGACCACGACTGCGGCTCGGAGCTGCCGCACACCGTGGTCGTGGACGGCGTCTTCGCGTGGTGCCCGGCCCGCTGATCGGCCCGGCCGGTCGATCAGGCCAGTGCCTCTTTGAGCCGGCGCGCCGCCGCACCCGGGTCGGCCGCGTCGGTGATCGCCCGAACCACCACGATGCGCCGCGCGCCGGCCTCCAGAACCTCGCCGAGGCGGCGTTCGTCGATCCCGCCGATGGCGAACCACGGCTTGTCGGTGTCCATCGACGCCACCGCCCGAACCAGGTCGAGCCCCGGAGCCGGGCGGCCCGGCTTGGTGGGCGTCGGCCAGCACGGTCCCACGCAGAAATAGTCGACGTCCTCCATCACAGCGCGGGCCGCCTCGCCGGTCTCATGTGTGGAACGGCCGATGATCGTTGCGGGGCCTACGATTTCGCGGGCCACCTCCAGCGGAAGATCGCCCTGGCCGAGGTGCAGCACGTCCGCTCCGGCGGCGCGGGCGATGTCGGCGCGGTCGTTGACCGCCACCAGGGCGCCGTGCCGGCGGGCGGCGTCGGCCAGGATCTCCAGCGCCGCCAGCTCGCCGCCGGCCTCCAGCGGACCGAACTTCTTCTCGCCCGCCGACCCCTTGTCGCGCAGCTGGATGATGTCGACGCCTCCGGCCAGCACGGCGTCGGCGAACTCGGCGAGATCCCCGCGGTCGCGGCGGGCGTCGGCGCACAGGTACAGGCGGCTGCTTTGAAGACGTTTGCGGGGTTCGTGCACACCGCGACGCTAGCGACTAGCGTGGACGTTCGGCACGGGAGTCCCGGGAACGGGGACTGAGAGTGGGCGCGACCGGCCAGCCCTTACCGTCACACCTGATCCGGGTCATACCGGCGGAGGAAGCGAGGGCGACCGGCATGGAGCAGTCGCTGGCCGTCGTCGGCGGCGGGGTCATCGGCTTGTCGGTGGCCAGGCGGGCCGCGCAGGCCGGGCTTGCGGTGCGGGTGCATCGGTCCTCTGGCGGGCAGGAGCGAAGCGACTCGGGGAATCCGGGCGACGTGGGCGCCTCCTGGGTCGGCGGCGGCATGTGCGCCCCGCACAGCGAGGGCTGGCCCGGCGAGGAACGGCTGCTGCAGATAGGCCTGGAGTCGCTGCGACTGTGGCACGACGGGTTCACCGACGGCCTGCCCGCCGACGTGGTGACCGCCCGCGAATCACTGGTGGTGGCCGTCGACCGCGCCGACGTCGACGAGTTGCGCACGGTGGCGGACTGGCTGGCCGCCCAGGGGCATCCGGTCGCCGTGACGACCGCGGCCCGCGATGTGGAACCCCTTCTCGCCCAAGGGATCCGGCACGGTTTCCGGGCCGTGGACGAAATCGCGGTCGACAACCGGAAACTGGTCCGGGCCCTCGCGGAGGAGTGCGAGCGGCTCGGCGTCCGGTGGGCGGGACCGGTCGGCACGCTCGATGAAGCCCACGACGTTGCGGACGACGTGGTGATCGCCAACGGGATCGACGCGCCCGCGCTGTGGCCGGGGCTCCCGGTTCGTCCGGTCAAGGGCGAGATCCTACGGCTGCGGTGGCGGCCGGGATGCACGCCGGTGCCGCAACGGGTGGTCCGGGCCCGGGTGCACGGACGGCCGGTGTACCTGGTGCCGCGCGCCGACGGCGTGGTGGTCGGCGCCACCCAGTACGAGCACGGCCGCGACACCGCGCCGTCGGTGACCGGCGTGCGGGAACTCCTCGACGACGCCTGCGCGGTGATGCCGAGCCTGGGGGAGTACGAGGTCGCCGAGTGCGCGGCCGGGCTGCGTCCCATGACACCGGACAACGTGCCGCTGGTCGGGCGGCTTGACGAGCGCACCCTGGTCGCCACCGGGCACGGGCGGTCCGGTTTCCTGCTCGCCCCGTGGACCGCCGAACGCATCGCCGCCGAACTGCACCTGGAAGCGAAGGTCCAAGCGTGAAAGTCACCGTCAATGACAACGAGGTGAACGTCGACGACGACACCACCGTCGCGGCACTGCTGGAAGCGCTCGGCTTCCCCGACAAGGGCGTCGCGGTGGCGGTGAACTGGGCGGTGCTGCCGCGTTCGGAATGGGGTACCGCGGTTCCCGCCGATGCCCGCGTCGAGGTCGTCACGGCGGTGCAGGGTGGCTGAGCCGAACGGCTCGGGCGAGCTGACCATCGCGGGGCGGCCCTTCGGGTCCCGGCTGGTGCTGGGCACCGGCGGGGCGCCCAACCTGACGGTCCTGGAGGAGGCGCTGGTGGCCTCCGGCACCGAACTGACGACGGTGGCCATGCGCCGGGTCGACGCCGAAGGGGGCACCGGCGTGCTGGACCTGCTCTCGCGGCTGCACATCACCCCGCTGCCCAACACCGCCGGCTGTCGCAGCGCCGCCGAGGCGGTGCTCACCGCCCGGCTGGCGCGGGAAGCGCTGGAGACCGACTGGGTCAAGCTCGAGGTGATCGCCGACGAGCGGACCCTGCTTCCCGACCCCCTGGAACTGATCCGCGCCGCCGAGCAGCTGGTCGACGACGGGTTCGTGGTGCTGCCCTACACCAACGACGATCCGGTGCTGGCCAGGAGGCTGGAGGACACCGGATGCGCGGCGGTGATGCCACTGGGATCGCCGATCGGGACCGGGCTGGGCATCTCCAATCCGCACAACATCGAGATGATCGTCGCCGCCGCCGGTGTTCCGGTGATCCTGGACGCGGGGATCGGCACGGCCAGTGACGCCGCATTGGCGATGGAATTAGGTTGTGACGCAGTGCTTCTCGCCAGTGCCGTCACCCGGGCTGCCGATCCGCCGGCGATGGCGGCCGCGATGGCCGCGGCCGTGACCGCGGGCCACCTTGCCCGCCACGCCGGCCGGATCCCGAAGCGCTTCTGGGCGCAGGCGTCGAGTCCCAGCCGGACCTGAGCCCCGGCTCACGGTGAGCGTCTAACGTGGCTCGCATGACCCGACGATCCATCACGGCCTGGGCGGCGGTCCTCGCCGTCACCGCAGCGGCGTGCAGCAAGCCCGTCGAGACATCGCTGCCGGTGTCCGAGGGCAAGGCCGCCCGGGACTTCGCCACGCAACTGACCCACCAGGTGACCGCCGACGCGATGATGGGCCATCTCGCCAAACTGCAGGAGATCGCCGATGCCCACGGCGGAACCCGCGCGGTCGGCACGCCCGGTTACGAGGCCAGCGTCGATTATGTGGTGAATGCCCTGCGCGGCAAGGGTTTCGAGGTGCAGACCCCGCAGTTCCAGACCAAGGTGTTCGAGTCGCAGAAGGACCCGGTCCTGACCGTGGGCGGCGCCGGTGTCAAGGCCAATGTGCTGCAGTTCAGCGGCGGGACTCCACCGGGCGGCGTGAGCGGACCGCTGGTGGTGGCACCCAGGGACGAGACGCCGGGCTGCGCGCCCGCCGACTATGACGGACTGCCGGTGAAGGGCGCGGTCCTGCTGGTCGACCGCGGCAGCTGTCATTTCTCCGAGAAGGAGGCAATCGCGGCGAAACTCGGTGCGGCGGCTCTGATCATCGCCGACAATGTCGACGAGGAGAAGATGGGAGGGACGTTGGGTCAGGACAACGACGTCACGATCCCCGTCGTCAGCATCTCCAAGGCCGACGGGGCGCGCCTGCGTGGCGCGCCCGGACCCGCCACCCTCAGCGTCGACGCGTCGACCAAGACCATCTCGGCCCGAAATGTCATCGCCCAGACCAAGACCGGATCAGGCCAGAACGTGGTCATGGTCGGTGGCCACCTCGACAGCGTCCCGGAAGGGCCCGGTATCAACGACAACGGCTCGGGGGTGGCCGCCGTGCTGGAGACCGCAGTCCAGCTGGGCAGCGAGCCGGCGGTCAACAACGCCGTCCGGTTCGGCTTCTGGGGGGCCGAGGAAGTCGGCATCGTCGGGTCGAAGAAGTACGTCGAGTCGCTCAACGCCGACCAGCTCAAAGACATTGCGCTGTATCTCAATTTCGACATGCTCGGCTCGCCGAACCCCGGCTACTTCACCTACGACGGCAACCAGTCGACGGAGCTGCCGAGCGACACCGCACCGCCGCGGGTGCCGGAGGGATCCGGCGGGATCGAGCGGACCTTCGTCGACTACCTGAAGTCCGTCGGCAAGGCCGCCGAGGACACCGGCTTCGACGGCCGGTCGGACTACGACGGCTTCACCATGGCCGGGATCCCCTCGGGTGGACTGTTCTCCGGCGCCGAGGAGGAGAAGTCGCCGCAGCAGGCGGGCCTCTGGGGTGGTACACCGAACGCATCGTTCGACCCGAACTACCACAAGGACACCGACACCCTCGACCACATCGACCGCACCGCGCTGGGTATCAACGGCGGGGGAGTCGCGTGGGCCGTCGGCGTGTACGCGCAGGATCTCAGCGGCCGCAACGGGATTCCGGCCCGCGAGGACCGCACCCGGCATGTGATCGGCGACCGGTAAGGGAAGGGGGTGCCGTGAAGCAAATCACCGCCGATGCGGTGGCCCACACGGTTGCCAAGCAGTTCACCCTCGACGCGATGGCGCCGGGCTTGGCCCAGTTCCGCAACTACAAGCGCTCCTACCTCCGCGGCGACATCATGGGCGGCCTGACCGTGGCGGCATATCTGGTTCCTCAGGTGATGGCCTACGCAACTCTGGTGGGCGTTCCCGTGGTCAACGGCCTGTGGTGCGCGCTCCCGCCACTGGTTCTCTACGCCATCTTCGGCACGTCGCGGCTGATGTCCGCCGGGCCGGAATCGACGGTGGCGCTGATGACCGGCACGGCCATCGCCCCGTTGGCCGGTGGTGACATGGTCGTCTACCTGTCGATGTGCGCAATCCTGGCGATCATGGTGGGCGTTCTGTGCCTGTTCGCCGGTGTGATCAGGCTGGGCTTCCTGGCCGACCTGCTGTCCAAACCGATCCTCGCGGGCTATATGGCCGGCCTGGCCGTGATCATGATCGCCAGCCAGTTGGGCAAGTTCACCGGCGCCCCGGTCGAGGGCGATGAGGTGATCGCCGAGGTGAAGTCGCTCTGGTCGGTGCGCGATCAGATCCACAACCCGACGCTGATGTTCTCCATGGTGGTACTGGCGGTGCTGCTGGTTTTCGCGAAGGTGATCCCCAAGCTGCCCGGCCCGTTGTTCGCGGTGCTCCTGGCCACCGCGGCAGTGTCGATGTTCGGCCTGGAGAAGTACGGCATCAAGACGATCGGCGAAGTCCCGGGCGGCCTGCCACCGTTCAGCCTCGCGCACATCAAAATGCACGCCGACGATCTCAACAATCTGGCGGCGGTGGCCGTCGGCATCACCATCGTCGGCTTCGCCGACACCATCGCGACTGCCCGCTCCTTCGCCAGCAAGGACGGCAGCAAGATCGACGGCAACGCCGAACTGCGCGCGATGGGCGTCTACAACATCGGTGCCGCCATGACCCAGGGCTTCCCGGTCAGTTCCAGTGCCAGCCGCACCGCGTTGGGCTTCCTGATCGGGGCGCGGACCCAGCTGTACGCCTTGGTGGCGCTGGTCGGAGTGGTGCTCATCCTGGTCACCGCGCACGGCCTGCTGGCCAAGTTCCCGAAGGCGGCCCTGGGCGCGCTCGTCGTCTACGCCGGCCTTCGGCTCATCGACATCCCTGAGTTCAAGCGGCTCTACCGGTTCCGTCGCAGCGCCGGTCTGAGCAGCGAGTTCGTCCTGGGGGTCGCCACCTTCATCGCGGTGCTGCTGCTCGGCGTGCTGTACGGCGTGATCGCCGCCGTCGGCCTTTCGATCCTCAACGTGTTGCGCCGGGTCGCCCGGCCGCACGACGCCGTGCTGGGCTTCGTGCCGGGGATGCCCGGCATGCACGACATCGATGATTACCCGGAAGCCCGGCCGGAGCCGGGTCTGTTGATCTATCGCTACGACGCTCCGTTGTTCTTCGCCAACGCCGAGAACTTCGTTGCGCGCGCAGTGAAGTCCGTCGATGAGAACCCCGACCCGGTCGAGTGGTTCATCCTCAACGCCGAATCGAATTCCGAGATGGACCTCACCGCGATCGATGCGCTCGCGACTCTGCGTCAGGACCTGGCGGCACGCGGCATCCACTTCGGGATGGCGAGGGTGAAGAGTGAAACGTTGAACGAACTCGACAAGGGCGGCCTACTCGACGAGATCGGCTCGGAGAACATCTACCCGACACTGCCGACCGCGGTGGAGGCCTACCGCAACCGCTGAACGGCGAAGACCGCCGCGCCGAGCAGCACGACGGCAAGCCCCGCGATCGCGGCGCCGTGCGGCAGGGTGACCACCAGCAACAGGCACCCCGCCAGGCCCACCGCGGGGGTGAAGCGGCGCACCGGTGAGGTGCTCAGCGTCCACGCCGAGGCATTTGCGATCGCGTAGTAAAGCAGGACCGCGAACGACGAAAAGCCGATCGCCGCGCGGACATCGGCGACCGCGGACACCGCCGCCACCACCGCGCCGACGGCCACCTCGGCGCGGTGCGGCACGCCGAACCGGGGGTGCACGGCGGACAGCGCCGCCGGCAGGTGTCCGTCGCGGGCCATCGCCAGGCCCGTGCGCGAGACACCCAGAATCAGCGACAGCAGTGAGCCCAGCGCCGCCACCGCCGCACCGATTCGCACGACCGGTTCGAACCACGTGACCCCGGCGGCTCGTACCGCGTCGGCCAGTGGTGCGGAGGAGCGCGACAGATCCGATCCCAGCACGGACATCACCGTGACCGCGACGGCGACGTACACCGCCAGCGCGATGCCCAACGACCACCGGATCGCCCGAGGAATCGTGCGGGCCGGATCACGAACCTCCTCCCCGAGGGTGGCGATGCGGGCGTAGCCGGCGAAGGCGAAGAACAACAAACCCGCGGCCTGCAGCACCCCGCCGACACTTCCCCCGCTGACGGTGATGAGCGCCGGGTCGGCCCGGCCGCTGAACCCCACCACCGCGACCACGCCGGCCAGCACGGCCAGCACCGCCGCCACGATCACACGGGTCAGCAGCGCCGACTTCTGGATGCCCCGGTAGTTCACCGCCGTCAGAAACACCACCGCGGTAACCGCGATCGCGTGGGCATGAGCCGGCTGGAGATACAGCCCGACGGTAAGGGCCATGGCCGCACACGATGCGGTCTTGCCGACCACGAAGCTCCAGCCCGCCAGGTAGCCCCAGAACTCCCCCAGGCGTTCGCGGCCGTACACGTAGGTGCCGCCGGACATCGGATACATCGCGGCCAACCGCGCCGACGACGTCGCGTTGCAGTAGGCGACGACAGCCGCGACGGCCAATCCGATCAGCAGGCCCGAACCGGCTGCGGCGGCGGCCGGCGCGAACACCACGAACACCCCGGCGCCGATCATCGAGCCGAGCCCGATCACCACCGCGTCGCCGGTGCCGAGGCGGCGTCGCAGCGGTGAGTGACCGGCCGCGCTCACACTCAGCGCCGGCTACGGACCGCGCCGAAGATCAGGTAGCCCACGTAGGCGACGATGCCGGCGAGCGCGAACTTCCGCGTCTGCGGAACCACCATCCCAACGCCCAGCGCCGTCTCGATGGTGCCGTTGACGTAGACGTGCCGACGGGTGTTCTTCGGGAATGCCGGTGCGGTGATCTTCTCGAAGACTTGCGGTTTGGCGAAGTGGGACAGCCCCATCGCGGCCAGTGCCGCACCCGTTGCGGGGATCTTTGCCGACATTCTCGAGGTCCTTTCGACGATGCTCCAGACGGCAAAGACTAGTCGGACAGGTGGCTAGGCGAAGGTGTAGTCGCTCAAGGGGAAGTCGGACGCCATTCGGATCGAGGCTCTGGCCGTCATCGGCCGCAGCAGCGTCGCCTCGCCGTGCGGGTTGAAGTAGTACGACCGTGCGTCGGCGCAATGGCCGACGGCGAACACCGAGTCGCCGACCTTCTCGATCATCGAGTCGAGGAAGCGGGAGTTGGCCTCCTCGGTGACCTCGAAGGTCTGCGCGCCACGCCGTTGCACCTCGCCGAGCAACCGGTCCATGATCCGCATCTGGTACTCCATCGTGTTGAAGAAGTTCAAGCCGATGAAGGCGTAGGGACTGGCCAGGCTGAGGTAGTTCGGGAAGTACGGCACCGAGACACCCTGGTAGGCCTGGAACCTGTTCTCCCGCCACCACTTTCCGAGATTGCGGCCCTCCCGGCCGACCACCTCGATCGCCGGGATGTTGGCCTCCCACAGGTCGAACCCGGTCGCCAGCACCAGGGTGTCGATCTCGGTTCGGGTGCCGTCGTTGGCGACGATGGCGTGCGGCTCGATGTGGTCGATGCCGCTGGTCTGCAGGTGCACGTTCGGCTTGGTGAAGGTGCGGTAGTAGCTGTTGGAGAACGTCGGCCGCTTGCAGCCGAGGTCGTACGGAGGGGTGAGCTTGCGGCGCAGCTCCGGATCGCGCACCACGGCGAACCGGTACATCTTGGCCACGTCGGCCCCGCTGATGTCGAGGCGGCGGTACAGGAACTGGCCCTGGTGGAGCACGACGTAGTTGAAGAACTCATAGATCGCGTCGGTGACCGCGCGGACCGCGCGCTGCGCCAGTGGGACGCGCGCGAAAAGGCGCTTGGCCCATTGCGGATAGGTGAAGTCGAGCTTGGGAACGACGTGGATCGCGGTGCGCTGATAGACGGTGAGCTCGCCGGCGTTCTTGGCGAGCTGAGGGATGAGCTGCACCGCGGTGGCGCCGGTCCCGATCAGCCCGATCTTGTGGCCCGCCGGGTTGAAGCCGTCGTCCCACGCGGTGGTGTGGATGATCCTGCCCTCGAACTCGTGGATGCCGGGGATCTCGGGGGTGTGCGGCTGGGACAGGAACCCGGTGGCGGTGATCAGGAACCGGGAGCTCAGGGTCTGGCCGTCGCCCAGCGCCACGCGCCATAGGCCGGCTTCCTCGTCCCAGCGGGCGCCCTCCACGGTGGTGTTGAACCGGATGTGGCGGCGCACGTCGTACTTGTCGGCGACGTCGTCGGCGTACTGCTTGATCTCGGCGCCGGTGGAGTACAGCCGCGACCAGTTGGGGTTCGGCTCGAAGAAGTACGAGTAGGTGGTGGTCGGCACGTCGCAGGCGAGGCCGGGGTAGTGGTTGACGTGCCAGGTGCCGCCCAGGTCGTCGAGCCGGTCGAGGAGCACGAAGTTCTCAAAGCCCAGGCGCTTCAGCTGAATCGCGGCGCCGATGCCCCCGAAGCCGGCTCCGACGATGATGACGTCGTAGTTCTGCTCGGACATGGAACCGACGGTACCGGAATCAGGGCGTCAGACCGAAGCTCAGCGCGGCGTCGACGGCCAGTGGAGCGACTTCGAGGACTTTGGTCCCTTTGCGGGCGCCGAGGTCATGCCCGACGCCGCTGACCTCGACGATCGTGGTCGGAGCGGGAATGAGTGCGACCGCGGCGCGCAGTTCGTCCAGGGTGCCGAACGGGTCGGAACTGCCCTGGGTGAACACGGTCGGCACGGTGATCGAGCCGAAGTGCTCGGTGCGCAGGCGGTCGGGTTTCCCGGGTGGGTGCAGCGGATAGGAGAACAGCGTCAGTTCGTCGGCGATGCCGGGCTGCCCGGCCACCTGCATCGAGGTGAGCCGGCCGCCGTAGGAGTGCCCGCCGGCGATCAGCGGGCCGGCGCCCAAGCCGCGGACGGCCGTCAGCGCCTCGGCGATCCCGGCCTGGTCGGCGGCCGCGGATCCCGACGGCGGGCCCTTGGGCCGGCGGCGGCGGTAGGGCAGGTTGTAGCGGATCGCCAGCCACCCCCGCCCGGCCCACTCGTCACACAGCGCGATCAGCATCGGTGCTTCCCGGCTGCCGCCGGCGCCGTGGGTCAGCAGCACGACACCGGTGGGCGCGCCGTCGGGTTCGTGGGCGACCCCGGCGATGTCGTCGAGAACGGCCTCCAGCATCATGCCTGCAGCCGGAACAGCGCCGACACCGGCCCGTGCCCCGCGCCGAGAGGGTAAGCGGCCCTGAGGCATTCGGTCACCCAGGCCTTGCCGAAGGCCACCGCTTCCGGCATCGCGTACCCGTGCGCAAGGGCGCACGCCGTCGCCGCCGCCAGGGTGTCCCCGGCGCCGTGGTCGTGGCCGGTGTTCACCCGCTTGGCGTCGAAGGTGTGGAACTCTGTTCCGTCGTAGAGCAGGTCCGGGCTGTCCGGCGCCCCGCGCAGGTGGCCGCCCTTGACCAGAACCCACTGCGGACCCAGGTCGTGCAGCGCCCTGGCGGCCTCGCGCTGGGACGTGGGGTCGACGACGTCGACGCCGACCAGCAGTCGCACCTCGTCGAGGTTCGGGGTGATCAGGCTGGCGAGCGGGAACAGCACGGTCCGCAGCGTGTCCAGGGCATCGGGATGCAGCAGGGGATCGCCGTGCATGGACGCGCAGACCGGGTCGACGACGAAGGGCGTGGTCCCGAACAGGCCCAGCCCGCGCCAGCAATCGGCGACGGTCTCGATGATTTCCGAGGACGCCAGCATCCCGGTCTTGGCGGCCTGCACGCCGATGTCGGTGGCCACCGCCTCGATCTGCCCGGCGATGATGTCACACGGGATCTCGTGAAAGCCCTTGACGCCCAGCGAGTTCTGGATGGTGACCGCCGTGACGGCCACCAGCGAATGCACGCCGAGCAGGGCGAAGGTGCGCATGTCGGCCTGCAGTCCGGCGCCGCCGCCGGAATCCGATCCGGCGATTGTCAGCACCCGCACCGGGGTCTCGCGCGGTGGTGTCAACGGCAGAAATTCGCTCACGGCTCACTCCCTACGCCGGCATGACCCGGTCAGGTTCATACGGTCGACGGGCTTGCCCGTCCTCTGGATTGTCTGTTCTTCGCGCAGGCGCTCATCTCAGCGCCTCTGCGCTCCCGCGGTGTGGTCGGCCTCACGCTATCAGTGCCGATCAGGGGTAGTGCGGATTACATAGGTTGTATATGCTTTTGGGGTAAACCGCGACGATGAGACTGAGATGACACAGACGCTGGAACGCCCCGACTCCCGCACGCCGATGGACAGCGACCACCCGCACTACAAGTGGATCGTCCTGTCCAACACCACGCTGGGCACCCTGCTGGCCACCGTGAACGCGTCCATCGTGCTGATCTCACTGCCCGCGATCTTCCGGGGCATCGGCCTCAACCCGCTGCAGCCGGCCAACGTCGGCTACCTGCTGTGGATGCTGATGGGCTACCTGGTGGTCACCGCCGTGCTGGTGGTCCCCTTCGGCCGGCTCGGCGATATGTACGGGCGGGTGCGGATGTACAACATCGGGTTCGTGGTCTTCACGGTGGCCGCGGTCGCCCTGTCGTTCGACCCGTTCTCCCTCGACTCCGGCGCGGTCTGGCTGATCGCCTGGCGGGTGGTGCAGGGCGTCGGCGGTGCGATGCTGATGGCGTCGTCCTCGGCGATCCTCACCGACGCCTTCCCGGCCAACCAGCGTGGCATGGCACTCGGCGTGAACATGGTCTCCGCGGTCGCCGGGTCGTTCCTCGGTCTGCTGATCGGCGGGGTGCTCTCCGAAGTCCACTGGCAGGCCATCTTCTGGGTCGGCGTTCCCCTCGGCATCGTCGGCACGCTGTGGAGCATCCGGTCGCTGAGGGAACTCGGCGTGCGCACCCCGGGGCGGATGGACTGGGCCGGCACCGTCACGTTCGGGGTCGGCCTGACCGTGCTGCTGATCGGCATCACCTACGGCATCCAGCCCTACGGCGGGCGCAGCACCGGGTGGACCAACCCGCTCGTCGCCGGCGCCATCGCGGGGGGCTTGGCGCTGCTGGTCGCCTTCGTCATGATCGAACGACGAGTGGACCAGCCGATGGTCGACGTGCGGCTGTTCCGGTCCACCGCCTTCGGCATGGGCAACCTCGCCGGACTGATGTCCTCGGTCGGTCGTGGCGGTCTGCAGTTCATGCTCATCATCTGGCTGCAGGGGATCTGGCTGCCGCTGCACGGCTACAGCTTCGAGTCCACCCCGCTGTGGGCGGGCATCTACATGCTGCCCATGACGGTCGGTTTCCTGGTGGCCGGCCCGCTCGCCGGATCGCTGGCCGACCGCTACGGCGCTCGTCCGTTCACGGTCGGCGGCATGGTCCTGATGGCCCTGTCCTTTGTGGCTTTGGTGATGATCCCGGTCGACTTCAACTACTGGGTGTTTGCGGCGCTGGTCTTCCTCAACGGCCTCGGCGGCGGCATCTTCACCGCACCCAACACCGCAGCCATCATGTCCAGCGTGCCGGCCGCGCAGCGCGGCGCGGCGTCCGGTGTGCGGGCCACCTTCTTCAACGCCGGGTCGTCGCTGTCCATCGGAATCTTCTTCTCGCTCATGGTCATCGGCCTGGCCAACACGCTGCCGTCGGCAATGAGCCAGGGTCTGCAGCAGCAGGGCGTCCCCGCGGCCATGGCCGACCAGGTGGCCACCACGCCGCCGGTGGGCAGCCTGTTCGCGGCGTTCCTGGGCTACAACCCGATGGCCGAACTGCTGGCTCCGGTCGGCGGTCTGCAGCAGGCTGGCGTCAATGCCGAGGTTCTGACCGGAACGACGTTCTTCCCGCAGTTGATCACCGGCCCGTTCCACGCCGGCCTGGTCGTGGTGTTCGGCGCCGCCGCGACGATGATGGTCATCGGCGCAGTGGCCTCGTTGTTCAACCCGGGTCGCTACTCGGGTTCCTAGCCCGCCCGCGGGACGTCAGCGCGACCGGAAGGCGGACTGCAGAAGATCGGTGTCCATGTGGCCCGGCGCATCCCCGGTGGTGGCGTAGCGGTAGACGCCTGCGCGGAAAATCGAGCCCAGCGCGGTGAAGATCACGGTGAGCACCACGGCGTACACCGCGCACAACGTCACCAGTGGCACGACGGCCCCCGACGCACCGCTGGCCCACAACAGCCCTCCGATGGCGAAGATCGGCAGCAGGAACAGAAACAGGATCAGATTGAGTCCGGCTGCGCCGGTGAGCGATTCGCCCCAGGTCTTACGCAACAGCGCTGAGGACCGCTTGACCGCGGCGATCGGCCCGAGCCCCTCGGTCACCACCACCGGGACCGCGAAATAGGTGGCCACGCCCCATACTCCCTGGCCCAGCCCGGTCACCACGTCCCCGAGCGCACCGGCCTTCTCACGCAGCACCGACTGCAGCAGTTGAAGCAGCACACCGACGGTCGAGGCGAGCAGACTCCAGCCGAGAATCTGCGGCAGTCGCCGCCACGCCGCGGCGAACCCGGACCGCACGGAGGTCGGCTGCCCGGCGAACTTCTCCAGCGCGCAGGAGATGAGTGCGGCGTTGCAGAAGATCACCGCGAAGGTGCACACGAAGTACCAGGCGAAGAGCGCCACGAAGCCCACCGCTTCCAGGCCCTTGTCGGAGGCGCCGAGTCCGGCCGCCGTCACGAAGCCCAGTACAGCGGGAATCAGCAGGAGCAGACTCAGGAGGACTGCGGCGACGGCGGAGATGACCGGAAACACCGCCAGCGTCGGCTGATCCTTCAGGACGGCCCAACTGGCTTTTGCCATCGCCCATCCGCGTCTCCACGGCGCGAACATGAAGCTCCCTCCTCCGGTGGGCGGAATCCGATTCTAGCGACCCATCCCACTCGGTACCGTTCATTCTGTGCACTCGACCAACCGTCAGATCGTGCTGCGGCGGCGTCCGGTCGGCCTCGTCGCTCCCGGTGACACGGAATTGATCACCACCCCTGCTCCGGCTCCGGCCGAGGGTGAGGCGTTGCTGCGCACCACGTATGTCGGCTTGGACGCCGCGGTGCGCACCTGGCTCGACGACCGGCCCGGCTACCTGCCGCCGGTCGGCATCGGCGAGGTGATCCGGGCCGCCGGTGTCGGTGAGGTGGTCGAAACCCGTTGCGACGCATACCAGGTCGGCGACATCGTCACCACGCTCACCGGCTTCCAGGAGTACGCGATCATCCGCGACGACATCTTCAGCACGCCGATCCCGGGGGAGAGCGATCAGCGGGCCATCATGAGCGTCTACGGCTCGGGCGGCGCCACCGCTTACTTCGGGATGAAAGAGGTCGGCCGGCCCAAGCCGGGGGAGACGGTGGTGGTATCCGCCGCCGCCGGGGCCACCGGATCCATCGCCGGTCAGGTCGCCAAGATTGCCGGGGCACGGGTGGTCGGCATCGCCGGCGGTCCGGAGAAGTGCCGGGCGGTGGTGCAGGACTTCGGTTTTGATGCTTGTGTCGACTACAAGAACGACGACGTGCCGGCCGCCCTCAAGCGGCTGTGCCCCAAGGGCGTCAACGTCTACTACGACAACGTCGGCGGCGAGATCCTCAACGCGGTGCTCGGCCGACTGGCCCCGAAGGCGCGGGTGGTGCTGTGCGGGGTGATCTCCAGCTATCTCACCGGCGAGCATCCCGGTCCGTCCAACTACGTCAACCTGCTCGCCAAGACCGCAACCATGCAGGGATTCAACGCACTTGAGATGTGGGACCGTTTCGACGAGGCGTTCGCCGACCTCCGGCGCTGGGGCGCCGAGGGAAAACTGGTGCACCGCGAGACCGTTTTCGAGGGCCTGGAATCCTGCGTCGACGCCCTCAACGGGCTGTTCACCGGAGCCAACATCGGCAAGATGCTGGTGAAGGTCAGCGACCCGGGAATCGGGATCGGCGGGCAGGAGCGCAGCGACCCGGGAATCGGGATCAGCGAACCGACCCGGAGCTGAACCGATGCGCATCGGAATCGTCGGCGCCGGTATCGCGGGCCTCGCGTGCGCAGATGGCTTGGCCGGCAGAGGGCACGAGGTGGTGCTGTTCGACAAGGGCCGCGGGCCGGGCGGCCGCATGTCCACCCGGCGGATGGAGACATCCGAGGGCCTGGCGCATTTCGATCACGGCGCGCAGTACTTCACGCTGCGGGACAACGCTTTTCAAGCCCAGGTGAACGCCTGGATCGCGGCCGGTATCGCCGCGCCCTGGCCGGCGGCGGGCAGCGACGCCTACGTCGGCGTGCCCGGGATGAACGCTCCGGTGCGGGATCTGGCGTCCCGCCATGTCGTGCACTGGGCGACACGTGTCACCGCAGTGCAACGCCGTGACGACGGCTGGCGGCTGAACGGCAAGGGCCCGGACGCCGGCGAGTTCCACGACGTGGATGCGCTGGTGATCGGCGGCTGGGCCTGTGCGGCGACTGGCTGATCGGGCCGAGGGTCGAATCCGCCTGGCTCTCCGGGGATGCAGTTGGCCGACCGCATCGGAGCAAATCCCTAGCGAACCTCGATGACGACCGGGGCGTGGTCACTCGGCGAACCGATGCGGTTCTTACCGGTCTTGCGCTCGTCCCGGGCGATCTCTGCGTGAATCACCTTCTCCGCCAGTGCCGGTGAGGCGAGTATGAAATCGATCCGCATGCCTTCGCGGCGCGGGAAGCGCAGCTGGGTGTAGTCCCAGTAGGTGAACTCACCCGGGGTGAACGGCCGGACGACGTCGGCATAGGACGACTCGATCGCCGCGAACGCCGAACGCTCCGGCTCGGTGACGTGGGTGCTGTTGGCGAACACCGACATGTCCCAGACGTCCTCGTCGCGCGGGGCGATGTTCCAGTCGCCCGTCAGCGCGATCTGCGCCGACGGATTGTCGGCGAGCCATCTTTCGGCGGTATTGCGCAGTGCGCCAAGCCATTCCAGCTTGTAGCGGTAGTGCGGATCGGCCACGGTCCGGCCGTTGGGTACGTACAGGCTCCACACCCGCACGCCGCCGCAGGTGGCGCCGATCGCCCGGGCCTCGTCCTTTCCGCCCCAGGCCGGCTGGCCGTCGAAACCGATGGTGACGTCCTCGAACCCCACCCGGGAGGCGATGGCCACCCCATTCCACTGGTCATGGCCGCAGTGCATCACCTCGTAGCCCGCAGCCAGGAACGTCATCGCCGGGAACTGGTCGTCGGAGCACTTGGTCTCCTGCATCGCCAGCACGTCGACCTCGGCGCGCTGCATCCAGTCCACGACCCGATCCGCCCGTGCACGAACGGAATTGACGTTCCAGGTGGCGACTCTCAAGCGACTCAACTCCGGTTCAGTGCCCGAAAGGGTCGGGTACGTCGCCGGGCATCCACGACAGGCCGGGGACGCCCCAGCCGTTCTTCTTCACCGTCTTCTTGGCGGCGCGGGCGTGCCGGCCGAGGAGCTTGTCCACGTAGAGGTAGCCGTCGAGGTGGCCGGTCTCATGCTGCAGCATCCGGGCGAACAGGCCGGTGCCCTCCAATTCCACCGGCTTGCCCTCGGCGTCCAGTCCGGTCACCCGGGCCCACTCGGCGCGTCCGCACGGGAAGGACTCACCGGGAACCGACAGGCATCCCTCGTCGTCGAGTTCCGGGTCGGGCATGGTTTCGGGGATCTCGGAGGTCTGCAGCACCGGGTTGATCACCACCCCGCGCCGGCGGCTGGTCCGGCCCTTCTCGTCGGCGCAGTCGTAGACGAACACCCGCAGCCCCACGCCAATCTGGTTGGCCGCCAGGCCCACACCGTTGGCGGCGTCCATCGTCTGGTACATGTCGGTGATGAGCTCGCCCAGATCGGGCGGAAGGGAGCCGTCGGGACCGACCTCCACCGGGGTGGTCGGGTTATGTAGAACGGGATCGCCGAGGATCACGATGGGTCGGACCGCCATGAAGGGCAAGCTTAAAGTGAGCCGACGCGCGGGGTCTGCTGCAGTCCCAAACAGCGCGGCCGTGATTGAATGACGCTCGAACGACAGGGATGTGATTAGCCATCGTTGAAAGGGCCCACGATCGAATGGACGGCGCTACGGCACGTGCCGAACGGGCGATTGACGACGCCGAACTCCCTGACGGGCTGAGCCGCCGTGAGTACGACATCCTGGCGTTCGAACGGCAGTGGTGGAAGTACGCCGGCGCCAAGGAAGACGCCATCAAGGAGCTCTTCTCGATGTCGGCCACCCGCTACTACCAGGTTCTCAACGCACTGGTCGACCGGCCCGAGGCGCTGGCCGCCGACCCGATGCTCGTCAAGAGGCTGCGTCGGCTGCGGGCCAGCCGGCAGAAGGCCCGGGCGGCCCGCCGGCTGGGCTTCGAGGTCCCCTGATCGGTGACCGCGAGGCCGATCCCGGCCCGGTCCTGGTTACAGTTACCCCAATGAACGAGCGCGTGCCCGACTCCTCCGGTCTGCCCCTGCGCGCCATGGTGATGGTGCTGCTGTTCCTCGGGGTGATCTTCCTGCTGGTCGGTTTCCAGGCGATGAGCTCCGGTGGCGACGGCTCCGAGGACACCTCAGCGCTGACGGTGACCACCACCACCACGACCAAGCCCCCGGTGCCCAAGGCCGACGTCCGTGTCTACAGCGTCGCCGCCGACGACGCCGCCGCCACCCGGATCTCCGACCGGCTGCGCGAGGCCGGATGGAACGTCACCGAGTCATCGACCATCACCGCCGCCGACGTCCCGGCGACGACGGTGTACTTCGGCGCCGCCGATGGTGAGCAGGCCGCCGCCGACGCGGTGGGCAAAGTGCTCGAGGCGCCCGTGGCGCCGAGAATTCCCGACATCGCCGATCAGCCACCGGGCGTGATTGTGTTGGTGACGGGATAGGAGCACGACGATCAAGCGACTGAGTCGCGTTGAGGAGTGCGACGATCAAGATAGGCTCAGCGCCATGGTGCCGCCAGTCCGACTCCCTTTCCGCTCCGCACGATCCGCAGTCCTGTTGTTCGTCGTTCCGGTCGCCGTCCTGAGCGCGTGCGCGCCCAACGAACCCGTGGCCACCACGCCGGGCACCCCACCGCCGATCTGGACCGGATCTCCGGCGCCGGAGTCGCCGGGCGAGGGCCACGGCGGCACCCCGCACGTCGGTGCGACCCCGCCCGTGGAGCCCGGCCCCGCGGCCCCCGGTGACACCTTCAACGCGACGATCAACCTCCCCGACGGCACCCAGGTGGCAGCGGCCACCATCGAGTTCCGCGACAACGACGCCTACGCCGTCGTCACCGTGCAGACCACCACGCCGGGGAAGCTGACTCCCGGTTTCCACGGCATGCACATCCACGACATCGGGAAATGTGAGGCGAACTCCGTGCCGCCCAACGGCGGCGCGCCCGGCGACTTCCTCTCCGCCGGTGGCCATTACAACGGCGGCGGTCAGGGTGGTCACCCGAACCACGCCGGAGACCTGGCGCCGCTGCAGGTCCGCGGTGACGGGACCGCGACACTGGTCACCACCACCAACGCCTTCAACAAGGCGGATCTGACCAGCGGTGACGGCACCGCGATCATCATCCACGCGAATTCGGACAACCTGGCCAACATCCCGGCCGATCGCTACCAACAGGTCAACGGTGCGCCCCCGCCGGACGAGACGACGCTTGCCACCGGCGACGGCGGCAAGCGGGTGGCCTGCGGTGTCCTCAGCGCCGGCTGAGCCGCGGTCCGGCCGGCCCGCTGCGGCCCGAATCGACTTCGCCGGCTCCCCGCAGCCCACCCTCGGTGTGGAATGGGAGTTCGCCCTTGTCGACGCCAAGACCCGCGATCTGAGCAACGAGGCCGCGGCCGTGATCGCCGACATCGGCGAAACCCCGCACGTGCACAAGGAATTGCTGCGCAACACCGTCGAGGTCGTCACCGGAATCTGTGACACCGTGGGCGAGGCGATGGACGACCTGCGCACCACGCTGCGTTCCACCAGCGAGGTGGTCCGCGAGCGCGGAATGGAGCTGTTCTGCGCTGGGACCCACCCGTTCGCCGAGTGGTCGGCCCAAAAGCTCACCGACGCACCGCGTTACGCCGAACTGATCAAGCGCACCCAGTGGTGGGGACGGCAGATGCTCATCTGGGGCGTGCATGTGCACGTCGGGGTCTCCTCGGCGCACAAGGTCATGCCGATCATCTCCTCGCTGCTCAACCACTACCCGCACCTGCTGGCGCTGTCGGCCTCCTCGCCGTTCTGGGCCGGTGAAGACACCGGCTACGCGAGCAACCGGGCGATGATGTTCCAGCAGCTGCCCACCGCGGGCCTGCCGTTCCAGTTCGAGACCTGGCGGCAGTTCGAGCGGTTCGTGCACGACCAGAAGACCACCGGCATCATCGACCACATCAACGAAGTGCGTTGGGACATCAGGCCGTCGCCACATCTGGGCACCGTCGAGGTGCGGATCTTCGACGGGGTGTCCAACATTCGCGAACTTTCCGCTCTGGTGGCGCTGACGCACTGCCTGATCGTCGACCTGGACCGTCGGCTGGAGGCCGGGGAGCAGTTGCCGGTGATGCCGCCCTGGCATGTTCAGGAGAACAAGTGGCGGGCCGCCCGGTACGGGCTGGACGCGATCATCATCCTGGACGCCGAGAGCAACGAACGCCTGGTGACCGAGGACCTCGACGATCTGCTGAACCGGCTTGCGCCCGTTGCGGATTCCCTGCACTGCGCCGACGAACTGGCGCTGGTCGCCGAAATCCCACGCCGGGGTGCGTCCTACCAACGCCAGCGCCGCGTCGCCGAGGACCATGACGGCGATCTCCGCGCTGTGGTCGACGCGCTCGTCGGCGAACTGGACCTCTGAGAAGGAGAACCGATGCGACGGTGGATGACTGCGGCCCTGCTGGTGGCCGCGGTGGTCGGTGGGGGTGGCTGCAGCCGGGCGATCGAGGGAACCCCGATGGCCACCCCCGGCCAGGTCGGCTCCATGGCGCGGATCAATGCCACCTGCCGCGACTACGTCGGCATGAGCGAAGCCGAGCGTAAGGACGTCATCATCGCGATCGGGGAGGACGGGAACAAGCTCGTCGCCGCCAACCCGGATCTGTGGGTCGGGGTGGCCGCGGCGCTGTGCAACTTCGTCGACCCGAGCGCGCCGGTGAAGGACGTCGTCACCGGCGGCATGAGGTGAGCACCGCCGCGCGGCCGATGTTCCCGCTGCAGTCGACGCAACTGCCGGGTGACACCTTGCCGCTGCGGATCTTCGAGCCGCGCTACGCACGGCTGGTACAGGACTGTCTTGCCGCCGACGAGCCGGCCTTCGGGGTCGTGCTGATCAGCCGCGGTCTCGAGGTCGGCGGCGGGGATGCGCGCAGCGACGTCGGCGCGCTGGCCCACATCGACGAGTGCGTCGAGACAGGGGAGGGAACCTACGAACTCATCGCGACGGTCGGGGAGCGGATCCGGGTGACGCAGTGGCTACCCGATGACCCCTACCCGCGTGCGGTCATCGAACCGTGGCCCGACCAGCCCGGGCCGGAGGTCGGACCGGAACAGATCGGCGGTGTCGTCGACCGCATCCTGGCTCTCTACGAGCGGGTGGCCCGGGCCCGCGGCATGCAGTTGCGGCCGGGCGTGCTGGCCGTCGACCCCGACGTCGCCGACGACCCGGCGCGCCACCTCTACGCGTTGGCGACGCGGGTGCCGATGGGGCAGGCCGACCGCTACGACGTGCTGGCGGCGCCGACCCTGGCCGAGCGGGTGGACGTGCTGACCGATGCGGTCGAGACGGTGCTGGCAATGGTGGAGTTCCAGCTCGCCGACGAAGCCGAAGACTAGTCGGGCGACCATCAAGCGGCGTCAGCCGCGATGAGGAGCACGACCATCGGGCCTAGCTTTTCACCGCTTCGACGAACAGGCTCTGCGGGGCGATGTCGTCGGCGCCCTCCGGCACGGGCCGGTGGTAGCGGGCCATCAGATCCTCCGACCCGACGGAAGCCACCTCCCAGCCCCGGGCCGCCAGCCACTGCCCGACGTCCTCGCGCGGCTCCAGGTACCACAGCGCCTCGATGTCGGGCACCGCGACGCCGGTGGCGGCGACGGCCTCACGCAGGGCCTGAATCCGCTCCCGGCGGCGGGCCAGATGCTGCGGGTCGAAGAATTCGGCGCCGAACGCCTCGACGGCCAGCCGGCTCGACTCGGTGCTGAGGCTGTCGATGCGGTCGAACAGCAGGTCCTGATCGGCCGCTGACAGGTAGGGCAACAGCCCCTCGGCCAGCCATACGGTCGGCACATTGGGGTCAAAACCGTTGGCCCGCAACTGCTCCGGCCAGTCGTGGCGCAGATCGACCGGCACCGCCACGTAGTGCGCCGCCGGCTTGGCCCGGTGCTGGTCGAGCACCCGGGTTTTGAACTCCAGGACTTTGGGCTGGTCCAGTTCGTAGACGACGGTGCCGCTGATCCACGGCAGCCGCCACGCCCGGGTATCCAGGCCGGCGGCCAGGATCACCACCTGGTCGAGGCCATTGGCGCCGGTGGTGGTGAAGAACTCGTCGAAGTAGCGGGTGCGGGCCGCGATGTAGGCGGCCATCGTCTGCATCCGTTGTCTGACGGCCGGGTCGTCGCTGAAACCGGCCAGGGTCTCGGCGGCCATCGGCGGTTGCCAGCCGGCCGCGACGGCGGCGTCGACGAAGAACTCGGCGTAGGGGTCGGTGAACAGCGGGAAGGTGCTGTTGTTCTCCGCGGCGCGGGCCCGGGCCACGCTCAGCGCGGTGGCGCCGACGCTCTCGGTGATGTCCCAGGTGTCGTCGTCGCGCCTCATAGGTTGACGTGTTCCCCGTTCGGTTGGTGATTACCGCTCGGCGGCGAACTTGCGGAGCGACTCGACCTGCGCGGGGTCCAGCGACGGCCGAACGGTCTCGCGCGCCTTGGCCAGGTCCTCGGCGGTGACGTCGGCGGCGTCGATGGAACGGCGCATCGCGGTCAGCGCGGCCTCACGCAACAGCGCCACGCAGTCCGCGGCGCTGTAGCCGTCGAGGTCGGCGGCGAGGTTCTTGAGGTCGACCTCCTTGCTCAGCGGCACCGACTTGGCGGAGGTCTTGAGGATCTCGTAGCGAGCCTCGGCGTCGGGTGGCTCGACGAACACCAGCCGCTCGAGCCGTCCCGGGCGCAGCAGGGCGGGGTCGATCAGTTCGGGACGGTTGGTGGCGCCGAGCACCACAACGTCCCGCAGCGGTTCGATGCCGTCGAGCTCGGTCAGCAGAGCCGCCACCACGCGGTCGCCCACGCCGGAGTCGAAGCTCTGACCGCGTCGCGGCGCGAGCGCGTCGACTTCGTCGAGGAACACCAGCGATGGTGCGGAATCCCTTGCCCGGCGGAACAACTCCCGCACGGCCTTCTCCGAGGACCCCACCCACTTGTCCATCAGCTCCGCACCCTTGACTGCGTGCACGCTGAGCCGGCCCGAGCTGGCCAGCGCACGCACCACGAACGTCTTGCCGCATCCGGGTGGCCCGTAGAGCAGAACGCCGCGGGGCGGGTCGACGCCGAGGCGGGCGAAGGTGTCGGGATGCTGCAGCGGCCACAGCACGGCTTCGGTCAGGGCCTGCTTGGTGGCGACCATGTCGCCGACGTCCTCGAGGGTGACCGAGCCGACGGAGAGTTCCTCGGTGTTGGACCGGGACAGCGGCCGGATGACACTGAGCGCTCCGGTCAGATCCTCCTGGGTCAGCACCGGCGCCTTGCCGTCCTCGCTGGCGCGGGCGGCGGCGCGCAGAGCCGCCTCGCGCACCAGGGCGGCGAGGTCGGCCCGCACGAATCCCGGTGTGCGCTCGGCGATCTCGTCCAGCTTGAGGTCCGCCGCGGGCACATCGCGCAGCAGCACCTCCAGCAGCGCCTTGCGGGTCGCACCGTCGGGCAGGCTCAGGTTGAGTTCGCGGTCGCACAGGTCGGGCGCGCGCAACCGCGGGTCCACCGAATCGGGTGCCTGTGAGGTGGCCACCACCGCCACTCCCGGCGTCGCGACCGCCTTGCGCAACTCGCTCAGGATCATGGTCGCCACGGGTTCGGGCGGTTCGGGCAGCAGTGCGTCGATGTCGCTGACGAGCAGGACCCCGCCGCCGTTGATCACATCGGCCACCGCCCGGGCGACGGCCTGCTGGCGTTCGTTTGCTGCCAGTGCGCCGGTGTCGGGACCGTCGAGCCGGACCAGTCGCCGTCCGGCGCAGACCGCCCGGACCAGCCTGGCCTTGCCCACCCCGGCCGGGCCGGTGATGAGAACGCCCAGATTCGGTTTGGCGCCAAGCTTTTGCAGCAGGTCGGGCTGGTCGAGCGCCAGCTTGAGCCATTCGGTCAGCCGGCCGGCCTGCACATGCTGGCCCTTGAGGTCGTCGATGCTGATCGCCGGTTCCTCGGGCCAGTTCGTCGGCTGGCTCACCGCCGGCGTCGAACCGGTGGCCGGCGCCGCAGCGGTGCCGCCCTCGGCGCCGACCCAGGTGACCGACGAATTCGGTTGCACCGAAACGGGTCCCGCCGGGTCGGTGCCGGTGACGGTAAGCAGTTCCGAGGTCCACGTGATACCCACGGACGTGGCCAAGGCCGCGGCGGCCTGGGACGTCGAGGTGCCCGGACCGAGATCGCGGGGCAGCAGCGACACCGTGTCGCCGACGGTGAGCACCTTGCCCAGCAGTGCCTGGCGCAGGGTGGCCGAGTTCACCGAACGGGTGGCCAACGCCGACCCGCTCAGGGTCACCGAGCGTGCGCCGTACACCGTGACCGGTACCACCACCACGGTGGAGTCCTCGCGGAGGCCGGCGTTGGACAGCGTCACGTCGTCGAGAAGGGCGGTCCCGGTCGGGGTGCCTGGCGGTGCGATGCCGACCACCGCCGCGGTGGTCCGGGAACCGATGAGCGACACCGCATCCCACTCCCGGATGCCCAGTGCGGCGATGGCCTCGGGGTGCAGCCGCACCACGCCGCGGCGGGAGTCCAGTGCGGCGGTGTTGAGCCGCGCTGTCAGGGTCAGGCTCGACGACGGACCCCTGCCGCCGGACATGACCTCCGTCACGTGTCGTCTCCCGGCTGACGGAGCCTCAGCCGCGCCGTCGAAGGGCGATTCGGCTGCTGGGCGCGGCGGGTGGCGCGACGGGCCGCGCGTCGCTGGCGCGAGGTGTCGTCCCAGCTCTCCGGGTGCGCGGCCGCCCAGCGCTGGCTGCGCACGGCGAAGGGCATGTGGATCACGTAGGCGGCGATGATGGCCAGGATCAGTAGATAGGGGAACACGAACGCGGCCGCGGCCACACCGGCGAACAGCGCCAGCAGCGGGGCCATCATGTTCTGAGAAACCTTGAAGGTGTGGATCTTTCGCATCGGAATGCGGCTGACCACCAGCAGCGAGACGCCCACCATCCAGAGGATGACGACGGTCTCGGCGGCCTCGGTGTTCCACCACGGCCCGGGCCACTGCATCTTGGCGGCAAGTGGGCCGATCGCGCCGATGGCGCCGGCCGGCGCCGGCATCCCGACGAAGTAGTCCTTGGCGTAGGCCGGCATGTCGGTGCCCAGCACCGAGTTGAATCGGGCCAGTCGCAGCACGATGCAGACCGTGTAGAGCAGGACGACGATCCAGCCAACCCGGTTGTTGTGCAGCAGGGTCGCCCAGATGATGAACGCCGGGGCTACGCCAAAGTTGACCGCGTCGGCCAGCGAGTCGATCTCCTCGCCCATCCGGGAGGTCGCGTTGAGCACCCGGGCGACGCGGCCGTCGAGGGCGTCGAGGATCGCGGCAGCGGCCAGCAGTGCCATCGCCTCGGTGGGACGGCCTTCGAGGGCGAACTTCACCGACGACATGCCCAGGCAGATGGCCAGCACCGTCATGGCGCTCGGCAGCATCCGGACGGCGTTGGCTTTCGGCCGGGGCTTGATCACGGCAACCGCGCCAGAACGGTTTCGCCGGCCAGGGCGCGCTGGCCGTTCTCGATGATGAGCTCGGAACCGGCGGGCAGGTAGGTGTCCAGCCGTGACCCGTACCGGATCAGTCCATAGGTGTCACCGATGTTCACCGAGTCGCCGGCGTGCAGATCGCAGACGATGCGACGCGCGATCAACCCGGCGATCTGTACGACCACCACTTCATGTCCTTCCGGCGTTCGGATCAGCACGCTGTTGCGCTCATTGTCCTCACTGGCGGCCGCCAGTTCGGCGGAATGGAACTGGCCGGCCCGGTGTACGACGGCGAGCACCTCGCCACCGACCGGGGCGCGTTGCACATGGGCATCGAACAGCGACAGGAAGATGCTGACCCGCAGTCGCGGCTCGGGGCCGAGGCCGAGCTCGGCGGGCGGGGCGGCCTCCTCGATCAGGCAGACCAGGCCGTCGGCGGGGGAGACCACCAAACCGGGCCGGGTGGGCGGCGTGCGCGGGGGATGCCGGAAGAAGCCGGCGTTGGCGCCGGCCGCCGCCAGGCCCAGCCCGCGGGCCCAGCGGTGGTTGCGGCCCAAGGCCGCGACCGCGAGGCCGGCGGCGATGAAGGGGTAGCCCGCGCTGTGGACGGGGGGTACCGAGGACCGCACCAGTGCGACCAGC
Organism: Mycobacterium sp.; assembly: GCA_046330855.1. Taxonomy (GTDB): domain Bacteria; phylum Actinomycetota; class Actinomycetes; order Mycobacteriales; family Mycobacteriaceae; genus Mycobacterium. Next base: position 490,211 of record JAXLRX010000003.1, read on the forward strand.
CGCTGCGGGCCGGACTGGAGGTTGTCGTCGGGGCGTCTGGCCATCGGCGTGAGTCTAGTTGCACGACGATCAAGCGGCGGCGAAGAAGCCGCGATGAGGAGTGTGGCAGTTTGGCCTAGTGGGCTTTGTTTCCCCTGGGAGTCCAGTTGCTACTGGGAAAGGTCCCAGACGGTCACGGGTTCGCCCCCGGCGATCTCGGTGACGTCAGCTCCGATGTCGAGCAGGCAGTTGGCCGAGGCCAGCCAGCGCAGGTGGTGGGAGGCGGGCGGGCCGTAGCTGGTGACCGTGCCGCTGTCGGCGTCATAAACGCCGCGCCGGAACTGCCGCTTGCCGCCGGGCGAGGTCAACGCCTCGGCCAGCGCAGCCGTTCGGCGTGGCCGGTGTGCCGGCAGTCCCATCGCGGCACGCAGGGCGGGGCGGATGAACACCTCGAAGGACACCAGCGCGCTGACCGGGTTGCCCGGCAGGGTGATGATGCCGCGGCCGTCGGACAGCCGGCCGGCGCCCTGCGGCATGCCGGGCTGCATGGCGACCTTGACGAACTCGACGGCACTGCCGGAGCCGAAAGCGTCCTTGACCACCTCGTAGGCCCCGGCGCTGACCCCGCCGGAGGTGAGCACGACGTCAGCTTGTCCGGCGTAGTCGTCGAGCAGCGCGCGGAACTGTGCGACGTCGTCACTGCAGGTCGCCATCCCGGCCACCTCGGCGCCCGCCTCGCGTACCGCCGCGGCGAGCATCACCGCATTGGACTCGTAGATCTGTCCGGGCTGCAGCGACGTGCCGGGCGGCACCAGTTCCGAGCCGGTCGAGATCACCAGCACCCGCTGACGTGGCGTGACCGCGAGCCGGTCGATGCCGAGTGCGGCCACCAGGCCGAGCGCAGCCGGGGTGACGTGGTGCCCGGCGCACAGCACCCTGGTCCCGGCGGCGACGTCCTCGCCCGCCTTGCGGATGTGCTGGCCGGGTTTGGGTGCCGAACGGATCTCGACCACCGGGATCCCGGCGTCGGTGGCCTCCACCGGCACCACGGCGTCGGCTCCGGCGGGAACCGGTGCGCCGGTCATGATCCGATGCGCGGTACCGGGTTCCAGCGTCAGGCGGTCGGTTCGTCCGGCCGGGATGTCCTCGGCCACCGGCAGCGTCACCGGTGTTTCGCTGACGTCCGCGGCCCGGACGGCATACCCGTCCATCGCGGAGTTGTCGAACACCGGCAACGACAGCGGGGCCACCACGTCGGCCGCCAGCACCAGACCCTCGGCCGCCGACACGGGGACCAGGGCGGCCGGCGGCGCGGTGATCAGGCCGGCGACGACGCGCTGATGCTCCTCGACGCTGCGCATGCCGGCGCTCACACGGGGAAGGTGACGCCGGTCAGTTCCTCGGAGACCTTCCACAGCCGTTCCTGCACGGTCACATCATGAGACTGCTGGCTGGAGCTGACCAGCTTCGGGTAGCCACGCAATTCCTTGAAGCCGTCGGGCCCGTAGTACTGACCGCCCTTGACCGTCGGGTCGGTGGCCGCCCGCAGTGTGGGCAGCGCGCCCAGTTCGGCGGTGTTGAGGATCTTGCCGAAGAGCGTGGCCACCCCGGGCAGGCTGTAGCCCGGTACGTGTCGGCTCAGCTCGGTGGCCGCTACACCCGGATGTGCCGCCACCGCAATGGTTTTCGCCTTCGCGGCGGCCAGCCGGCGTTGCAGGTCGTAGGCGAACATCAGGTTGGAGAGCTTGGACTGGCCGTAGGAGGCCACCCGGTCGTACTTGCGCTTCTCCCACTGCAGATCGTCGAAGTCGATCTTGGCGCGGATGTTGTGCGCGATGCTGGCCACCACCACGACCCGCGAGCCGTCGACCGGCAGCAGGTTGCCCAGCAGCAGCCCGGTCAGCGCGAAGTGTCCGAGATGGTTTGTGCCGAACTGCAATTCGAAGCCGTCGGCGGTGGTGGACTTGGGCGGGTACATCACCCCGGCGTTGTTGATCAGCAGGTCGACACGCGGGTACGCCTCGGCCAGTTCGGCGCCGGCCTGCTTGACCGAGGCCAGCGAGCCCAGGTCCAACTTGTGCACGGTGACCTTCGCGCCGGGGGACAGTTGCCGAATCCGGGCGGCGGCGGCGTCGCCCTTGTTGGTGTCACGGACGGCCATCACCACCTCGGCGCCGCGGGCAGCCAGCACCCGCGCGGTGTCGTAGCCCAAGCCGGTGTTGGAGCCGGTGACGATAGCCAGCCGGCCGGTCTGGTCGGGAACGACTTTCTCTGTCCATGCCATGCCTAGAACATACGGTGCGAATACCCTTCGTTCCATGGCTGTCGGTGGCGTGCTCTTCGACATCGACGGCGTGCTGGTCACCTCCTGGCAGCCCATCCCCGGTGCGGCAGAGACTCTGCGCCTGCTGGCCGCCCACCGGGTGGCCTGCTCGTTTCTGACCAACACCACGACCCGCACCCGCGCCCAGATCGCGGCGGCGCTCGCCGAAGCCGGGATGAGCGTGCGGCCGGACGAGGTGATCACCGCTGCGGTCCTGACCGCCGACTACGTCCGCACACACTTCCCGGGGGCGCACTGCCTTCTGGTCAACAGCGGTGACATCACCGAGGACATGCCCGGGGTGGACCTCATCGACTCGGCGGTGTGCGAAACAGCGACGCCACCCCCGAAGCCGGACGTCATCCTGCTCGGCGGTGCCGGACCGGAGTACAGCCATCTGACCCTGAGCCGGGTCTACGACTGGATGACCCAGGGCGTCCCGGTGGTGGCCATGCACCGCAGCACCGCGTGGAAGACCGACGACGGTCTGCGCATCGACACCGGTATGTATCTGCTCGGCATGGAGGAAACCTCCGGACGCAAGGCCGTCGCCGTCGGCAAGCCCGCCCCCGCGGGCTTCGAAGTGGCCGCCGCCCGTCTCGGGGTGGACCCCGAGGAGATGGTCATGGTGGGCGACGATCTGAACAACGATGTGCTGGCCGCCCAGGTGGTCGGGATGAGGGGGGTTCTGGTGCGCACCGGGAAGTTCCGGCAGGAGACGTTGGACCGTTGGGCCGCAGACGAATTCGCGATGCAGCCCAACCACGTCATCGACTCGGTGGCCGACCTACCTGGTCTGCTCGAATTTTAGGGCCCGCACCGCTTCGATGCGGGCCTGCAGTTGATCGCTGTTGGCCGCCGCCACCGGCGGGCCGCCGCAGATCTGGCGCAGTTCGTTGTGAATCATGCCGTGCGGCTTACCTGTGCGGTGATGCATCGCGGCCACCAGCGCATTGAGTTCGCGGCGCAGTTCGCGCAACTGCCCGTGGGTGGACATCCGGGGCGCCTGCCCGCTGGCCGTCCGCTTCGTCAGCTGCTCTTCCTGCCTGCGGCGCAACAGGTCTCGCATCGAGTCGGGGTCCAGCAGACCGGGGATGCCGAGGTAATCGGCCTCCTCGTCGCTGCCGGCCGGGGTGGCTGTGCCGAACGAGGCGCCGTCGAAGATCACCTGATCCAGTTCGGCATCGGCGCCGAGGTATTCGATGCCCTTTTCCGGCTCGCCCGGCTCGTCGCGCTTCTGCGCGGCCAACTCCGCGTCGAGGGGATCCTCGAGTTCCTCGCGGTGGGGCTTTCCGAGGACGTGGTTGCGCTGGGCCTCCATCTCGCTGGCCAGTAGCAGCAGGTTGGGCACCGACGGCAGGAAGATGCAGGCCGTCTCGCCGGGGCGCCGCGAGCGGACGAACCGCCCGATCGCCTGGGCGAAGAACAGCGGGGTCGAGGCACTGGTCGCGTAGACGCCGACGGCCAGTCGCGGGACGTCGACGCCCTCCGACACCATCCGCACCGCCACCAGCCAGCGCGAGGTGCCCTCGGCGAACGCGGCGATCCGGTCCGAGGACCCCTTGTCGTCGGACAGCACGACGGTCGGCGCCTCGCCGGTGATCGTCCGCAGTAGTTCGGCGTAGGCGCGGGCGGCGGTCTGGTCCGAGGCGATGATCATGCCGCCGGCGTCCGGCACATGTTCGCGCAAGCCCCGCAGTCGGGTGTCGGCCGCAGCGATCACCGCGGGCATCCACTCGCCGGTCGGGTTCAGCGCGGTTTTCCAGGCGCGCGCGGTCTGCTCGACGGTCAGCGGCTCGCCGAGGCGGGCGGCGTGCTCCTCACCGGCGCTGTCGCGCCACCTGGCCTCGCCGGAGTAGGCCATGAACATCACCGGCCGCACCACGCCGTCGGCCAGCGCGTCGGAGTAGCCGTAGGTGTGGTCGGCCTGGGAGCGAGCGAACCCGTCCGGCCCCATCTCATAGGTGACGAAGGGGATGGCGCTGTCGTCGCTACGGAACGGGGTTCCGGTCAGCGCGAGTCGGCGGGTCGCGTCGTCGAAGGCTTCCCGGATGGCATCGCCCCAGCTTTTCGCGTCGCCGCCGTGGTGGATCTCGTCGAAGACGACGAGGGTCTTGCGGTTCTCGGTGCGCACCCGGTGCCGGGTGGGATGGCTGGCCACCTGGGCATAGGTGACCACGACGCCGTGGTAGTCGTCCGAGGTCTGGGAGTTCGAGTTGGAGAACCTGGGGTCCAGAGCGATGCCGACCTTGGCGGCGGCCTGCGCCCACTGGATCTTGAGGTGTTCGGTCGGGACGACGATCGTGACGGTGTCGACGGTGCCCTCGTCGAGCAGTTCGGCGACGATCCGCAGGGCGAACGTCGTCTTTCCTGCTCCGGGAGTGGCGACGGCGAGGAAGTCCCTGGGTTTCGCGGCCAGGTATTTGACCAAAGCCCGCCGCTGCCAGCCCCGCAATGCCGGGGTGCTGGGCACGTCGCCCGATTCCAGGGCGCCCGATCCCTGGGGCACAGCCCGCACCCTCAGGCCTCCCTTCGACCGAAAGGACTCTAGTGCAAGCGGGGTGGGGCGAACGAACCGCGAGGAAGGCGTGTCCCAGGCTGTCCGCCGCAGGCGAACGATCTTGCACTCGCCATAGGAGAGTGCTAAAAATGACGTTGGCACTCACGACCAGTGAGTGCTAGGTCGGGACGGTGAGACTGCGGTCAGACAGCCGCGGTCGTCCGTCGCGGGCACTGCGTCCGGCCAACAGCGTCTAATGGGGCGGCCGTTACCGGCCAACCCGTGTGTCACCCAAAACCGGAGGATTCACTTCGCAATGTCCAAGATTATTGCGTACGACGAAGAGGCCCGCCGCGGCCTCGAGCGGGGTCTGAACGCCCTCGCCGACGCGGTGAAGGTCACCCTGGGCCCCAAGGGCCGCAACGTCGTCCTGGAGAAGAAGTGGGGCGCTCCCACGATCACCAACGACGGTGTGTCCATCGCCAAGGAGATCGAGCTCGAGGACCCGTACGAGAAGATCGGCGCCGAGCTGGTCAAGGAAGTCGCCAAGAAGACCGACGACGTCGCCGGCGACGGCACCACCACCGCCACCGTGCTGGCACAGGCGCTGGTTCGCGAAGGTCTGCGCAACGTCGCGGCCGGCGCCAACCCGCTCGGCCTGAAGCGCGGCATCGAGAAGGCCGTCGACAAGATCACCGAGACCCTGCTCAAGTCGGCCAAAGAGGTCGAGACCAAGGAGCAGATCGCTGCCACCGCCGGCATCTCCGCCGGTGACCAGACCATCGGCGACCTGATCGCCGAGGCCATGGACAAGGTCGGCAACGAGGGTGTCATCACCGTCGAGGAGTCCAACACCTTCGGCCTGCAGCTCGAGCTCACCGAGGGTATGCGCTTCGACAAGGGCTACATCTCGGGTTACTTCGTGACCGACGCCGAGCGTCAGGAAGCCGTCCTGGAGGATCCCTACATCCTGCTGGTCAGCTCGAAGATCTCGACCGTCAAGGATCTCCTTCCGTTGCTGGAGAAGGTCATTCAGTCCGGCAAGCCGCTGCTGATCATCGCCGAGGACGTCGAGGGCGAGGCCCTGTCGACCCTGGTGGTCAACAAGATCCGCGGCACCTTCAAGTCCGTCGCCGTCAAGGCCCCGGGCTTCGGTGACCGTCGCAAGGCGATGCTGCAGGACATGGCCATCCTCACCGGTGGTCAGGTCATCAGCGAGGAGGTGGGCCTCTCCCTGGAGACCGCCGACGTCTCCCTGCTGGGCCAGGCCCGCAAGGTCGTCGTCACCAAGGACGAGACCACCATCGTCGAGGGCGCCGGTGACTCGGAGGCCATCGCCGGCCGGGTCGCCCAGATCCGCAGCGAGATCGAGAACAGCGATTCGGACTACGACCGCGAGAAGCTGCAGGAGCGCCTGGCCAAGCTGGCCGGCGGTGTTGCGGTGATCAAGGCCGGTGCTGCCACCGAGGTGGAGCTCAAGGAGCGCAAGCACCGCATCGAGGATGCCGTGCGCAACGCCAAGGCCGCCGTCGAGGAGGGCATCGTCGCCGGTGGCGGCGTAGCCCTGCTGCAGTCGGCTCCGGCGCTCGAGGAGCTGAAGCTCGAGGGTGACGAGGCCACCGGTGCCAACATCGTGCGCGTCGCGCTCGAGGCGCCGCTGAAGCAGATCGCCTTCAACGCCGGCCTCGAGCCGGGCGTCGTCGCCGAGAAGGTTCGCAACTCGCCCGGTGGCACCGGCCTCAACGCCGCCACCAACGAGTACGAGGACCTGCTCAAGGCTGGCGTCGCCGACCCGGTCAAGGTCACCCGCTCGGCGCTGCAGAACGCGGCGTCCATCGCGGCGCTGTTCCTGACGACCGAGGCCGTCGTCGCCGACAAGCCGGAGAAGGCGGCCCCCGCGGCCGACCCGACCGGCGGCATGGGCGGCATGGACTTCTAAGTCCTCCTCAACGAAAAGTGCCCGGCCCCTTAGGGGTCGGGCACTTTTCGTTATCCCCAGTGTGGGCCCTGTGCACAGGACCGGGGCGTTTGGCGTACCTGGGGCCCACACTCGTCGGCCTCGCTCGCCAACCTCCAGCCATGGAACCATTCATCGGTAGCGCCGCCGTGCGGCGCGGCGAGTTCACCCGTCGTGGCCTCGCCCGCGAATGCCGTGCGATCTACCGCGATGTCTACTTGCGACGCGGCGTGGAACTGACCGCGCGATTGCGAGCCAGGGCCGCCTGGCTGTCGACGGGCGCACCACTGTGCGGCCTGTCTGCCGCGGCGGTCTTGGGCGCCAAGTGGCTCGATCCCCGGGCACCGGCGGAAGTGTTGCGTTCGGACCGGCACGTGCAGCAAGGCATGATCGCCCGCAGCTATCAGGTGGCCGACGACGAGCTGTGCCTCGCGGGCAGCCTGCTGGTCACCACACCCGCACGTACGGCGTTCGACATCGGCCGCGGCCGACATCCCGATGAGGCGATCCCCATCGTCGACGCACTGCTGGCGGCTACCGGAATAGGAGTCGCCGACATAGCGGCGATCGCCGATCGCTACCCGGGACACCCAGGTGTCGCCCGACTTCGCTGCACACTCCCACTTTGTGACGGTGGTGCGGAGTCACCGCAGGAAAGCCGGTTACGGCTGATTCTCCTGCGTGGGGGCCTGCCGAGGCCCGAGACACAGATCGCATTCCCGCAGTTGCGCATTCGTGTTGATCTCGGCTGGCGACAGTGGCGGGTGGCTATTGAATACGACGGTGTTCAGCACTGGTCTGATGCCAGACAGCGGGCATGGGACATCGAGCGCATTGCGCTACTCGAGGCAGCCGGCTGGGTCGTGGTACGCATCAGCGCTGCAATGTTGGCCCGGCCGGAGGCCGTGGTCGCGCGGGTGCGCTCCAGGCTCCGCGCGTCCGGCTGCCCGATCTGACATCGACTGTGGGCGCTATGCACCGTTTGCCGCAAGATTACGTGCATAAGGCCCACACTCGACGGGGTTGCTCCAATGATTGGTTGGCGGGAGGTCTGATGTCGGCGGCTGGGGTGTGCCGTTCGTGTGGGATCGGGTTGTTGGTTGGTGCCCGGTTCTGTCATGGGTGTGCCCGGCCGGTGGAAAGTGCTTCCGGTGCTGCGGAGTTCAAGCAGGTGACGGTGTTGTTCGCCGATGTGGTGGGGTCGATGGACATCGCCGCGGTGGTGGGGCCGGAGCGGTTGCGGGAGATCATGTCGGGCCTCATCGATTGTGCGACGGCGGTGGTGGAGCGTTATGGCGGGACGGTGGACAAGTTCACCGGTGACGGGATCATGGCGTTGTTCGGGGCGCCGGTGGCGTTGGAGGATCACGCGGTGCGGGCGTGCCGGGCCGCGCTGGAGATTCAGGTTGCGGTGCGCGGTCTGGCGGAACAGGTTGCGGCCGTCGATGGTGTTGAGTTGCGGTTGCGGATCGGGCTGAATTCCGGGCAGGTGATCGCCGGGGAGATGGGGGCGGCCTATACCGCTGTCGGTGAGCAGGTGGGGATGGCTCAGCGGATGGAGGCGGCGGCGCCACCGTCGGGGGTGATGCTGAGCGCCTCGACGGCACGGTTGGTTGCCGACGACGTTGTCCTCGGTGACGCGGAGCTTGTCGCCATCAAGGGTTCGGCCGTCCCGGTGCAAGCCCGCCGGCTGTTGGGTGTGGCCGACCACCGGGTGGTGCATGCTGCCGAGGTCGACTTGGTGGGTCGGGGTTGGGAGTTGGACGCCGCCACCGGTCTGTTGGAGCGGGCCATCGCCGGCCGCGGTGCGGTGCTGGGTCTGGTGGGTGCCCCCGGGATCGGGAAGAGCCGGCTGACAGCCGAGCTGAGTGCGGCGGCCGCCGCTCGTGGGGTGGAGGTGTTCGGCACCTACTGCGAGTCCCATGCCGGCGATATCGCGTTCGGTGTGGTGGCGCGGTTGTTGCGGACGACCACCGGTGTCGCCGGATTGGACGCGGCCGCTGCGCGGGCACAGATCCGGGCCGCTGCCCCCGATGCCGATCCCGAGGATCTGGTTCTCTTCGATGACCTGCTGGGTGTCGCCGATCCGGCGGTGCCGGTTCCGGTCATCGACCCCGATGCCCGGCGGAGGCGCCTGACCGCGCTGGTCAATTCACGGTTGCTGGCCCGGACCGAGCCGGCGGTCTATGTGCTGGAGGATGCGCACTGGATCGACGGTTCCAGTGAAGCGATGCTGGCCGAGTTCCTGACGGTGATCGCAGCGACCCCGTCGCTGGTGGTGATCACCTACCGGCCCGACTACGGCGGCGCGCTCAGTCGCGTCGCCGGTGCACAGACGATTGCGCTGGCGCCGTTGGGCGACGCCGATATCGCGGCGCTGGTGGGTCAGGTGCTCGGACCGGATCCGTCGGTCGCCTGGGTCGGCGCGGCGATCACGGCTGCGTCGGCGGGTAATCCGTTCTTCGCCCTGGAGTTGGTGCGCGATCTGGCCGAGCGTGGGGTGCTGACCGGCCGGCGCGGGCACTACACCTCGGAACGTGATGTGCGGGTTACGGTTCCGCCGACGGTTCAGGCCACCATCGCCGCCCGCATCGATCGGCTGCCTTCTGGTGCGAAGCGGGCGCTGGGCGCCGCGGCGGTGATCGGCTCCCGATTCGGCCCCGAGTTGCTGGCAACTCTCGGCGTCAACCCGGAACTCGACGGGTTGGTGGCAGGGGAGTTCCTCGACCAGACCGGCGCCGAGTATGAGTTTCATCATCCGCTGATCCGCACCGTGGCCTATGAGGCTCAACTCAAGTCCGATCGCGCCGAGTTGCATCGCCGGGTCGCCCAGGCGATCGAGGCCCGCGGTACCCCCGACGCCGATGCCGCGCTGATCGCCGAACACCGCGAAGCCGCCGGAGACATGCACGAGGCCTACGGCTGGCACATGCGCGCCGCCGGATGGAACACCAACCGCGACATCAACGCAGCACGGGTGAGTTGGGAACGCGCCCAAGAGATTGCCGATGCGCTACCCGTGGACGACTCGGATCGGACCGCACTGCGCATTGCGCCCCGCACCATGCTGTGCGGGACTGCCTGGCGAGTCCATGAGCATGTGGTCGCTGCGCGCTTCGAGGAACACCGTGAACTGTGCACGGCTGTCGGTGACAAGGCGTCCTTGGCCATCGCCATGGTTGGGCTGGTGATGGATCATCTGTGGCAGGACAGGATGGATCAGGCTTCGCGGCTGGCCTCGGGAGCCTGGACCTTGATCGAATCGCTTGGTGACGCGACCCTGACTGTGGGACTGGCCAATCTGCTGATTTATGCCAAGAGCGACAACGCCGAGTGGTCTGAAACACTGCGATGGTCGCAGTCGGTGATCGATCTGGCCGATGGTGATTCTTCGAGGGGCGGCTTTATTTCCGGGTCTCCCTTGGCCCTCGCCTTCACCACGCGGGCTGTCGGGCGGTATTGCCTGGGCCATGGTGGATGGCGAGACGATTCGCAGCGCGGGTTGGCCATGGCTCGCAACGCCGACCCCATGTCCTACGCCTTCGCGGTCGCATGGGCCTACTTCCCAACAATCTCCAATGGTGTGCTGAATCCGACCGATGCCGTCTTGCGCGAAATAGAGGACGCTTCACGGATTGCCGAGCGGTCCAGCGATGACCTCGCGGTGACCTTCGTTCGGACCACATTGGCCGTCGCCCTCGTCCATCGTCAGACGACTGCCGACCGGGATCGTGGAGCGCGACTCCTGGCGGAGGTCAGCGACGCCTTCGTACGCCAGGGATACATGTTGTCCGAGTTGCCGCTCGTCGACGTGTTCTTGGCGCGGGAAGTATCCCGGTCTGGGAGTCGTGACCAAGCGATACCTCGGATGCGGGCTGTGGTCGATCAGCTGTTCCGCGAAGAGCGGCTTCTGGGGTGGGGCATTCCGACGACCGGCGTATTGGTGGAGACACTGCTCGATCGTGGGGCCGACGGTGATGTGGCTGAAGCCGAGGCTGCGATCGACCGGCTCGCCTACGCGCAAGCCGAACCCGGACTGGCCGCCCGCGACATCTGGGTCCTGAAGCTTCGGACCCTGCTAGCGCGGGTCCGCGGCGATACCGTCGGCTATAGGGGATTACGAGACCGCTACCGCGAGATGGCGAACACGTTGGGCTTCGAGGGCCACCTCGAGTGGTCCGAGGCGATGCCGTGAACAAGGTGTGCTCCTTCGAATCTCTCCAGCGTGCGCCCTATGCACAGAATTCGGCCGATTTCCGTGCGCAGGGCACACACTCGCTGGCGTCGGCGACCACGCTGCGGTCATGGAGCCATTCCTCGGGAGCGCTGCGGCGCGGCGCGGCGAGTTCACCCGTCGTGGCCTCGCCCGCGAATGCCGGACGATCTACCGCAACGCCGATCTCAGACGTGACGTCGAACTCACCGCGGCGCTGAGAGCCAGAGCCGCCTGGCCGGGATCAGGCCGGTGCGGGTTGGCGCCCGCGGATCAGCCGCCCCGGGCGGGCCGCCGTCGGGATCCCGTTCTCCGCGATCACCTCACCGGAGACGATGGTGGCGACGTAGCCATCGGCGGCCTGGTCCAGCCGCCGCCCGCCAGCGGGCAGGTCGTGCGTGATCACCGGCTTGTGCAGGGTCAGGCCCGCGTGGTCGATCACGTTGAGGTCGGCCTTGTAGCCCACGGCGAGGCGGCCCCGGTCCAATAAGCCGCCCACCCGCGCCGGCACCGACGTCAGTTGCCGCACCGCTTCGGCCACCGACAGCCGCCCGGACTTCCGGTCGCGGGCCCAGTGCGCCAGCACGAAGGTGGGATAGCTTGCGTCGCAGATCATTCCGTAGTGCGCGCCGCCGTCTCCCAGGCCCAGCACCACGTCGTCGCGACGCAGCAGATCCCCCACGGTGTCCAGTGAGTTGTTCTCGAAGTTGGCCAGCGCCACCAGCATCATGGCGTGCCCGTCGTCGTCGAGCAGACGGTCGTAGGCCTCCTCCAGCGGGCTCACCCCGCGCGCCCGCGCCCGCGCGAGGATGCTGTCCTCCGGGCCGGGTTCATAGTTGGCCGGTTCGGTCAGCGGGAACATCCACTGCCAGGCCTGCGCGAAGTACATGAAGGGATGGCCCTCACCCGGCTTGTCGGCCAGGATACGTTCGCGCACTTCGGGTTTGCGCATCTCCGCCACCCGCTGCGCCAGCGGCAGGCCGGCGATCTCCTGGTAGCTGGGATACAGCACGAACGGGTTGGCCGTCAGCTCCAGTCCGATCACCAGGCCGATCGGACGGGCGAACACCTGCGCGGTGATGTCGGCCCCCGTCCCGGAAGATCGAGCATTGAACTCCTCCACCAATTTCACCGCGCCCGGCCAGATCGGCTCACCCGAGTTGCCGGTGGTCAGCGTGAACGTCACCGGCAGTCCGGCATCGGTCGCCGCCTCGAACACCTCCTGCAGCACGCCCTCGTAACCGCCCGCCGCGATGTCGGGGATGAACTGCAGAAGGCCTCCGCCGCCGTCCCCCACCCCGGCGACGATCGCCGAAATCTCCTCGTAGGCAGCGCCATACGTCGGGATCGGCGCGCCGCTTCCGGTCTTGTGGAACGCGAACCGCGACGACGAGACCCCCAGAGCGCCGACCTCGATCGCCTCGGCGGCCAGCTTGCGCATCAGCGCCAGGTCCTCCGGCGTAGCCGGCTCCCGGTCGGCGCCGCGCTGCCCCATCACGTAAACCCGAAGCGGCGAGTGCGGAAGGTACGCGGCCACGTCGATATCCCGGCGACGCGATTCCAGCGCATCGAGATACTCCGGAAACGTCTCCCAGTCCCAGGGCAGCCCGTCGGTCATCACCACGCCGGGGATGTCCTCCACCCCGGCCATCACGTCGACGAGCACGTCGTGGTCCTCGGCGCGGCAGGGCGCAAAGCCCACCCCGCAGTTGCCCATCAGTGCGGTGGTGACCCCGTGCGACGACGACGGGGAGCACCGCTCCGACCAGATCGCCTGACCGTCGTAGTGCGTGTGCAGGTCGACGAAACCGGGGGTGACCAGCAGCCCCGTCGCGTCGATCTCCCGGGCTGCGGAGCCCTCGACGGTCCCGAGGGCGACGATCACGCCGTCGGCCACCGCGACGTCCCCGACGTACGGCTCGCCGCCGAGGCCGTCGACGACGGTGCCGTTGCGGATCACGAGGTCATAACTCATGAATGTCAGGTTACGTCCGCGCGCGCTGCGGGCGTAGCGTCGAAACATGCACGACGCCGCGGACGCCCCAGCCGCCCGGGAACTGCTGCGCGACAGCTTCACCCGCCTCATCGAGCACGTCGACGATCTCACCGACGACCTGAGCGACGAAGTGTCCTTCTACCGGCCCACCACTGCGTCACACGAGCAGGCCAACAGCATCTGCTGGCTCGTTTGGCACAGCGCCCGCATCCAGGACGCCCAACTCGCCCACATCGCCGGGATAGACCAGGTGTGGTTCAGCGGCGGCTGGGTGGACCGTTTCGCCCTGGACCTGCCGCGCGACGCCCACGGCTACGGCCACACCCCCGAGGAGGTCGGCAAGGTCCGGGCCCCGGCCGATCTACTTGCCGGCTACTACCACGCGGTGCACAAGATGAGCCTGGAATACGTCGCTGGCGTCACCACCGACGAACTGGCCCGCGTCGTCGACACGAACTGGAATCCGCCGGTGACGGCGAGTGCGCGGCTGGTCAGCATCATCGACGACTGCGCCCAGCACCTGGGCCAGGCCGCCTACGTTCGAGGGATCACCCCCTGACCTACCGGGCCCTCTCGGGCGGGATCGACAGGGCGCTGGTGGGCTGGCCGTTCGTCGGCATGCCGTTGATGGTGTTGCTCGGCCTCGGTGTGCGCGACAGCGCCACCCCGGTCGACGCCTGGCTGCAGCAGGCCCGCACCGGGCCGTTGGGTTCGCTGCTGGTCTTCACCGATTACCGCACCGCCCAGCTGCTGCTCGCCGCGACCGTGACGGTGGCGCTGTTGCGGAAACTGTGGCTGCTGGTGCCCCTGGCACTGGCGACGCCCGCCCTGGGGGTGGTCTCCACCGAGACGCTCAAACCGCTGTTCGGCCGCTTCAAGGGCGAGGCGCTGGCCTACCCCAGCGGGCACACCACCGTGATGGTGGTCGCGCTGGGCATGCTGATCCTCGCCGTCGGTGCGCGGCGGTGGCTGGTGTGGGCCGCGGTGGCGTTCGCCGCGCTCGGCGTCATCGGACAGGCGGTCACTTATCACTACCTCACTGACGCGGTGGGATCGGTTCTGCTGGGTACCTCCCTGGTGTGCATTGCCGCTGTCGTGTATCGCTCACTGCGCCGCCGCGTCCGCGGCACCCTGACCCGGCTGCGGTTGTGAGCCCGTGCGTTCCCTAGCGACGGTCCTGATGTGGATCGCCACCACCGTCCTGTTGGCGGTGGCGGTCCCGGCGATGTGGGCGCAGCAGAACCTCATCAGTCAGACCGGATACGCGGCGCTGGCGCAACGCGCCGCCGCCGATCCGGCGTTGCAATCGGCCATGGCCGACGAATTGGCCGCACAAGTCAACCGCCTCGGCTCCCGCGTCGATCCCACCTTGGTCAGCGGCATCGCCGCCACCTACACCGCCAGTTCGTCATTCCCGAGTCAATTCGGACAGGCCAACGCCTTCGCCCACCGCTGGCTGTTCACCAACACCGTCAACTCCGACGTCGACGCACGCGGCCGCTGGGTGATCGATCTGAAGCCCATGCTCTCCGACGCGGCGTTCACCCAGACGCTGCGCGACTACAACATCTCCCTGTCCTCGGCCGTGCCGATCCCGCTCACCGAGAACGCCCCGGCGACGCTGCGGCCCGGTGCGCTGAGCAGCTACGGCAGGCTCGGGCCCTGGGTGAGCTGGGGCCTGGCAGCGCTCACCGCCGGCGCTGCCCTGCTGATGCTCGTGGTGGCACGCAACCGCGGCAAGGCGCTGACGGCGCTCGGTGTGTCCGCCCTGCTGGTCGGCGCGACTGGTTGGGGCGCAATCGAATACGCCCAACCTCACGTGCGCGCGGTGCTGGACCGCACCTCGGGCAATGTCCGCCCCGTCGCCGACGCCATGCTCGCCACGGCCGAGGCCGGCATGCATCAATGGCTCAACGTCACGCTGATCGCCGGCGGCGGGCTGGTGATCGTCGGCGTGATCGTCAGCCTGCTGACGGGTTTGGCCGCAGCATCCGCTGCAGGAAGGAAAAGGCCAGCGCGGACTTGAACGCGGTCTGGGCGTTATCCGCGGCGCCGGCATGCCCGCCCTCGATGTTCTCGTAATACGAGACCTCGTGGCCGGCCGCCTCCAGCGCCGCCGTCATCTTGCGGGCGTGGCCGGGATGCACCCGGTCATCCCGGGTCGATGTCGTCATCAGCAATGGGGGATAACGCTTTTCGGCGCTGATGTTCTGGTACGGCGAGTACTCGGAGATGAACGCCCACTCCTCGGGATCGTCGGGATCGCCGTACTCGGCCACCCAGGACGCCCCGGCCAGCAGCAGGTGAAAACGCTTCATATCCAGCAGCGGCACCTGGCAGACCAGGGCGCCGAACAGCTCCGGGTACTTGGTCAGCATGATTCCCATCAGCAGCCCGCCGTTGCTGCCACCTTGCGCGCCCAACTGCGCAGGCGTGGTGATCCCGCGCGCGACGAGGTCGCGCGCCACCGCCGCGAAGTCCTCGGCCACCTTGTGCCGACCCGACCGCATCGCCTGGGTGTGCCAACCCGGTCCGTACTCCCCGCCGCCGCGAATGTTGGCCAGGACGTAGGTGCCGCCACGCGAGAGCCACAGCCGCCCGAGCACGCCGGCGTACCCGGGGGTCTGGGCCACCTCGAACCCGCCGTACCCGCCGAGCAGCGTCGGACCCGGCCGGGAATCAGGCCGTCCCACAACGAAATACGGAACCCGCGTGCCGTCGTCGGAAGTGGCGAAGTGCTGGGCGACCTCCATGCCCGTCGCGTCGAAGAACAACGGGGCCCGCTTGATCGCCGCCAATTCGCCGTCGACGCTCCCGCACAGCAGCGTCGACGGGGTGAGGAAGCCACTGGAGTCCAGGAACACCTCGTCGCCGGTGTCGTCGGTGGCGACGATGACGGTGTTCGTGCTGTCTTCGATCCCCGGCATCGGGGCGCGGGTCCACGAGCCCGGAGTCACGACCTCGACGCGGCTGGCGACATCGGCCAGGGTCACCATGACCAGTCGGTCGCGGGTCCATGCGTACTGATGCAGACAGGTATGCGCGTCGGGTTCGAAGACCACACTCAATTCCGCTGTGCCGGCGAGGAATTCATCGTAGCGGGCGGCCAGCAGCGATCCGGCGGTGTAGTCGGCGGTCCCGGTGTGCCAGTCGGTGCGCAACTCGATCAGCAGCCAGTCGCGATGCACGGACACGCTCGCGTCGGTCGGTGCGTCGATCCGCACCAGTTCGCCACCCGTCGGCTCGGCCGACGGCGACCGGTCGACTCGCAACTGGTAGGTCTCGTCGTTGAAGAAGTCGATCGCGCGGCCGATCATGATGCGTTCGTAGCCGGGGGTGCGGTCCACGCCGGCGCTGACCATGACATCGGTGGCCGCACCGGTGAAAAGCGTCTCGGCCGCGCTGAGCGGCTGACCGCGGCGCCAGCGCTTGGCGATCCGCGGATAGCCCGATTCGGTGAGCGAGCCGGGACCGAAGTCGGTGCCCACCAGAAGGTTGTCGTGGTCCTCCCATGAGGTCCGCGACTTGGCTTCCGGAAGCACGAAACCGTCGGTGACAAAAGCTCTTGTCCGCATGTCGAATTCACGCTGGACCGCAGCGTCGGATCCGCCACGGGACAGGGCGACCATCGCCAGGGTGTGATCCGGTTCGATGACGTCGGCACCGGCCCACACCCAGTTCTCGCCTTCGGCGCGGGCGAGTTCGTCGACGTCGATGATGACGTCCCAGTCGGGATCCTCAGTGCAGTAACTCGCCAGGGTGGTGCGCCGCCACAGGCCACGGGGGTTGGCGGCGTCGCGCCAGAAGTTGTAGAGGTATTGGCCGCGGCGGCGGACGTAGGGGATCCGGGTGTCGGTGTCGAGCACCTCGAGGGCGTCGGCCTGCATCCGACGGAAGTCGTCGCCGGAGAACGCGGCGACGGTCGCGTCGTTGCGCTCCCGCACCCAGTTCAGGGCGTCCTCGCCGTCGATGTTCTCCAGCCACAGATACGGGTCGTCGGACATGCCGCCATTCTCATCGTCGCGGTGTCCAGGCGGTCGAGCCTGGCATTGCTCTAGTGTGAGCCGCGTTACATCGTCGCATGGCAGGGGAATCCCGATGGCTCCTCCGCGCGTGCTCATCACCGCGGCCGCCGCCGAGTTGCTCGGCACGCTTCAGGGTCGGCACGGCCCCTTGATGTTCCACCAGTCCGGCGGGTGCTGCGACGGCTCTTCCCCTATGTGCTACCTCGACGGCGAGTTCATCGTCGGCGATCGCGACGTGCTGCTCGGTGTGCCGCGGGGCACGCCGGTGTGGATATCCGGCTCGCAGTTCGAGACGTGGAAGCACACCCAGCTCATCATCGACGTGGTGCCCGGCCGCGGCGCCGGTTTCAGCCTGGAAGCCCCGGAGGGCAAGCGGTTCCTCAGCCGCGGACGGGCCTTCACCGGCGCCGAACTCGACGCACTGGCCGCCGACCCACCGCTCACCGCGGCAGATTACGAACGTGGCGCCAGGCCACCCGACCGCGACGACACCGTGGTCGACAGCGCCGCCGACGCCTGCGAAATACCTCTTCGGCGCGCCGAAGAGGCTCCCGGGGATCAGGGCCACCTGCACGTATCGTCGTAACGGTGATACCCCTGCCGCGGGCATGGTTGCTCACAAGCGCGTTGCTCCTCGGCTGCGTCGCGGGTCAGATCGCCGCTGTCGTTGCCAAGCTCACCGTGAGCGCGACCATCCGCCCAGACGTTGTTGTTGCGCTCGTCGTCGGCGTTCCGAGCCTCATCGGTCTGCTGATGATCGTGGCCTCGGGCCGGCGCTGGGTCACCACGCTGGGCGCGTTCGTGCTCGCGATGGCGCCGGGCTGGCTGTCGGTGCTGCTGCTGCTTCAGGTGGTGTCCGGATGACCGATACCCACTCGCCGATCACCGAACCCCACCTCACCCCGATGTTCGCCACCGGCGGCCAGCCGGCGGTGGCGTCCAACACCGAGCCGACGCCCTCGCCGATCTTCGACACCGGTCCGCACCCCGAACCATTGCGGGACGCCGGAGCCGAGCCCGACTCGGAATCGGGAGCCGCCCTGGAGTGGGACTCCGACGAATGGGCTGCCCTCGGATCGCAGGCCGCCGAAGCACAGAGCGCTTCGGCGGCCGAAGCTGCAGACCTGGAGTACGAGCGCGCGCCCGTCTGGGATGCCGGATCGCAGTCCGAACCGGAGCTCGCCCGCATCGCACGCGGACTGGAATCGGCGGCCGACGGCGAACCCGAGCCGGCCGACCAGGACGCACCCGCCCCGAAAGCGTTCAGCGAGTACGAGAACGTCGACACCGACGCATTCCTGCGCGCGGTCACCGGTCATCTGCAGCCGGTCGCGGTGCCGGCCCAGCCTGTCGTCGTGCCCGGGTCGTTCCAGTTCGTCAAACGCTGGAAGTTCGCTTTGGTCGTCGCCGGGGTGTGGGTGTTGTCCGCCGCGGCCGGCGCCGGCTTCTACTTCTGGTGGTACACCGCCCTGGACAAGACGTTCCCGGTGTTCGGGATCCTGCTCTACCTGATGGTGTGCATGGTCGCGAGCATGCTCGTCTCGATGATCCCCAACCGGCCGCCGGTGACGGCATTGGCCATCGCCCTGATGGCCGCGCCATTGGCGTCGACGGCGGCAGCCGCGGTTCTGCACGGCGCCTACTACTTCGAATGGATCACCCGGCCGATAGTCGGGTAGGCCCCTCGAGCCACGGGCTGGTTTTGACGGCCCGGCTCCTCCTCCGAACGTGCCGTTCGGCATCGTCGCCGCGCTAATGTAGCCCTCGTGACCCACTTTGACGTCGTCGTCCTCGGTGCCGGCCCCGGCGGGTATGTCGCGGCCATCCGTTCCGCACAGCTCGGTCTGAACACCGCCATCATCGAGCCGAAGTACTGGGGCGGGGTATGCCTCAACGTCGGCTGCATCCCCTCCAAGGCTCTGCTGCGCAACGCGGAGTTGACGCACATCGTCACCAAGGAAGCCGCGACGTTCGGGTTCAGCGGACAGGTCACCGCCGACTTCGGCGCCGCGTTCGACCGCAGCCGCAAGGTGGCCGAGGGCCGGGTGGCCGGCGTGCACTACCTGATGAAGAAGAACAAGATCACCGAGATCAACGGCTACGGCCGCTTCACCGACGCGAACACGATCGTCGTCGACCTCAACGACGGCGGCACCGAAACCGTCACCTTCGACAACGCGATCATCGCCACCGGCAGTAGCACCCGGCTGATCCCCGGCACCTCGCTATCGAAGAATGTCGTGACCTACGAGGAGCAGATCCTCGACCGCGACCTGCCGCGTTCCATCGTCATCGCCGGCGCCGGCGCGATCGGCATGGAGTTCGCCTACGTCATGACGAACTACGGAGTCGACGTCACCATCGTCGAGTTCCTCCCGCGGGCGCTGCCCAACGAGGACGCCGAGGTCTCCAAGGAGATCGAGAAGCAGTACAAAAAGCTCGGGGTGAAAATCCTCACCGGCACCAAGGTGGAGTCCATCACCGACGACGGCTCGGCGGTGACCGTCGTGGTGAGCAAGGACGGCAACACCCAGGAACTCAAGGCCGACAAGGTGATGCAGGCCATCGGGTTCGCACCCAACGTCGACGGCTACGGCCTGGAGACGACGGGTGTTGCGTTGACCGACCGCGGCGCCATCGCCATCGACGACTACATGCGCACCAACGTTCCGCATATCTACGCCATCGGGGACGTGACCGCCAAGCTGCAACTGGCGCATGTCGCCGAGGCCATGGCCGTGGTGGCCGCCGAAACCATCGGTGGCGCAGAGACGATGACGCTGGGCGACTACCGGATGATGCCGCGCGCCACCTTCTGCCAGCCGCAGGTCGCCAGCTTCGGGCTGACCGAGGAGCAGGCCAAGGCCGAGGGCTACGACGTCAAGATCGCGAAGTTTCCGTTCACCGCGAACGGCAAGGCGCACGGCCTGGCTGATCCCACCGGCTTCGTCAAGGTGATCGCCGACTCGAAGTACGGCGAGCTGCTCGGGGCGCACCTCATCGGACCCGACGTGTCGGAGCTGGTGCCCGAGCTGACCCTGGCGCAGAAGTGGGACCTGACCGTCAACGAGCTCGCCCGCAACGTGCACATCCACCCGACGCTGTCCGAGGCGCTGCAGGAGTGCTTCCACGGGCTGGCCGGCCACATGATCAACTTCTGACCTTGGGCGGCAGTGAAACCGGAACCGTGACGGCCGTCGTGGCCGGTCTCGGTGGGCTGGTACTCGGGCACATGGTCTGGCTGCTCGCGATCTCGATGGCCACCGCAACGTCGTCGCCGAGCACCTGGCTTCTGGTCGTCGCGGTGCTGGTGCTCGCAGCCGGCGCCGGGATCGGGCGCCTGGCCTGGCAGCGGTATCAGCGCAAGGAATGGGTGCCGGCGGCGTTCCTCGGGGCACTGCCGGTGCTGCCGGTGATCTTCACGTTGATCGCGCTGGGCGAGACGTACCTATAGGCATGGTTGTCGCCTGATCGGACGACAGCCGGGTCAGCCGCGGTTCGATCCCTTCGGTGGACACTCGGGCCGTCCGCCGGGCAGCAGAGTGGTCTTGGCCGCGAACGACGCGGCGACAACCACCAAGGAGCAATCCCGAATGAGCAAGGTCGCAATCCTCACCGCCATTTCCGGCGCGCTGGTGGCCGGTTCGCTGGCACTGGCCGGCCCGGCCTTCGCCCACCCCGGCGACGCGGGCCACGGATCCGCCACTCCGGCGGGCGGGGCATCGACCTCGCCCCGCGCGTCGGACACCGAAAACGTCCGATGCACCGACGGCACCCCCTGCGTCGGCATCGGCATCTTCACCGCACCGGCGGCGGCCACCGGCCCGAGCAGCGTCACGCCCGGCATCACCAGTCACGCGGCGGTCGGGGCCGAACTGCCGTTCCAACCGATTGGCGCAGCGCCAGCCGCCTAGCCCCACCAACGTCGGCCATCGGAACCCCTCGTCCGGTGGCCGACGTTTGTGTGGGCAGCTAGTCCGGGAAGTCCATCGGCACCCGCAGGGTGGCCAGAATGCCGGCGATGGTGTCGTAATGACCTGCCAGAGCGCACAATTCGATGATCTGCTGCTGAGTCAGGTGCTTCGAGAGCGCCGCGAACGTCTCGTCGGACATGTCCCGCTTATGGGTGAACTCGTCGACCGCCCGCAGCAGTGCCCGCTGCCGGTCGGTCAGCCCCTCGGCGTCCGGACCGGCGAAGATCTTGGCTTGCGTCGCATCGTCGACACCGCGGGACCGGGCGAGTCGGCGGTGCTGTTGTAGTTCGTATTCCGAACCGCGCAGCTGACCCACCCGCAGGATCACCAGTTCGGTCTCGGTCTTGGGCAGTTTGCCCTTGTTCAGCAGCTGACCGGCGTACGGCAGGAAGGTCCAGAACAACTTCTTGTGATAGCCGAGGACCTCGAAGAGGTGCATGTGCGGGGCGCGGACCTTGCGTGCCGCGATCCTGGAGATGCCCCAGTTGATGAGCCCCAGTTCCTTTCGGCCGCCGGGGGGAATGCGGGCGATCTCCGACATCACGTCTCCTTCACGAGATATGGCGACACCGTACTGCGGTGCTCGTCGATGTCCAGGGCCCGGCCCAGCGCCGGGAAGGCACGCTGCGGGCAGCTGTCCCGCTCGCACACCCGGCATCCCGAACCGATCGGGGTGGCGCTGTCCGAGGAAAGGTCCAGGCCGCGGGAGTACACCAGCCGGTTGGCATGGCGCACTTCGCAACCCAGGCCGATCGCGAAGGACTTGCCGGGTTGCCCGTAACGGTGCGCGCGTCGTTCCACCGTCCGCGCCACCCACATGTAGTTGCGGCCGTCGGGCATCTGGGCGATCTGCACCAGGATCTTCGCGGGGTTGGCGAACGTCTCGTAGACGTTCCACAACGGGCAGGTGCCGCCGGCTGAGGAGAAGTGAAAGCCTGTGGCGGACTGGCGTTTTGACATGTTCCCGGCCCGGTCCACCCGCACGAAGGAAAACGGCACGCCTCGCATCGAGGGCCGCTGCATGGTGGAGAGCCGATGGCAGATGGTCTCGTAGGAGACCTGGTAGAACGCCGACAGCCGCTCGATGTCGTAACCGAAGTTCTCGCTGACGTCGTGGAACTGCCCGTACGGCAACACCGTTGCGGCGGCGAAGTAATTGGCCATTCCCAGCTTGGCCAGCCGGCGTGACTCGTCGCTGGTGAACTTGCCATCGGTGACCATCTGGTCGATGAGGTCGCCGACTTCCAGGTAGGCCAACTCGGCGGCCATCTTGAAGGCGCGCTGACCCGCCGAGAGGTGGGTGGAGATCTCCAGCGTCTTCGACGCGGGGTGGTAGCGGTGCAGGACGTTGTCGCCCAGGTCGATCCGCCGCACGATCCGCACCCCGTGCACTTCGATCAGCCGGCGCGACAACTCGGTGCGCAGTTCCCCGCCGTGCATCCGCACCCGCGCGGTGAGGTTCTCCGCGGCGCTGTCCAATTCGTGCAGGTAGTTCTGCCGCTCGTAGAAGTAGTCGCGCACCTCCTCGTGCGGCATCGAGATGGACCCGGTGCCGCTGCCCCCGGTGTTCAGGTTGAACCGGTCTTCGGTGGCCTCGGCGAGTTGGGCGGTGGTGATCCGGTAGCGGCGGTGCAGGTTCACCATCGCCCGGGCGATCGCGGGGTGGGCGCTGACCATGTCGGCAACCTCGGTCGGGTCGACGCCGGCGTCGAGGTCCCGGTCGTACATCACCTCGCGCAACTCCGCGACCAACCGGGTGTCGTCCTGGGAGGAGAAGAACGTCGTATCCACGCCGAAGGACTCGGTGATCCGCAGCAGCACCGCCACCGTCAGCGGGCGGACGTCGTGCTCGATCTGATTGAGGTAGCTCGGCGAGATCTCGAGCATCTGGGCCAGCGCGGCCTGGCTGAGCCCGCGTTCGCTTCGCAGCTGGCGTACCCGCGAGCCGACGAAGGTCTTGGGCATTCCGTCAGCGTACCGGCGTGCGAAGACGGCTTCGCACCGTTCGCAAACGGCACCCCCGACGCCGGGCTTTTTGGCATCGAACTGGCCATTTGGCATGATCCGGACGTGGCTCTGATGACGTCGGACAGCGGTTTGGCAAAGGTTTTGATGCCTGTGCCCGATCCGCACCCCGACGTGTTCGACCGCCAGTGGCCGCTGCGGCCTGCCGATGTGGACCGCCTCGGCCGCCTGCGGATGGACGCCGCGGTGCGCCACATCATGGACATCGGCCAGGACCACCTCCGCGAGATGGGTCACAACGACACCCACCCACTGTGGATCGTGCGCCGCACGATGGTCGACATGATCCGCCCGATCGAGTTCCAGGACACGCTGCGGCTACGCCGGTGGTGCTCGGGAGCCTCCACCCGGTGGTGTGAGATGCGGGTGCGCATCGACGGTCGCAAGGGCGGCCTGATCGAGACCGAGGCGTTCTGGATCAACTTCAATCGCGAGACCCAGAGCCCGTCGCTGATCGCCGACGACTTCATGGAAGGACTGCTGAAGACCACCGACGTCAACCGGGTGAGGTGGAAGTCCTATCTGAAGGCGGGCTCGCGGGACGACGCGCAGGAGATCCGCGAATTCCCAATCCGGGTGAGCGACATCGACCTTTTCGACCACGTCAACAACTCGGTGTACTGGAAGGTCGTCGAGGAGTTCCTGGCCCCGCACCCGGAGCTGACCGACGCGCCGCTGCGGGTGACGATCGAGCACGACGCGGCTGTGGCCTACGGCGAGAAACTCGAGATCCTCGCGCATGTGTACCCGCCCGGCTCCACCGGCAAGTTCGGCGAGGAGCTGACCGACCGGACGGTGAGAACGCTCACATACGTCGTCGGCGACGACGTGAAGGCCGTCGCCGCCATCTTCCCGATCTGAGATACGAGGGCCGGTTCTGCCGGTGCTGCGCACCGCTGGTGACCTGCGCTTTCAAGTTACCAGTGAGTAACTTATCTCCCGGCAACGCGCCGCCTTCGCAAAATTTGCAATTTCACACCCTGAATTTCTCAAGAATTGGCAACTGGCAGCGTTTTGACCTGCAGATATCCGATATGAGAAGGTCCTGTTAGCACAGTCGCTAAGGGCTGGGGTTTCTGCGAGACGGAGTCCCTGCCAGAGAAACAAAGGAGAAGTCCAATGGCCGTTTCCAACGTCGGCAAGCCCAAGAGCGCCGCTGAGATCCAGCGCGACTGGGACACCAACCCGCGGTGGAAGGGCCTCACCCGCACCTACTCCGCCGAGGACGTCGTCGCGCTCCAGGGCACCGTGGTCGAGGAGCACACCCTGGCCCGCCGCGGCGCCGAGATCCTCTGGGATCAGGTCAACAACATGGAGTTCGTCAACGCCCTGGGCGCGCTGACCGGCAACATGGCCGTCCAGCAGGTGCGCGCGGGCCTGAAGGCCATCTACCTGTCCGGCTGGCAGGTCGCCGGTGACGCCAACCTCTCCGGCCACACCTACCCCGACCAGAGCCTGTACCCGGCCAACTCGGTGCCGCAGGTCGTGCGTCGGATCAACAACGCGCTGCTGCGCGCCGACGAGATCGCCAAGGTCGAGGGCGACACCTCGATCGACAACTGGCTGGTGCCGATCGTCGCCGACGGCGAGGCCGGCTTCGGTGGCGCACTGAACGTCTACGAGCTGCAGAAGGCGATGATCGCCGCCGGTGTCGGCGGTTCGCACTGGGAGGACCAGCTGGCCTCGGAGAAGAAGTGCGGCCACCTGGGCGGCAAGGTACTCATCCCGACCCAGCAGCACATCCGCACCCTGACCTCGGCGCGCCTGGCGGCTGACGTGGCCGACGTGCCGACCGTCGTCATCGCCCGCACCGACGCCGAGGCCGCCACCCTCATCACCTCCGACGTCGACGAGCGTGACAAGCCGTTCGTCACCGGTGAGCGCACCTCCGAGGGCTTCTACCACGTCAAGAACGGCCTCGAGCCCTGCATCGCCCGGGCCAAGGCCTACGCGCCGTACTCGGACCTGATCTGGATGGAGACCGGTACCCCGGACCTCGAGCTGGCGGCCAAGTTCGCCGAGGGCGTCAAGAGCGAGTTCCCCGACCAGCTGCTGGCCTACAACTGCTCGCCGTCGTTCAACTGGAAGAAACACCTCGACGACGCGACCATCGCCAAGTTCCAAAAGGAGCTGGGCGCAATGGGATTCAAGTTCCAGTTCATCACGCTGGCCGGCTTCCACGCCCTCAACTACTCGATGTTCGATCTGGCCTACGGCTACGCCCGCAACCAGATGAGCGCCTACGTCGAGCTGCAGGAGCGCGAGTTCGCCGCCGAGGAGCGCGGTTACACCGCCACCAAGCACCAGCGCGAGGTCGGTGCCGGCTACTTCGACAAGATCGCCACCACCGTCGACCCGACGTCGTCGACCACTGCTCTGTCGGGCTCGACCGAAGAGGGTCAGTTCCACTAATCCACCCCGCCGAGCGGGCGCAAACTTCCCCCAAACACACGCCGAACGGGGGAGTTTGCGCCCGCTCGCGGTACCTAACGTCCGGGAAGGACCAAAGTGGTTGCAGCAATAGACAAGGTCGGCGTCATCGGCGCGGGCCAGATGGGCGGCGGCATCGCCGAGGTGTGCGCGCGGGCCGGCGTGGACGTGACGGTCTTCGAGACCACCGATGCGCTGGTTACCGCCGGCCGGAATCGCATCTCGAAGTCACTGGAGCGCGGTGTCAGCGCGGGCAAGATCACCGAGCGTGAGCGGGACGCCGCCCTGGACAAGCTGCGGTTCACCACCTCGCTGGCCGACCTGGCCGACCGGCAGCTGGTCATCGAGGCGGTGATCGAGGACGAGAACGTCAAGGCCTCGATCTTCCGCCAGCTCGACGAGATCATCACCGACCCGGACGCGGTGCTGGCGTCGAACACCTCCAGCATCCCGATCATGAAGATCGCGGCCGCCACCAAGAACCCGGCGCGGGTGCTCGGACTGCACTTCTTCAACCCTGTCCCGGTTCTCCCGCTGGTCGAACTGGTCACCACCCTGGAGACCGGTGCCGGCGCGGCCGCCCGCACCGAGCAGTTCGCCGGCACGGTGCTCGGTAAACAGGTGGTTCGCTGCACGGACCGCTCCGGATTCGTCGTCAACTTCCTGCTGGTGCCGTACCTGCTCTCGGCGATCCGCATGGTGGAGGCCGGTGTCGCCACCATCGAGGACGTCGACAAGGCCGTCGTCGCCGGCTTGTCCCACCCGATGGGACCGCTGCGGCTGTCCGACCTGATCGGGCTGGACACCCTCAAGCTCATCGCCGACAAGATGTTCGACGAATTCAAGGAGACGCTCTATGCGCCGCCCCCGCTGCTGTTGCGGATGGTGGAGGCGGGACGGCTGGGGAAGAAGTCCGGACAGGGCTTCTACAGCTACCGCTAGCGGGTTGCCCGTCGCGGTACCGGATGTGCATCCGCGATGGCGTTTCGGCTAGGCTGACGCGCGGTAGGCCTTCGGGTTTCGGTTGGGGGACCGTTGTCGCCGAAGAGCGAGTGAGACGGCGCCCGGGCCGGTGCCGGTGTCGAATTTCTGAAGGGTAGCTAGATGGCAAACGTCGATTCGGACCTGACTCCCTACTACGAGGAGTCCCAGTCGATTTACGACGTCTCCAATGAGTTCTTCGCCCTGTGGCTCGGACCGACCATGGGTTACACCTGCGGCTACTACGAGCGCGACGACATGAACCTCGAGGAGTCGCAGAACGCCAAGTTCGACCTGGCGCTCGGCAAGCTCAACCTCGAGCCGGGCATGACGCTGCTCGACATCGGCTGCGGCTGGGGCGGCTGCCTGGAGCGTGCGGTGGAGAAGTTCGACGTCAACGTCATCGGCATTACGCTGAGCAAAGCGCAGTCGGAGTTCGCCCGCGAGCGCCTGGCCAAGCTGGACACCAACCGCACGATCGAGATCCGGATGCAGGGCTGGGAGGAGTTCGACGAGCCCGTCGACCGCATTGTCAGCATCGGCGCGTTCGAGGCCTTCAAGGCCGAGCGCTACCCGCTGTTCTTCGAGCGGGCCTACAACATCCTGCCGAGTGACGGCCGGATGCTGCTGCACACGATCCTGGCGCACACCCAGAAGTTCTTCCGCGACAACGGCATCAAGCTCACGTTGAGCGACCTGAAGTTCATGAAGTTCATCGGGACCGAGATCTTCCCGGGCGGCCAACTTCCCGCGGTCGAGGATATCGAAAAGCTCGCTGCCGATTCGGGTTTCAAACTCGAGCGCATCCATCTGCTGCAGCAGCATTACGCGCGCACCCTCGACATGTGGTCGGCCAATCTCGAAGCCAAGCGCGACGAGGCGATCGCCCTGATGGACGAGGCGACCTACGACAAGTACCAGAAGTACCTGACCGGCTGCGCCGACTTCTTCCGCCGCGGCATCACCAATATCGGTCAGTTCACCCTGGTCAAGGGCTGAATCCGCCGCGTAGTCGCTGTACTGAGATCACCCCCGGCACGTGGTTGCGTATGCGCAACCAGGGTGGTGGCTCAGACACCTTCCGGCAGCAGGCAGTACGAGCAGTAACCAACTCCCGGACAATCTGCCTGCTGATGTGGACCGTCAGCCTCCGATTGCTGCAGCAGTCGGTGATGCTCGTCGAGCAAGCAGTGGTCACGGTCGAACTCTGGCTCGCTGAAGTTCCGGGGTCGTCTCAACGCCAACTCAGCCCGGGTCGCCAACGCGTAGCGCAAGCCGAGCTGTCGGCTAGTGGTCAGACTGGAAAACCGCAGCACGTCTCGAAAGCCCCGAAGGCCACGCGCTCGCCCGCCGATCAACACTTCAGTCCCCTACAGATTGAGTTGTCCCTACAACTCAAGGTTGCCCAGAGCAAGGTTCAACGTCTATAGACCCTTGGGTTTAAGGCAGGACCAGACTATTCGGCTAATTAGCTCGCCGTCAGAGTTCGGCCACCCGCGCGCGCTCGGCCGCCAAGTCGAAGTCGGCTTCCGGCCACGACAGGTTCATCTTCGTCAGCGCCTCGATGAGCAGTTCGGTGACCGCGAGGCGGGCGTACCACTTCTTGTCGCACGGCACGATGTACCACGGCGCCTGCTCGGTCGAGGTCCGCTCCAGCATCACCTGATAGGCCTCCTGGTAGGAGGGCCACAGCTTGCGTTCGTCGAGATCGCCCGGGTTGTACTTCCAGAACTTGTCCGGCCGCTGCAGCCGCTCGGCCAGCCGCGCCTTCTGCTCGTCGAGGGAGACGAACATGGCGACCTTGACGATGCTGGTGCCCGCTTCGATCAGTTCGGACTCGAAGGTGTTGATCTCGTCGTAGCGCTGTTCGAGCTCGTCGGCCGGCACCAGTTGATGCACCCGCACCACGAGAACGTCCTCGTAATGCGACCGGTCGAAGACGCCGATGTGGCCGGCCGGCGGCAGGGCCTTGTTGATCCGCCACAGGAAGTGGTGCGACAACTCCTCGGGGGTCGGCTTGCCGAAGCTGTGGTAGTCGATGCCCATCGGGCTGCCGGCGGCGACCACGTGGTTGACGATGCCGCCCTTGCCGGCGGTGTCCATGCCCTGCAGCACCAGCAGCACTGACCGGTGATCGCCCTCGCGCCCGTTGGCGTAGAGCATCTCCTGCAGGTCGGCGAAATGCGCTTCGCGCTCGGCGGTGATCGTCTCGGCGTCGTCCCGCTTACCCGAGAACCCTGGACTGGAGTCGGTGTCGATCTCGCTGACCTTGTCACCCGGTGTGAACCGCAGCGCATCGGAGGGCTTGTGCGTCCACAGCGAATCCTTGGCCATAGCCGAAGAGACTAGAGACTACGTCGCCTGTGCGGGCAGTAATGATGCCGGCAAACGCGGCGCAGGGTGCGGCTGGGAGTTGAACATCTCCCGCGAACCGCCCACTTCGACGATGCCGCACAACGCGTTCCAGCACAGCATGGTCAGGTAGTCGATCAGTTCGTCGGCGCTCATCCGAGGGTTGGACATCCACGAGTGGGTGGCCAGCTGAACGCCGCCGACGATCAGATAGGCCCACGGTTCCACGCCGCGGGTGTCCATCCCGACCGCCCTCATGCGCTGGCGCAGCATGACCGCAAGCATCCGGGCGATGACCCGTTCGGAATCGGCGACGACCTTGTTCCGGCTCGCCGACGAGTTGGCCATGACGAACCGGTACGGCTCGGGCTCGGCCGCGACCGTCTCCACGTACACACGGATGATCTCGCGGGTCTGCGCCAGCCCGTCGAGGCCCGAGGACAGCGCGGCCGCCATGTTCGGGATCAGCGTGGTCTGCGTGAAGCGCATCATGACCGCGGTCGTGAGGTCGTTCTTGTCGACGAAGTAGCGGTAGAGCACGGTCTTGGAGACGCCGATCTCCGCGGCGATCTCGTCCATGCTGACGTCGCGGCCCCGGCGGCGGATGGCGTCGAGCGCGCCGTCGACCAACTCGGTGCGCCGTTCCACCTTGTGCTGGTGCCAACGGCGCTTACGGCCGTCGGTCTTCGCCGCGGCGGGAATCGTCTGCTGTGTCACTTCGACCAGTCTAACGGCGCAGGCCGAGAAAGTTGTGACGGTCGGTCACAGTAAATTCTGTGGTCCGGAGTGACGGGGTCCGGCTTGCTGCCGACGGCGAACGCCGCGACCTTTCCCCGCGAAATAGCGGATGATGATGTGGTGGCTGTTTCGTTTGCTGAATCGTTCGCGGGCGCCGATCCCGACGCCGATGCCGAACGGTTGCGCAACCTCCGCAAGATGAAGGTCGTCGCGCTGAGCTTCCTCATCGGCGCGACGGTGATCTTCCTGGTTTGCCGATGGGTGGGCTCACAGGGCGGCCCCGGCTGGGTCGGCTACGTGGGGGCCGCCGCTGAGGCGGGCATGGTGGGCGCCCTGGCTGACTGGTTTGCCGTGACCGCACTGTTCCGCCATCCGCTGGGACTGAAGATCCCGCACACGGCGATCA
Organism: Mycobacterium sp.; assembly: GCA_046330855.1. GTDB lineage: Bacteria > Actinomycetota > Actinomycetes > Mycobacteriales > Mycobacteriaceae > Mycobacterium. The sequence goes on from JAXLRX010000003.1 coordinate 520,110, forward strand.
TTCCGCGCAAGAAGGACCAGCTGGGGGAGGGCCTGGGCACTTTCGTGCGGGAGAACTTCCTGTCCCCGGAAGTCGTCGAGGCCAAGCTTCGCGACGCCGAGATCGCCAGCAGGCTGGGTAAGTGGCTGTCGGAGCCCGATCACGCCGCGCGGGTCGCCAGCGAGACCTCGACGGTGCTCAGAGTCGGGGTGGAGCTGCTCAACGACGAGGACATCCAGCACGCGATCGACCGCACGATCATCAAACGCCTCGCCGAACCGCAGTGGGGTCCGCCGGTGGGCCGGGTGCTCAATCAGCTGCTGGCGGAGAACCGCCAGGAGGCCCTCATCCAGCTGTTGGCCGACCGGGCTTTCGAGTGGGCGCTGAACGCCGGCCCCACCATCGAGCGGGTGGTGTTGAAGGACTCGCCGAGTTGGTCCCCGAAATTCGTCGACCAGCTCGTGGGTGATCGCATTCACCGCGAACTGATGGACTTCACCGACAAGGTGCGACGCAACCCGCAGCACGAGCTGCGCCAGTCGGCGAACCGGTTTCTCTTCGAGTTCGCCAATGATCTGCAGACCGATCCCTCCACCATCGCCAAGGCCGAGAGCGTCAAGGAACAGCTCATGGAGCGCGACGAGGTCACGCGCGCGGCCGAGACGGCATGGAAGACCCTCAAACGGCTGGTGCTCGAAGGGGTGGACGATCCGTCGAGCGCTTTGCGGGGCAGGATCGCCGACTCGGTCATGCAGATCGGGGAGTCCCTGCGCGACGACGCCGAGCTGCGTGACAAGGTCGACGACTGGATCGTGCGCGGTGCGCAACATCTGGCCAGCCAGTACGGCGCCGAGGCGACGACGATCATCACCGACACCATTCAGCGCTGGGACGGCGAGGAGGCCAGCCGGCGCATCGAACTGCACGTCGGACGCGACCTTCAGTTCATCCGGATCAACGGCACGGTAGTTGGCGCGCTGGCCGGATTAGTGATCTACACCATAGGCCAATTGCTGTTCTGACCTGCGCTAGCACGTGCTTGCAATTGTTAGCACTCGCGCGTATCGTGGTAGCTGTCATGCAGAGAACCATCGTTCCCGCGAGGAGGCGAGTCATGGCGCAGGACTCCGATCTTGCCGCCGTGGTGAGCAATGCGGCACAGGACATCGGCAGCTTCATCCGCACGCAGCGCGAAGCCGCTCAGGTGTCGGTGCGGCAACTTGCCGAGCGGGCCGGGGTGAGCAACCCGTATCTCAGTCAGATCGAACGGGGGCTGCGCAAGCCGTCGGCCGAGGTGCTGAGTCAGATCGCCAAGGCGTTGCGACTGTCGGCGGAAGTGCTCTATGTGCGGGCCGGAATTCTCGAGCCCGGGCAGCCGAGCCAGGTGCACGACGCCATCATCGGTGACACGGCGATCACCGAACGCCAGAAGCGCGTTCTGCTCGATATCTACACATCGTTCTGTCAGCAGAACCAGGTTGCCCACGAGGGAGTCGCCGACTGAGCAACCGAACCGTCTGCTTGAAAGTCGTTCACCAACAAGAACTCTGATGAGACAAAGACTCTCAGGGGAACACTGAAAGGAAACAGTCATCATGGCTGAGAACAACCCCACCATCGAAGACCTCAAGGCCCCGCTGCTCGCCGCCGTCGGCGCTGCCGACCTGGCCTTGGCGACCGTCAACGAGATCCTCGGAACCCTCCGCGAGCGGGCCGAGTTGGCCGGCGACCGCATGGATGACCGCCGCGCCGCGCTGACGCGCCTGCAGGAGGAGCTGCCCAAGCGTCGCGAGGAGCTGCGCGAGAAGCTCAGCACCGAGGAGCTGCGCAAGGCTGCCGACGAGTTCTTCGCCGACGCCACCCAGACCTACAACAGCCTGGTCGAGCGCGGCGAGGCCGCTCTGGAGCGGCTGAAGGGTCAGCCGGAGTTCAAGGAGGCGGCCGAGCGCGTCGAGACCTATGTCGACCAGGCCGTCGAGCTGACCCAGGAAGCGTTGGGCAACGTGTCGGCGCAGACCCGCGCGGTCGGCGAGCGCGCCGCCAAGCTGGTCGGCGTTGAGTTGCCGGCCAAGGCCGTCCCCGCCAAGAAGGCCCCGGCCAAGAAGGCTGCTCCGGCCAAGAAGGCGCCGGCCAAGAAGGCCGCTCCGGCCAAGGCCGTGAAGAAGGCCGCCGCCAAGAAGGCGCCGGCCAAGAAGGCCCCGGCCAAGAAGGTCACCCAGAAGTAAGACGGACATTCCCCTGACGGGGATTGGTTCGACGATCGGGACGGCACCCGCCTACCCTTGAAGCCGTGATGCTTCAGGGTGTGGCGGGTGTCGTTCTTTATGTGCTCATCTGGGCGGTGTTCCTGGCGACGGTGTACGCGTTCGTTCATGCGGCAATGCAGCGCCCCGACGCATACCCGGCGGTCGACAAACTGACCAAGCCGGTGTGGCTGCTCATTCTCGGCGTCTCGGCGGTGCTGTGCTTCTTCTTCGGCGTCCAGACGATGGACATCTTCTTCCCGACCATCGCCGCGGTGGCCGCGGGAGTCTATCTGGTCGACGTCCGGCCCAAATTGCTTGAGGTGCAAGGGAAGTCCCGCTGACCACCGCACGAATCACGATTGCGGCGCTGGCATTCGCCGGGCTGGCGGGTGCGCCCGTCGCCTCGGCCGACCCGACGGTCCCCCCGCCCTACATCGACCATGTGAACTGGGTCAGCTACGGAAGCCTGCCGACGCTGCGGGTCTATCCCACCGCCGCCGGACGGGAGGTGGCCGGCGATATGACCAAGACGATCACGCAGACCGAGGAGGCGTGGGCTGAGGTGCTGGCCCAGGCGCCGGACGCCGACACCCCCGGGATGCGGTCGCAATTCGTGTGCCACTGGCGTTTCGCCGAGTTCGCCCAGCCGGGCAAGAGCAGTTGGGACCTCGAACCGTGGCGGCCCGCTGTCGACGACAACACCATGCTGCTGGCCGGCTGCAACCCCGGCGGTCCGGAGAAGGGCTAGCCTCGGACTTTCAGCATTCGGCCGGTGACACGGGGGCATGCGTGATGAGCGAGTCGGGCGGCAACGAGAACCTGAGCGTGCGACTGCATGACGGCCGACGCGTGCGTTACGCGCAATACGGGGTTACGGATGGCTTTCCCATCCTCAACTGCCACGGGGGTCTGGCCTGCCGCCTCGACGTCGCCGCCGCCGATTCCATCGCGAAAGACAATGGGGTCACGCTGATTTCGCCGGATCGCCCGGGAATCGGCGGCTCCGACCACAAAGCCGGGCGGACTATTCTGGACTGGGCCGACGACGTCACCGAGGTGATGGACCTGATCTCGGTCGATCGATTCGCAGTGATGGGCTGGTCGATGGGCGGGCAGTATGCCGCCGCGGTGGGCCGGGCGCTGGTGCCGAGGGTGAGCCGGGTAGCGATCATCGCCGGTGCCTTGCCCCTCACCGAACCCGGTGTCTTCGCCCGGCTGCCGACATTCGACCGGGTCTACACCCGCCTATCGCAGCGTGCGCCGCGGGCGGCCAGACTCTGCTTCCGCTCGATGGGCTTGGCTGCCGGCGCCTTCCCCACTTGGTACGGGCGCTTGGCAGCCGGTGGGCTGGGCGACGCCGATGGGAAAGTCATTCGCGACGAAGGATACGGGGCTTTCGCCAGAATGTCGGCTGAGGCGATGCGCCAGCCCGAAGGCGTCGTGGAGGACTACCGGGCGTGGATGCGGCCATGGGGGTTCGCGCCGGAGGATCTGGCAGTCCCGGTCGAGGTATGGGCCGGAGAACACGACGAACTGGTCGACAAGGCCTGGGAGATCGAACTGGCCCGCCGCATCCCTGGTGCGTCGTTGCAGCTACGGCAGGGAGGCCACTTCCTGGCACATCTCCATTACGGCGAGATCTTCACCAATCTGATGCGTCGGTAGTCCCGCCTGCGACCCCGGTCGCGCCCACGCCGTCACAGCCCGGCGAAACAGGGGTCCTGCTGTGCATTCGGAATGGTGGCGTTGCGGGTGACGAACTTCGCGGAGACCCCACTGTCGGTCACCTCGACGTTGTCGGCGTGAATACCCATCGGCAGGTTCTTGGTGAGCTGGTCGGTGAACACGTCCAGGGCCGGCTGCACGCTCTCGCGGGGCAGCGTCATGCCCAGGCCGGTGACCCTCAGAACCGTGAGTTTCAGGGCGCCGTCGACCGCCTCGGGCTTGAGCGTCACGGTGCCCAGCGGGCCCTGCACCTCCAAAGTCCCGTCCGACGGACTGGTGTTCACACCGCTGACCAGGCTGCCGATCAGCGGGATCATGCCCGCGACGGTCTCCTTGATGCCGTCGGAAGTCCAGCTGACGTCGGCGTCCAGCGATCCCAGCGTGCCCGCCGACTCTGCGCTCGGACGCATCTGCACGTCGTCGAGCAGCAGCGTCAGCTTCATGCCCTTGGCGTCGCGGATCTGGTTGCCGGCGGTCTCCACCTCCATATTGCGGTAGCGGTGGGTGAAGTGCTGCAGCAGGAAAGGCCGCAGTCCGAACGACACCTTGGCGCTGTCCTGCACCACGCAGCTGACGGCTTTCGCGACGATGGTGTCGGCCTTGTTGCGCGCGTACAACTCCGCGCCGATCACGGCGGCCAGGGCCAGGGCGACGACGATGACGACGGCGAGTGCCACGGACAGCGGGTCCCCGAACGGGCCGCGGCGGCGTGGCTCCTCGGGTTCGGGCTCGGTGACGACGGCGGGCGGTGTGGGCGGCAGCGGCGGCTGGGCCGGTTGCGGCAGGTGCCGGGTCGGCTGATTCATCCCCGCGGGATCGAAGCCCGGCCCCGGCTGGGGGAGGGGCTGCGGAATGCGCTGGGTAGGGGGCTCCGGGAATCCGGGGCCGAACGGCGGCTGGCCCGGTGGCGGCGTCGTCACCTGCGCGATTGTGCCTTACGAATCTGTGCGAAGTCTAAAGCGATTCCGCAGCACACCGACGGTGTCGCGGATCTTCGGCACGCTCGCGACGTCCAGATCGCACGCCAGGAGTTGCGGGTCGGGGCCGGCTGAGCACAGCACCTCGCCGAGTGGGGAGGAGACCAGGCTGCCGCCCACGCCGGTCGGAGCCCGCGCCGCCAACTCCGGACCGGGATAGGCCTGCCCGGCGGCGACGACGAAACACCCGGAGTCCACAGCGCGGGCCCGGGCCAGGAGTGTCCACTGCTCGAGCTTGCCGGGACCCGCACCCCACGATGCGCTCACGGTGATCACCGAGGCGCCCCGGTCGGCCAGCTCGCTGTAGAGGTAGGGGAAGCGGATGTCGTAGCACAGCGTGATGCCGACGCCGACGCCGTCGACGGTGACGACCACCGGCTCACGCCCCGGCGCGACGGTGTCGGACTCGGTGAAGCCGAACGCGTCGTAGAGGTGGATCTTGTCGTAGCTCGCCTCCACCCCGGCGCCGGTGGCGAGCAGCGTGTTGTGCACCCGGCCGTCGGCTGACGGGGTGAACATCCCGGCGAACACGGTGACGCCGGCATCGGCGGCGATCCCCCGGACCGCGTCGGCCCATGGACCGTCGAGGGGCTGGGCCACCGGCGCCAGCGGAACCCCGAACCGGCACATGGTCGCCTCCGGGAATACCACCAGGCGGGCGCCGTCGTCGGCGGCGCGGCGGGCGTGATCGCGAACAAGCTCGAGATTGGCGGCCGGGTCGGTGCCGGCGAGGATCTGCGCCAGGGCGACTCGCATGGCGATCAGCGTAGCGGGGGCGCTGGCGGAGCCACGGCAGACCAGGGCACCGTCAGCACCGCATCCCGCACGCTGCGCCGCTGCGGTTCCATCTGCACGCCGGCCGCGCTCAACGCCTCGCGCATGGCACGCCAACGGGCCCGCGGACCGAACACCGACTGCCCCGCAACGGCGGCCCACGACCGGTCCGCCGCGTCGAGCAGCATGTGGATCGGCTGGCCTGGAATATTGTGGTGGATAAGGACTTTCGGCAATCGCTCGGCCAGATCCGAGGGCCGCTCGATAAACCGCGCGTCACACGCCAGCGTCAGGCTCACCGGCCCGTCGCGGTCCAGCAGCACCCAGCAGCCCAGGCGGCCGAGTTCATCGCAGGTGCCGTCGAGGATCAGGCCGCCCGGCGCCAGCCGGGCCTGCATGGTCTGCCATGCCGAGGCCACCGCTTCTTCGGGGTACTGGCGCAAAACATTGAACGCGCGCACCAGGATTGGGTGTAGTCCGTTGAGTTCGAAGCCGCCGACGCGGAATTCGACCCCGTCGGAACTCACCTTGCGGGCCTCCTCGACGCGCTGCGGGTCGATCTCCAGGCCGACCACCCGCACGTCGGCACGCACGGCGCGCAACCGCGACGCCAACTCGAGGGTGGTGACGGGCAACCGCCCGTAACCGAGGTCGACGACCAACGGATCGGCGGCCTGCTGCAATGCCGCGCGCACCCGCGGCGACTGCGTCAGCCAGCGGTCGGCCCGGCGTAGGCGGTTGGCTCCGGTGGTTCCCCGCGTCGGCATCCCCACCGGCCGCGTGGGCTTACCGATGAGCGGCGACCCATTCCGCGGTGAACTCGCCCTCGCCGGCGAACATCGACTTCAGTCCGCCCAGAACGAGTTGCTCGATCTGACCGCCGATGATCGGCACCCGCATCCGGCAGGAGGTCGTCAGCCGCATCCGACTGCCCCGTTCGGTGTCGTGCAGGACATAGTCGCCGGTGAGGTCGAGTGGAACCGGAACGTCGGCGCGGTAGCGTCCGACGGCTTGGTTGGCCGGTGTGTCGAACGGATCGAAGTGCTGCTCGCGTTTGACGATGAACGAACCCGAAATCACCCGCCGGGCAACGGGCGGCAGATCCTGCGCGGACATGATGTGCGCGAAGGTGATGTCGGTTCCGGTCTCGTCGGACGAGAAGTGGGCGATCTCGGTCTGCGAGGAGTGGCTCCGGTAGTGCTCGACGAGGTCTTCCCAGTAGCCGACGGTGGTGAAGTAGCCGTACATCTGCGCGGCCGGCACGTCGACGTCGACGTCGTAGACCAGGCTGCTGGGCATGGCCCCAACCTACCGGGCCTGTTCAGTGGTTCCCGGCGATCCAGCGGGTGGTGAATTGCTGTTCGTTGGTGAGCAGGTTCATCAGCTGTGTGCCGATGAAGTTCTCCATCTTGCGGCCGACCAGCGGGATGCGGACCTCGACGGTGGCCCGGAACGCCAGTCGGGCCTGCCGGTCCACGGGGGCGAGCCTGGCTTCGCCGTTCAGCGCGACGGGCGCGTGCTGGATGGAACTGGTCACGGTCGCTTCCGCGGTGTCCCCGCACAGGCCCGTCCAGGTCTCGGCCCGGCGGATGTAGAGGTCGCCGCGATGGAACTGGTGGACGATCGAGGGCAGCCGGTCGGAACGCAGCACCTGGGTGGTGATCACGTCGACGCCACCGTCGTGGCCCAGCCGGAACACGTCGAGAACCGCCTCGTCCGCTCCGGATTCGGCCAGCCGTGCCTCCCAGTAGCGCTTGTCGCAGAAGGCGTCGTGCACCTGCGCCACGGTGCCCTGGTACTCGGTGGCCATGTCGAACGAGCGCGGCATAGGTCGTGAGGCTACCGTTACGGGCCGTGGCTGGAGGGCAGGATTTCGCGGGTGCGCAGGTCGATTTCGACGTGCCGCTGGCGCCGCTGACCACACTCCGCGTCGGCCCCGTCGCGCGGCGAATCATCACCTGTGTCAATACCGAACAGATCGTCGCGACGCTGGCGACGCTGGACCGGGCCGGTGTGCGGCCACTGGTGCTCGGCGGCGGGTCCAACGTCGTGGTTTCCGACGATCTGACGGATTTGACCGTTGTGCGATTGGCCAATTCGACTGTCACCGCGGACGGCGCCGTCCTGCGGGCGGAGGCCGGCGCCGACTGGGACGGCGTCGTCGCCCGGGCAGTCAGTGAGAATCTCGGTGGGCTGGAATGCCTTTCGGGAATCCCAGGTTCGGCCGGGGCCACCCCGGTGCAGAACGTCGGAGCCTACGGCGTGGAAGTGGCCGACTGGCTGACGCGGGTTCGGCTGCTGGATCGCGGCACCGGCGACGTGCAATGGGTCCCGGCCGAGAACCTCCGGTTCAGCTACCGGCACAGCGTGCTGAAGAACTCGTCGGCCGCGACGGTGCTGGAGGTGGAGTTCGCACTTGCCGCCGACGGACGGTCGGCGCCCATCCGCTACGCCGAACTGGCTGGGGCACTGGGGGTTACGGCCGGGGATCGCACCGACCCGGTTCGTGTACGCGACGCGGTGCTCGGACTGCGGGCGGCCAAGGGCATGGTGCTCGACGAGGCCGATCACGACACCTGGAGCGTCGGCTCGTTTTTCACCAACCCGGTGGTGGACGCCGGGCAGTTCGAGCGGTTGCAAGCCGCCGTCGACGGCCCCGTGCCGCACTATCCGGCGCCGGACGGGGTCAAGCTCGCCGCGGGCTGGCTGGTGGAGCGCGCCGGGTTCGGCAAGGGCTATCCCGGCGACGGGCCGTGCCGGTTGTCGACCAAACACACCCTTGCCCTGACCAACCGCGGCTCGGCGACCACGTCCGATGTGCTCGCGCTGGCCCGCACCGTGCGCGACGGTGTGCGCGGGGCCTTCGGGGTGAGCCTGGTTCCGGAGCCCGTGCTGGTGGGCTGCGCGCTGTAACTTTGGTGGACGTGGGGTACCAGCTGAACCGAAGGCGGGCACTGGGCGCCGCCGCACTACTGGCCGCACCGAACCTTCTGGCTGCATGCCTCAAGCGCTCCGGCTCGTCTTCCGCCCCGGCCCCCAAACCCACCCTCACGTTCACGCCCGCCGACGGCGCCACCGGCATCGTGCCGACGGTGCCGGTGAGCATTGCGGTCAGCGACGGCTGGTTCCAGCACATCGCGCTGACCAGCCCGGCGGGCAAGTCGGTGGCCGGGACGCTCAACCGCGAACGCACCGTCTTCGCCGTCACCGAACCGCTCGGCTACGACGCCGTCTACACCTGGAGCGGTTCGGTGGTGGGCCACGACGGCCAGGCCGGCGCGGTCAGCGCGAAGTTCAGCACAGTCACGCCCAACAAGGTGGTCAACGGCTGGTTCCAGCTGACCGACGGCCAGACCGTCGGCGTCGCGGCGCCGATCATCCTGCAGTTCGATGCGCCGATCTCGGACAAGGCGACCGTCGAACGCGCGCTGACCGTCACCACCGACCCGCCCACCGAGGGCGGTTGGGCGTGGCTGCCCGACGAGGTGGGCGGTGCACGGGCGCACTGGCGCAGCCGGGAGTACTTCGCACCGGGCACCAAGGTTCACGTCAGCGCCAAGATCTACGGAGTTGCCTTCGGCGACAACAACTACGGCGCCGACGACCTGACCCTGGACTTCGACATCGGCCGTCGGCAGGTGGTCCGGGCCGCCGCCGGATCGCATCGCATCCAGGTCGTCACCGACGCGGGGGTCATCATGGACTTCCCGTGCAGCTACGGCCAGGCCGACCAGCCCCGCAACGTCACCCGCAGCGGAATTCACGTCGTCACCGAGAAGTACTCCGACTTCTACATGTCCAACCCCGCGGCCGGCTACGACCGCGTCCACGAGCGTTGGGCGGTGAGGATTTCCAACAACGGAGAGTTCATCCACGCCAACCCGGCCAGCTCCGGCGCACAGGGCAACACCAACGTCACCAACGGCTGCATCAACCTCTCCGACGGCGATGCGCAGCAGTACTTCCACTCGGCGATCTACGGCGACCCGGTGGAGGTGAGCGGTACCTCGATCCAGCTCTCCTACGCCGACGGCGACATCTGGGACTGGACGGTCGGCTGGCCGGAGTGGACGTCGATGTCGGCGCTGGCGGAGACGAAGTCCTCGGGGCTGCCGGTCAGCGCGCCGGCGACCCCGACCGATGCGCCGACGCTGTCCGGAACGCCGACGACGTCCTCGACCCCGCCGACGGCATCGACATCATCGACGCCGTCGACGACGGTCAGCCCCGGCGGTTGAACCGGCTGGCGCTGGCCTGGTCGCGTGGACGCACGACGATCTGATCGAGGTTGACGTGGGAGGGCCGGGATGCGACGAACCCGATCACCTCGGCCACGTCTTGCGGGGTCAGCGGCGTGATCCCCGCGTAGACCTTCTCGGCGCGTTGCACGTCACCACCGAAGCGCAGCAGGGAGAAGTCGGTCTGGACGGAACCGGGCGCAATCTCGGTGAGCCGCACCGGTTTTCCGATCAGTTCGCCGCGCAGTGTGCGGTGCAGCGCCGCCTCCGCGTGCTTGGCCGAGGTGTATCCAGCCCCGCCGTCGTACACCTCGATCGCCGCGGTGGAGGTCACCGTGACGATCAGGCCGTCGCCGGATTCGATCAGCATGGGCAGCAGCGCCCGGGTGACCCGAAGCGTGCCCAGCACGTTGGTCTCCCACATCCAGCGCCAGTCGTCGAGATCGGCCCCGGCGACCGGTTGCAGCCCCCTGGCACCGCCGGCGTTGTTCACCAGGACGTCGACCCGCCGCAGTCGGCCGGTCAGGGCGGCCACCGCCGCGTCGTCGGTGATGTCGGTCGGCACCGCCGTCCCGCCGATCTCCTCGGCCAGCCGTTCGATGCGGTCCGCGCGGCGCGCCACAGCGACGACGTGGAAGCCGAGATCGGCGAGCGTTCGCGCCGTCGCCTCACCGATCCCGGCGCTGGCGCCGGTGACCACTGCGACCCGCGAATGGGCGTCAGGGATTGCCATCGAGCTCAACTCTAGTGACCGTGCTACTTTGTCGTGCATGTCGGAGATGCAGACGAGCTGTCTGGTTTCGCGCTGCGCGTGTTGTTGTCACGCGTCCCGCCGCGCCTGATCTGACGGACCTTCGTCCCCTGGACCCACCGGCGCGGCATGCCCCGCAGACCCCAGCCGGACTCCAGAAGGACATCCCATGACCAGCACCATCCCCACCCGCGCCGTCACCCACAACCGGGTGCATCCGCTGCGCAACCGCCACCACGTCGTCGCCCCCTCCTTGCGCGTGCCCGAGGCTGCGCCCTCGGCGGTGTTCGCCGCCGTCCGCCAGCGCGGGCCCGTGGCCCGCGACGCCATCGCAACACACACCGGGTTGTCGATCGCCACGGTCAACCGCCAGGTCAGCGCCCTGCTGGATGCGGAACTGCTGCGCGAGCGTCCCGACCTCGCCGTCCCCGGTGCGATCGGCCGTCCGCGCATTCCGGTCGAGATCAACCACGAGCCGTACCTGACCCTCGGCCTGCACATCGGCGCCCGCACAACCAGCATCGTGGCCAGCGACCTGTTCGGCCGGACCCTCGATGCGGTCGAGACGCCGACTCCGGGCGGTTCGCAGTCCACGGCCCTGGCGGCGCTGGCCGACAGCGCCCGCCGCTACCTCGGCCGCTGGCATCGTCGCCGGCCGCTGTGGGTCGGAGTGGCCATCGGCGGCGTGGTCGACAGCACCGCCGGACAGGTGGACCACCCCCGTCTCGGTTGGGCCCAGGCGCCGGTTGGCGCAGTCCTCGGTGCGGCGCTGACTGTGCCCGTGTCCGTCGCCTCGCACGTGGATGCGATGGCCGGCGCGGAACTGCTGTTGGGCTCGCGCCCGGCGCGTCAGGCCGACCACACCAGCAGCCTCTACATCTACGCACGCGAGACCGTGGGCTTCGCCCTGGTGATCGGCGGGCGGGTGCACACCCCCGCCAGCGGTCCCGGCACCGTCGCCGGGCTGCCCGTGCAGTCCGACCTGCTGGCCGGCGGGTGCGGCCACCTGGAGTCGACGGTCAGCGACGAGGCCGTGGTGGCGGCAGCGCGCAAGGCCGCGATCCTGCCCGCCACCGGGCCGAACTCGACGATCGCCGCACTGGCCCGGTTGGCCCGCCGGGACGGCACCGGCACCCCGGCCGCCGCACGGAACCTGCTGGCCGAACGGGCACGCGTCCTCGGCGGAGCCGTGGCCCTGCTGCGTGACCTGCTCAACCCCGATGACCTGGTGGTCGGCGGCCAGGCGTTCACCGAGTACCCCGAGGGCCTTCCCCATGTGCGCGACGCGTTCGCCGAGCGCTCGCTGCTGGCTGCGCGTGACATCCGGGTGACGGCGTTCGGCAACCGGGTCCAGGAAGCCGGCGCCGGGGTGGTGTCCTTGAGCAGCCTGTATGCCGACCCGTTGGGGGCATTGCGGCGGTCGCGGCACCGCATTCCGGAGGTCTCTGCCTGACCTGCGCCATGAATGCGGGTGGTAGGGATGGCTCACCCGCGCCACGCGCGGGTGTATAGATGGTTAGGTGCGGCATCCCCGGGAGTCCAGCGACGCCGGAGTGCTGCCGCGCCGGGTAGCGGTGATCTCGGTGCACACCTCTCCACTGGCCCAGCCCGGGACCGGCGACGCCGGCGGGATGAACGTCTACGTCCTGCAGACCGCTCTGCACATGGCCGCCCGCGGCGTCGAGGTGGAGATCTTCACGAGGGCGACGTCCTCAGCCGACCCCCCGACGGTGGCGGTGGCTCCCGGCGTGCTGGTGCGCAACGTGGTCGCCGGGCCGTTCGAAGGGCTGGACAAGTACGACCTGCCGACCCAGTTGTGCGCGTTCACCGCCGGGGTTCTGCGGGCCGAGGCCAATCAGGAACCCGGCCACTACGACGTCGTGCATTCGCATTACTGGTTGTCCGGTCAGGTGGGGTGGCTGGCCCGGGACCGCTGGGCAGTGCCCCTGGTGCACACCGCGCACACCCTGGCCGCGGTCAAGAACGCCGCCCTGGCCGACGGCGACGCGCCCGAGCCTCCGCTGCGGTCGGTGGGTGAGCAACAGGTTGTCGACGAGGCCGACCGGCTGATCGTCAACACCGAAGAGGAAGCGCACCAACTGGTTTCGCTGCATCACGCGGACTGGGCCCGCATCGACGTGGTGCACCCGGGGGTGGATCTGAAGACCTTCACCCCGGGAGATCGGGCCGCTGCCCGCGCGGCCCTCGGGCTGCGTGCCGACGAGAGGATCGTCGCGTTCGTCGGCCGTATCCAGCCGCTCAAGGCGCCGGACGTTCTGCTGAGGGCTGTTGCCCTGCTGCCGCCCGGGGTTCGCGTGGTGATCGCCGGCGGTGTCTCCGGCAGCGGACTTGCCGCCCCCGACAGCCTGACCCGGCTGGCCGCGGAACTGGGGATCGCCGACCGGGTGACCTTCCTTCCCCCGCAGTCCCGGGAGAACCTGGTCGACGTCTACCGCGCCGCTGACCTGGTGGCGGTGCCGAGCTACTCGGAGTCGTTCGGGCTGGTGGCCGTCGAGGCGCAGGCCTGCGGAACACCGGTGGTCGCCGCGGCGGTGGGTGGTCTGCCGGTGGCGGTGGCCGACGGCCACAGCGGCTCCCTGGTCGACGGGCACGATCCGCGGGACTGGGCCGAGTCGATCGCGGCACTGCTGGATTCCGACGCCGGCGCCTTGAGCCGTGCGGCCGTCGAGCACGCCCGCCGGTTCTCCTGGGACCACACCGTCGACGGTCTGCTGTCCAGCTACGGCCGCGCGATGGCCGAGTTCAGCGGAATCCAGATGCGCAGCGCAACAAGGGATCTCGCCTCACGACGGGCCGGACGTCGGTGGGCGATGCGAAGGGGAGTGCGCGCGTGATGCCAAAGCGAGCGGCGAAGCGGATCCGCCCGTGATTGAGCCTCCCGCCCGGCAGGCGGAGGCGAAGGTCCAGCAGGTCATCGAGGAGACCCTCACCGAGCACGGACTGAACTTCACCCGCTACGAGGGTGCACACGGCGGGCTTCCCGGGCTCATCGTCGAGCTGCCCGGTGAGCGCAAGTTGACCACCAACACGCTGCTGAGCATCGGTGAGCACTCCGTCCGGGTGGAGGCCTTCGTCTGCCGGCGGCCCGACGAGAACCACGAAGCCGTCTACCGCTTCATGCTCAAGCGCAACCGCCGGCTCTACGGGGTGGCCTACACCCTGGACAACATCGGCGACATCTACCTGATCGGCCGGATGGCCCTCGACGTCGTCAACGCCGACGAGATCGACCGGGTGCTGGGTCAGGTGCTGGAGGCCGTCAACAACGACTTCAACACCCTGCTCGAACTCGGCTTCGCGACCTCGATCCGCAAGGAGTGGGCCTGGCGGGTGGCGCGCGGGGAGTCCCTGAAGAACCTCAAGGCCTTCGAGCACCTGATAAACGAGGACGGTCAGGACGACGGCGAAGACGCCGAACAGTAGGCCGCCGGCGTGAGACACTTCCGGGCATGGCTGACGGTGACTGCACACTGATCCTGCTCCGCCACGGCGAAAGCCAGTGGAACGCTCTCAATCTCTTCACCGGCTGGGTCGACGTCGACCTCACCGACAAGGGCCGCGCCGAGGCCGCCCGGGCCGGTGAGTTGATCGCCGGACTCGACCGGCTTCCGGATGTGGTCTACACCTCACTGCTTCGGCGCGCGATCACCACCGCGAACCTGGCCCTGGACAAAGCCGACCGGCACTGGATTCCGGTGCACCGCAACTGGCGGCTGAACGAACGGCACTACGGGGCGCTGCAGGGGCTGGACAAAGCCGAGACGAAGGCAAAGTACGGCGAGGCTCAGTTCATGGAGTGGCGGCGCAGCTACAACACCCCGCCGCCGCCGATCGAACGCGGCAGCGAATTCAGCCAGGACGCCGATCCGCGCTACGCCGACATCAACGGCGGCCCCCTGACCGAGTGCCTGGCCGACGTGGTGGCCCGGTTCGTCCCCTACTTCGAGGGAACGATCGTCCCCGATCTGAAGGCCGGCAAGACCGTGCTGATCGCCGCCCACGGGAATTCCCTTCGGGCGCTGGTGAAGTACCTCGACGGCATGTCGGATGAGGATGTGGTCGGACTGAACATTCCCACCGGCATTCCGCTGCGCTACGACCTGGGACCCGACCTCGAGCCCCTGGTCCCCGGCGGCACCTACCTGGACCCGGACGCCGCCGCCGCCGGGGCGGCCGCCGTGGCCAACCAGGGCTCCAAATAGAACAACGGATGAACATGCGCTGAACTCGCTGTTCAGCGCTCGCACGGGTTTTTTCGTGGTCCGCTCCATGCGTACGCTTTCGGCGTGAGTGTTAGTGCGGTGGCACTGAGCGCCGCCGTCGCGGGGATTCTGGGCCTCGGGTCCGGGTTCGCGATCTCCCTTACCCGGGGTCGGGGCCTGGCCGGCCGCACCGAGGAACGTCCCACCGCCGACCCGGGCATGACAGTGTCCGAAGTGCTGCAGCGCGTGGTGGCCTCCGCGCCGGTCGGTGTGGTGGTGGTCGACCGGCTTCGGGACGTCGTGGTGAGCAACGAGCGGGCGACCGCACTCGGACTGGTGCGTGAGGGCCTGCTCGACGATCGTGTGTGGGCCGCCGCGCAGGCCACCCTGGCCCGCGGTGAGGACGTCGCAGTGGATCTCACCGTCGCGGGCGGTGGGACCGGGCGGCGCAACAACGTGTCGGTGCGCGGATACGTACGGCTGCTCAGTTCGGACAATCCCCGTCTGGCCGTGATCTATCTCGACGACCAATCCGAGCAGGCCCGTATGGAGGCCAGCCGCCGCGACTTCGTGGCGAACGTCAGCCACGAACTCAAGACGCCGGTCGCGGCGATGGGTGTGCTCGCCGAGGCGCTCCTGGAATCCGCCGATGATCCCGAGACGGTTCAGCGGTTCGGGCACAAGCTGCTCACCGAATCCCAGCGGCTGGCCGGCATGGTCGGTGAGCTGATCGAACTGTCCCGCCTGCAAGGCGCCGAACGTCTCCCCGACTTCGTTTCTGTCGATGTCGATTCTGTTGTGCAGGAAGCCATTTCGCGTCACAAAGTGGCTGCCGACAAAGCCGAGATTACGATCAGCACCGATGTTGCCAGCGGCCTGCAGGTGCTCGGGGACCAGGGGTTGCTGGTCACTGCGGTCGCCAACCTGATCTCCAACGCCATTGCCTACTCACCGGATTCGTCGACGGTGTCGATCAGCCGTCGCCGCCACGGTGACGACGTCGAGATCGCCGTCACCGATCGTGGGATCGGAATCGCACTGTCGGATCAGGAGCGGGTGTTCGAGCGGTTCTTCCGGGTGGACAAAGCCCGCTCACGCGCCACCGGCGGCACCGGGCTCGGGCTGGCGATCGTCAAGCATGTGGCGGCCAACCACAACGGCAGCATCCGGCTGTGGAGCCGGCCCGGAACGGGTTCGACTTTCACGCTGTCCATCCCGGCTTACGCGGGGGCGGACGACGAGGACATCGAGGAAGAGGAGGCGCAGTGATCAGGGTGCTGGTCGTCGAGGATGAGGAGTCGCTGGCCGATCCGCTGGCCTACCTTCTCCGCAAGGAGGGTTTCGAGACCACCGTCGTGGCGGACGGGCCTTCCGCACTGGCGGAATTCGACCGGGCCGGGGCCGACATCGTGCTGCTCGACCTGATGCTGCCCGGCATGAGCGGGACCGACGTGTGCAAGCAGCTGCGGGCCCGTTCCAGCGTCCCGGTCATCATGGTGACCGCCCGGGACAGCGAGCTCGACAAGGTGCTGGGCCTGGAGCTCGGTGCCGACGACTATGTCACCAAGCCGTATTCGGCGCGCGAACTGATCGCCCGTATTCGCGCGGTGCTGCGCCGCGGCGCCGAGGCCGAGGAAATCGGCGACACGGTGCTGGAGTCCGGACCCGTGCGGATGGACATCGAACGCCACATCGTCAGCGTGGACGGCGAGCAGATCGCGCTGCCGCTCAAGGAGTTCGACCTGCTCGAGTACCTGATGCGCAACAAGGGCCGGGTGTTGACCCGTGGGCAGTTGATCGACCGGGTGTGGGGCGCCGATTACGTCGGCGACACCAAGACCCTGGACGTGCACGTGAAACGCCTGCGCGCCAAGATCGAAACCGACCCGGCGAACCCGGTGCGGCTGGTGACGGTGCGTGGCTTGGGCTACAAGCTGGAGGGCTGAACCGGCCGATGTGGGGCAGTCAGGCGACCGTGGGCACGTCCAGCTTGAGATCACCGATGTTGATGAAGCCCCAGCCGAGAAGGTCGGTGTAGGGCAGCGCCGAACTGGTGATCTGCAGCGTCAGTGAGTCGCCGGGATTGCTCACCGTGTAGGCGATGTCTGCCAACGGTATCGACACGGTGCGCTCGCGTCCGTCCAGGACAACCGTCACGGGCGTGACGATGTTGCCGACCACCAGGCCAGTGGCGTTGTCCACCAACTGCGCGTAGACGGCATGGCTGATGCCCAGGCCCCGGTAACTGAAACTCAGCGTCGGCGCGCCGGCGATGACGCTTCCAACGGGCGGAGTCACATCGACGTTCAGGGCGTTTCTTGCCTTACTGCCGCTGGCCAAGGAGAACGCGGTGCTGAAGACGGTCGGTTCCTCCGGTGGTACCGCGGCCTGCGACGGACCCGATCCGCCCACCAGAGGGACCAGCAGGAGCGATCCGCCATCGCTGGAGTATCTGAGTTTGGCCGGTTTGTTGAACGCGGGGTCGAACGGACTCAGATCTGAGCTGTGGTACTGACCGGTCTGGTCGAACCACTGAAACTTCGGGATGCCATCGGCCGGTGTGCCGGTCTTGGCCACGTACTGGTCCAGCCACATCAGCGTGTTGTCCATGTTCACCGCACCCTGCTGGCGCTGCGAGGCGGAGTCCAGCAGGCACACCCCGTGGCCACCGCAGAACCAGGTGGTCTTGACCGGAACCGTGGGATTGGCGGTGGCGATCTGCTGACCGTTGGTCATCGCCGCATCGAGTTCGAACAGGATGTCCGGGGTTCCCTGCAGGAACAGCGTCGGCGCGACGATGTTGTTGACGAAAACCCCGGGACCGCTGTTGATCAGCAGCGCGCGCGAGGGGTCACTGAGGACACCGAAGATGACGCCGCTGGCGATGCCTGCATAGATCTGCTGGTTGAGCCGGGCGTGTGTGACGGCCAGAGCAAGTAGCAACTCCGAACCGATCACGGTCTTGAAGTTGGCATCCGGGTACAGCGACTGGGTGAGGGTGTTCCACGCGATCGACGGCACGATCGCGTCGACCCGCTTGTCGGGAGTGCCGGCGACGACGAGCTGGATTCCGCCGCCGTACGATCCGCCGACCATGCCGATGTAGGGGTCCCCCGTCTGGTCGGTGGCGATCTGGCTGCGCTCGGGGTTATCCGAACCTGTCGCCCAGGAGATGATCGAGGAGACGTCGCGGCCCTCGAAGTTCGGGTTGTCCAGCTGCATGTTGCCGCCGGACGCCCATTCTCCGCGCGGATCCCAGGTGATCACGTTGTATCCACCCCCTCCGCTGTAACTACCGGGCAGTGGGTTGGCGTCGTTTCGTAGGGCGACGAGTCCGGGCACGATATTCACCAGGCTGGTGTCCCAAGTGGAGAACACATCGGTATTGCCGGGGAAGCCGAGGTCCGGCCCATTGAGCACGGTGGGCGCCGAGTCGACGAGTCCGCTGGCGACGTTTGCGGCGGGGAAGTAGTTGACGCTGATGAGAATCCGGTCGAAGGACGGCATCAGGTAGGTGAAACCGACCGGGCGCCCGGCGGCCAGTGCCGAAGGCGACTCGTCGAACTCGGCAACCGTCGCGCTGCCGATGATCGGCGCGAGCAGAGTGCTGATAACCGGCAGGCGGTGCAGGGTTTTCAGGACCGGGTCCCACAGAGCCCCGAGGATCGGGATCTTCTTGATGAAGGTGTCGAACGGTGTGACCTCGGCGACGAGCACACTGAACTGTTCGCTCTGTCCGGGGGTGGTCAGCGTCGTCTTGTAGGGCAGGTAGGAGAACAGGTCCGGTTGAGTCCCGTCCGTTCTGGGATGCCAGGTGATCTTGCCGCCCAGGCTCGGCGCGCTGAGAACGGAGTAGGACAACGGCAGTCCCCGACTGGAGGTGGCGTTGACGCTGCCGAGCAGCACCCCGCCGTCCCATTGGACCTGCGGGTCGATGCTGATGGAGTTGGCGGACACCGACCCCTGGGCGGCCGATGACGTCAGGCCGACCTCATGCTGCCTGCGGATTACGGCCGCGGTCGCCCAACTGAGCGGGGAGTCGGCCGGGCTGCCCGGGGTTCCGCCGGCCAGGGAGCCGAGGAGATCGGTGAGAATGCCCGCGCCAAGGCCGGACATCACTCCGGCCTTGGCGACCGGCGTAGCGGCCGGGCCCTGAGCGGGGACCGATGACTGCGCCACCTCCACAGCAGCCGAGGCGGGGGAGGGGAGTGGCGACGGCGCGGCGTAGCCGGCCGTCGGCGGGACGGCGGCAGGCACGTTGTCGCCAGCCGTCGATGCGGGGGCGGAGTCGATGGTCACATCCGGAGTTGGGTGCTGCGGCGTGTCGATCGTTCGCTGGGCGCTGGCAGGGACAGGAGGCGCCGACTCAAGGTTCGGACGGCGGCCTGTGGTGATCCTTGTGTCGGCCGGGACGCCTCGCGTCGCTGCCTGCATGGCCTGCCGGGAAGCATCGTTGCGCCCGTGTTGCCTCGCCGACGTCGCATCGGATCTCGTTGCCGAGGTCGTCCCGGCTGCGTTGTCGCGAGGGGAATCGTCGGCCCACGCCTGCGGTATTCCAGTCAGCGCCGCACCGCCCAACCCCAGAGCAACGGCCAGGCTGCCGATCCGACCGATGAACGCCGCGCCACCCATGTGCACTCTCTTCACGAGAAAAAGCAGGACTTGGCGCGGAGATTACCTGGCGTTTCCCCCCCGGATGGGCGATACGGGCCAGGTGTGGCGATTGCTGCGTCAGCCCTCCCTGCCCGCAAGGCGGGTCGCAGGGTGGATCGCTACCAACGGAAAACCGCTGCGCCGCTTGCAGATCGCTGCGAGCTCAGCGTAGGTCTTCTCGCCGAGTAGCTCGGTGAGCTCGGGCGCGTAGGACTTCCACACCGGCTCTTTGCCGACGTGGGCGGCCGGGTCACCGGTGCAGTACCAGTGCAGGTCCTCGCCGCCCTCGCCCCATCCGCGGCGGTCGTACTCGGTGATCGTGGTCTTGAGGATCTCGCTGCCGTCGGGACGGGTCACCCATTCCTGGCTGCGGCGGACCGGAAGTTGCCAGCACACTTCGGGTTTCATGGTCAGCGGCACGACACCGAGTTTCAGCGCCTTGCTGTGCAGCGCGCAGCCGATGCCCCCGGCGAAACCCGGCCGGTTGAGAAAGATGCAGGCGCCCTTGTATTTCCGGGTCCGCAGGTTCGGCTTGTCGTCGTACTCGTCCATCTCGAGATAGCCCTTGGCGCCCAGACCCTTGTCGCGGAACTGCCAGTCCTTGTCGGTCAGCGTCTTGACCGCGTCGTCGAGCCGGGCGCGGTCGTCGTCGTCGGAGAGGAAGGCGCCGTGTGAACAGCAGCCGTCGTCGGGCCGACCCGCGACGGTTCCCTTGCACGCCGGCGTCCCGAACACGCATGTCCACTTCGACAGCAGCCAGGTGAGGTCGGCGGCGATCAGATGCTCGGGATTGGCGGGGTCGTAGAACTCGATCCACTCTCTGGGGAAGTCGAGTTCGACCTCGCCGGGATGCCTGCTTGTCACGGATGTCAACGGTAGACGACCGCGTGCGTCCCGCATCCCAGCCGGGCGGGACGGGCTAGGTTAGACCACGTGCGATTGGGCGTGCTCGACGTGGGCAGCAACACGGTGCATCTGCTGGTGGTGGATGCACATCGCGGCGGGCATCCGACGCCGATGAGTTCGACCAAGGCTCCGCTGCGGCTCGCCGAGTCGATCGACGACGACGGCAAGCTCACCCGCAAGGGCGCCGAGAAGCTCATCGCCACCGTCGACGAGTTCGCCAAGATCGCCAGAAGCTCGGGCTGCGCCGACGTGATGGCCTTCGCCACCTCGGCCGTCCGCGACGCCCGCAACTCCGACGAAGTGCTGGCGAAGGTGCGCGCGGAAACCGGTGTCGATCTGCAGGTGCTGTCCGGCCCCGACGAGTCTCGGCTGACCTTCCTGGCGGTGCGGCGCTGGTACGGCTGGAGCAAGGGACGCATCACCGACCTCGACATCGGCGGCGGTTCACTGGAGTTGTCCACCGGCGTGGACGAGGAACCGGACGTGGCGTTGTCGCTGCCGTTGGGCGCGGGCCGGATGACCAGGGAGTGGCTGGATGGCGATCCGCCCAGCCGGCGGCGAATCGCCATGCTGCGCGACTGGCTCGACACCGAACTGGCCGAGCCCGCGAAGGCCATGCGGGAGGCGGGAAAGCCCGACCTGGCGGTGGGTACCTCCAAGACGTTCCGCTCGCTGGCGCGGCTGACGGGCGCCGCCCCGTCGGCGGCCGGACCGCGGGTCAAGCGTGTCCTAACTGCCAACGGCCTGCGCCAGCTCATAGCTTTCATCTCTAGGATGACCACCGAGGACCGCGCCGAGTTGGAAGGGGTCAGCACCGAAAGGGCGCCGCAGATCGTGGCAGGCGCCCTGGTGGCGGAGGCGAGTATGCGAGCACTGTCGTTGGAATCGGTACAGATATGCCCGTGGGCGCTGCGCGAGGGCATCATTCTGCGCCGGCTGGACAGTGAAGCGGACGGGACCGCCCTGGTGCAGGCCCGATCGGGAGGCGAAACGCGATGACCGAGGACAACACCCGGCCGATCTCGGTCGCCGAGCTGCTGGCCCGCAACGGAACCATCGGATCCCCGCCGGTCGGCGGGCACCGTCGCCGCAAGCGCCGCAACGCCGTCTCGGTCGCCGAACTCACCGGGGAGATCCCGATCGTCCGCACCGGCGAGATCCCGGTCGTCGCCGAGGAGGAGCGCAGCAACGAGATCCCTGCCGACGAGGTGGAAGCCTCCGAGGCGAGCGCCGCCCTGGACACCGAAGAGCCCGGCGACGAACCGAGTGCCGAGTACGCCGAGCCTGAGTCGGCGGAGACCGTGGTGGTGTACTCCTCGGACGACTCCGGGGCCGCCGGCGTCGAGATCCACGACCACACCGCCGACTACACCTCCGAGTACACCTCCGAGTACGCCGAGGACGCGGTCTACACCGATGCCCCGGACTACACGCCGGAGTACGTCGACACGGAGGCCGTCGAGGAAACCGTCGTCTACGAGGATGTTGCCGTCGACGACGAGGAACCCGTCGTTGAGGACCTCGAGCAGGTCGAGGGCGCCGCCGCCGCTGTCGAACCCGACGAGGCCGTCGCGGCCGAGGAGGTCGAGGTCGCCGCCTCCGAGCCGGTCGTGCCTGAGCCCGTCGTGTCCTCGCCGCCGCGGTCGGGTGTTCCATGGGCAAGACGCAACCGCGGCCCCGAGCGCAGCCACGACCCCCGGCCCAAACGCCGGTCCTCGCACGCTGAGCAGATGTCATACGACCCGGTCGACGAGTCGGTCGACATCGCCGACCTCGTCGCCGAACAGGCGCCGGACCCCGAGGAACTGCGTTCCTATCTGCGCTCGTCCACCGGTGCCCTGTTCTCCGGGGAGACGGTCGCCGACGACCTCGCCCGCCGCGGACTGCTGTCGGAGTCCGACGAGGCCTACGCCAAAGAGGACTACGAGGATGACGACCTCGTGGAGACTCCGCGCCGGGGTGCGCTCGCCGTGCTGGGGAGCTCGGTCGTCGCGATCCTGCAATCACTGCTGGCGGTGGTGTTCGGCGCCGGCCTGTTCATCGCCTTCGATCAGTTGTGGCGGTGGAACAACATTGTGGCCCTTGCGCTTTCGACGCTCGTCATCGTGGCGCTGGTGGTCGGTGTCCATGTGGTCCGCAAGACCGAGGATTTCGTGAGCATCCTGATCGCGGTTGCCGTCGGGATCCTGGTGACGTTCGGTCCGCTGGCCCTGCAGTCCACCTGATCGCGCAGTGCGTCCCGCGATCAACGTCGGCCTCTCGACGGCTTCGGTCTACCCACTGAAGACCGAAGCGGCATTCGAAGCCGCCGCCGAACTCGGCTACGACGGCGTCGAGCTGATGGTGTGGGCCGAACCGGTCAGCCAGGACATCGGGGCGATTTCGCAGATGTCGCGGCGCTACGGGATGCCGGTGCTCTCGGTGCACGCGCCGTGCCTACTGATCTCCCAGCGGGTGTGGGGTTCGGACCCGGTGCTCAAGCTTGACCGCAGTGTGCAGGCCGCCGAACGGCTCGGTGCGCAGACCGTCGTGGTTCATCCGCCCTTCCGCTGGCAGCGTCGCTACGCCGACGGGTTCAGTGATCAGGTCGCCTCGCTCGAACAGCGCAGCGACGTCATGGTGGCGGTGGAGAACATGTTCCCCTTCCGTGCCGACCGTTTCTTCGGCTCGGGGCAGCCCTCGATCGAACGGATGCGACGCCGCGGCGGACGACCGGGCGCCGGCGTCTCGGCGTTCGCCCCGTCGTACGACCCGCTGGACGGCAACCACGCGCACTACACGCTGGACCTCTCGCACACCGCGACGGCGGGCACCGACGCGTTGGACATGGCCCGCCGGATGGGCGACGGACTGGTGCACCTGCACCTGTGCGACGGCAACGGCGCGTCCACCGATGAACACCTGGTCCCGGGTCGCGGCACCCAGCCCACCCACGAGGTCTGCCAGATGCTGGCAGGCAGCGACTTCGCCGGACATGTCGTGCTCGAGGTCACCACGTCCGGGGCGCGCACCAAAGCCGAACGTGACGGTCTGCTCGCCGAATCGCTAGAGTTCGCCCGCACTCACCTGCTGCGTTAGGAGCGCCGGCCATGAGCCCGGAACCGATCCCGCTGTTCTCGGATGTGATGGCACTGCGCGCGGTGGACGGCGCCCCCGGTCACTACGACGCAAACCTCAACGCGCACTGGACCATTGGTCCCAAACCGCACGGTGGGGTGATGATCGCCATGTGCGCCGGCGCGGCGCGGGAGGCCTACGGCGGTGGCGCGCAGCCCGTCGCCGTCTCGGCGAACTTTCTGTCGGCTCCCGATCCCGGTCCGGTTCGTCTCATCACGACGCTGCGGAAGCGCGGCCGGCGGATCGGCCTGCTCGACGTCGAACTGGTGCAGGGGGACAAATCCTGCGTGCATTCGGTGGTGACAATGGGGGAGCCTGAGCACGACGCCCGGCCACTGTTCTCGCTCAACCCGGTCATCGGGATCATGGCGCCCGAGCCACCGCCGGACGTGTTGTCGATCGGCCCGGGCCACCCCGCCGCCGCGATCAACAATCTCGCCCGCGGCTGCGACATCCGCCCCCTGATCGTCGAATCGGTGACCGACGGCGCACCGCCGGTGTTCCAGGTCTGGGTGCGCCCCAAGGTCGGTGTGGTCGACGAGCTGTTCGCCCTGATGTGCGGGGACATCTCGCTGCCGGTGCCCTACGCGGTCGGCCGGCGTGGCTGGGCGCCCACGGTGCAACTGACCGCCTATCTGCGTGGTGTCCCCGCCGACGGGTGGCTGCGGGTGGTCTGCACGACCGCCGAGATCGGTGAGGACTGGTTCGATGAGGACCACACCGTGGTGGACAGCGCCGGACGAATCGTCGTCCAATCCCGGCAGCTTGCCCTGGTCCCCCCCGAGTAACGTGACCGTCGTAGGGTGCTGCCATGTCCAGGATCGCGATCATCGGCGGCGGCAACATGGGCGAGGCGCTTGTTGCCGGAATCCTCCGGGCCGGCCATCAGGCGAACAAGGTCGTGATCTCCGAGCGGGTCTCTGACCGCGCCGACCACCTAGCCCGCACCTACTCCGTACGGGCGTTGCCCGTCCGGGAGGCGCTGGAGGGCGCGGAATTCGTCATCCTCGCGGTCAAGCCCGGCGACGTCGAGTCGGTGGTGGCCGAGATCGCCGCCGCGGCCGCCGGTGCCGAGCCCGGCAGTGCCGAGCAGGTTCTGGTCAGCGTGGCGGCCGGGGTCACGACGGCCTTCTTCGAGGCGCGGTTGCCCGCGGGCTCGCCGGTGATCCGGGTGATGCCCAACACCCCTGCACTGGTCGGCGAGGGAATCAGCGCCCTGGCCGCCGGCCGGTTCGCCACCCCCGAGCACCTTGCCCGGGCCGCCGAACTGTTCACCGGCGTCGGGCGAGCGCTGACCGTTCCGGAGAGCCAGATGGACGCGGTGACAGCGGTGTCGGGATCCGGGCCGGCCTACTTCTTCCTCTTCGTCGAAGCCCTCGTCGACGCCGGGGTCGCGGCGGGTCTCAGTCGCCCGGTTGCCACCGATCTCGCGGTGCAGACGATGGCGGGCTCGGCGGCCATGCTGCTGGACCGCCGCACTGCCGCGGGGGCCGGCTCGGCGGCCCAACCGGACACCGCGGCGGCCGAATTGCGGGCGATGGTGACGTCTCCCGGCGGTACCACGGCGGCTGGCCTGCGCGAACTCGAGCGAGGTGGCTTGCGGGCCGCGGTGGCCGCCGCGGTGGAGGCCGCGAAAACCCGCTCTGAGCAGCTCGGAATTACATCCGAGTAGTTTGAGAAATCTCTGGCGGATTAACAAACATCCGTCGCAGCAACCCCATACGCCACGCTATTCTCCTCCTGTATGCGCGGGCCGGTGCCAGCGGTGGGGAAGCCGCTGGGACTGCCTGTGCCTGACGGAATGGGTTGCGATGACGTCTATGAACGGGCCTTCACGGGACTCCGCCGCTGGCAAATCGGCGCGTGACGCCGGACCCGGCGATGGCCAGCCGGTCACTCGGACTCAATTTCTCACCGTCGCAGAGGTGGCAGCGCTGATGCGCGTCAGCAAGATGACGGTCTACCGCCTCGTCCACAACGGCGAGCTGCCGGCCGTCCGCGTCGGCCGTTCGTTCCGCGTGCATGCGAAGGCGGTTCACGATCTGCTGGAGACCTCGTACTTCGACGCCGGGTGACGATGCGCGCACCTCGGGCGCGAGGAGGAGCGCGGCAATTCAACAGGGCCGGGTGACGATGCGCGCACCTCGGGCGCGAGGAGGAGCGCGGCAATTCAACAGGGCCGGGTGACGATGCGCGCACCTCGGGCGCGAGGAGGAGCGCGGCAGTTCAACAGGGCCGGGTGACGATGCGCGCCCCTCGGGCGCGAGGAGGAGCGCGGCAGTTCTGATCAGCGGGTGAGGGATGCGGGCCGCAGCCGGTTAACGTCCGTGCTGCCCGCTTCGGTAAGGTAAGCGCCCAGTACAGGCACGCCCGACGGCGGGCGTTTTGGTTCTTAGGTAGCGGAGTTCATGGGTTCAGTCATCAAGAAGCGGCGCAAGCGCATGTCCAAGAAGAAGCATCGGAAGCTTCTGCGTCGCACCCGGGTTCAGCGCAGAAAACTCGGCAAGTAGTCGTTTTCGTCCTCGCCGCGCGCCGTGCCACCGTGCCGGCCGCGGCGATGGCGGATAGGCTTTGACCCATGGACACCGGACGGCCCGGCACCGATGTGCCGCACTACCCGAAGGTCGTGCTGGTCACCGGTGCCTGCCGATTCCTGGGTGCCTACCTGACTGCGCGTTTGGCGCAGAACCCGCTCATCAACAAGGTCATCGCGGTCGATGCCATCGCGCCGAGCAAGGATCTGCAGCGGCGGATGGGGCGCGCCGAATTCGTCCGCGCCGACATCCGGAATCCGTTTATCGCCAAGGTGATTCGAAACAGCGATGTCGACACCGTGGTCCACGCGGCGGCGGCCTCCTATGCGCCCCGGTCCGGCGGCCGCGCCACCCTCAAAGAGCTCAACGTGATGGGCGCGATGCAGTTGTTCGCCGCCTGCCAGAAGGCGCCCACCGTGCGGCGGGTCATCCTCAAGTCCACCTCCGAGGTCTACGGCAGCCATCCGCACGACCCGGTGGTGTTCACCGAAGACTGCAGCAGCCGCCGTCCGCTCGGCGAGGGCTTCGGGCACGACAGCCTCGACATCGAGAGCTATGCCCGAGGACTCGCACGCCGCCGGCCCGACATCTCGGTGACCATCCTGCGGCTGGCGAACATGATCGGTCCCGCCATGGACACCGCGCTCTCCCGATATCTCACCGGGCCGGTGGTGCCGACGGTCTTCGGCCGCGATCCCCGGCTCCAGATGCTGCACGAACAGGACGCGCTCGGTGCGCTGGAGCGGGCGACCATGGCGGGCCGGGCCGGCACCTTCAACATCGGCGCCGACGGCATCATCATGATGTCCCAGGCGATCCGCCGGGCCGGGCGGCTGCCGCTGGCGGTGCCCACCTTCGGCCTTCGGGCCGTCGACTCGCTGCGCAAGGCCAGGCTGAACAGCGAGGTCACCCGCGACCAGCTGGACTATCTCTGCTACGGCCGGGTGATGGACACCACCCGCATGCGGACCGAGCTGGGCTTCGAACCGAAGTGGACGACGCTGGAGGCGTTTGACGACTTCGTCAAAGGCAGGGGGCTGACTCCTATCGTCGACCCGGACTGGGTACGCTCGGCGGAAGGCCGCGCGCTCGCACTCGCGCAGCGGTGGGGCGGAGTGCTCGAGAGGCTGGGGGTATAGGCGTGGCCGGTGAGAAGGCGAAAGTCATTCCGCTGCATGCTGATTCCGGCCGCGCGCAGCGTGCGAGCTCCGCCCGTCGGCACCCGTCGGCCGCTCCGAAACCGGACGCCTCCGAGAACATCGAAGCCGTCATCCGGGATTTCGAACAGCGCCGCGCCGCCGAACCGGAGGCCAACGATCTCGTCACCCGAATCGCCGGCCTCGCCGACTTCCTGCGCAAGCGGCTGACCGGGGGGTACGCCGTGGACGAGTTCGGCTTCGACCCCGAATACAACGACGCCGTGGTGCTGCCCGCACTGCGGTTCTTCTACGACAAGTGGTTCCGGGTCGAGGTCAGCGGCATCGAGAACCTGCCCTCCACCGGCGCCGGGTTGGTGGTTGCCAACCATGCCGGAACGCTGCCGTTCGACGGGCCGATGCTGTCGGTCGCGGTGCACGATCATCACCCGGCCCACCGCAACCTGCGGCTGCTCGTGGCCGACATGGCCTTCGACATGCCGGTGTTCGGGCCCATCGCCCGCAAGGCCGGCCACACCATGGCCTGCAACACCGACGCCAACCGGCTGCTGGCCGGCGGCGAGCTCACCGCGGTGTTCCCGGAGGGGTACAAGGGCCTGGGCAAGCCGTTCCGGGACCGCTACAAGCTTCAGCGCTTCGGGCGCGGCGGGTTCGTCGCGGCCGCACTGCGCGCCAAGGCGCCGATCATTCCCTGCTCGATCGTCGGGTCAGAGGAGATCTATCCGATGGTGGCTGACGTGAAGCTGCTGGCGCGGGTGCTGGGGGTGCCGTACTTCCCGATCACCCCGTTGTTCCCGCTGGCCGGGCCCGCCGGGCTGATTCCGCTTCCGTCCAAGTGGCACATCGCCTTCGGCGCGCCGATCGACACCAGTGCCTATGACGAACACGCCGCCGACGACCCGATGGTCACCTTCGAGCTCACCGACCAGGTGCGGGAGACCATCCAGCAGACGTTGTTCAGCCTGCTGAGCCAGCGGCGCAATACGTTCCTGGGTTAGCCGCGCGACGATCAAGCGGCGACGAAGGAGCTGCGATGAGGAGCGCGGCGATCTGGGTTAGCGATCCCGGCCCAGGGCGGCCGCCGCGATCGCCGCGACCTGGGCGTTGGTCTCCTCGTCGCCCTCGGCCTCGCCGATCATCGTGACGACCGTCGTCATCACCGGCTTGCCGTCGGCGTCGGTGACCTCGGAGCGCAGTTCGCTGATGACCGTCCCGTGCGACTCGATGACCGAGTCCAGCCAGGAGTCGAAGTACAGCTTGTCACCGGCGCAGATCGGCCGGTGGTAGGTGATCTTCTGGTCGCGGTGGATTACGCGGGCCAGATTGATTCCGACGTCGAAGTTGCGGAAGATGTCCAGCTGGACCTGACGGCCCGGGATCGCGATGAAGGTCAGCGGTGCGACGACGTTCGGATAGCCGGCGGCCCGGGCGGCCTCGACGTCGTAGTGCAGCGGGTCGTCGGACTGGATCGCCTTGGCGTACTCGCGGATCTTCTCCCGCCCCACCAGGTAGTAGTCGGGGTAGCGGTAGTGAGTGCCGATGATGTCACTGGCGATCGAGGGCATTGGGCGAGCCTATCGCGCCGGCTTTCGCCGAAGGTGGGCCCTGTGGACGCCACGGACCGATTTCCTGTCCGTTTACCCCAATCCCCCGGGGGGGGGCTACTCGTGCTCGTGGCGCTTGGAAACGGCCGCCGCCACCGCACCGCCGACGGCCCCGATGGCCAGCGCCGACGGGACGCCGATCTTGGCGGCCTTGCGGGCGGTACGGAAGTCCCTGATCTCCCAGCCCTTTTCGCGGGCCAGCTCGCGAAGGTCGCCGTCGGGGTTGATCGCCACCGCGGTGCCGACCAGCGAGAGCATCGGGACGTCGTTGAAGCTGTCGGAGTAGGCGGTGCAGCGCTTGAGGTTCAGGCCTTCGCGCGCGGCGAGTGCCCGCACGGCATGTGCCTTGCCCAGCCCGTGCAGGATGTCGCCGACCAGACGGCCGGTGAACACCCCGTCCACCGACTCCGCGACGGTGCCCAGCGCACCGGTCAAGCCCAGCCGCTTGGCGATGATCTCCGCCAGCTCATAGGGCGTGGCGGTGACCAGCCACACCTGCTGGCCGGCGTCGAGGTGCATCTGTGCCAGCGCCCGGGTGCCCGTCCAGATCTTGTCGGCGATGATCTCGTCGTAGATCTCCTCGCCGAGCGCGCTGAGCTCGGCGGTGGTGCGGCCCTCGATGAAGGCCAGTGCCTTACGCCGCCCCTCGGCGACGTCCTCGCTGTTCTCCCGGCCGGTCAGCTGGAACTTGGCCTGGGCGTAGATGAACTTCCACACCTCGCTGTAGCGGAAGTACTTGCGGGCGGCCAGGCCGCGGCCGAAGTGCACCAGCGACGAGCCCTGCACCAAGGTGTTGTCGACGTCGAAGAAGGCGGCGGCGGTCAGGTCCACCGGGGGCGGCGCGGGTTCATCGGCCGAGGCCTCCGACGGCAACCTGTGCGCGCTCTTGCTGGCGTCGCGGGCGACGGCTTCGGCCAGCAGGCCGTCGACCGCGCGCTGCGCGCTGGCCTCCCCGGCTTCCCGTTCGGACACGTCATCGCCCGAACCCTTTGCACCCACGGGTCCAAGCCTAGCCAGGGGTGCGACACTAACCGGCGATGAACCGGCCACATGTTGAATTACTCACCCGCGCCGGGTGCGGCATCTGCGAGCGCGTCCACGCCCGGCTGGCCGGACTGGCCGGCGAACTGGGCTTCGAGCTCTCGGCCACCGACGTCGACGCCGCCGCCGCGGCCGGGGACAGCGCGCTGCGGGCGGAGTTCGGCGACCGCCTCCCGGTGGTGTTGCTCGACGGCCGCGAGCACAGCTACTGGGACGTCGACGAGGACCGGCTGCGCGCGGATATCGCTCGCCGGAACAGCTGAGCCGCCGTCTAACGATTTGGCCGCTACGCTGCGCATCTACTACCGTGGCGAGTAGTTTCTCTCCCGGAACACTGCTGAGTCCGGAGCATCCGCCGCGCAAGGGAGCAAGCCAGGTGATCGTGCCGTGAGCGTGCTGTTGTTCGGGGTGTCTCACCGCAGCGCTCCGGTCTCGGTTCTCGAACAGCTCTCCACCGATGAGCCCGACCAGATCAAGATCGTTCAGCGGCTGTTGCAGTCGCCGCTGGTCACCGAGGCGATGATGCTGTCGACCTGCAATCGGGTCGAGGTGTACGCGGTGGTGGAGGCCTTCCACGGCGGCCTGCAGGCCATCGGCCAGGTGCTCGCCGAGCATTCCGGTATGTCGATGGGCGACCTCACCAAGCACGCCTACGTCCGTTACAGCGAGGCCGCCGTCGAGCATCTCTTCGCCGTGGCCAGCGGACTGGACAGCGCCGTCGTCGGCGAACAGCAGGTGCTCGGGCAGGTGCGCCGCGCCTATGCCACCGCCGAGGCCCACCGCACCGTCGGCCGCGTCCTGCACGACCTGTCCCAGCGCGCGCTGTCGGTCGGCAAGCGGGTGCACAGCGAAACCGCCATCGACGCCGCCGGCGGCAGCGTGGTGTCGGTGGCCCTGCACGTCGCCGCCGAGCGGCTGTACCGCCCCGAAATGGGCCCGTCGTACACGGCGCTGTCGGGGCGCACCGCGACGGTCATCGGCGCCGGTTCCATGGGCAGCCTGACGGCCGCGCATCTGGTCCGCGCGGGCGTCGGCCACGTCAACGTGGTCAACCGGTCGTTGCCGCGGGCGCAGCGCCTGGCCGAGATCATTTCCCAGCAGGGTGTGGCCGCAGCGGCGATGACACTCGAGGAACTGCCCGCCGCCCTGGCCGGCGCGGATCTGGTCGTCAGCTGCACGGGCGCGGTGCGGCCGGTGGTGACGCTGGCCGACGTGCACCACGCATTGGCCGCCGCGCAGCGCGACGAGATCGACGAGCCGTTGGTGATGTGCGATCTGGGCATGCCGCGCGACATCGACCCGGCGGTCGCCGGCCTGCCGGGCGTCTCAGTGGTCGACATGGACCGGGTGCAGCGCGAGCCCTCGGCCCGAGCGGCTGCCGCCGACGCCGACGCGGCCCGCCACATCGTCGCCGCGGAGGTCGCCGCCTACCTGACCAGTCAGCGGATGGCCGAGGTGGCCCCCACCGTGACTGCGCTGCGCCAGCGCGCCGCCGAACTGGTGGAGACCGAATTGTTGCGCCTGGAGAGCCGGCTCCCGAATCTCGACGAAACCCATCGGGACGAGGTCGCCAGGACCGTTCGCCGCGTCGTCGACAAACTGCTGCACGCCCCCACCGTCCGGGTGAAACAACTGGCGGGCGCGCCGGGGGCCGAGACCTACGCCGAGGCGCTGCGCGAGCTGTTCGAGTTGGACCCGCAGGCTGTGGACGCCGTAGCCGCGGGTGAGTTCCCACTGCCGGGGGATGCCGATTGATGAAGGCGTACCACGTCTACATCATGCGCACGGTAGCCGCTTCTTCCAACAGTCGCCTTCAGCTGCACGGGGGATACGGCACGGTCGGAACCGATATCGACGAGCGCAGGTTCGAGTTGCTCACCCAGATCTACTCGTGCATCAACCACAAGACGAAGAACCCTGATGTGCCATTGGGTTTGATCACCGACGAGCACACCTTGAAGTACTACGACGAATGGCAGTTGACCGGCTTGTACGACGAGGTGATCACCGATTTCCACGACGACTATCCGGTTGACCGGATCGCCGATCGCTTCTGGGCATCGCCGAAGATCTGGGCGATGAAGAAGCTCCGTGCGCCGTTCATCATCTTCGACGCCGACATCGTGCTCCACCAACCGTTTTCGGTCTACAGCGATTGCGACCTGCTCTACCTCCACCGCGAGCTCAGCGCCCCCTACCCGAACCCGTACGACATCATCGGACCTCCGGGGTTCGAGTGGGATCCCGACCTACTGGTGTCCTTCAGGCGGACCCTGCCGATGAACTGCGCGACCGTCGGGATGTTCAACGAGTCGTTCAAGGACGATTACGTCGAGCGCTACTTCGAGTTCGTCCTCGATTGTCCCGGGGAATTGATGTACGCGAGGAAGCACTACTACAACCCGGATCCGATGGTCGCCTGCCAAATCGTCGCGGAGCAGTGGCTCCTGGGGGCGTTGGCCTACAAGTGGCCGAACATCGATCACCGACCGTTGCGATCGCGAGCACTGGTCGACGCGCTATGGGCTTCGGACCATTTCACTTCACTCGACCTGGACCAGGAGCCCGGGGCCATCGACGGCGAGCTGGTGAGCAAGTTCTACCACCTCTGGGGTGCCAAGAAGATTCAGAACAAGCCCACTGCGCCGCTCTACGACTTCGTCCGGAACGCCCTGCTCGAAGGCAGGTTCATCGTCGAGCAGAGTCCCCAGTACGAGATCGTCAGGGACACCTACGACCGGATCATCGCCGGCCTGACCGAGGACCTGACCGTTGGCCGGTGAGGTGACCGGGCCGTCGCCGATCCGGATCGGCACCCGGGGCAGTCTGCTGGCCACCACGCAGGCCGGCACCATCCGCGACGAATTGATTTCCCGCGGTCATCCGGCCGAGTTGGTGATCATCAGCACCGAGGGGGACAGGTCCCATAGGCCAGTCGCCGAGATCGGCGTCGGGGTGTTCACCGCCGCGCTGCGGGAGGCGATCGCCGATCACCGGGTCGACATGGCCGTGCACTCCCACAAGGACCTGCCCACCGCCACCGACGACCGGTTCGTCATCGCCGCCATTCCACGCCGCGAGGACGCCCGCGACGCGCTGGTCGCCCGCGACGGCCTGGTGCTGGGGGAATTGCCGGCCGGATCGGTGATCGGCACCTCGTCCGTGCGGCGGGCCGCGCAGCTTAGAGCACTGGGTCTCGGTTTGGAAATCCGCCCCCTAAGAGGCAACCTAGACACCAGGTTGAACAGGGTAAGCAGCGGTGATCTCGATGCCGTCGTGGTGGCCCGGGCGGGCTTGGCCCGCCTCGGACGACTCGGCGATGTCACCGAGACGCTGGAGCCGGTGCAGATGTTGCCAGCGCCGGCTCAGGGTGCGCTCGCGGTGGAATGCCGCGCCGGCGACACCGGGCTTGTGGCGCTGTTGGCGGAGTTGGACGACCCCGACACCCGCGCCGCGGTCACCGCGGAGCGAACCCTGCTCGCCGACCTGGAGGCCGGCTGCTCTGCACCGGTGGGCGCGATCGCTGAGGTGGTCGAGTCCATCGATGACGACGGCCGGGTCTTCGAGGAACTGTCGCTGCGCGCCTGCGTGGCGGCGGCAGACGGATCCGACGTGATCCGTGCGTCCGGTATCGGCACTCCCGACCGGCCCGCAGAGCTGGGGCTCGCGGTCGCCGCGGAGTTGTTCGATCTGGGCGCGCGAGAGGTCATGTCGAACCAGCGCGACGAGCGGTAGGACCCGCCACAGGTGGGTAGAGCGGAGACACTATGACTGGTCACGTGACCGGCCGGGGACGCAAGGCGAAGCCCGGGCACATCACGTTCGTCGGCTCGGGTCCCGGCGACCCCAACCTGCTGACGACGCGCGCCCGGACCGTACTGGCCAACGCCACGTGTGTGTTTACCGACCCCGACGTGCCCCAGGCGGTGCTCGACGTCGTCGGCGTCGACCTGCCGCCGGCCGTCGGCCCCGTGCCGCAGGGCACCCCCGCAGCGGGCGAGGACCAGACCACGCCGCCGGCGGTCGCCCCCGGACCGGATGTCCGGCCCGCGCTCGGTGAACCCGCCGAAGTGGCCAAGACCCTGCTCGCCGAGGCCAAGTCCGGCGTTGACGTGGTGCGCCTGGTGGCCGGTGACCCGCTGTCGGTGGACGCGGTCAGCACCGAGGTGATGGCCGTCTCCAAGTCCGGTCTGCCGTTCGAACTCGTGCCCGGCCTGCCGGCCACCGTGGCGGTGCCCACCTATGCCGGTTTGCCGCTCGGGTCGACCCACACCGTGGCCGACGTCCGCGGCGAGGTCGACTGGGCCGCGCTGGCCGCCGCGCCGGGTCCGCTGATCCTGACCGCGACGGCCTCGCACCTCGCCGACGCCGCCCGCTCCCTGATCGAGTTCGGGCTCGCCGACGCCACGCCCTGTGTGGTGACCGCCCAGGGCACCACCTGCGCCCAGCGCTCGGTGGAGTCCACCCTGGCCGGACTGACCGACCGCGCGGCGCTGGGGTCCGGCGACCCCGCGGGCCCGCTGGCCGGCCAGCTGGTCGTGACCGTCGGCCGCACCGTGACCCAGCGCGCCAAGCTGAACTGGTGGGAGAGCCGGGCGCTCTACGGCTGGACCGTCCTGGTGCCGCGCACCAAGGAGCAGGCCGGCGACATGAGCGACCGGCTGGTCGCCCACGGCGCACTGCCGATCGAGGTGCCCACCATCGCCGTCGAGCCGCCGCGCAGCCCCGCTCAGATGGAGCGGGCCGTCAAGGGTCTGGTCGACGGCCGTTACCAGTGGGTGGTGTTCACCTCGACCAACGCGGTACGCGCTGTGTGGGAGAAGTTCGCCGAATTCGGTTTGGACGCAAGGGCTTTCTCCGGCGTCAAGATCGCCTGCGTGGGCGAGTCCACCGCTGACCGGGTGCGCGCCTTCGGGATCAGCCCCGAACTGGTGCCCTCCGGTGAGCAGTCCTCGTTGGGGCTGCTCGACGAATTCCCCGAGTACGACAGCATTTTCGACCCGGTGAACCGGGTTCTGCTGCCGCGCGCCGACATCGCCACCGAGACCCTCGCCGAGGGCCTGCGTGAGCGAGGCTGGGAGATCGAGGACGTCACCGCCTACCGCACGGTGCGTGCCGCGCCGCCGGCCGCGGAGACCCGCGAGATGATCAAGACCGGCGGCTTCGACGCCGTCTGCTTCACCTCCAGCTCCACGGTGCGCAACCTGGTGGGCATCGCGGGCAAGCCGCACGCCCGCACCATCGTTGCGTGCATCGGTCCCAAGACCGCCGAGACGGCGGCCGAGTTCGGCCTGCGGGTGGACGTGCAGCCGGAGACCGCCGCGGTGGGCCCACTGGTCGACGCGCTGGCCGAGCATGCGGCCCGGCTGCGCGCCGAGGGTGCGCTGCCGCCGCCGCGCAAGAAGAGCCGGCGCCGGTAACAGGCTCTGCTGCAGTGGCGTTCCCTCGGCAGCGGCCCCGCCGGCTGCGCAGAACCCCGGCGATGCGACGTCTGGTCGCCCAAACGTCCTTGGAGCCGAGGCATCTGGTGCTGCCCATGTTCGTGGCCGACGGGATCGACGAACCCCGACCCATCGCCTCGATGCCCGGGGTGGTGCAGCACACCCGCGACTCGCTGCGGCGTGCGGCGGCCGACGCGGTCGCGGCCGGCGTGGGCGGGCTGATGATCTTCGGTGTGCCGCGTGATTCCGACAAGGACGCCCGTGGTTCCTGCGGACTGGATCCCGACGGAATCCTCAACGTCGCCCTGCGTGACCTCGCCAAGGATGTGGGCGACTCGACGGTGCTGATGGCCGATACCTGCCTGGACGAGTTCACCGACCACGGGCACTGCGGCGTGCTGGACGCACAGGGACGCGTCGACAACGACTCCACCAACAGCCAGTACGTGAAACTCGCTGTGGCGCAAGCGGAATCGGGTGCGCACGTCGTCGGCCCGAGCGGAATGATGGACGGCCAGGTGGCCGCCATCCGCGACGGCCTGGACGCCGCCGGATATCCGCACGTCGTGATCCTGGCCTACGCCGCCAAGTTCGCCTCGGCCTTCTACGGCCCGTTCCGCGAGGCCGTCGCCTCCAGTCTGACCGGTGACCGGCGCACCTATCAGCAGGACAGCGGCAACGCCCGCGAGGCACTGCGCGAGATCAGCCTGGACATCGACGAGGGCGCCGACATCGTGATGGTCAAGCCGGCGATGTCCTACCTCGACATCGTGGCGGCGGCGGCCGAGATGTCGCCGGTGCCGGTGGCGGCCTACCAGGTGTCGGGGGAGTATTCGATGATCAGCGCCGCGGCCGCCCAGGGGTGGGTCGACGGCCGTGCCGCTGCGCTTGAATCGCTGATCTCCATCCGCCGGGCCGGCGCCGACATCGTTTTGACCTACTGGGCCGCCCAGGCGGCCGCCTGGTTGGCATGAACCCGCAACCGCCGGTGTGGCCGCCGGTCCAGCCTCGGCACGCCACGCCCGCCCCGCCACCCCGCCCCGTGGACGTCGAAACCGCGTTCTGGCTCTGGCTCGCGGCTGTGCCGCTGATGGTGATCGGACAGTTCGCCGACGGCTATGTGGTGTCGCGGACCACCAACGCCCCCAGCGTCCTGGTCACCACCGCACTATTGGCGATCATCATCGGCGCGGTGGTGGTGACGTTCATCGTGCTGATGAGGTCGGGATACCGGTGGACCCGCACGCTGCTGACCGCCGGCGGTGTGGCGACGATCCTCTACACGGCGGCCAGCCTGCTGGGCACGCCCCGCCCTCCGCTGCCGGCGGTGATCTACGCCGTCACCGGAATCATCGGCGCGGTTCTGATAGGCGGCGGCATCTTCCTGCTGCACCGGCCCGATTCCAACCGGTTCTTCGACGGCACCTGAATGGCGCCCCGATAGGCTGGCCGCATCATGACCCCCACCGAGTCGCGGCCCGCTGCCGTCACCACCGCCTTCTGGGTGCTGATCGTCGGCGCCGTGCTGTTGATGGCCGGTGGACTGATGGCGGCCACCGTCGGATTCGACGCGCTGCGGCAGGCGGCCCCGGCGACCGTCCCCGATCAAGCCGTCCGCAACTACGCGCGGCTGTACCGGGGTGCGGGGACGTTGTTCTGCGTCGCGGCCGCAGGTCTGGCCGTGCTGACCGTCCGGGCGCGTGACCGTGACCCGCGATCGCGCCGGGCGGCGATGACGCTGGGACTGACGATCGTCG
The DNA here is from genome assembly GCA_046330855.1 of Mycobacterium sp. GTDB lineage: Bacteria > Actinomycetota > Actinomycetes > Mycobacteriales > Mycobacteriaceae > Mycobacterium. The sequence continues at coordinate 557,233 of JAXLRX010000003.1, forward strand.
TGCTGGTCGGTCTGGCCGGGGTGTTCGCCGGCACCCATATCCTGGCGCTGCTCAGCCTGCTGCCGATCGTCGTCGGCACGCTGCTGCTCGGCCGGCCGAGCGTCATCGAGTGGTACACGGGTGAGTGAGGCGGAACCGAACGGCGCTCCGCCGATCGACACCGAGGCGATCTACGCCGAGAAGGGCGCCAGCTGGTACTGGTTGCTGGCCGGGCCCGCCGCAGCCCTGGTGATGGCGTTCGTCCAGTGGCGGGCCGGCGTGGGATTCCAGCCGTTCGTGCCGGGTGTGTTCCTGGTGATGGTGAGCGGGATGCTGGCGCTGCAGATCCACGCCGGGCGTGTGCATACCAGTCTCGAACTGACCGAGACGGCACTGCGCGAGGGCACCGAGGTGCTTCCGGTCGACGAGATCTCGGAGGTCTATCCCGAACCGGAGAACAGCGTCAAGGCCGCCGGTTTCCTGGACAGGTGGCAGGGCCGCGCCCTCGGCGTGCAGTCCACCGGCCCGCTGGAGAAGTGGCAGACATCGCGCGCGCTGGGCGAGCTGTCCGGAGTCCCCCGCGGCCGTACCCCGGTCGGCCTGCGTCTCACCGGTGGTCGCTACGTACAGGCGTGGGCCCGTGATTCCGATGCCTTGCGAATCCACCTCAGCCGGCTGGTGGGGGAGCGGCAGTCGTGAGCGGGGTCCGGCACGTCGTGCAACTGGTCCTGGCGGTGGCGGCGGCGGTCGGCGCCGCGGTGTGCTGGGCGCACGTCCGCACCTGGGTCGACGTGGCACCGGTCGCCGAGGGGCAGCCGGCCACGGTGTCGGCGGTGTACGACCCGCCGCTGATGATGCTCGCTTGGCTGCTGTTGACTGCGGCCGGCGTGCTGGCGGTGCTGGGAGTGGCCGGTCTGCGTCGCCGCCGCCGCACCCTTGATACCTATACCCCCTAGGGGTATAGTCGGGGCATGACCACGACGGATCTGAAGCTCACGGGGATGAATTGCGCCTCCTGCGCGGCGCGGATCGAGAGGAATCTGAACCAGCTGGACGGGGTGCAGGCGTCGGTGAACTTCGCCGTCGAGCAGGCCCACGTCGAACACGGCGCCGCCGTCACGGCCGAGGATCTGCTGCGAGCGGTCGAGTCCAGCGGCTACCAGGCCTCGGTCATCGATCACCACCACCACGGCGGTCACGAGGACCACATGAGCCACGACGTTCCGGAGGAGCAGTTGCGGCCGCGGCTGATCGGCTCGGCCGTCCTGGCCCTACCGGTGCTGGCGCTGTCGATGGTGATGCCGTGGCAGTTCCCCGGCTGGCAGTGGTTGGCGCTGGCGCTCACCACGCCGATCGTTTTCTGGGGCGGCTATCCGTTCCACAAAGCCGCGCTGAACAGCGCCCGCCACGGCAGTTCGACGATGGACACCCTGGTGTCGCTCGGCACTCTCTCGGCCTACGTGTGGTCGCTGGTCGTGCTGGTGACCGGAGTGAGCCATGGCATGGGTCACGGCGCGGGCCACGTCTACTTCGAGGTGGCCGCGGCGGTCACGGTGTTTCTGCTGGCCGGGCGCTACGCGGAGGCCAAGGCCAAGCGCTCGGCGGGTTCCGCCCTGCGTGCGCTGCTGTCTCTGGGCGCCAAGGATGCCACCGTGCTGCGCGACGGCGCCGAGGTCCGCATCCCCGCCGGCGAACTCGCGGTGGGCGACGTGATCGTGGTGAAGCCCGGTGAACGGGTGGCCACCGACGGTGTTGTGGTGGAAGGGTTTTCGGCGCTGGACACCTCGGCGATGACCGGTGAGTCCCTGCCCGTCGACGTCCGCCCCGGCGATGAGGTGCTCGGCGGCGCGGTCAACACCTACGGGCGAATCCTGTTGCGCGCCAAGAAGGTTGGGTCCGACACCCAGTTGGCCCGGATGGCCCGGATGGTGGCCGACGCCCAGAGCGGCAAGGCCTCGATCCAGCGGCTCGCCGACCGCGTCTCGGCGGTGTTCGTGCCGGTGGTGCTGGTGATCGCCGCGCTGACGCTGGCCGGCTGGCTGTTGACCGGGCATTCGGCGGCCGCGGCGTTCACCGCCGCGGTGGCGGTGCTGATCATCGCCTGCCCGTGCGCGCTAGGTCTGGCGACTCCCACGGCGATCCTGGTCGGAACCGGCCGCGGTGCGCAGCTGGGCGTGCTGATCAAGGAGCCGCAGGTGCTCGAGACCGTCGGCGGTATCGACACCGTCGTGCTGGACAAGACGGGGACCGTCACCACCGGCGCGATGAGCGTGCAGGACGTGCAGGCCGAGCCGGGGGACAACGTCGACGTGGTGCTGGCCCGAGCGGCGGCGGTCGAGGCCGCCTCCGAACATCCCGTTGCGGCGGCGGTGGTCGCCGCGGCCCGGGAGCGCGGACTGGAGGTGGCTACGGTCGGTGATTTCGTCAACGAGCCGGGGACCGGCGTGCGCGGTGTGGTCGACGGTGTTGCGGTGCGGGTTTCACGGGCAGGAGATGACGACGGGCGCACCAGCGTCGCGGTCAGCTGGGACGACAAGCAGCGCGGCGTGATCCGGCTGGCCGATGCGGTCAAACCCACCAGCGCCGAAGCCATCGCGGAGTTGAAGGCCATGGGCATCACCCCGGTGCTGCTCACGGGTGACAACGCCGCGGTGGCGGCGCGGGTGGCCGGGGAAGTGGGCATCGCCGCGCAGGACGTCATCGCCGGGGTGCTGCCGCCCGAGAAGGCCGAGGCGATCGCGGGCTTGCAGGCCAAGGGCCGGCGGGTGGCGATGGTGGGTGACGGGGTCAACGACTCGGTGGCGCTGGCGACCGCCGACATCGGCATGGCGATGGGCACCGGCACCGACGCCGCGATCGAGGCCGGCGACATCACCCTGGTCCGTGGCGACCTGCGCACGGTTCCGACCGCGCTGCGCCTGTCGGCGCGCACGCTGCGCACCATCAAGCAGAACCTGGTGTGGGCGTTCGGCTACAACGTCGCCGCCATCCCGCTCGCGGCGCTGGGCCTGCTCAACCCGATGATAGCCGGCGCGGCGATGGCGGTGAGCTCAGTCTTGGTGGTGACGAACAGCCTGCGGCTCAAGCGTTTTCGCTAGGTCCTACAGCGCGTACCACCACACCGTGGCGATTCCCTGGCTGTTTGCGATGTAGAGCCGGTTTTCGGCCGGGTTGACGGCCAATCCCCGCGGTCGTAGGCCGGTAGAAACGTCGACCACGTTGCCGTCCGGGTCGATCACCGACACGGTGAGGGACCCGGAGTTGGCCACATAGGCGGTCCCATCGGAGCCGAAGGTCACTGTCGTCGGTTGATCGCCAACCGGGATGTTACTGACCAGACTTCCGGCTGTATCGAACACGTCGACCCTGCCGAGTGAGTTCGTGACATAGGCGTAACCGGTGAGAGGCGACACGGCCAAACTATTGGCGCCGGGATCGGTGGCGGTGGACAGTACGCTGCCGTCCGTCGGGTCCAGCCTCGACACGGTAGATGCGCGGAGAGTCCACACGACTCCGTTGAGGCCCAGCGCCAGTGTGCTGGCGGGGCGTGCCCACGTGGTGAGAACGCTGTTGCTGCTGAGGTCGAGAACCGAGATCGTCGACGGGCCACTCGACCCGGCGTTGGCGACGTACGCCACCGTCCCGTCCGGGGTTACCGCGATGCTCGACGGTTCGTTTCCCACGCCGATGGTTTTGACGACGGTGTTATCGGTGGTCCGGATCACTTGAATGGCGTTGTAGCCGGGTTGGGCTACGTAGACGTAGGGCTTGACCGGATTGGCCGCCACCGCCCAGGGGTCATCGAGGACTCCGGGCACGGTCGCGACCACGCTGTTGGTTGCGGCGTCGATCACGAAAACCTGGCCAACGATGCGCGAGGTGCCGTAGACGAATCTGCTGTCGGGGGTCACCGCCAGGTAGTCCGGATTAGAGTCGTTTGTGTCGATCACCGTCACGGCAGGCGGCGCCGGTACTCCGTCGACGCCGTTGGCGCCGGTGGTACCACCCGGACCGCCGAGGCCGCCGGGGCCGCCGGCCCCGCCGGTGGCGAGGTCGCCGCCGTTGCCGCCGTTGCCTCCGGTGCCGCCGTTGGCGCCGGGCGCGATGCCCAGGCCGCCGAAGCCGCCGTCACCGCCATAGGTGAGCGTGGACGTATCTACTGTGCTGCCGCCGGTGCCGCCGCTGCCACCGTTGCCGGCGAGGTCGCCGCCATTACCGCCGTTACCGCCGTTACCGGCGTAGGCGAAGGCTGAAACGGTGGTGGCGGTTCCGCCGCTGCCGCCGGTACCGCCGTCACCGGACTGGCCGCCGTTGCCGCCGTTGCCTCCGTTGCCGCCGGTGGCGTACCCGTCGGCGGCGGCGTTGCCGCCGTTGCCGCCGTTGCCGCCCGGGTTGGCGCTGAACGACCCGCCGTTGCCGCCGTTGCCGCCGTTGCCTCCGGTGGCGGAGGCGCCATTGGGCGCCGAGGCGTCACCGCCGTCGCCGCCGTTGCCGCCGGTGCCGAGGACGCCGCCGTCGCCGCCGTTTCCGCCCGCGCCGCCGGTCGCGTTGCCACCGCCGCTCAGGGCCGTGGCGGTGCCGCCGGTGCCGCCGGTTCCGCCCGTCACGTCGGAGATTCCGCCGGTGCCGCCGGTACCGCCGGTGACCGTCAGGTTGCCGGTGGCGGCACCGCCCGCGCCGCCTGTACCGCCGGGGTTGGACTGGCTGTAACCGCCCTGGCCGCCTTGGCCACCGGTGGCGTTGCCCGGCGACCCAGGATTGTCTTGGGTCGCGCTACCGCCGTTGCCGCCCGCACCGGCATAGGCGCCGACGTCGGTACCGTCGCCCCCGTTTCCGCCCGCTCCGCCCACGGCGTTGCCGTCGGTCGTGATGAAGGCGTCTCCGCCGGTACCGCCGGAGCCGGCCGTGAAGTTTGAGCTACCACCCGTGCCACCGGCGCCGCCGGTGGCGGTTCCGCTGGCTGCGGTGGCGGTACCGCCGCCGCCACCCTGACCGGAATTTGCGCCGGTGCCGCCCGCTCCGCCGTTGCCGCCGGTCGCGTTGGAGATCGGCGAGGTGCCATCGGAGGTCGCCGATCCGCCGTTGCCGCCGTTGCCGCCGTCGCCGCCGTAGCTGGGGGCGGTCGAGGTGCCGCCGGTACCGCCGTTGCCGCCGATGGAGATCGACTGGTCACCGCTGGCGGTGGCGTTGCCGCCGTTGCCGCCGTTACCGCTGACACCGGTGTCGCTGACGCCCCCCTGGCCGCCGTCACCGCCGGTCGCGTAGTTGTCCAATCCGAGTCCGGGCGCGGTCGTGGAATGCGCGTCGCCGCCGTTGCCGCCGTTGCCGCCGTTGCCGCCGTTGCCCATATTGCCGCCGTTGCCGCCCGTGCCGCCCTTGGCGTCGCCGGCGGCACCGGTCGCGGTAGCCGTGCCGCCATCTCCGCCGGTGCCGCCGGTCACGCCGTCGGGGCTGCCACCGCCGTTGCCGCCCGCGCCGCCGGTGGCCTCCCAAGTGAGGCCGGCATCGGCCATGGCCGAGGTGGCCGACCCGCCGGTGCCGCCCGCCCCGCCGATCCCGCTGGTGGAATCACCGCCGTTGCCGCCGGTACCGCCGAAAGCGAGGCCGTTGTCGCTGCTGGCCGTGCCGCCACTGCCGCCGTTGCCGGAGAGGTTGGTGTCACTGGCACCGCCGGTGCCGCCGCTGCCGCCGGTGGCTGTTCCGGTGCCCGCCGTGTCGGCGCTACCGCCGGCACCGCCGGCACCGCCGGTGCCGTCCGTGCTCGCGCCGCCGTTGCCGCCGGTGCCGCCGGTGGCATTGCCGGTCGAGGCCGGGTTTGTCTGGAACGCCGCGCCGCCTGCGCCGCCCGCTCCGCCGTCGGCAAATGTGCCACCGCTGCCGCCGGTGCCGCCGCTGCCGCCGATGGAGTCGTTGTTCCCCGCACCCGTTGTGGTGGCGCTGCCGCCCGCGCCGCCGGTGCCGCCGGTCGTGCCCGAGGCGCCGGCGTCGCCGCCCTTGCCGCCGCCGCCGCCGAAGGTGGCAATGGTGCCGGTCGCGTTGCCACCGGCCCCGGCCGCACCTGCGCTACCTGTCGGGCTGTCGCCGCCGTTGCCGCCGTTGCCGCCCGTCGCCGTCCCGGTACCGATCGAGGCGTCGGCGGTCCCGCCGGTGCCGCCGTTGCCGCCGTTACCCATGACGGCACCGCCGGCACCGCCGTTGCCGCCGTTGCCGCCGACCGCCAGGCCTTCGTCGGTCTGCGTGTTGCTCCCGCCGTTGCCGCCGTTGCCGCCGTTGCCGATCGAGCCGCCGTTGCCGCCGTTTCCGCCGCTGCCGGAGGCTGAGTTACTGGCGCTGTAGCCGTCCCCGCCGTTGCCGCCGTTGCCGGCCGGACCCGTGATCGGGGTGCCGGTGGCGCCGGTGCCGCCGGTGGACGAACCGGTGCCGCCGGTGCCACCCTGGCCGGGAGTCCCGGGGTCGCCGCCGTTGCCGCCGTTGCTGCCGTTGACGACGCTTCCGTCGCCGGTGGCGCCGTCGCCGCCATCACCGGGGGCGCCGGCCGCGCCGCCGGTGCCGCCGGTGCCGCCGGTGCCGCTGGCACCCGCAGGGCTCAGGAAATCTATGCCGCCGGTGCCGCCGGTGCCGCCGGCGCCACCCGTTCCGCCATTCCCGCCGGTGCCACCGGTGCCGCCGTCGATGCCCGGGACGGTGGAGTCGGTGCCGTTGCTGCCGTATCCGCCCGCGCCACCGGCGCCACCCTGGCCGCCGCCGCCGCCGGCGCCGTTGATCCCGACGCTGCCCGCGGCGTTGGTCCCGGCAGCACCGCCCGCGCCGCCGGCGCCACCTGCTCCGCCCTGGCCGCCGGCTCCGCCCGCGTATCCGGGGCTGCCGCTGGCGTAGTTGTAGTAGCCGTACGACCCGCCTCCGCCGGTGCCGCCGGCGCCGCCGGTGCCGCCGGTGCCGCCGCTGCCGTTGGCCCCGGAGCCGCTGAACCCGGTGCCGCCGGTACCACCGGCACCACCGCGGCCGCCGGTGCCGCCGGCACCGCCTTCGCCGCCGGGAACGGGTGTGGTCGACGGGAGGTTGCCATCGTCGAATCCCGCGCCGCCCTGGCCGCCGGCGCCGCCGGTGGCGCCCCGACCGCCGGCCCCGCCGGTTCCGTACATCGTGCCGCCGTTGCCGCCGGCGCCGCCGTTGCCGCCGTTGCCGCCGGCGCCGCCGGGGGTGCCGGCGGGAGCGAGGGACGTGCCGGGGTCGCCCGCCCCGCCGTCGGTGCCGGCGCCGCCGGGGCCGCCGGTGCCCCCGTTGCCGATGTTGCCGCCGTTGCCGCCGTTGCCGCCGTTTCCGCCGCTGGTGCCCGGGGGCGCCCCGGCGGCCACGGCGTCGTAACCGGCTCCGCCGGCTCCGCCGTTGCCTGCCGGTCCGGTGATCGAGTTGCCCGGTGCGCCTGTGGATCCGCCGGTGCCGCCGGTGCCGCCGGTGCCCACCAGACCGGCGAGGCCACCGGCACCCACCGTGCCCGGGCTGCCGCCCGTGCCGCCGTTTCCGCCGTCTGGGAACTGACTGGTTCCGCTGGCGCCGTGGCCACCGTCGCCGGGTACTCCGGCGTCGCCGCCGGTGCCGCCGGTGCCGCCGCTGCCCTGGATGCCGCCGTTGGCGGCCCCGCCCTGGCCGCCCTGGCCGCCGGTGCCGCCGTTGCCTCCGTTGCCGCCGCTCTGACCTGCGCCGCTGTTCACGCCGGTCGTACCACTGGCGCCACTTCCGCCGGTGCCGCCGTTGCCGCCCTGGCCACCGAAGCCGCCGGTGCCGCCGGCGCCGGTGCTACCGATAGAGGAGCCCAGGCCCGCGGCGCCGGCTGCGCCGCCGGTGCCGCCGGTGCCGCCCGCCCCGCCGTTTCCACCTGTGGTGCCGGTGCCGCCGGTGACGCCCTGGCCGCCGGTGCCGCCGGTGCCGCCCCGGCCGCCGGTTCCGCCGTTACCGCCGACACCCTGGGAGCCGCCGTTGCCGGCGCCCGAGGCACCGCCTGCGCCGCCCGAGCCGCCTGCGCCGCCTGCGGCGCCGGCACCGCCTGCCTCTCCGGACGCACCTGTGCTGCCGAAGCCACCCGTGCCACCGGAGCCGCCCGTACCGCCGGTGCCGCCGGTGCCGGCGGTGCCGCTGTTGCCAGGCGAGGAGCCGGTGCCGCCTGCCCCGGCCGCACCGCCGGTGCCGCCGGTGCCGCCCGCGCCGCCGGCTCCGCCGGCCTGGCCCTCGACGTTCGAGTTGTTTGTCCCGGTGCCGCCGGAGCCGCCGGAGCCGCCCCTGCCGCCGGTGCCGCCCGTGCCGCCCACGCCCTGAACGCCGCCGGTGCCCGAGCCTGGCGAACCACCGGTGCCGCCCGTGCCACCCGCGCCGCCCGCGGCGCCGGCGCCGCCCGCCGTGCCGAACGACCCGGTGCTGCCGAATCCGCCCGTGCCGCCGCTGCCGCCCCGTCCACCGGCTCCGCCATTGCCTGCCTGTCCGGTGTCACCTGTGGTTGATCCGGTCCCGCCCGCGCCGCCGTTGCCGCCGCGGCCGCCGGTGCCGCCGGTGCCTCCGGTGCCGCCGGCCACGTCTTGCACCCCGGCGTTGTTTGTGCCGGCTCCGCCGGTGCCACCGGTGCCACCCCGTCCGCCCGCGCCACCGTTACCGCCTGCGCCCTGCACGCCACCGGTGCCACTGCCCGCGGCGCCGCCGGTACCGCCGATGCCGCCGTTACCGCCCGATGCCCCCGCTCGCCCACCCCCCCCGGCGGCGCCACCGGACTGGCCATAGCCGCCGGTGCCGCCGGCCCCGCCGGTGCCGCCGGTGCCGCCGTCGCCCGCCGCGCCGGTGCTGCCGGTGCTGGAGCCGGTTCCGGCTGCCCCGCCCGACCCGCCCGTGCCTCCGATGCCACCTCTCCCGCCGGGGCCTCCGACGTTGTTCTGCGACCCGGAGGCGTCGTTGCCGAGGGCGCCGACGCCGCCGAAGCCGCCCTTACCGCCGGTGCCGCCGTTACCGCCCACACCTTGGGATCCGCCGGTGCCCGAGCCCGCCGCGCCGCCCGCGCCGCCGGTGCCACCGCTACCGCCCATGGCGCCGGTGCCGCCGGTTTGCACGGTGCCCGGGGCTGGCGTGAAACCGAAGCCGCCCGTGCCGCCGGTGCCGCCGGTGCCGCCGGTGCCGCCGGTGCCGGCCGTGCCGCTGTTTCCGGCCGAGGATCCCGTGCCCCCCGCGCCAGCTGCGCCGCCGGTGCCCCCGGTGCCGCCGCTACCGCCGGCGCCACCGGTCAACCCCTGCGAGCCCGATCTGTTGGTGCCTGCTCCGCCTGCGCCGCCGAAGCCACCGAGGCCGCCGGTGCCGCCGTTTCCGCCGACGCCCTGGCTGCCGCCGGTGCCGGAGCCGGCCGCGCCGCCGGCGCCGCCGGTGCCGCCGCTGCCGCCCGCAGCACCGAGCCCGCCCGCTCCGCCGGTGGCGCCGGTGCTGCCGAAGCCGCCCGTGCCGCCATTGCCGCCGGTGCCGCCGCTGCCGCCGCTACCGGCGGTGCCGCTGTTACCGGCGCTCGATCCGCTGCCGCCTTCGCCCGCTGCACCGCCGGTGCCGCCGGTGCCGCCCGCACCGCCCGCGCCGCCGGTCTGGCCTTGCACGCCCGAACTGTCGGTTCCGGTGCCGCCGCTGCCGCCGGTTCCGCCGGACCCGCCGGTGCCGCCGTTACCGCCCACACCCTGAACTCCGCCAGTTCCGGATCCGGCCGCGCCACCGGCGCCACCCGAGCCGCCCGAACCGCCGGCGGCGCCGATCCCGCCGTCCTCACCAGAGGCGCCGGTGGAGCCGTAGCCGCCCGTGCCACCCGAGCCGCCGGTGCCGCCGGTGCCGCCGCTGCCGGCGGTGCCGCTGTTACCACTGGTCGAGCCGGTTCCGGCCGCGCCGGCCGCACCACCGGTGCCGCCGGTGCCGCCCGCGCCGCCCGCCCCGCCGGTCTGGCCGAAGAAGCTCGCGCTGTTGGTGCCGGTCCCACCGGTGCCGCCGAAGCCGCCCCGGCCGCCGGTGCCGCCGTTGCCGCCGACACCCTGAACTCCGCCCGTGCCGGTGCCGGCCGCGCCACCGGCGCCGCCCGAGCCGCCCGTACCGCCGGCGGCGCCGATGCCGCCGGCCTCACCGCTGTCCCCGGCGGTGCCGTAGCCGCCGGTGCCGCCCGCGCCGCCCGCGCCGCCGGTGCCACCGCTGCCGGCGGTGCCGCTGTTGCCCGCCGAGGATCCACTGCCGCCCGCGCCGGCCGCACCACCAGTGCCGCCGGTGCCGCCCGTCGCGCCGGACCCGCCGGCCTGGCCCAACACGTTGGTGCTGTCGGTGCCGGTGCCACCGGTGCCGCCCGCACCGCCGAGGCCGCCGGTGCCGCCATTACCGCCGACACCCTGGCTGCCCCCGGTGCCCGATCCGGCCGCACCACCGGCGCCGCCGGTACCGCCTGCGCCGCCCCGGGCGCCCACCCCGCCACGAGTTGGACCCCAAGCGCCGTGGCCGCCGGTCCCGCCCGAGCCGGCGGTGCCGCCGGTGCCGCCGGTGCCGGCCGTCCCGCTGTCGCCGTTCGTCGATCCGCTGCCGCCCGCGCCCGCGGCACCACCGGTGCCGCCCGTGCCGCCCGCCCCGCCGGACCCCCCGACGGCGGTTGCGCCCTGAAGATTCGAGTTGTCGGTGCCGGTACCGCCCAGGCCGCCCCAACCGCCGAGGCCGCCGGTGCCGCCCGTGCCGCCCACGCCCTGAACGCCGCCGGTGCCTGCGCCGGCCGCGCCGCCTGCGCCGCCCGAGCCGCCCGAACCGCCGGCGGCGCCGATCCCGCCGGCCCCACCAGAGGCGCCCGTAGAGCCGAAGCCGCCCGTGCCACCCGACCCCCCGGTGCCGCCGGCGCCACCGCTACCGGCGGTGCCGCTGTTGCCGGACGCCGATCCCGTTCCCGCAGCGCCTGCCGCACCACCCGTGCCCCCGGTGCCGCCCGCGCCGCCCGCCCCGCCCGTCTGGCCGAAGAAGCTCGCGCTGTTGGTGCCGGTCCCACCGGAGCCGCCGAAGCCGCCCCGGCCGCCGGTGCCGCCGTTGCCGCCGACACCTTGGGAACCGCCGGTGCCCGCACCGGCGGCGCCGCCGGTGCCGCCCGCGCCGCCGGTGCCGCCCGCGGCGCCTAGGCCGCCGGCCTCACCGCTGTCCCCGGCACTGCCGAAGCCACCGGTGCCACCCGAGCCGCCGGTGCCACCGGTGCCGCCGTCGCCGGCCTTTCCGTCGCTGCCCCTGCTGGAGCCCTGGCCGCCCGCGCCGGCCGCACCACCGGTGCCGCCGACACCGCCGGCGCCGGCCGCCCCGCCGGCGACGCCCTGAAGTACGGAGTTGTTGACGCCGGTGCCACCGGTGCCGCCGAAGCCACCCTTACCGCCGGCGCCGCCGCCACCGCCCACGCCCTGGCTACCGCCGGAGCCGGCACCCGCCGCACCGCCCGCGCCGCCGGAGCCACCCGTGCCGCCCGCCGCGCCGATCCCGCCTACCAAATTGAGTCCGGGAGCCTGGATTCCGAAGCCACCCGTCCCACCCGAGCCGCCTGTGCCGCCTGTGCCACCGTTACCGGCCACGCCGCTGTTGCCGGCCACCGAGCCCGTGCCGCCGGCGCCGGCTGCGCCGCCCACGCCGCCGGTACCGCCGGAGCCCGCGGCCCCGCCGACGATTCCCTGCAGGCCGGAGCTGTCCGATCCGGCGCCACCTGCGCCGCCGAACCCACCGAAGCCACCGTTGCCGCCCAGACCGCCGGCGCCCTGAGTGCCGCCGTCGCCCGCCCCGGCCGCACCACCCGCGCCGCCCGAGCCGCCGGCGCCGCCCGCCGCGCCGAGACCGCCGCCTTCACCGGTCACCCCCGCGGCTCCGAAGCCGCCCGCGCCACCGGTGCCGCCCGCACCGCCGGTGCCACCGTCGCCGGCCTTGCCGGCCGCGCCGGTCTTCCCGCGCGTCGCCCCCGTACCGCCCGCGCCCGCGACACCCGCGGCGCCGCCGGTGCCACCGGTGCCGCCCGCGCCCGCGGCCCCGCCTGCGATGCCCTGCAGAACCGAGCTGTCGGTGCCGTCCGCGCCGGTGCCGCCGGAGCCGCCACGCCCACCGAACCCGGCGTTACCGCCGTTGCCGCCGCCGCCGGAAACCGTGCCGCCTCGGCCGCCGCCGCCGCCATTTCCGCCCGCGCCGCCGGCCTGTCCGACGGCGCCCGCCGCGCCGGGCGCTGCACCGGGATCCCCGGACCCGCCGCTGGCGCCGTTGCCGCCGTTGCCGCCCTGACCGCCGTTACCGACCGCACCGCCGTCGCCGCCCTGGCCACCGTTGCCGCCCCGCGCCCCGGCCTCCACCGCGGTGAAGCCGTCACCGCCGCGACCGCCGTCACCGCCGGAGGTCGCGCTGCCGCCGCGAGAGCCGTCTTTACCGGTCGCCCCGTCGCGGCCGGTGCCGGGCTGGCCGCCCTTGCCGTCGGTGCCGCCGAGGCCAGGCGTGCCGCCGGTGCCGCCGTTACCGGCGTCGGGGTGCGCGGCGGTGCCGTCGGCACCCCGCCCGCCGTTGCCCGCCGCTCCGCCGGTGCCGCCGTTACCGCCGTCGCCGCCCTTGCCGGCCTTGTTCGGGGCCGGGATGAACAGGACGTAGGTGGACTCGCCGCTGTTGCCGCCGGTGCCGCCGGTACCGCCGGCCCCGCCGGCGATGCCGGAGCCGCCGTCATAGCCGTTGCCGTTGTTGTCGTCGAAGCCGGTGGAGTCGGCGCCGTTGGTGCCCGAGGACCCGATCCCCCCGTTGCCGCCGGTGCCACCGGTGCCGCCCGCGCCGCCATTGCCGACCATGATCGAGCCGCGGCCGCCGTCCCCGCCGGCGCCGCCCGCGCCGCCGGCCGCGCCCATCCCGCCGTTGCCGCCGTGCCCGCCTGCGCCGCCCGAGCCGGTGCCGTTGTCCTCGGAGGGCGTGTTCCCGTCCTGGGTGAACGGGATGACGATCGAGTTGGCCCCACCGTTGCCGCCGCGTCCGCCGTGGCCGCCGGTGACCCCGTCCGGGGCGGTGCCTTTACCGCTGTCGCCGCCTTTGCCGCCGTCACCGCCGGCGCCCCACAGCGTCATGATCCCGCGCACGCCGCCGCCGTCGCCGCCGTCGCCGCCGTCACCGCTGGCCAGCAGGGCATTGCCGCCCGCGCCGCCGTTGCCGCCGCCGTCGAAGAACATCGCGCCCTTGCCGCCGTCGCCGCCGTCGCCGCCCTGCTTGGTGCCGTCGCCGCCGCGACCGCCCCGGCCGCCGTCCCCGGCCGGGGACAGCAGGCCGGTGTCGCCGCCGTCGCCGCCGTCGCCGCCCACACCGCCTGCGCCGGTGGCCGCGCCACCCGAGCCGCCGAAGCCCGCGTTGTTCACCGGCGAGAGCAAGCCGGTGTCCCCACCGTTGCCGCCGCGGCCGCCGTGCCCGTTCTCGCCGGTCGCCGCGCCGCCGTCGCCGCCAGTGCCGGCGAAGCTCAACCCGGGCGGGTAAACCGCGACCGAGAACACCCCGCTGTTACCGCCCTGGCCGCCCGCCCCGCCGAACCCGCCCGCACCGGTGGCCGTGCCGCCGTGGCCGCCGTCGCCGCCGTTGCCCAGCCACATGGCACCCCGGCCGCCGGCCCCGCCGGCACCACCGGCGGAGGTGCCCTCCCCGCCGGCGCCGCCCTTACCGCCGTAGCCGAACACCCCGAGTGCGCCGGCGTCCCCGCCGACACCGCCGGCGCCGCCCGGCCCGAACACGCTCGCGCCGGCACCGCCGGCGCCGCCGCTGCCCCACAGCAGACCACCGCCGCCGCCCCTGCCGCCCGCACCGGCGTTGACGCCGTCCACTCCGTCGCCGCCGTCGCCGCCGTTGCCGACCATTCCGGCTGAGCCACCCGCACCGCCGGCGAAACCGCCACCGCCGTTCCCCGCCAGCATTCCGGCCCGGCCGCCGTCGCAGGGACCACTGGTGCAGGCGCCCGCGTAGCCGGTGTAGGTGTAGCCGTTGCCGATCAACAACCCGGCGTTGGGGTGCTCGGCGGTTCCGTCACCGATGAAGATCCCGATGAAATCTTTCAACGGGGTCGCGGTGAGCGAGCCGGTCTCCGACGGCTTCGGCGAGATCGCCGACGCCAACCACTTCGGCGACGCCGTCGTCGTCGACGCCGCCGGCTTCGAGCTGATCCAGCGTCCGATCAGATCGCGCCGGGCCGCGGCCACCGCGGTCCATGCCAACGGAGCCGCCCCCGGAGCACCCCCGTCGCCACCGCCGGCCAGCCACGCCAACAACCGCTCACTGAGCCCCGACACCGCCCCGCCGGTCGGGGCTGCGGTCATCGCCGGCGCAGCCGCCGCGGCCGGGGGCGCGGCCTTGGCCGGGGCGGGCACCACGACGCTGGTGGCAGCCGCGGGTGGCGTGGCCGCCACTCGCGAGTGCGTGCGGGCCGACGCTCGAAGCGGCACCACGGTGGCCGGCGGATCGTTGTGGCCGGACGCCACCCCTTCCATCCCCGAGTGTGCAGCGGCTCCGGCCACCGATGCCGCGCCGCCGTTGGACGCCACGGCCGTCGCCGATGGAGGCGGACTTGCAGGGGCCGGTTGCGGTATTGCGGTCGGCGCGTTGTTGGGGTGCTGCGGGGGCTCGACGACTGTCGCCGGGGCCGGTGCTGCACCGCCGCGAACAACCGGCAGCGCCTCCGAGGCAGCCGACCCGACACCCGAACGCGAACCCACCCCACTGCCCGCAGTGCCGCCCGTGCTGGCAGAGTTGGTCGACCCCGACCGGTCGCTGCTCCTCGCGCCTCCGTGAGCGGCCCTTGACGGCTTCGACGTCGACGAGCCACCGCCGCTCTGATCCGATCCCGTCGACCCCGCCGACCCCGTCGTATCGGCGAACGCCACCACCGGCACCGACACCACGGCCGCGCCGATACCCAACGCGACCGCCAGTGCGCCCACCCGGCCGACATACCGGGAGCAGGTCGACGGCGAGGCATCGACCAGATCCGCGCTCTTGCGCACCGGCCGCCCGATCCGCCGGACTCGGCCACCTGCGACGGGGGCGTTACCCTGCCGCACCACGCGAGGATCGCGGTGCGACGACGACATGGCGGCCCTCCGTGGTCAATGGGGCTCGCTCCGTGACGTCCTTGAAAGCCGGGCAAAGCTCAGTCCAGGGCAGACCCGGGCGAGATTGCGAAAAATTATCACTTACCGGTCGCACCGTTAGAGACTTTTTCTGTATTGAACATCGAACTTCGTAGCCTGAGTTATGGCAGGCAGACGGGTTGCAATTCACGGTTCGGCAAACACGACGGCGGCGAATACCCCCCCAGGTTTGGGACGAATTGGCAGAATCTCCGATAGCGCGCAACGTGGAGTCGCGGGCAAACTTCACACAGCGGTCGCCGGTGCCCGTTCCAGCCGCTGGGCCCCAACTGGGCGCCGCAGGTTATTTCCGGGAGATTGCCGCTTTACTGCCGCGCCGGCGCCAGGCTCAACCCGGGCACCCCGTTGTCGAGCGTCTCCACCGTCACCGTCACCCCGCGGGTTTCGTCGCCGCGGGTCACCGCACAACTGATCGTCGCCCCGACGACGGCATCGAGATCACCCGGGCACATCACCGAATCCGGTGGTGCGACTGTGCCTGCGCTGAGTTGCGCGCTGATCCATTGCTGAACGTCGGCCGCACTCACCGAGGCGGCGGCGACGCCGGCCCCGGCGCTCAGCGCGACGACACATCCGGCGGCCAGGGCCAGCGTCTTCCTCATGCGGCGAAAAGTTACCGGAGAACCCGCTCGCGGCCGGTGACGCGCACGGGGGACTCGAGGTTGGTACAAAGTACGAAATCTGTAACACTGTGCATATGACGGAGCTCGCCCAGCCCTCGACCGCAGTCCCGAGCCGCCCCGACAAGCCCGTCGACGGCCTGCCGCTCGGCCCCGACTCGCTGGTGTGGAAGTACTTCGGTGACCGTCGGATCGCGCTCATCGGCCCCCGCCCCGCCGTGCTGCAGAACATGCTGGCCCAACTCGGCCAGGGCGTCGTCGACCATTCGGTGTTCTTCGCCGACACCGCCGCGCGGATCAAGCGCTCGCTTCCGCCGATCTACCGCACCGTCTACGGCAGCGACGACGACAACGCCGGCACGACGGTCCGCGAGTTCCACAACAACATCAAGGGGAAGTTGCCGGAGGAATACTCGACGGTTGCAAATGGCGGCCGCTATCACGCCCTGGACCCCGCCACTTACTACTGGGCGCACGCCACGTTCTTCGATCAGGTCCTCTACTTCACCGACACCTTCGTCCGTCGGCTCTCCCGGGAGGAGAAGGAGCAGATGTACCAGGAGTCCAAGACCTGGTACCGCCGCTACGGGGTCAGCGACAAGCCGATGCCCGCCGACTACGCGGAGTTCGAGAGGTACTGGGACCACATGATCGACGACGTACTGGTGGCCCACCGCACCGCCAAGTACGGCGTCGGCTACGTCACCAAGGGCTTCCCCAAGCCCAAGGGCGTCTCCCCGCTGGCGTGGAAGATCGTTGCGCCGGTGTTCAATCCGTTGGCGGCCTTCCTCACCACGGGCGGGATGCCGCCGCGCACCCGGGAGATCCTCGGCCTGCCCTGGGATGACCGCCGGGAGCGCCGCTACCAGCGGTTCGCCGCGCTGTGCCGGACACCCGTGGTCAACTGGCTGTGGGCACGGGTCCCGTCGAAACTGCGGCTGGTGCCCTACGCCCGCGAGGGATACGCCCGGTATGCGTGACGCCGGTGGTCCGGCCCCCGACGCCGCCACCGCTGCCATCCTCGACGCAGCCCTGGTCGAATTCGACCGGCACGGCATCCGAAGGGTCGCCCTCGATGATGTCGCGCGCCGCGCCCGGGTCAGCCGCACCACCATCTATCGCCGGTTCGCCAACCGCGACGACCTCATCGCCGCGGTGATGGACCGGGAGAACGCCCGCCTGTTCGCCGACATCGCCGATGAGCTGAAAACGGCTCCGCCGCAGTCGAACTACTACGTCGAAGCCTTCACCTCCGCGATGCTGCGCAGCCGCCGCCACCGCGTGTTCCACCGGATGATCACCGACGAACCCGCGCTGACCCTGGAACTTGCCCGCCGTCACTACCACGCCGCCGTCGGCCGCATCGAGCACGCACTGCGCGTCATCTTCCCGCCGGGTTTCGCCGACCGGATCGGCCCCGCGGCCGTCTATGACCTTGCCGAGACCATCTGGCGCTACGCCATGATGCTGCTGCTCCTGCCCAGCGGCGAACCCGTCGAAACCGCCGAGGACATCAGGGCTTTCGCCACCAAGCACTTCCTGCCCAGCCTGCCCGAGGCATTGCGGGCGGTGCCCGTCTAGGAGTCCAGCGGGCCGTGCCCGTCTAACCGCTAACCGCCCAGCGTCACCGTCAGCCCGCCGCCGCCGCGGTCGACCTCGACCAGATCGGGGCAGCGGCGGCGCAACTCGCCGAGCAGTCGCGCCCGCAGCGTGAATTCGGCTGCCGCGCAATGCTCGCAGGCGCCACCCAACTGAACCGCCACGGCATCTCCACCGGCCGGCCGCGCGGTCACCGATCCGCCGTGCGAGCGGACGAAGTCGCCCACCGAACCGGCCAGCAGGTCGGCGGTCACGTGCTCGAGCACCTCTCCCGGCGCGGGCTCCACCACCCACGCCCCGGGATCGACCAAAGCCTCCCGCAGCGCGGCCTGCACCGCCCGTCCCGACGTCGCCCACGACAACCCGTCGCGCAGCCACAGCCAGACGGCGGTGTGTTCGCTCAATGCGTCGGAAATCGTTCCGTCGCGAAGCATTTCGCCGAACCGTCCCGGAGCGACCCGCACCCGGCCGACGGGCAGGGTGCCGGCGGGCACCACCCAGCGGACCACCCGGTCGTCGCCGACCACCCGTTCGGCGTGAATGCCGATCACGTCACGGCGGCGACGACGGTCCGCGCCACGAAGGCCAGCGTCCATGCCAGTGCGAACATGTAGGTGAACGCCAGCGCCGGCCACTTCCACGAGCCGCTCTCGCGGCGCAGGACCGCCACCGTCGACATGCACTGCAGCGCATACATGAAGAACACGAGCAGCGCGGCGATGGTCGGCGCGTCGAACAGCACCCGGCCCGCCTCCGGTCCGCGCTGAACCGTCATCTCCCGTAACGCCTGCGCCGGCTCCTCCGGATTCTCCGCCGCCGCAACCTGACCCAGCGTCGCGACGAACACCTCACGCGCCGCCAGCGACGACAGGATGCCGATGTTGATCCGCCAATCGAAGCCCAGCGGCTCGAAGACCGGCTCCACCGCCTTACCCACCGAGGCGGCGTACGAATGGTCGATCACGTAGGCGGCGACGGCGGTGTCGTCGGTGGTGTCCACTCCGGCGGCGGCCATCTGGGCGTCGCTGCGTATGGGCAGGTTCAGCAGCACCCACAGCACCACTGTGGTCGCCAGGATGATGGAGGTGACCTTCCGCAGGAAGGCCGACGTCGCCGTCCACACCTCGGCGCCGACGTTGCGCCAGCGCGGCACCTGATACGGCGGCATCTCCATGTAGAAGGGCAGCAGTGGCCCGCTGCGGGAGGTGAACTTCTTGAACAGCGCCGCGGTCGCCATCGCCGAGAGCGCACCGAAGAGGTACAGCGCGAACATCACCACGCCGCGGGCGTTGAACAGACCTACCCGCGCACCCGACGGCAGCAGCAGGCTGACCAGCAGGATGTAGACCGGCAGTCGCGCCGAACACGTCATCAGCGGCGCGCCCATCATGGTGGCCAGCCGGTCCTTGGCCGACGGCAGCGAACGGGTGGCCATGATGCCGGGGATCGCACAGGCGAACGACGACAGCAGCGCCACGAACGCGCGGCCCTCCAGTCCGGCGCGTGCCATCACCCGGTCCATCAGGAATGCCGCCCGGGCCAGATAGCCGGTGCCCTCCAGCAGTGCGATCAGGACGAACAGCAGCGCGATCTGCGGCACGAAAACCAGCACGCTGCCCACACCGCCGATCACCGCCTGGGACAGAAAGGCCGACAGCCAGCCGATGTGGACATGCTCGGCCACCAGCCCGCCGAGCCAGCCGAAGAACGTTTCGACGTAGTCCTGCAGGGGCGCGGCGACGGTGAAGATCGTCTGGAAGAAGACGAACATCGTCAACAGGAAGATCGCGGTTCCGGCCACCGGGTGCAGCACCACCGAATCGATCCGGTGCGTGCGCTTGTCGATCTCGGGCAGCTGGTAGCCCGACGACTCCAGGACCGAATCCACCCAGCCGGTCACCTCGGCCGGATCGGTGGGCGGCGGCACCACCGGCGCCGTCCAGGAGTCGACCCGCGCCATCACGTGGCGCAGGTCGGCAAGCCCGTCGCGGTGCCCGGCCACCACCGTCACCACCGGGACGCCCAGCGCCCGGGTGAACGCCGCAATGTCGAGTTTGCCGCTGCGCCGGGCCAGGTCGTCGGTGAAGGTCAGCACCACGCACAGCGGCAGGCCGGTCTGCTGCAGCTGCGCGAGCAGGCCGAGTGAGCGCCGCAGTGTCGTCGCGTTGAGGGTCACCAGCATGGCGTCCGGAACATCGACCCGGGTGTTGTGGTGGTCGCTATCGAGGACGTCGACGACGATCTGCTCGTCGGGACTGATCGGGTCGAGGCTGTAGGTCCCCGGCAGATCCTCGACGACGACGTGGTCGTGCTCGCCGAGTCGCGTGGTGCCCTCGTAGCGGGCGACGGTGACGCCCGGGTAGTTGCCGGTCTTGGCGTGCAGCCCGGTCAAGGCGTTGAACAGCGTGGTCTTGCCGGAGTTGGGGCTGCCGACCACCGCGAAGCGGGTCAGGCCGGCATGGGTCGCGGTGGCGCCGCCCCCGGTGCCGCAATGGCCGTCGGTCACCGGACCGGTTCCACGTGGATGCTGCGGGCCTGCGCGCCGCGCAGGGCGATCTCGTAGTCGCCGACCCGGAAGATCACCGGATCGCGCAGCGGGGCGCGGCGAACCATCGTCACCTCGATGCCCGGCATCAGGCCGAGATCGAAAAGCCTTCGGGCGGCGCTTGATTCGACGGCCGCGCTGTACCCGACGACCCGGGCGCGCCCGCCGGGGGCGAGGTCCGCGAGGGTCGAGGGCTGCGGCCCGCCGGCGGGGGAGGAGTGGCCGGTGGCCAGCACGCGCGCGCTCATCCGATCGGACACCGAGGACATGAAGTTAGGGTAGCTTAACCAACCCTGCGCTGTCGTCGGCTGTTCCGCATGAAGGGACCAAAGTCCCACCCCGCCGAGCCCGCCGCCCAGTCTGAGTCCACCCTCTCGCCGGGCGTCCCGTTCCCGGCTGGAACACTGGTGCGCATGATCGAGCAGGCCGCACCGCCGACCACCTCGGCGAGGCTGTTCGCCGAGGCCTGCGCGGTGATTCCGGGCGGGGTCAACTCCCCGGTGCGGGCGTTCAACGCCGTCGGCGGCACCCCGCGCTTCATCACCAGCGCGCAGGGCTGCTGGCTGACCGACGCCGACGGCAACCGCTATGTCGACCTGGTGTGCTCGTGGGGCCCGATGATCCTGGGCCACGCCCATCCCGCGATCGTGGAGGCCGTGCAGCAGGCCGCCGCCAAGGGCCTGTCGTTCGGCGCTCCGACGCCCGGTGAGACCGAGCTGGCCGCCGAGATCGTCGACCGCGTCGCCCCGGTGCAGCGAGTGCGGCTGGTGAACTCCGGCACCGAGGCCACCATGAGCGCGGTGCGGCTGGCCCGCGGGTTCACCGGCCGCTCGAAGATCATCAAGTTCTCCGGCTGCTACCACGGCCATGTGGACGCCCTGCTGGCCGACGCCGGCTCCGGGGTGGCCACCCTCGGGCTGCCGTCCTCGCCCGGCGTCACCGGCGCCACCGCCGCCGACACCATCGTGCTGCCCTACAACGACGTCACCGCGGTCGAGGAGGCCTTCGCCGAGTTCGGCGACGGCATCGCGGCGGTGATCACCGAGGCCTGCCCGGGCAACATGGGCGCCGTTGCCCCGCTGCCCGGCTACAACGCCGCCCTGCGCCGCATCACCGCCGAACACGGTGCCCTGCTGATCGTCGACGAGGTGATGACCGGCTTCCGGATGAGCCGATCCGGTTGGTACGGAATCGATCCCGTGGACGCCGACCTGTTCACATTCGGCAAGGTGATGAGCGGCGGCCTGCCCGCGGCCGCCTTCGGCGGGCGCACCGATGTCA
Organism: Mycobacterium sp.; assembly: GCA_046330855.1. GTDB lineage: Bacteria > Actinomycetota > Actinomycetes > Mycobacteriales > Mycobacteriaceae > Mycobacterium. The sequence goes on from JAXLRX010000003.1 coordinate 578,418, forward strand.
TGGAACGGCTGGCACCGCTGGGGCCGGTCTATCAGGCCGGCACGCTGTCCGGAAACCCGGTGGCGGTGGCCGCCGGTTTGGCCACACTGCGGCGTGCCGACGAGAACGTCTACGCCGCTTTGAATTCCAACGCCGACCGGCTGGCCGGGCTGCTGTCCGCGGCTCTGGCAGAGACCGGCGTGGCGCACCAGGTCGCCCGGGCCGGCAACTTCCTGTCGGTGTTCTTCGCCGAGGCGCCGGTCACCGACTTCGCCTCGGCGCGGGCCAGTGACACCTGGCGCTTCCCGCCGTTCTTCCACGCCCTGCTCGACGCCGGCGTGTACGCCCCGCCGAGTGCGTTCGAAACCTGGTTCGTCTCAGCCGCTCTCGACGACGACGCCTTCGAGCGGATCGAGCAGGCGCTGCCGGGTGCGGCCCGCGCGGCGGCACAAGCGGAGAAGCCATGAGCAACCGGCCCCAACGGTCGGCCGCAAGCGGCCGGACCCAGCCCCAACGGTCGGCCGCAAGCGGCCGGACCATCGTCCACGTCATGCGCCACGGGGAGGTACACAACCCCGAGGGCATCCTCTACGGCCGCCTGCCGGACTACCACCTCTCCGAGCGTGGTCGCGCCCAGGCGCAGGCCGTCGCCGAGTGGCTGGCCAAACGCGACATCACCTACGTCGTCGCCTCCCCGCTGGAACGCGCCCGGGAAACGGCCGCCCCGATCGCGGCGGAGCACGGACTGCCGATCGACGTCGACGACGCACTCATCGAGTCCCGCAACATCTTTCAGGGCCTGAAGGTGTCCCCGGGCGACGGTGCGCTGCGCGACCCGCGTAACTGGTGGCATCTGCGCGACCCTCGCAAGCCGTCATGGGGCGAGCCGTACGTGGAGATCGCCGAGCGGATGATCGGCGCCCTGGACCGCGCCCGGATCAACGCCGACGGCCACGAGGGGGTGTGCGTCAGCCACCAGTTGCCGGTCGAGACCCTGCGCCGTGCGATGAATTCCGATCCGCTGCACCACTTCCCGACCAAGCGGATGTGCAACCTCGCGTCGGTCACCTCGTTCTACTTCGACGGCGACGCCTACGTCGGGTGGGGATACGCGGAGCTCGCCGGACGGTGAAAGGACTGCTCGCGCTGCTGCTCCTGGTGGGGACGGCTCTGGTTGCCGGTTGCTCCACCGGGGACGACGCCGTCGCCCAGGGCGGCACGTTCGAGTTCGTGGCGCCCGGCGGTAAGACCGAAATCTTCTACGACCCGCCGTCCAGTCGGGGCATACCCGGGCCGTTGTCCGGACCCGACCTGATGGATCCGTCGAAGACCATCTCCCTGGATGACTTCGGCGGCCAGGTGGTGGTGATCAACATCTGGGGCCAGTGGTGCGGACCGTGTCGTGCTGAGATCGCCCAGCTGCAGCAGGTGTACGACAAGACCCACGGCCAAGGTGTCGCCTTCCTCGGGATCGACGTGCGCGACAACGACATCGACGCCCCGCGCGACTTCGTCAAGGACCGCAAGGTGAGTTATCCGTCGATCTACGACCCGGCCATGCGCACCATGATCGCCTTCGGCGGCAAGTACCCGACGACCGTCATCCCGTCGACGGTGGTGCTCGACCGCGAGCACCGGGTCGCCGCGGTCTTCCTTCGGGAACTGCTGGCCGAGGATCTGCTTCCGGTGGTGCAGCGGCTGGCCGCCGAACCTCCGCCGAGACTGTCGTGATCGGTGCGGTGATGACCGGTCTCACCGAGACGGTCCCGATCGGTCTCACCGAGACGGTCCCGACCGGTCTCACCGATACGGTCCCGATCGGCCTCACCGAGACCGCGGCCGCCGGCCCGCTGCTGGCGGCGCTGGGCCTGTGCGTCCTGGCCGGCCTGGTGTCCTTCGCCTCGCCGTGCGTAGTGCCTCTCGTACCGGGATACCTGTCTTATCTGGCCGCCGTTGTCGGCGCCGTAGACGCGGATACCGCCACCGGCTCCGTCACGCCCTCCGCCTCCCGCCGCTGGCGGGTCGCCGGATCGGCTCTGCTGTTCGTCGCCGGCTTCACCGTGGTTTTCGTCCTGGGCACCGTGGCGGTCCTCGGCATGACCACCACCCTGATCACCAATCAGGTTGTCCTGCAACGTATCGGCGGCGTCATCACCATCATCATGGGGCTGGTGTTCATCGGCCTCATCCCCGCGCTTCAGCGTCAGGCCCGTTTCACCCCGCGCCAACTGGCCGGGCTGGCGGGCGCGCCGCTGCTCGGCGCGGTGTTCGGCCTGGGCTGGACACCGTGCCTGGGGCCGACGCTGACCGGTGTCATCGCGGTGGCCTCGGCCACCGACGGCGCCAGCGTCGCCCGCGGCGTCCTCCTGGTGATCGCCTACTGCCTCGGACTCGGCATCCCGTTCATCCTGCTCGCTCTCGGGTCCGGTTGGGCCGTCGGCGCATTCGGCTGGCTGCGCCGCCACAGCCGCGCCATCCAGGTGTTCGGCGGGGTGCTGCTCATCGCCGTCGGCGTGGCCCTGGTGACCGGGGTGTGGAACGACTTCGTCTCCTGGGTGCGCGACGCCTTCGTCAGCGACGTCAGGTTGCCGCTGTGACGACACACACCCGCCGCACCGCGGCAATGAGGTTGCTGTCGCGCGACATTCGCCGGCCGTGGCGCGCGCTCACCACGATGGGCACCGCGCTGGTGCTGCTGTTCCTGCTGGCGCTGGGAGCGGTGCCGGGCGCGCTGCTGCCGCAGCGCAGCCTCAACGAGACCAAGGTGCAGCAGTACCTCGCCGACCATCCCACGATCGGGCCGTGGCTGGACCGGCTGCAGATGTTCGACGTGTTCTCCAGCTTCTGGTTCACCGCGATCTACGTGCTGTTGTTCATCTCGCTCGTCGGCTGCCTCACCCCGCGCACCATCGAGCACATCCGCAGCCTGCGGGCCACCCCGGTTCCGGCGCCCCGCAACCTCAGCCGGCTGCCCCGGCACGCCTCCGGCACCGTGACCGGCACGCCCGACGAGGTCGCCGGCCGCATCCTCGGCCGGCTGCGCGGCTGGCGGACCACCACGCGTCAGGTGGGCGAGATCACTGAAATTTCAGCGGAGAAGGGCTATCTGCGCGAGTTCGGCAACATCGTCTTCCACTTCTCCCTGCTGGGCCTGCTTGCCGCCGTCGCCGTGGGCAAGATCTTCGGCTACGAGGGCAACGTCATCGTGATCGCCGACGGCGGGCCCGGTTTCTGCTCGGCGTCACCGGCTGCTTTCGACTCCTTCCGCGCCGGCAACAAGGTCGACGGCACCTCCCTCTACCCGATGTGCGTGCGTGTGAACAACTTCCAGGCCCGCTACCTGCCCAGCGGCCAGGCCACCTCGTTCGCCGCCGACATCGACTACCAGGCCGGCAAGGACCTGACCACCGGCACCTGGCGGCCCTACCGGCTGGAGGTCAACCACCCGCTGCGGGTCGGCGGCGACCGGCTGTACCTGCAGGGCCACGGCTATGCGCCGACGTTCACGGTCACATTCCCCAACGGGGAGAAGCGAACTCAGACCGTGCAGTTCCGCCCTGACAATGCCCGCACCCTGCTGTCGTCGGGCACCGTCCGTGTCGACCCGCCCGCCGGGCTGTATCCGCCCGAGGAGCGACGCAAGCATCAACTGGCCATTACCGGGCTATTCGCCCCCACCCAGCAGATGGACGGCAAGCTGCTGTCCTCGAGCTTCCCGGCGATGAACGACCCCGCAGTGGCCATCGACATCTACCGCGGCGACGCCGGGCTGGACACCGGGCGGCCGCAGTCGCTGTTCAGCATCGACACCCGGCTGATCGACCAGAAGCGGCTGACCAAGCTCAAAAGGGTCAACCTCACCAAAGGCCAGGAGGTCCGTCTCGACGACGGCACCACGGTGCGTTTCGACAAGGCCACCGAGTTCGTCAACCTCCAGGTGTCCCACGACCCCGGACAGGTGTGGGTGCTGGCGTCGGCGCTGACCATGATGGGCGGGCTGCTGGTGTCGCTGGTGGTGCGTCGGCGGCGGGTGTGGGCGCGGATCACTCCGTCCGGCGGGCAGGAGCGTAGCGACTCGGGGATAAACTCTGCCCCCGGTACCGTGGAAGTCGAGTTGGCCGGCCTGGCCCGTACCGATAACTCCGGTTGGGGCGAGGAGTTGGACAGGCTCAGCCAGAAGATCCTCACGGAGGGTGAGTGAACACCAAGCGAGAAGCGGAGGCGGATCGCGCATGAACACCGAAAACATCGACATCGGGCTGGCCCGGTACTCGGACTGGGCGTTCACCGCATCGGTCATGGTGATGGTGCTGGCGCTGTTGATGCTGGCCGTCGAACTGGCCTCCAGCCGCGGCCGCCGCGTCGAGGAACGCGAGTTGGTCGGCGCCGCGATGGCGGCATCCGGCACAGCCGGCGGGGTGCCCACCGTCGCCGCCGGCGCGCAGGGCCCCGGCCTCGTCGTCGACACCCCCGCGACTCCGCTGGCCGAGCGGATCGGCAAGGCGGGCCTGGCCCTGGTCTACCTCGGCATCGCGCTGCTGTTCGCCTGCATCGTGCTGCGCGGTTTGGCCACCGCCCGCGTGCCGTGGGGCAACATGTACGAGTTCATCAACCTGACCAGCTTCTGCGGACTGGTCGCCGGCGCCATCGTGTTGCGCAAGCCGCAATACCGGGCGCTATGGGTATTCGTCCTGGTTCCCGTGCTCATCCTGCTGACCATCAGCGGCAAATGGCTTTACACGAACGCCGCGCCGGTGATGCCCGCGCTGCAGTCCTACTGGCTGCCCATCCACGTGTCGGTGGTCAGCCTCGGTTCCGGGGTGTTCCTTGTTGCCGGCGTGGCCAGCATGCTGTTCCTGCTGAAGATGTCGAAGTACGGCGAGCCCGGTGCTGGATCCGATGTCGCCGGCCGGGCGGCTCCGGCAGGCGCCCTGGCCCGCATCGCCGCCAAACTTCCCGACGCGCAGACCCTCGACCGGATCGCCTACCGCACCACCATCTTCGGCTTCCCGATCTTCGGCTTCGGGGTGATCTTCGGCGCCATCTGGGCCGAGGAGGCCTGGGGCCGTTACTGGGGCTGGGACCCCAAGGAGACGGTGTCCTTCGTCGCCTGGGTGGTCTACGCGGCGTACCTGCACGCCCGGTCGACCGCCGGCTGGCGCGACAAGAAGGCGGCGTGGATCAACGTCGTCGGCTTCGTGGCGATGGTGTTCAACCTGTTCTTCATCAACCTCGTCACCGTCGGCCTGCACTCCTACGCCGGAGTGAACTGACCTGTACCGCGATTAGCGCGGCGGGTTGTTGTCCCCGTGGCTGAGCCGCCAGAGGAAATCCGGATCGTCGTCGGGTCCGATCACGCGTGTGGTGGGCCGGTGGGCGTTCGCGCGAATGGCCCGCATGGCGATGTAGGCGACCGCGGCGACAACCAAGATGAGCAGCAGGTAAAGCACCGGTAAACCTCCTTGACTGCGAATATACGCGCGTCGGTAGGCTTCCCGCCGTGACCGATAACCAGCCCGCCGGCGCCACCGGGCGGATGATTCGCGATGTTCTGATCTACACCGCGGCCCGGCTGCTTCTGGTGGTCGCGCTGACCGCGGCGATCTACTTCATCGCTGGGCTGTTCCACATCGAGATCCCGCTGGTGATCGCCATGCTGTTCGCGATCATCCTCGCCCTCCCGCTCGGCATCGTGCTGCTCAAACCGCTTCGCCAGCGGGCCACCGCCGGCATCGCCGACGTCGACGAACGCCGCCGCCGCGATCGAGACCAACTCGAGGCCCGCCTGCGCGGAGAGGACAAGGGCTAACCCCGGGCTAACCCCCCGCCGAGATTGCGCACAGATCGCGATTCGGGCTGAAATCGCGATCTGAGTGCAATCTCGATGAATGCGTTAGGTGCCGAACGCCAGCGCCGCCGCCACCGCGACCGACCACACCAGCATCGTCAGCCCCGTGTCCCGCAACACCGGAATGAGGTCACGGCCACCCTTGCCGGCCCGGATCGGCGCGGACGCCTTCAGCGCCGCCGGAGCAGCCAGAAATCCCAACGCGCACCACGGGGTGGCGCGCATCAGCGCCAGCGTCAGCACCCCGGCGAGCGCCAGCAGCGACAGGTAGAGGACCCGGGTGCGGGCGTCACCCAAACGCACCGCCAGGGTGATCTTGCCGGCGACGGTGTCGGTCGGGATGTCGCGAAGGTTGTTGGCCACCAACACCGCCGAGGACAACGCCCCGACGGCGACGGCCGCCGCCGCACCGACCCAGTCGACCCGTAGCGCCTGGGTGTACTGGGTGCCCAGCACCGCCACCAAACCGAAGAAGACGAACACGGCGATCTCGCCGAAACCGGCGTATCCATAGGGCCGGGAGCCGCCGGTGTAGAGCCATGCCCCGGCGATGCACACCGCCCCCACGGCGATCAGCCACGGTGCGCTCACCCAGGCCAGCGCCACCCCTGCGATCGCCCCGGCGGCCAGGCTGCCCACGGCCGCGATCAGCACCGCGCGCGGGCTGGCTACCTTGGATCCAACCAGTCGCAGCGGGCCGGCCCGCTCGTCGTCGGTGCCCCGGATGCCGTCGGAGTAGTCGTTGGCATAATTGACGCCGACGATCAGCGACACCGAAACCGCCAGCGCCAGAAGCGCTTTCCACCACACCACGGAGTGCAGCCACGCCGCCGCGCCGGTGCCGGCGATCACCGGGGCGATCGCGTTGGGAAGCGTGCGCGGGCGGGCGCCCTCGATCCACTGCGCGACGGTGGCCATCAGCCGGCCAGTCCGCTGACCAGATTGATGGTGGTCGCGATGATGATTGTGCCCAGCAGATAGGACACCATTGCCTGGGACAGAACGGTCATCCGGAGTTTCCGGTTGCTCAGCACGTTGTCGGAGATCGAGTAACACATGCCGATCGTGAACGCCAGATACGCGAAGTCGAAATACGTCGGCGGATTACCCTCGTAGTCGATACCGGGAGCCTTCGGGTCAGGGGCGGTGTAGTACAGCCGGGCGTAGCGCAGCATGTACACGGTGTGGATGGTGAACCACGACGCGAAGACGCTGAGGATCCCCACCACTGCGGCGGCCAGATCGGGTTTGGCCCCTGATGTGGCCCACAGGAGATAACCGACTCCGCCCAGGCTGGCGATGCTGGCCGTCAGGACGATGGCGTGGGCGGTGCGCCGGGTGCCGTCCCTCTCGTGGAACAGAGCGTGCTGCCGGGTCGCGTCCGCGTCCATCCGCCACGTCACCAGCCAGGTCCAGGCCAGATACACCGCGGCGACGGTGATCCATCCGACCGCGGGGGCGTAGGCGAGCCGTGCGCGCATGTCCGTCACCAGTGCCATCCCGGCGCCGGCGAGGCCCGCGACCCCGACCCGGACCGCCACCGGCCCCCCCGTTCGGAGGTTCTCGCGCAGCATCACAGGGCAGAGTCAACCATCACCGGGGGCCCGCGCATACTGGGCAGGTGAAGACACCGATCTGTGAGCAGTACGGCATCGAGTTCCCGTTGTTCGCCTTCAGCCACTGCCGCGACGTCGTCGCCGCGGTGACCAACGCCGGCGGCCTCGGTGTGTTGGGCGGCGTCGCGTTCCGGCCGGATCAGCTCGAGCAGGAACTGTGCTGGATCGACGACCACGTCAACGGCAAGCCCTACGGTGTCGACATCATCGTGCCCGCGAAATACGAGGGCAAGGGGGAGAACCTCACCCGCGATCAACTCGCCCAGCGCATCCCCGACGAGCATCGCGACTTCATCAACGAACTGCTCGCTGCGCACAACATCGAACTCGAGGAGATGCGGGTCGCGTCCTCGGCGCTGTCGGGCAACACCGGCCGCGAACTGCTCGAGGTTTCGCTGAAGCACCCGATCAAACTGATGGCCAACGCGCTCGGCGTGCCCCCGGACTACATGATCGACATGGGCAAGGAGCGCGGCATTCCCGTCGCTGCACTCGTCGGCGCCAAGGAGCACGCCATCAAGCAGGTCCGGGCCGGTGTCGACCTGATCGTCGCGCAGGGCACCGAGGCCGGCGGCCACTGCGGCGAGGTCAGCACCCTGGTGCTGATTCCCGAAGTGCTGGAAGCGATTTCGGCCGTCCCCGGCGGCAAGGACATCCCCGTGCTGGCCGCCGGGGGCATCGTCACCGGCCGGCAGATGGCGGCCTGCGTGGCGATGGGCGCGGCCGGGGCGTGGACCGGTTCGGTGTGGCTGACCACCGAGGAGGCCGAGACCGCTCCGCACACCAAGCAGAAGATGCTTGCCGCCAGCTCGCGCGACACCGTTCGCTCGGCGGGCCGCACCGGCAAACCGTCCCGCCAGTTGCGGTCGGACTGGACCGACGCCTGGGCGCCGAATCCCGGTGGCCGCCAGCCGCTGCCGCTGCCGCTACAGGCGATGGTCGCCGAGCCCGCGCTGCGCCGGATCGACAAGCTCGCCGAGACGGGACATCCGGGCGCCCAGGCGCTGTCGACCTACTTCGTCGGCCAGGGCGTGGGCCTGATGAACAAGATCAAGCCCGCCCGCGAGGTCGTGCTGGAGTTCATCGAGGACTACGTGGCCGCCGCCGAGCGGCTGGCCGGTTCGCTGGAGGACTGACGACCCCGGCCGGCGGCTATCCGGTCGAACCGTCCGACCCCGTCTGGCCCGGCTTGCCGCCCACGCCGGCATGGCCACCGGCGCCGCCCTTACCCGCGGTCCTGGTCGAGCCGGACTTGGCGTTCCCGCCGTTGCCGCCGCGGCCGCCGTTGTTGAACAGGCCGCCCGTGCCGCCGACGCCCCCGGTGCCGCCGATGCCCTTGCCGACGTTGGCGCTGACACCGGACTGGATGTCGGTCGTGTCGACGATGTTCCCGCCTCCGCCGCCGCCGCCGCCCGCAGCGAAGGCGCCGCCGCGGCCGCCGGCGCCGCCGTTTCCGGCGTGAGCCGTCTTGAGCGGGTTGACCTCCACCGTGGCGAGGCCGCCGGTGCCGCCGGCTCCGCCCGCGGTCCCGAACCCGCTGCCGCCCCCCGCGCCTCCCGCGCCGCCGGAAGCGTTGCCTTCATTGGAGATCGCCGGTCCGCCCGCGCCCCCGGCGCTGCCGGCGCCCGAGAGCACGACGCTGCCGCCTGCGCCCCCGTCGCCCGCCACCGCATCACCGGTGCCGACCGTCTTCACCCGGCCCCCAGTGCCGCCCGAGCCGCCGTGACCGACGGTGGCGCTGCCGCCACTGCCCCCCGCGCCTCCTGTTGCCGTCCCGTCGATCGCGGTGACACCGACGTTGGGGTCGCCGGGATCGGTCCCACCGCCAACCCCGCCGCTGCCACCGTGACCCACGATCAGCCCGCCCCGGCCGCCCGTGCCGCCGCGGCCACCGGTCGCGGTACCGGCGCCGGCGCCCTGGAAATTCGCCAGCGCTCCCTTACCGCCGCGACCACCGTTGCCGAAAAGCCCTGTGCTGCCGCCATTTCCGCCGTCACCGCCGACGATGGCCACCTGAGAGCTACCGACCGGATTCGCCACTTCGATCTGTGCGCGGCCGCCCGCGCCGCCCTCACCGCCGTTACCCAACAGCGCTCCGCCTGCGCCACCACGGCCGCCGGAGGCTCCGACTGCGCCGAAGACCTTGTCCGGACCGGTGTAGGGGTTGGAGATGTCCATGCCGCCGATGCCACCCTTGCCGCCGTTGCCGACGAGGAGGCTGCGGCCGCCCGCCCCTCCGGCCGTGGCGCTCCGGGTACGGGCACCCGTCTGGGTGTTGTACTCGGCGTTGAGCCCGTTGCCGCCGTCGCCGCCATTGCCGAACAGGCCGCCGTTGCCGCCCTTGCCGCCGTTGAGTCCGGAACCACCATTGCCGACCAGGAATCCGCCCCGGCCGCCGTTGCACACCGTGCCGCCGGCGCACGGCGCACCGGCTTTGTCGTCCACCCCGGCGACGAAACCGAACCCGTTGCCGATCAGCAGGCCCGCATTGGGGTGGTCGACGGTTCCGTTGCCGACGAAGATCCCGATGAGTTGGCTGAACTCGGCCAACTTCAGCTGTTCGCCGGTCATCGCGACATGGCGGACGGAGGGCTCCGTCGCCGTACCCGCCGGCCCGGGCGGGTGGAGAAGTCCGGCCGTCGTGATCGCCATCGTCGACACCATCGCCATTCCGGCCCGCCGGCGGCGGGATGGCCGGCGGTCGGTTCCTGCGTTGCTGCGATCCATCGACACTCCAGTCGTCGTGTTTTCTCGGACTGTAGATCGTCGTGACGCGACTTACAGGCGGTCAGGACATCACCCACGGGCCGAATGGTCGATCGACTCCGTCGGAGGATCCGCTCGTTTAAGTTCTGCTGGCGTGAACACCATCTTCACCGCACGCAAGATCGTCACGATGAATCCGGCCAACCCGGAGGCACAGGCGGTCGCCGTGCGCGACGGCCGGATCCTGTGCGCCGGCACCCTGGAGGAATGCCAGGCCTGGGGTGAGGCCACCGTCGACGACCGGTTCGCCAACCATGTTCTGATCCCCGGCTTCGTCGAGGCGCACGGCCACACCATGGACAGCGCCAGTGAGCTGGCCCCCTACGTGGGCTACTTCCCGTATCCGCTGTCGGATGGCACCAGCACCACCGCGATCCGCAGCTACGAGGAGCTGATCGCCCGGCTGAAGGAGGAGGACGCCGGGCTCCCGCCCGGAGATCCGCTGGTGGCCAACGGTTTCGACCCGATTTACTTCCCGGATCTGCCGCGGCTGTCCAAGCGCGAACTCGACCAGGTCTCCACCACCCGCCCGATCTTCGTGCGCCATGCCAGCGGTCACCTGGCGACGGTGAACACCGCACTGCTCGATGCGGAGGGCATCACCAAGGACAGCCGGACGCCCGGTGTCGGCAAGGATCCCGACGGCGAACTCAACGGCGAACTGCAGGAGGCCCCGGCGATGATGCTCGCCAAGGCCGCCTTCGGAAAGATGTTCGCTTCCACCCTGGGCCCCAAGCCCATCCAGATCCACGCGGCGATGTGCCGCAACGCCGGGGTGACGACCTCCACCGAGTTGGTCGGCGCGCTGCTCATCCAGCCCGACCAGATCCCGGTCTGGCAGGCCACTGTCAACGACGCCGCGTTCCCCGCCCGCATGGTGCTCTACAACATGCCCGCCATGCCCGGCACCACGGCCGACTATGACGCCATCGCGGAGGCTGCCGTGAAGCTGCGCGAGATCGAGACCGACAAACTGCGCGCGCCGGGCATCAAACTCGTGGCCGACGGGTCCATCCAGGGCTGGACGGCGGTGGTGATGGAGCCGGGTTACTTCACCGGCGAGGACCATGGACTGTTGTTGTTCTCCCCGGAGGATCTCGCCGCCGCGGTCAAGGCGTTCCACGCCCGCAAGCTGAACGTGCACTGCCACTGCAACGGCAACGGCACCGTCGAGATCTTCATCGACGCGATCGAGGCAGCGCTGCGCGCCGACGCCTGGCTGGACCACCGTCACGTGGTGCAGCACTCCCAGATGACCACCGCCGCCCAGTACCGGCGGATGGGCCGAATGGGCATCTGCGCCAACATCTTCACCAACCACATCTGGTACTGGGGCGACCAGCACTACGAGCAGACCATGGGACCCGAACGCACCCGCGGAATGTGGGCCTGCCGCACCGCGCTGGAGAACAACGTGCCGCTGTCGTTCCACACCGATTCCGGCGTCACCCCGATCGGCCACCTCGTGACGATGTGGTGCGCGGTCAACCGGTTGACGCCCAGCGGCCGCGTCCTCGGCGAGTACGAGAAGCTCACGCCCTACGAAGCTCTCCACGCCGCCACCATCGGTGGTGCCTTCCAGCTCCACATGGACCACGAGATCGGTTCCATCGAAGCCGGCAAGTTCGCCGACTTCGCGGTGCTCGAGGAATCGCCGCTGGACGTCGACCCGATGGGCATCCGCGATATCCGGCTGTGGGGCACCGTGGTCGGCGGAGTGCCCTTCGAGGCCGCGCACGGGTGATGGACCCCATCGCGGTCACCGTCATCGGCGGCTACCTGGGTTCGGGCAAGACCACGCTGCTCAACCAGGTGCTGCGGCAGGCGGACGGCCGTCGGATCGCCGTGCTGGTCAACGACTTCGGTAACATCGGGATCGCCGGCGATCTGATCGCCGCCGCTGACGGCGACACCATCACGCTCACCAATGGCTGCGTCTGCTGCCAGATCGGCAGCGACCTGATGACGGCCTTGTGGTCGATCCGGGACCGGGAGCACCCGCCGTCCCACGTCATCATCGAGGCCAGCGGCATCGCCGACCCGGTGCCGATCGCCAACCACGCGCTGACCCCCGGGTTCGACCTCGACGGAGTGGTGGTTCTGCTCGACGCCGAGACGGTGCGTCGCCGGGAGCGTCACCCCGTGGTGGGCCGGACCATCCGACGGCAGCTGGTCGCCGCAGATGTGCTGGTGCTCAACAAGATTGACCTGGTGACACCCGAGGAGCTCGCCGATCTGGATGCCTGGCTGGACAGTGTGGCCTCGGGGGTCCCGCTGCTGCACGCCCGCGACGGCGACGTGCCGGTGGCGGCTCTCATCGGGTCGGGGCATGCCGAACCGCCATCTGCCGGACCGCCGCACCGTCCTCCACCGGGTGGCCACCCGGCGCAGTCTGACCACCGACGGCCCCTGGCCCGCAGGCGAATCCGGACGGATCGTCCTGATCGCGCTCGCGGGCACGGCCCGTCTCGAACAGCCGGACCGCCTCGTTCACGCGCTGTTCTCCTGACGCTCAGCGTCGCGACCCGGTTCGCTCATCGGAGTAGGATATGCCGGGATCATGCGATGCAGCGTTTTCGGAACCGGCTACCTGGGCGCCACCCATGCGGCGGGAATGGCGGAGATGGGCCACCACGTGATCGGTGTGGACGTCGATCCCGGGAAAGTGGCCAAACTCTCGGCCGGCGAAGTTCCCTTCTACGAGCCGGGCTTGGCGGAGGTCCTGCGCGAGAACATTGCGCGCGGTCGCCTTCAGTTCACCACGGACTACGCGATGGCAGCCGAATTCGCCGACGTCCACTTCCTCGGCGTGGGGACTCCGCAGAAGAAGGGGCAGTACGGCGCTGATCTGAGCCACGTCCACGCCGTCGTCGACCAACTGGTGCCACTGCTGACCCGGCCTTCGGTGATCGTCGGCAAGTCGACGGTTCCGGTGGGCACGGCCGGGGAACTGGGGGACCGTGCGCGCGGTCTGGCCCGGCCGGGCGTCGACGTCGAGATCGCCTGGAATCCCGAGTTTCTGCGGGAGGGCTTCGCCGTCCAGGACACTCTGCATCCGGACCGTGTCGTCATCGGTGTCCAAGCGGGCTCAACGCGTGCCGAACCGGTCCTGCGAGAGCTTTACGCTGATCTGCTGGAGGCGGCTGTGCCCCTGATCGTGACGGATCTGCAGACGGCTGAGCTGGTGAAGGTGTCGGCGAATGCCTTTCTGGCGACGAAGATCTCGTTCATCAACGCCATCTCGGAAGTCTGCGAGGCGGCCGGCGCCGACGTTCGTGTGCTGGCCGACGCGCTCGGCCACGATCCCCGCATCGGACGCCAGTTCCTCAACGCCGGACTGGGATTCGGCGGTGGTTGCCTGCCGAAAGACATCAGGGCCTTCATGGCCAGGGCCGGCGAGCTCGGGGCGAGCCACGCATTGACGTTCCTGCGCGAGGTGGACACCATCAACATGCGCCGGCGGACCCGCATGGTGGAACTGGCCACCACGGCGTGCGGTGGATCACTGCTGGGAGCCAACGTTGCCGTCCTGGGTGCGGCCTTCAAGCCCGAGTCCGACGACGTGCGGGACTCGCCGGCGCTCAACGTCGCCGGGCTGCTCCAGCTGAACGGCGCGGGAGTCACCGTGTACGACCCACGGGCGATGGAAAACTCGCACCGGCTCTTCCCGACGCTGACCTACGGTACCTCCGTGGAAGAGGCGTGCGACGCCGCCGACGCCGTACTGGTCCTGACCGAGTGGCGGGAATTCGTTGAACTGGAGCCGGATTCGCTGGCCGGACTGGTTCGTTCGAGAGTGATCGTCGACGGGCGTAACTGCCTCGACCGTGACCGCTGGACCCATGCCGGCTGGAGGTTCCACTCGTTGGGTGGATGCTCGGCCTAACCACAACCGCCCCAAACGTCACGATCTGTACACCGACACAACACCCTCCGGTCTCCGAATCGCCAGACGCCATCGCCATCGTGAGCGTTATGAGCACCTCATCCGTACTCATCGCCCCCACCGACTACAACGTCAGCGGTCCCCGATACACCCTGCTGCTGACCACCGACTCCGACGACATCCACGCCGTACAGCGCCTGCGGTACGACGTCTTCTCCACCGAGCCGGGATTCGGGTTGCGAAACAGCGACCGCATCGACGCCGACCGCTTCGACGAACACTGCGACCATCTCATCGTCCGCGATGACCACTCCGGCGAGGTCGTGGGCTGTTACCGCATGCTCCCCCCACCCGGCGCCATCGCCGCGGGCGGTCTCTACTCCGCTACCGAATTCGAAATCAGCGCGCTGGATTCCCTCCGGCCCGCACTGGTCGAGATGGGCCGGGCCGTGGTACGCGGCGACCACCGCAACGGTGCGGTGGTGCTGATGATGTGGACCGGCATCCTGGCTTATCTCGATCGAAGCGGCTATGACTACGTGACCGGATGCGTCTCGGTTCCGGTGCGGGGCGACGGCGCTCCGGGCAGTCAGATCCGTGGCGTCCGCGACTTCGTGCGCAGCCGGCACGCGACCCCGGCGCCACTCACCGTCCACCCCTACAACCCGGTGGTGGTCGACGGCCGCGCACTCGACGAGATCGAGGCACCGGGGCGCCCGGTGATCCCGCCGCTCATGCGCGGCTATCTGCGTCTCGGAGCGCAGGTGTGTGGCGAACCGGCCCACGACCCGGAGTTCGGTGTCGGCGACTTCCCCGCACTGTTGGACAAACGCCGGGCCGATATCCGGTATCTGACCCGGCTGCGGTCCGCGGCGGCCGCCGCATGAGCACCCGGCTGGCCGAGAAGGTCGAGCACGCATGGTTTCCGAAGACCACCTGCGACGCCCGCTGCGTCGGAGGCGGTGAGTCGGGTTCGGCTGCGCGGGTGGCGATCCGGTCGATGTGGCGGATCGCCGCGACGGTCCTGATGCTGTTGACCCTCCCGCTGATCACCGTCCCGGTGCCCGGCCGCAGCCGTCTGCAGCGCCGCTACTGCCGGCTCGTCCTGCGTTGCCTCGGCGTGCGAATCAACCAGTCCGGCAATCCCGTTCGCAATCTTCCGGGTGTCCTCGTGGTGAGCAACCACACATCCTGGGTCGACGTTTTCGCCATCGGGGCGGTCGTGCCCGGCAGTTTCGTGGCCCGCGCCGACCTGACGGACTGGCCGGGCATCGGCGTGGCCGTCCGCATGATGGGCGTGATCCCGATCGAACGCCGCAGCCTGCGCCAGCTGCCGCCGGTGGTCGAAGAGGTGACCGAACGGCTGCGCGACGGCCGCACCGTCGTCGCCTTCCCGGAGGGAACCACGTTCTGCGGCAGGCACAATGGGGCCTTCAGGCCGGCGGTGTTCCAGGCCGCCATCGACTCGGGGCGCCCCGTGCAGCCGGTGTCGCTGACCTACCGTCACCGCGACGGCAGCCCCTCGACGGTGACCGCCTTCTTCGGCGAGGACCGACTGTGGGCCTCGGTCAAGCGGACCGTCGGAGCGCGCGTAACCGTGGTCGATCTGGAAGTCGGATCGCTGCAACTGCCCGGCGACTGCCGCCGGGAACTCGCCGCGCGGTGCCAGACAGCCCTGACGGCATCAGCGGCCTGACTCACCCCGCGGCGAGCGGCAGCCGCACCTCGAAGCGGGCCCCCTTGTCGAGGTTGTGCGCCGACAGCGAGCCGCGGTGGGCGCGCACCAGCCCGGCGGCGATGGCCAGGCCCAGGCCCGAACCGCTCGGCAGCGACGAATCCTCCCGCGGCACACGGTCATTGGATCCGCGGTAAGCCACATCGAACACCCGCGGCAGGTCGGCGGCGTCGATACCCACGCCGGTGTCGTCCACCCGCGCCCATGCTCCCTCGGCGTCCGCACCGACGGCGAGCCGCACCGTGCCGCCGGACGGCGTGTGCGCGATCGCGTTGGCCACCAGGTTCGACAGCACCCGTACCAGCGCCCGGTCGCTGCCGATCACCCGCACCGGTGTCGGCGGCACGTCGACCTCCAGGTTCACCCCGGCGCGCCCGGCGGCGATGTGGTGCGCGTTCACCACGTCGTCGACCACCTCGTCGAGGGCCACCCGTTCGTAGGGAGCGGTCACCGCGCCGGCGTTGATCTTCGCCATCTCGAACAGATCGTCGACCATCTCCGACAGCCGGACACTCTCGTTCTCGATGCGCTTGGCCTGCACCCGCACCTCGTCGTCGCCGACGATGCCGTCGGCAATCGCCTCGGACAGCGCCCGGATGCCGGCCAGCGGGGTGCGAAGATCGTGGCTGACGAACGCCACCAGCTGCCGCCGCGACTGTTCGGCGGCCCGCTCCGCCTCCTGAATCTCCTGCTCCCACACCGTTCTGCGGGCCTGATACCTGGCGAGCATCACGGCGGCGGGCAGCGTGACCACGGCCACGATGAGCAGCACCACGGCCACCGTGTGGAAGGCGCTGTCGGTCATGAAGCGGCTGGCGCTGAACACACCCGCCAGCGTCGCCAGCGTCGGAATCAGCACCAGCGCGACCATGCTGACGGTGATCGACCACGATCGGGCGAGCCGTATCACCAGGCCGCCCAGCAACACCACCGGCAGTGACCCGCCGAGTGCCAGCAGCGCGATCGAACTCAGGTCATGCGTCGGCACGGTCACCGCCGCCGGCGTCACCCTGCCACAGGTAACCGCGGCCCCAGACCGTCTGCACGCGGTGGTGGTCGCCCAGCTTGGACCGCAACCGCTTCACATGCACGGTGACCGTCGAAAGGTCACCGAAGTCCCAGTTCCACACCCGCTTCAGCAGCTCCTCGCGGGAGAAGACGGTGTCGGTGTGGGTGAGGAAGAACAGCAGGAGATCGAATTCCCGGTTGGTCAGCCCGACCGGCTCGCCGGCGATGGTGACCGACCGCGCCGCGGTGGAGACACTGAGGTCCCCGACGGTGAACTCCAGCGGAACGGTCGACGGCGTCGACGGTGCGCGCCGCAGCACCGAGCGCACCCGCAGCGCCAGTTCGCGCGGGCTGAACGGCTTGGTCAGGTAGTCGTCGGCGCCGGCCTCCAGGCCGGCGATCCGGTCGTCCTCCTCGCTGAGCGCGGTCAGCAGGATCACCGGGACGGTGAAGTCGCCGCCCTGACGGAGGGTCCGGCACAGCGACAGGCCGTTCGGCCCGGGCATCATGACGTCGAGCACCGCGACGTCGATCCGCTCCGTGCCGAGCACGCGAAGCGCTTCGCTGCCGTCGCCGGCCATCCGGACTTCCAGCCCGTCGCGTTCCAGATACCGCCGGACGACGTCGCGCACCACGGCGTCGTCGTCGGCGATCAAAACCCGGGCAGTCATGCTTGCGAGCCTAATGCGCCAGGGCGCCGACCTGCGCCATCGTCACTGTTTCGTCACGCCGAACCGCTCACGCAAAGTCCGGCGATCGATCTTTCCGATGCCGAGGCGGGGTAGTTGGTCGACGACGTGCACATCGCGCGGTGCGGCGGTGCGGTCCAGGGACTGCGCGACGAAGTCGCGAAGTTCGGCCAACGTCGGGGCAGCGGACGACGCGACGACGACGGCCGCGACCACCCGCTGTCCCAGGCGGTCGTCGGGAACGCCGAAGACCGCGCACTCCGCGACGGCCGGGTGGCGGGCCAGCACCGTCTCCACCGGACCCGGCATCACCGTCAGCCCGCCGGTGCTGATCGCGTCGTCGGCGCGTCCGAGCACCGACAGCCGGCCCGATTCGTCGAAGCGGCCGATGTCGTCGGTGCGGAACCAGCCCGGCTCGGCGAAGGGGTCGGGTTGCACCGGGTTGCGGTACCCCCCCGCCAGGGTGGTGCCGCCGATCACGATGCGTCCGCAACCGTCGTCGTCGGCGTCGTCGATGCGCACCTCGACCCCGTCCAGGGGCAGCCCGTCGTAGACGCAGCCCCCGCAGGTCTCGCTGGAGCCGTAGGTGCGGACCACGGCGATGCCGGCCTCGGCCGCGGCCTCGAGCACCGGTCGCGGCGCGGGGCCGCCGCCGAGCAGGACGGCGTCGAGTTCGGCCAGCGCGCCGGCGGCTGCCGGATCCTCCAGCGCCTTGGCCAGCTGATTGGCCACCAGCGAGGTGTACCGTCGCCCGGGGCCCAATTCGCTGATGGCAGTGGGCAATTCGGCGGGGTCGAACCCGCTGGAGACGTCGAGCTCAACCGGCACCGTGCCGGCCAGCGCGCTTCGGATCAACACCTGCATGCCGGCGATGTGGTGCGTCGGCAGGGCGAGCAGCCAGGTCCCGGGGCCGCCGAGGCGGTCGTGGGTGGCCGATGCGCTGGCGATCAGTGCGGCCGGCGTCAGCATCGCGCCTTTGGGCGCTCCGGTGGTGCCCGAGGTGCTGATCACCAGGGCGACCTCATCGTCGATCTCCTCGCCGACGCGCAGGGTGGTGGTCAGCAGCTCGCTCTCTCGGAGATCACCGGAAGGCACCGGCACCATGGCGGCATCACGGCCGTCCAGCACGCCGTCGAGGGCCGCCAGGAGCGACAACGCGGACGGTCCCGGCGGAATGACCAGAGCGCGCAAGATGGTTATCCGATCTCCTCCGTGCCGATTTCCTCTGGGTCACGTGGATCGTCGAGCGGCCAGCCGAAGGCGGCGAGCTTGGCCCGCACCCGCTCGATCTCGGCGGGCTTGGGCAGCTGGTCGGTGATGCGCAGGATCTCGGCGCCTACGTCGATGAACCCCGGCTGCGGAAGGTGCCTGAGTTGACGCGCCACCTCGATGATCTCGTCGGCGGTGAGCCGGCGGGACAGCAGCGCCAGGATGGGGAGGTAGTCGTTCTGAGGGACGCCATTGGGATAGCCCGCTCGCAGCCACGTCACGATGCTGGTGAGAAATCGGTTCACCGGCTTCACCTCCGTCCGGGCCGCAGATTTCCGCCCGGTTCTGTCGGATTCTATGGGCAAGGAATCCGAAAGCGCTGTCATCGATCGCTTGTTTGGTGACCACTGACAGCGAACCTTCAGAGTACGGATCGTGAACGGTGAATGAACTCCTTGGCGCCGCTGCCGAACACCCTGGTGGACCAAGGTCACTTCTCTGTCTGTAATTCGCCAAAAGTCAAGCCGAGGTCGCAGAATGACCGCATGGCGACCGAAATGATCATCCTCGTGCTGCTGATCGCCACGGCGTTGGCATTCGACTTCACCAACGGCTTTCATGACACCGGAAACGCGATGGCGACCTCCATCGCCACCGGTGCCCTGAAGCCGAAGGCCGCGGTGCTGCTGGCCGGCGTTCTGAACCTGATTGGCGCCTTCCTGTCGGTTGAGGTGGCGGTGACCGTCACCACCTCGGTGCTGAAGGTCCAGGACAAGAAAACGGGCGCCCTGCTGCCCGGTATCGACGCCTCGATGGGCCTGACGATCATCTTCGCGGGCTTGATCGGCGGCATTCTGTGGAATCTGCTCACCTGGCTCTTCGGCATTCCATCGAGTTCGTCGCACGCGCTGTTCGGCGGTCTGATCGGCGCGGGCCTGGCTGCTCTCGGCCTGAAGGGCGTGAACTGGCCGGGCGTGACGCAGAAGGTGCTGATTCCCGCGGTTGCGGCGCCGCTGATCGCCGGTCTGGTGGCCGCCTGCGGAACATGGCTGGTCTACCGCATCACCCAGAAGGTGCTGAAGCGCCGACGCGAAGCCGGCTTCCGATGGGGTCAGATCGCCACGGCATCACTGGTCGCACTGGCCCACGGCACCAATGACGCCCAGAAGACCATGGGTGTCATCGCACTCGCTCTGATCACGACGGGCCACCTGACCGGCGACGTCAAGAACGACGGCCTGCCACTGTGGATCATCGCCAGCTGCGCCTTCGCCATCGGCCTGGGCACCTACCTCGGCGGATGGCGGGTCATCCGCACCCTGGGCAAGGGCCTAGTCGAGATCGAATCCCCGCAGGGGCTGGCCGCCGAGGCGTCGTCCGCGGCCATCATCCTGAGCTCGAGCGCGGCCGGCATGGCGCTGTCCACCACCCACGTCGCGACCGGCTCGATCCTCGGCAGCGGGGTCGGCAAGCCCGGGGCTCAGGTGCGCTGGGCGGTCGCGGGCCGGATGGCCGTCGCTTGGCTCGTCACCCTCCCGGCCGCCGCGCTCGTCGGCGCGCTGTCCTACTGGCTCTCCGCCCTCATCAAGGACGCGACCGGTTCCCGATTGGCCGGTGACGGCGTCATCTTCGCCATCCTGGTGGCGGCTTCGGCTTACATGTGGTGGCGGGCGCAGCAGCAGAAGGTCGACCACAGCAATGTCAACGCCGACTGGGACGACACGACGAACTCCGTTGTGCCGGCGGAAGTCCGCGAGGCCAAGGCGGCCAAGACGAACCCGAAGCTGCCCAAGGCTCCGCAAACCAAGACTCCGGTCTGAGAGGGAACACGCGATGAACTATCTGGAGTCGATCTTCAAGGTCCTGGTCGTCGGACTGGTCCTGGGGGCCGGACTGCCGGCGTTGTTCGCGACCGGCATGCTGGCTTACTCGTTCGGGACCGGAGGTGAAGAGGCGGACCACCTCATCCACAAGCCGAACCCGCCGCTGAAATTCGTCGGGATCGTGCTGTTCGTGTTCGTGGCCTTCGTCATCGTGACCGCCGTCGCCTGGATCACCAGGGCCACGATCATCCACCACTTCGGGGTCGACCTGTTCCCCATGTTCCCGAAGAAGTGAGGTAGCGACAGATGTCTGTCGAACAGGAACACGAAGGCTTCGTCCAGAACGTCGTCGGCTGGCTGCACGACGGCTACCCGCAGGGCGTTCCCCGCAAGGACTACTTCCCCCTGCTCGCCCTGCTCATCCGGTCACTGAGCGAGGAGGAGGTCGTTCAGGCGGCTCGCACCATCCTGCGCGAGACCGACGCCGAAACCCCGGTGAGCGAGCAACAGATCCGCGACGCCATTCACGAGGTCACCGAGAAGGAACCCAACGTCGAGGAGATCCGCCAGGTCGCCGCCCGGTTGGCCTCGGTCGGCTGGCCGCTGGAAGGTCGCCAGGGCTAGCTGACAGGCAGGTCTCAGATCTGTCGTACCCGGCTGCGACGATGTCGTCATGTCCGTAGTCGCCTCGCCCACCGATCGCCTCGAGGTGTTGTTCGGGGAGTTGGCCGAGTTGGCGGGGCAGCGTAATGCGATCGACGGCCGGATCGTGGAGATCGTGGCCGATATCGAGCGGGCGGAGTCCTGGGGTGTGACGGGTGCTCGCTCGGTGCCGGCGCTGGTGGCCTGGAAGCTGGGTCTGTCGTCGGCCAACGCCCACGCGATCTGCGCGGTCGCCCACCGGCTCGAGGAGCTTTCCCGGTGTGCGCAGGGATTGCGCGAGGGACGGCTGTCGCTGGATCAGGTCGGAGTCATCGCCCAGCGCGCCGCTGAGGGATCCGACGAGCACTATGCCGCGCTTGCCGCGGTGGCGTCGGTCAGTCAATTGCGCGCCGCGGTCAGGCTCGAACCGCGACCTGAGTCCGATCCGAAGCCCGAACCGCAGCGGTCTATCACAAGGCACAGCGATGACGCATTCAGCTACTGGCGGATCAAGCTGCCCCACGTGGAGGCCGCAAAGTTCGATGCCGCCCTGGCGTCTCATCGGGATGCGCTGATCGCGGAGTGGAAGCAGGATCACGGTCCTGGCGATTCAACGGTCCAGTTACCGCCGTTCCCGGATACGGTCGATGCATTGATGCGGCTGATCGAGGCGGGGTGGGACGCCGATGCGATCCGGCGGCCCCACGGTCATCACACCACCGTTGTGGTGCACGTCGATGTCGAAAAGCATTCCGCCTCATTGCATCTGGGGCCACTGCTCGGCAACCTTGAGCGCGGCTACCTCACCTGCGATGCCGCCTGCGAAGTCTGGTTTGAACGTCACGGCGAGGTCATCGGTTCCGGCCGGGCGACGCGGCTGATCAATCGCCGGCTGCGCCGTGCGCTGGAGCACCGCGACCGCGCGTGTGTGGTTCCGGGGTGCGGGGTAACTCGCGGTCTGCACGCCCACCACATCAGGCACTGGGAAGACGGCGGGCCCACCGAACTGGCGAATCTCGTCCTGCTGTGTCCCTACCACCACCAGTCGCATCATCGGGGGGTCATCACGGTCGGCGGCAGCGCCTACGACCTGATCATCACCGGCGGCGACGGCCGAACACTGTCCGCAGCAGCACTGGCCCACCCGCCGGCCGAACCACCACCCGCGGTGGCGCCATACCCCGGACCTATCGGCGAACGCGCGGACTGGAAGTGGTACGAACCATTTCAGCCGCAACCACCGCCGGCCAACAACTAACTCCGATTGTCCCTGCGCAACGGGTGATACTCCGGCACCTGAACGAAGATCAGGGTCACACCGTCGGGGTCCTCGACGTGCATCTCGTGCAACATCCAGGGCTCCTGCTGTGCCTCCCGCGCGATCGCAACGCCTCGTCCGCGTAACTCCTCCTGCACGGCGTAGACGTCGCGCACCTGCAGCCACAGCGCACCCGGAAAGCCGTCCCCGGCATCCGCGGGCCTGCCGTGACCGGCGAGCTCGATGAGCGACTGCCCCGCGAAAAAGACTGTGCCGCCAGGGTATTCGCGGGCAATCGCCAGGCCCAGGCTGTCCCGGTAGAAGGCCAGCGAATGCTGGTAGTCCGCGGGCCGCAACAACATCCGGCTGGACAGGATCTCCATGGCCCCCGCTATCTTGTCGGCTGCATCCGCTGGCGCTTGAGTACCGCGTTCAGCACTCCGGGCGCCACCACGTCCAGCGCCCTGGCGCTCACCCCGAAGCGGGGCGCGATACGCACCGGCCGGTGCCGCGCGGCGTCGATCATCCACTGCGCGGCTTCCTCGGAACTGAGCGCCGGCATGCCCTCGTAGGCCTTGGTGGGCGCGATCATCGGGGTGGCCACCAGCGGGTAGTACAGCGTGGTGGAATGCACGCCGCTGCGTGCCCACTCGGTCTCGATCACCCGGCTCACCGCACTCAGCGCGGCCTTCGAGGCGTTGTAGACGCCGAACAGCGGAGAGGCCTCGCTGAGCACACCCCACGTCGCGACGTTGATGATGTGCCCGTCGCCGCGCTCGATCATGCCGGGCGCCAGGCCGCGGATCAGGCGCAGCGGCGAGAAGTAGTTCAGCGTCATGGTGCGCTCGACGTCGTGCCAGCGGTCAAGGGACTCGGCCAGCGGCCGGCGGATCGACCGGCCGGCGTTGTTGACCAGGATGTCCACGCCGCCCAAGCGCTGTTCGACGGTGTCGGCCAGGGCGTCGACGGCATCGAGATCGGCGAGGTCGCAGGGGATGGCGGTGGCTGTGCCGCCGGCGTCGGCGATACGTGCGGCCAGGTCGTCGAGCAGATCGGCGCGGCGGGCGACGACGATGACCTCGGCTCCCTCGGCGGCGAACCGCTCAGCCCCCGCTTCACCGATCCCTGAGGACGCTCCGGTGATCAGTACGCGTTTGCCGCCCAGCTTGATTCGTGTGCGGGTGGGCACGCTCAGCGGCGGACGCATGCCGGTCAGGGCGATCGCCTCGGTGAGCTTGCGGCGCAGAGGATTCACAGCTGACGAGTCTATCGCCGCGTGCTGCGCGTCCCTCGGGCACGTGAAAACGGATGTGCGACCTACTCGCCGTGGGCCAGCAGGGGGACGTCCCGCCCCATCAGGTGGTCGATCGCCTGATCACAGCCTTCGACGAAGGACTGGTACTCATAGTTGGGCGATGCCGGGGAGGCCTCCGACTCGCTCTGCAACTGGTCGCATGCCGGCAGTGCCACCCCGCCGGCGGCGTCGACTTCCGCTTGCGCCCACTGCTCGCCCTTGGTGATCACCGCCTCGTAGCCGGCCTGATGGCCCGAATTGGGTAACGTGCGCACCAGCAGCGAGCCGACACCGATCACCGCGGCCGACAGTGCCAGGGCGACCCACAGTCGCTTGTAGCTGAACGGAGGCGCACTCTCGAGTGCTTCCAGATCGCGGTCCATCTGGGGTCCTAGCGTCGGGATGTCGGTGAGTGAACGTAACCGCCGGATGGTGAACGTCACGTGAATGGCCAGCGCCTTCCGGGCGAATTCTCGCGAGCCTGCGGACCTCCGCGTCGCCAGTCGCTCCGCGCGGTCGTCCCCGCAATCGACGGCTGATCGACGTCTGACGTATCCGGCGTCGCAACCTCTCCGAAACCCCTGCGGCCCAGCCTGGAACCGTGCGAGTCGCAATCGTCGCCGAGTCCTTCCTTCCCAACGTCAACGGTGTGTCCAACTCGGTGCTCCACGTTCTGGAGCATCTGAGCCGAACCGGACACGAGGCCCTCGTGATCGCTCCCGACAACCCCTCCGGACAGCCGGCCGCGGACCGGCTCCACCACGGTGTCCGCGTGCACCGCGTCCCGTCGCGGATGATGCCGGCCGTCACCTCGCTGCCGCTCGGCATCCCCAGGCCGGCGATGCTGAGAACGCTGCGCGGCTTCGACCCCCACGTCGTGCACCTGGCTTCCCCGGCTCTGCTCGGCTACGGCGGCATGCTCGCCGCGCGGCGCCTCGGCGTGCCGACGGTGGCCGTGTACCAGACCGACATCGCCGGATTCGCAACGAGTTACGGCGTGCGCTTCGCCGCGCCCGCCGCGTGGTCGTGGATCCGTCACCTGCACTCCATGGCCGACCGCACGCTGGCGCCGTCGACGGCGGCGATCGACAACCTGCGTGCGCGCGGCGTTCCGCGTGTCCACCACTGGGCCCGGGGGGTGGACGTCACCGGTTTTGCGCCCTCGGCTCGCGACGAGTCCCTGCGGCGGCAGTGGTCACCCGATGGTCTTCCCATCGTCGGTTTCGTGGGCCGGCTGGCGCCCGAGAAACACGTCGAACGGCTCGCGGCGCTGAGCCGACGCCATGATCTGCAATTGGTGATCGTCGGCGACGGCATCGAAAAGCCAAAGCTGGAAAGCCTTTTGCCCACCGCGGTGTTCACCGGGGCGCTCCACGGTCCGGAGCTGGCCGCCGCGTACGCCAGCATGGACGTCTTCGTCCATCCCGGTGAGCACGAGACGTTCTGTCAGGCCGTCCAGGAGGCGCTGGCATCCGGCCTGCCGGTCGTCGCACCCGACGCCGGCGGACCGCGCGACCTCGTCGCGCCGTTCCGCACCGGGGTGCTGCTGCCCGTCAAGGACTTCGAAGCCGGGCTCAGCCGATCCGTCGATCACCTTCTCGCGCAACGGTCCCGCTACGCGACGGCGGCGCGGCGCAGCGTCGTCAACCGCTCCTGGCCGCGGATCTGCGATCAGCTGCTCGACCACTACGAGGCGGTGCGTGCCCCGAGTCGCCGCCGGATTCAGCGGGTGCGCAGCGCCTGAGCCGCCGGATTCAGACGTCGACACCCGCCGCGCGCAGTGCGTCCACCAGACCGGTGGGCCGCTGGGCGATCGGCTTCGGGTCGACCAGTGCGAAGGCGCAGCCCAACAGCTGTGCGGCGCCGTCGTTCTCCACGCTGTCGCCGACCATCAGGGCATCGGAGCCGGCAACGCCGAGCCGGCTCAGCGCCGCCTCGAAGATCGCCGGATCCGGCTTGGCCGCGCCGACCTCATAGGACAGCACCACCTCGTCGGCCGCCGCGCCGGCCGCATCCAGTACCGCACGGATGTCCCAGGCGATGTTCGAGACCACCGCGGTGCGAATGCCCTTCTCCCGCAGAGACTTCAAGACCAGCGTGGTGTCCGGGTACACCGCCCACTCGCGTGGGTCGATCACCCGTCGATAGAGATCCTCGGCGTGTGCGTCGCCCAGTCCGGACTCCCGCAGCACGTGCATGTAGGCCTCGCGGTGCAACTCGGGATCCAGATCGCGGTGCACCCACGCCGGGTGGGCGACACTCGCGCTGGGATGGGTCATGCGGTCCATCACCGTCGCGCGGCCGGCCGCGTCCAGGCCCATGCCCTCGAACCAGTGTTCCCGCTCCTCCAGACTGGCCAGCGTGCCGGAGAAGTCGAACAGCACCGCCCTAACCGATGGCACGTTCGGCCCCCGCCCAGAACTGCGCCCGCACGGCTTTCTTGTCCGGCTTGCCCAGTGCGGTCACCGGAACCGACTCCACCACCACCACCTGCTTGGGCGACTGCACCGAGCCCTTGCGGTCCTTGACCGCGGCCTGGATCTCCGCGGCCACCGTTGCCACCGAATCGGGATCGTCGGCGTGCCCGGGCCGCAGCACGATCACCGCTGTCACCGCCTCACCCCACTTCTCGTCCGGCGTGCCGATGACGCACACCTGCGCCACGGCCGGATGCTCGGCGACGACGTCCTCGACCTCGCGGGGGTACACGTTGAAGCCCCCGGTGACGATCATGTCCTTGACCCGGTCGACGATGTAGTAGAAACCGTCGTCGTCCTCCCGGGCCATGTCACCGGTGTGCATCCAGCCGCCGGAGAACGTCTCGGCCGTCGCCTCGGGCAGGTTCCAATAGCCCCCGGACAGCAGCGGCCCGGATACGCAGATCTCACCGACTTCCCCTGGCGCGACGGCGTTTCCGTCGGCGTCGAGCAGGGCCACCCGGGCGAACAGCGTGGGCCGGCCGCACGAGGTGAGCCGCTTTTCGTCGTGATCCGTCTTGGCCAGATAGGTGATCGCCATCGGCGCCTCGGACTGCCCGTAGTACTGCGCGAAGATCGGACCGAACCGGCGGATCGCCTCGGCCAGCCGCACCGGGTTCATCGCCGAGGCGCCGTAGTAGACGGTCTCCAAAGACGACAGGTCGCGGGTGTGGGAGTCCGGATGGTCCATCAGCGCGTAGATCATCGACGGCACCAGCATGGTGGCGGTGATGCGCCGCTCCTCGATCACCCGCAGCACCTCGCCGGGATCGAACTTGGGCAGCACGATCATCTCGCCGCCCTTGACGATCGTCGGTGTGAAGAACGCCGCACCGGCGTGTGAGAGCGGCGTGCACATCAGGAAACGGGGATGCTCCGGCCACTCCCACTCGGCCAGCTGGATCGTCGTCATGGTCAGGATGGAGCTCACGGTGCCCATGACGCCCTTGGGCTTCCCGGTGGTGCCGCCGGTGTAGGTCAGGCCGCCGATGTGGTCGGGTGGAAGCTCCGCGGCCACCAGCGGTCGCGGCTGGTAACCCGCCGCCGCGGCGCAGAGGTCGGCGCCCACCCCGGCCAGCTCCGCCGGGACCGGTCCCAGGGTGAGGATCTGGCGGAGCGACGGCACCTTGGCCAGCAGCCCGACCGCCCGCTCGACGAACATCGGGTTCGGGTCGATGATCAGCGACGTGGCCCCCGCGTCGGCCAACACGTAGGCATGGTCGTCCAGCGACCCCAGCGGGTGCAGGGCGGTGCGCCGGTAGCCCTGGGTCTGGCCGGCGCCGATGATCATCAGCACCTCGGGCCGGTTCAGCGACAGCAGGCCGACGGTCTCGCCGGTGCCCGCCCCGAGCGCCTCGAAGGCCTGGATGTACTGGCTGATCCGGTCGGCGAGCTGGCCGCCGGTCAGCGTGGTGTCGCCCAGGAAGAGCACGGGCCGGTCCCTTTGCCGCTTGAGCGCGCCGACGGTCAGGTGACCGGTGTGCACCGGATGCCGCAGCTGCTGCGATGAGCGCTCGCGCGAAGAGCCGAGATCGGATGAGCGCTCGCGCGAAGAGCCGAGATCGGATGAGCGCTCGCGCGAAGAGCCGAGATCGGATGAGCGCTCGCGCGAAGAGCCGGGATCGTCGGTCATGGATGCAACATTAGAACGTGTTCCAGTTCGGGGCCAGAGAGTTCGCCCGGACCGGTGCCGCCCGACACCCGATCGGCATAGCATCGGTCAATGCCGCCGGGCCAGAAGCAGAGCGAAGTCTCCGGTCTGGCGGCCACCATGACCATCCTCGCCATGGGGCTCGGGTACAGCGTCACCGCCGCCGACCCCACGACGCTGTCGGCCAACCTCGCCGAAATCCGGCGGGGCCTCCAATTCAGCCCTGGCACAGCGAGTTTCCTGGCCAGCTTGTGCACTTTGACCCTGGCCGCCGCCGTGCTGGGCGCTGGTGCGCTCGGTGACCTCGCCGGTATGAAGCGGATGTTCCTGATCGGCGTCTACGGCTCGATCGTCTTCGGGTTGCTCGGCGCGGTGGCGCCGCACGTCAGCGTGCTGATCATCGCGCGCGCCGGACTGGGCGTCGCCTTCGCGTTCGTTCTGGGCTTGTCGCTGGCCATCATCAACGCGGTGTTCCCGCCGGCCGGCCGGGCCGCCGCCATCGCCGCCTACCTCGGCGCGGGCCACGCCCTGGCGGTGTTCCAGCCCGCCCTCGGCGGCTGGCTCGCCAGCCACTACGGCTGGCGGACTTGTCTTCTGGTGACCCCCGTCCTGGCTGTTCTCACGGCGACCATCACAGTCAAGTACGTCCCGGAGACCATCCGCGACAAACGCAGCCTGGACATCCCGGGCATCCTGCTCGTCGCCGCGGCGCTGATCACCGTCATCTACGGACTGACCGAACTGCAGGGCGGATTCAGTGCGTCGGCTCTGGTTCTGATCGCCGTCGGCGTGGCGCTCGCCGCTGCGTTCGTCTGGTGGGAATTGCGCGCCGAGGCTCCGGCCCTGGACATGCGGATCTTCCGGTCCGGACGATTCAATGCCGCGCTGACGGCCGGGGCGGCGTTCAACTTCCTCGGTGGCGGCGGAACCATCCTGTTCGCCTACTACCTGGTCACCCTCCGCGGCGAGTCCCCGGAACTGCTGGGGCTGCTGCTCATCCCGGCGATGCTGGTGGCCTCGGCCGCCGCGGTGCTGGCCGGCCGGGCCGTCGCCCGCTACTCCGAGCGCGCCGTGCTGGTGGCCGGACTGGTGATCCTGTTCATCAGCATGCTCATGCTGGTCTGGCTCGACCAGCGCACCCCCGTCGTCTTTCTCGGGATCGCGGTGGCGCTCAACGCGATTGGCGGAGCGGTGGTCCAGACTCCGCAGTCCACCATCATGATGTCCAGCGCACCGCCCGAACTGGGCGGCGTGGTGTCGGCAGTCAAGCCGGCCGTCGGCCAGGCCGCGTATTCGCTGGGGCCGGCGCTGTTCGCGCTCGTCGGCACCGCCCTGTTCCTGCGCGACGGCCGCGCCAAGCTGGAGGGGTCGGGGATCACGGAGGCGCAGGCCCGTGAGGCGCTGCGGGTGGCCCACGGCGGCGCGCCCAACCCGGCGGCCGGTAGCGAGGTGCTCGACCCCGAGCAGGCCCGCTGGGTGGTGTCCGAGGCAACCGGGAGCTGGCTGACCGCCATCCACCACACCAGCCTGATCATGTCCGTTGCTCCCGTCGTAGCGATCGTCGTCGCGATCGTCCTGTTGCGAAAGACGGACGCGAATCGGCCCCGGGCCGACTGAGGGCCGGGGCCGATCAGGCGGGTATTCAATGGCCGAGGCAGGTGCTCGGCGCCGCCCAGACCTGGGTGGGGGCCTGGATGGCGTTCACCTGAGCCGGCCGGGTCAGGGGATTGACCGAGTTCGGTGTGACGTACGCGTTCCCCGTCGTGGTGCAGGTCTGCGCCACGGCCGGGGTGGCGGTGGCCAGTGCCACGCCGCCGGTGAGGATGCCGGCTGCCAGCGCCGGGGCTGCCAGTGCGGTGATCATGCGGGTCCTGATTGCGTTCATGTCGGTGCTCCTTGTTTGGGGGCCGGTGTGTCGGCCGTCACACCACTGTCCGATGTTGCGCACGTCACAGCCGTCGACCATCCGGACGATTCCGCGGATGACATGGTGGTCCACCGATTGAGGGAAACAGGCTGAGGCGTTGAGCCGGGGGTGGCACCCTGTCGGGTATGGCTGACGCTCCCGAACCCCGCTTCCTCGACGACCGCCTGGCCTATTGGGCGCAGGTCAAGCCGGACGAGGAGGCCATCGCCTATCTCGGCCGTTCGTTCACGTGGGCGCAGTTCGACGACCGGGTGCGGCGGCTGGCCGGAGCGCTGGCGGCCCGGGGAATCGGCCGCGGCGACGTGGTGGCGTTCCTCGACAAAAACCACCCCGCCTGCGTGGAGACGACACTGGCCGCGGCGAGCCTGGGTGCGGCGACGGCCATCATCAACTTCCGGCTCGCCGGCGACGAGATCGACTACGTGATCAACGACTGCGGCGCCAAACTGATCATCGTCGGCAAGGAACTGCGCGATTCCATCGACAAGATCCGCGACCGCCTGACCCACGTCGAACACGTCATCGAGGTGACGCCCGAGGGTGGCTCAGACGACGAGTACGAAGCCATGCTGGCTGCCGCCACCCCGCGGGGACGCGGGGCCGACGTCGTTCCCGACGACGTCTGCGTGATCATGTACTCCTCGGGCACCACCGGAAATCCCAAGGGCATCAGGCTGACTCAGGCCAACCTGGTGGCGCACACCCTCAACGCGGGCACCTTCGAGTTCGACGCCGACGACAAGAACATGGTCGCCATGCCGCTGTTCCACGTCGGCGGCACGTCCTACGCCCAGTTCGGCATTCACGCCGGCATCCCGAGCATCATGACCCGTGAGGTCGACGGGGCCTCGCTGGCCGGGGCCATCCTGCAGGGCGCGACCCGCACGTTCCTGGTGCCGGCGGTGCTGGCCAAGGTGATGGAGATGGGCCCCGACGCGGTCAAGCTGTTCAGCAATCTGCGCACGTTCGTCTACGGCGCCTCGCCGATGCCGCCGGCCCTGCTGCGCCAGGCACTGCAGGAGTTCCCGAACACCGACTTCGTTCAGGTGTACGGACTGACCGAGGTGTGCGGCGCGGTCACCCAACTGTCGCCCGAGGCCCACCGCGACGACTCCCGGCCTGAGCGGCTCACCAGCGCCGGCCAGGCCGCCGACCGCGTGGAGGTCCGCATCGTCAACCCCGACACCCTCGAGGATGTGCCGGTCGGCGAGCCGGGTGAATTGTGGTTCCGCACACCGCAGTTGATGGAGGGCTACCACAACAAGCCGGAGGCCACCGCCGAGGCGATCACCCCCGAAGGCTGGTTTCGCACCGGCGATATCGGCCGCATCGACGACGGCGGGTTCATCTTCGTCGAGGACCGGCTCAAGGACATGATCATCTCCGGCGGGGAGAACATCTACTCGGTGGAGGTCGAGCGCGCGCTCACCGACCACCCGGCGGTGATGGACGCCGCCGTGTTCGGCGTGCCCGACGACAAGTGGGGCGAGTCGGTCAAGGCCGTCGTCGAGCTGTCCTCCGGTCAGGAGACCACGCCCGAGGAGCTCATCGCCTGGTGTCGCGAGAAGCTGGCGCACTACAAGTGCCCGCGCAGCGTCGACATCATGGAGGTCCTGCCGCGCAACCCCACCGGCAAGCTGCTGAAGAAGGATCTGCGCAAGCCGTACTGGGAGAGCCGCGACCGCGCCATCTGACACTTTCAACTCATGGGCCCGGCGCTGGACGATCTGCTGGATCGCCTGCACGTCGTCGCGCTGCCCATGCGGGTGCGCTTCCGGGGTATCACCGTGCGCGAGGTGGCGCTCATCGACGGTCCCGCCGGATGGGGCGAGTTCGGCGCCTTCCTGGAGTACGACGTTCCGGAGGCGGCGCACTGGCTGGCCTCCGGTATCGAATCCGCCTACCGCGCCCCGCCTCCGGCAGTGCGGGACCGGGTGCCGATCAACGCCACCGTCCCCGCCGTCGACCCCGAGCAGGTGCCCGCGGTGCTCGCCCGTTTCCCCGGTGCCACGACGGCCAAGGTGAAGGTGGCCGAGCCCGGGCAGACGCTGTCCGACGACGTCGCCCGCGTCAACGCGGTCCGGGCGGTCATCGGCACCGTCCGGGTCGACGCCAACGGCGGCTGGAGCGTGGCGGAGGCGGTGGCGGCAGCCGCCGCCCTGACCGCCGACGGACCCCTGGAATACCTCGAGCAGCCGTGCCGCACGGTCGCCGAACTTGCCGAGGTGCGTCGGCGGATCTCCGGCCCGGCCGGTGTGCAGGTGGCCGCCGACGAGAGCATTCGCAAGGCCGACGACCCGCTCGCGGTGGTGCGGGCCGGCGCGGCTGACGTCGCGGTGCTCAAGGTGGCGCCGCTGGGCGGGGTGCGGGCGATGCTGGACATCGCCGCGCAGATCGACATCCCGGTGGTGGTGTCCAGTGCGCTGGACTCGGCGGTCGGCATCGCCGCCGGGCTCGCCGCGGCCGCCGCGCTGCCGCGTCTGGAGCACGCCTGCGGCCTGGGCACCGGGGGCCTGTTCGTCGAGGACGTCGCCGACCTGACCCCGGTCGACGGCGTCCTTCCGGTCGGGCCCGTCACCCCGGACGCCGACCGGCTGGCGGCGCTGGCCGCCCCGGTCGACCGGCGTGACTGGTGGATCGCGAGGGTGAAAGACTGTTGGCCATGGCTGAAATAACTCTTGGCGGTAATCCGGTCCGTACTGTTGGCGAACTGCCCGCCGTCGGCTCGCCGGCTCCTTCGTTCACCCTCACCGGTGTCGACCTCTCGGCCGTCGACAGCGGCCAGTTCGCCGGAAAGCCGTTGGTGATCAACATCTTTCCGTCGGTGGATACGGCGGTCTGCGCAGCCAGCGTGCGGAAGTTCAATGAGCGTGCCGCGGCGGGCGGGGCCACGGTGCTCTGCGTGTCGAAGGACTTGCCGTTCGCGATGAGCCGATTCTGCGGGGCCGAGGGCATCGACAACGTGACGTCGGCCTCGGCGTTCCGGGACAGTTTCGGCGAGGACTACGGCGTCACCATGGCGGACGGCAAGTTCGCCGGACTGCTGGCCCGCGCCGTGGTGGTCGTCGGGGCCGACGGCACCGTGGCCTACACCGAACTGGTGCCCGAGATCGCCTCCGAGCCGGACTACGACGCCGCACTGGCCGCCGCCGGCTGACGATTCCGGCCCGCCCGCTATTTGTGGCGGCCCCAGGCGGCCCGCTAGCGTCGCGCCGGTGAGCAATCTCGCCTACGACGACCTCGGTTCCGGGGATCCGGTGGTGTTCATCGCCGGCACCGGTGGTGCCGGGCGCACCTGGCACATCCACCAGGTGCCGGTTTTCCTGGATGCCGGCTACCGCTGCATCACCTTCGACAACCGCGGTGTCGGCGCCACCGAGAACGCCGACGGCTTCACCGCCGAGCAGATGGTGGCCGACACCGTCGGGATCATCGAGAAGCTGACCGACGGCCCGGTCCGGCTGGTGGCGATGTCGATGGGCGCCTTCATCGCCCAGGAGCTGATGCTGGTCCGCCCCGACCTGGTAAACCAGGCGGTGCTGATGGGCACCCGCGGCAGGATCGACCCCACCCGGATCGCGTTCCGCACCGCCGATGTCGAGCTGGCCGAGGCCGGCATCGAGCTGCCGCCCTCCTACGGCGCGAAAGTCCGTATCCTGGAGAACTTTTCGCCCAAGACCATCAACTCCCCGATGATCGAGGAGTGGCTGCACATGTTCACCGCCTTCCCGCTGAAACGCAGCCCGGGATGGCGGGCGCAGCTGGCGGTGGCGCCGCTGGAGAACCGGCTGCCGGCCTACCGGTCCATCCCCAACGAGGTTCTGGTGATCGGCTTCGCCGACGACGTCATCACCCCGCCCGCTCTGGGCCGCGAGGTCGGTGACGCCATTCCCAGGGGGCGCTACGTCCAGATCGCCAACGCCGGGCACCTCGGCTTCCTGGAACGCCACGAGGCCGTCAACAAGACCATGCTGGACTTCTTCGCGGGCACGCTGCTGTGAGGCCGCGACGAACCGCTTTGCCACCACGCGCGAACGCTGTGTAACTCTGTAAGGGTGAACCCCTCGACGGCTCAGGCGCGGGTGGTCGTCGACGAACTCATCCGCGGCGGCGTGCGTGACGTCGTCCTCTGCCCGGGGTCGCGCAACGCCCCGCTGGCCTTCGCCCTGGCCGACGCAGACCGGGCCGGACGCCTGCGGCTGCACGTCCGCATTGACGAGCGGACCGCCGGCTACCTGGCGATCGGCCTGGCCGCCGGTAGTGGCCGCCCCGTCCCGATCGCGATGACCTCCGGCACCGCGGTGGCCAACCTCGGGCCCGCCGTCGTGGAGGCCAACTACGCCCGGGTGCCGCTGATCGTGCTCAGCGCGAACCGCCCCTACGAACTGCTCGGCACCGGCGCCAACCAGACCATGGAACAGCTGGGTTATTTCGGCACCCAGGTCCGCGCCGCGATCAGCCTGGGCCTCGCCGAGGCGGGCGGGCCGGACGCGGTCAACTCCGGCGCTCAGAACGCGGCGTGGCGCTCGGCCACCTGCCGGGTGCTGGCTGCCGCCACCGGGGCCCGCGCCGCCAACGCAGGTCCGGTGCAGTTCGACATCCCGCTGCGCGAACCCCTTGTGCCCGAAGCGGATTCGGACCCCGACGAAGTCCCGCCCGGGCGCCCCGACGGCCGGCCGTGGACCTACAGCCCACCGGTGAGTTTCGACCAGCCGCTGCCCATCGACCTCACACCCGACACCGTCGTCATCGCCGGCCACGGCGCCGGGATCCATCCCAACCTCGCGCACCTGCCGACCGTCGCCGAACCCACCGCGCCGCACCCCGCGACGCCGCTGCACCCGCTCGCGCTGACGCAGCTGCGGCCCCAGCAGGTCATCATGGTGGGCCGGCCCACCCTGCACCGTCCGGTCTCGGCCCTGCTCGCCGACCCCTCGATCCCGGTGTACGCGCTCACCACCGGCCCGCGCTGGCCGGACGTCTCGGGTAACTCGATGGCCACCGGCACCCGCGCCGAAACCTCCGGCACCGCCGACCCGCAGTGGCTGAGCCGCTGTGCGCAGGCCGACGCCCGGGTCACCGCCGTGGTCCGCGAGCAGTTGGCCGCCCACCCGCTGACCACCGGGCTGCACGTGGCCGCCGCCGTCGCCGCCGCCGTCCGCCCGGGAGACCAGCTGGTGCTGGGCGCCTCCAACCCGGTGCGCGACGCCGCCCTGGTGGGCCTGAACACCGACGGTGTCGCCGTGCGCTCCAACCGCGGGGTGGCCGGGATCGACGGGACGGTCTCCACTGCCATCGGGGCGGCGCTGGCCCATCCGGGACGCACCATCGCCCTGCTGGGTGACCTCACCTTCGTCCACGACGCGTCCGGCCTGCTGATCGGTCCCACCGAGCCGGTCCCGCACGACCTGACCATCGTGGTCTCCAACGACAACGGCGGCGGCATCTTCGAACTTCTCGAGCAGGGTGATCCCCGGTTCGCCGACGTGTCGTCACGCATCTTCGGCACCCCGCACGACGTCGACGTCGGGGCGCTGTGCCGGGCCTATCACGTGGAGGCCCGCCAGATCGAGGTCGACGATCTCGCGCCGGCGCTGGCCGAACCGCACGACGGCCTTCGGGTGCTGGAGGTCAAAGCCGACCGGTCGTCGCTGCGGCAGCTGCACGCCGCCATCCGGGCGGCTCTGTGATCCAGCGCTTGCGCCCGTGGGTGCAGGCCGCACTGCCGCGCAGGGATCCCGCGCTGGCCGAGACCGGCGAGCGAAAAGTGTTGCGCTGGGCCAAAACTGTGGTGTGGGTGATCATGGGTATCGTCACCCTGCAGTCCGTCCTGCTGGTGGCCGGGGCGTGGCGAAACGACCGCCAGATCGAACGCCACCTCGGGGTCGCCGAGGCTGAGGTGCTCTCGGCGGGACCGCGCCGTTCCACGATCGAGTTCGTCACCCCCGACCGCGTCACCTACCGGCCCGAACTCGGTGTGCTCTACCCCTCCGAACTTGCCACCGGAATGCGGATCTACGTCGAGTACGACCGGAACAACCCGAATCTCGTTCGGGTGCAGAACCGTAACGCCGCGCTGGCCATCATCCCGGCGGGGTCGATCGCCGTTGCCGGTTGGCTGATCGGCGGCGCGATCCTCGCCGGCCTGGTGCGCGCGGAACGCAGACTTCCCGATGCGCAACACAGCGGAAACGAGATGTTCACCTGAATACTTGCTGAGACGTCTTCCGCTCCCGTCGAATCCCGGAGCACAATGGTCGGCAGGGTCAGAGTCGACCAAAACCCAGATCGCACAGGAACATTCGCCTACGTCAATACGGACGGGGAGGGTTGATGGACAGGACCTTTCGTCAGGATCTGCAGGGTTTCGCCTTGGAACTGCGGCAACTGGCCTACACCATGCCGGCCGGCCATGAGGATCGGCTGATTCATCTCAGTGAGCGCATGGTCGCGCGCTCACGTCAGAGCCGGGGTATCGACTCGCGGGGAGCTTGATAGCGTCGGGCGGGTGAGCCGCGCCTCGCTGGACAAAGACCCCCATGACGTGGCGTCGATGTTCGACGCCGTCGCTCGCCGCTACGACATCACCAATACCGTGCTGTCCGTTGGGCAGGACCGCCGCTGGCGACGGGCCACCCGGGCGGCACTGCGAATCGGTCCGGGAGACGCGGTGCTCGACCTGGCCGCCGGGACCTCGGTCTCCACCGTCGAACTTGCTCGCTCCGGTGCGTGGTGTCTCGCCGCGGACTTCTCGGTCGGCATGCTCAAGGCCGGCCTGCAGCGGCCGGTGCCCAAAGCTGCGGCCGACGCCACCCGTCTGCCCTTCGCCGACGGCGTCTTCGACGCGGTGACCATCAGCTTCGGCCTGCGCAACGTCGTCGACTTCAGCGCCGGGTTGCGGGAGATGGCCCGGGTGACCAAGCCCGGCGGACGGCTGGTGGTCTGCGAGTTCTCGACGCCCACCGTGCCGGTGTTCTCGACGCTCTACAAGGAGTACCTGATGCAGGCGCTGCCGCGGGTGGCCCGTGCGGTGTCGAGCAATCCGGAGGCCTACGTCTACCTGGCCGAGTCCATCCGGGCCTGGCCCGACCAGCCGACCCTGGCCCGGCACATCGAGGCTGCCGGCTGGTCGCAGGTGCGCTGGCGCAACCTCACCGGGGGGATCGTCGCCCTGCACGCCGCCGTCAAACCGTGATGGCTGGCCACCAAAGTGGTGCGGAAGGCTTCTAGCTGAACGGTTTTCGGTGGTCCAGCAGGCGTGAGCCGGCGCCCGCGGTACGCCACGACCGCGCCACCCAGTCGTCGTCCTCGTCGGTGATCAGGTTGCCCATGACCCGGACCATGACGTCCATCAGCCGATGCGAGCGCATCCCCATCGGCCCGGCCATCGGCAGGAATCGCGGCAGGGTCAGCAGCAGGCCGAGTCGACGGGCCACCGAGAACCCGCGGCTGTAATGCCCCTGTAGCAGTGCGGGCCAGGCCAGCGACATCGCAGCGGTGTCACCGGCGGTGAGGAAGTCGGCGGCCAGCCGCCCGGTCTCCAGGCCGTAGTCGATGCCCTCCCCGTTGAGCGGGTTCACGCAGGCGGCCGCGTCGCCGACCAGCATCCAGTTCGGCCCGGCCACCCCGGACACCGCGCCGCCCATCGGCAGCAGCGCCGAGGACACCGCACGCGGTCCACCGTCGAAGCCCCACGACGCGCGCTTGAGTTCGGTGTAGTGGTTGATCAGCGGGCGCAGCGCCACGTCGGCGGGACGCTTGGCGGTGGCCAGCGCGCCCACGCCCAGGTTCACCTCGCCGTTGCCCAACGGGAAGATCCAGCCGTAGCCGGGCAACACCTGACCGTCGGTCGCCCGAAGTTCCAGATCCGAGGAGATCCACGGCTCCGAGGCCCGCGGGGACCGAAGGTAAGCCCGCGCGGCGACCCCGTAGACGGTCTCCTGATGCCATTGCCGGCCCAGCACACGACCCAGCGTCGAGCGGGCGCCGTCGGCGACGATCAGCCGGCGGCAGGCCACCCGGTGCCCGTCGGCCAACAGCACCTCGGTGACTCGGCCTGCCGAATCACGGCTCACGTCAACGGCTTTGGAGCCGAGCAGCATCGACGCCCCGGACTCCTCGGCGACTTTGCGAACCCGGTCGTCCAATTCGGTGCGCGGTACCGCGGAGCTCACCGGAGGAAAGGACGGCCCGGGCCAGGGCACCTCGACCTCGCTGCCGAAGCCCGCCAGCCGCAGTCCATGGTGGCGGATCCGCCCGTCAAGCCACTCGCCGAGCCCGAGCCGGCGCAGTTCGGCCACCGCGCGCGGGGTCAGCCCGTCGCCGCAGGCCTTGTCTCGGGGGAACTCCCGCCCGTCGACCACGAGCACCTCGTGGCCGGCCCGCGCTGCCCATGCCGCCGCCGACGATCCCGACGGTCCCGCGCCCACGACGAGAACTTCTGTCCCGAGTCGCTGCGCTCCTGCCCGTCGGCCGACTTCTGCCCCGAGTGGCTGCGCTCCTGCCCGCCGGCCGACTTCTGCCCCGGGTCGTTCGCTCCCGACCTCCGATGAAGGCTGATTCACGCTTCCCAGTATGTTGGCAGCGTGAAGACACCGGCGACCGTGGTAGCGGGGGTCGACTTCGGTGACGCGGAATTTGCCCAACGGGTGCGTGACGGCGTCGCCCACGTCGAGGACATCATCTCCACCGAACTGCGGGGTGGGGACGAGCTGATGACCGAGGCGGTGTTGCACCTCTTCGAGGCAGGCGGCAAGCGGTTTCGCCCGCTGTTCACCGTGCTCTGCGCCCAGGTCGGCCCCGACCCGGACAACCGCGACGTCGCAGTGGCCGGTGCGGTCATCGAGATGGTCCACCTGGCCACGCTCTACCACGACGACGTCATGGACGAGGCGCAGGTGCGTCGCGGCGCCCCGTCGGCCAACGCCCGGTGGGGCAACAACATCGCGATCCTGGCCGGCGACTACCTGTTCGCCACGGCCTCCCGCCTGGTGGCACAGCTGGGACCGGATGCGGTGCGGATCATCGCGGAGACCTTCGCCCTGCTGGTGACCGGTCAGATGCGGGAGACCAAGGGCGCCCCGCCGGGAGACGACGCAGTCTCGCACTATCTCAAGGTGATCGCCGAGAAGACCGCCTGCCTGATCGCCGCCGCGGGCCGGTTCGGCGGCACGTTCTCCGGCGCCGCGCCCGATCAGGTCGAACGGCTCGGCCGCATCGGCGGGATCATCGGCACGGTGTTCCAGATCTCCGACGACATCATCGACATCGAGTCCGACCCTGACGAGTCCGGCAAACTGCCCGGCACCGACCTGCGCGAGGGCGTGCACACCCTCCCGGTGCTCTACGCGCTGCGCGAGACCGGCCCGGACGCCGACCGGCTGCGCGAACTGCTCAAGGGCCCCGTCACCGACGACGCGGACGTGGCCGAGGCGCTGGCGCTGTTGCGTGCCTCCGGCGGGATCGCCGCCGCCAAGGCGACCGTGTGGCAATATGCGGCTCAGGCGCGGGACGAGCTCGCGGGCCTGCCCGACGTGCCCGGTCGCCGGGCACTGGCTTCGCTGGTGGACTACACCGTTAACCGCCACGGCTAGCCGGACCGGTCAGGGTTCCTGTCCATCCGGAACTTGCGCAACGCTCCCAGGCGTTAGTCTGCGGGACAGTCCCGCTCGAAGGAGATAGGCATGACCTGGCATCCGACCGGTAACCGCATCAAGACGTTCATCCTGCTCGCCACGATGTCGGCGCTGATCGTCTTCGTCGGGTCGCTGTTCGGCCGCAACGTCATGTTCCTGGCTCTGCTGATGGCCATCGGCATGAACGCCTACGTCTACTTCAACAGCGACGAGATGGCGCTGAAGGCGATGAACGCCCAGCCCATCACCGAGGTGCAGGCGCCGCAGATCTACGCCATCGTGCGCGAGCTCGCCACCGCCGCGCACCAGCCCATGCCGCGCCTCTACATCAGCGACACCGCCAACCCCAACGCCTTCGCCACCGGCCGCAACCCCCGCAACGCGGCGGTGTGCTGCACCACCGGCATTCTCAACATCCTCAACGAACGCGAACTGCGCGCGGTGCTCGGCCACGAGCTCTCCCACGTCTACAACCGCGACATCCTGATCTCCTGCGTCGCCGGAGCGCTGGCATCGGTCATCACCTACCTGGCCAACATGGCGATGTTCGCCAGCTACACCGGCGGCAACCGCAACGGCAACGGCGTGAATCCCCTTGCCATGCTCCTGGTTTCGCTGCTCGGCCCGCTCGCCGCCACCGTGATCCGGATGGCCGTCTCGCGCTCGCGGGAGTACCAGGCCGACGAATCCGGCGCCGAGCTCTCCGGTGACCCGCTCGCCCTGGCGTCGGCCCTGCGCAAGATCAGCGGCGGGGTGCAGCAGGCTCCGCTGCCGCCGTCACCGCAGATCGCCGATCAGGCACACCTGATGATCGCCAGCCCGTTCCGGTCCGGGGAGCGCATCGGCAAGCTGTTTTCCACTCATCCGCCCATCGATGAGCGGATCGCGCGCCTGGAGAAGATGGCCGGCGGCTGACCCGCCGCGGAGGCGTCAGGATCCGTTGGAACTGTCCGACCTCGAGCTGTCCGACGCCGACTTGTCCGATGTGGAGTCCTGACCGGACGAAGTCGACCCGCCCGTTGTGTTATCAGGCTTGCTGGAGGCTCCCGGGCCGAGAACGCTGCCGACAGCACCCTTGACCGAGTCCACCACGCCGCCGATGGTGTCCTTCACCTTGGTGGGCAGGCTGGGGACCTTAATCGCCGGGACGTCGATCGAGGAGCTCGGACCGGTGCTCCCAGTCGTGTCGCCCTGACCGGGGCTGAAGTCC
Organism: Mycobacterium sp.; assembly: GCA_046330855.1. GTDB lineage: Bacteria > Actinomycetota > Actinomycetes > Mycobacteriales > Mycobacteriaceae > Mycobacterium. The sequence continues at coordinate 619,071 of JAXLRX010000003.1, forward strand.
TTGGGGGGCGTGGTCACGCTGACCTTCGGGCCGCTTCCGGTGGTGTCGAGGTCGATGCTGGGTGCCGGGGGACCCGGATCGATGGCCGGCTTAGTGGCCTGGGTTGCCGGTGCCGTCGCGATCGGCGCCGTCGAGGCGACGACCGGCGGGGCCTGCACGACGGTCGGCACCGCGGTCGGAGGTGCCACGGCGGCCAGCAGTGGCGGGGGAGCCGTCGTGGGCACCGGCGGCAGCAGCGCCGAGATCTCGGCGGGCAGCGCGTCGGTGATGGTCTTGTAAGCCACCACGGTCAGGTCGTTGACCTTCTGCACGATCGCTACGATGCCGTCGGGGAAGGTGACCGTGGTGATGTTGGTGACCGGATCGGTGTGGCAACTCACCGCTCCGGTGCAGTCGATCTTGCCCTGCGAGTCGATGACCGGCTTGGACGGCAGGATCGCGGCGTCCTTGCGCGTGGGGGCGGCGGTGGTGGCCGCCGGATCCAGGGTCACCGGGGGAAGGACAACCGGTCCGGTGACGGCGGCACCCGGTGCGGCGCCCGCCTCGTAAGCGACCCGGTACGGGGAGTTGGGGACCACGCCCTGGGCCGCCGGGCCGATCTGGCCCTTCAGCAGCGCGGCCAGCTCGCTGGCGTCGTTGCTGCCGTCACCGATAGCCAGCACATCGGTGGTGCTGGTGGTGGTGTTCTCACTGGTGAAGGCGCTGAGGACGTCCAACGGACCGCCGAAGCTGGCGTGGATGTACCCGTCGGGTGTCTGTGCCGTGGAGGCCAGGACCAGCAGACCCGTCGCTACGCCGACGGCAGTCGCGCCTGCGCGCAACGTATCCTTTTTTCGGCGATCCACAGTGGTCCTTCCGGCTCTCAGCTTCTGCTAATGCCAATCATAGTTTAGGACATTCTGTTGTGTTTGAAACCCATAGCCACGCTGCTAATTCCACTTCGGTACGGTGTTGTTATGGTGCTCAGGTTTCTGACGATGACCGGTGTGGCTCTCGGGGCGTGTGTGACGTTGGCATCCCCGGCCCTGGCTGACCCGGACCCCGCTCCGGCGCCCCCCATCCCGAACGTCAACGCCTACATGCCGGTGAATCCCGCCGACTACACCACCAACAAGGGCCGTTGGTTCGCCTTCGCGGGGCCGGCGGGGGTGGTCTGCACGTTGGACAACCTCAGCGGCGATTACGGGTGCAGCGGTCCCCTGCCGGGCGCCCCGGCGGGCGTCAACCTCGTCAGTGGCGGACCCACCGGCGCGCCGGCCTTCTCGACGACCACCGAGCCGTCGCTGTTCGCCGGCCCGGCCGGCGCCGTCAAGGCCCTGCCGCCGAACACCCGGATCAGCTTCCGCCAGGTGAGCTGCGGGGTGGACGCCGCCGGGGTGGTCGCCTGCTTGAATAGCCGCGATCAGGTCGGTTTCGTGGTCGGCCCGACCACCACCTGGATCAACGCCGTCAACCCGCTGCTGGACCGTCCGTCGGGCACCCCGTTGGTGCCGGGGTTGCCGCCGGTGATGCCGGGCATGCCGCCGGCGCCGGCAGCACCCGCGGCGCCGCCGGCGGGCTAGCCGTCAGAACGGCGTGCCGTCGACCTCGTGGCCGGGCTTCTGCGCCATGAGGCCGCGGTAGGCCTGCTCGACGGTGGCGCCGTGGTTGATCACCTGGTCGACCTCGCGGGCGATCGGCATGCTGATGCCGTACTTGTCGGCGAACTCCATGATCACGCTGGCGGCCTTGACGCCTTCGGCAACCTGATTCATGCCGGCGATGATTTCCTGCACCGTCTTGCCCGAGCCCAGTTCCTCGCCGACGTGGCGGTTGCGGCTGCGCTTGGAGGTGCAGGTGACGATCAGGTCGCCCATCCCGGCCAGGCCGGCGAAGGTGTCCCGCTGGCCGCCGATGGCCTCACCCAGTTTCGACATCTCGCGCACCGCGCGGGTCATCACCATGGCGCGGGTGTTCTCGCCAATTCCCATGGCGTAGCCCATGCCGACCGCGATGGCGTAGACGTTCTTCAGGGCGCCGGCGATCTCGACGCCGGCGACGTCGTCGGTGGTGTAGGTGCGGAATCGCTTGGTGCGGAACATGCCTGCCAGGTCGCCGGCGAGGTTGCGGTCCGGCATGGCGAGGACCGCGGCCGCCGCGTAGCCTTCGGCGACCTCCTTGGCGATGTTCGGCCCGGCGAGAATGCCGGCCGGATGGCCCGGTAGGACCTCCTCGACGATCTGGCTCATCCGCATGTTGGTGCCCTGCTCGAGGCCCTTCACCAGGCTCACGACGGGGACCCACGGCCGTAGCTCCTTGGCCAGTTCGACCAGCACGCCGCGGAACCCGTGCGAGGGCACGCCCATCACGATCACGTCGGCGCAGTTGGCCGCCTCGGCGAAATCGTTGGTGGCGCGCAGAGTCTCGGGCAGCTCGACCTCCTCGCCGAGGTACTCGCTGTTGCGGTGGTTGTTGTTGATGTCCTCGGCGGTGTCGGCCGAGCGAACCCACTGCAGCGTCGGCCCGCGGCGGGCGCAGATGGATGCCACGGTGGTGCCCCATGAACCTCCACCGAGAACGACGACTTGCGGTTGGCGGCGATCAGCTGTCATGCGGACAACGTAGTGCCGCGCGGCCCGGTTTTCGGGCGGTTTGGCGATGCGACCGACTGCCGGCGGCGGAGCCCGGCGACTATCCGACCAACTCGGCGGGCTTCTTCACCTTCCCGAACACCATGTCCTCCTCGATCTTGTCGAGGAAGCGGAAGTCGATGGTGTCGGCGAGGTAGTCCTGGCGCACCACCCACGGTCGTTTCGTGCTCGATTTGGGCAGCTGGTTGAGGCTGCGCTGGACGTAGCCGGCCTGCAGATCCCAGGTCTTCTTCTCGGCCGGCGGCCGGCCGCCCAGGTGCGGGTAGGCGTGGGTGTAGCCGTGCGCCTTCATGTAGTCGACCAGTTTGGCCGTGGCCCGGGCCGTCATGTCGGCGCGCAGCGTCCAGGAGGCGTTGGTGTAGCCGATGCACCAGAACAGATTCGGGACGTCGTCGAGCATGTGCGCCTTGTAGGAGAACCGTTCGTTGGGCTTGACCTCCGCGCCGTCGATGCTGACCCGCACGCCGCCGAGGGCCTGCAGCTGCAGGCCGGTGGCCTTGACCACGATGTCGGCGTCGATGCGCTTACCGGACTTCAGCACCACACCGGTGGCGTCGAAATGGTCGATGTGGTCGGTGATGACGTCGAGGTTGCCCTTGCCGATCTCCTCGAACACGTCGCCGTCGGCCACCAGGCACATGCGCTCGTCCCACGGGTTGTAGCGGGGGTTGAAGTCGACGTCGACCGGATAGCCCTGCGGCAGCTTGCTGACGTTCTGCCGCCGGATGAACTTGCGCACCACGGTGGGGAAGCGGCGCGCGATCACCCACAGCACCTTCTCGAACGTCAATGCGTACCCGCGAATCAGCCTGTAGTACAACGACTTCGGCAGAATCATGCGCAGCAGGCTGAAGACCCGGTTGATCCGCGCCACGGCGAACAGATAACCGGGGGATCGCTGCAGCATGGTGACGTGGGCCGCTTTGCGGGCCAGCGCCGGCACCAGCGAGACGGCGGTTGCGCCCGAGCCGATCACGACGATCCTCTTGCCGGTGTAGTCCAGATCGTCGGGCCAGTGCTGGGCGTGGATGACGGTGCCACCGAAGTCGTTGAGACCGGGGAAGTCCGGACTGTAGGGCTCGTCGTAGTTGTAGTAGCCGGTCCCGAAGAACACGAAGCGGCTGCGGTAGGTCTTGAGCCGGCCGTTCTCGGTCACGTGGATGGTCCAGGTGTCGGTGGACGAATCCCAGTCGGCGGAAGTCACCGTGGTGTGGAAGCGGATGTGCGGGAAGATGCCGTGCTTGCGCGCGGTGTCCTCCATGTAGTCGCGGATCTGGTCGCCGTCGGCGACGTACTCCTTGCCCCGCCACGGCTCCCACGGCCAACTCAGGGCGAAGATCGAGGAGTCCGAGCGCACCCCCGGATAGCGGAACAGATCCCACGTCCCGCCGATGCGGTCGCGGCGCTCGAGGATGACGTAGCGCGAGCCCGGGCTCAGTTCGCCGAGGTGGTGGGCGGCGCCGATCCCGGAGATGCCGGCGCCGATGATGACGACGTCATAGGTGCCGCCGTCGCTCGTCGCGGGGAGGTGTGCGGAATCGGAAGTGGCCGTCATGGCACCACTGTAGGCATTCCACCGGTTGGTCGGCCAGAGTCGTCCGACCGGATTTCGGCGACGTCAGCGGTAGTTGACGAACTGCAGGGCGACCTCGAGATCGGCGCCCTTGAGCAACGCGATGACCGACTGCAGATCATCGCGGCTCTTGGAGGTCACTCGGACCTCTTCGCCCTGGATCTGCGTCTTGACGTTCTTGGGACCCTCGTCGCGGATCAGCTTGGTGATCTTCTTGGCGTTCTCACTGCTGATGCCCTGCTTCAGGGTTCCGCTGACCTTGTAGGTCTTGCCGGAGGCCTGGGGGTCGCCGGCGTCGAAGGCCTTCATGGAGATGTCGCGGCGGACCAGCTTCTCCTTGAACACGTCGACGGCCGCCTTCACACGCTCCTCGGTGGAGGACACGAGCTCGATCACCTCGTCGCCCTTCCAGGCGATGGTGGTGTCGGTGCCGCGGAAGTCGAAGCGGGTGGCCAGTTCCTTGGCCGCCTGGTTCAGCGCGTTGTCGACCTCCTGGCGGTCGACCTTGCTGACGATGTCGAACGACGAATCCGCCATGGGGTGCCTCCTCCGGATCGGCCCGGGCAGTCCCGGGCCGGTTTGCGTCCGGGGTACATCATCGTTGTACCCTGCTAACCGCATCAAACCGGGTACTCGGGTTTGATCCCAGGCAGGTTGCCCGAGCGGCCAATGGGAGCGGACTGTAAATCCGTCGGCGGAAGCCTACACAGGTTCGAATCCTGTACCTGCCACACAGTTTCTGCAGAAATTTTCTCTGACAAATCACGCACGCTTCGGTCTCGCTACGCGACCATGGTCCTTCGGCGTGCGCTCGGCGCGTTCGAGCGCATCTGCAGGAGTTGTCATGGTCAGCGTCACTGCTTCGTCCGCAGCTCCCGGTCCGGCCCGCTACGTCGGTCGAATCGGGGCTTTGGCCCTGGCCCTGGGCGTGGGTTCTCTCGTCGCTGCCTTGCCGGTCGCTGTTGCCGACACATCAGGCTCGGAGTCACCCGGGTCGTCCTCGGCCTCGTCAGGACCGAGGCATGCGGGACCCGCGGGGCGGTCGGCCGGCGATTCCGGACCGCGCAACCGACAGCGCTTGGCGCGCGGCGATGACAGTCCGGCCCGGCAGCCTGAGCGCAACGCGGCGACCAAACCCGATTCTGCGGTGCCCGCCAGTGCGGCCTCCCGGGCGACTGCTCCGCTGACAATTCGTGGTTCGGTGGTGCCACTCAGCGGGGTCGGGCCGGCCGGCTCCCGTCCATTTTCTTCCCCGGTGGCGTCGCCGGTTGCGAGCGCCACCGTCTCCCCGAATGCTCCTGCCGAAGTGGTGAGCGCCGCGTCCCTCATCCCCCCGGACCTCTCGTCGATGGTGTCGGCCACGGGTTCCACCCCGATCGCGGACTTCTTCCGTCGGTTCTTCGGCAACGGCACAGCGTCTGATCCCAACGGGGGACTGCTCATCGGCAGCGGCTACTCCTGGACGGCTCAGACCTGCACCGGCACCACCGCGTGCACCGGCGGCGACGGCGGGCTGATCGGCAATGGGGGCAACGGCTACAACGGTGGAAACGGCGGCAGCGCAGGCTGGTTCGGCCACGGCGGTGACGGTGGCGCAGGGCTTGCGGGTCAGTCCGGCGGTGCCGGCGGCAGGGGCGGTCTGTTCGCCGGTAGCGGTGGCAGCGGCGGAGCCGGTGGTACGGGAGCGAGCGCCGGGGGATCGGGCGGATCAGGTGGTGCCGGCGGTGGGGTGGGGGCGCTGTCGTTTATCGGTGACGGTGGCGCGGGCGGCGGCGGCGGTGGGGGCGTCGCGGGTGCTTCGGGGTTAAGCGGCGGCGCGGGTGGCTTTGGTGGTGATGGCGGTGCGGGCAGCTGGGTGCTGGGCCGCGGCGGGGCGGGCGGCGCCGGTGGTGTGGGTGGGGCCGGCGGGACCGGTGCTGCCGGGCAGCAGGCGGTGGTCCCCGGTGGTATCGGCGGAGTGGGAGCCGAGGGCGGTGACGGCGGGGTCGGCGGTGCCGGCGGTGATGCGGGCAGCGGCCGAATCTTGTTGTTGTTCAGCCAGATTGGCCTGGCCGGCGCCGGTGGTGCGGGTGGCGCGGCGGGCCGCGGTGGCACCGGCGGCGCCGGCGGCAACGGCGATGTGGGCACCGTTGACGGAGGCGCGGGCGGAGCCGGCGGCGATCCGGGTCTCGGCGGGGCCGGGGGTGTCGCGGGCAGCGGCAGCGGTGGTGTCAACGGTGCCACCGGTGCGGCGGCGACCGGTGGGGGTGACGGCGGTTCCGGCGGCGCCGGGTTCAACGCGCAGGCGCCCGGAGCGACGGGTGGCAACGGGGGTGCCGGCGGTCACGGCGGGGCCGTCGGTGCAGGCGGTGCCGGCGGTGCGGGCGGCTGGGGCGGACTCGGTGACGGCGTCAGCCTCCCGGGCGGTCGTGGCGGCAACGGTGGCACCGGTGGCCGCGGCGGCCTGATCTCGGGGACGGGTGGTGCCGGTGGTGTGGGTGGCATGGGTGGCACCGGCGGGATCGGCGCGCAAGGCGCCGACGGCGCCGCGGCGACGGATTCGACCCCGGCGGGTAACGGTCAGGACGGCGGGGGCACCGGCGGCACCGGTGGTACCGGTGGCAACGGCGGCGCCGGTGGCAGCGCCAGCGCCAGCAGCCTCAACGGCTCGGGTGGCACCGGAGGCACCGGTGGGTTCGGCGGCATCGGTGGGCGCGGCGGTTCGGGTGGGGCGGGCAGCGCACAGTTCCCCACCGGCGGCAATGGCGGCAACGGCGGCGGAGGCGGCGGGTTCGGCGGTCAGGGCGGTCAGGGCGGCGCGGCGGGCACCGGCGGGACGGGCGGCACAGCGGGAGCCACCGGCGCCACCGGGTCGGCGGGCAGCGCGGCCGACGGCAACGGTGGCGACGGCGGGCCGGGGTATGACGCGGCTGGCGCGGCGCCGGGCACCTCGGGTGGTAACGGCGGCAACGGCGGCAACGGGGCGGCGATCGGCAACGCCGGTGCCGGCGGCCAGGGCGGCAACGGCGCACCCGGTGACGCGACGACTCCCGGCGGCCGCGGCGGCAACGGCGGCGACGGCGGCCGGGGCAATCTTTACGGCTCCGGGGGTGCCGGCGGACGCGGCGGTGCCGGCGGTGCCGGTGGTAACGGTGTAGCGGGCCAGACCGGCGCAGCGGGATTCGCCGCCACGCCCGGCGGCGCCGGCGGCGACGGGGGCGCCGGTGGTGGGGCCGGGGCACTCGGCGGTGACGGGGGCGCCGGCGGGCTCGGGGGTGTCGGCGGAACCGGTGGCAACGGTGGTGCCGGCGGTGCGGGGGCGGACGCCGTGGCCGCGGGGGCATCAGGGCAGGCCGGCGGCACCGGCGGTGGCGGAGGAACCGGTGGCGCGGGCGGCAACGGCGGTGCCGGCGGGAGCGCCTCGCCGATCGCCGGCCGGAAGGGAGCCAACGGCGATGGCGGCGCCGGCGGGCGTGGTGGTGTGGCCGGGGTCGGTGGTAACGGCGGAAACGGGGCCGCGGGGAATGCGTCGGTGTTGGCCGGCGGCGCCGGAGGAACTGGCGGCGATCCGGGTGCGGTGGGTGCCGGGGGCGCCGGGGGAGCGGCGGGCGCCGGCGGTACCGGCGGGACGGCCGGAGCCACCGGCGCGTCGGGCGGGTTGCCCAGTGGCGGGGGTGACGGCGGCGCGGGCGGTGCCGGATTCGCCGCTTCGGCGATCGGTGCGGCCGGTGGTGCCGGTGGCGCCGGCGGCAATGGCGGCGCGGTGGGCAACGGCGGTGCCGGCGGCAGCGGTGGTGCGGGGGCGGCTGGGGCCAGCGGCGGCCCGGGCTCAGCGCCGGGCGCACCGGGTCAGGCCGGCGCGGTAGGCGGAGCCGGCGGTGTCGGTGGGACCGGCGGTGCCGGCGGGGTGATCTCCGGCAACGGAGGGTCCGGCGGCCTGGGCGGAGTCGGCGGTACCGGCGGAACCGGCGGAAACGGCGTCAGCGGCGCCAGCGGCGCAGCGGCCGGGGCATCAGGGCAGGCCGGCGGCAACGGCGGCACGGGCGGCAGCGGTGGGCGCGGCGGAGCGGGCGGAGCGGGCGGCGCGGCCCGCGGCGCGGGAACCGCGGGTGGCCAGGGCAACGGTGGAACCGGCGGGGCTGGTGGTGCGGGCGGTATCCCCGCCGACGGCGGCAGCGGCGCGGCCGGTAATGCCACCACGCCCAGCGGTGGCGCCGGTGGCAATGGCGGCACCCCCGGTGCCCGCGGCGCCGGCGGGGCAGGCGGCGCCGGAGCGATCCCGGGTGCAACCGGGGCATCCGGACCGGGCTTCACCTCAGCGGTGCCGGTCGGCAACGGCGGCGCGGGTGGCGACGGGTTCGGTGCAACGTACTCGCGGTACTCCGGTGCGGGCGGCAACGGCGGTAACGGCAGCGCCTTTGGCACCGGGGGGGCCGGCGGGGCAGGCGGCAGCGGCGCTTTCGGCGGGCGTGGCGGCAACGGCGGCAACGGCGGCGTCGGTGGTGGCGCCGGTGGCTCCGGAGGGAACGGCTCCTACGCGAACGGCGCCTATAACGCGCGGGGCGGTTCGGGCGGTGCCGGTGGAAACGCGACGGTCAGTGGCGCGGGCGGCAGCGGCGGAGCGGGCGGCTCGGCCTACGTCGGCTACGGGTACGGGAAAGCGGCATTCCAAGCCCGTGCCGGCACCGGAGGAGCGGGAGGTGCGGGAACCACCGGCGGCGCCGGCGGCGCGGGCGGTGCAGCGACGGCGTTAGACATCGACGGAGTCGCTGCGGGCGGCTTTGGCGGGGCAGGCGGGTCCGGCACCACCGGGATGGGGGGTCAGGGCGGTACGGGCGGGACAGCACTGGCGAAATGCAACTGGAACAGCCCGGCTTACGGGTACAAGCAGTCCGGGTACTACGCATCCGGCGGTAACGGTGGTGCCGGCGGCGGCTCCATCAGCGGCGATGGCGGTGCTGGCGGGGCGGGCGGCTACGCCAGTGCAATCTGGGAAGGACCGGCAGGCGGCCCTCCGGTTGGACCTTCTCTCTCGCGCGGCGGTTCCGGCGGCAGCGGTGGTTCCTCGGTCACCGGCAACGGCGGCTCCGGAGGCGCGGGCGGCAACTCGTTCGGATTGTCTCCGACGACCACCACTCGCGGCGGCGGCGGCGGCGGGGGCGGCCAGGGCGCAAACGGTGGCGCGGGCGGCGCCGGCGGCGACGGAACCTCATTGACCGGCCTCCCCGTTGCGGGGGCCGGCGGCGCCGGAGGTACCGCGACGAACGGCTTCGGAGGAGCCGGTGGGGCGGGTGGAGCGGCCGGGGTCGCTGAGCCCCCGCAAGGCAGCTCGGTCATCGGTGGTACCGGGGGCGGCGGAGGGTCTGGACCGATCGGCGGCCCCGGCGGCCCTGGCGGGCTGGGGCAAATCGGCGGGTTCAGCACTGTGCCGAGCCTCGGCGGTGTCGGCGGTGCCGGAGGCAACTCGAGCAGTGGCACCGGCGCCGCCGGCGGCGCCGGCGGCAACGGAGCGGGCGGCCCCAACGCCAAGGGTGGAACCGGCGGCACTGGCGGAACGCCGTCGGGTCCCGGGGGTCCCGGCGGCACACCTGATGGCGCCACCGGAAGTACCGGTGCCCCGTAACGACCGCCAGGCGGACGCCTGGACAGTCACAACTCGCGCGAAACTCCGCGTAGTGCAGCCGTGAACGTGCTGTTCTCGCCTGACTTCAGGTCCAAATCCTTTACCTGCCACCACGGCGATGCCAAGCCAGCCCTTTTACCGGGCAATTCGTCGGCTTCGACTAATTTAAGTGATGCACTACTCATGCGGGACCTCGCTGTCTGCGGTTCGGTGGAGTTGGCGCGTTGCAGGGGCGGCCGGGGAATGCGGAGGTGGCCGGATTGGGCACTCCCGAACTCCTTGACGCGCGAAGGCCCGAGGCCTGGCTGCGCCGCTTCGCCCGGACGACGCCGGGGGTCATCGGTGCCATCGCCGTCGTCGTTGCATCCACCTGTTTGGTTGCCGGAGTGGTGTGCGGAGCCCAGCTCGACGCGCGGATAGCCACGAGCCGGGCGGTACTCGACCGTTCCGAACCGCTCGCCTACTCGGCGCAGAAGCTGTACGCGGCGCTGTCGGCGGCCGACTCCTCCGCGGCAACGGCGTTCCTGTCGGCGGGTATCGAGACCACCCAGATGCGGGCGCGCTACCGGCAGGCGATTGCCGACGCCGCCTCGGCGTTGGCCGATACGACCGCCGGAGCCACCGATCGGAATACCCGGACGGCGCTGGCGCAGCTATCGGAGCAACTGGCCTACTACACGGGGCTGGTCGAGTCGGCGGATGCCAACAACCGGCAGAAGTTCGTGGTCGGTTCCTCGTACTTCCGCGAGGCGTCGTGGTTGATGCGAACGGTGATGCTGCCGGGTGCCAAGAAGGTGTACGACGACAACCTCGCCGCACTCGACGAGGACCAACGCGCCGTTGGTTCGACACCGCTGGCGGCCCTGATGCTGGTCGGAATCGCCATCGTGGCAATCGGTTTCGGCTCGGTGATCCTCGTCGGCCGTACGAACCGTCAGTTCAATCTGGGTCTGGTGATCGCGGCCGCCGTGATGGTGCTGGTGCTCATGTGGACGGGTGTCGCCACGTGGCTGGCGGCGACCAGGATCGAACAAAGCCGCAGTGCGGGAACCGCGACGCTGGCCCGCCTCGGAAACGCCCGAATCGTGGCAGAGAAGGCGCGCACCGACGAGACCTTGGAACTGATCTCCCGTACCGACATCGCGCCCGGCGAGACGACATTCACCGGGCACCTCCAGGAATTGAGCGCACTGCTCGAGCCCGGACCGGTGGTCGCGGCGAACGCGGTGACGGAATGGGCCGCGGCACACCGCAGGCAGGTGGCTGCCTACACGAGTGGCGACTACCTCGGCGCCGTCGAACAGGCGATCGGGGACCAACCGGACGGTTCGGCGCAGCGGTTCGCACTCGTGGAATCCAGCCTGGGCAACGAGATTGAGGGCACCCGGACTGTCCTGCGCGAACGGGTGACCGCGGCCGGTGCCTCGCTGGCGTGGAGCCCGACGGGAACACTGGCGCTGTCGGTGGTCGCCGCGGTCACCGCGGGCGCCGGCCTGTGGCCGCGGCTCAAGGAGTTCCTGTGAGTCCGCGCGTGCTCGCTGTCCTGCTGGGCGTATCGGCGCTGGCTGCGTGCGGGTCTCCGACCGCCGTGCCCCCGGCTGTCACCGTCACCCCGGTGGATGCACGACCCTCCGGTGTCCAGGAGGTCACCGCTGCGCCGGCCCCCTCGAGTGCGGACTGCGATCGGGAGGCCAGTCTGCGCCCGGGTCCGCAGCCCGCGCCGGGGGCGATGCCGCCGGGTTCGACGATGGCGGCGATCGCCCAGCGTGGTCGGCTCGTCGTCGGAGTCGACCAGGACACAAACCTTTTCGGCTTCCGCGACCCGGCCAGCGGCCAACTGGAGGGATTCGACATCGACGTGGCCCGGGAGATCGCGCGCGCCATTTTCGGCTCGTCCGAACACCTCGATCTGCGTGTGGTCGACGCCGATCAGCGGGAGTCGGTGTTGCAGTCAGGTCTGGTGGATCTCGTCGTCCGGACGTACTCGATCACCTGCGAACGAAAGCAGCTGATCGATTTCTCGACGGTGTACCTCTACGCCAACCAGAAGATTCTCGCGCCGAAGGGGTCCGGGATCGATTCGGCCGCAAAGCTCGGCGGCAAGCGCGTGTGCGCGGTCTCGGGCACCACATCCCTGGCGAAGTTGTTCCGGCTCGACCCGAAGCCGGTCGTGCTCAGTGCCAGCACGTGGACCGATTGTCTGCTGATGCTCCAACAGGGCCAGGTCGACGCCATCAGCACCGACGACTCCGTCCTCGCCGGGCTGGTTCAGCAGGATCCGAACGTCGGGATCGCCCCCGCCGCAATCGGCACGGAGCCCTACGGCATCGGGGTGAAGAAGGAGAACCCCGACCTGGTTCGATTCGTCAACGGCGTCCTCGATCGGATGCGCGTTGACGGAACGTGGCAGCGCCTCTACGGGAAGTGGCTGCAAACCCTCGGACCCTCGCCCGGACCGCCGACCGCCCGGTATCAGGACTGAACGACGATGACCGGGTTGAGAAGCACGGCGTCCGACGGCACCGCCGCCCGTCCCGGCGCGGACATTCCGACCGCAGCCGCAAGCCCACAGGGTCGATCAGATGCGTTGGGCCGCAACGGATCGTCCAAGTCCGGCATGGCCCGCGGACGTCTCGGCGCGGGGATCGTCACCATCCCTCCCGTGCCGATGGGCGATCCGATCGAGGCGATCCTGAGTGACCCGCGGGTACCCGAGGGGCAGCGGTTCTGCGGAAGTCCCGGATGCAACAAACCCGTCGGGCGCGGAAGTGACGGACACCCTGGACAGACCGAGGGCCGCTGCGGGAACTGCGGTGCCCGATTCTCGTTCCTGCCCAAGCTATCTCGGGGTGATCTCGTCGGCGGGCAATATGAGGTGTGGGGCTGCATCGCGCATGGCGGCCTCGGCTGGATCTACCTGGCGACCGACCGCAAACTGCACAACCGATGGGTGGTGCTCAAGGGTCTGATCAACTCCGGTGATGCCGACGCCATGGCTGCTGCCGAGGCCGAGGTCCGGATGCTGACCAAAGTGCAGCATCCGAACATCGTCGCCATCTACAACTTCGTCGAACACCCCGGCACCGACGGGGTTCCGGTCGGCTACATCGTGATGGAGTACGTCGGCGGCACGTCACTGAAGCAGATCCGCGCGTCTCACGGCGGCCCGCTGCCGCCCGAGCAGGCGGTCGCCTACATGATCGAGATTGCTCCGGCCCTCGGGTACCTGCATTCACAAGGCCTGGCCTACTGCGACTTCAAGCCGGACAACGTCATGCAGTGCGATGAGCAACTCAAGCTCATCGACCTCGGCGCGGTGATCGCGATGGACGATCTGGACAGTTCCATCTTCGGGACACGCGGTTATCAGGCCCCCGAGATCGCGATGAGCGGGCCGACTCCGGCCAGCGATGTGTACACGGTCGGACGCACACTCGCGGTGCTCGTGATGGATGTTCCGAAGGAGAACGGTCGCCTCGTCGACCGACTGCCGGGGCCCGAATCAGCGCCGGTTCTTGCCCGGCACGAGTCACTGCATCTGGCCATCCTGCGGGCCACCGATCCCAACCACGAGCGGCGTTTCTCGTCCATGGAGGAACTGGCCGATCAGCTGACCGGGGTATTGCACGAGATCGTCGCCGCCGAACGCGGGACGGTGCTGCCGCGACGATCGACACTGTTCAGTCCGCAGCGCGCCGTCTTCGGCACCGGTCGCGACGTGCCCGTGGACCCGGAACACGTCATCGCTGCCCTCTCGGTGCCCGTCGTCGACCCGACCGACCCCGGTGCCGCCCTGCTCGCGACGACGAGCGGTACGCCGGCCGCCCAGCTGGAGCAGGCTCTCGAACTGGCCGAGACAGACGGCGACAGATCCTCCCTCGAGGTGTCGCTGCGGTTGGTCCGCGCCTCCCTTGAGATGGGCGACCCCCACGCTGCACGGCAACGGCTCGCCGAACTCGATCCGCTGATCCGCGCCGATTGGCGGGCACCGTGGTACCGCGGCCAGTGTGCGCTTCTCGAGGGTGAATTCGATCAGGCGGCCGGCGATTTCGCCGAGGTCCTGGCCATGGTGCCGGGTGAACTTCCTCCGAAGCTGGCTCTCGCCGCCGTCGCCGAACTGAGTGGCGATCGCGAACGGGCCGGCCGCTATTACGAGGCGGTCTGGTGCACCGACCAGAGCTATTTCAGCGCCGGGTTCGGACTGGCGAGGCAGCGTGCGCGTGCCGGAGACCGCCTCGGCGCGATCGCCGCCCTCGATCAGGTGCGGTCCTCCTCGGCGCACTTCACCCCGGCGCGCGCCGCGGCGATCGAGGTGCTGCTCGACGATCGCACACCCGACAGCCTGGACGAGCAGACGCTGCTGGACGCCGCCGCCCGCGCGGACGCCCTGAAACTGGAGTCGGCCGCCGCGCGGGCCCGGACCCGGTTGTCGGTCTTCAGCGCGGCGCTGGGCTGGCTGCGGGCGGGGCACACGAACACCGCGGCCCGGCTTCTGGACACGACGTTCGACGAATCGAGCATCCGCTCGGGGATGGAGCGGTGCTACCGCGAGCTCGCTCGCGACACCGCCGATACGTGGGAGCGAATCACGTTGGTGGAGAGGGCAAATGCGATCAGGCCGAGGACACGACTATGACATCTGACGGCCAGATCCCCGGTGGGGGAACGGTGTACGAACCGACCGAGCGCACCGCCCGTGTGTCACGGGCTTCGATGCGCGATCATCAGGAACTGCGCGACGCCCGCCATCAGTCCGCGGCAAGCCGTGAAATCCTCGCGGCGCTGGCGCGCGACGTCGCCAACCCCGGTGCGGTGCTGGACGCCATCGTCGAGCACTCCGCCCGCTTGTGTGGGGCGCGCGCCGCCCAGGTGTTCCTCCTGGAGGGAGGTGTCTTCCGCGTCGTCAGGGTGTCGGAGAACACTCCCGAGGACTACCACCGCTACTTGCAGGAGCACCCGATCGCCCGGGACCGGTCCTCGGCGGTGGGGCGGAGTGCGCTGGACATGGCCACCCATCAGATCGCCGACGTGGTTGAGGACGCCGACTACGGGCTGCAGACCCTGCAGCGGTTGGCCGGATTCCGGACCATGCTCGCCACGCCGATGCTCCTGCAGGGCGAGGTCGTCGGTGTGCTGTCCATGTGGCGGACCGAAGTCGCGCCGTTCGATGTGCGTGAACGCGAACAACTCGAAGAGTTCGCCGCCCAGGCCGCGATCGCCGTCCAGCACATACGTCTGTTCCGAGAGTTGGAAACCAAGACCAACGAACTCGAGATCGCCAGCCGGCACAAGTCGGAGTTCCTGGCCTCGATGTCGCACGAACTGCGCACTCCGCTGAACTCCGTGATCGGCTTCTCCGAGGTGCTGCTGGACCGCATGTTCGGCGACATCAACGAGCGCCAGGAGGCGTATCTGCACGACATCCGCAACGCGGGCCGGCACCTGCTTCAACTCGTCAACGAGATCCTGGACCTGTCGAAGGTCGAAGCGGGTCAGATGGTGCTGGAGCCAGGCACCGTGGACGTACGCGCGGCCCTGGAATACGCGCTGACCCTGGTCCGTGAACGCGCGGCCGCCCAGGCTCTCACGGTCACCGTGACGGTTGCCGATGACGTCGGCGTCGTCGAGACCGACGAGATCAAGCTCAGACAGGTCATCGTGAACTTGATCTCCAACGCCGTGAAGTTCACCCCGGACGGCGGCAGTGTCCGGGTCGAGGCCCGCCGCGTCGGGTCCGAGCTGACGGTCGAGGTGAGCGATACCGGTATCGGAGTGCCGGTCGAGGATCAGGAACGGATCTTCGAGTCCTTTCAGCAAGGCGGGCGGGGGCCGGCCAAGGAGGAGGGAACGGGTCTGGGCCTGACGCTTTCACGGCGGTTCGTCACCCTCATGGGCGGACGGATGTGGCTCGTCAGCACCCCGGGCGAGGGCAGCACCTTCGGTTTCGCGATTCCGGGGGCCGCATGACGGACGAGACGGCGACCCTGCTGGCAGTCGATGACCAGCCGGCCAACTTGCGACTGCTCGATGCGCACCTCTCACCCCGCGGATATCGGGTCCTCACCGCGGCATCGGGCGTCGAAGCTCTACAGATCCTCGAGGAGGAGGACGTCGACCTGGCGTTGCTCGACATCGTGATGCCGGAGATGGACGGCTACGAACTCTGCCGGCGGATCCGATCAAACCCGGCCACCGAGTTCCTGCCCGTGGTGATGATCACGGCCAGTGGGGATGCGCAGCGCCTCGCGGCGTTGGAGGCGGGGGCGGACGACTTCGTCACCAAGCCGTTCGACCGCAACGAACTGCTCGCCCGGGTGGCATCTTTGGTGCGGATCAAGCGGTACCAGGACACCATCGCGCGCCAGGCCGAGGAACTCAACGCCTGGAACAGAGAACTCGAAGACCGGGTGGAAAAGCAGGTCGCCGAACTCGAGCGCATCAACCGGCTTCGGCATTTCCTGTCGCCCCAATTGGCCGAACTGGTCACCGGTGACGAGGACCTGCTGCGGAGTCACCGGCGCGAAATCGTCGTGTTCTTCGCCGATTTGAGGAACTTCACCCCCTTCGCGGAGACCAGTGAGCCCGAAGAGGTGATGGGTGTCCTCGGCGAGTACCACCGCGCGATGGGAACTCTGGTCCACCAATACGGGGGCACGCTGGAGCGGTTCACCGGAGACGGTGTGATGGTGTTCTTCAACGATCCGATTCCGTACGACGACGCGGCCGAGCGCGCCGTCCGGATGGCGATCGGAATCCGCGACGCCGTGCGGGACCTGTCGGAAAGCTGGCGCCGCAAAGGACATGACCTCGCGTTGGGAATGGGCATCGACCAGGGCTACGCGACACTGGGCAGGATCGGCTTCGAGGGCCGCTTCGACTACTCGGCCATCGGCAGCGTCACCAATCGCGCGGCCCGGCTGTGCGCCGAAGCCCGTGGCTGGCAGGTTCTGGTTTCCGATCGCGTGCTCGCCGCCGTCGAGGACGTCACCGACTCCGAATACGTCGCGGAGATGCAGCCCAAGGGATTCAGCCGTTCCGTGCGGGTCCACAACATCACTTCGGTGAAGGATTAGGAAGGTTCGGAAATGACACAACCGCACTCTGTCGCCCGGCCCCTGTCTCAACTCGATGACGACGAGCGCTACCGCCTTTTCGATCACCTGCAACTGACGATGCCGGCGGTGTGGGAGTCGATGCGGCTGGGCCTGGAAGACGAGTCGGTGGTCGTCGTGCCCTCGATCAGCATCGAGGGCCCGGTTCCCAAGAGTGGCACCATCATGCAGGCGATGGAGGAACGCGCGCTTTTCCTGCTGCTGCTGCTTCGGCAGCCGCGACTGCGGATGATCTATGTGACCTCCCAGCCGGTGTCGGAGGCGATCGTGCAGTACTACCTCGGGCTGCTGCCCGGCGTCATCCCCAGTCAGGCTCGTGCCCGGCTCACCCTCGTCCCGGTCGGGGACGCATCACCGGCGTCCCTAAGTTCCAAGCTGCTCGCACGGCCAAAACTGTTGCGGGAGATTCGCTCGCTCATTCCCAACCCGGCCCGCAGCCATCTGATCCCGTACAACACCACGGCCCGCGAGCGCGACGTCGCGCTGCACCTCGGCATCCCGATGTACGGCGCCGATCCCCGGCTTGCCGATCTCGGCAGCAAGTCCGGGTGCCGCCGGACCTTCGAGGAGCTGGGGGTGAGATGCCCGGTGGGGGTGGAGGATCTCCATTCCGTCGACGACATCGTCGCCGCCGTCCAGGACATGCGGGTCAGGCGACCGACGCTGTCCCAGGCGATCGTCAAGCTCAACGAAGGCGTCTCCGGCTCGGGCAACGCGGTGGTCGACTTGCACGGCCTGCCTGACATCGGCTCGGCCGAGGAGGCCGCCGCCATCGCCGACCGCGTACTGGGAATGTCGCTAGAAGACGAAACCCTCACGCTGGCAAAGTATCTGGACGCCTTCGCGGCGAACGGCGGCATCGTCGAGGAGCGCATCTCCGGAGCCAAGCTGACCAGCCCGAGTGTTCAGATGAGGGCCCTGCCGGACGGTACCGTCGAACTGCTGTCCACCCACGATCAACTCCTCGGCGGTAAGAGCGGACAGAGTTACCTCGGCTGTGTCTTCCCGGCGGATCCCGCGTATGCCGCACACATCGCCGAGTCCGCCATGGTGATCGGACGCCATCTCGTCACTCTCGGCGTGCTCGGTCGTTTCGCGGTGGATTTCGTTGCCGTGCAGGACGACAACGGGGAATGGACCGACTATGCGATCGAGTTGAATCTGCGCAAAGGAGGGACTACGCATCCGTTCCTGACCCTGCAGTTCCTCACCGACGGAAGCTATGACGGCCGGCGCGGGGTGTTCCTCACCCCCAGCGGTAGCCCCAAGTTCCTTGTCGCGACAGACCATCTCGAGGATGACCGGCTTCGGGGTCTGACCGTCGAGGACCTTTTCGACATCGTGGTGAACAACGGTCTGCATTTCGATCAGGCCCGCCGGAGCGGGGTGGTGTTCCACATGATCAGCTGCCTCACCGAATGCGGCCGCATCGGCATGACCGCGGTCGGTGACAGCCCGGAGGACGCTCGTGAACTTTACGACCGAGCCTCGGCCGTCCTGCTTCGCGAATCCGAAGCGGCGCTGCGGGAAGAAGCCGTCGTCGGGTGAGCCCTGGTCTGTCCGACGACGACCTGGTCTGGTACGTCTCCTACGGGTCCAACATGAGCGCGGCCCGTTTCGGCTGCTACCTCACCGGGGGGTTTCCGGTGGGAGCCCGCCGGAGAAACCCGGGTTGTCGTGACCGGTCGGCACCGCACCGCGACGCCGCTGTTCGGTTGGTCGGCGGTCTCGTGTTCGCGGGTGACTCCTCGGTGTGGGGAGGGGGTATCGCTTTTTACGATCCCGGCGCCGACGACGAACTGGCGGCTCGGGCATATCTCGTCACCTACGGTCAGCTCGCCGATATCGTCGCTCAGGAGGTGCGGCGGCCGGTCGGCAGCGACGTGATACGCGGCGATGGCGCCTTGCGGAGATGGGAGGTGCCCTCCAGCGTCTACGGCACGCTGCTCCAGCTGGAGGACAAGGACGGGTCGCCGATGTTCACCATCACCTCCCTGAAGGACCTCGAGCCCGCAACGCCGTCGGCCGCCTACCTCCGCACCGTTCTGCAGGGGCTGGGGGAGGCATTCGGGTGGACTGCCGAGGAGAGGGCGCGGTATCTCCTACGCGCGCCGGGAGTACTACCCGGCTGGGACGCGGACAGCTTGATCGGCTTGATTGAGCTTGAGACGCAGGAAGACTGAACTGAGCCCTACGGAACCGCCAGGTAACCGGCCGCCTTCTCCGCCCAGAACCCCTGGTCGGTGATCCCGCCGCCGCCCGCAGTAGGTGTACCCCGGGTGGACGGGCCGAGGCCGGCGCCGAACAGCACTGACATCACTCCGGCATTGGCGGCGTCGCTCATGTGCTCGCCCCAGGTGATCGTCGAACCCGACGTGGTGACCTTCGGGTCACCGGCCAGGTCGGCGCTCATGTGGTCGAACGTCCCACCGGTGGCGGTGAAGGAGTCACCGAAGAAGTAGCTCGTCGCCGAGTCCTGGAAACCGCACAGCGCGTCCGGGGCGCAACCGACGGCACTGGTGTCGGGCAGGTCGCGCCCGTCGAGCGAGCCGTTGATGTGGCCCTGCGGGATCTGCCAGAGCATCACCGGGGCATTGACCGACTTCGACAGCGCGCTGACCAGCCGCAGGTAGTTGTTCCACTGGTCGGCGTTGAAGAACCATCTCGCGATGTTGGGGTCAGCCTTTGCGGCGTTCTGGAAGGTGGCGAAGACCTGCTGGAACTGGGCGTCGGGGAAGCCCGCGGCCCTCCTGTCGGTTTGCAACGTTTTCAGGGTTGCGACGTCCACACCGAAGTACTTCTTGATGTTGTCGTCGGTGCATGCGTCGGAGCCGCCGGTCTTGCACCAGTACTGCGCGGTTTCAATGAGGTCTGTCATGTCGCCGAGTGCGGCCGTTCCGGACGTCTGCCAGTTGGGGTCGAAGGGGTATGCCCCGTCCACTCCGTACTTGTCGATGGCGAGGAAGGGTTTGCGGTCGGGGCTGCCCGACCACGAGGTGACGCCGACCTTGTTGAGGAAGTTGCCCAGATTCGTTCCGGCAGTGGTGATTTTGCTCTTTCCTGCCTCCCAGCCCACCCCGCTGCTCCACTTGTTCTGCCAGGGGTAGATGCCGGAGTCCGTCTCGTGCAGAACACCCATCTTGCCGTTCTGGAAATCGTTGGGGGAGACGGCCCAGATGTTGGTCTTCCAGCCGATCCGCAGATTCGGCATGGTGCCGACGTAGTAGTTGATCGCCTTGACCATGCCCTCGATGGTGTTGTCGAACCGCGGACCGCTTGCGCTGAGCAGACCGGCGTCCACCATCGGCTTCATGACGTTCGCGTAGTTCTGCGTGCGGTCCTTGTTGACGGGCTTGGGCGTGGTGGTGTCCACGGTGTACGCCGTGCCGTTCCACTGATACATCGTGCCCGTGTCCAAGGCGACGTAGTAGTAGCCCGGAATCCCCGCCGCGGGGAAAGCCGCTCGGTTGGCGAATTCCGGCTGGAAGCTGGGTGAATTGATGGCCATATAGCCCAGGAAGTCGGGTTCCATGACGATCTGCACCGGTACGCCGACCTGGTTCATGGTGGTGAAATCCTTGCCCACCTTGGTGAAGTACCGCGACATGAAGTTGGTGTACAGGCCCGGCGTCTGGCCCCAGTCGAGGTTCTTCTCGTTGATCGCCTTGTAGGCGGAGTCCGGGCCCTCGACGACCCCGGTGCTCTGACCGGCGGCGTCCGTAACCGCCTGGATGTTGTAGAACACCACGGTCGGAACCATGCCGTGCCGTACGGCCTGGGTGAGCAAGCCGGTCAGGTTGTTGTCGGCGTAGTCCGGGCCGCCCTGGTCGTAGATGTAGAGGTAGTCGATCGGCGCCACCTTCTCCTGGAAGTTGAAGCTCTCCAGGAAGGCGTCTCCGGTGCCGTCGGTCAGCGCGACCGTGCCCACCGGGGTCTTGCCGTTGACGGCGCTGACATCGGGCACCACGTGTGTGTTCTCGTCGCCGATGTACACACCGACGTACCGGGCGGCATCGCCGCTCTTGGCCTTGATCGACAGTCCGAGGAAGCCGGCCTGGTTAGCCTTCACGGTCAGCGTGTTGTCCGCGCCGGGGGTGATGTCGACCAGATTCTTGTTGGCCAGCCAGGTGTAGGAACTGGTGGGTCCGGGCAGGGTGAGCGTGAAGGTGGTGCCGGCGTCGACCTTGATTCCGTCGGCGGCGACCTGGCTCTTGTCGACCCGCACCGCCAAAGGCGAAGTGAGCGAGTCGAGTTCGGGGAATTGAATCAGCGTGGCGCTGGGCGCGACGTTCACCGCGACGGTCACCTCGGGGGCGGCGGCCCTGAGGAGATGGAGGTGTGGGCCGGTGTCTGCGAGTTGGACGGTGAACTGGTCGGTTTCGCCGTAGGAGGCGAAGGTCTTCGGTGTGTAGACATATTTGCCCGTCGCCGGGTCGATGCTGACCGTCCCGTTGGCGGGCTGCGTCAGGAGCTTGTAGATGACCTTGTCGCCTTCGGGGTCGACGGCCCCGAGTGTTCCGGTGACGGTGTCGTCGGAGGTTTGCGTCAGCTGGGCCGGGTGGGCTGTCGGCGCGTTGTTGAACAAGCTGCGCCGCACCAGAAGCAAAGTGCCGGAGAGGAACTCGGTGATGTCGTTGGCCGGCAGGCTGGACAGCAATGCGCTCACACGATCGAAGAGCTGGTCGATCTTGGTGCCCACCGGTGCGATGGCCGAGGCTTGCGCGGTCACCGGTCGGGCCGGCGTCACCGTCCCGCACGTCGCGCACGGGACCACCGAGGCCGGCGACGATGCGGGAAGTGTCGCGGCCGAGGCGGGCGTGGCGCCCTGCCCGGGGCCGTCCACCGCCTGGCGCGGGATGCCGGCAGCGCCGCGCGTGGCGGGCGCTGCCACCCGAAGCGGCGTGGATTGGGGCGACGCGGTGACTGCGTCATCGGTGCCGGTGGCCGCCGAAGGCTTGGGAGTAGCCGAAGGTGCCGCGGCGGCGGGCTTGACCGTCGAATGACGGTTCGGGTGCGGGGTCTCGCCCTCGGTGCCGGATCGCGTCGGTCTCTCGGCTGCGGCCGACCGGGCAGACCGGTTGGTGTTCCGGTGTCCCGGCGCCTGACCCCCTGAGGAGTCGCCGGCCGCCGGACCCGCCGACACCGTCGATGAATCGGAGTCGCGGCCGTCCGCAGAGGCGACTGCAGCGTGTGGGCCCGCGAGGGACAAGCCGAGCACGAAAGCCGCCGCTCCGACCCGCGCACCGTTGTTGATCGACACGATCCCCACCCGCTTCCTCGGCTGGGTCGGCTGGCTCGCTGGCCCGTCAAACCGACCTTGAGACTGGTAAGTGTGATGCATCTCACGCCCCTGCCGCAGTCGATTCCGCTTTTGCGCTCCCTAGGCGGGCCACGCGGATTGCTGCCCGTGTCGGGCCGGCATCAGGTCGAGCGTGCGCGGGTTCAATTCCTCGGCCCGGCCGGCCAGGATTCGCCGGGTCATCGCGGCGTCGGCGCGTCATCAATTCCACTGCCTCGGTCCAGATCTCCTCGGGGTTGGTGAGCGTGCCGTTCATGTCGAAAAGCGCTGCGCGAAAATGATTCTGGTGGCGGCCTGCCGTCGGTGTGCGCGTCATGCCCTCATGGTCGTCGGGTGGCGCGGGCACCGCTGTCGGACTGCTGCAGGATCGCGATGATGATCCGCGGTCCTGCAACGACAGGACACGGGTGTGCCCGCGGCAGCGCCCCGGCACGGGGTTCCTCTTCACGGCGTCCCGACCTACGCTCGGGGGTATCCCCGCGTTCGTCGCCTAGGGCTCCAGGACCACCTTGATCGCGCCGCTGGCCCGGTCCGCGGCCACCCGGAACGCTTCGGCCGCATCGCGCAGCGGGAAACGGTGCGTGATGACGGCGGCCGCGATCTCAGGGTTGGTGGCCAAAATCCCTGCGGCGTCGTCGAATTCGCGCGAACCATGGCTGCTGCCGTAACAGTTGCAGCCGACCATGGACAGTTCGTTCATGACAAACGGGATGCCGGGCACCCGAAGGTCGCCCTGCGGCATCCCCACCATGGCGATGCGCCCGCCCGGCACCGTCTTCTGCACGCACGTTGCGAGCGCCGAGTCCGAACCGGCCGCCTCCACCGTTATCTCGTAGCGGCCCTGCGGCGTCCCGGCCCCCAGGCGCTCGCCCGCCGCGCGCTGGTGCTCATGGCGCGCCTCCAGGTCCACCTGCAATCCCATCGCCCGGGCGGCCGCCACCGTCAGCAGCCCGACACTGCCGCCGCCGACCACCAGCACCCGTTCCCCGGGCGACGCGTCGACCGTCCGCAGGGCATGCCAGCTCACCGCGAGCGGCTCGACCAGGCTCGCGTCGGAGACCGGCAGTCCGTCGGGAAGCGGCACCAGGCACTCCGCCGGCACTGCAACCCGGTCGGCCATCCCGCCGTCGAAGGCGACACCCAGCAACCCGTGCGGGGCGGCTCCCCGGCAACGTGCAGGGGCACCGGCCTGGCACTGGTCG
>JAXLRX010000004.1:0-382228 GCA_046330855.1 Mycobacterium sp.
CATGCGAGACCTCATCCGCATGGCCTCCCACGCCCACCACTACCTCTGCGTCTTCGACAAGCACACAGACCGCCCGCTATATCTCGGCCGGACCCGCCGCATCGCCACGGCGGACCAGCGCATCGTCCTGCACGCCAAGGACCGCGGCTGCACCGCACCCGGCTGCGACATGCCCGGCTACCTCTGCGAGGTCCACCACGTCCAGGAATGGGCCGAGGGCGGGCGCACCGACATCGACGACCTCACCTTCGCCTGCGGCCAACACCACCGCCTCATCACCCCCGGCGGCTGGACCACCCGAAAGCGCAAGGACGGCACCACCGAGTGGCGACCGCCACCCCAGATTCCGCTTCCCGCCGGCACCAATGATTACCACCACCCTGAGCGATTGCTGTGAGACGACGGTCAGCCGAAAAAGTCCACCAGCAGTTGGGCCACCTCGTCGGGACGGTCCTCGGCGAGGAAGTGTGTCGCGTCGACGGCACGACCCGAAACGTCGTCGGCCCATTGACCCCACAGCGCCAGCGGGTCGTACCAAACCCCGATCGCGCCGTAAGTCGCCCACAAGACGAGCAGTGGCGCAGTGATTGTGCGCCCCGCAGCGCGGTCGGCGCGATCGAGGTCGGAGTCGATACCGAATCCGGCGCGATAGTCCTCGCAGATCGCCTGCACCGTGGCAGGGCGCCGCCACGCCGCGCGGTACGCCTCAAGCGCTCCCGGGTCGAAAGTCGTCATCTTCATCAGCGAGCCCTCGAAGAACCCGTCTGGGTCGTGCCCGATCATCGTCTCCGGAAACGGCGCCGGCTGGATCAGAAAGAACCAGTGCCAGTACCCGAACCCGAAGAAACGATCGGCCCGGTCGTACATCTCGGCGGTGGGCACGATGTCGAGGACCGCGAGACGCTGCACGCGCTGCGGGTGGTCGAGTGCCATTCGGTAGGCCACCCGCGCGCCGCGGTCATGCCCGCACACCGAAAAAGTCTGGAAACCCAACTCCGCCATGGCTGTGACCAGACGCCGAGCCCACACCCGCTTGGAGTGTGGCGAGTGATGCGCCTCAACCGCAGGCGGTTCGGAGTCGCCATAGCCGGGCAGGTCGGCAAGAACGACCGTGAACGTCTGCGTCAGGGACGGCGCGACGGCATGCCACATGGCGTGGGTCTGCGGATATCCGTGCAGCAACAGCAGTGGCGGCCCGGAGCCACCCACCCAGAGGGCGATCCCGTCCGCCGACCGCGAAGCCTGGAATCCCTCGAACACGACGAACGCGGGCCCCGGTTATCTGACGACGCCGCGCCCCTACTTGGGCCGGCCGACCTCGTACGTGCCCTTGTCGTCCTGGAACGTCACCGTCACCTGACGCTTGGTGCCGTCGATGCTGACCTCGCAGTTGAAGGTGTCACCCTTCTTCACCGTGGGGTTCGCGCCGTTGTTGCACTTGACGTCCTTGACGTTCTTCGCGCCGTAGCCGTTGGACTCGTCGGTGAGGATTTGCTGCACACCCTGCTGGGCCTTGTTGACGTCCAGCTTGGTGGTGACGAAGAAGCCCGGCTTCCAGAAGCCCAGCACCAACAGCACGCCGAGCAGCAGCGCACCAAGGCCGCCGAGGATCGCGCCGATCGCGCGCCCGGAGGTCTTGGCGCCCTCTTCGGCACCCGGCGGGATGTACCCCGGGTACTGGCCCGGCTGACCCGGCGCGGGGTACTGACCCGGCTGCCCGGGCGGCGGGTACTGCCCCGGTGCATACTGGCCCGGCGCCGGGTACTGCTGGCCGTACTGCTGCGGCGCACCGTAGACCGGCGGCTGTCCGTACCCGGGCTGCGCGTACGCCTGCTGGCTGTAATCCGGGGCGACCCCGCCGTACTGCGGGTAACCCTGGGGCGCCGGCGGCTGGTACTGCGGGTACTGCTGGGGGTTGTAGGCGGGCGGCTGCCAGGCGGGAGCTTCGCTGCCCGCGGGCTGCCAGGCCGGGTTCTCGGAGCCCTGGCCCGGCTGTTGCCAGCTCGGCGCCGCGGCGGAGGGCTGGTCTGCGCCGCTTGCAGGCTTATCGCCCCAGGGGTTGGCATCAGATCCCTGCGGTCCGCTCATCGTTTCTCCTCGATGTCAGAAGCTCTCGCCCCGAAAGAACGATCCCAACAGTAGCGTTTGCAACACCCTACCCGCTGTCAACAGCAACGACGCCGCGCCGGATGTCGTCGATGGCGCGTTTCGCGGCCGTCCGCACGCTCGACTCCGGTGCCGCATTGCGTACCTGATCGAGCAGGTCGAGCACCTGCCTGCACCACCGCACGAAGTCGCCTGCCGGCAGCGGCGAGCCGTTGCCGGCCACATCCGAGGCGTCCAGCGCGGCGGTCAGGTTGCCGGTGGTCGCCCAGCGATAGACAGCTGGAACGAACCCCTCGTCGGGCTGCCGCGACGGCGCCAGTCGGTGGCGCTGCTCGTCGGCGCGAAGTGCGTCGGACAGCCGGCGGATCTCAGCCAGCGCGCGGCGTACCGCGGGCGTCGGCATGTCGATGGTGTGGACCGGCGTCGGCCCGTCGCCGCCGCGGGACTCGAACACCATCGCCGAGAGCACCGCGGCCAACTCGGCGGGCTGCAGCCCCTTCCACACCCCGCTGCGCAGACACTCGGCGACCAGCAGGTCGCTCTCGCTGTAGATGCGGGCCAGCAGGCGGCCGTCGGCGGTGACGCGCGGATCCTGCCCACCGGATCCCTTCCCCGAGTCGCTCCGCTCCTGCCCACCGGATCCCTTCCCCGAGTCGCTTCGCTCCTGCCCACCGGATCCCTTCCCCGAGTCGCTCCGCTCCTGCCCACCGGACGACATATAGCCCCGCTCGGTCAGCAGGCCGACGATCCGGTCGAAGGTCCGCGCCAGCGAGTTGGTCGCGGCGTTGACCTTGGCGCGAATCTGGGCGTTGTCCCGCTCGACACGCAGGTAGCGCTCGGCGACGCGCACGGCGGCCTCGCGGTCGGCCATCCGGTGCGCCCGATGGTGGCGCATCTCCTCGCGCATCGCCAGCAGTTCCGGATCGACGTCGGGTTCGTCGTCGGAGCGACGCCCCTTGCGCGCCGAGGAAACCTTGAGCCCCTCGGCCGCCGACAACAGCGCCGACGCCAGGTCCCGACGCACCCGGGGCTGGCGGTGCTCCACCCGCTTGGGCAGGCTCATCGATCCGATCGGACCGGCCGCCGCGGGGAAGTCGGCGGAGGAAATCCTTCCGGCCCAACGGTTTTCGGTCAACACAAGCGGACGCGGGTCGTCGTCGTCGCGGGCCGGCTCCAGCACCACAGCCAGCCCGCCGCGACGGCCGTGGGTGATGTCGATGATGTCCCCGCGCCGCAGCGAAGCCAGCGCGTCGGTGGCGGCCTGGCGCCGCTGCAGCCTTGACGTCCGCGACGCCTTGCGCTCCCGCTCCCCGATCCTGGCCCGCAGCCGCGCATAGTCCAAGACAGCCGGTTCGTCCTCGGAAGTCCGCCGGTCCCAGCCCATTTCGGCGGCGATCTCGTCGAGCATCTTCTCGCCGCGTTCGGCGCCGCGCACCAGACCCACCACCGAACGGTCGGCCTGGTACTGGGCGAAGGATCGCTCCAACAGGGCATGGGCGGCCTGCGGGCTCATCTGGCTCACCAGGTTGATCGTCATGTTGTACGACGGCGCGAACGAACTGCGCAGCGGGAAGGTGCGGGTGGTCGCCAGGCCGGCGATCTCGGTGGGCTCGGCGGTCGAGTCGTGCGGGTTCCAGATCACCACCGCGTGGCCCTCGACGTCGATGCCGCGCCGCCCGGCCCGCCCGGTCAGCTGGGTGTACTCCCCCGGCGTCAGCGGCATGTGCTGTTCGCCGTTGAACTTGACCAGCTTCTCCAGGACGACAGTGCGGGCCGGCATGTTGATGCCCAAAGCCAGTGTCTCGGTGGCGAATACCGCCTTGATCAATCCGGCGGTGAAAAGCTCCTCGACCGTGTGCCGGAATGTCGGCAGCATCCCGGCGTGGTGGGCGGCCAGCCCGCGCAGCAGTCCCTCTCGCCATTCGTAGTAGTCCAGGACCGCCAGGTCGGCGTCGGCGAGGTCACCGCAGCGGCGGTCGATCACCTCGGCGATGCGGGCGCGGTCCTCCTCGGTCGTCAGCCGCAGCGGGCTGCGTAGGCACTGTTTGACGGCGGCGTCGCACCCGGCGCGGGAGAAGATGAAGGTGATGGCCGGCAGCAGTCCCTCGCGGTCCAGCGTGGCGATGACGTCCGGGCGCGACGGCGGACGGTTCAGCCCGGGGCCGCCGGGCCGACGTCCCCGGCCGCGGGGCTGCCAGTCGGCCAGCCGGTCGGCTTCACGGCGATGGGCGATGTGCCGCAACAATTCCTGGTCGATTGTGTGCTGGCCGGTCTTGCCGGCCTTCGCGCTGTAATCGAAAAGATCGAAGAGTCGCTTGCCGACCAGCATGTGCTGCCACAGCGGCACGGGCCGGTGCTCGTCGACCACCACGGTGGTGTCGCCGCGCACGGTCTTGATCCAGCCGCCGAACTCCTCGGCGTTGCTCACCGTCGCCGAGAGGCTGACCAGCCGCACCTCTTCGGGGAGGTGCAGGATGACCTCCTCCCACACCGCACCGCGCATCCGGTCGGCCAGGAAGTGCACCTCGTCCATGACGACGTACGAAAGGCCTTGCAGGGCTTCGGAACCCGCGTACAGCATGTTTCGCAGCACTTCTGTGGTCATTACCACCACGGGCGCGTCGCCGTTGATGGACTGGTCACCGGTGAGCAGCCCGATGCGTTCGGGGCCGTAGCGGCGCACCAGGTCACTGTGCTTCTGGTTGCTCAGCGCCTTGATCGGTGTGGTGTAGAAGCACTTCTGCCCGGCCGCCAGCGCCAGGTGCACGGCGAACTCCCCCACCACCGTCTTGCCGGCGCCGGTCGGCGCGCACACCAGCACACCGTGCCCGCGTTCAAGGGCCTCACACGCCGTGACCTGGAACGGGTCGAGCCGGAAGGTCAGCTGCCGCGCGAAGTCGGCGAGTTGGGGCTCAGGTGATGTCGTCATGGTTCGGGGCGGTCGTCATCGGCCCGGAATCAAACGCGGCCACCGGCGTGGGCGGCTCGATCGGGGCGGCCTGATCGTCGGGGATCGCGGCCTCTGCCTCCAGGACCGCCCGCTTGGCCTTCCGCTTGTCGTGGAACCGGGCGACCTGGATCGCAAATTCCAAAAGCAGGGTGAGCGCCAGGCCGAGCGCCAGCATGGAGAACGGGTCCGATCCGGGGGTGGCTACGGCGGCGAAGGCGAAGACCGCGAAGATCAGCCCGCGCCGCCAGGACGCCAGTTTCTCGTAACTGAGGATGCCGACGACATTGAGCATGACGATCAGCAGCGGGAATTCGAAGCCGACGCCGAAGACCAGCAGCAGGTTGATCAGGAAGCCGAAGTACTGGTCACCGGACAGCGCGGTCACCTGGACGTCGCTGCCGACGGTCAGCAGGAAGTGCAGGGCCTTGGCCAGCACGATGTAGGCCAGGATCGCCCCGGCCACGAACAGCGTCGCGGCGGAGACCACGAACACCAGCGCGAAGCGGCGTTCGTTGCGGTAGAGGCCCGGGGTGATGAACGCCCAGATCTGATACAACCAGATCGGGCAGGCCAGCACTATGCCGGCGGTGAGGCCCACCTTGAGGCGCAACATGAACTGGTCGAACGGGGCGGTGGCCAGCAGCCGACAGCCCCCGTCGGCGCTGATGTCGGCGCGGGCGGACGCCGGCAGGGAGCAATAGGGATGGCGCAGCCACTCGCCGAGGCTCTCCATGCCGAAGATCCCGTGGCTATACCAGAAGAACCCGAAGATCGTGGTGAGCGCGACCCCGGCCAGCGAGATCAACAGCCGGGCGCGCAGTTCACGCACGTGTTCGACCAACGACATCGTGCCGTCCGGGTTCGTGCGGCTACGACGCTGCCGGGGGTCGAAGTGAATGAGGAACTTGGGGGTGCGCACGGCGTCTACCTAGAGGCGCCCGGGGCGCCCACTGGAGCTGGGGTCAGGACGGGTCGACGCGCTCGGAGCGAACCACGGTGGGCTGTTCCGGCGCGGCTGCCGTCGGGGGCTGCTGCGGGGTGACCGGAGCATCGGCCTTGTTATCGGCCTGCAGCTCCTTGACCTCGGACTTGAAGATCCGCATCGATTTGCCCAGGGATCGCGCGGCGTCAGGCAGCCGCTTCGATCCGAACAGCAGGACAACGACCAGGAGCAGGATGATCCAGTGCCACGGTTGTAAAGCACCCACTTCGTACCTCCATACGCAGCCGGGATGTTGGTGTGAATGCTACCCCGCGCCCAGTTCGCCGTAGGCGACCAGCGCCTGGGCGGCCGACGCGCGAACCCGGTCGGCCAGCGACTGCGGAGCCAGGACCTGCACGTCGGCGCCGAAGCCGAGGATCTGCCTGGCCAGCCAATCTTCGGCGGCATAGGTGATGGCCGCCTCGCAGTAGCCGTCTGGCAGTTCCTTCAGCAGCCGCATCGGGAAGTACTCCAGCATCCAGGCTGCCTGCGGGGCGATCCGCAGGATGGCCGACGGCAGCGACGGGTCGGCGTCGAACAGGGCGGTGGGCGGCGGGGCGGCGGCCGCCGGCTGCGGTGGCACCGCCGGCTCGTCGAGCACGTGCGCGTCGACGATCCGGTCGAACCGGAACAGCCGCACGCCCTCGGCTTCCCGGCACCAGGCCTCGAGGTAGCTGTGGTCGCCGACGAGCACCACCCGGATCGGGTCGACGACGCGGGCCGTCAGCGTGTCGCGGGAGGCCGAGTAGTACTCGATCGACACGGCCCGTGCGGCGCGCAGCGCTTCACGGATCGCCGCGGCGGCTTCGGCCTCGATGGGCGCCGGTTCGTCCTCGGCGACGACGTCGTCGTCGTCGTGAACGGTGCCGGCCGCGGCCTCGATCTTGGCGATTGCGCTCAGCGCGGCGGCCGGGTCCACCACGCCGGGGATGTCGGCCAGTGCCCGCAGGGCCACCAGCAGACCACTGGCCTCCGAGGAGTTCAGCCGAAGCGGCTTGTCCATGCCGGCCGAGAACGTCACCTTGACGGTGTCGTTGTCGAACTCGAAGTCGATGAGATCGCCCGGCCCGTAGCCGGGCAGCCCGCACATCCACAACTGGTTGATGTCGGCCTGCAGTTGCTTGCGGGTGACGCCGAGGTCGGCGGCGGCCTTCGCGTAGCTGACCCGCGGGTTCGCCTGGAAATAGGGAACCATGTTCAACAGCCTGATCAGACGGCTCGACACCGGTGTCATGCGCCGGTTCCCGCCTGGGCCCGCAGCCGCGCGAGGACGTCGGCACACAGTGAATCCGGGTGCAGCACAAGGGCATCCGCACCGTAGCCGGCGATCTCCCGCGCCAGTCCGTCCACCCCGCCGACGTCGAGCTCGACGACGTCGCCCTGGCGCCCGCCCAGGGTGCGGCGGCCGGTCACCCGGCCCGCGCGCCGCAGCGCGGTCGCATGGCCGTCGGCAACCCAGACCCGGGCCACTCCCCCGGCGGGACCGGTCGCCGCGCCGATCGACACCTCGACGATCGCCCGCAGGTCGACCCCGTCGGGCCGCCGGAAATCCCCCTGGCTGCCAACGGCTTTCACGTCGGTGATGCGGGACAGCCGGAAAATCCGGTTCGCGTCGCGGTCACGGTCGTGGCCCACCAGATACCAGCGGCCCCTGGCGGTCAACACGCCCCACGGCTCGACGGTCCGCACGGTGTAGGGCTCGACCATGGTCGGCCGGTGCCGGAACTGCACCGCCTGCCGGGAGTCGATGGCCGCGAACAGGATCCCCAGCATCTCCTCGGAGCCGCGCAGGCCGGACGGACGCGCGCCGGTGGTGATGGCCACGCCTTCGGCCCGGTCCACGTCCACACCGGCGGCGCGCAGTTTCAGCAGCGCGCTCTGGGCGGCGGTGATGCGCTCCGGCGATTCCCACAGTGTTGTGGCCACCGCCACCGCCGCGGCCTCGTCCGGCGTCAGGGCGATGTCGGGAAGGGCGTAGGCATCGGGTTTGATCCGGTAGCCCTCGGTGGGTTCGAAGGCGCTGACCCGGCCGGTCTCCAGCGGGATGCCCAGATCCCGCAGTTCGCTCTTGTCGCGCTCGAACATCCGGGAGAAGGCTTCGTCGCTCTGGTCGCCGTAGCCGGCGACGTTGGCGCGGATGCGGTCGGCGGTCAGATAGCTGCGCGTCGACAGGAGCGCGATGACGAGGTTCATCAAGCGCTCGACCTTGGAGATCCTGGTGGCCGCCACGGTGCTCACATGCTGGCGATGAGCCGCTTGACCCGCTCGTCGCTGGAGCGGAACGGATCCTTGCAGAGCACGGTGCGCTGAGCCTGGTCGTTGAGCTTGAGGTGTACCCAGTCCACGGTGAAGTCCCGGCCGGCCTCCTGGGCGGCGGCGATGAACTCGCCGCGCAGCTTGGCCCGGGTGGTCTGCGGCGGGGTGTCGACGGCGGCCTCGATCTCCTCGTCGGTGGTGACCCGGGCGGCCAGTCCCTTGCGCTGCAGCAGATCGAACACCCCGCGACCGCGCTTGATGTCGTGATAGGCCAGGTCCAGCTGGCTGATCTTGGGATCGGACAGTTCCATGCTGTAGCGGTCCTGGTAGCGCTGGAACAGCTTGCGCTTGATCACCCAGTCGATTTCGGTGTCGACCTTGGCGAAGTCCTGGCTCTCGACGGCGTCGAGCTGACGGCCCCACAGGTCGACGACCTGGTCGATCTGGGTGTTGGGCTCCCGGGACTGCAGGTAGTCGACCGCCCGGCTGTAGTACTCGCGCTGGATGTCCAGGGCGCTGGCCTGCCGGCCGCCGGCCAGCCGGACCGGACGCCGACCGGTCAGGTCGTGGCTGACCTCCCGGATGGCGCGGATCGGATTGTCCAGGGAGAAGTCCCGGAACGGTACGCCGGCCTCGATCATCTCCAGGACCAGCGCGGCGGTGCCGACCTTGAGCATGGTCGTCGTCTCGCTCATGTTGGAGTCGCCGACGATCACGTGCAGACGGCGATACTTCTCGGCGTCGGCGTGCGGCTCGTCGCGGGTGTTGATGATCGGGCGGGACCGGGTCGTCGCGCTGGAGACGCCCTCCCAGATGTGCTCGGCCCGCTGCGACAGGCAGAAGGTGGCCGCCTTGGGGGTCTGCAGCACCTTGCCGGCCCCGCAGATCAGCTGGCGGGTGACCAGGAAGGGCAGCAGGACGTCGGAGATCCGGGAGAACTCCCCGGCCCGCACGATCAGGTAGTTCTCGTGGCAGCCGTAGGAGTTTCCGGCGGAGTCGGTGTTGTTCTTGAACAGGTAGATGTCCCCGCCGATGCCTTCGTCGGCCAGCCGCTGCTCGGCGTCGATCAGCAGGTCCTCCAGCACGCGCTCGCCGGCCCGGTCGTGGGTGACGAGCTGGGCGAGGTTGTCGCACTCGGCGGTGGCGTATTCGGGGTGGCTCCCCACGTCGAGGTACAGCCGTGCGCCGTTGCGCAGAAAGACGTTGGAGCTGCGGCCCCAGGAGACCACCCGGCGGAACAGGTAGCGGGCCACCTCGTCCGGGGAGAGCCGGCGGTGGCCGTGGAACGTGCAGGTAACACCGAACTCGGTCTCGATGCCCATGATTCTGCGCTGCACGCATCGAGCCTACTGGCTGACGGGGGCGGGGGCGCCGCAGCGACGCGACGTCGCTTGTCCGCGGGCCCGGCGAGTCGCCCGGGCAACGTCGCCTGTCCGCGTGCCCGGCGAGTCGCCCGGTTCAGCAAACCGCCGCCGACTAAGCTCGGCCTTGCCTGAGCAAAGGTCACCGTTTGCCCTGGGCAAAGGTCACATTTCGGCGTGGTTGGTTCTCCCCCCGGCCGTTTTGTCATTAGTCTGGGGCGGTGCACCTCGATGCCGGCTCTTTCGCGCGCAAGTTCTGGGTTGCGCTGGCGATTGCCGCGGGCGTTGCGGTCGTTGTTCTGAGTTGGCGCGTTCCCGAGCCCGAGACCCATCCGCCGACGAAATCGCCGCTGGTGGAGAACGCGTCGTACATGAAACTGGCCCCGCCCGAGGCGCCGTCGCCGGCGCCGGACTACGGCGCCCGCACCAGCTAGCCGGTCAATTTCCGGCGGCCGGTTCCCCTGCTGCGGCCTGGGCTGGTTCTGACGGGGGCAGCAGATTCTCCAACGCGGCGCCGGTGATCCGGCGGAACGCCCGCCGCGGCCGGTTGGCGTCGAGCACCGCGACCTCCAGGGTCGACGGCCCGAGCACCCGCGGTTCGGCGGCCGGTGTGGCGCCGCCGGTGGCACTGGCGATCCCGGCGCGCAGCGCCTCGACGGCGATCCGCACGGCGTCGGCCAGTTCGGCGTTCTCCGAATAGGACTCCTTGAGCGCGTTGATGATCGGCTCGGTGGTGCCGCCCATCACGACGAAGTGCGGCTCGTCGGCGATGGAGCCGTCGTAGGTGATGCGGTACAGCTCGGGCGGCTTGGTCTCGCCGTAGTGCGCCACCTCCGCGACGCAGAGTTCGACCTCGTAGGGCTTGGCCTGCTCGGTGAAGATGGTGCCCAGGGTCTGGGCGTAGACGTTGGCCAGCTGCCGGCCGGTGACGTCGCGTCGGTCATAGGCGTAGCCGCGGGTGTCGGCGTACTGGATGCCACCGCGGCGCAGGCTGTCGAACTCGTTGAACCGGCCGACGGCGGCGAAACCGACCCGGTCGTAGATCTCGCTGACCTTCTGCAGCGACCGCGACGGGTTCTCGGCGACGAACAGCACACCGCCGGAGTAGGCCAGCGCGACGACGCTGCGGCCGCGCGCGATTCCCTTGCGGGCGAGCTCGGAACGCTCGCGCATCGCCTGTTCGGGCGAGATGAAGTACGGAAAGCTCATGAGGCACCGGCCCGGGGGGCTTCGTTGCTCGGGCCGACGCCGGGGCCGAATTCGTCCGTGCCGGAACGCTTTTCGATGACCTCACGGGCCAACCGCGCGATGCGCTCCTCCGTGACGTCCTGGGCCCCGTCGGCGTCGATGGTGACCGCCGTCGGGTAGATGCCGCGAACCAGGTCGGGGCCGCCGGTGGCGGAGTCGTCGTCGGCCGCGTCGTAGAGGGCCTCGACGGCGACCTTCAGGGCCGAATCCGCATCGCTCACCGTCGGATACAGCTTCTTCATCGAGGACTTGGCGAACAGCGAACCCGACCCGACGGCCTGATAGCCCTCCTCCTCGATGTGCCAGCCACCGGCGGCGTCGAAGGAGACGATGCGTCCCGCCGCGTTGCGGTCGGGGTCGTCGACGTCGTAGCCGACCAGCAGCGGCAGCGCCACGAAGCCCTGCAGCGCCGCGCCGAGGTTGCCGCGCACCATGATCGCCAGCCGGTTGACCTTCCCGGCGAACGTCATGGGGACGCCCTCGAGCTTCTCGTAGTGCTCGAGTTCCACGGCGTACAGGCGGGCGAATTCGACTGCGATCGCGGCGGTTCCGGCGATGCCGGTCGCGGTGTAGTCGTCGGTGATGTAGACCTTCTGAACGTCGCGCCCGGCGATCATGTGGCCCTGCGTGGAGCGCCGATCCCCGGCGATCAGGACGCCGCCGGGGTATCTCAGCGCGACGATCGTGGTGCCGTGCGGCAAAAACTCGGACTGGGCACCGGCGCCCGCCAGCGCCGCGCCGACCGGCAGCAACTCCGGTGCATTGCGACGCAGGAAATCGGAGAACGAGGACAGATCGACGGTCCGGGAGGGATGCAAGGGCGAGGTCAGTGGCGGGGTTGCGCTCAGGTGGTCAGGGAAGGGCCAGGTCACTGGCCGCCCTTTTGGACGTAGGCGCGAACGAAGTCCTCGGCATTCTCCTCGAGCACGTCGTCGATCTCGTCCAGCAGGTCGTCAGTCTCCGCGGCCAGCTTCTCGCGACGCTCCTGCCCACCGGCCCCGTTGCCGGAAGCGTCGTCGTCCTCGCCGCCGCCGCCGCCACGCTTGGTCTGTTCCTGAGCCATCGCTGCCTCCTGCTCTCATCGGCGGCCCCGTGTCGGGAAAACCGGGCCAGTCCGACCGGTCCGCCGGCCTCCACAGTACCGTCCGGCACCGACTAGGTCGTCAGTTGCTCCACCAGTTCGACAGCGCTGTCGACCGAGTCCAGCAGTGCGCCGACGTGGGCCTTGCTGCCGCGCAGCGGCTCGAGGGTGGGGATCCGGACGAGCGAGTCGCCGCCGAGGTCGAAGATCACCGAGTCCCAACTCGCCGCGGCGATGTCGGCGCCGAACCGCCGCAGGCATTCGCCCCGGAAGTAGGCACGGGTGTCGGTGGGCGGGTTGTCCACCGCGTCGAGCACCTGCTGCTCGGTCACCAGACGCTTCATCGAGCCCCGCGCGACCAGGCGGTTGTAGAGGCCCTTGTCCAGCCGGACGTCGGAGTACTGCAGGTCGACGAGCTGCAACCGGGGTGCGGACCAGCTGAGGTTCTCGCGCTGCCGGAAGCCGTCGAGCAACCGCAGTTTGGCCGGCCAGTCCAGCAACTCCGCGCATTCCATGGGATCGCGTTCCAGCAAATCGAGCACGTGGGCCCAGGTTTGCACGACGTCGGTGGCCCGGGGATCTGGATCGCGCCTGTCCAGCAGCGCGGCGACCCGGTCGAGGTAGATGCGCTGCAGCGCAAGGCCGGTCAGCTCGCGGCCGTCGGCCAGCGCCACGGTGGCCCGCAGCGACGGGTCCCGGCTGATCACGTGGACGGCGTGCACCGGGCGGGCCAGGGCGAGGTCGCTCAGGTCCATGCCGTAGCGCGGGCCCTCCTCGATGAGGTCGAGCACCAGCGAGGTGGTGCCCACCTTGAGGTAGGTGGAGGTCTCGGCGAGGTTGGCGTCGCCGATGATCACGTGCAGCCGGCGGTACTTGTCGGCATCGGCGTGCGGCTCGTCGCGGGTGTTGATGATGCCGCGCTTGAGGGTGGTCTCCAGGCCGACCTCGACCTCGATGTAGTCGGCGCGCTGGGACAGCTGAAATCCGGGCTCGTCGCCGGAGGCGCCGATGCCGACGCGGCCGGAGCCGGTGACCACCTGGCGGGAGACCATGAACGGCGTGAGCCCGGCGATGACGGCGGAGAACGGTGTCTGCCGGCTCATCAGATAGTTCTCGTGGGTGCCGTAGGAGGCACCCTTGCCGTCGACATTGTTCTTGTACAGCTGCAGTTTGGCCGCTCCGGGGACGCTGGCGACGTGCCGGGCGGCGGCCTCCATGACGCGTTCGCCGGCCTTGTCCCAGATGACCGCGTCGAGCGGGTCGGTGACCTCGGGTGCGGAGTACTCGGGATGGGCGTGGTCGACGTAGAGCCGGGCCCCGTTGGTAAGGATCATGTTGGCCGCGCCGACCTCGTCGGCGTCCACCACCGGCGGCGGTCCGGACGCCCGGCTCAGGTCGAAGCCGCGGGCGTCGCGCAGTGGCGACTCCACCTCGTAGTCCCACCGGGTGCGCTTGGCCCGCTGGATGCCCGCCGCGGCGGCGTAGGCCAGCACCGCCTGCGTCGAGGTCAGGATCGGGTTGGCGGTCGGATCCGATGGTGACGAGATGCCGTACTCCACCTCGGTTCCGATGATCCGCTGCATTCCGACAGACTAGCCGTGCGGTCCGTCTCGCACGCTGCGCGGTAGCCGGGCCGCGAGCGGTTAGGGTAGCGACGCATGGGGCGCGGGTATGCCGCCGAGCGGTGGTTCCTCAGCCGTGGTCTGCCGGCTGTGGTGCATCCGTCGGCTCTGCTCCGGCGGGTCTGGAGTCGTTCCGCGCCCGCGTTGACGGGCCTGGCCGTGATCGCCGTCAATTCGATTCTGATCGTGGTCATCTCGGGCAAGCACACCGTCGACATCGCCGGACGGCCCGACCTGGCCGAGGGTTTCGTGCTCGGCCTACTGACGTTCGCCATCCCGGCCGCCGGGCTGGCCGGTTGGCTGGTGTCGAGAATCGAGTCGGCGCGGCGGCGGTCGGCGGTGGCCACGGTGGCCTTCGGCGTCATCGTCCTGGGCGGTGTGTTCGGCGGCCCGAGCCCGCACCGCATCGTCGACATCACCATCTTCGGTGTGGCCCTCGCGGTGATCCTCCTGCTGACCGCTACCGGTGTCGGATCGATCCTGGGTTGGGTCGCCGAACTGACGGTGTCGAATCTGGCGGCCACCGCCGGGATGTTCGTCCGGGCGCTGCCGGTGGTGCTGTTGACGTTCCTGGTCTTCTTCAACACCTACGTCTGGTTGATGACGTCGCTCATCTCGCGTGGCCGGCTCTGGCTGGGCATGGGCTTCCTGTTCCTGGTGGCCGCGAGTTTTCTGATCTCCACGACATTGGACAAAGTCCGGCCCCTGCTGTCGGGCACCGACCCGATCCCGGCCGATGACGCCGAGTTGGCCGGAACCCCCTTCGCCGAACTTCCCGACCCCACGGACGGCGATCCGCTGTCGGTTCTGGAGCGCGCCAACACGGTTTTCGTGGTGGCCGCCTCCCAACTCGTCCATGTGCTCACCGTCGCCGCGATGACCGGCACGGTTTTCTTCGTGCTCGGCATGATCCTGGTGAGCCCGCCGGTGCTCGACGCGTGGACGCGCGGCAACGGCCGGCTCGACGGGGAACTGCTCGGTATGACACTGCCCATCCCCGACTCGCTGATCCAGACCACGATGCTGCTCTCGGCGATCACGTTCATGTACCTGTCGGCGAAGGTGGTCACCGACACCGAGTACCGGGCACAGTTCCTGGATCCGATGCTGGCCGATCTCCGCACGACGGTCCTGGCCCGGGACCGCTACCACGCGTCAGAATGGCCAAATGAGCGAAGGGGTGACATGACTGACCAGTCCGGCGACGTGTACGGGAAGCGCTACGGCGAGGTGTTATTGCTCCGGATGGGTCAGTCCGGCCCGGAAGCGACGGTCTACAACACCTTTCCGCTCAACGACTGTCCGGCGGATTTGTGGGACGCCCTCGACGCCGAGGCAATCGCCAAGGAGAACGGCGCCGCCGCCGCGTTGCTCAACGGACCGCGCTACTGGCTGATGAGCCGGATCGGCAAGAAGGCCGGCAAACCGCAGCCCACCAAGACGTTCGGCGGCATCGAGATGATCGAGCAGGCCACCGTCCAGATGGCGTCGAACAATCCGGCGCCGTACAGCGTCAACCGGGTCGACCGCCGCGCGGTGTTCACCTTCGATGCCGGGCGTCCAGTGTTCGAACTCGTCGACCCCGACGGACGGCGCTGGGTGATGCAGACCTACAGCCAGGTCGCCGACAAGACCCTGACCCTCGAGGACCTGCCCGGGTTGGCGTCGCGGCTGCACCCGCCGGCCGGGTGGAGGTATGAAACCCGAATTCTCACAGAACCTTTGACTGTCGACACCACGTCCAGCGTCGCGCACGTGCTGCAGGACGACCTGACCAACACCTACTCGCTGACCACCAGTTAGAGGTACTGCCCCAGGTTCGACTCGGTGTCGATCGCCCGGCTGGCACTGCTGCTCTTGCCGGTGACCAGGGTGCGGATGTAGACGATCCGCTCGCCCTTCTTGCCCGAGATCCGCGCCCAGTCATCGGGATTGGTGGTGTTGGGCAGGTCCTCGTTCTCGGCGAACTCGTCGACGATGGAGTCCAGCAGGTGCTGGATGCGCAGACCCTTCTGGCCGGACTCCAGCACCGACTTGATCGCGTACTTCTTGGCCCGGTCCACGACGTTCTGGATCATCGCCCCGGAGTTGAAGTCCTTGAAGTACATGACCTCCTTGTCACCGTTGGCGTAGGTGACCTCCAGGAAGCGGTTGTCGTCGATCTCGGCGTACATCCGGTCGACGACCTTCTCGATCATCGCCTTGATGCAGGCGCCGCGGTCGCCGCTGAACTCGGCCAGGTCGTCGGCGTTGACCGGGAGTTCCTCGGTCAGGTACTTGCTGAAGATGTCCTGCGCCGCTTCGGCATCGGGGCGCTCGATCTTGATCTTCACGTCCAGGCGGCCGGGCCGCAGGATCGCGGGGTCGATCATGTCCTCGCGGTTGGAAGCGCCGATGACGATGACGTTCTCAAGGCCCTCGACGCCGTCGATCTCGCTGAGCAGCTGAGGCACCACGGTGGTCTCGACGTCGGAGCTCACCCCGGTGCCGCGGGTGCGGAAGATGGAGTCCATCTCATCGAAGAACACGATCACCGGGGTGCCTTCGGAGGCCTTCTCGCGGGCCCGCTGGAAGATCAGCCTGATGTGCCGCTCGGTCTCGCCGACGAACTTGTTGAGCAGCTCGGGGCCCTTGATGTTGAGGAAGTAGGACTTGGCCTCGCGCGCGTCGTCGCCGCGGACCTCGGCCATCTTCTTGGCCAGCGAGTTGGCGACGGCCTTGGCGATCAGCGTCTTGCCGCAGCCGGGCGGACCGTACAGCAGCACGCCCTTGGGCGGGCGCAGCGAGTACTCGCGGTAGAGCTCCTTGTGCAGGAACGGCAGCTCGACGGCGTCGCGGATCTGCTCGATCTGGCGGGTCAGGCCGCCGATGTCGCTGTAGGCGACGTCGGGCACCTCCTCCAGGACGAGATCCTCGACCTCGGCCTTGGGGATACGCTCGAAGGCATAACCGGCCTTGGTGTCGACCAGCAGCGAATCGCCGGGACGAAGCTTGCGCGGCCGCAGGTCCTCATCGAGGGTCGCGGCGACGTCGGGATCCATGTCCTCGACGGCCACCAGCGGCTCGGCCAGCCAGACGATCCGCTCCTCGTCGGCGTGGCCGACGACCAGGGCGCGGTGCCCGTCGGCGAGCACCTCGCGCAGCGTGCTGATCTCGCCGACAGCCTCGAACGTGCCCGCCTCGACGACGGTCAGCGCCTCGTTGAGACGCAGCGTCTGGCCTTTCTTGAGGGTCTTGGCGTCGATGTTGGGCGAGCAGGTCAGCCGCATCTTCCGGCCCGAGGTGAACACATCGACGGTGTCGTCGTCGTGGGCGCCCAGCATCACGCCGTAGCCGCTGGGCGGCTGGCCCAGCCGGTCGACCTCCTCCCGCAGCGCCAGCAGCTGCTGACGGGCCTCCTTGAGGGTGTCCATCAACTTGGCGTTACGGGACGCGAGTGAGTCGATCCGGGCTTCCAGTTGCTGCACCTCACGGGAACGCTGACCGCCGCTGACGCTCTGCAACTGGTCACGCAGCGCGGCCGCCTCGCGGCGCAGCTGTTCCAGTTCGGCGGCATCCCCGTCGTCGTGGGCACCGAAAGCTCCAGATCGATGTGACTCACTCATAACGGCTCCTTCCGCGCACCGAATCTGGTGCGGTGGATACCCCAACGCTACCGGCGATTGAACCATTGTGGGCGCTCGGAGAATTTCGACACTCTGACATTCGTCCCACTCCTTCCCACCTCGTCCCTCGGCGGCATCGTCGAATCGACTCCGACATCCGCCTCACTCCTTCCCACCTCGTCCCTCGGCGGCATCGTCGAATCGACTCCGCCATCGCTGTTAACCTCGACAGCAGTCGGGCCCGATCGAAAGGACAGTCGTGACCCAGAAATTCCTCGCCACGTGCGTGGCAGCGGCCGCTATCGCCGGCGGCGCCGCGGCGGGCATCACCGCCGCGGTAACAATCACGGCGAGCGCTTCTCCGGCGGTGCAGCCGATGGTCTTCGGCGCGCCGCTGCCGCTGGACCCCGCCGCCGACCTGCCGACCGCCGACCAGATCACCGGCGTTCTCAACGGCCTGGCCGACCCGGGCGTCCCGTTCGCCAGCAAGGCCTACCTGGTCGAGGGCGGCATCGGCCGCATCGAGGCCCGCACCGCCGACGCCCTGATGAAGAACGCCGTCGCCAAGGGCCAGATCCCACTGAACTTCACCGTGGGCAACATCACCCCGGTCGGCCCCGGCGCGGCCAGTGCCACGATCACCGCCTCCGGGCCGTCCATGCCGCCGACCACCCAGACCGTCACCTTCGTCGACCAGGGCGGTTGGAAGCTGTCCCGTTCGTCGGCCTCGACGGTGCTGTCCATCTTCAGCGCCTAGCCATCCGCAGCCCACTGATCCTGCTGAGCGCCGCCACCACCGTGGCGGCGCTCAGTGTTTGCGGCTGCTCGCGTGACCTGGCCGCGCGCACCCCGGGTCCCCTCAGCGCCACCTCGCCGTCCTCGGCGACCGCACCGCCCGCCCAACCAGGACCGCTGCCCGAGCCCGCGGCTTTGAGCGACGTGATGGCCAGGCTGGCCGATCCCGCGGTTCCCGGCACCGACAAGCTGGGGCTCGTGCAGAACACCGTGCCCGCCGACGCCCCCGCCCTGGACGGGTTCGCGGGCGCGTTGCGCGACACCGGCTTCAGTCCGGTGACCGTGACCGCGTCGGAGATCCGGTGGTCGGACAGCCACCCCGGTGACGTCCT
Organism: Mycobacterium sp.; assembly: GCA_046330855.1. Taxonomy (GTDB): domain Bacteria; phylum Actinomycetota; class Actinomycetes; order Mycobacteriales; family Mycobacteriaceae; genus Mycobacterium. The sequence goes on from JAXLRX010000004.1 coordinate 18,339, forward strand.
GGCGATCGTCAAGCTCACCGGCGGTCAACCCGGAGCGAACGGTCCTGGCGAGTTCGCCTTCCCGATGGAGTTCACCCGCTCTCCGACCGGCTGGCAGCTCACCCGGGAGACCGCCGAGGAGGTACTGGCCTTCGGCAACGCCCGCACCGACACCCCCGCCCCGCCCCCGGCGGTTTCACCGGCTCCGCCCCCGGCAGCCCCGACTCCCCCGCGCTGAGGCGTGCGAATGTGGATCGGCTGGATCGAATTCGACATCCTGCTCGGCGACGTCCGGTCACTCAAGCAGAAGCGCTCGGTGGTGCGGCCGATCGTCGCCGAGTTGGCGCGGCGGTTCGGTGTCTCGGCCGCCGAGACCGGTTCGCTCGACCTGCACCGCCGGGCCGGCGTCGGCATCGCGGTGGTGGCCGCCGACAGCGCGCATGTGGTCAACGTCCTCGACTCGGCCGAACGCCTGGTGGCTGCGCGGCCGGAAGTCGAATTGCTCTCCGCCCGAAGAGGATTGATTCGCAGCGACGACTAGCGAACTGTTCCACCGTCCGTGAGGTCGTGCCGGATCGGCCGCTCATTTCGGGGCGGCCCTGACCCGACGGCGGGAACGCTCACACCCCGCCACGAACCTTTTTTGCGCAGCGGCGTCGGCGTCACGGTGCCGGGCGCCAGCCGTCGCGCCGAGATGAGGAACGCCGTGTGACCGCGCATGTTGTGCTGCGGCCGCACGGCCAGGCCGACGACGTTCCATCCGCGCTGCAGGGTCTCCCAGGACCGCGGCTCGGTCCAGCACTGCTGCTCACGCAGCGCCTCGACCGCACGGGACAGCTGCGTCACCGTCGCGACGTAGATCACCAGCACGCCGCCCGGCACCAGGACGCGGGCCACCGCCTCGAGCACCTCCCAGGGGGCCAGCATGTCGAGCACCACCCGGTCGACCGACGCATCCGGCAGGTCGCAGTCGGCGAGGTCGCCGATCGTCAGCGTCCAGTTGTCCGGGTCCCCGCCGAAGAACGTCGCGACGTTGCGCCGGGCGTGCTCGGCGTGGTCGTCGCGGACCTCGTAGGAGATCACCTCGCCGGCCGGGCCGACCGCCCGCAGCAGCGAGCAGGTCAGCGCGCCCGATCCGGCGCCGGCCTCCAGCACACGCGCCCCGGGGAACACGTCGCCCTCGTGGATGATCTGTGCGGCGTCCTTCGGGTAGATCACCTGCGCCCCGCGCGGCATCGACATGACGTAGTCGATCAGCAGGGGGCGCAACACCAGAAAAGCGTCGCCGTTGGTGGACTTGACCACGCTGCCCTCCGGCAGGCCGATCACCGAGTCGTGGGTGACCGCGCCCCGGTGGGTGTGAAACTCATTGCCCGGGTTGAGGATCATCGTGTAGTGGCGACCTTTGGCGTCGGTCAACTGCACACGGTCGCCGACGACGAAGGGGCCGGTCCTGCGGACGTGGTTCACGCCCCGTTGCACACCCCGGAGTTGCGGATCGTGTCGCCGTAGACCCTCATCGTCGCGGTGTTCGCATTGATCACCCCGGACGGCATCCGCCGGGCCAGCTTGTCGCTGATCGACGTGAGCTGGTACCAGAGGTGATAGAACGAGTCGCCGTTGTAGAGCGGCGAATACTGGCTCTGGTCCGGGTAATTCGTGATGTAGAGGATGTGGACCCGGGGATCGAGGAACCCCGCGGCCCGGTCGACGTTGGCCCGCACGGCGTCGCCGTCGGCCTGCACGTTGGGCCACACGTCGTAGGTGTCCCGCAGGGCGTTCTGGAATCCGAAGATCTGCGCGCTCAGGCCGTCGTACTGGGTGTTGAACCAGTGGCAGGCCTCGCCCTCGGCGGTGACCATCTCCGGTGTGACGCGGTTCTGCCAGAGGTTGTACGGGAACGTGGTGTAGTCCGGAGCCCAGCCGGGGCCGGGGGCCACGTCGTCGGCGTGGGCGAGAGCGGGTGCGCCCACGGCGGCGACGGCACACACCGCCGCGGCGAGGGCACGTCGGACAGCTTTGCTCCAGTCGGCGATCATCCGACGATTATCCGAGCGCGGCGCGGCGACGGGTTCCGAATCGCCGAATTGCGGGACGCTCACAGGACGCTGGTCAGGAACGCGACCGCGAAACCGGCGGCGGCGGCGAAGAGGTCCTCACCCACTGCCACCGGTCGATCCTTCCCGCCGTTGGCGGCGACGAGCCTGGTGCGGACCTCGTAGCCCAGGACCGTGCCGATGACCGCTCCGATCAAGCCGGCCCCCAGGCTGCCCCACCGGTAACCCCACGCGGTGCCCAGGACGGCGCCGGAGAACGCGCCGCTGGCCAACCGGACCAGGAACTGCGGCGCGGACTTGCGGCTGGGCAGCGTGGGCATCTTGTCGCTGATCAACTCGGCGACGGCGATAAGGGTCAGGATCGCCACCGTGATCCAGTGACCCATCCACGACGCCCAGGTACCGGAGAGGTTGATCCAGTTCAGGAACACCGCCCAGGCCATGACCGCCGGTGCGGTGAAGGCGCGCAGACCGGCGACCACGCCGATCAGCAATGCCAGCGATAAGACGAGCGCGTGCGTCATGGCGTCCTCCGGTACTCAGTGCCCACTATGGCGTCATCCGCCAGTGCAGATTCCGGCCGAACTGCGCCAGTCTGCGGTCATCGGGAAACTAGCACGATGCCCAGGCCCGCCCGGCCGTTCAGAACCGGCAGAATCGAACGTCGGAGGCCAGGATCGCCTTGGCGCCGATCCCGGCGAGTTCGTCCATGATGGCGTTGACGTCGCGGCGCGGGACCAGGGCGCGCACGGCCACCCACTCCGGGTCGGCCAGCGGGGCTATCGTCGGGGATTCCAGGCCAGGGGTGATCGCCGTCGCGCGGTCCACCAGGTCGCGGGGGCAATCGTAGTCCAGCATCAGGTACTGCTGGCCGAACACCACGCCCTGTACCCGGCCGGCCAGCTGGTCTCGGGCGGCGCGGTTCTCCGAAGAGGGCAGATCCCGTTCGATCAGCACCGCCTCGGAGTCGCACAGCGGCTCACCGAAGGCCTCGAGGTTGTGCATGCGCAGCGTCCGGCCCGAGCCCACGACGTCGGCGATGGCGTCGGCCACCCCGAGTTGCACCGAGATCTCCACCGCACCGTCCAACCGGATCACCGTGGCGTCAATCCCCTTGGCGGCAAGGTCTTTCCGGACCAGGTTGGGATAGGCGGTGGCGATCCGCATACCGGCGAGGTCGGCCACCGTCCACGTGCGTCCGGCCGGCGCGGCGTAGCGGAAGCTCGACGACCCGAACCCCAGGGCCAGGCGTTCGCGCACCGGTGCGCCCGACTCGGCGGCCAGATCCCGGCCGGTGATGCCAAGGTCGAGGTCCCCGGAGCCGACGTAGATGGCGATGTCCTTGGGCCGCAGGAAGAAGAACTCGACGCCGTTGGCGGGGTCGATGACGGTGAGGTCCTTGGGATCGGTGCGACGCCGGTATCCCGCCTCGGACAGGATTTCGGCGGCTGACTCCGAAAGCGCACCCTTGTTGGGCACCGCGACACGCAACATGGGGTCTCTACAGCTTCCGGTAGACGTCGTCGAGGGTCAGTCCGCGGGCGACCATCAGCACCTGGGTCCAGTACAGCAGCTGACTGATCTCCGCGGCGAGCGCCTCGTCGGACTCGTGTTCGGCGGCCAGCCACACCTCCCCGGCCTCTTCGAGGATCTTCTTGCCGAGGGTGTGCACGCCGGCGTCCAACGCCGCGACCGTGGCACTGCCGGCCGGCCGGGTGCGGGCCCGCTCGCCGAGTTCGGCGAACAGTTCCTCGAAGGTCTTCACGGGCTGGGATTGTTCCATGCGGCACCCGAAAACCACGAACGGGAAAACCCAAGGGGTGACCCGATGTCCAGCGGACTGCCGGAGCCCACGTCTCGGTCATGAGAAATCTCCCCGGCGGTCGTTCGCCTTGGACTTCCCGATCAGGGGATGACCGAAACCACGTCTGCCCCGCGGGTGACAGCTACGCCATCTGGTCGGACGTCATGTCCTCGAGTGCCAGGCCTTTGGTCTCGTGCACCCAGATCCACACGAACACGAACGACAGGATGGCGCACAGCGCATAGAACCCGTACGCCACGCCCAGGATGTTGCGCAGGCCGGGGAAGGTCACGGTGATGAGCCAGTTCGCCGCCCACTGGCCGGCGGCGGCCAGTCCGAGGGCCGCAGCCCGGATGCGGTTGGGGAACATCTCGCCGAGCAGCACCCACACCACCGGTCCCCAGGACATGCCGAACGCCACCACGAACAGGTTGGCGGCGACCAGCGCGATCGGGCCCTCCGCGCCGTGCAGCTGCGGGCTGCCGTCGACCTGCGGAGCGGTGCCGAAGATGAACGCCATGGTCGCCAGCGTGATCGCCATGCCGGCCGAACCGATCAGCAGCAGCGGCTTGCGACCGATCTTGTCGATGAGCGCGATCGCGATCAACGTGGTGGCGATGTTGACGATGGAGGTGATGACGGTGATCAGGAACGCCTTGCTCTCGTCGAAACCGACGGCCTCCCAGAGCACATTGGAGTAGTAGAAGATCACGTTGATGCCGACGAACTGCTGGAAGACCGACAGCCCGAGGCCGACCCAGACGATGCCGTAGACGCCGCCGGTGGGTTTGCGAAGGTCACGCCACGACGGCTTGTCCTCCCCGGCGAGCGTGCTCTGGATCCGGTTGAGGGTGATCTCCAGGTTCCTCTCCCCCAGCAACAGGGTCAGAACCTTGCGCGCTTCCGGAATGCGATGGCGCGCAACGAGATACCGCGGGGACTCCGGAATGGTGAAGGTCAGCAAGCCGTAGACCACCGCGGGCACGGCCATCATCAGGAACATCCAGCGCCAGGCCTCGAGGCCCAGCCACAGGTCCTTGTCCGCGCCGCCGGCGAGGTGAGCCAGCAGGTAGTCGATGGCCAGCGAGATGAAGATGCCGGTGACGATGGCGAGTTGCTGCAGCGACCCGAGCCGGCCGCGGATTCGCGCCGGGGAGGTCTCGGCGATGTAGGCCGGCGCGATCACCGAGGCGACGCCGACACCGACGCCGCCGACGATGCGGAACAGCACGATCATCCAGACGCTGCCCGCCAGGCCGGTGCCCAGCGCGCTGATCAGGAACAACACCGCCGCGATCTTCATCACCGAGATGCGGCCGATCCGGTCCGCCAGCCGGCCGGCCGTCATGGCTCCGGCGGCCGCGCCGAGCAACGCCGAGGCGACGGCGAAGCCGAGTGAGGCGTTGTTGATGCCGAAGTACTTCTGAATCGACGCGACGGCGCCGTTGATCACGGCGCTGTCATAACCGAACAGCAGCCCGCCGAGCGCGGCGACCGAGGCGATCCGCACCGCCGTTCGCCCGGAAGAGAATTCCTCGTCCTCGAACAACTCCGGGGTGTCGCTGGTGGGTCCCTGGCCGGCCATCTGAGGTCCTTTCGCAGCACTCCGAGATTCCTCAACCATGGCACAACCCTGCCGTTGAGTCACCCAGAACCGCCCAGGACGCCGCAGGTCAGGCGGTGGGTTCCGGATCGAGTTGCAGGGCGTCGTAGATGGCCCGGAGGCGGCCGGGGTCGACGTCGGCCAGCGAGGTGACGTGGTGGCGGCGAGGGCTGGCCGGGACCTCGATGTCGTTGGGCACCACCAGAACCGGGCATCCAGCGCCTTCGGCGGAGGCCGCGCCGGTCACCGAGTCCTCGATCGCCAGACAGTGCGCGGGCTGTAGGCCGAGCAGCGCTGCGGCGCGCCGGTAGGGATCGGGGGCGGGCTTTGCCCGGGGCACCTCGTCGCCGCAGACGCTGGCGGTGAAGTAGTGCCGGCCGATGCTGTTGAGCGCGCGCTCGGTCAGTCCGCGCCGGGTGTTGGTGACCAGTGCCATCGGCACGGCCGCGTCGTGCAGGGCGTCGAGCAGTTCACGGGCGCCGCTACACCAGGGCAGCCCGGCTTCGAACAGTTCACCGGTGATGACGTGCAGCCAGTCGGCCGTCGCCGCCATATCGGCAGGGTCCTGCTCCAGGCCGAGGTCGGTGTACACGATGCGCATGACGCTCTCCGACGAACCTCCCACGGTGGACTCGCGGACCTCAGGTGTCATTTCGCCGCCGAACTTGCGGTAGAGCTCCTGCATCGCGATGTCCCAGAGCTTTTCGGAGTCGACCAGCGTGCCGTCCATATCGAACAGCACGGCTTTCATGCCGGAAGGCTATCGCCCTCACGGCGATCCCCACCAATTCATCGGCAGGGGCTGCGGGCTGGAACGGTTGGTACCACGACGCAGTGATGGACGATCCGGAACCTCGGAGGACTGTGGTGCACGAGGTTGCAGATCGAGTCCCCTTGACTGACGGTTCATCGCTGGCGATCAGACCGTATGTCTGATTAGGTCATCCTCCGGGGTGGTGCGCCTCCGCAGCCCTTGCCATGTGAGGAGCTTGTGATGGTGCGTCGGGGTGTTCCGCTGAGTGCGGGGTTGGCTGTTGTGGGGGCCGGTGCGGTGCTGGCCGGTGCGCCGGCCGGGTCGCCGGTTCCGGTGGTGTCGGCGCTGGTGCAGTTGACCACCCATGAGATTCCGTTGTCTCCGGCCCCCACGGTCGGGGTGTTCGGTTCGGCAGCGGCGACCCCGACGCCGCCGCGGTTGGCCGTCGCATCAGCACAGGCATCGAAAGCATTGCGGCCGATTTTCGGGCCGGGGGGCTGGTTGATCGGCAACGGCCTCAACGCCGCGGCGGACTGCACCGGTTCGGCCTGCAACGGCGGCAACGGCGGCCTGTTGTGGGGGTCGGGCGGTAACGGCGCCAACGGCGGCAACGGCGGCAGCGCGGGATTGTTCGGCGGCAGCGGCGGGGCCGGCGGGGCCGGCCTCTCAGGCCAGGCCGGCGGCCGGGGTGGCGACGGGAGTTTCTTCGGCTGGTTCACCCACGGCGGTGCCGGCGGGACCGGCGGCACCGGCGCGGCGGGCGGTGCGGGCGGTAACGCGCGGTTGTTCGCGTTCTTCGGGAAGGGCGGCGCCGGCGGCAACGGCGGCACGGGGGCCAGCGGTGGCACGGGCGGCAACGCCGGGATCTTCGCCTTGTTCGCCAGCGGCGGTGACGGCGGCGCGGGCGGTGACGGAATCACCGGCGCCACTGGGGCGGTCGGCGCCACCGGCAGCCCGGGTGACGCGGGCAGCGCTGGCGCTCCCGGTGCTGGTGGCACCACCGGGACGACCGGCGCACGCGGCGGTGACGGGTCCCCCGGCGGCATCGGCGAGCCCGGTTCCACCGGTGATCCCGGCGTCAACCCCGCGCCCTCCGGCACCGCCGGCTCGACCGGAAGTCCGGGCAGCGACGGATTCCCGCCAGGCGCGGGCGGGGCGGGGGGTGCCGGCAACCCTGGCGGCGAAGGCGGTACGGGCGGGGATTCCAACCCTGTCGGCGGTACCGGCGGGACCGGTGGCCCCGGTGGTACCGGCGCTACCGGAGGCACCGGTGGCGTAGGAGGTATCGGGAGCACCCAATTTGGAAGTGTCTTCGGTGGCCAGGGCGGTCAGGGCGGTCAGGGCGGGGACGGTGGCGGTGCAGGCGGCGCCGGTGGGACCGGGGGAAGGGCAGGGGTCTCAGGATCTGGCACCTCGACTGGGGGCACCGGCGGTGCGGGCGGTGCCGGAGGGCAGGGTGCGCCAGGTTTGAACGGCGGAACCGGTGGGACGGGGGGCACCGGGACCGATGGCGCTACCGGTGGCCTCGGCGGTGCCGGTACTGACGGCGGGAGCGGGGCAAGCGGCGGCGTGGGCGGGATCGGCGGTGCCGGCGCGACGGGCGGCGCCGGCCACGCGGGCACCCCGGCTGGCGGTGGCGGAGCCGGGGGTGCGGGCGGATTGTTCGGACGTGGCGGCAACGGTGGCATCGGCGGAGTAGGCGGACCCGGCGGAGTCGGCGGCACCGGTGGCACCGGAGGCACCGGAGGCACCGGAGGTACCGGTGGCACGGGCGGCGACGCCGGCGACGGTGGCGTCGGCGGAAACGGCGGCAACGCCGGAAACGGTGGCACCGGCGGAACCGGCGGCACCGGCGGCACCGGCGCGACCGGCGGAACAGGCGGCGACGGCGGCGCCGGGGGCAGGGGCAGCATCGGCGGCAGTGGTGGGCCCGGCGGCACGGGGGGCACCGGCGGTGACGGCGGCACCGGCGGACCCGGCGGGCTGGGCGGGTCACCCGGCGCGCCCGGCACGGGCGGCTCGGGCGGGGCGCCCGGCACGCCCGGCGCGGGAGGTGCCGGTGGAACCGGCGGTCAAGGCGGCACCGGTGGGCCCGGCGGTCCGGGCGGCAGCGGTGGGGCCGGCGGCCAGGGCGGGGCGGCCGGGCCCGGTGGACTGCTGGGCCGCAAAGGCATCGCCGGAACCAACGGAGCCACCGGCACCCACGGCGCCAGCGGAGCCACCGGCGCCCGGGGAGCCACCGGAAAAGCCGGCTCCACCGGAACCAGCGGCGGCATCGGTGCCTTAGGTAAGAGCGGGACCAACGGCAATGCCGGCCTCCGCGGCTCGACAGGCGCTCCCGGAGCTAAGGGCGCGACAGGAACAAAAGGCGCCGACGGCCAGCGGGGCGCAACCGGATCGTCCCCCTAGCCCCAGCCTGAAAGGCGTTGCCGCCGTAGGGCTCAGTCCTCCGGGTTGTAACCCAGATTCGGGCTGAGCCAGCGCTCGGCCTCGGCCAGCGTCCAGCCCTTGCGCTTGGCGTAGTCGGCCACCTGGTCCTGGGCCAGCCGGCCGACGACGAAGTACTGCGACTGCGGGTGCGAGAAGTACCAGCCACTGACGGCGGCACCGGGCCACATCGCCATCGACTCGGTCAGCTCGATGCCGGTCCGCGCGGTGACGTCCATCAGCTCGAAGAGCGTCGCCTTCTCGGTGTGCTCGGGGCAGGCCGGATAGCCGGGGGCGGGACGGATGCCGACGTACTTCTCCCCGATGAGCGACTCGTTGTCCAGCTGCTCGTCGGGAATGTAGCCCCAGAATTCGGTGCGGACCCGCTGATGCATCCGTTCGGCGAACGCCTCGGCGAGCCGGTCGGCGAGGGACTCCAGCAGGATTGCGCTGTAGTCGTCGTTGGCCGCCTTGAATTCGACGATCTTCTCTCCGCTGCCGAGCCCTGCGGTGACGGCGAAGGCGCCGACGTAGTCGGCCAGCCCGCTCTCCTTGGGAGCGATGTAGTCGCCCAATGACCGGTTCGGGATACCGTCCCGGTGCGCGCCCTGCTGGCGCAGGTTGTGCAACGTGGTCAGCACCTCGGTGCGGGTCTCGTCGGTGTAGACCTCAATGTCGTCACCGACCGCGTTCGCCGGGAAGAAGCCGATCACGCCGTTGGCGGTCAGCCACTTCTCCTTGATCACGGTGTCGAGCATCACCTGGGCGTCGTCGTACAGCTTGCGGGCGGCTTCGCCGGCGACCGGGTTGTTGAGGATGTCGGGGAAGCGGCCCTTCATCTCCCAGGCGTTGAAGAACGGCTGCCAGTCGATGTACTCCCGCAGTTCGGCGAGGTCGTAGTCCGGAAACTCGCGCACGCCCAGGCCCTGCGCGGGCACTGGCGGGGTGTAGCCCTCCCAGTCGACCGGCGTCCGGTTGGCGCGGGCCTTCCCCAGCGTGAGCATCGGCCGCTCGTTCTTCTCGGCGTGCCGCGCGCGCAGCGAGGCGTAGTCCTCCTCGGTGGCGTCGAGCAGCGCGGGCCGCTGCTTGTCGTCGAGCAGCGCGGCGGCGACCGGTACCGAGCGGGATGCGTCCTTCACCCAGATCACCGGGCCGGAACGCCGTGGCGCGATCTTGACCGCGGTGTGCGCACGTGAGGTGGTCGCGCCGCCGATCAGCAGCGGGATCGTCATCCCCTCGCGTTCCATCTCGACGGCGAAGTTGACCATCTCGTCCAGCGACGGCGTGATCAGCCCGGAGAGCCCGATGATGTCGGCGTCGTGCTCCTTGGCGGCGTCGAGGATCTTCTGCGCGGGCACCATCACGCCGAGGTCGATCACGGTGTAGTTGTTGCACTGCAGGACGACCCCGACGATGTTCTTGCCGATGTCGTGGACGTCGCCCTTGACCGTCGCCATGATGATGGTGCCGTTGGTGGATTCCGCATCGCCGGGGCGCTTTTCGGCCTCGATATAGGGCAGCAGGTAGCCGACGGCCTTCTTCATAACCCGGGCCGATTTCACCACCTGGGGCAGGAACATCTTGCCGGCGCCGAACAGGTCGCCGACGACGTTCATGCCGTCCATCAACGGGCCCTCGATGACTTCGATGGGCCGCCCGCCGGCTGCGGCGATCTCCGCCCGAAGCTCCTCGGTGTCATCGTCGACGTGAGCGTCGATGCCCTTCACCAAGGCGTGCGTAATCCTCTCCCGGACAGGAAGACTCCGCCATTCGGCGGCGGCAGGATCTTCGGCCTGCTCCGTACTGTTGAACCGCTCGGCGATCTCCAGCAGCCGTTCGGTGGCGTCCTCACGGCGGTTGAGCACGACATCCTCGATGCGCTCCCGCAAATCCGGGTCGATCGAGTCGTAGGGCACCAGCGCGCCGGCGTTGACGATGCCCATGTCCAGGCCGGCCCTGATGGCGTGGAACAGGAACACCGCGTGGATGGCCTCGCGGACCGGGTTGTTGCCGCGGAACGAGAACGACACATTCGAGATGCCGCCCGAAATGTGCACTCCCGGAAGGCTGTCCTTGATCCAGGCGCAAGCCTCGATGAAGTCGGTCCCGTAGGCCGCGTGCTCCTCGATACCGGTCGCGAGGGCGAACACGTTCGGGTCGAAGATGATGTCCTCGGCCGGGAAGCCGACCTCCTCGGTGAGGATCCGATAGGCCCGCCCGCAGATCTGCTTGCGGCGCGCCAGGTTGTCGGCCTGACCGTCCTCGTCGAATGCCATCACCACGACGGCGGCGCCGTACTTGCGACACAGCCGGGCCTCGCGGACGAACTTCTCCTCGCCCTCCTTCAGCGAGATCGAGTTGACGATCGGCTTGCCCTGAACGTTTTTCAGGCCGGCCTCGATGACCTCCCACTTGGAGGAGTCGATCATCACCGGCACACGGCTGATGTCGGGCTCGGCGGCGATCAGCTTGGTGAAGCGGTCCATCGCCGCCACACCGTCGATCATGCCCTCGTCCATGTTGATGTCGATGACCTGCGCACCGACCTCGACCTGCTGCAGCGCCACCGACAGCGCGGTGTCGTAGTCGCCGGCCTTGATCAGGTTGCGGAACCGGGCCGAACCGGTGATGTTGGTGCGCTCACCGATATTGACGAACAGCGAGTCGGCGGTGATGTTGAGGGGCTCCAGGCCCGAAAGCCTTGTGGCGGGCTCGATCCGGGGCACCGGGCGAGGCGCCTTACCCGCCACGACGCGGGCGATCTCGGCGATGTGCGGCGGCGCGGTTCCGCAGCAGCCGCCGACCAGATTCACCAGGCCGGCCTCGGCGAACTCGGCGATATAGCCGGCCTGGCGCTCCGGGGACTCGTCGTACTCCCCGAAGGCGTTGGGCAGTCCGGCATTCGGATAGCAGGATACGAATGTGTCTGCGATCCTTGACATCTCGGCGATGTAGGGCCGCATCTCCGGTGCGCCCAGCGCACAGTTCAGCCCCACCGCGATCGGCTTCGCGTGCCGGATCGAGTTCCAGAACGCCTCGGTGACCTGACCGGACAACGTCCGGCCCGACGCATCGGTGATGGTGCCGGAGATGATGACCGGCCAGCGGCGTCCACGTTCCTCGAACAGCGTCTCGACGGCGAACACCGCCGCCTTTGCGTTTAGCGAGTCGAAGATCGTCTCGAGGATGATCAGGTCCGCACCCCCGTCGACGAGGCCGCTGGCCGCTTCGAGGTAGGCCGCGACGAGTTGGTCGTAGGAGACGTTGCGGGCTCCGGGGTCGTTGACGTCCGGGGAGATCGACGCCGTCCGCGTCGTCGGGCCGATGGCGCCCGCGACATAGCGGGGCCGCTCCGAGGTGCTGAACTCGTCGGCGACCCGGCGGGCCAGCGCGGCGCCGACGTAGTTCAGCTCGTAGGCCAGCTCGTGCATGTCGTAGTCGGCCAGCGAGATCGCGTTGGCGTTGAAGGTGTTGGTCTCGAGGATGTCCGCGCCCGCCTCCAGGTACTCGCGGTGGATGCCCTCGATGATGTGCGGCTGCGTGAGGTTGAGCAGGTCGTTGTTGCCCTGCAGCGCCGTCGGCCACTCGCGGAACCGATCGCCGCGATAGCCGGCTTCGTCGGGCCGGTCGCGCTGGATCGCCGTGCCCATGGCGCCGTCGATGACCATGATCCGCCGGCGCAGGGTGGCCGTCAGCTCGTCTGCGCAGTCAGGGCGGATGTTGGGCGCGAAGTCGTTCGCGTGGGCGGCCTTCACGTGCGCTCCTTCCTCAGCGGAAGGCGTCCTTGACTCTGCCGAGCGTGGCGGATACCAAGGACCCCCGGCCCTCGGACATACCCGTCGCAACGCCTCTCGACCTAGGAAAGTCTACGGCGTCGCCTGATCGCGCTTGCGGGTCATCACGGCCGGGCAGGGCTTAGGCTGGACAGGTGACGTCGTGGAACTGGGCCGGTGGCACCGCCGCCGGTGGGAGCGGCAGCCAGGGGCCCCTGCCCGAACTCCACAACACCATCATCGTGGCGGCTTTCGAGGGCTGGAACGACGCCGGGGACGCCGCCAGCGATGCGCTGGAGCACCTCGACGAGATCTGGGAAGCCCAGCCGATCGTCGAGATCGACGACGAGTCGTACTACGACTACCAGGTCAACCGGCCGGTCATCCGCCAGGTGGACGGGGTGACCCGCGAACTGGTCTGGCCGTCGATGCAGATCTCCTGGTGCCGGCCGCCGGGCGCCGACCGCGACATCGTGCTCATGCACGGCGTGGAGCCCAATATGCGCTGGCGCAGTTTCTGCGCCGAGCTGCTGGCGATCGCCGACAAACTCAACGTCGACACCGTGGTGATCCTCGGCGCGCTGCTGGCCGACACCCCCCACACCCGGCCGGTTCCGGTGTCCGGCGCGGCCTACTCCCCCGACTCGGCCAAGACCTTCGGCCTGCAGGAGTCGCGTTACGAGGGGCCTACCGGTATCGCCGGGGTGTTCCAGGACGCCTGTGTGGCCGCCGGGATTCCGGCGGTGACGTTCTGGGCCGCAGTCCCGCACTACGTCTCCCAGCCGCCCAACCCCAAAGCCACGGTGGCGCTGCTGCGCCGCGTCGAGGAGGTCCTCGACATCGAGGTGCCGCTCGCCGACCTGCCCGAGCAGGCCGAGGAGTGGGAGCAGGCGGTGACCGAGATGACGACCGAGGACGAGGAGATCGCCGAGTACGTCGCCAGCCTGGAGGCGCGCGGCGACGCCGAAATCGACGTCAACGAGGCGCTGTCGAAGGTCGACGGCGACACCCTGGCTGCGGAGTTCGAGCGCTACCTGCGCCGGCGCGGCCGCTGACCCGCCGCGACCGTGCGGGATATGCACGGTCGAACGTCCGAATCTGGTCATAGGCCCCACACTCGCGCGGGCCGGATGGCCTTCTCTACATTGAGACCGTGAAACTTGCACTGAGCGACGCCGACGCCGCCTTCCGCGACGAGTTGCGCGACTTCTTCACCACGAAGTTCCCCGCGGACATCCGCGAGCGGGTGCGCACCGAGAGTCTCAACTACCCCGAGGACGTCGTCACCTCGATGCGCGTCCTCAACGAGGCCGGGCTGGCGGTGCCGAACTGGCCGGTCGAGTGGGGCGGCAAGGACTGGACCCCGCTGCAGCGCCAGATCTGGGCCGAGGAGATGCGGATGGCCTACGTCCCCGAACCGCTGGCGTTCAACGCCAGCATGGTGGGGCCGGTCATCGCGCAGTTCGGCTCCCAGGAACTCAAGGAGCGGTTCCTGCCCAAGACGGCCAACCTCGACATCTGGTGGTGCCAGGGCTTTTCCGAGCCCGAAGCCGGATCGGACCTGGCATCGCTGCGCACCACCGCGGTGCGCGACGGCGACCACTACATCATCAACGGCCAGAAGACCTGGACCACGCTCGGCCAGTACGCGGACTGGATCTTCGTGCTGGCCCGCACCGACCCGAACGCACCGAAGAAGCAGGCCGGAATCTCGTTCCTCCTCGTCGAAATGTCCACTCCCGGAATCACTGTGCGGCCGATCAAGCTGATCGACGGCAGCTACGAGGTCAACGAGGTCTGGTTCGAGGACGTCCGCGTCCCGGCCGACCAACTCGTCGGCGAGGAGAACGCCGGCTGGAGCTACGCGAAGTTCCTGCTCTCCAACGAGCGCAACGGGATCGCCCGGGTCGGCACCAGCAAGGCCTGGCTCACCGAGGTCAAGGAGCGGGCGGCCAAGACGCCACTGGGAACCGGCACGCTGCTGGAGGATCCGCTGTTCGCCGCGCGGGTGGCCGAGGTGGAGAACGAGCTGCTCGCCCTGGAGCTCACCCAGCTGCGGGTCAGCGGCGACGAGGGCGGCGGCAAGCCGAACCCGGCGTCGTCCATCCTCAAGCTGCGCGGTTCGCAGCTGCAGCAGGCGGTGACCGAACTCATGGTGGAGGTGGCCGGACCGGACGGACTGCCCTTCGACGCGCCCGACGCCGTCGACTCCCCGGAGTGGGCGCAGCATGCGGCGCCGCGATACCTCAACTACCGCAAGACATCCATCTACGGCGGCAGCAACGAGGTGCAGCGCACCATCATCGCCTCGACGATTCTCGGACTGTGAACAGGGACGGCCATGAACTTTGATCTGACCGAAGAACAGCAACTGCTCGCCGACACCACCCGCGATGTCCTGCTGCGCGGCTACGGCACCGTCGAGGAGCGCAACAGGGTGGTCGACGCGCCCCTGGACGCCGGGCCGGGCTGGAACCCCGACGTCTGGAAGCAGCTCGCCGAGATCGGCATCCTGGGACTGGGTTTCGACGAGGATTCCGGTCCGATCGAGGTTCTGGTGGTGATGACGGAGGCGGGCCGGCGGCTGGCGCCGGAGCCGATCGCCGCGGCCGCGCTGATCCCCGGAGCGGTCATCGCCGCGCACGGCTCCGCCGAGCAGCGCTCGCTGCTCGACGAGGTGGCCGCCGGCGAGCGCCTGCTGGCGTTCGCGCACACCGAGCCCGGTCGCCGCGGCAATGCCGAGCTGGCGACCCGCGCCACCGAGCAGGGCGGGGGCTGGACCCTCACCGGGCGCAAGAATCCGGTAATCGCCGGGGACAGCGCGGGCACCCTGTTGGTCACCGCGGCCCTGCCCGGCGGCGGCAGCGGACTGTTCGTCGTCGACGGGGCCGCCGTGCAGCGCGAGGGCTACCGGACCTTCGACGGCCAGCGCGGCGCGGACGTCGTCCTGGAGAACACCCCGGCCCAGCCGCTCGGCTCGGGCGGGGACGCGACGCAGGCCATCGACGCCGCGGTGCTGAGCTTCCAGTCGGCGCTGTGCGCCGAAGCCGTCGGCGCGATGGACGAATCCCTGCGCCTGACAACGGATTACCTCAAGACCCGCAAGCAGTTCGGCGTTCCGCTCAAGACCTTCCAGACGCTGACCCAGCGCGCGGCCGACATGTACGTCTCACTGGAACTTGCCCGCAGCATGAGCTACTACCTGGCCATGTCGGTGGCCGACGGCCGGATCGACCCGATGGTCGGCGCCCGCGCCAAGCTGCAGATCGGCCGCTCGGGACGGCACGTCGCCCAGGAGTCGATCCAGTTGCACGGGGGCATCGGCGTGACCGCGGAGTACCCGATCGCGCACTACGCCGCCCGGCTGACCGCCATCGACCAGACCTTCGGGTCCTCGACCGACCAGCTGCGCTACCTGGTGAGCCAGGTGGGCACGTACGGCACGGCGGAACTGTAGTCCACATTCGCCCGGCCGTATCCGCCGGACGCGGCACGAGCAGCGATCTCGCCGGCTACTCCATGGTGCAGGCCCGGCGAACAGCGGCCCAAGCTAGTTCTGCTCGTCTTCGCCGTCGGTGATGAAAATGTCCTCCCGAGGCAGCTTGGCGATCTGATCGGCGGGAAGACCGAGGTTGGTTTCGAGGACGTCCGCCGGTTGCCCCGCGATCCACTCTGCCAGGTCGATCTTCTGGAAGGTCCCGGAGTTGAGCCCTAACAGGATCCGGCCGGTTTCGGATCCGATGTTCTCGATCGAGTGGCCGTAGCCCTGCGGGATGTAACCGACATCCCCGGGATTGAGGACCTCCTCGCGGTAGCGGCCCTTTGCCCCGAACAACGTCACGCGGTACTGACCGCCGATGACGTACTGCCACTCCGACGCATTGGGGTGCCAGTGCAGGGTCCTGATGGCTCCTGCATCGAGTTCGAATACCAAGCCGGTCATCGTTCGCGAGATCGGGAAGCGCGAGGAGTCCACCAGCCATTCGCGGCCGCCGGGAAACTCGGTGGGTTGCTGCGACATGAGCGGGAACCGGTGGGTCAGCGTCGTCGTGTTCGGACCGCTCATCGCCGCAGCCGCCGGTTCCGGCGGTATCGGACCTTTGGCGAAGTACACCTCGCCGGTGGGTAACCCCCGCAGCACGTCCTCCTCGACCCGAAGGCTCTTCGCCAAGGTCGCGACGGGCACCTGAGCCATCCAGTCGGTGATGCTGAAAGTGCCGAACTCACTGAAGTAGCCGTTGTCGAAGATGAGGATGAAGTGGCAGGGCTCGTTGCCCAGCGCCTCGAGTTGGTGGCCGTGCCCGCGCGGGAAGTACCACACATCGCCAGGGGCGAAGTCCGAGGTCTCTGAATGCCCAGCCGGATCGACCAGCGTGGTGCGCACCCTGCCACTGACGACGAAGGCCCACTCGGCCGCATCTGCGTGCCAGTGCAGTTCGCGCATTATCCCCGGCTGGAGCTTCATGGAAACGCCGGCCAGACCCGTCGAGATCGGGAAATTGGAGACGTTGGCCTCCTTGCCGTAGGAGCCATCCTCTTCCTTGCCCGCGGACTTCTCCAGTTCGAACTTGAAGACCGGCAACTCCGCCTGGGCGAGGATCGCCTGCGGCACGTTGTTGAAGTAGCTCGTATCGCCGCCGGGGCGATCTTCGATAATCGGGAACACGAATTGACCCTAACCAGACACTGCCCGCGCCGAGGGATCTAGCTGACCTTCACGAGCTTTGGCGCCTGCCAGGTGCCGTTGAGCGCCTCGTCCTTCGGCCAGTACAGCCGCATGAAGATGGTGAACGGTCCCGGCGGGGCGGGCAGCCAGTTGGGCTGCCTGTCGGATTCCGGCGGGCTGTTCTGGATGTAGAGCGTCAGGCTGCCGTCGGGGTTCTTCGTCAGGTTCGGAAGCATCGGCGAGTTGATCAGATACCGGTTGATCGGGTTGTCCACCAGCAGGCTCTCCGGCAGCTTGTACATCGTCACCGACCAGAACGCGTTCACCGGCGGCAGTCCGCCGGCCGGGAAGGTGAGGGTGTACTTGTTCTCACCGCTCAACGGCTTGCCTTCGGAGTCGGTGGCCAGCACCGGGTACATGGCCTCCTGCTTGGAATTGCCGTAGATGCCGATCGCCGCACCGGCCATCCGGTACAGGTAATTGCCGTTCAGCTGTTCCCTGGTCCCGAATAGATCACCCGCTGTGAGCTGGCCGGTGTCGATCTTGTCCTTCTTGAAGGTGGCGAACTCGGCCCAGGCGTCGGCCATCCCCTCGGAGAACGCCTTCTGCATCTCCGGACTGAGCTTCTCGGAGTTGAAGGTCCCGTCGCCGGTCAGGCCGATCGAGGCGAACCGGGCGCGAATGTCCTTCTCCGAGGCCATGGTCGGGGCGTATTTCAGCTGAAAGTCCAGCAGTTCGAAGAACTTCAGCGAGGTCTTCTGGTCATCGGGGGTCAGCGGTGTCGGCCACTCCATCGCCGGCGCTTCCGCCGGCGGGGTCTTCTTGAGGAAGGTCGACAGCGGCATGGCCTGGTAACCGGCCTGGACCTTCTTGACGTTGTCCAGGTCGTCGGGGCCGAACAACTGGGTGCGGTAGATCACCAGGGCGAAGTCGGTGTCGGCCTTGATGACCTCGGCGATGCCCTGGGGCTTCTCGCCGTTCCAGTTCGGCCCGGCGAGCAGGTAGGCACCGCCGCCGTTGCCGGTGGTGCGGCTGCCCACGTAGGCGAAGTTGTAGGTGTAGCCGTCGACGAACTGCAGCGAGTAGTAGCGGTCCTTGTCGATCGGCGGCACCAGCAGCACCAGCGGCTCATGGCGCAGGTCCGCGCCCAGCATCGAGTACGGGGT
This sequence comes from Mycobacterium sp., assembly GCA_046330855.1. GTDB lineage: Bacteria > Actinomycetota > Actinomycetes > Mycobacteriales > Mycobacteriaceae > Mycobacterium. The sequence goes on from JAXLRX010000004.1 coordinate 36,568, forward strand.
GTCGGAGTTCGGCGTCTGGACGGCGGTGTCGGCAGGAGTGTAAACCCTTGCCGCACTGTGGACTTCGTTCCACGGACCCTTGTATTCCGGGCTGCTGGGATTGATGAAGTAGGCGTTCTGGATGCGGTAGCTGTCGACCATCGGGAAGCCGTAGATGTAGGCCTCCTTGGCGATCGCGCGGGCCTGATCGGCGGTGGGCGGACCACTGGGCGTCGATTGCGCCGAGGTGGACGGCGTCGACTCAGGCCGTTCGGACCCCTGTTTCGAGGTGCTACAGCCGGCCAAGACCAGCATGAACAGTGCGACGACGACCGCGACCGGGTTGCGCATGAGGCATCAACCTAGTCCATCGGACGGATCGTTGCCGAGTCGCTCAGAGCGGGATGCCGAGCAGCGCATCGACCGCTGTGCCGACCAGGCGCGGGGACGCGGCGTCCCGCCCGCCGTACTCCAGCGCATCGGTGACCCAACCGTCCACGGCGGCGATCGCTTTCGGGCTGTCGAGGTCGTCGGCCAGGTATCGACGCAACCGCGCGATCAGATCGGCGGCGTCGGGACCGGCTGGCAAAGCGGCTGCGCTGCGCCATCTTTGCAGCCGGGCGGTGGCCTCGGCCAGCACCTCGTCGCTCCAGAATCGGTCACTGCGGTAGTGCCCGGACAGCAGGCCCAGCCTCACCGCGGCGGGATCGACGCCCTGGGCGCGCAGCGTCGAGACGAGCACCAGGTTCCCGCGACTCTTGGACATCTTGTGACCGTCCCACCCGATCATCCCGGCATGCACGTAGTGCCGGGCGAACCGGCGCTGCCCGGTGCTGCACTCGGCATGCGCCGCGGAGAACTCGTGATGCGGGAATATCAGATCACTGCCGCCACCCTGGACGTCGAAGCCGAACCCGATGCGGCTCAACGCGATTGCCGCACACTCGACGTGCCAGCCGGGCCGGCCCGGACCGAACGGGGAGGGCCAGCTCGGCTCGCCGGGACGCTCCGCTCGCCACAACAGGGCGTCCAGCGGGTCGGCCTTGCCCGGGCGCTGCGGGTCTCCCCCGCGTTCGGCGAACAGCCGCAGCATGGTCTCGCGGTCGTAATTGGACTCGTAGCCGAACTGGACGTCGGCCTCGGCCCGGAAGTAGACGTCGGGATGCGCCGGGTCGTCCACCACGTAGGCCGCGCCGGAGGCCAGCAGCTTCTCCACCATCTCGACCACTTCGTCGATCGCCTCGGTGGCCCCGATGTAGTCCTGCGGCGGCAGCACCCTCAGTGCGGTCATGTCGTCGCGGAACAGCTGGGTCTCCCGCGCCCCGAGATCACGCCAGTCGATTCCGTCACGGGCGGCGCGCTCGAACAGTGGGTCGTCGACATCGGTGACGTTCTGCACGTAGTGCACCCGGTGACCGCCGTCCACCCACATCCGGTAGACCAGATCGAAGGTCAGGTAGGTGGCCGCGTGGCCCAGGTGGGTGGCGTCGTACGGGGTGATGCCACAGACGTACATGGTGGCGGTCGGCCCCGGCACGGTGGGCCGCACCTGCCGGTCGGCGCTGTCGTAGAGCCGCAGCTGTGGCCCGCGGCCGGGCAGCGCGGGAATCTCGACCGTCGGCCAGGCCCGCATCAGCTCGCCTGCCAGATCGCGTCGAGGATCAGGTCGGCGACCTCCGGGCGGGCCATCAACAGGTCGGGCAGGTACGGGTCGGGCCGGTTGTAACGCAGCGGTGAGCCGTCGAGCCGGGTGGCGTGGAAGCCGGCGGCTTGCAGCACCCCGGCCGGGGCCGCGTTGTCCCACTCCCACTGCCCGCCGGCGTGGATGTAGGCGTCGGCGTCGCCGCGCAGCACCGCCATGGCCTTCGCCCCGGCGGAGCCGATCCGGATGAACTCGATGTCGAGTCGGTCGCGCAGCAGCCACAGCACGGCCGGCGGCCGGTTGGAACTGGCGGTGATCCGGATGGGCCCGGCCGGACGCGGCGCCGGGCCGGTCGCGGTGTCGCTGCGATGCACCTCGCCCAGGGCGGGCAGCGCCACCGCGGCGGCGGTGATGGCGCCGTCGGCGGCTCCGGTGCCCGATGTCGCCGACCCAGCGGCTCCGGTGTCCGATGTCGCCGACCCAGCGGCTCCGGTGTCCGATGTCGCCGACCCAGCGGCTCCGGTGTCCGATGTCGCCGACCCAGCGGCTCCGGTGTCCGATGTCGCCGACCCAGCGGCTCCGGTGCGCTGCCAAAGCGCCACGTGGACGGCCCAGTCCTCCCGGTGCGGCAGCGAATACTCGCGCGTGCCGTCCAGCGGGTCGATGATCCACACCCGGTCGGCATGCAGCCGCTTGAGGTCGTCGTGCGCCTCCTCGGAGAGCACGGCGTCACCGGGCCGTTCGGCCCGCAGCCGCCGCAACAGCAGCGCGTTGGCACGGACGTCGCCGGCGTCGCCGAGGGCCGGCGGGAAGTCGTGGCCGATCTCCTCGCGCACCGCCAGCAACAGCCGCCCGGCCTCCTCGGCCAGATCGGCGGCCAGTTCGGCGTCGGTGCGACTCACCCCGCCAGTATTGCCGACAGCAGAAAGCACGCGGCACCGCCCCGAAGGTAGATTTGCCGCCATGCGGATGGTCGTCGTTCTCGCGGTCGCCGGGACCGCGGTGGCGCTCACGGCGTCGGGCTGCGGCTCAGCGAAGGCGAGCGATCCGCTGACGGGCACCAGCTGGCAGCTGATCGGCATCGACTCGATGGCGCCAGACGAGCAGCCGAACACCACGATCGCCGATCCGTCGAAGTACACGGTCACCTTCGGCGACGACGGCCGCGCCGCCTTCCAGGTGGACTGCAACCGCGGATCCTCGGCCTGGCAGTTCAGTGCCGCCGCCGCGGACTCCGGCAGCCTGACGTTCGGACCGATCGCGCTTACCCGGATGTTCTGCCCGCAGCCCTCGTCCGACACCGTGGTGGCCGCGGCCTTGGGCCGGGTGCGCTCGTATTTGATCCAGGACGGCAAGTTGCACCTGTCGCTGGAGGCCGACAGCGGGATCATGCACTGGCAGCCCAGCACGGCGGCCAACTAGGGCAGTGCCCACCGAGGCCCGGGCGGCCGCAGTGCTCAGGGGCCGTACCCGCCGCCGACCCGATGAACCGACAGCTATTAGCACTCCCCGACCGTGAGTGCTAATATTTGCGGTGCACAGTGAATAGGCTGCCCGCCGGGGTGGCGGGCTCCTTGACTAGATCAGGAGGTGAACTGCTGTGCTCCGCTTTGATCCCTTCAGTGACCTTGATGCCATGACCCGGGGCTTGCTTACCAGCCACTCCGGCACCGATCGAAGCCCTCTGTTCATGCCGATGGACCTCTACAAGATCGACGACCACTACGTGCTGACCGCGGATCTCCCCGGTGTGGATCCAGGGTCGGTGGACGTCACCGTGGACAACGGCACCCTCACACTGACCGCCCACCGCTCCGCCCGTTCTGGCGATTCGGTGCAGTGGCTGGCCAACGAGCGGTTCTTCGGCACCTATCGCCGCCAGCTTTCCCTCGGCGAGGGAGTGGATGCAACCAAGATCGCCGCAACCTACGAGAACGGCGTGCTGACGGTGACGATCCCGTTAGCTGAGCGGGCCAAGGCCCGGCGAATCGAGGTCACCCGCAGCGGATCGGCCACCTCCATCGGGCCGACGACCATCGAATCGACCTGAGCACCAAAGCAATCCGCGCTGCGGGGGCGGCGGAGCCGAGTCGTCGGCCCGCCGCCCCTTCAGGAGTGGGCCGACTAGAACGCCGGCCAGGGCAACGGCCGGCGGCCGTTGGGCGACGGCATCACCGGGTCGTCGAGCAGAGCGCGGATGCGCTGGCGCAGCGCCGCCAGTTCGGCGGCGGTCAGGTGTTCGCGCAGCCGGGTGCCCAGTTTCCCGGCGAGTCGGGTGTCGAGGTCGGTCAGGGCGGCGAGGTCCTCGTCGCCGATCGGATCACCGGCCCAGCCCCACAGCACGGTCCGCAGTTTGTCGTGGCAATGCAGCGAGACCCCGTGGTCGACGCCGTAGACCCGGCCGTCGGTTCCGGCGAGGATGTGCCCGCCCTTGCGGTCGGCGTTGTTGACGACGACGTCGAACAACGCCATCCTGCGCAGCTGCGGGTTGTCGGCGTGCACCAGCGTCACCTCGCCGCCGGAATAGTCGTAGGCGGTGACGATCGAGATGTATCCGGCGGGAACGGAATCGCTCGGGCACAGGTCCACCAGCCCGGCGTCCTCGGGCTCGTCGCGCTGTTCCACCCACAGCTGGACCATGCCCTCGCCGGCCGGTCCGCCACGAATGATGGTGTGCGGCACGATATCCCAGCCGAGCGCGGCCGAGATGAGATAGGCGCCCAGTTCCCGGCCGGCCAGGGTTCCGTCCGGGAAGTCCCACAGCGGCTGCTCCCCGGCCACCGGCTTGTACACGCACGCAACGGTGGCGCCGTCCAGCGTGGCCTCACAGAGGAACGTCGCGTTGCTGGCCGAGCGGATGCGGCCCACCGGTTTCAGATCGCCGCGCAGCAGGACGTCGTGGCGCTCGTCGGCCCCGGACGGTTTGCCCTCTGTCACGAGTCGAGATCGTCCCCGGCGTAGTCCTCGTCCCCGGTCCACGCACCCCGCCGGTAGCCGTTGGTGCGCACGCACAGATGACCCGCGGGGTCCAGCGGTTCGTCGCAGAGCGGGCACGGCGGCCGGCCCGCGGAGATCACGCGATGCGAGCGGGCGGCGAACTCCTGTGCCGATTCCGGGGTCAGGAACACCCGCACGGCGTCGGGTCCCTCCTCGGCGTCGTCGAGGATCACCGAGGCGTCGAACTCGGTGTCGCTGACCGCGAGCAGTTCGACGACGACACTCTGCGCCTCGGCGTCCCAGCCCAGCCCCATCGTGCCCACCCGGAACTCCGCGTCCAGCGGGGTGATGAGCGGGCCGAGGTCGGACACGTCGGCTTCCGGCGGCAGCGGGGTGCCGAACCGCCGGTGCACCTCGTTGAGCAGCACGCCGATCCGCTCGGCGAGCACCGCGACCTGTTGCTTCTCGAGCATCACCGAGACCACCCGCTTGTCGTGCACGGCCTGCAGATAGAACGTGCGGTTCCCGGGTTCGCCGACGGTCCCGGCGACGAATCGGTCGGGTGTGCGGAAGACGTGGATGGAGCGTGCCATGGTCAGATCCAAAATACCGGGCACAGCCCGAAGGGTCGGGCCGGCGGTAGCCGCCGATTCAATCGGTCGATCCCCCGACGAGTGCGTCACCGCTCGGCGTGCTGTCCGGACCGGGCCGGGGTGCGCGCAGCGCCGAGGCGAGTTGGGCGCCGGTGTGGTTGACGTGCAGCACGAACGGCCGGGCGTCGGTGTAGCGGACCACGCTCATCGACGCCGGGTCGGCGACGATGCGCTGGAAGCTGTCGAGGTGGCTGCCGAGTGCGTCGGCGACGACGGCCTTGATCACGTCGCCGTGGGTGCAGGCCACCCACAGCGCGTCGCCACCGTGCTCGGCGGCCAGCCGGCGGTCGTGCTCGCGGACGGCCGCCACCGCACGGGACTGCACGTCGGCCAAACCCTCCCCGTCGGGAAAGATCGCGGCGCTGGGCTGCTGCTGAACCACCGACCACAGCGGCTCGGTGACGAGTTCGCTCAGTTTGCGGCCGGTCCACTGCCCGTAGTCGACCTCGGCGAGCCGCTCGTCGACGACCGGGTCGAGGCCCAGCGCGGCTGCCAGCGGCTCCAGGGTGAGCCGGCAGCGCAGCAGAGGGGAGCGCACCAGCGCCGTGATGGGCAGACCGTCGAGCCGCTCGACGAGGGCGGCGGCCTGGGCGGCGCCCTTCTCGTCGAGTTCGACGCCTTCGGTGCGGCCGGCCAGGGTGTGCGCGGTGTTGGACGTCGAGCGGCCGTGGCGCAACAGGATGACGGTCACCTACCGGAGCTTTCCACTCAGGTGGCCGCGACCACGCCGGTGGCCAGCAGCGCCATCACGGTCAGCGACAGCAGCACGCGGTAGCCGACGAACCAGTACATCGCGTGGTGGGTGAGGAAACGCAGCAGCCATGCCACCGCGGCATACCCGATCACGAACGCGATGACCACCGACACCGCCAGCTGCAGGCCGGTGGCGCTCATCCCCTCGGTCTCGGGATGGAAGGCGTCGGGCAGCGAGAACAGTCCGGAGGCGAAGACCGCCGGGATCGCCAGCAGGAAGCCGAATCGCGCGGACAGCGGCCGGTCCAGTCCGCGGACCAGGCCCGCGCTGATGGTTGCCCCGGACCGGGAAACGCCCGGAATCAGCGCCAGGCACTGGGCGACACCGACGAAAATGCTGTCCTTCCAGGTCAATTGGTCGATGTGGCGATCCTGGCGGCTGAAATACTCGGCCGCGGCGATGACGGCGGAGAACACCAGCATCGCGGTGGCGATCACCCACAGGTTGCGGACGTCGGACCGGATCGCGTGTTTGAACGCATAACCCAGCACCGCGATCGGGATCGAACCGATGATGACGTACCAGCCCAACCGGTAGTCGGGGTTGTTGCGGTGCGCGCGCACCAGCAGACCGTCGAACCACGCTTTCAGGATGCGGATGATGTCGCGCCCGAAGTAGACCAGCACGGCCAATTCGGTGCCGAGTTGGGAGACCGCGGTGTAGGACGCGCCCGCGTCGCCGGAGAAGAACACCCGGGACACGATGGCCAGATGGGCCGATGAGGAGATCGGCAGGAACTCGGTCAATCCTTGGACGACGGAGAGCACGATCACCTGCAGCCACGACATGGGCGTCACATTCACGGGGCTGACCGTACCGTGCGGCCGCGGCCGTGAGCCTGGCAGTCGAAGGCGTGCCGCTCAGCGCAGCGGCGTGGCGGTCGCGACGGAATCGCGGACGGCGGCGCAGAGGCTGCGGGCGTCGTCGACGTCCAGGTCGAACAGGTTGCGCTCGGAGCGAGCGATAACGTCCTCGGGCAGCGGCACCAGGGCGGCCAGCCGGGGCCGGTAGACCTCCACCACCAGCTGGCCGCGGTGGACGTGGAAGGAGAAGCTGCGGCCGTCGCCCAGGCGGCCGAAGCCGCTCGCGAAGAGACCCGTGGTGAGGTCCTCGACGACGAACTCGGCGCCGCTCGACAGAGGGGCGGCGGCCAGCGTCATGCCTTAACCATAACCGTGGTTACGGTGGCTGGCGGGTTGATCGGCCGGTTTTCCCGAAGACTTAGACTTCCCGCTGACTCTCTCTACCGACACATTCCGGGGGCCACCCGTTGCCAGAGCGCGGAAACGGCGTCGTCAGGCGCAGCATCGTGATGGTGACGGCGATGGCGGCGGTGTCACTGGCTGTCGGCGGGTGCGACAAGAACCCGATCAGCACCGCCCCGCCCACCATCGAACCGGCCCGGCCGGCGGTGTCACCTCCCGCGGCGACCGCCCCGGCGGGGCGGGTGCTGCCGCTGGCCGGCAGTCCGCAATCCGCCTCGATCGACGCTGCCAGCGGCTCACTGGTGGTGTTCACGCCCGCGGCCACGGCGGCGACGCTCACGGTGTTCCCGAAGAACGGCGCGCCGCGGACGGTGGCCCTGCCGGGGCCGGCGACGGCTGTCGCCGACGGCGATGACGGCACCTTCTACGCGGCCACCCGAGGTGGTTTCTTCACCGTCGACTTGGCCGCCGGGAAGTCGGCGAGGACGGCCGTCGAGGGACAGCAGAACACCGACTTCACCGCGATCGCCCGCCGCGCGGACGGCAGGATCGTGCTCGGCAGCGCCGACGGGTCGGCCCTCACACTGGGGCAGGACAACCGGGTGGCGGGCACGGCCGACCTCTTCGCCCGGGTGGATGCCATTGTCGCGCTGGGCAATACGGCCGTCGTCCTGGATCGGGCGCAGACCTCGGTGACCGAACTCCACCCCGACGGCTCCCCCGCGCTGGCGCTGCGCGCCGGGCTGGGCGCCACCACGATCGCCGCCGATCCGATGGGGCGGGTGCTGGTGACCGACACCCGCGGCGGGCAGCTCCTGGTGTTCGGCGTCGACCCGCTGATGGAACGGCAGGCCTATCCGGTGGGGGGCGCCCCCTACGGGGTGGCCGGATCCAAGACCCTGGTGTGGGTTTCGCTGACCGAAACCAACACCGTGGTTGGCTACGATCTGGCCACTGGTATCCCCGTGGAGAAGGTGCGCTATCCGACCGTGCAGCAACCGAACGCGCTGGCATTCGACGACACCACCGGCACCCTGTACGTGGTGTCGGGTACCGGCGGCGGTGTGCAGGTGATCCGTGACGCGGGCGGTTCACGGTGAGTGCGTCCCACCGCGGCCGGATGCCCGCCGCCTGGGAGGCCGGGCTTTCCGACGACTACGAGTGGATCCCGCTTCGCCTTCCGCCGGAGGTGACGCGGCTGAGTGCCTCGATCCGGCTAGCGATCGAGGCCGAGTACCGGGGCTGGGAATTGACCCGGGTGCGGCTCTACACCGACGGCAGCCGGCGGGTGCTGCTGCGGCGGCGGAAGTCGCATCCCGGGGGCCAGGAGCGCAGCGACCCGGGGATCAGACTGCTGCCTATCGACCAGCCGGGGCCGTGATCTACGACGCGGTGCGGCGCTTCCTGTTCCAGGCGCCGCCGGAACGCATCCACAGGCTGGTGTTCGGCGCGTTGCGCGGCGCCACCGCCACCGAGCCCGCGCGCCGCGTGGGCCGCATGGCCCTGGCGCCGCACGATCCGATCCTGGCCAGCACGGTGTTCGGCATGCGATTTCCCGGGCCGATGGGGCTGGCCGCGGGTTTCGACAAGGACGGCCTGGGCCTGAACACCTGGGGCGCAATGGGATTCGGCTACGCGGAGGTCGGGACGGTCACCGCCCAGCCGCAGCCGGGCAATCCCGAGCCGCGGCTCTTCCGGCTCGCCGAGGACCGCGGTCTGCTCAACCGGATGGGTTTCAACAATGCCGGCGCCGGACAGCTGGCGCTGCGGCTGGCCCGTCACACACCGGATGTCCCGATCGGGGTGAATATCGGCAAGTCCAAGGTCACCCCGCCGGAGCAGGCCGCCGAGGACTACGCATCCAGCGCCCGGCTGCTCGGTCCGCTGGCCGCCTACCTGGTGGTCAACGTCAGCTCCCCCAACACCCCCGGCCTGCGCGACCTGCAGGCCGTCGAATCGCTGCGCCCGATCCTGACCGCGGTGCTGGCCGAGACGTCCACCCCGGTGCTGGTGAAGATCGCCCCGGACCTGTCCGACGAGGACGTCGACGCCGTCGCGGACCTGGCGGTGGAACTCGGCCTGGCCGGCATCGTCGCCACCAACACCACGGTGTCGCGTGCCGGGCTGCGCACCCCGCATGTCGAGGACCTCGGGCCCGGCGGGGTCTCCGGGCCGCCGGTGGCGCGGCGGGCGCTGGAGGTGCTGCGCCGGCTCTACGCCCGGGTGGGTGACCGGCTGGTGCTGATCGGCGTGGGCGGCATCGAGACCCCCGAGGACGCCTGGGAGCGGATCACCGCGGGGGCCTCGCTGCTGCAGGGCTACACCGGGTTCGTCTACGGAGGTGGCATGTGGGCCAAGCACATTCACGACGGCATCGCCGCACGCCTGCACGCGGGAGGCTTCTCGAGCCTCACCGCCGCGGTGGGGTCGGCACACCGATGAGGCGGAACAGGCCGGAGCCGTCCGTGAGCGGTGCGCGGGTGCTGATCACCGGCGGCGCACGCGGAATCGGCGCCGCGACGGCGGAGATGTTCGCCCGGCGCGGGGCGCGGGTGTGGATCGGCGACGTCGACGAGGACGAGTGCCTGCGCACCGCCGAGCGCCTCGGTGTGCGCGGCGCGCACCTGGACGTGACGTCGATGGCATCGTGGCGCGGCGTCGTGCAGCGGATGACCGCTGAGGACGCCGCACCCGACATCCTGGTCAACAACGCCGGGGTGATGCCGCTGGGCGCCTTGGAATCCGAGACGGAGCAGATCCGCGACCTCATTCTCGACGTGAATGTCCGCGGGGTGCTCAACGGTATGCAGGCGGTGATCGGCGAGATGGTCGAGCGGGGACGCGGCCACATCATCAACGTGGCCTCGATGGCGGGCATGATCCCGATCCCGGGCATGGTCACCTACAACGCCAGCAAGTTCGCGGCGCTCGGAGCATCGCTGGCCGCGCGGCAGGAGTATGCGGGCACCGGTGTCGCGGTGTCGGCGGTGCTGCCCTCGGCGGTGCGCACCGAACTGACGTCGGGCGCGCGGTTGGGCGGCGGGATGCCGACCGTCGACCCACAGGATGTCGCGGCGGCGATTCTCGATGTCGTGGGCTCCCGGTCGGCACGCCGGTCGGTACCCAGATGGGTGGCACCGGCTTGGGACGCGAGAACGTTCGTCCCGGAACGGCTGCAGAACGCGGCCCGGAGGCTGATCGACGACCGGCGCGCGCTGACGTCGATCGATACCGCGGCGCGCGGGGCCTATCTCGACCGGATCAGCCGGCAGGCGCAGGACCATCGTCCGGGCGCCGACGAGACCACCGGGGCCGGACGGTGACGCGGGAGCCTCGGGTTGTGGTGATCGGCGCGGGCGTCGCCGGCATCACCACCGCCTACGTGCTGCGCGAGTCGGGGTTCACCGACATCACGGTGCTGGAGAAGGGATCCGACGTCGGCGGCGTCTGGCACTGGAACCACTACCCCGGCCTGGCCTGCGACGTGCCTTCGCAGCTCTATCAGTTCGGGTTCGCCCCGAAGGCGGACTGGCGCCGCGTCTGGGCCGACGGCCGCGAAATCCAGCGCTACCACCGCGACGTCGTCGACCGCGTCGGCCTGGCTCCGATGATCCGGCTGAACACCGAGGTCACCGAGGCGCGATGGGACGACGCCCGCCAGGAGTGGACCGTGCGGACCGCGGCCGGCGAGGAGCTGCACGCCGACTTCGTCCTCTGCGCGACCGGGGTGCTGCACCACCCGTTCATCCCCGAGATTGCGGGGCTGGCGGACTTCGGCGGCGCTGTCGTGCACACCGCCCGCTGGGACGACGACCTGGACACCGCCGGCAAGCGAATCGCCGTCCTCGGCACCGGGTCGACCGGCGTGCAGGTCGTCTCGGCGCTGCAACGGGAGGCGTCGGCTGTGCAGCACTACGTCCGCAGCCCGCAATGGATCCTGTGGGCGCCGATGTCGCTGCGCCAACTGCCCGGTGTGGCCTCGGTGCTGAAACGCTTTCCGGCACTGCACCATTCGATGTACGGGATGCTGCAGTGGGGCTCGGGGATCCTCGCCGACATCACCACCCGGCCGTCCTGGCGGCGGCGGGCGGTTCAGGCCTACGCCCGCCTGTCGCTGCGGGCGCAGGTGCGCGACCCGGCGTTGCGCGCCTCGCTCACTCCCGACTATCAGCCGCTGTGCAAGCGGCAGGTGGTGTCCGGCACCTACTACCGGGCCATCCAGGCGCCCAATGCCGAATTGATCAGCGACGCCATCGCCGAGGTGACGCCCACCGGCATCCGCACCGCCGACGGCACCCACCGTGACACCGACGTCATCGTGCTGGCCACCGGGTTCCGCGCGCACAACTACATGCGGCCCATGCGAGTGATCGGCCGGGACGGCACCAGCATCGACGACGCGTGGGACAAGGGACCCCGCGCCTACCGGATGACGGCGATCCCGGGCTTTCCCAACCTGTTCACCGTGCTGGGGCCCAACTCCCCCACCGGCTCGATCTCACTGCAGTTCTCCGCGGAGTTGACCGCCCGCTATATCGCCCAGTGGCTCAACCGATTCCGCGACGGGAAACTGCGGACCGTCGAGGTCACCGAGGAGGCGACCACCCGGTTCAACGACGACGTCCAGGCCGCGATGGGCCCCACGGTCTGGAACACCGGCTGCAATTCGTGGTACCTCACCGAGGGCGACACCATCGACCTGTGGCCGTATGACCGCGCCACGCTGGTGTCGATGCTCAGCGCGCCGGAGGACGACCACTTCCACGTCGGCTGAGGGAGGCGGCGGCCGACGGACGGGCTTCAGACGCAGCCGCCTTCAGTCACATCCGCCTTCAGTCACATCCGCCACAGCAGTCCCCGGCTGAAGTGGGTGATGCTTTGTGCCCGCCTCGGCGCGACAAATCGGCTCGGCGCCCACCTTGCAGCGACAACGACCTTCTTGATTGAGCGGGCACGGAACGTCCCACCGGGAGGCCGCAACGACGCTGTCGCGCAACGGATGTCGTGGTGGCGCGGCCTGTCGCGCAACGGATGTCGTGGTGGCGCGGCCTGTCGCCCGACGCGGTTGTCGCTCCCAGGCGGGCGCAACGCTCCGTTGTCGCTCGGAGGCGGGCAACATACACATACCGCCAGCGGTAGGGACGGGTGTGACGGCTGAGACTTGCTACGTCTGCTCGTAGGTTCCGTGGATGACCGCGCGGGCGATCGCGTGCATGAACAGGTTGAACCCGAGGTAGGCGGGGCTGGCGTCCTCGGTGAGGTCCAGCTTGTCGACGTCGAGGGCGTGCACGGCGACGAAGTAGCGGTGATGGCCGTGGCCGGCGGGCGGAGCCGCGCCGACGTAGCGGCGCATCCCGGCGTCGTTGCACAGCGTCAGGGCATCGCCGGGCAGCAGCGATCCGTCCCCGACGCCGGCGGGCAGTTCGGTCACCGTGGCCGGCAGATTCGCCACCGCCCAGTGCCAGAAGCCCGACGCGGTGGGGGCGTCCGGGTCGAAGATCGTCACCGCGAAGCTGCGGGTCCCCGCCGGGAATCCCGACCAACTCAGCTGAGGCGAGACGTCCTCTCCCCCGGCGCCCATGATCCCGCTGACCTGCTCCCGCTTGAGCGGCTGGCCGTCGCGGATGTCGGCGCTGGTCAGCGTGAAGCGGGGCAGCTCGGGCAGAAAGTCGTAGGGGTTGTAGTCAAAGGCCATCGCGAATCCTCCTGTGCTCGTCTGGTCTGGCGGTGTCAGCAGTTCTTGAGGAAGTGCTCGAGCACCCGCGCGCCGAACTGCAGCGCGTCGACGGGCACCCGCTCGTCGACACCGTGGAAAAGTGCCGAGAAGTCCAGATCCGGCGGTAGCCGCAGCGGGGCGAATCCGAAGCACCGGATCCCCAGGCGCGCAAAGGCTTTCGCGTCGGTCCCACCGGAGAGCATGTAGGGCACGGTGCGCGCCTCCGGGTCGAGGGCGAGCACCGCGTCGTTCATCGCGTCGACCAGGCGCCCGTCGAACGTCGTCTCGTAGGACGGCAGTTCGGAGATCCACTCGCGGGTCACGTCGGGGCCGATGAGTTCGTCGACCTCACGCTCGAACGCGGCCTGCCGGCCCGGCAGCACCCGGCAGTCGACCACGGCCTCGGCGGTCGCCGGGATGACGTTGGCCTTGTAGCCGGCCCTGAGCATGGTCGGGTTGGCGGTGTCGCGCAGCGTGGCGCCGAGCATGCGGGCCACCGGGCCCAGTTTGGCGACCGTGGCCTCGACGTCGTCGGGATCGAAGCTCAGGCCGGTCTCCTCGGCGACAGCGGACAGGAACTCGGCGACCGCGTCGCTGAGGATCAGCGGAAACTCGTGGCTCCCAAGGCGTGTCACCGCCCGGGCGATGGTGGTGACCGCGTTGTCGTCGTGCACCATCGAGCCGTGCCCGGCCCGACCGCGGGCCGTCAGCCGCATCCACAACAGACCCTTCTCGGCTGTCTCGATGAGGTACAGCCGCCGTTCGCCGCCGTCGCGGCGCGGCAGCGTGATCGAGAATCCGCCCACCTCGCCGACCGCCTCGCTGACGCCGGCGAACAGGTCGGGCCGGTGGTCGACCAGCCACTGGGCCCCATATTTGCCGCCGTGTTCCTCGTCGGCGACGAACGCGAACACCAGATCCCGGGGCGGGACGATGCCCGCACGCTTGAAGTGCCGGGCGACGGCCAGCATCATGCCGCACATGTCCTTCATGTCCACCGCGCCGCGGCCCCAGACGTAGCCGTCGGACACAGCCCCGGAGAACGGGTGCACACTCCAGTCCGCCGCCTCGGCCGGCACCACGTCGAGATGGCCGTGGATGAGAAGGGCACCGCGGGCGGGATCGGAGCCGGGCAGCCGCGCGAAGACGTTGCCGCGGCCCGGCGCCCCGGACTCGATGTACTCGGTCTGGAAGCCCACCTCGGCGAGCCGCTCGGCCACCCAGAGGGCGCACTCCGCTTCACCCTTGGTGGTGGCCGGTTCGCCGGTGTTGGAGGTGTCGAAGCGGATCAGCGCGCTGACGAGCTCCACCACCTCGTCGGTCACCGCGTCGGGGGGAACCGTCACGCTCCTTTCCTACCACTGGGTCCGACCACTGGGCCGTCCGCCAGCCGGATTCGGCACCCCTCTACCACATTCTTAACAAAATGCTCATTTACAACACGCGCAACATCGGCTTCTAATTTAGCGATGAGCACCCGGCTACCCGTCGTGGCGGCCGTACTCTGCCTGGCGGTCAGCGGGTGTGGCTCCACCACGGCGGGCAGCGCGATGCCGGCACCGCCGATTCCCCCCACCACCGCGGAGACCCTGCCCAGCCTGCTGTTGTCCGCAGCGGACGTCGCGGATGCCCTGGGCAGCGGCGAACTGGTGATCACCGGCGAGACCCCGGGCCCATGGAACGATGCGGCGCACTTCCAGGGCGCCGACCAGAAAGGTTGCCTGGCCGTCGCGGGGGCCGCTCAGAAGGGCGTCTACTCCGGTGCGGACTGGACGTCCCTGCGCGGCCAGGTGCTGCGCGAACCGCCCACCGCGCCGAAGTGGCGGCATTTCGCGACCCAGGCGGTGGCGCTCTTCCGCGACGCCGCGGCCGCCTCCGGCTTCCTCGCCGCGCAACGGCAGGGCTGGGCCGGATGCGCCGACCGGGAACTGCGCTACACCCAGCAGCCGATGCCCGACCAGCTGTGGACCGTCGGCCCGGCCGGCACCGAACGCGACGTCCTCACGGTGTCCCGGGAGCAGCGCAGTCCCCAGCACTGGTTCTGCCAGCGGGCCGTGACGGTGCACGCCAACGTGGGTGTCGACGTGGAGGCGTGCAGCCTCGACGGCCCGACGACGGCCGCAGCGGCGATCGCCCGCCGGATCGGCGACCGGCTGCCCAGCGCGTGACAGGTCCGGGTTTGGGCCGCGCACCGTGATCCGATAGCCTTAGCTGCCCAACGCTGCCCTGGCAGCATAGGCAGCCCGGTCCGAGTGGCGGAATGGCAGACGCGCTAGCTTGAGGTGCTAGTGCCCTATTAACGGGCGTGGGGGTTCAAGTCCCCCCTCGGACACTCTCTGGCTCCAGCCCAGCCGGGCCTAGAGTGGTCGGCACGCATTCCGTGTGTCTCATTCTGGAGGGGGCGCGGGTGGGTCAAGCACCGGAATCTGCTGCGGCCACGGCGATTTTCGCGACCACCGTCGAGGTCGGCGCCGATCTCGCGGCGGTGGATTGGGCCTCGACGCCACTGGGTGTCCCGGCCGGCTGGCCACAGAGCCTGCGCACCACCGTCAACACGTTGTTGTCGTCCCGGTTCGCCATGTGGATGGCCTGGGGTCCGGAGTTGACGTTCTTCTGCAACGACGCCTATCGCCGGGACACGTTGGGGCGCAAGTATCCGTGGGCGCTGGGGCGGCCGGCCAGCCAGGTGTGGGAGGAGATCTGGCCAGACGTCGGGCCCCCGAATCGAGCACGTCCTGCGCACCGGCGCGGCGACCTGGGACGAGGGCCTGCTGCTCTTCCTCGAGCGGTCCGGCTACACCGAGGAGACCTACCACACCTTCTCCTACAGTCCCCTGCGCGACGAACGCGACGCGGTGGTCGGCATGCTCTGCGTGGTCAGCGAGGACACCGCCCGGGTGATCGGCGAACGACGGATGGCCACCCTGCGCGACCTCGGCTCGGATCCCACCGTGGTCCGAACCGAATCCGAGATGCTGTCCTTCGCCGCCCGGCAGCTGGCGCGCAACCCCAAAGACCTGCCGTTCACGCTGACCTACCTGCTTGAGCCCTCCGGCGGGGCGCGGCTGGCCGCGACCAGCGGTCTGCCCGACGGGCACCCGGCGGCGCCCAGCCACCTCCCCGCCGACGGCACGGCACTCTGGCCCCTCGAGGCGGCGGCGCGCGGCCGCCGCATCACGGTGGATCTGGACGCCGAGCGGTACGGCGAGCTGCCCGGCGGGGCGTGGCCCGAACCTCCCCGGCAGGCGAAGATCACCCCGCTGGTCGCCCAGGGCGGCGCCCCGATCGGATTCCTGGTCGCCGGGCTGAACCGGTACCGTCCCCTCGACGACGGCTACCGCGGCTTCCTGCGGCTCGTCGCGGCTCACATCGCCGGCGGTATCGCCAGCGCGCGCAGCTACACCGCCCAGCAGCAACGTGCCGAGGAACTGGCCGAACTGGACCGGGCGAAGACGATGTTCTTCTCCAACATCAGCCACGAACTGCGCACGCCGCTGACGCTGATCCTGGGCCCTGTGGCCGAATTGCGCAGCCGCACAGACGTATTCGACGAGCAGACCCGCGAAGAGCTCGACGTGATCAATCGCAACGGATTGCGGCTGGCCAAGCTGGTCAACAACCTGCTCGACTTCTCCCGCATCGAGGCGGGCCGGATGCAGACCCGGTACGAAGCGGTCGACGTCGCCGGGGTGACCGCCGAACTGGCCAGCGTGTTCCGCTCAGCCGCCGAACGGGCCGGCCTGGAACTCGAGGTGGACTGCCCGCCGCTGCAGACTCCGGCCTACATCGACCGCGACATGTGGGAGAAGGTGATCTTCAACCTGCTGTCCAACGCGCTGAAGTTCACGGTGCGGGGCTCGATCCGGGTGTCCGTCCGCGCGCACGGCGACAGCGCCGTCATCACCGTCAGCGACACCGGCATCGGTATTCCGCAGTCCGAGATGGCGCGGCTATTCGAGCGCTTCCACCGCATTCAGACCAGCGCCGCCCGCTCCACCGAGGGCAGCGGGATCGGCCTGGCGCTGGTGAAGGAGCTCGTCGGCCTGCACGGCGGCACCATCACCGCCGACAGCACCGAAGGCGCCGGCACGACGTTCACCATCCGGCTGCCCCTGGGCGACGACCGACTGCCGCCCGGCGCCGTCGTCACGCACGGCGGCGGCGCGCCCTCACCGGCCACCTCCGCCGAGCCCTACGTCACCGAAGCCCTCCGCTGGACGTCCGGCGAGGTCGCAGGCCGGCCACCGCTGTCCGGCCCCGACTCGGCCCGGGCCGGCCCGGCGGGATCCCCGCGCCCGGCGACCGTGCTGATCGCCGACGACAACGCCGACATGCGCGAATACCTGGTGCGGCTGCTGCGGGGAGCCGGCTACCACGCCGTCGCGGTGTCCGACGGCCGCCGGGCCCTGGACGCGATCCGCGCGAAGATCCCCGACCTGGTGATCAGCGATGTGATGATGCCCCACATCGACGGGCTGACACTCGTCTCCGCACTGCGGGACGACGTAAGGACCGCGCTGGTGCCGGTGGTGCTGCTCTCGGCGCGGGCCGGCCAGGAGGCCTCGATCGAGGGTCTGCACGCCGGGGCCGACGACTATCTGGTGAAGCCGTTCAGTTCCGGCGAACTGCTGGCTCGGGTGGAGACCAACATCGCACTGGCCCGGCAACGCAACCGGCATGCTACCTGGCGTTCGGCACTGGTGCATTCGCTGCAGGAGGCGTTCTTCGTCTGCGACCAGGACGGCGACGTGGTGGAGATCAACGCCGCCTTCTCCGGAATCGTCGGATACGGCCCGGAGGGCCTGCCCTACCGGCCGCCGTTCCCGTGGTGGCCCGACCCCGAGACGCAGCCCGAAGAGCACGAGCGCGCCATCCGGGTCTACGACGCCGCCCTGCAACAGAAGGAGCAGAAGCCGGGCGACCTGACCTTCGCGATGAACCACCGCGACGGCCACCAGGTATGGGTGGACATCAGCCTCGGCCATGCCGAGGATCCGCTGACCGGTCGGCGCGTCATGGTCGGCACCTTCCGCGACGTGACCGAGGAGCACCATCGGCTCCGGCGCCAGACAGCCCTGTCCGAGCTCAACGACCAACTGGCGCAAGCCAATAACCTGCCCGAGACCCTGAGTGCCGCCGTCCGGCAGCTGCACGGACTGTTCGACGCGCACCAGGTGCTGGCGGCCACTTTTCCCGCCGTCGGCGGCGACCCGGACATCGTCACCGTCGGCCACGAGACGACGTGGGCCGACGTTCCCGAGGCCACCCGGCGGCGCCTGGCCGAGTTGGCCGGGAACTCCGACATGCTGGTGCCGGAGGCCTCGACGCCCGGCGGAGCGGGGATCGCCCTGCAGCACCCCGAGGGCGTGCTGGTGATCTGGCTCGAACTGGCCGGGATGCGGGTGCTGACCCCCGAGGAACAGACCCTGCTGACACTGCTGACCAGCCGGCTCGCCCAGGGCATTCAGCGCGTGCATCAGACCGACCAGCAGCGCGAGACCGCCCTGGCACTCCAACACGCCATCCTCGGCCCGGCGGCGCTGCCCTTCGGATTCCAGGCGCGCTACCAGCCGGCCACCCGGCCGCTGGAGGTCGGCGGCGACTGGTACGACGTGGCGGACCTCGGCGACGGCCGCATCGCGATGGTGGTGGGTGACTGTGTGGGCCACGGACTTCGGGCCGCGACGGTGATGGGACAGCTGCGAAGCGCCTGTCGCGCCCTGCTTCTGCAGCGTCTCGATCCCGCCGACACGCTGGCCGGTCTCGACCGCTTCGCCGCCGGACTCGACGGAGCCCGCACGACCACCGCGTACGCCGCCATCGTCGACACCCGCACCGGCGAGATGACGTATTCGATCGCCGGGCACCCGCCGCCGGTGGTGGTGACCGCGGACGGAACGACCGTCCTGCTCGACGACGCGCGTTCCCTGCCGTTGGGCGTCCGCAGGGACGTGTGCCGTCCGGTCGCGACATTCACGGTGCCCGACGGCGCCACGGCCCTGCTCTACACCGACGGCCTGATCGAGCGGCGTCAGGTGTCGGTGGATGCCGGGATCTCCCATGTGACCGAACTGCTCTCCCGCCAAAGGGATCTCGGCCTGGTGGCCCTGGCCGATCGCCTGATGGATGCGATGGCTCCCGACGGCGGTTACCTCGACGACGTGGCGATCCTGCTCTACCGGCGGACCGCCCCGCTGGAGCTGAGCTTCCCGGCCCGGCCCGAGGAGATCGCGCCCGCCCGTGCGGTCCTGCGGGGGTGGCTGGCGCAGGCAGGGGTGGAGGCACAACTGTCCTACGACGTGCTGCTGGCCGCCGGCGAGGCGGTCGGAAACGCCGTCGAGCACGGCGGGCGCGACGGACTGGGCAGCGCGATCACCCTGCGTGCCGACGCCGCGGGCACCGAGTTGCGGTTGTCCGTCACCGACACCGGACGGTGGAAGCCCCCTGATCCGGTGGCCAACAGCCATCGCGGCCGGGGCATCATGCTGATGCGGGCGCTGATGGACGACGTCGCCGTCAAACCCGGGGAAAACGGTACGAGCGTGTCGATGTCGGTTAGCCTCGCCGGATGAGCGCGGCGCTGAAGGTCACCAGCCGGGCCGTCGGCGACGGCGAAATAGAAGTGACGGTTGCCGGCGAGCTCGACCTCAGCACGGTCGGCCGCTTCGAGGATGCGATCCGCGACGCCGTCGCCAAGGCCGCTCCCGGACGGAACACCACGCTGGATCTGCGCGGCGTTGACTACCTCGACTCTGCGGCGATCAACGTCCTGTTCGCGCACGCCGAGGGGATCGGCACGGTTCGTGTCCCGTCCCTCCTCATCCGGGGGCTGACCATCAGTGGACTGGACCAGATCGTCGACGTCGAGGCGGCGGACTAACCACTTGACCCGGCGGCGGCTTCCTTCCGCCCCCGCGTGCGGATGAGGCTGGCGACCGTGGTGATCAGCAGGACCACCGCGATGACGCCGATGGACATCCCCGTCGAGATCTCCGGCACGTCGACGTGCTCGCCGTCGTTGATGAAGGGCAGCGTGTTCTTGTGCAGCGCGTGCAGGATCAGCTTCACGCCGATGAAGCCCAGGATGATCGACAGGCCCACCGAGAGGTAGATGAGCCGATCGAGCAGCCCGCCGATGAGGAAGTACAGCTGCCGTAGCCCCATCAACGCAAAAGCGTTGGCGGTGAACACGATATAGGGCTCCTCGGTCAGGCCGTAGATGGCCGGAATCGAGTCCAGCGCGAAGAGCAGGTCGGTGAAGCCGATCGCCACCAGGGCCAGCATCATCGGGGTGATGGCCCACTGGCCGGCCCCCGGCTGAGATGACGGAAGCCCGCCGATCCGGGTGAGGAACCTGTCGCCGTCGTAGTCGTCGGTGGTCGGCACGAAGCGGCGCACCAGCCACACCAGACGGCTTTCGCGTTCGACCTCCGCGTCGGCCTCGTGGCCGCTCTCCCGCGCGAGCTTGAGCGCGGTGTAGATCAGGAAGACACCGAAGAGGTAGAAGACCCAGCTGAAGGCGTTGATGGCGGCGGCGCCGACGGCGATGAAGCCCGCCCGCATCACCAGTGCCATCACGATTCCCATCAGCAGCAGCTTCTGCTGGTAGATCCGGGGCACCGCGAACGAGGCCATGATGACGGTGAACACGAACAGGTTGTCCACCGACAGCGCCTTCTCGGTGACGTAGCCGGCGAAGTATTCGCCGCCGCGCTCACCACCCCACTGCCACCAGATGAAGAACCCGAACAGCACCGCGAGACCGACGTAAACCGCCGACCAGAGGGCCGACTCGCGGAAGGACGGTTCATGCGGGACGCGCACGTGGGCGAAGAAATCGAAGACGAACAAGCCGAGGATGACCGCGCACGTGATGACCCAGACCGTCATGGACACTCCCATACTCAGCAGTGTTCCGGAAATTCGATTCGTATGTCCAGTCCGGCATACCGAACCCCTGCTGCGCTGGGGCGACGTGACGTGGCAGCAGCAACCTTCGGCACCCGCCGGCCGGCGGCTGCCGTAGCGTGTACGCGTGCCCCGTCAGGTCCTGTTCCTGTACAACGACCCCACCGCCCCGGAGGGGCTGCTCGGCGAGATGTTCACCGAATCAGGTTTTGACGTCAGCACTTTCAGCGTGGTGCCGCCCGCGCGGCCCGATGACCCGGTGCTCGACGTGACCTTCCCGGACCCGCTCGACTACGACGTGATCGTGCCGCTGGGCGCCCGCTGGGCCGCCTATGACGAGGGGGTCCCGTGGATCGCCGACGAGTCGGCGATGGTGCGCCGGGCGCTGGACGCCGGAGTGGGCGTCCTCGGCGTGTGCTTCGGGGGGCAGTTGCTGGCCCAGGCCCTCGGCGGAACGGTCGCCCGCTCCCCCGAGCCTGAGGTCGGCTGGTATGACGTCCACAGCGACGACCCCGCTCTGGTGCCGCCCGGGCCGTGGTTCCAGTGGCATTTCGACCGGCTCACCCCACCGCCCGGAGCGGTCGAGGTGGCCCGAAATGCGCGTGCCACACAGGCTTTCGTGCGGGGCCGGGCCCTCGGTCTGCAGTTCCACCCCGAGGTGGACACCGCGCTCGTGCAGCAGTGGATCGACGAGGACCACGGCGGCGACATCACCGCGCTGGGCATGGACGCCGACGAGTTGACGGCGCGCACGGCCGAGTTGGCCGCCGACGGGGCCCGCCGGTTACGGCTGCTGGTGGCCGGTTTCCTCGGCCTGCTCGATGGCCCGCCGCACGACGCGGGCGGCCTCCGGTAGGGCGGCCTCCACCGCCGGGCTCAGCCCCGCCCCGTGACCGGTGTCGGCGACGCCGACGCTGACAACCACCAGGCGTACCGGCGCCCGGCCGAGGGCGTGGGCCAGTTCGTAGGTCTGGGTGAGGCTGAATCCGTGTGAGCTGACCGGGGTTTCCCCGCCCAGTTCGGCGAGTTCACAGCGCCGCACCGATCCCGGCGTCGCACCGACGGCGGCGTCGACGACGACGGCCAGGGCGGCCGAGTCCCACGCGTCCAGAAGGACGGTCATCTCGGCGGCGCACGCCACCCGCACGCCGGGCAGCCGCATGGCGTCCACGGCGGCCACGACCGCGGGTCCGACGCCGTCGTCGCGGCGAAACGTGTTGCCCAGACCGATGACAACCGCCGCGGTCACCGCCTGGTGACCGTCAGGGTCAGGAAGTGCGTGGCGCACGAGATGCACGGGTCGTAGTTGCGGATCGCACGCTCGCACAGCGCCGTCAGCGCCGCGTCGTCGAGCTCGACGCCCGCGGCGACCACGCTGGCCAGGTCGGCCTCGATCGCCGCCTGGTTCTGCGACGTCGGCGGCACGATCAGCGCGGACGCGACCTTGCCGGACTCGTCGATCCCGTAGCGGTGGTAGAGCAGTCCGCGGGGGGCCTCGCTCCAGCCGTGTCCCACCCCCGGGCGTGGTTCCACATCGACGTACGGCCGCGGCGGGCGCTCGTAGTCGTCGATGATGCGCAGCGCCTCCTCCACCGCGTACACCGTCTCGACGGCGCGAACCACGATGCTGCGGAAGGGGTTCCGGCATTGCGCGCCCAGTCCGGCGGCGGCCGCGGCCTGCCTGGCCAGCGGTGAGAGCAGTTCGTGGTTGAGGCTGTAGCGGGCCAGCGGCCCGGTGAGGTGAGGACGGCCGTCCAGGGTGGCGTGCAGCGCGGTGGAGTGCGCGACGTGGGTCTCCCGGACGTGGTCGCCGAACTCGGCGATCGGGAACGCCGGGCCGTCGCTGCGGGCGATCGTGCCGCCTTCGAGGGGATATCGGTCGCCGGTCAGCGCAAGCAGTTCGTGATCCACCGTCAGGTCGGGGAAGTCGAAACCGGCCACCCAGGCGACGGTGAGCAGCGCGTGGTCCAGTGCGCGGCGCAACTCCTCGGCCATCGGCGCGAGGTCGGCTTTGGTGGGCACGGAGTAGAACCCGCCGACGCGGACATTCACCGGGTGGATGGCCCGGCCGCCGATGAGCTCCTGCAGGCGGTTGCCGGCCTTCTTCAGCGCGAGGCCGCGTTCCACGGCGGCGCGGTGGTCGCGGGCCAGGGCGATGACGTCCGGCGCTCCGAGGAAGTCGGGTGCGTGCAGCATGTACATGTGCAGCGTGTGGCTGTGGATCCACTCGCCGCAGTACAGCAGCCGCCGCAGCGCGACGAGTTCCTCGGGCAGCGTCACACCGCAGGCGTTCTCGATCGCGTTGCAGGCACTGGTCTGGTAGGCCACCGGGCAGATGCCGCAGATCCGGGCGGTGATGTCGGGCGGCTCGGTGTAGGCCCGCCCACGCAGGAACGCCTCGAAGAACCGCGGCGGCTCGTAGATGTTGAGTTCGACGACTTCCGGTGTGCCGTCGCGCAGTTCGACGTGCAACGCGCCCTCCCCCTCGACACGGGTGAGCGCGCTGACCCGTAGCGTCCGGGCCGACCCGGCCTCCTCGGGGTTCACCGGGCGTCCCGTTCCGCGCTGAACTGGGTGACGTTAAAGGTGTCGAACACCCGGTCGACGTCGCCGCCGGACATCCCGTCGCGATGCAGCAGGGGGATCATCGCACCCATGTTGGGGGTGGCCATCGGGCCGAAGCAGCCGTAACAGCCGCGGTGGTGGCGGGGGCAGAGCGCGCCGCAGCCGGCGTGGGTGACCGGGCCCAGACACGGGATGCCCTCGGCCACCGTGACGCAGGTGACCCCGGACCGCTTGCACTCGGTGCAGACCGTCGCGGCGGGCAACCGCGGTTTGCGGCCGACCAGCAGTGCGGCCAGCGTGTCGAGCAGTTGGCGGCGGTCGATCGGGCAGCCGCGCAGCTCGTAGTCGACGGTCACATGCGCCGAGGCGGGTGTGGAGGTGGCCAGGGTGTGGATGTACTCGGGGTGGGCGTAGACCACCGAGGTGTACTCGGCGACGTCGGCGAAGTTCCGCAGCGCCTGGATGCCGCCCGCGGTGGCACACGCGCCGATGGCGACGAGAACGCCTGACTGCTCGCGGATTTCACGGATGCGCCGCTCGTCGACCGGGGTCGTGATGGAACCCTCCACCAGCGAGACGTCGTACGGGCCGGCAACCACGGCGCTGGAGGCCTCCGCGAACGTGGCGATCTTCACCTGCTCGGCCAGCGTGAGCAGTTCGTCCTCGCAGTCCAGCACGGTCAGCTGGCAGCCGTCGCAGGAGGCGAACTTCCACACCGCCAGGGTGGGCCGCATCTAGAGCTCCTCGACTTCCAGCAGGGGGCGGGCGACGTCGTACCCCACCACCGGGCCGTCCCGGCACAGCAGCAGCGGCCCGAGCTGGCAGTGCCCGCACCAGGCGACGCCGCATTGCATGTTGCGCTCGAGCGAGACCCGGATGTCCTGGGCCGCAACACCTTTGTCCATCAACACCCGGGCGCTGAAGGTCATCATCGCCTCGGGCCCGCAGAGGAACGCCGTCGTGCCGTCCGGCTTGAGGAGCAGCCGTCGCAGCGGCTCGGTGACGAAGCCGGATTCCCCGGTCCAGCCCTGGATCGGTACGTCCACCGTCTGGTGCACCTCCAGACGCGGATCGGCCTGCCACGCGGCCAGTTCCCTGGAGTAGAGGAAGTCGCGCCGGGTGCGGGCACCGGCGATGAGCACCACCCGCCCGTAGCGTTCCCGATGGGCCAGTGCGCCGAGCACCACCGGCCGCAGGGGGGCCAGGCCGACGCCGCCGGCCACGATCACCAGATCCCGGCCGTCGGCGCTCTCCAGACCCCAACTGGTTCCGTACGGTCCGCGGACACCCAGCGTGGTGCCGGGTTCGGCCGCGCACAACGCGG
Organism: Mycobacterium sp.; assembly: GCA_046330855.1. Taxonomy (GTDB): domain Bacteria; phylum Actinomycetota; class Actinomycetes; order Mycobacteriales; family Mycobacteriaceae; genus Mycobacterium. Next base: position 61,251 of record JAXLRX010000004.1, read on the forward strand.
CACTGACCGCGCCGACCGCACGGATGGTGTGGGTCAGGGTGCCGTCGGAGTCGATCCCACTGGTGGAGATCGCCACCTCGCCGACGCCGAAGGCGTAGAGCATCATGAACTCCCCGGGCAGCGGGGCCGGCAGCACCGCGTCGACCGGAGCCAGTTCGAGCGTGACCGAGTCGGCGTTCTCCTCGACCCGGGAGAGCACCCGGTAGGACACCGGCGCCATCGCCGCTGTGGACACGGGCCGACCGGACAACGTCTCAGTCATCGTCGCGCTCCGCCCGCTCTGCTTCGAAGGCCGCCTTCTCCTCGGAGTGTTCGCGTGCGAACACTCCCATCTCTTCGGTGATGTCGATTCCGGTGGGGCACCAGGCGATACAGCGTCCGCAGCCCACGCAGCCCGACGTCCCGAACTGGTCGTGCCAGCTACTGAGCTTGTGGGTCAGCCAGTGCCGGTAGCGCGACGGGCCGGATGTGCGCACCGGGCCCTCGTGGACGAAGGTGAAGTCGAGTTCGAAACACGACGCCCACTCCATCCACCGCTCGGCGTGTGTGCCCGTCAGATCGGTGACGTCGGAGGTGCTGGTGCAGAAACACGTCGGGCACACCATGGTGCAGTTGCCGCAGGTCAGGCAGCGGCCGGCGACGTCGTTCCAGTGTGGCGACTCGCGGGAGTCGATGAGCAGCTGACGCAGATCGCCCGACGGCATCTGCCGGCCCATCGTCGTTGCGGCAGAGGCGATCTCGGCATCGGCGGCGGCCCGCTCGGCTGGCTCTACAGGGCGGTGCGGGATGGCCGCCAGCAAGTCGGCGCCCTGATCGGTACCGGCCTCGGCAAGGTAGGTCACCGACTCGCCGTCGGCGCGTTCGGTCAGCGTCAGGTCGGCCCCCGGCCCGCAGCGCGGCCCGCTTCCCATCGAGGTGCAGAAGCACAGCGCGCCCGGCTCGGTGCAGTTGACGCCGACGACGAACGCACCGGAGCGCCGTCCGACGTAGGACCCGTCCGGGTGTGCCGCACCGCCCAAGACCCGGTCCAGCACACCGATGGCGGCCAGGTCGCACCCCCGGACACCGAGGAATGCGTACCGCGGTTCGGGGCTTCCCGCCGCACCGTCGGAGGACCACACCTGCTGGCGCTGCGGGTGCAGGAACTGCTTCCAGGACTGGGGACCGGAGGAATGCCCGAAGGCCGCCCGGTCCGCCCGCGGGCGCACCCGGTAGGTCCCCGGCCCGGTGTCCACTCCCCAACCGTGCGGCAGATCGTCGACGCCCTCGATCTCGCTCAGGACGATCGCGTTGTCCCGCAGCGTCGGCCCGACCACACGGTAACCACGGTTCGCGAGCGCGCGGATCAGCGCATCGAGTCCGGCGGTGTCGATCACCCCCTCGGCAGACGCCATGGCCCCATCGTGCCCCACGCGGGGGGAATTGCGCTCGGGGACAAAGTCACCAATCGTCTACAGCATCCCGGGTGCCGGGTCGCGGCCCAGTTGGTGGCCGAGCGCATCGTCGATCGTCGGCTGACGGAACCGGTGCCCGAGAGCGTCCAGTGCCGCCGGAAGCACCCGCTGGTTGGCCTCGGCGAGTTCCTGTGCCCCCTGCCTGCCGAGGAGCACCCGCGGTCCGAGGGAGGGAACCGGCAGCAGGGCCGGGCGGTGCAGGGCGCCGGCCAGTGCGGCGGTGTATTCGGAGTTGCGAACCGGATCGGGGGCGACGGCGTTTACCGGGCCGGACAGCCGGGAGTCGTACATGGCTCGGTAATAGATGTCGAGCAGGTCGTCGATCCCGATCCAGGACAGCCATTGCTTTCCGCTGCCCAGCCGGCCGCCCAGGCCGGCGGCGAACAGCGGCCGCAGCAGCTTCAGCGTTCCGCCGTCGGCGGCCTGGACGATCCCGGTGCGGACGGCAACCACCCGCGCGCCACCACCGGCGGCCGGGGCGGCCGCGTCCTCCCAGTCGGCCACCACGTCGGCCAGGAAGCCGTCGCCGCGGGAGCTGTTCTCGTCGAGGATCTCCTCACCGCGGTCGTAGCCGTAGAAACCGATCGCCGAGGCGCTGACGAACGCCCCCAGACCCGGGGTTGCGGCGGCGACCTCGGCCAGGCGGCGGGTCGGTTCGATGCGGGAGTCCCGGATGGCGCGACGGTGGGCGGCGGTGAACCGGCCGGCGATGGACTCCCCCGCCAGGTGCACGACGACGTCCACCCCGGCGAGCAGATCGGCGGCGGGATTGTCGGGGTCCCAACGTCTTTCGCCGGGGTTGGCGGGGTCGCGGCGCACCAGCCGGATGACCCGGTGGCCCCCGGTGGACAGGAATGCCGAGAGCGCGGCGCCGACCAGTCCGGAGGCACCCGTCATCGCCACGACAAGCGACCCCGCCCCCGCCTGCGCGGCGTCGCGGTGCGCGGCGAGGTCCTCGGCGACCTGCCGGTGCCGGTAGGCGAAGGTGGACCGCAGCGCCGCACCGGGCACCGTCGTGTCGACCTCGTCGTGCATCCGGGTGCGGCCGTCCCCGGCGTCGCTGAACCGGTGGGTGTGCCGCCACCAGCCGATCACCCGGGGCGGCAGGGTCATCAGCCCGTCGGAGGAGAGCACGTCGACGAACTGGTGCGGCGGGTCGTAGCCGGCCGGGTCGTGCTGTGCGACCCAGCGCAGGCCGCCGGGCAGGCCGAGGATCGCCTGCCCGTTGGCCAGCGATTCGGTCTCCTTGACGATCCGCATGGGTTGCCAGGGCGGCACCAGCCGCCGCATCGCGCCCGGCCGGGTGTGCCAGGCCCACACTTCGTCAAGCGGATGGTCGACAACGCTGGCGTACTGGATACCCATTTGGCCACCCTAGAACGGCCGGTTCAGCGGTCTTTGCGCCCGTCCCCGGATTCATCGGCCTCGGCTGGGTCGGCCTCGCTGGAGTAGATCACCGTGGTGGACGCGTCGGCGGGGGGAACGTCGGCGTAGGTGACGGTGTAGGTGGGCTCATCGGAGTCCACCACGGTCTCCGGTTCGGAGTACGCCCCGTCCTCGGCGTCCTCCGCGGCGATGTCGTCCTCGGTGACCGTGTGGATCGCAGCCTCTTCGGCGGGCAGCGGATACGACGGCTCATCGTCGCTCGGGAGGTCGGAGTCGGGATCGTCGTCGACCACCTCGTCGGGAAAGTCCTCGACGGCGATCTCCTCCGCAAGGGTCTCCTGCTGCTCGGCGAACGGCGCCTCCCCGGCCTCCGGGGGCACCCCGTCCTCGGCGTCGGACTCGGCCGGGACGTCGTCCAGAGAGGCGTCGTCGGGCTGATCGACCGGTTCGATCACTTCGGTGGCGTCCACCGGCGCGATCACCTCGGTGCGGTCGGACCGGCGGGGGGACGGCGCCTTGTGCTGACGATCGCGGATCGCGTCGATGATCAGCAACAGCACCCCGAGCGCGCTCAAGCCGATGCAGACCCAGGCGATCACTTCGTTGCTGGTGACCACCGCGGTCACCAGGGCGGCGAGGCTGACCACCGCCAGCACGAGGGCGACGATCAGCATCGAGCCGCCTCCGGCAGGGTCGAGTGAATGTCGTCGGCACCCACCAGCGGGTTCCTAGCCGGCAGCGCTACTGGTGCGTCGTATAGGAGACGTCACCGTTGTCGGCCGGAGCGGCCGAGCCGCGCTGACCCAACTCTTCGAGCTGGGACTCGAGGTAGGTCTTCAGCCGGGTGCGGTACTCGCGCTCGAATGTGCGCAGCTGCTCGAGGCGGCCCTCGAGGAAAGTGCGCTGCTGGTTGATGGTGCCCATGACCTCGGTGTGCTTGCGCTCGGCGTCGGCCTGCAGGACGTCGGCCTTCTCCTGGGCCTGCCGCAGCTGGGCCTCCGACCGGGTGGCCGCGTCGTTGAGCATGGCGTCGGCCCGCTCCCGCGCCTCGGTCACCGTGGTCTCGGCGATGTGGCGGGCCTCGTTGACCATCTGCTCGGCGTTGGCCCGGGCGTCACCGACGATCCGCTCGGCGTCGGCGTGGGCGGTGGACACCAGCCGGTCGGCGGTGTCCTGCGCGAGGGCGAGCACGCGGGCGGCCTTCAGGCCCTGCTCGTCCGACGAACCGCCCTCCTCGATGACCACCGGCGTCGCGACCACCGGGGCCGGCTCGGGTTGGTACACCGGAATGGCTTGGGTCTGAACGACTCCGGAGCGGGCGGCCGCCAGCTCGCCGTCGAGTTCACTGACCCGCTGACGCAGATCGGCGTTCTCCTCGATCAGCCGGGCAAGCTCCGTTTCGATAAGGTCGAGGAAGGCGTCGACCTCGTCCTCGTTGTAGCCACGCTTACCGATAGGCGGCTTGCTGAACGCCACATTGTGCACGTCGGCGGGTGTCAGTGGCATTGTCTGCCCCTTCCGATCTGGGGTGTAAAACGCGTTGGATGTTCGTTCCGTACTGTAACTGGCGTCCATCCTGTCACACCAGACCCGCCGGTTGCGGTGGTGCAACAGAATTTAAGGACGATTATCAGAGTTGCCGGGCCTTGCGCCGGATCAGCGGACGGCGGCCCCGAACGACAGCTGCATGCCCAGAAACGCCAGGAGCAGCAGCACCATGATGGAGAAGTCCAGCCGCACGGCGCCGATCGTGAGCTGCGGAATGATGCGGCGCAGTAGCTTCACCGGCGGGTCGGTGACGGTCATGATGGCCTCCAGGATGACCACGGTGATCCCGCGCGGATGCCAGTCCCGGCTGAACGACCGGATGAACTCGACCACGATCCGGGCGATCAGCAACAGCCAGAACAGAAAGAAGGCAAAGCCGAGGATCTCGAAGAACGCCGCCACCTACGCCCGGTCTTTCTGTCAGGTAATGCTGGAGAGGAACCGCCGGGGAAAACCGGCGGCGCGCCGTCAGCCTACCGATAGCTGACGGCGCGCCGGAGAAGTGAACCGGTTACTGATAGCTGTAGAAGCCCGCCTCGGCGATCCGGCGGCGCTCCTCGGCGGAGACGTCGACATCGGCCGGGGCCAGCAGGAACACCTTGGTGGCGACCTTGTCGAAGGATCCGCGCAGGGCGAAGGCGAGGCCGGCCGCGAAGTCGACCAGGCGCTTGGCGTCGGCGTTGTCCATGGAGACCAGGTCCATGATCACCGGCTGGCCGTCGCGGAACCGCTCGCCGATGGTGCGGGCCTCGTTGTAGTCCTTGGGCCGCAGCGTGGTGATTTTCGACAACGGGCTGCCCTCTTCGAACAGCATGGCCATCCGGCGCGGGTCCATCGCGAGCGCGCCCCGGGTCGAGCCGCGCATGGTGCCGAACCGCGAGCGCGGCGGCAGATCGTGCGAACGCTCGAACTCGCGGGGACGGAACCGCGGCTCGTCGCCGTAGCCGGCGCGGAAGCCGCCGGTGGGCGGGTAGTCGGCGTCGCGGTCGTCGTAGTGGTCGCGCTCCTCGTAGCGGCCGCCCGGCCTCATGTCCTCGTAGGTGTCCTCGGCGAACCGATCGCTGCCGCTGCGGCGCGAGAATCCCCGACCACGCCCGGCGCCGGTGTCCCGGTCGTCGTCCTCGTAGTACTCGTCCTCGTAATCATCCATCGGCGCCATACCGAAGTAGGCCTTGACTTTGTGGAGAGTGCTCATCCGCTGACCCTTCTGGAGCTGAGACGTCGATCTGAAGCTGGTGACCGTGATGACTTTGTGACTGGAGTGACTACTCAGGGAGACGTTAAAGGACCCGTCCCCATTAACGCCGTACCGACACGCACACAGGTCGATCCGTGTCGCACCGCGGCTTCGAGGTCTCCGGACATGCCCGCGGACAGTTGGGTGGCGCCCGGATGCGCCACGCGGATGCGCTGGTGTTCGGCGGCCAGAGCGGCGAAGGCTGCGTCGGGGTCGGCGCCCAACGGCGGAACCGCCATCAGGCCCGCCAGTTCGAGAGCCTCGGACTCGGCCACCCGCGCGCACAGCCGGTCCACCTCGCCGGGGTCGCCGATGTCCACTCCCCCGCGTTCGGTGTCGCCGTCCAGACTGATCTGGACGAACACCCGCAGCGGCCGGCCGCGACGACCTTCCTCCAGCGCCGTCGCGGCGCCGTCGCCGAGGGCCGCGGCCACCTTGCCGGATGACACCGAGTGGACCGTATCCGCCCATCCCGCAATGTGTTTGGCCTTGTTACGCTGAATCCGGCCAACCATGTGCCAGTGCGCCGCGCCCGCCGCATCCGCCTCCAACCGATCGAAGTCGGCGATCTTGGCGCTCGCCTCCTGATCTTTGGACTCGCCGAACGACCGGCATCCCAACCGCCACAGGATCGCGACGTCGCTGGCGGGAAAGTACTTCGTGATGGGCAGCAGGGTGATGCCGTCCACCGGGCGGCCGGCGGCCTCCGCGGCGCGGGCCAGCCGGGACCGCACCGCCGCCAGCGAGGTGGTCAGCTGCGCCACCCGGTCCGCGTCGTACGTCATGGTTGTTCCATCCAGACCAGCGAGGCCAGCCGGCCGGTCGGCGCGCCGCGGCGATGGCTGAACAATGACCGGTCCGCGACGGTGCACCGCGGGTCGATGTCGATGGCGGTGACGCCGGCGCTCACGAGCTGACGGGCGATGCCGGCGCGCAGGTCCAGGGCCGGGGTGCCCTTCGGCGTGGTGGTGCGACTGCCGGGAAGTTTCGCCTCGACGTCGGCCGCCATCTCTTCGGGCACTTCGTAATTCGGCCCGCTCACCGCGGGGCCGAGCAGCGCCGTGATGTCGGCGGCGTGTGCGCCCGCGGCCAGCATGGCCTCGACCGTGCGCAGGACCACCCCGCCGGCCGACCCGACCCGACCGGCGTGGGCCGCGCCGATGACTCCGGCGCGGGCGTCGGCGAGCAGAACCGGAACGCAGTCGGCGGAGATGACGGCCAGTGCAAGTCCCGGCGTGCCGGTCACCAAGGCGTCGGTGCCGTCCAACGGTTCAGACCGTGGTGCGTCCACCGCCTCGACGTGTACCCCGTGGACCTGGTTCATCCACACCACGTGGTCGGCGGGCAGGCCGATCGACCTTGCCAGCCGGTCGCGGTTGGCCGCCACCGCTGCCGGGTCGTCGCCGACGTGGTCGCCGAGGTTGAATGAGTCGTACGGCGGCGCCGAGACTCCGCCGGCGCGAGTGGTGGTGACGCGGCGGACGCGGACGGTCACGGACGAGGGTCAGTGCCGCATGAAGGGCGGCACGTCGACGTCGTCGTCGTCGTCCCCGAACGGCGCCGAGCCGTTGGTGCGCGCCCCGACCTTCAACGGTTCGAGCGGCTCGAACAGCGGGCCACCCCCCACCTGGCCGGCGGTGGCCGGCGCGATGATGTGGCTGGCCGCGACGCCGGGCGCCGGCGGTGGCAGTGTCGGTGCGGCCTGGGCGGCCGCGGCGGCCTCGCCGGTGGCGGCCGCCGCGCCCGCAGTGGCGTTGCCGATGATCATGGCCCGGCGGTTGCCGCTGTTGGCGTCGAAACCGGCCGCGATCACCGTGACGCGGACCTCGTCGCCGAGCGAGTCGTCGATGACCGTGCCGAAGATGATGTTCGCGTCGGCGTGGGCGGAGTCCTGCACCAGCGAGGCGGCCTCGTTGATCTCGAACAGACCCAGGTCGCTGCCGCCGGCGATCGACATCAGCACGCCCTGGGCGCCGTCCATCGACGCCTCGAGCAACGGGGAGTTGATGGCCATCTCTGCGGCCTTGACCGCCCGGCCCTCGCCGCGGGCCGAACCGATGCCCATCAGGGCCGTGCCGGCGCCGCTCATCACGCCCTTGACGTCGGCGAAGTCGACATTGATCAGGCCCGGGGTGGTGATCAGGTCGGTGATGCCCTGGACGCCGTTGAGCAGCACCTCGTCGGCGCTGCGGAAGGCGTCCATCAGCGAGAGGTTGGCATCGCCCATCTGCAGCAGTCGGTCGTTGGGGATGACGATGAGCGTGTCGCAGCTCTCCCGCAGCGCGGTGATGCCGTTGTCGGCCTGGCCGGCGCGGCGCTTGCCCTCGAAGGAGAACGGCCGGGTCACCACACCGACGGTCAGGGCCCCGAGCTTGCGGGCGATGTTGGCCACCACCGGGGCGCCGCCCGTGCCGGTGCCGCCACCCTCGCCGGCGGTGACGAACACCATGTCGGCGCCGCGCAACAGCTCCTCGATCTCGTCCTTGGCGTCCTCGGCCGCCTTGCGGCCGACCTCCGGGTCCGCGCCGGCGCCGAGGCCGCGGGTGGACTCACGCCCGACGTCGAGTTTGACGTCGGCGTCGCTCATCAGCAGCGCCTGGGCGTCGGTGTTGATGGCGATGAACTCGACGCCCTTGAGTCCCTGTTCGATCATCCGGTTGACGGCGTTGACGCCGCCACCGCCGATGCCAACGACCTTGATGACGGCGAGATAGTTGTGCGGGGGGGTCATCGGTGTGGTCTCCTCCGTGACAGGGGGCTTCAGTGACGGGTCCGCTTCTTCCTGATAAACCCTCAACCTCAACCAGAGGCTTAGAGTTATGTCAAGTTGTCGCGTAGTCAGAACCTATGGCTGCCGGAGCGCGGATTGGGGAGGCGCGCCCGCGTGTCGCGGCTTTTCTCCGTCGAGTCGACTCTCCGTCGAGTCGACGATGCCGCCGCGGCACGCGGCCGAGGAGGAGCGAGACCATCAGGGACCGAGCAGACGTCGGTGACCCGGGATCCCCGGCGTGTCCGGGTCCTGCGCGTCTGCTCGCCGGGCTACTTGACAGTCGGGAGGTCGGGGCTGGAGACGTCGTAGACCCGGCCCGGCTGGGTCAGCAGTGCCGTGAGTTTGTCGGCCTTCTCGTCGGTGCGGTCCGTGGTCCCCCACACCACGGTCCGGCCGTCGGCCAGCGTCAGGGTGATCGAGGCGACCGAGGGCGCGGCGATCCGGCCCACCTGGGTGACCACCTCGGGGCGCAGTGCGGTCAGCACCTCCAGCGCCGCCTTGGTCGGAGGATCGGTGGGCCCGGGATTGTCGACGTCGAGATAGGGCAGTCCGGGGGGCGGCGGGGCGGTGGCGAAATCGACGCCGTCGCGGTCGAACAGGTGCGGGCCGTCCGGGAAGTCCTTGACCACCAACGGAATCCGCTCGGCGATGGTGATCCGCAGGGTTGACGGGTACTCGCGCTGGACGCGTGCGCTGGCCACCGCCCGGATCCCGGCCACCCGGTCGGCCACGGCGTCGGTGTTGATCTGCAGCAGCGGGGTCTCGAGCCGGACCTGTGCGGCGTCGAGGACCTGCTCGCGGGTGACCGCGCCGGTGCCGACGACCACGATCGAGCGGGCCGACATCACCGGGGTGAAGTACAGCACCAGCCCCAGGGCGACGCTGACCACGGTGAGGATGATCAGCCAGACCAGCAGCCGGAGTCCCTTGACGGTCCGCGAGCCCAGCCGGGGCTGCTCGTCGGCCGGCTGACCGCGCGCCCGGCGCTTGGCCTCGCGTCGGGCTTGTTCGATCGCCGTGGCCCGCTGCTGTGCCTCGCGGCGCTCGGCGCGTTCCCGGCGCGCTCGCCGGCGTGGGCCCTCCGGGTCGGCCGCCGCCCCCTCGGCGGCTTCCCCGGCGGGCCCGGCGTCGGAATGCTGCGGCTCGGTGTCGTCAGCCCGCTCCCGCGGTTGGGATTCGGCGTCCACGACGACGAGGTCCTCGACGTCGGGTTCGGCTGCGGCCGAAGGGGACTCGGGATTCTCAGTAGGCCCGCTCACCCCGACCGCCCCGGAGCGCCCGCCGCGGCGTTGAGCGCCGCGATGATCTCCGGGCCGAGCATGGTGACGTCACCGGCACCCATGGTGACCACCACGTCGCCCGGCCGAACGGATGCGGCCACCTGGGCGGCCACCGAGGAGAAGTCCGGCAGGTAGCGCACCGGCACGGTGACGTGCTCGGCGATGCTCGCACCACTGATACCGGCCAGCGGCTGCTCGCGGGCCGCATAGACGTCGAGCACGAAGACGTGGTCGGCGGTACCCAGCGCATCGGCGAAGTCCCGAGCGAAAGCCTTTGTGCGCGAATACAAATGGGGCTGGAACACCACGATGCTGCGGCCGCTCTCGCCGGTCGGCCGGCCGTCCGGGCCGCGGTGCGCGACCTCACGCAGGGCGATGAGCGCCGCCCTGACCTCGGTCGGGTGGTGGGCGTAGTCGTCGAAGACCCGCACGCCGTTGGCCGTGCCGACCAGCTCGAACCGGCGACGCACTCCCTCGAAGCCGGCCAGCGCGTCCAGGACCTCCTCGACCGGCGCACCGGCCTCGACGGCGGCAAGCAGGGCGCCCAGCGCGTTGAGCGCCATATGCAGCCCGGGCACCGACAACCGCATGGTTCGTTGGTGCGGCTCGCCGGCCAGCTGGATGTGCGCGATCGCCCCGGTACCCTGCTGCTCCCAGCCGAGCAGCGTGCCGGCCAGTCCGGCCGACGGATCGCTGCCGTAGCGCAGCACCCGCACGCCCAGCGCCGCGCTGCGGTCGGCCAGCGCCGCCGCACCCGGGTCGTCGGCGCACACCACGAGTGCCCCGCCCGGGGCAAGGCGCTCGACGAACTTGTCGAACACGGCGGTGTAGGCCTGCGGCGTGCCGAAGAAGTCGAGATGGTCGGCCTCGACATTGGTCACCACCGCGACGTCGGGGGTGTATTCCAGCAGCGAGCCGTCGCTCTCGTCGGCCTCGGCCACGAAGACGTCGCCGCTGCCGTGGTGGGCGTTGGTGCCGGCCTCGCCCAGATCGCCCCCGACGGCGAAGGAGGGATCAAAACCGCTGTGCTGCAAGGCCACGATGAGCATCGAAGTGGTCGTGGTCTTGCCGTGCGTGCCGGTCACCAGCAGCGTCCGGTGCCCCGCCATCAGCTTGGCCAGCACCGCCGGGCGCAGGATCACCGGGACGCCGCGGCGGCGGGCCTCGACGAGTTCGGGGTTGGTCTTCGGGATCGCGGCGTGGGTGGTGATGACGGCCGTCGGCCCGCCGGGCAGCAGGTCGAGGTTGCCCGGGGCGTGGCCGATGCTGATCAGCGCTCCCCTCGCGCGCAGCGCGGCGACCCCGCGCGACTCCTTGGCGTCCGAACCCGAGACCATCGCGCCGCGGTCGAGCAGGATGCGGGCGATCCCCGACATCCCGGCTCCACCGATACCCACCATGTGGACCCGGGCCAGTTCGGGTGGCAGCGTCGGCAGGTTCCGGATCATCGGCGTGCCTCCCGGCCGGTCCGGGCCACCATGAGCACGACGTCGGCGACCCGGCGTGCGGCGTCGCGGTGGCCGACCCGCAGGGCCGCGTCCGTCATCGCGGCCAGTCGTGGGCCGTCGGCGAGCAACGGCACCACCTCGTCGCGCAGATACTCCGGGGTCAGCTCGGCGTCGGCGACCAGCATGCCGCCGCCGGCCTGCACCACCGGCAGCGCATTCAGGCGCTGCTCGCCGTTGCCGATCGGCAGCGGCACGTACACCGCCGGCAGTCCGACGGCCGACACCTCGGCGACGGTCATCGCCCCGGAGCGGCAGATCGCCAGGTCGGCGGCGGCGTAGGCCAGGTCCATCCGGCTCAGGTAGGGCACGGCCACATACGGTGGATCGCCCGGGGCGGGGGCCGGCAGGTCCAGGGAGTTCTTCGGGCCGTGGGCGTGCAGGACCGACACCCCGGCGGCGGCAAGGTCGCCGGCCGCGGCGGAGACCGCGCGGTTGATAGACACCGCGCCCTGCGAGCCGCCGAACACCAGCAGGACCCGGGCGTCGTCGGCGAAGCCGAAGTGTGCCCTTGCCTCGGCCCGCAGAGCCGCGCGGTCCAGCCCGGTGATCGATGCACGCAGCGGCATCCCGACCACCTCGGCTCCGGCGAGCCCGGAGTCGGGAACCGCGGCGAGTACCCGGCGGGCGACCCGTGCGCCGAGCCGGTTGGCCAGTCCGGCGCGGGCGTTGGCCTCGTGGACCACCACAGGTACCCGGTGCCGACGGGCAGGACCCAAGCGACCCGGGGAGTGGCCGCGCGCTGCCAGGTAGGCGGGCACGGCGACGTACCCGCCGAAGCCCACCACCACGTCGGCGGCGACGTCGTCGAGCACGGCCCGGGTCTCCCGCACCGACCGGCGGATGCGCCAGGGCAGCCGGAACAGGTCGCCGTTGAGCTTGCGCGGCAACGGCACCGGGGTCACCAGCCGCAGGTCGTAGCCCCGCTCGGGCACCAGTCGGGTCTCCAGACCGCGGGGAGTGCCCAGCGCCGTGATGCTGATTCCGGGATCCAGCGCGGTCAGCGCGTCGGCGACGGCCAGCGCGGGTTCGACGTGCCCGGCCGTCCCGCCGCCGGCCAGCACGACCGACAGGGCGGTACCGGAATCAGTGCCCGAGTCGCGCCGGCCTACCCCGCCGTCGACCCCAGAGACGTTCACCCGTGACGATGACCTTCCGTTGCACGGGAACGCCGTTGATGCCCGTTCCCTTCGCGCCCGCGGCCCTGCGCCGCGACGGCGCGCCTCTGCCCAGAGGCGCCTCCATGATGCCCTGAACCCCGCCCGGTGCCGTGCACCGTCCCCGCTTTTGCGGTCTTGGCGTTGGCCGCGGCGCGGGTGCGACCCGGCATCGCCGCCGCCCGGGTCCGTTCCCGCGGCTCGGGCCGGCGCGCCGGGACGGGCGGCTTCTTGGCCTTGGCGGCCGACTTCGCGGGACGGGCCGGTTTGGGCTTCTTCGGCGCCTCCGGCCGCGACCGCAGCCGGTCACGCGCGGTCTCCAGTCGGGGCGGCACGTAGGGCTCGGGAAGCGGCAGCCGCAACAGGCGGTTCATCCGGTCCTCGCGCCCGGCCCGCAGCGCGGCCACCGCATCGGGCTCGTGCCGTGCGGCGTTGGCCATCAGTCCGATCATGAACAGCGTTGTGGCCGTTGATGTTCCACCGGCGGAGATCAGCGGAAGCTGGATGCCGGTGACCGGCAGCAGCCCGATGACGTAGCCGACGTTGATAAACACCTGACCGATCACCCACGCGCTGGCAGTGGCGGTCAGCAGCCGCAGGAACGGGTCGGCGGAGCGCTTGGCGATCCGCATGCCGGTGTAGGCGAACACCCCGAACAGGGCGAGCAGTCCGGCGGCTCCGATGAAGCCCAGCTCTTCCCCGATGACGGCGAAGATGAAGTCGTTGTGGGCGTTGGGCAGGTAGTTCCACTTGGCGGTGCCCTGACCGAGGCCGTCACCGAAGACTCCGCCGTTGGCCAGCGCGAACTTTGCCTGCCGGGCCTGGTAGCCGGCGCCCTGGGCGTCGGCGCTCGGGTCCAGCCAGGACCGGACCCGGTCGGAGCGGTAGCCCGCCGAGACGGCGAGGATCGCCGCGGCGGTGATGCCGGCGGCCAGCGAGCTGACGAACACCTTCAGCGGCAGGCCGGCGAACCACAGCAGGGCGAGCACGATGATGCCGAGGGAGACCGTCTGCCCGAGGTCGGGCTGAATCACGATGAGCGCCGCCGCCAGCACGGCCGCGGGGATGAGAGGGATGAGCATCTCGCGCAGGCTCGCCTGTTCCATGCGGCGGGCGGCCAGCAGGTGTGCACCCCATATTGCGAAAGCGATCTTGGTCAGCTCGGAGGGCTGCATCGACAGGCCGGCGATGACGAACCAGCCCCGGGTGCCGTTGGATTCGTGGCCGATGCCGGGAATCAGCACCAGCACGAGCATGCCGATGGTGATGGCGAACACCGGCAGTGCCGCCCGGCGCAGGAAGGAGACCGGCAGACGCAGCGCGAACCAGCAGGCGAACAGCCCGAGCCCGGCCCACATCAGCTGACGGAAGAAGATCGACCACGGCGAGCCGTCCTCGTCGTAGGAGTGCACGCCGGATGCCGAGAGCACCATGGTCAGCCCGAGCATCACAAGCAACGCGGCCACCGAGACCATCAGGTGGAATGACGTCATCGGGCGGGCCAGCCAGGCGCCGAACTGTTTGGGCGCGCCGAACCGGGACTTCAGCGACGGCGCGGCGGCGGGTGTTTCGGTGTCGGCGGCTGCGGCATCGGTGTCGGCGCGGGCTTCTGCCTCGCCCTCGGTCGACTCGGGGACACCTGATTGCCTCGCTCCTCCTCCGCCGCGTGCCGCGGCGGCATCGGTCGACTCGGGGACGTCCCGACGCCTCAGTCGGGACCAGACCCTGCCCACCGGTCTACCGGTCCTGTTCCGCGGCCCGGCGGACCGCGTCAGCAAACGCCTCGCCACGGTCGCCGTAGCCGGTGAACTGGTCGAACGATGCCCCGGCGGGCGCCAGCAGAACCGTGTCGCCCGGCCGGGCGAGCTTGGTTGCGGCGTCGACGACGGCCGTCATCACCTGCCAGCCGACCCCGGGACCCGACGCGTCGATCAGCTGAGTCTCATTAGTAACACCTGACTCACTGGTCTCTTCCACCCCAGCATCCTCCCCCGTCACAACCTGGATGACCGGGAGATCCGGAGCGTGTCGCGATAACGCGTCGGCAATGGTGGCGCGATCGCGGCCGATCAGGACGGCGCCGGCCAGCCGGCTCGCGACCCTGGCCACGGTGTCCTCGACGGAGGCGCCCTTGAGCATGCCGCCGGCCACCCAGACCACCCGCGGATAGGCCAGGATCGACGCCTCCGCCGCGTGCGGGTTGGTGGCCTTGGAGTCGTCGACGTAGGTGACGCCGCCGATCGCGCCGACCTTCTCGGCGCGGTGCCGGCCCACCCGGAAGTTCTTCAGCGCGGTGGCGATGGCATCGGGCGGCACGTCGACGGCGCGCGCCAGCGCGGCGGCCCCGAGCGCGTCGAGGGCCCCGACCGGTCCGGCCACCGGGATGCCGGCGGCCTCGGCCAGCACCAGATCGTCGGAGAAGGCCCGGTCGACCAGCACCCCGTCGCGCACGCCGAGTTCCCCGGCCGCCGGCTCCCCCAGCCGGAAACCGACCTTGACCGCCGCCGCGGCCTGCGGCAGCAGTGCCGCCGCCGCGGGATCGTCGAGGCCCACCACGGCCACCCGCCCCTCCAGCGCTCGCGCCTTGGCTGCGGCGTAGGCCTCGAATCCGCCGTGCCAGTCCAGGTGGTCCTCGGCGATGTTGAGCACCGCACCGGCCTCCGGGCGCAGCGACGGCGCCCAGAACAGCTGGAAGCTGGACACCTCCACCGCCAGCACGTCCGACGGGCGGGCCAGCACGTCGAGCACGGGTTCGCCGATGTTGCCGCACAGCACCGCGCGGCGGCCGCCGGCGACGAGCATGTCGTAGAGCATCGAGGTGGTGGTGGTCTTGCCATTGGTTCCGGTCACCACCAGCCAGCGCCGCGGCGGACCGTAGCGGCCCGCGGCGTCGAGGCGCCACGCGAGCTCGACGTCACCCCAGATCGGCACGCCGGCGGCGGCGGCCGCGGCCAGCACCGGATTGGTCGGCGGGAACCCGGGGCTGGTCACCACCAGGTCGAAGTCGGCGGCGCGGACGATCGCGTCGGTCGGGTTCAGCGCCCGGGCGTCTGCGAGTCGGCGGGCCGCGGCGAGGTCGTCGTCGCACACCCAGACCTCGACATCCCAGCCGGCCAGGGCCGCAACGATGGCCCGTCCGGTGACGCGGGCGCCGGCAACCAGGACGCGGGCGCCCGGGGTGAGTACCGACAGGGCCCCGCCGCTGGGCGGCGACGTGTAATCCGGCACGGCTAGTCCCCGATGGCGTGCAGCCACTCGCTGTAGAACAGCGACACCCCGAGGCCGCAGGCGATCGCGGTGAGCAGCCAGAACCGGATGATGACCGTCGTCTCGGCCCAGCCCACCAGTTCGAAGTGGTGATGGAACGGCGCCATCCGGAACACCCGCCGGCCGGTGGAGCGGAACGCGATGATCTGGATCACCACCGAGGTGACCTCCGCGACGAACAGCGCGCCCAGCACCACGGCCAGCACCTCGGTGCGACTGGTGATGGACAGGCCGGCGATGATGCCGCCGAGCGCGAGCGATCCGGTGTCGCCCATGAAGATCTTCGCCGGGGCGGCGTTCCACCACAGGAAGCCGATGCAGGCGCCGGCCGTCGCCGCGGCGATCAGGGCGAGGTCCAGCGGGTCGCGGACGTTGTAGCAGCCCAGCCCGGGTGCGGTGGCACACGCGTTGCGGTACTGCCAGAACGTGATGAGCACATAGGCCGCACTGACCATCGCCATCGCCCCCGCGGCCAGTCCGTCCAGGCCGTCGGTGAGGTTCACCGCATTGGACCAGGCACTGACCACGACGATCACGAACAACACGAACAACACCGGCGGCAGCGCGACGGTGGAGATCTCGCGCACGTAGGACAGCGTGTTGGAGCCGGGCGTCAGGCCCTCGGGGTTGGCGAACTTCAGGACCAGCACCCCGAACAGCAGTGCG
Source organism: Mycobacterium sp. (assembly GCA_046330855.1). Lineage (GTDB taxonomy): Bacteria > Actinomycetota > Actinomycetes > Mycobacteriales > Mycobacteriaceae > Mycobacterium. The sequence continues at coordinate 77,521 of JAXLRX010000004.1, forward strand.
GCGGTGATCTGCCCGAGGGACTTGGCGGTTTTGTTGAGCCCGAGGTTGCGCGACCGCCGGATCTTGATGATGTCGTCGAGGAAGCCGACGCCGCCGAGTGCGGTGGCCAGACCCAGCACGAGCAGTCCGGAGGCCGACGGTCCGACGCCGTCGAGGGCCAGGCCCACCAGATGGGTGCCGAAGTAGCCGGCCCAGATGCCGGCCAGGATGGCCACCCCGCCCATCGACGGCGTGCCGCGCTTGGTCTTGTGGCTGGGCGGTCCGTCCTCACGAATCTCCTGGCCGAAGCCCTGCCGGCTGAACAGCCTGATCAGCGTCGGCGTCAGCAGGATGGAGACCATCAGCGCGATGCCGACGGCGATCAGGACCTGCCTCATGTCGCCGGCTCGAGGAGCGCTTCAGCCAGAGCGCCCAGCCCGGCCGCGTTGGAGGCCTTGACCAGGACCACGTCACCGGGTTGCAGTTCGGCGCGCAACAACTCCAGCGCCGCGTCGGCGTCGGGAACCTGGACGGACTCCGAGCCCCAGGAACCCTCCATGACCGCCCCCTGGTGCATGGCGCTCATAGGCCTCCCGGTTCCGACGACGACAAGTCGACTGATATCTAAGCGCACGGCCAGCCGTCCGATGCGGTCGTGTTCGGTTATCGAGTCTTCACCGAGTTCGCCCATCTCCCCCAGGACGGCCCAACTGCGCCTCTGTTGCCTCACCCCTCCTCGGCCCCGTCCCTCGGCCGCATCGCCGGCTCGGGGGGCCGACGTCCCCGGCTGGCGGGCCATCACCGCCAGCGCCTGCAGCCCGGCCCGCATGGAATCGGGGTTGGCGTTGTAGGCGTCATTGACCACGGTCACCCCGTCGGCGCGGGTGCGCACCTCCATCCGGTGCCGGGACGCCGGAGCGGCGCCGGCCAGCGCATCGGCCACCTGCTGCAGGGTCGCCCCGCACTCCAGGGCGACGGCTGCAGCGGACAGCGCATTGCCCACCTGGTGCTCGCCGTGGACGGCGAGCTGCACGGGTACCGACCCGCCCGGAGTTGTCAGGGTGAAGCGCGGCCGGGCCAGTTCGTCGAGCTCGACGTCCTCGGCGCGCACCTCGGCGTTCGCGGCGCGGCCGACGGTGACGACCCGGGCGGAGGTCTGTGCCGCCATCGCCGCGACGACGGGATCGTCGGCGTTGAGCACCACCACTCCGGAGTCCGGAACTGCTTGCACCAGTTCGGCTTTCGTGGTCGCGATCGCCTCGCGGGAGCCGAACTCGCCGAGGTGCGCGGTCCCGACGTTCAGCACGACGGCGACCGACGGCGGCGCGATCCGGGCCAGGGCGGCGATGTTGCCGGGGTGCCGTGCCGACATCTCCAGGACCAGGAAGTCGGTGTCGCGGGTGGCGCGCAGGACGGTCCAGGGGTGGCCCAGTTCGTTGTTGAACGAGCCGGGCGGGGCGACCACCTCGCCCAGCGGCCGCAGCACCGCGGCGATCAGGTCCTTGGTGGAGGTCTTCCCCGAGGAGCCGGTGATGCCGACGATCCGCAACCCCCCCGCGACCAGGTCGGCGGCCACCGCGGCGGCAAGGGCGGCCAGCGCCGCCAGCACCGCGGCACCCGAGCCGTCGCTGTCGTGCTCGAGCGCTCCGGAATGGGCGTCCGCGGCGACTGCCGGGGGCACGACGATCGCCGGGACCCCGACCGGGCGGGCGGCCAGTACGGCCACCGCGCCCGCCGCCACGGCGGCGTCGGCGAAGTCGTGCCCGTCGGTCCGGGCGCCGGGCAGGGCGAGGAACAGTCCGCCCGGGGTCAGCGCGCGGGAGTCGAACTCCACCGTCGACGTGACGTGGGTGGCGGCGGCCTGTTCCGGGGTGATGTCGGCCAGCCGTCCGCCGACGATCTCGGCGATCCGGGCGACGGTCAGGTCGATCACCGTGGCCCCCTGCGTGATTCCATCACGGTGTGCCTCCGCGGCTTTCGAGCGCCCCCGCGCGGTTCTCGAGGGCACGGGCAAGTTCCTCGCGGTCGTCGAACGGCCGGGTCTGGCCGCCTCCGGTCTGCCCGGTCTCGTGCCCCTTGCCCGCGATCACCACCACGTCGCCGCGGCGGGCCCAGCCGACGGCGAACGCGATGGCCTCCCGGCGGTCGGCGACCTCCACCACGGCGGCGTCCGGGTGCCGGGCCGCCCCGGCCAGCACGGCCGCCCGGATGGTCGCGGGATCCTCGTCGCGGGGATTGTCGTCGGTGACCACCACCAGGTCGGCGAGTTCGGCGGCGACCTCCCCCATGGGCTCGCGTTTGCCCGGGTCGCGGTTGCCCCCGGCACCGAACACGACCGCCAGCCGGCCCCCGGGCCGGCGCAGGGTTTCCAGCACGGCCCGCAGCGCGCCAGGCTTGTGGGCGTAGTCGACGACGGCCAGGAAGTCCTGGCCGCGGTCGACGAGTTCGAGCCGGCCGGGGACCGCGGCGGCGCGCAGGCCCGGGGAGGCCTGCTCGGGCGAGACGCCGATGGCGTCCAGCATGGCCAGCGCCAGCAGCGCGTTGGCCACGTTGTAGCGGCCCGGCAGGCCGATCCGCAGCCGATGGTGCACGCCGGCCGGGTCGACGGCGGTGAACTCCTGCAGACCGCTGTCCAGCGAGACGACGTCCTCGACGGTCCAGTCGGCCGGATGCCCCTCGGCGCTGACGGTGATCGCGTCGCCCGCTCGCGTCGCCATGGCGCGGCCGGCGTCGTCGTCGACGCACACCACCGAGGTATGGGCGTGCAGCGGCGATGCAGGGTCGAACAGCCTGGCCTTGGCGTCGAAGTAGGCCTCCATGGTGGCGTGGAAATCCAGGTGGTCACGGGACAGGTTGGTGAAACCGCCCACCGCGAAACGGATTCCGTCCACCCGGCCGAGCTCGAGGGCATGGCTGGACACCTCCATGACGGCGGTGTCGACACCGCGTTCGGCCATCGCGGCCAGCAGCGCCTGCAGCGCCGGAGCCTCGGGGGTGGTGAGCGCACTGGGTACCGCGGATCCGGCGATCCGGACGCCGACGGTGCCGATCATTCCGGGGATGCGCCCCGCCTCCCGGAGTCCGGCTTCGATCAGGTGGGTGGTCGTCGTCTTGCCGGAGGTTCCGGTGACTCCGAGCACTACCACCCGGTCCGAGGGATGCCCGTAGACGGCCGAGGCCAGCGCTCCGAGCACCGAACGCGGTGCGGGATGCACGAGGATCGGCACCGGCGCGGGATCGCCGAGCAGCCGGTGGATGGTCTCGGCGCCGTCGGGGTCGGTGAAGACGGCCACTGCTCCGGCATCGAGCGCCGTGGCGATGAACTGGGCGCCGTGCACGGTGGACCCGGGCAGCGCGGCGAAGAGGTCGCCGGGAACCGCGTCCTGGGCCCGCAGCGTGACTCCGCTGATCCGGACGTCGGGAACCCCGGCGCTGCGGTCGGGAGCGAACGAGTCGGCCAGGAAACGGAGCGACAGGCCCGGGCTACCGCTCGGCCGCAGGGCACTGGTCACCACCGGTCACCTCCCGTCGACTCCGTCAAGGCGGCCGCGTGAACGCAGCGCGTCCACCCGATCGGTGCTTCACCCTACCGACCGCCCTGCGGCCCGACGGTCAGCTGCGAGTCAGGCCGCCGTGAGCGTCAGCATCGGCCCCGGGTCCGGCGAGAGCGGGACGTTCTCGCGCTGCATCAGCCAGCCGGCGATGTTGTGGAACAGCGGCGCGGCCGAGTGCCCCGGAGTGCCGTCTGCGTTACGGGTGGGGGCGTCCATCATGATCCCGATGACGTAGCGGGGATCGTCGGCGGGCGCCATGCCGGCGAAGGTGATCCAGTAGACGTCGTCGTAGTAGCAGCCGCAGCCCGGGTTGATCTGCTGGGCGGTGCCGGTCTTGCCGGCCATCTGGTAGCCGTCGACGGCGGCGGCTGGGCCGGTGCCCTGCTGAACGCCCGTCGGGTCGCGCTGGACGACGGCGCGGAAGATGTTGCGCAGCACCCGCGCGGTCCCCTGGTTGACCACCTGGATGCCGTTGGGGCGCGGCGTCTCGGTGCGGGTTCCGTCCGGCGCGATGGTGGCCTTGACGATGCGGGGCGGAATCCGGACCCCGTCGTTGGCGATCGCCTGGTACATCCCGGCCATCTGCAGCAGGGTCATCGAAAGGCCCTGCCCGATCGGCAGATTGGAGAACGTGCTGCCCGACCACTGGTCGATGGGCGGGACGATTCCGGCGCTCTCGCCGGGCAGTCCGACGCCCGTGCGCTGCCCGAGGCCGAACTTGCCGAGCATGTCGTAGTAGCGCTCCGGTCCGACCCGCTGGGCCAGCATCAGGGTGCCGACGTTGGAGGACTTCCCGAACACGCCGGTGGTGGTGTAGGGCATGACGCCGTGGCCCCAGGCGTCGCGGACGTTGACCCCGCCCATGTTGATGGAACCCGGAACCTGAAGCACCTCATCGGGATTGGTCAGGTCGTACTCGATCGCGGCGGCCGCGGTGACGATCTTGTTGACCGAACCCGGCTCGAACGGCGAGGTGACCGGCAGGTTGCCGATCTGGCGGTCGGACTGGCGCCCGATGTCCTGGCTGGGGTCGAAGGTGTTGTCGTTGGCCATGGCCAGCACCTCGCCGGTCTTGGCGTCGAGAACCACCGCGGAGACGTTCTTGGCTCCCGACGCGTCCTTGGCCAACTGGACCTGCTGCTGGACGTAGAACTGGATGTCGTCGTCGAGGGTCAACTGGACTGTGGAGCCGTTTACGGCCTCGTGCCGGTTGCGGTAGCTGCCCGGGATCACCACCCCGTCGGAGCCGCGGTCATAGGTGAGCGACCCGTCGGTGCCGGCGAGCACGGAGTCCATCGACTCCTCCAGGCCGAGCAAGCCGTGCCCGTCCCAGTCAATTCCACCGACCACGTTCGCGGCCAGCGAGCCGCCGGGGTACTGGCGGATGTCCTGTCGTTCGGCGCCGACCTCAGGGTACTTTTTGGTGATTGCGTCGGCGATGGCGGGGTCGACGGCGCGGGCCAGGTAGACGAAGGTTTCGTTGCTGCTCAGTTTCTTGAGCAGCGTCGCGGCATCCGGGGTGTTGTTGAGCTTGGCCGACACGTCGCGGGCGATCTCGGCCAGACGCGTGTCGGGATCCGGTGCGGCCGGCGACTTCTGCCGGGCCTCGGTGAGCTGCTTGCGGATCCGGGTGGGCTGGAACGTCAGGGCGCGCGCCTCGGTGGTGAAGGACAGCTTGTCGAAGTTGCGGTCGACGATGGCGCCACGCACCGCCTTCTCCACGTCGGTGACCTTCAGCTGGCTGGCGGCCTGGGCGCGCAGGCTGGCCGCCTGGGGCACCTGCAGGTTGAACAACTGAGCGGCAGCGACCAGCAGCGCGAGGAAGATCACCATGTTCCCGACGCGGTAGCGGTACCGGAAAGAGGCTGTGTTGGAGCCGGTTTCGGCGACGGCCCGAAGCCGGCGGGCATTGGCGGGGGTCCCCTCGCCGGCGGTCACCGGCTGGCTGGAGGGAGCGTGAACCCGGCGCTTGACGGGCCCGACGGGCTTTGGCATCGGGGCCGGCTTTCCGGGCCGCTTCACTGCGGCGCTCCCGCGGGGGCCGGGGCGACGGGCGCGACCGGAGCCGGGACCGGGGCCGGAATCGGAGCCGGGTCGACCGGCGGGACGATCGCGGCCTGAGGTAGGACAGGCACCAGCACCAGGCCTCCCTGGGGAGCGCCCTCGACGGGGCCGGGCAGCGGAGCCGGGCCGGGCAGCGCCGAGCCGTTGGCGGCGTGGGCGCTGAACGGGTTGGGTGGCGGCGGCAGCACCACCGGCACCTCAGTCGAACCGGGCGCTGGGGGCTGTCCGGCGGTCAACGGGACTCCGGCGGGTGCGCCCGGTTTGGGGGCCGGGGGCGCGGGAGCCGCGGGGGCGGGCGGCTTCTCGTCGGGCAGCTTGTTGTTGAGCGGCGGAGGCGGTGCGCCCTCGGCGGGCTTGGGCTTGCCGACGACCACCCAGTTGCCGGCGGGGTCCTGCACCAGGTGGGCGGTGTCGCGGGACGGGATCATGCCGAGATTGCGGGCGGCGTCGGCCAGCGCAGGCGCCGACTCGGCTTCCAGCACGTCGCGCTCGAGAGCTTCCTTCTGCTGCATCAACGCGTCGTTGAGAGCCCGCGCACCGGAGAGCTGGTACGACCGCTGGGCCGCATCGGTGGACAACCACAGCGTGATGCCCAGGCCGACGGCCAGTGAGCCCATCACCAGGACGACGAACGGGATCTTGGCCAGCAGGGTCCGCGGCCGCAGGTCTACACCGGAGAGCTTGAGGATCAGTCGCTCGCGCAGCGGCAGCCGGATAGCCTTGGGCGCCTTGGCCTTACGAGCCTTGGCCCGCGCCTTGGCCTGGCTCGCAGTCTTCGGCCGGGCCGGCCGGTCGACCGGCCGCGGCATCGGGGCGGTCTGCGGCCCGGGCCGCGAGCCCCGCGGTTCCGCGGGTCGCCGGCCTTTGGCGGTCCCTCGCTCGCCCTTCGCGGATCCCGCTCCGGGCCGGCGTGGTTCGGGTGGGCTGGCCACCGCGGTGGCACCAGACCTCTGCCGTGCCGGCTTGCGCCCGACCCTCATTCAGCGTCCTCTCGCCGGCTCCGTTCGACGGCCCGCAGCCGGGCCGGTGCGCTGCGTGGATTGCGGTCGACCTCGTCCCCGTCGGCCCGTTCGGCGCCACGCGTGAGGTGGGTGAATTCCGCTTCGTGCCCGGGCAGTTCGACTGGCAGGCCCGCCGGGGTGCGGGATGCGGTCGCCGCGGCGAAGGCCGCCTTGACGATCCGGTCCTCCAGGGACTGGTAGGCCATCACCACGACCCGCCCGCCGGGCTTGACTGCCGCGAGCGCGGCAGGCAGGGCGGTGGTCAGGGAGTCCAGCTCGGCGTTGACGGCGATGCGCAGCGCCTGGAAGGTGCGCTTGGCGGGGTGGCCGCCGGTGCGGCGCGCCGGCGCCGGAATGGCGTCGTAGAGCGTCTCGACGAGCTGGCCGGTTCGGTTGTAGGGCGTGCGGGCACGCCGCTCGACGATGAACCCGGCGATGCGGGACGCAAACTTCTCCTCGCCGAACCTGCGGAGGATGTCGGTGAGCCGCCGGCGGTCGTAGGTGTTGAGGATGTCCGCCGCGGTCAGGTCGGCGTCGGGGTCCATCCGCATGTCCAGGGGTGCGTCCTGGGAGTAGGAGAAGCCCCGTTCCGGGCGGTCCAGCTGCATCGAGGAGACCCCGAGGTCGAACAGCACCCCGTCGACGGAACCGGTTGGCGCCAAGCCCACTTCGTCGAGGGCGTCGGCCAGGCCGTCGTAGCGGGTCCGGACCAGGCTGACCCGGTCGCCGAAGCGGGCCAGCCGCTCACCGGCGGTCGCCAGCGCGTTCGGGTCACGGTCCAGTCCGATCAGGCGCAGGCCGGGAAACCGCTCGAGGAAAGCCTCGGCGTGGCCGCCGGCGCCGAGGGTGGCGTCGATGAGGACGGCCCCGGAGCCATCGGCATGGGTGCGGGTCAGCGCCGGTGCCAGCAGGTCGACGCAGCGTTCCAGCAGGACCGGGATGTGGCCTTGGTGACGTGTCGAGTCCTCGGTCACGGCAGGACCTCCGGCTCGGTCGGAGTGGAAGCTGGAGTGGCACTTTGCGGGCGCCGCCCCTGCACCGAGGTCCCTGTCCGCTCCGAACCTGGCGTCGGGGAAGTACGCCAGGGTCGGTTCGGGCAGAGGCCACGCTGCAGGGGCAGTCGGTTTCACCGCGGACCTAAATGATGTCGCCGTCCGCGGCTTCACCGCGGACCTAAATGATGTCGCTGAGTGCTTCATCACTGGCCGCGGAGAAGTTCTCTTCGTGGGTCTGCTGGTAGTTCTGCCAGGCCTCGGCGTCCCAGATCTCCAGGAAGTCGACGGCCCCGATCACCACACAGTCCTTGGTCAGGCCGGCGTACCGGCGATGGTCGGCCGACAGGGTGATCCGACCCTGGGAGTCGGGGTGCTGCTCGTCGGTGCCCGCGGCGAGGTTGCGCAGGAAGGCACGCGCCTCGGGATTGCTACGCGATGTCGCGGCGGCCCGGCGGGCCAGTTGCTCGAACTGGGCTCGCGGGTACACGGCAAGGCTGTGGTCCTGGCTCTTGGTGACCATCAACCCTCCTGCCAGGTCATCCCGGAACTTCGCGGGCAACGTGAGGCGGCCCTTGTCGTCCAGCTTCGGCGTGTAGGTGCCCAGGAACATCTCCCGAACCTCCTCACCCCGGGCCGTTCACCCGCTGCCGCCACGATACCCCACTCTCCCCCACTTTTCTCCACTCTTTGACCTGAAAGTCGCCGTTTCGCTCCTCTGTCACCACCTGGGGCTGCCGCCACACAGGCAAAACCGGGTTCCAGGACCGGAGGACGTCGTAAATCACCAGCTCAGAACCACGTGGGGCGAAGTGGGGTCACTGCTGGGCCAAGCCTTCACCATCGACCGGGGCAAGGCAGAAAAAAGGGGCAGCCGAAGCTGCCCCGGAACCGCTGAAGTGCGGTTATTCGTCGAAACGGCGGCGGAAGCGGTCTTCCATGCGGCTGGAGAACGAGCCGCCGGCGCCACGCGGGGGACGTTGCCGGGAGGGACCGGGAGCGGCGCCGCGGTCCCGCAGGCCGGCCACCCGCGGACCGGTCACCGCGAAGACCACACCGGCGAACATCACTATGAAGCCCAGCACCGACAGCACCGGGAAACCGCCGATCATCGTCGCCTTGAAGGCCACCCCGGACACCAGCATGGCGAGCCCGAGCACGAACAACCCCGCACCCTGAAGGCGCCTGCGGGTCGAGGGGGCGCGGAGCGTGCCACCGCGCACGCTGGAAGCGAACTTCGGATCCTCGGCGTAGAGAGCGCTCTCGATCTGATCCAGCATCCGCTGCTCATGCTCGGAGAGTGGCATTCGTCCCTCCTTTGCCGAAGCCGTAACGCAGGTTTCCGTCGCGGCCACTGCCGGGCGACTACCCACATGATACGAGGACGGGATGTCCCGTACCACCCCGTTCGAACACGTGATTTGAACCGCAGTCTAGCCGCGGCGCCACAGATGTCAGCACCCGCGGCGGCGACGTCAGCGCAAGTCACCGATGGGCGGGCACCAGCGGGATCGCCCACCATAATGGCGGGAGAAGCCACGGGCGGTGGTCGGGAGTGCCGGAAAGGGGGCGCGGCGCGGTGACGACCTTCCTCATCGACCTGTCCCCCGGCGATATGCAGAACCGCCTCGGCGAGGCCCTCAGCGTCTACGTGGACGCCATGAGCTACCCGCGCGGCACCGAGGGACAACGCGCGTCGATGTGGCTCGAGCACACCCGCCGCCGGGGGTGGCGCGCGGTGGCGGCCGTTGAGTTGGCCGAGGTGGACGACGACGGGTCCGACCTGCCCGGCGCCGACCAGCTGGCCCGGGCGCCCATGCTCGGGGTCGCCTACGGCTACCGGGGCGCCCCCGATCAGTGGTGGCAGCAGCAGGTCGTCCGCGGCCTGCGTCACGTCGGCCTTCCGAACGGCGATATCGCCACCCTGATGGGCGACTACTTCGAACTGACCGAGTTGCACATTCACCCCGGCGCCCAGGGCCGCGGGCTCGGTGAGGCGCTGGCGCGCCGGTTGCTCGCCGACCGGCCCGAGGCACACGTCCTGCTGTCCACCCCGGAGATGAACGGCGAGCCCAACCGGGCCTGGCGGCTGTACCGGCGCCTGGGCTTCACCGACGTCATCCGCGGCTACCACTTCGCCGGCGATCCCCGCGCCTTCGCGGTTCTGGGCCGGGCCCTCCCGCTGTAGACGGAACAGCCCCTCCCGCTGTAGACGGAACAGCACGGTAGGGCGCGTTATCCGGCGGGGGTCTGGCACGATACCCCTCGTGCCGTCTGGAGTCCGTGACCGTGGTCGAAGCAGGCGCCTGCGAACCCTGGTGTTGCTCATGGTGTTCGTCGCGCCCGCACTGGCCGGCTGCCTGCGGGTGCACACCTCGATCAGCGTCTCGCCCGCCGACAAGGTATCCGGCGAGATCCTGGCCGCGGTCAAACCCCGCGACGACAAGGACACTGGACCGCAGTTCGACGAGAACATCAACTTCAGCCAGAAGATCTCGGTGTCCCCCTACCAGGTCGACGGTTACGTGGGGTCGCGGGCCAGCTTCACCGACCTGACCTTCGCCGAGGTGCCGCAGCTGGCGAGCCTGAGCCGCGACGCCACCGGCGCGGACATCTCGCTGCGCCGGGCCGGCAACGTGGTCATCCTTGAGGGACGGGTCGACCTGACCAACGTCACCGACCCGGACGCCGACGTGAAATTCAGTGCCGCGTTCCCCGACGAGGTGATCTCCACCAACGGCGACCGCATCGACACCAACACCGTCGAGTGGACGCTCAAGCCCGGCACCGTCAGCACGATGAGCGCCCAGTCCCGCTACACCGACCCCAGCACCCGTTCGTTCACCGCCGCGGCGATCTGGCTCGGGCTGGCCGCCTGCCTGGTGGCCGGGATGATCGCCGCGCTGGCCTGGCGTGACCGCGACCGCACGTCACGACGCTTCGCCGACGCCGAAGCGGGCGACGACCTCTAGTCTGAGTGCATCCCGGCCCGCGTCCGGGTGCCCCGCGGGGGCGAATCACAGCAGAGAAAGGGGCGCCGCGCTGAGTCTGCACGCAGCAGCACCGTCGGCCGCCGCGCTGGCCGGCGCGGTCACCGAACAGCTTCGGGAGCATCTGGCCGCCCGCCGGGCCGGGGCCGCCTACATCGGTGCGGACTACGACGGTCTGATCGCCGTTCTGGAGGACTTCGTGCTGCGCGGCGGCAAGCGGCTGCGCCCGGCCTTCGCCTACTGGGGCTACCGGTCGGTGACGCCGGATCCCGAGCAACCTGTCGACGACCGCATGCTGGGACTGTTCTCGGCGCTGGAACTGCTGCACGCCTGCGCCCTCGTGCACGACGACGTCATCGACGACTCCGCCACCCGCCGGGGCATGCCCACCGCACACGTGCACTTCACCGAGTTGCACCGCGACCGCGGCTGGCGGGGCTCGCCGGAGCAGTTCGGCCGTTCGGCGGCCATTCTGCTCGGCGACCTGTCACTGGTCTGGGCCGACGACATCGTGGCCGAGGCCGGCCTGCCGGCCGACGGACAGCGCCGCGTTCAGCGGGTGTGGTCCGACATCCGCACCGAGGTGCTCGGCGGCCAGTTCCTGGACATCGTCGCAGAATCCAGTGGCGCGCAATCGATCTCGACGGCGATGAACGTCAACACCTACAAGACCGCGTCGTACACGGTGTCGCGTCCGCTGCAGCTGGGCGCCGCGGCCGCCGCCGACCGCCCCGACGTCCAGGACATCTTCCACCGGCTGGGCACCGACTTCGGCGTGGCATTCCAGTTGCGCGACGACGTGTTGGGCGTCTTCGGTGATCCCGCGGTCACCGGCAAGCCCGCCGGCGATGACCTGCGTTCGGGCAAGCGCACGGTGCTCCTCGCCGAGGCCGTCGAACGCGCGGAGCGGTCCGACCCGGCCGCCGCCCGCCTGCTGGTGTCCTCGGTCGGCACCGATCTCACCGAAACCCAAGTGCTCGAACTCTGTTCGGTCATCGAATCGGTGGGCGCCCTGGCCGCCGTGGAGGACCATATCGAGATGCTGACCCACCGGGGACTCGACCTGTTGCGCCGGGCTCCGATCAACGCACCGGCCAAGGCGGGTCTCACCGAGCTCGCGGGATTGGCCGCCAACCGGTCGGCGTAGCGATGGCGGCATCCACCGGCGCTCCGGCCGCGCCGACAACCCTGAGCGGCCTGTCCGCATTCATCCGCTCCGACCAGGGCCGGCCGGCGCGGCTTGGGTTCCTCGGCGCGCTGCTGATCACAGCCGGCGGCCTGGGAGCCGGCAGCACCCAGCTGCACGACCCGACTCTGGAGTCCCTGCACCTGTCGTGGCTGCGGTTCGGCCACGGCCTGGTGGTTTCCTCGCTGCTGCTGTGGGCCGGCGTCGTCACGATGCTGGCGGCGTGGCTGTGGCTGGGGCGACGGCTGGTCGACGGCCTGAGGAATGGCAGAAGCTCCACCACCGAACACACCATGATCGTGACGACCGGGTTCTGGCTGGCGCCGCTGCTGCTGAGCGTGCCGTTGTTCAGCCGGGACACCTACTCTTACCTGGCCCAGGGCGCTCTGCTGCGAGACGGTTTCGACCCGTATGTGGTCGGCCCGATCGAGAACCCGAACATCCTGCTGGACAACGTCAGCCAGGTCTGGACCACCACCACCGCGCCCTATGGTCCGGCGTTCATCCTGGTGGCGAAGTTCGTCACCCTGATCGTCGGCGACAACGTCGTCATCGGGACCATGCTGCTGCGGCTGTGCATGCTCCCCGGGCTCGCCCTGTTGATCTGGGCCGCGCCCCGGGTGGCCCGCCACGTCGGCGCCGACGGCGCGATCGCGCTGTGGATCTGTGTCCTCAACCCGCTGGTGATCATTCATTTGATGGGCGGGGTGCACAACGAGATGCTGATGGTCGGGCTGATGATGGCCGGTATCGCGCTCACATTCGCCGGACGCCATGTCGTCGGCGCCGCGCTGATCGCCGTCGCGGTGGCGGTCAAAGCCACCGCGATCCTCGCACTGCCGTTCATGGTGTGGGTCTGGGTGCGGCATCTGGGTGGGAACCGCTTGCGCGCGTTCGCCATTGCCACGGCGTCGTCGGTCGCGACATTCGTCGCCGTCTTCGCCGTGCTGTCCGGGCTCGCCGGGGTGGGCCTGGGCTGGCTGACCGCGTTGGCCGGCTCCGTGCGGATCATCAACTGGCTGACCGTCCCGACCGCGGCGGCCAATCTCACCGACGTGATCGGCAGCCTCTTCACATCGGTCAACTTCTACGCCGTCCTGCACGTCACCAGACTGGCCGGCATCGCGATCATCGCCAGCGCACTTCCGTTGCTGTGGTGGAGGTTTCGGCACACCGACCGCGAGGCGCTGCAGGGCATCGCCCTCGCGATGGTCGTCGTCGTCCTCTTCGTGCCGGCCGCGCTGCCCTGGTACTACACCTGGCCACTGGCGGTGGCCTCGGCGCTGACCCAGTCCCGGTCGGCGATCGCCCTCATCGCCGGATTCTCGACCTGGATCATGGTGATCTTCAAACCCGATGGATCGCACGGCATGTACTCGTGGCTGCACGTGTCGGTGGCCACCGCGTGCGCGGTGGCGGCGTGGTACTCGCTGTGGCGCGAGGAGTCCTGGCGGGCTGACGGGCGAACCGGGCCGGCTCAGTAAGCCATCGCCTGCGCGCGCCGCAGCACCTCGCGCGCCTGGTGGGAGTGCAACGCGTCGACAGGGCGCGCGTTGGTCACGGCCTCGCGGACACCGTCGCGAGTGACCGTGAGCGACGGGTCGGCGGTGAACAGCCACCGCAGGATCTCGGTGTCCTTGTATCCCCCGTCGCGCAACACGGCGATCAATCCGGGCAGCGCCTTGACCACCTGCGCCCGGCCGGGGCCGCCCGGCCCGAGGAACACCTGCGGGACCACGGGAATGCCGTTGCGCCGCACCGCGACCAGGTGCCCCTCGCGGAGTTCCTGATGCACCCTGGTGACCGGAATCCGCAACAATTCGGCCACCGCGGGGAGGTCATACACCGGCTCGTCGGGGTCGAGGACGTCCTCGACCGCCGGAATGCTGCTCACCCGGACCAGTGTAGGGAAGCCGTCGGGGTGACACGCCGCCGTTGGGGCGCGAGCGTCTGCGCCGCTTCCGGTGGGCACGCGACTCTAGGATGGGCCGGTGACGTCGGACCCCCTTGTCGGCGCGTTGCTCGACGGCCGCTACCGCGTCGAAACCCCCATCGCCAGCGGCGGGATGTCGACGGTGTACCGCGGGCACGACGTCCGACTGGACCGTCCGGTGGCCCTGAAGGTGATGGATTCCCGCTACGCCGGCGACCCGCAGTTCCTGACCCGTTTCCAGCGGGAGGCCCGCGCGGTGGCGCGACTGAAGAACCCCGGGCTGGTCGCGATCTACGATCAGGGCGGCGATGCGGGTCACCCGTTCCTGGTGATGGAGTTGGTGGAGGGCGGCACGCTACGCGAGTTGCTGCGCGAACGCGGGCCGATGCCGCCGCATGCGGCGCTGGCCGTCCTGCGCCCGGTGCTGGGCGGGCTCGGCGAAGCCCACCGGGCCGGGCTGGTGCACCGCGACATCAAACCCGAGAACGTGCTGATCTCCGACGGCGGCGAGGTCAAGCTTGTCGACTTCGGCCTGGTGCGCGCCATCGCCGAGGCCGGGATCACCTCGACGAGCGTCATCCTCGGCACGGCCTCCTACCTCTCGCCCGAACAGGTCGCCGCCGGCCCCACCGGGCCCCGCAGCGACGTCTACTCGGCGGGCATCATGGCCTTCGAATTGCTCACCGGCACAACCCCTTTCAGGGGAGACACCGCTCTGGCGGTCGCGCAGCAGCGACTTGACCACGACGTGCCGCCGCCCAGCTCGGTGATCGACGGTGTGCCTCCGCAGTTGGACGCGTTCATCGCCACCGCGACGGCACGCAACCCCGATGACCGGTTCCCGGACGCCTCGGCGATGGCCGAGGCGCTGGAGGCCATTGCCGAGGAGTTGGATCTGCCCTCCTTCCGGGTGCCCGCGCCGCAGAACTCCGCACAGCACGCCGCCGCCACCGCCGCCACCGTCGCGCACCGTCGCCCACCCGCGGCGCCGGCGCCCGGACGCCCGGGCCCCGCCGGTTCCCCGCCAGCCCGCCAGCACACCCGGCAGTTCACTCCCCCGCCCCTGCACCGGGGGCCGGCACCTGACATCGACCACAACGACGACTTCGAGCCCGACCACGGCGAATATCTCGGGGGCGCAAGGCAATTCGCCGGGATCGACATCGAGGACTTCGCCTGGGCGCGCCAGCGGGCCCGACGGGCGGCGGTGTTCTGGGTGCTGGCGGTGCTGGTGCTCACCGGCCTGGTGGCGATGGCCGGCTGGTCGGTCGGCACCAACCTTGACTGGCTACTCGGGCGCTAGCCTCGCGTCGAGTGCGCCACCTCGCAGGGACCTACTCGCACTTCGCCTGCGTGGCTGCGCACTCAACGCAATGGAGTGTCAGTCGCGCAGCATTTCGGCGACCAGAAACGCCAGCTCCAACGACTGCTGGGTGTTCAGCCGCGGGTCGCACGCCGTCTCGTAGCGGCCGCCGAGGTCATGGTCGCCGATGTCCTGCGCACCGCCGAGGCACTCGGTGACGTTCTCCCCGGTGATCTCGACGTGGATGCCGCCCGGGTGGGTGCCCAGCGCCCGGTGCACCTCGAAGAAGCCCTGGACCTCGTCGACGATGCGGTCGAAATGGCGGGTCTTGTACCCGGTGGACGACTCGTGGGTGTTGCCGTGCATCGGGTCGCACTGCCAGATCACCTGATGTCCGGTGGCCTGCACCTTCTCGATGATCGGCGGCAGCAGGTCGCGCACCTTGTGGTTGCCCAGCCGGCTGACCAGCGTCAGCCGCCCCGGCTTGTTGTTCGGGTCCAGGCGCTCGACGTACTCGACCGCCAGCTCCGGGGTCATCGTCGGGCCGATCTTCACCCCGATCGGGTTGGCGACCACCTCGGCGAACGCGATGTGCGCGCCGTCGAGCTGACGGGTGCGCTCGCCGATCCAGATGTAGTGCGCCGAGAGGTCGTAGAGCCGCGGCTCACCGAACTCGTCGGAGAGCCGCAGCATCGCCCGCTCGTAGTCGAGCACCAGCGCCTCGTGGCTGGCGTAGATCTCGGCGGTGTCGAGGTTACGGTCGTTGACCCCGCAGGCGCTCATGAACCGCATGCCGCGGTCGATCTCATTGGCCAGCGCCTCATACCGGGCACCGGCCGGCGAGGTGCGGACGAACTCCCGGTTCCAGTCGTGGACCGCGTGCAGCGAGGCCAGGCCCGACGAAGTCAGCGCGCGCACCAGGTTCATCGCCGCGCTGGCGTTGGCGTAGGCCCGGACCAGCCGGGACGGGTCGTGATCGCGGACGGCGGCGTCGGGGGCGAAGCCGTTGACCATGTCGCCGCGGTAGGACTTCAGGCCCAGCGCATCGGTGTCTGAGGAGCGGGGCTTGGCGTACTGGCCGGCGATGCGGGCCACCTTCACCACCGGCATGCTCGAGCCGTAGGTCAGCACCACGGCCATCTGCAGCAGCGTGCGGATGTTGGCCCGGATGTGGGGTTCGGTGTTGTCGGCGAAGGTCTCGGCGCAATCACCGCCCTGCAGCATGAACGCCTCGCCGCGCGCGACCTCGGCGAGCTGATCGGAGAGCCGCTCGATCTCGGAGGCCACCGTGACCGGGGGCACGCTCTCGAGCACCGTCCGCATGGCCTTGGCCTGTTCGGGATCCCAGCTGGGCTGCTGGGCGGCCGGTTTGGCCAGGGCCGCATCCAGCCGCACCCGCAGATCGGTCGGCAGCGGCGGCAGCGCCGGCAGCTGGTCGATCGGTACGTCAACGGTCCAGTTCACGCAGACCATCCTAACCGCGCGAAACGGTCCCGATGACCACCGGCGAAGCGGCCTACCTGCAGCGAAGCGGCTGCGGGCCGCAATCGTCCCACGGGCGCGGGGCTACCGGGCCGGCGCGCCGGCGCCCAGGTCGTGGCCCGTCGTCATCAGGTGGAAGCGCCGGCGGTTGTGCCGCGCGTCCACCAGCGCGTCGTGGGTGTCCTGAGGCCTCGGCGGCATCCGCGGGCTGCCGTGGTCCTCCCACAGCTGGCGCAGCTCGCGGGTGAACCGGGGAATCTGCGGCGGCAGGCTGGTCATCGGACCCCACAGCTGGCAGAGCGCGACGTGGTCGTAGGCGCCCACCCAGGCCCACAGTTCGATCGGTTCGTCACCGTCGATGCCGAGGAAGTCCTCCAGACCCTCGCGGATCTCCCGGCGCGACCGCCACACCTTCGACGCCGGCGACGGCAGCTTGGGCAGCACATGGGTGCGCACCCAGCGACCGGCGGACTCCGGGTCGAATTCGGTTGAGACGGCGTAGAACTCGCGGCCGTCGTCGGCGACGACGCCGATGGAGATCAGGTCGATGATGCGCCCGTTGTCGATGAACTCGGTGTCGTAGAAGTAGCGCATAGCGGGCCGGCCTATCCGCCCACGGCCGGCTGTCCGGCCCCGACGGCGTGGCTGGGCGCAGGCGCGGCGTGGACCTCCCGGTCGAGCTCCGCCTCGATCTCGGTGTCGCTGGGGAACCGGGGCTCACCGGCGAGAACGTGCTGCAGCCACAAATTGGCCTGGACGAATGGCCGGCGCAGGTAGCGCTCCCGCTCCATCGCGCGGTGCATCTTGTTGGGTTTGTCCTGGTAGTGCCAGCGTGCCCACGGTGAGTGCGGCCGCGCCAGCCGGATGGCGCCGATCACCACGAGCGGAGTGAAGAACATGCCGAGCAGTCCGGTCCACAGCTTGCCCTTCAGAAGCACGATCACCGCCAGGGCCAGATTGAGCACCGCCAGCGCGATCACCGAGGCCTTGGCCAGGGGCGAGTCGGCGTCGGCCCACAGATGCATGTTGAAGACGGACTGCGGGTTGAAGCCGAGCACCAGCAATCCGGCCACCGCGACGGCGACGAAGACTGCATCGACCGAGGTGCGGCCGTCCTCGGTCCAGTACACGTCCTCCAAGTGCAGGATCAGCGCGAACTCGTCGAGCACCAGTGCGGCGCCGATTCCGAAGAAGATTGCCGCCGTGATGAACTGGCCGCGAGTGCCGCTGTTGGCCATCGTCACCATCGCCAACCCGGAGATCAGCACCAGGACGACTCCGAACACGGCGTGGTGGATGTGGGTGCCGCCCTTGCCGGAGATGTTGTGCGGCTGCCACCACTTCCGGGGGCCGGTCTGGTTGGCGGTGGCGCGAATGTAGCGGGTGATGGTGCGGGTGATGAAGAACGTCACGATGAAGGCGATCAGGCACCACATCAGCGGATGGCGTCCCGGTGCGACGACATCGAACCGGATCTCCACACCGAGTCGGTACAGGGGCGCTCGCACGCCCGTCAAACTACGCTGCAACCGGTCCGCAGGGTTCGGCCGGATACGCTGGTGGGGAGATGAGCACGTTGCGGCCCGGCTGGGGCAGTCTCCTCGGGCGAAGCCGATCGGGCCGTCCGCCGACCGTGGTCTGGCGGGTGACGCAGGGACTCATCCTGGTCGCGGTGGCACATGCTTGCTGGCAGTTGTTCCAAGACATGCCCTACCGCATCGACGCCGACGTCTACCGGATGGGCGGGAAGGCCTGGTTGGAGGGGATCCCGCTGTACGCCGACGGCGCGGTCTTCCACACCCGGGGCGGGATCGATCTGCCGTTCACCTATCCGCCGCTGGCCGCGATCGCGTTCGCTCCGCTGGCGCTGGTGGGGTTGCAGGCGGCCAGTGTGGCTATCAACGTGGTGACCTGCCTGCTGTTGCTGGTGTCGATGTGGATCGTGCTGACCCGACTGGAGGTCGCACAGACCTGGCGGGTCGGCGAGCCGCCGTGGCTGCGGCGCGGCTGGCTGGCGGCCGGCACGGTGGCGCTGGGCATGAAGTACCTCGAGCCCATCCAGGCCAACTTCTCCTTCGGCCAGATCAACGTGGTCCTGATGACACTGGTGATCGCCGACTGCCTGCCCCGCCGCACGCCGTGGCCCCGCGGAATCCTGGTGGGCCTGGCGATCGCGCTGAAGCTGACGCCGGCGGTGTTCCTGCTGTATTTCGTGCTGCGGCGAGACCTGCGCGCAGTGCTCGTGGCGCTGGCCTCGTTCGCGGCGGCGACCGCGCTCGGTTTCGCGCTGGCCTGGAAGGACTCCTGCGAGTACTGGACGGCGACGGTGCGCCACACCGACCGGATCGGTGACGCCACGCTCAACACCAACCAGAACGCCGCGGGGGCCCTGGCCCGCCTCGGGCTGGTCGAGGGCACCCATTTCATCGTGTGGACCGCCGTCTGCTTCGCCGTCCTGGGGCTGACCGTCTGGGCGGCCCGCCGGGTATTGGCCGCCGGCGAGCCGGCCCTCGCGCTGGTGTGCGTCGCGCTGTTCGGGCTGGCGGTCTCGCCGGTGTCCTGGTCGCACCACTGGGTGTGGGGTCTGCCGGCGATCGTGGTGTCCGCCGTCGTCGCGTTCCGGCGCCGCGACGTGCTGCTGGGGCTGCTCAGCGCCGCCGGTGCGGCCTTGATGACCTGGCCGCCGCTGTACCTGCTGCCCGAGCACCACGAGGCCGACGCATCGTGGTGGCGGCAGTTGGCGGGGATGTCCTACGTGTGGTGGGCCCTGGCGCTGATCGCCGGGGCAGGGCTGCGGGTGCCGCCGGTCAGCCGGCGGCGGTCTCCGGAATCCGCGCCGATGGCTGACCTGGCCCCCCGGGCTTGACCGACTGACCACCCGGCACGCCCGGCTTGAGGCTGGCGGCGTAGATGTCGACGTACTCCTGGCCGGACAGCTTCATCAGCTCGTACATGACCTCGTCGATCACGGCGCGTTCGATGAAGCGGTTGCCGGCCATCCCGTCGAACCGGGAGAAGTCCATCGGCTTGCCGAAGCGCACCTCCACCCGGCCGAACCGCCACATCTTGGACCCGGGCGGGTTGACGACGTCGGTGCCGACCATGGCCACCGGGATCACCGGGACGCCGGTTTCCAGGGCCAGCCGGGCCAGGCCACTCTTGCCCTTGTAGAGCCGGCCGTCCGGCGAGCGGGTGCCCTCGGGATACATGCCGAGCAGCTTGCCGTCCTCGAGCAGTCGCTGCGCGGTGTCGAGGGCGGCCTGCGCGGCATCGGCGTTGGCGCGGTCGATCGGGACCTGTCCGGCCACCGTGTAGAACCACGCGGTCAGGCGGCCTTTGATGCCCTTACCGCTGAAGTACTCGGCCTTGGCCAGGAAGGTGATGCGGCGGCGGACGACGAGGGGAAGGTAGAAGCTGTCGGCGACGGCGAGGTGATTACTGGCCAGGATGGCCGGCCCCGAGCTCGGAACGTATTCCAGCCCTTCGACTTTCGGCCGACCGAGAAACGACAGTAGGGGCCCCATAAAGATGTACTTGAACAACCAGTACCACATAGGCCCTCCGTCGACTGCCCCCGCTTCCGGACGCGCTTTCGGGTAACTCTACCCAGCCGTTGTTGAGCCGACCACACGACAAGCGCGGTTCACGGCCAATACTCAGGAGGCCTCGGACGGAGCGTCGACGGCCGGCTCGACTCCGGTCGGCTCGACCACGATGGGTATGTGGTGGTAGCGCCCGTTCTGCGTGGGCGGGGGCGTTTCGCCCGGGGCGGGGGCGTCGTCGGGGGCGGTGTCCGCGGCGGCCGCCGGGACTGGTTCGTCGGGTGCGGCGGGGGCCGCGGTCATGGTGCGCAGCATGGCCAACAGCGTGACGCTGTGTTCGGCGACCAAATTCAACAGCGGGTGCTGCTCACCGTTGACCAGGGCGGCCACCGCGCACACCGGGCACCACACCTGCTGGCAGCGTCCCGGGCCCGTCAGCGCCTCTCCGGCCGCGGCCGCGGCGGCCCGCACCGCGGGGTCCAGACGATCCAGGAGAGCCGCTGCCAGGCGGCGCAGCTCCGGCCCGATATCGGCATGCGGCGAGCCTGCGTCATCGGCGGTCATGCCGGCCACACCTCCGGATCCGGTCGGAATCTCACGGTCAGTTCGCTGCCGCGCAGGACGGCACCCGCCACGATGCACCGGCGGAGAACCGACGCCAGCCGCACCCGTCGCCGCAGACCACCGACGGTGATGATCAGGTCGTCGCCGGCGCGGCCCAGGCTCAGCGTGCTCGTGTCGAGCGGGGGCAACTCTAGCCGCATGCGGTAGACCGCATCGAGCCCCGATCCGGATTCACGCTCGACGACAGGCCGCAGCGGGCCGGGCGGCGCCGAGCCGTCGCGGCGGCGCGCCTCGTCCAGCAGCTGCCCGAGCGCCTTCGGGCCGACCGGCTCGCCGGCCAGATGAGGGGTGAGCACCAGGCTCAGGTCGCCGGTGGTGGCGCTGAGCTCGTCGAGCACCGACTGCTGCTCGGCGATCCGCGCCGCGTACCACTCGAAGGCCGGGTGATCCGGAAGATTGCGGTACTCGTACGAATTGTCCTGGAAGAGAACTTGATTCACGATCAGCTCGTTGACGCGGATTCCCATCACGGCCAGCGCCGTGAGCGTTCGCGCGGCTTCGGCGGCCACCACCCGTTCCGGCGTGAGCACCAGGTGGGCACCCACCCGCTCGTGGGTCAGCAGCTGCGAGAGTCGCTCCACCCCGGCGTGCAAGGCCTCGATCATCAACGCCGCGGCGGCGGTCCGCGGGTCCTCCGAGGACAGCCTTCGGTGGCGTGGCCATCCGCGTTCGACGTAGACGGCGAACGCCGCGGGCAGCGTGAGCATCCGCAGCGCGTCGGCGGTGGAGGCGCAGTCGACGACGACGACGTCCCACCGGCCTGAGTCGGCGAGCTCGGCGACCCGGTTGAGCCCGAGTATCTCCTGTATTCCGGGGAAGGCCGAAAGCTCCTCCGGCGCAATGGTATTGATGTCCGAGGACGGGAAGGTGCCGGCCAGCACGGGCGCCACCCCGCGCCATGCCGACTCGAGTAGTTCCAGGGTGTCCAGGGCGAGGGCGTCCAGGTGCCCGCCGCCCGTGTCGCCCCCGCGTTCCTCGGTGAGGACACGAACCGGTTCCGCACTCCCGCCGGGTGGCACGGCCACACCGAGGACCTCCGCCAACGAGTGTGCCTGATCGGTGGACACCACCAGCACCCGCCGGCCGGCCTGTGCGGCCCGCACGGCGGTCGCCGAGGCCAGCGTCGACTTCCCGACACCGCCCTTGCCCACGAAGAAGCCGATGCGGGCGGGGGACGGGGTGCTCACGTCGGAGTTGGTGACCGCACCAGCGGCATCAGTCGAAGTCTCCACTCAGCCCTCGACTCGCTTCTTGAGGTCCTTGAGCGCGGTCTCGGTCAGCCGGCGTTCGGCTTTGCGCTTGAGCAGACCGATCATCGGCACCATCAGGTCCACCGACAGTTCGTAGGTGACGTCGGTGCCGGATCCGTGGGGAGTGAGCCGGTAGGCGCCCTCGAGCGCCTTGAGCAGGGTGCTGGAGCGCAGCGTCCACCGGACGGAGCGGCGGTCGGCGGGCCAGTCGTATTCGAGCACCATGGTGTCGCGCAACACCGCGGCCTCCAGCACCAGCCTCGCCACTTTGGGGTAGCCCTCCTCGTCGACCTCGAGGACTTCGGTCTCGGTGTACTCCGACACCCACTCCGGGTAGGCGGCGATGTCGGCGATGACGTCCATCACGGTGCGGGGGTCCGCATCGATGAAGATGGTTTGCGCCGTTCTGTCAGCCACTGTGTACCGCTCTTACCCATCGCTCCTCGGCCGTGATCGCGCCGCACGCCCGGTCACAAACCGTACTCTCCCGCGTCGGGGTCACCGCGCATCACACGGTCGGCGCGAGACCCACGGGACGCCCGGCTTCCAGAACATTCTTGATCTCGAAGGCCATCCTCTTGCCGGCCACCCGGCGGCGGTGGACCATCCCGGGCAGATCCATCTTCGCCAATTGCCCGGGCTGCGCGCCGGTCGGTTCGGCGTGCAGGAAGTAGTGCAGCACCACGCCGTCGAGCACGGGCTCCAGCCAGATCTCCATCGTGCCGGTGAGGGGCCCGGCGACGGTCCAGCGCAGACCCTTCTCCCCACGGTCCTCGACGACGTCGAGTTTCAGGTCCGGAAACCAGCGGCGCCAGCTGCCGCGATCCCCCACCGCCCGGCCCACCGCCCCGGGACTGGCGGCCACGAACGTCTCGTCGGCGACCTGAATGCTGCTCACGCTCAAGAGCTTAAGAGTTCACCCAGCCGTGCGGTGTGGCTGTCCCAGTTCCAGTCGCGCCGGATCCACTCGCGCCCGGCCCGACCCATGCGCCGGGCGGCCGCCGGGTCGGCGAGCAGGCCGCTGACCGCATCGACGATCTGGGAGTGGGAGCGGCCGTCGACCACCCGGCCGGTCTCGCCGTCGAGCACGGTCTCCGGCGCTCCCCCGGAATCCCCGGCCACCACGGCGACGCCGGTGGCCGACGCCTCGAGGAAGACGATGCCCAGGCCTTCCACATCCAGCCCGCCGCCACGGGTGCGGCACGGCATGGCGAAGACGTCGGCCATGGCATGGTGACCGGGCAGTTCGGCGTTCGGCACACCGCCGGTGAAGACCACGTCGCGCTCCACACCGCACTCCGCGGCGAGCCGGTGCAGGGAATCGGCGTAGGGGCCGCCGCCGACGATCACCAGCGCCGCCCCGTCGACCCGGTGGCGGATCTCCGGCCAGGCCTTGATGAGCATGTCCTGGCCCTTGCGGGGCACCAGCCGGGAGATGCACACCACAACGGGCCGCTTGCCCAGTTCGTAGCGGGCGCGCAGTTCGGCGCGCGACACCGAGTCCGGCTCGAACCGGTCGGTGTCGACGCCGGGCGGCAGGTGCTCCAGCCGGGCCCGGGGCCCGAATGCCGCGGCGAACCGGCCGCGGGTGTAGCGGCTGACATAGGTGATCACGTCGCTGTCGTTGCCGATGCGGCGCAAAGCCGAGCGGGCCCCGGGCAGCATCGACCAACCCACCTCATGGCCGTGGGTGCAGGCGACGATCCGGCGGGCGCCGGCATCGCGGGCGCGCGGGCCGAGCAGCGCCAGCGGCGCGGCCGCCCCGAACCACACGGTCTCGATGTCGTGCTCGCGGATCAGGGCCCGCATCCGCCGGTCGACACCGGGCTCGGGAAGCATCAGCGTGCCGGGATGGCGCACTACCGGGAACGGTGCCGACCGGTCGTAGTCGTCGGACCCCTTCCAGCGCGGGGCGTAGACCACCAGTTCGTGCTCGCCGAAGGCCGCCAGCCGGTTGGCGAACTGCTCGAGATAGGACTGGATCCCGCCGCGGCGCGGCGGAAAGTCGTTGGTGAGGAGCAGAACCCGGGTCATGGCTCCTAGAGGCTAGTCGGGCGACGATCAAGCGGCGATTGAGCCGCGATGAGGAGCCCGACCACCAGAACTAGTCGGGCGACGATCAAGCGGCGATCGAGCCGCCATGAGGAGCCCGACCACCAGAAACCAGCCGGGCGACGATCAAGCGGCGATCGAGCCGCCATGAGGAGCCCGACCACCAGAAACCAGCCGGGCGACGATCAAGCGGCGATCGAGCCGCCATGAGGAGCCCGACCATCGGCGATGACGTGGCACTACGTGTTCAGCCAAACCGCCCACCTGGCCTGCAGATCAGTAAGGTCGGTGTCGAACGCTTCGCGCACCGCGGCGGCGAGGTCACCGTGGCCGGGGCCGCAGGCGCGCAGGTACAACCGGCGCAGTCCGTCGGTGCCATAGGTGTCGGCGACGAAGCGGGCGAACCACCACGCCCGGTCGTAGCCGGCCGAGCGGTCGGGGCCGGATGCGTCCAGGTCGGCGTCGGTGGGCAGCGCGACGTCCGCCGCGGCACCCGGCGGCAACGGTGCCGGCGGTCGGGCGACGAAGTCGGCGACGCCCTCGGTGAGCCAGCGCGGTGCGTCCAGTGCGGTGTCGGCGCGGGCTGCGACGTGAAAAAGCTCGTGCGTCAACACAATTCGCAATGCGGAGCCCGACATCGCCGACGCGCCCGGCGCCAGAACGATCCGCTGCCCGGACACCCGGCGGCTGGTCGGGTCGATGTCGTCTGCCACCGACACCGCGGCGATGTCGTCCCAGGACCGGCGTGGGTCCAGATGCGCGCGCGCCACGAATTCGGCCTCGGTTCCGGTGGCCACCACGTCTATCTGACGCGGCCAGTCGTCGCCCCAGAAGCTGTCGACTGCCGCCACGGCGCCGGGGAGATCGGCCCGCACCCGGGCGAGCAGGGCGTCGGTGCGGCCGCCGCCGAGGCTGGTCGCCTGCATCCGCGGTGCCGCGGCGGCTGACTCCAGCGACCGGGTGTGCTCAGGCTGTGCGGACAGGACGACCGCGGCAGTCACCGCTTCGGCGGCGAGCACCGCCGCGAGGACTGCGCGAGCGCGGGCCGAGATCAGTACCGACGGACGTTGTAGATCGGGGCGTTGTTCACCGATTCGACCCGCACCGGTACGCCATACGTCGAGGCGTGCACGATCATCCCGTCGCCGATGTACAGGCCGACGTGGGACGCGTCGGAGTAGTAGGTGACCACGTCACCTGGCTGCATCTGGTCCAGCGGGACCGGCTGACCGCCACCGGACTGCGCCTGGCTGGAGTGCGGAAGGAAGACGCCCGCCTGCTGGAACGACCACATCACCAGACCGGAGCAGTCGAAGGCGTTCGGGCCCGCGGCAGCCCACACGTAGGGGTCGCCGAGGCGGGTCAGCGCCGCCTGGACCGCGGTGGCGCCGGCGCCACTGCCCCCGCCGCCTCCGCCGGGGATCGGCAGGGCCGCGAGCGCAGCGATATCACTGTTCGGGTTGGCTTCGGGGAGTGCACCGGGGTTGGCGCCAACACCGAGATGGGCCATCACCGACGGGGGCACCGCGGCCGGCGTTGCCAGCGCGGCCTGCTGTGCGGCCGTGAGCATCGCGTACCGCGCCTTGACCGAGTTGATCTGCACCTGAAGTTCGGACTGCTTGCGCTGCAGATCGGCGCGCACGGCGGCGGCTTCGTCGGCGGCGGCCTTGGCGTCGGCGGCGGACTTGGCCGAAGCGGCCTCCACGACCGCGGCCTGCTTGCTGGCGGCGCGGAAATTCTGCATCTGCTCGGCCATCTGCGTGGCCATCACCCGCTGAACGGCCAGCTTGTCGATCAGGTTCTGCGGCGAGGACACGGTCAGGATCGCGGTCAAACCGTCCGTGCGACCGCCCATGTAGACCGACGCAGCTAATTTGTCGACCGCACTCTGGTAGGTCGCGAGCTGCGCCTTCGCGGCCTCCATGGCGGCGGCGTCACTGGTGTGCTTCCGGTCGGCCTCGACCTGGATCTCGACCTTCTTGTCCAGATCGATCTGCGCGGCGTGCATGGATTCGGTGAGTTGCTCGGCCTGCCGGGATAGCTCGTTCAGCTTGGCGAGGGTGTCCTCGGCGGGATCGGCAAAGGCTGCGGCCCCCCAGATCGATGTGACGGCCGTCACACCGACGATAGCGCCGACAAGAGGCTTCCGGACAACGAAATTCGTCAGGGACATGCGGTCAAATATCAAGACTTCGAATCCTTTGACTGCGGTCGACTGGAACCCGTCGAACTGCCTGCAACTGTGTCTTAGGTCTCGGTCAGGTTACGAAACGGCAACGGCTTTGTCCAACGGAGACAATAAGAACTTGCGTATCACCCACCACACTAGCCCCATTTCGTGGCCCGGTTCTTAATCTAACCTGCCAGCCCCGCACCGCCGTCCCGGCGGATCGGTACCAGCCGCAGCCGCGGCGCCATCCCCGCCTCGGCAAGGACCTCCAGCGCGGCCCGCTCGTCCTCCAGCAAAGTGTCGGGTACGCCGAGAAGCACGCTGACCACGCAATCGCGGCAGCCCGGTCCGCGCACCGCGCACTCGTCGCAGTCGATGACCACCGGCTCGTCCGGTTCCGGCGTGCGGTGTCCCATATCGGTCTCCTCGGGGCTGGTTCTCGCGATTCGTTGTCCCTGCTGCACCGTAGGACGACCCTCCGACAAATTTATTTCCCGGTGCGCCACCCGCCGGCTGTCGGTGTCGGTGTTTACCGTCGGGATCCGTGGCCGGTTCCCGGACAGATCCGCAACTCAGCTTCGACGGCCTGCTCGGGCTTGACGAGTTGCAGTCGGGTACCGCCGAGATCCCGCTGCGCGACACCACGTTCGTCGTCGTCGACCTGGAGACCACCGGCGGCCGGTCCAAGGAGTCCCCCGACGGCTCCTTCGACGCCATCACCGAGATCGGTGCGGTGAAGGTGCGCGGCGGCGAGGTCATCGGGGAGTTCGCCACCCTCGTCGACCCCGGACGCGCGATCCCGCCCCAGATCGTCGAGCTCACCGGAATCACCACCGCCATGGTCCGCGACGCGCCCGCGATCGAGGCGGTGCTGCCGATGTTCCTCGAGTTCGCACGCGGCGCCGTGCTGGTGGCCCACAACGCCGGGTTCGACGTCGGCTTCCTGCGCGCGGCGGCCCAGCGGTGCGGCATGCCGTGGCCCCGGCCGCCGGTGCTGTGCACGGTCCGGCTGGCCCGGCGGGTGCTCAGTCGCGAAGAGGCCCCCAGCGTGCGGCTGTCCGCCCTGGCCCGGCTGGTGGGAGCGGCCACCCAGCCCACCCACCGCGCCCTCGACGACGCCCGCGCCACCGTCGACGTGTTGCACGCGCTCATCGCACGGGTGGGTAACCAGGGCATCGCCACCTACGGGGATCTGCGCTCCTACCTGCCTGGCGTCAGCAATGCACAGCGCGGCAAAAGGGTTCTGGCACAACGGCTTCCACACCGACCGGGGGTATACCTCTTTCGCGGCCCCGGCGACGAGGTGCTCTACATCGGCACCACGGGGGATCTGCGCCGGCGCGTCGCCCAGTACTTCACCGGGGCCGATCCCCGCGGCCGGATGAAGGAGATGGTGGCGCTGGCCACCTCGGTGGACCACGTCGAGTGCGCCCACGCGCTGGAGGCCGGCGTCCGCGAACTCCGTCTGCTCGCCGCCCACGGGCCGCCGTACAACAGGCGGTCGCGGTTTCCGCACCGGTGGTGGTGGATCGTGCTGACCGACGAACCGTTCCCCCGGCTCTCAGTGGTCCGCGAGCCGCGCGTGGAGCGTGCCGTCGGCCCGTTCCGGTCCCGCGCGGACGCCGTCGACACCGCGGGCCTCATCGCCCGATTCACCGGGGCGCGAACCTGCACGGGCCGGATCGGTATGCGCGGTGTCCACGGCCCGAACTGCCCGCCCCGGGAGGTCTCACCGTGTCCGGCGGCGTCCGGACTGACCGCCGCGGACTACACGCCCGCTCCCCAGCGGGCCGCCGCGCTGATCGACGGCCTGGACAACGCCGCTCTGGCGGCGGCGGTCGGGCAGGTGGGCGAACTGGCCGGGCGGACGCGTTATGAAAGCGCCGCGCGGCTGAGGGATCTCACCGCCTCAGCCGTGGAGGTGCTGTGGCGGGGGCAGCGGCTCCGCGCGCTGGCCGCGGTCGCCGAACTCGTCGCAGCCGCCCCTGACGGTCGGGGCGGCTGGCAGCTGACCGTGGTTCGCCACGGTCAGCTGGCGGCCGCCGGGTGCGCACCGCGCGGCGTGCCGCCCATGCCGGTGGTCGACGCGTTGCGCGGCGGGGCCCAGGTGGTGCTGCCGCGGCCGGCGCCGCTGGGCGGCGCTTTGGTCGAGGAGACCTCCCTGATCGCCCGCTGGCTCGCCCAGCCGGGCGTCCGGATCGTTTGCGCCACAGAGGGTCTCGCGTCGCCGCTGCATTCCGCCGGTGTATGGCTCGACTGGGCCGCGAAGGCCCGGTCAACACACCAGCACCGGCGGGGCGAGCACGGTCGAGACCAGCCTGCCAGGCCCGCGTCACCGCCCCGGCGCACGGGAACCAGCCTTAACCGCGGTCCACACCGTTGACCACCACGATGGGACACAACACCCGCTCAGTCATGGGAGCGGTCAGCCCCGAATAGAAGAGCCGGGCCTGCACGAACCATTTCATCGATGAGTGCACCGCACTTGCGGTGGGCGGGGCGTCGACGGGCAACGCTATGTCGAACGGGAGTGCGACCTGGGCGCCGGTCCGCAGCGGAATGTGTTTGCCCAGGCCGATGATCGGACCGTCCAGGCCACCGCCGGAGGCCGGGTTCCGGCTCAGCGGATGCGATTCGCGGCTCTTGCGCCAGCACACGGCAAGGTCTCCGTCGGGAAGGTCCCTGGTCGGCGTCAAGCGGACGATGCCACGAATCGCCTCGCCCGCCGCGCACACCGGTGACTCCAGGTCGACGGCGATGACGGTCTCCGCGGCGCCCATGATGACCTTGACTCCCCCGATGTCCGCCGCGACGTCCCCACGGCCCACCCTGACGGCGAACGCGCCGTGGGTGTCGATGTCGCGGCCACCCCGTTCGATGATGACGCGGCATGACCAGCGCGCGATCTCCGGTGATGAACCGGGCGCCCACGACGGGACCCGGAACACCGCCGAGCCGCCGGTGAACACGCCATCGGCACAGGGGAGATCAACCTTGGTCACGCTCACCCACTCATCGGCGTCACGGTCGCCCCCCGCATTGGTGCCCACATCGCCGCTCATCCACAGCGCCTCACCGGCAGCTGCCATCGCCGAGTCCGCGCGGCCGGCCCAGTGGTAGCGGTAGAAGTTGGTGTACCCCCATTCCAGCGTCGCGCTGGTGACCTTGTCGATCGGTCGGTCCGGCGATACCACGGCAGTCACGGTCTGGCGTGGTGCCACCACCGCCGGGGAAACGTCGACCGCGACGGCCGGCCGGCGGCTGAAAAGTCCCACTACTTGAGCTGACTCGCCGCGTATTCCTCGGGCCTGTTGCGCTTCATCCAGGCCCGCACCGGCCAAAGGACCACCCAGAGAACCGAGTACACCACCCCGTAAACCAGCGCCGCCGCCAGGACCCCGACCACCCAGGCCGGATAGATCAGGACAAGGCAGAACTGGAGGAACTGTTTGAGCACCGGCGGGTAGCCCTCGGCCATCGACCACACGAACCGCGGGCTCATCGATGCGAGCATCCGTTTGAACGTCGAGGTCTTCGCCTCGGCCTCAGCCTGGGCGGCGCTGATGTCGCGGCCGCGCTCTTCCCGGGTCAGTCCACGAGTCGGTGCGGCGGGTTCATCCGAATAAGGTTCTCGACCTGCGACCATGGCGGCTGCCCTCCTCTCCGGCGGGCAATGCCTGACGGTCGTTCCGCCGATCAACGTGCGCAAAATACCGGCGCGGGGTTGGATTCTGGTTGGAATCCGAATCGAGGAGGTGGGCGCGCGCATTGCGATACCTGCTGCTCGGTTCGATGCTTGTCGCCGACGACACCCACTCCCTTCGCCTCGGCGGGTTTAGGCAGCGGGCAGTGCTCGCCGCCCTGTTGTTGTCCCCGGACCGGGTAGTCGACGTCGACACGCTGACCGAACAGGTGTGGGACGGATCGCCGCCGCCCAAGCCGATCGCGTCGCTGCGCGCCTACATCGCCAACCTGCGCCGCATTCTGGCCTACGACCAGCGCACCGATCGGCTGGTGACCGACGGTCACGGGTACCGGCTGCAACTAGGACCCGACCAACTCGACACGCGCATTTTCGAAGCACAGGTCGAACAGGGCAGACGACTGCTCAGCGCAGGCAATGCCAGCGGGGCCGGCAGCGTCCTCGCCGAGGCCCTCGACCTCTGGCGGGGTGCGCCGTTGAGCGAGTTCCGCGATCTGTCGTTCTGCCACCACGAGATCCACCGCCTCGAGGCCTTGCGGGCCGATGCGGTGGGTGCCCGATACGAAGCGGACCTCATGCAGGGCCGAAGCGCCGAGCTCATCGACGGCCTGGAACAGGAGGTCGCCGCGAACCCGCTGCGCGAACAACTTTGGGCGCAGCTGATGATCGCGATGTACCGGGCGGGCCGGCGGGCCGACGCGCTAGCCGCCTACCGGCGGCTCCGGGCAGTGCTGGACGATGAATTGGGTGTCCGGCCCGGAGCGCAACTGGATCGGCTGGCCACAGAGATCCGCAATGAGTCCGCCACCTTGGACTGGACGCCGTTGGCCGCTCGAACCGTCGTCACGTCCACGGCGACCAGGCAGCTCTACGGGCGCGATCGGGAGCTGGCCCGGGTACGCGAGCTGCTGACCGCGGCAGCCGATGGGCACGGCAGTGTGGCTGTTGTGGTGGGTGAGAGCGGCGTCGGCAAGACCGCCCTGGCGACCGAGGTCACCCACCTGGCAAAGGGCCTGGGCATGATCTCCGTCTGGGCGGGCCACGCCGGCGGCGTTCGCACACCCCCGTCCTGGGCTTGGGCACAGGTGCTGCGGGGCCTGGCCGATCACAACGGGCGCCCCAGCACCGACAACACCGCGAACGCGGCTCCCGACGTCAATGCCGGCGACGAAACATTCCCGGCTCCAGTGGTTTTCGCGAACCCCGATGCCGTGGCGACTGCCGTCGTCAGGATGGCGGGACGCCGACCCACGGTGATCGTGCTCGATGATCTGCACCGTGCCGACAAGACAACCCGCGATGTGCTCGAGTTGCTCGCGACGTTCGTGACCGGGATGCCGTTGTTGATCCTGGCCACCTGGCAGGACGGCGGAATGGACCGCCCACTGCGCGAACGAGAATTCGACCGGCTGCTGAGCCGGTGCGAGGTGACACTCCTGCGATTGCGCGGTATCACCCGGGACGCGACTGCCAAGTTGATCGAGAACGTCTCGGGTGTCACCCCGACCTGCGATTTCGCCGGATCCGTAGCAGCCCGCACCGGGGGGAATCCGTTCTTCATCAGAGAATTGACCCGGCTGCTGCACGACAACGGGCGTCTCGACGACGCGACCCGGGCCATCGCCGGCGAGGATGTGCCCGAAGCCGTCTCGGGTGTCATCCGCTACCGGATGGCCGGCCTGCCGCGCGCGACGAGATCGGCGCTATTGGTGGCGGCGTTGTTGGGTACCGAATTCAGGCTGACGGTCGCCGCCGACGCGCTCAGATCGACGCCCACCCGGGTGGCGCAAGATTTGGAACCGGCCCGACGGGTCGGGCTGGTCGCGAACAGTGACCCGGACCGGTTCAAATTCAGCCACGGGCTGGTCCGCGATGCGGTGGCCGCTCAGGTCGGCGGGCTGAAACGGGCGCAGATCCATGCCGACATCGCGCGGGCCTACGCCGCCAGTGACTCTGCGGCCGTGGAGGATTCCTTCGCAGGTGGCGGTCACGCCTGGCAGGCTGGCAGCGAGCTCGACACCGAAATGGCCCTGAGGCTTCTCGATCGGGCCCGTGCCGCGGCATGGCAGCGATCGGCCTACCGCGAAGTGGCTGGCCTGAGCGTGCAGGGCCTCGAGGTGTGCACCCGCCTGAAGCCCGGCGACGTGCGCCGTGAGCGCGAAGCCGATCTGTGGCTGCAGCTGCTCTCGGTACAAGCCCTGACGAAGGGCCAGAACTCCAAGGAAGTTCGTGACGCGTTAAGCCGGCTCAGCAGGATTGGTTCGCGGACCGGACAATTCACCCTTGAGGCAGCGTTCCGGTGCCTCGAGGCCAGCGGTTCGGGCCGTTACCACGAGGCGGCGATCCTGGCCGACGGCCTGATCGCGGTGTATGCCGACGCCGACGACCCGATTGCCGGTTCGGCCGGCTATTACCTGCGCGGTCTGGTGGAGTTCTTTCGGGGCGCGCTGGACAAGTCGACCGAGGCAATCGAGACGTTGACCGAACACCTGCCGACGGTCGAGTGGCAGCGGCACGGCCATCTGGCCGCATTCGACGTCCGGGGCTACGGGGTGGCGGCATGGACGTCGGCGGTTCGCGGCGAGAAGGCGGCCGTCGATGCGTGGGTGCAGCGCGGGATAGCGCTGGCCGAGGCACGCAACGATCTCTTCGGAAGAGCGATCGTTCGAATCTCGGCGCTGCAGGCCCGGGCGATCATGGGCCACTCCGCCGGCACTGCTGCCCTGGCCCGCGAGGTGTATGACGAACTGACCGAGCTGGGCATCAATCAGTTGGCGACCTCGGCACGGGTCATCGAGCATTGGTCCAACGCGATGGGCCCAGGCGGCTACGACACCGCCGACGCGGTCCGCGAAGCGATCGACAAGCACACCGAGGACGGCACTCGGATCTTTCTGCCGATGTACTACCTGTTACTCGCCGATACCGAAATGGCCCAAGGCAGATCGGGTGCCGCTTCGGCCGCGCTGGACTGCGCCGAGTCGATCGCCGCCGCCACCGGTGAACGGGTCTGGGACGAGCAACGGGCGGCACGCCGCCTCAGGCTGCGTGCCGCCGCTTCATCACGGCGTGATGGTGGTCTTCTCGTCGACGACATCGGTGGCCTGGCCGAGAATGTCGGCCTCCGCCTCACTTGAGAACGCGTTCAGCTGCAGGACATAGAGTCCGTCCTGGGCGGGGATCACGACCGTCTTCTGCGCGACCCTCCCCTTCTCGCCATCGGCTGTGTAGCTGCCGCCGAGCTGGACAGCGTCGAACCCGCTCAGAGTGCTGGGTTGTCCCTCCGCGGGGCCTTCATAGCCGGCAAAGTTCTGGAGCTCACCGGGTGCCAGCGCCAGGATCTCCTTCGGATCGACGTTCCCGGTGAGCTTTTCGAAGATCGCCAAGATGCGCGGCGGATTGCTCGGGACCTTGCTCGCGGAGTAGACAATCGCACCGTAGGGCGCCGCGGGAAGTCCGGTTTTGACCTCCCAGCCGTCCGGCACCGGCAGATCTATCGTGGGGCCGGGGTCGCCACGATTGATGACGGTGTCCTGAATGTTGTTCTCCTTGATGTAATCCTGAATGGTCCGATGGGTGCCGGTCGTCTCGGGACTGGTCAGCCCGGACTTCTCCGGCTTGCTCGACGTCGTGGTCGCACTGCTGGTGGCGGATTCGGTCTTCGACGACGTCGTTTCCGCCTTCTTCTCATCGGTCTTGGTAGCGGAACCGCACCCCACCAGTGCGAGACTCAAAGCGACGGTGGCGATACCCACCCCGGTGGCAGTGGTCACTTTCCTCGTCCTCGAGGGTGTTGTGGTTCTCATCGGTGTTTGCGTCTCCTTTTGTAGGGTCCGGTTGGAAGGGATCGATCAGGAATCTTTGAGGCACGCCTCGGCACCGTTGATGACGCCGTCGCGGTAGTACCTTGTCCGCTCGAATCCGGAGCCCTGACGCGCTGCGTCAGCGGAGCCCCGGAATACCAGCAAGGCCGTGATCGCTTCGTCGAGATCACCGGGTGAAATCCGATAACTGCTTGTCGCCGAACGGTTTCCGAGTACCACGCTGGCGGTGTAGGCGCCGGCGAAGCAGTCGCCGCGCAGCGACTGGGTGCGTTCGTCGGACTGGTCGTTGGCCCGGGTCATCGCGGCCAGTCCGTACTGCGTGGCCAGCAGTGTGGCGACGGCGAAATCGCCGCCCTGCCGGTACACCTCAGGCATCATGTCGACGTTGTCCCAGCCGATGTAGTCATCGGGCACACAGTAGAACAGGACATAGCCCTCGGCCGGGCTCCCGCCGCACGCGGGCGGCTTGGCCGGATCGAACGGTTCCAACCCGCGGACCGGAACCCATTTGTCGCCGCCGGTCAATTGCGGGTAGACCTGGGTCCAGTAGTCCTCGAGGTCGTAGGGAACGCCGTTGATGATCGATGCGTAGGGAGCGTCACCACCACGGGCCGCGTCCTCGGCGTCGTTGAACGGTAGTTCGACCACCACCGGATCGTCATCGCGATAGTCCTTGCATTTCTGCATCCCATGGTCGTAGCCGTCCTGGAACGCACCGACCCGGTCGAACCCGCTGCCGTGCGCGGACGGGTCGATATTGCTGGTACCGGGCGTGTCACGCAGTTGCAGGATGCCGGCCAGCGCGGCGTCGAGTTGGGCGCTGTCCGCGATGAAGACCCCGGCAGCCTGGGCGTGTTTGGCCCAGCCACCGGCAAAGCAGTCCGCCTGCAACTCCTTGGTCACGGTGCGGGCCGTGAAGTTGGAGCGGCCCTGCACCGCGTGCCCCCATTCGTGGGCGAACACGATCGGGATCACGAAGTCACCGAACTTGGACTGCAGGTCGGGGAGTAGACCTTCGGCGTCCCACGCCACAACGTCCTTTGACGAACAGTAGAAGGCGTTGCCGGACACCTCGCTGACGTCCTTGGTACACGGTGGCGGGTCGTCCTTAGACGGCATCACCGAGTAGAAGCCACCCTCGACCGGTTTGTAGGGCTTCCCGTAGAGCTTGGGATACTCGTCGGCCCAGTACTTCTGGAGGTCACCGATCGCCTTCACCGCGATGTCGTTGACCGGCGACGACGTATCGCCGTGGATGCTGATCTCGGCAGTTCCGTCTGGCTGCTTCGAGCTTCCGGACTGCTGGGCGGGGGTGGAACTTGGGGCAGCGGAGCAGCCCGCCAGGACCAGAACCGTCGCCATTGTGGCCAACAGCTTCATCCGCATGGGCTCGAAGCTAAAGAACAGCGATTGGAAGTTGCTTGGAACCTGCCGGACGCGCTGTGCGGCGATTAGAGCTGCCGGGTGAACCGCACCCAGCGGTCCAGCAGGCGCTGCGCCGCCCCGGAGTCGATGGCCTCGGCAGCGCGGCTCAGCCCCTCCTCCCAGGACGGAAGCCATTCGGCATGGCTGGATAGCCCGGCGTGGGCGACCATCGCGCCGGCCGCGTTGAGCACCACCGCATCGCGCACCGCGCCGGTCGCGCCGGCAAGCACGGTGCGGGCCTCTGCGGCGTTGAATTCGGCGTCCCCACCGACCAGTTCGGAGATCTGCGCCCGCGGAAACCCGAACCCCAACGGATCGAAGGTGAGCTTGTCGACGGTGCCGGCCTGCACCCGCCAGATGGTGCTGGTCGTGGTGGTCGTCAGCTCGTCGAGGCCGTCATCGCCGTGCACCACCAGCACGCTGCACCGCCGCGCGGCGAACACACCCGCCATCACCTCGGCGAGGTCGCCGAAGGCACACCCGATCAGTCCAGACCCCGGGCCGGCCGGATTCGTCAGTGGCCCAAGGAGATTGAAGACCGTCGGCACGCCGATCTCCCGGCGCGGCGGGCCGGCGTACTTGTACGACGGGTGGAACACCGGCGCGAAACAGAACCCGATGCCGACCTCGGCCACACAGCGGGCCACCTCGTCGGGACCCAGATCGATGCGAACCCCGAGCTCCTCGAGCATGTCGGCTCCGCCGCTCTTCGACGACGCCGCCCGGTTGCCGTGCTTGACCACCGGAATCCCGGCGGCGGCGACGACGATCGCGGCCATGGTGGAGAGGTTCACCGTGTTCGAGCCGTCCCCGCCGGTGCCGACGATGTCGACGGTGCCGGTGCCGATGACGTCGGTCGGAACCCGGCGCGCGTAGCGCAGCATGGTGTCGGCCAGTTCGCGCACCTCGGCGGCCGACGGACGCTTCATCTTCATCGACACGCCGAAGGCCGCGATCTGAGCCGGGGTGGCCGCTCCCGCCATGATCTGGTCCATCGCCCAGGCGGCCTCGCCGGTTCGCAGCTCCGATCCGGTCGTCAATCGGCCCAGGACCTGCGGCCACGATGACTCGGGGAGTGCTTCTGAGGGGGTCTGCGTCACGGGTGGATCGTCGCACAGACACTCCGGTGACCGACGGCGTCGGGGCAGGTGGGGACAGCTCACGAAACTTTCTTGTGACCAATTCGGCCCCTGGGTGTACCTCGACAACTACAAAGCGTCATACTTCTCTCTGTGACGAGCGCTGTAGGCACCTCCGGAACTGCGATAACGTCCCGCGTGCATTCGCTGAACCGACCGAACATGGTCAGTGTCGGCACCATCGTGTGGCTATCCAGTGAGTTGATGTTCTTTGCTGGCCTGTTCGCGATGTACTTCACCGCGCGGTCCCAGTCCGGCGGGAGTTGGCCTCCGCCGCCTACCGAACTGAACCTCTACCAGGCGGTTCCGGTGACGCTGGTGCTGATCGCATCGTCGTTCACCTGCCAGATGGGTGTGTTCGCGGCCGAGCGCGGCGACGTCTTCGGCCTGCGCCGGTGGTACACCCTGACCTTCCTGATGGGCCTGTTCTTCGTCCTCGGTCAGGGCTACGAGTACTTCCACCTGGTCACCCACGGCACCACCATCGCGAGCAGCGCCTACGGCAGCGTCTTCTACCTGGCGACCGGCTTCCACGGCCTGCACGTCGTCGGCGGTCTGATCGCCTTCGTGCTGCTGCTGCTGCGAACCCGGATGAGCAAGTTCACCCCCGCCCAGGCGACCGCCTCGATCGTCGTGTCCTACTACTGGCACTTCGTCGACATCGTCTGGATCGCCCTGTTCGCGACGATCTACTTCATCCGTTGATGACGAGAAGGGGTTCGATGCTCACGTTTCGGTCCGGCATGAGCGACAAGTCGCGCCGGCGTCTCCATCGACGGTTGACCGGGGCTGTTCTGCTGCTGTTCGGTCTGGCTCTGGCCGGGGTGCTGGCCGCCACGCTGACTCCCAAGCCGCAGGTGGCCCAGGCCGACCAATCGCAGTCGGCGTTGATCCGCACCGGCCAGCAACTCTATGAGACGGCCTGCATCAGCTGCCACGGCGCCAACCTCCAGGGCGTCGAGGGCCGCGGCCCCAGCCTGGTCGGCGTGGGTGAGGCCGCGGTCTTCTTCCAGGTCAACACCGGCCGTATGCCGATGGTCCGCGGCGAGGCCCAGGCCCCGCGCAAAGCGCCGACCTTCGACCTGGCCCAGACCGACGCCATGGGTGCCTACATCCAGAGCATCGGCGGCGGCCCGCTGGTCCCCCGTGATGCCAACGGCCAGATCGCCGATCACTCGCTGATCGGCAGCGACGTCGCCCGTGGTGGCGACCTGTACCGGCTGAACTGCGCGTCGTGCCACAACTTCACCGGTCGCGGCGGCGCACTGTCCTCCGGTAAGTACGCCCCCGGCCTCGACCCGGCCACGCCCGCGCAGATCTACACCGCGATGCTGACCGGGCCGCAGAACATGCCGAAGTTCTCCGACCGTCAACTCTCCCCCGAGGAGAAGAAGGACATCATCGCCTACGTCCGGTCGTCGTCGCAGACGATGAACCCGGGCGGCTACGGCCTCGGTGGCTTCGGCCCGGTGCCGGAGGGCGCGGCAATCTTCGTCGTCGGAATGGCGGTCGCCATCGCGATCGCGATGTGGATCGGGGCACGCGCATGACGCAGTACGAGCACGAACACGGCGAGAACCTCGCCGATATGAACAACGAGGAGCTCACCCGGCTCGGCGCCAAGATGGACGGTGTCGACACGGTGTTCAAGGAGGACCGCTGGCCGGTCCAGGGCACTCGGGCCGAGAAGCGCTCCGAGCGACTGGTGGCCCTGTGGCTGCTGGTCGGCGGCCTCAGCGGCCTGGCCCTGCTACTGGTCTTCCTCTTCTGGCCGTGGCAGTACAAGCCGTACCACACCAAGGGCAACCTGCTGTACTCGTGGGCCACCCCGATGTACGGCATCACCTTCGGCCTGTCGATCCTGGCCATCGGTATCGGCGCCGTGCTCTACCAGAAGCGGTTCATCCCCGAGGAGATCTCGATCCAGGACCGTCACGACGGTCGGTCCTCGGAACTGGAGCGCAAGGCTACCGCCGCCACCCTGGTCAACGCCTTCGAGGGCTCGGGCATCAAGCGCCGCAAGCTGATCTGGACCTCTGCGGGCATCGGTCTGGGCGCCTTCGGGCTGGGTTCGGCGATCGCCTTCGTCGGCGGCCTGATCAAGAACCCGTGGAAGCCCGTGGTTCCCACCGCCGACGGCATGAAGGCCGTGCTCTGGACCTCCGACTGGACCCCCCGGTACAAGGGCGAGACGATCTACCTCGGTCGCGCCACCGGCCGCCCCGGCGAGTCGGCGTTCACCAAGATCCGCCCGGAGGACATCGACGCCGGCGGCATGGAGACGGTGTTCCCCTGGCGGGAGTCCGACGGCGACGGCACCAGCGTCGAGTCGGCCGAGAAGCTCGCACACATCGCGATGGGCGTGCGCAATCCGGTGATGCTGATCCGCATCAAGCCGGTCGACATGCCGCGGGTGGTCAAGCGTCAGGGCCAGGAGAGCTTCAACTTCGGTGAGCTGTTCGCTTACACCAAGGTGTGCTCGCACCTGGGTTGCCCGTCGTCGCTGTACGAGCAGCAGACCTACCGCATCCTCTGCCCGTGCCACCAGTCGCAGTTCGATGCGCTGCACTTCGCACGGCCCATCTTCGGTCCGGCCGCTCGCGCCCTGGCGCAGCTGCCGATTACCATCGACAAGGACGGCTACCTGGTCGCCAACGGCGACTTCATCGAACCCGTAGGCCCGGCATTCTGGGAGCGCAGATCATGAGCACGAGCGTCGCAGATCGAATCGAATTGGCTGCTGACAATATCGATTCGCGGTATCACCCCGCGGCCGCCCTGAGGCGCCAGCTGAACAAGGTGTTCCCCACCCACTGGTCGTTCCTGCTTGGTGAGATCGCGCTGTACAGCTTCATCATCCTGCTGCTGACCGGCGTGTACCTCACCCTGTTCTTCGACCCGTCCATGTCGGAGGTCACCTACAACGGCGTCTATCAGCCGCTACGCGGCATCCAGATGTCGAAGGCCTACGAGACGGCGCTGAACATCAGCTTCGAGGTCCGCGGCGGGTTGTTCGTCCGTCAGGTTCACCACTGGGCGGCGCTGCTGTTCGCGGCATCGATCATGGTGCACATGGCCCGGGTGTTCTTCACCGGCGCCTTCCGTCGTCCGCGTGAGGCCAACTGGGTGATCGGCGTTCTGCTGTTCATCCTGGCGATGTTCGAGGGCTTCTTCGGCTACTCCCTGCCCGACGACCTGCTGTCCGGAACCGGCGTCCGCGCGGCCCTGTCGTCGATCACCCTGGGCCTGCCCCTGGTCGGCACCTGGATGCACTGGGCGATCTTCGGCGGCGACTTCCCCGGCAACATCATCATCCCGCGGCTGTACGCGGTGCACATCCTGATCTTCCCCGGGATCATGCTGGCGCTCATCGGTGTTCACCTGGCGCTGGTGTGGTTCCAGAAGCACACCCAGTTCCCCGGCCCCGGCCGCACCGAGACCAACGTCGTCGGTGTGCGTGTCCTGCCGGTGTTCGCGGTGAAGTCCGGCGCCTTCTTCGCGATGATCGTCGGCGTGCTGGGCCTGATGGGCGGCCTGCTGCAGATCAACCCGATCTGGCAGCTCGGTCCCTACAAGCCCTCGCAGGTGTCCGCCGGCTCGCAACCCGACTTCTACATGCTGTGGACCGACGGCCTGATCCGCCTGTTCCCGCCGTGGGAGCTCTACATCGGTAACCACACCGTTCCGGCCGCCGTCTGGGTGGCGGTGATCATGGGCCTGGTCTTCCTGGTCCTGATGATCTACCCGTGGCTGGAGAAGCGGTTCACCGGTGACGATGCTCATCACAACCTGCTGCAGCGTCCGCGCGACGTCCCGGTTCGCACCGGGATCGGCGCCATGGCGATCGCGTTCTACACCGTGCTCACCCTGAGCGCGAGCAACGACATCATCGCCTACAAGTTCCACATCTCGCTCAACGCGACGACGTGGATCGGCCGCATCGGCATGCTGGTCATTCCTCCTCTGGCGTTCTTCATCGCCTACCGGTGGGCGGTCGGCCTGCAGCGCAGCGACCGTGACGTGCTCGAGCACGGCATCGAGACGGGCATCATCAAGCGGCTGCCGCACGGTGCCTACATCGAGCTGCACCAGCCGCTCGGCCCGGTCGACGACCACGGCCACCCGCTCCCGCTCGAGTACGAGGGTGCGTCCGT
The DNA here is from genome assembly GCA_046330855.1 of Mycobacterium sp. Lineage (GTDB taxonomy): Bacteria > Actinomycetota > Actinomycetes > Mycobacteriales > Mycobacteriaceae > Mycobacterium. The sequence continues at coordinate 117,888 of JAXLRX010000004.1, forward strand.
CCCGAAGCGGATGAACAAGCTGGGGCTGGGCGGCAAGCCCGGCCACGGCAGCTTCCTCACCGCCGACCCGGCGTCCGAGGACGCCGCGCTCAACGAGGCAGCCCACGCCTCCGAGCAGCGGGCACTCACAGCCCTGGCCACCTACCAGAGCCACGAGTACGGCGGCAACGGCGAGGTCGAGCGCCACTAAGCGCACTGATAACGGGAGAGGGACCTCAATCGTTGATTGGGGTCCCTCTCCCGTTGTCGGCGGCGTACGGTGAAATTGTCGGGAGGGCAAGTTTATGAACGCAACTCTTCGCTGCGCGGCGATCGTCGTTGTGTCGGCAGGTCTCGGCATCGCCACCGTGGGACTCGACGTGCCCCCCGCCCACGCCGACGGTGCGCGCACCTGGTGTCCGGGTGATGACCCACGCGGCGGTCCGGGCGGCCCATTCGTGACCAGCCCGCCCAACTGGGACTGGAACGTCTGCCACACCTTCTACATCGTGCCGGCCGGGCAGGGCAACGTGTCCCCGGGTATCTGGGCCGATTCCCCGCCCCCGGGAGGGGTGCCGGCACCAGCGCCGTGCGGCCGGGACTTGTTCACCGGGCTGCCGCTGAACTGCTAGACAGCCGGACCCTGCTCCCCCTTCAGGCCGCTTCGTCGACCGCTTCGGTCAGCATCCGCTTATGGAGCACCAGGATGGCCGGCATCGCGATGGTGATGACCCCGGCGAGGCCCAGCGCCACCCAGGCGCCGGTGTCCTTGCCGTCCGCCAGCAGGTAGGTAGCCGCCGCCACGGCCGTCAGCGCCAGGCCCATGGCCGTGAGCAGGGACGTGGTGCCACGCAGCCAGATCCGGTCCAGCACCGCCGTGGGAACCAGGGGCGCGGGCCGGGAGACCTCCACCTCGCGCTGGGCGTACGGGTCGACGCCGAAGACGCGCATCTTCTCCGTCGGCGCCTCGACCGGCGTGCGCGCTGCTTCGGCTTCCCCGCCGGCCTCCGGCTCGGGGGGTTCGGCCAGCGCGTTGCGGCGGGCCCGCAGCAGCAGCGGGATCGCGCCGATGATGATCAGCGCCGACACCACGATGACGCTGTACAGCAGCCACGAGGAGTGCCGTTCACCACCGCCGGAGTGACCGCTGCCGAGCCGGACGAGCCCGACGATGGCGACGACGCTCGCGGCCAGCAGAACCAGCCAGGTCGCGCCACAGACGCCGACCATGATGCGATCGACCGTCTCCGGGGATCGGCCGGTCGCCGTGGTCTCATGTCCGGCGGGAGCTGTTTCCGACGTCATCAGCAGCTCGTCTGTGCCGCGTTGTTCTGGTTCGATGACAACACCGTCCCGTCGCTCGTAGTGATGGAGCAGTTCAGCCTGCTGACCAGGAAAAGGCTGGAAGCCTGCACGGACCCGACGTCCGACTGGGAGATCGGGGTGACCGTCAACGACCAGGGAATGTAGACGTTGCGCTGCGTGCGGCGTCGTCCCGAGGCATCGACATACGTCACGGTGATGATGTCGCCGGGAGCCTTCGTTCCGGTCACCGTGTAGGTCACCTGCCGCGGTCCGGCCTGCGTGGTCGTCGTCGGCGGCGGCGGTGGCGGCGGGGCCGCGCTCGTCGTGGCGGGCGGCGGGGGTTCAGGTGAGGAGGCCGGCGGCGGCGGCGGGGGCGGCGGCTCCGGCGTCACCGTCACGGTTTCGGTCTCCGGCGGCGGCGGAGGCGGCTCCTCGGTGGGCGGCGGTGGAGGCGGGGGCGGCGGCGTCGTGGTGATCTGGTCCTGGACCGGTGGTGGTTTGACCGTCGTGGTGGTCGGCGTGGCGACGTTCTTCGTCTCGGTGTTGGTCACCAGCAGCGAGACCGACACCACCAGCGCGATCGCCGCGATGATCGCGGTGATGCCCACCACCCACGGCCATTTCGGCGGCGGCAGTTCGGCCTCGGCCTCGACGGGCACCAGTTCGCCTCGGCCGTAGCCGCGGTCATGGGTGTCGTAGTCGTACGTCTCGAGGTCGGCGGGCAGGTACGGCGCGATGGTGTACTGCTCGGACTCCGGCGCGGAGTAGGCGCGGGAGAATCCGGTGTCGGTCAGTTCCTCCCGGTCGTCACCGACCGGCCGGTCCGACTCGTTCATCTGCGCCTGTCCTCTTTCACCCGCGTGCCGCACGCCGGGGAATCCACCGGGCATGGCTGCCATATCCAGGCGAAAACACTACCCAACGGAAGATCCCGGAGGTGGCCAAGGACACCCGCCGGTTGTCCGGTGTCACGCCGCCGCGACGGGAGCGGATCAGTGCTTCTCGGGCCCGATGTAGTACTCGAAGACGAACCCGGAAACCGCGGCCAGCACGCAGACGATGCCGACGAAGATCAGCCAGGGCAGCCACAGGGCCGCGCCGATGGCGGCCGTGGAGAAGGCCAGCGCGATGAGGATGGGCCACCAGCTGTGCGGCGAGAAGAAGCCGAGCTCGCCCGCGCCGTCGGCGATGTCGGCGTCGGGGTAGTCCTCCGGGCGGGTGTCGAGGCGACGTGCCACGAACCGGAAGAACGTCCCGATGATGAGCGACAGACCCGCGGTGAGCACCAGCGCGGTGGTGCCGGCCCACTCCAGGCCACCGTTGGCGAACACGGCGGTCAGCACGCCGTAGACGACCGCGGCGAGGACGAAGAATCCGGTCAGGATCTCGAAAAGCCTGGCTTCAACACGCATGTCGGACTCTTTTCTACTTGCTCGCCTGCGCGGCCATCTGCTGCTTGGGGATCACCAGTTCGCCACGGCGGGTGTCGAACGGCTTGGTGCTGGTGGCCACCGGCGACTGGTTGATCGCCTCCAGTGCCTCGGCGTTGGTCTTGCCGGCGATGCGGGCCTGCAGATAGGTCTTGAAGTCCTCCGGCGACACGGCTCGGATCTCGAAGTTCATCATCGAGTGGTAGGTGCCGCACATCTCAGCACACCGGCCGACGAAGGCCCCGGTCTGGTTGATCTGCTCGATCTGCCACTTGTTCTCGGAGTGGTTGGCCTCCGGGTTCGGGAACGCGTCGCGCTTGAACAGGAAGTCCGGGATCCAGAAGGAGTGGATGACGTCGGCCGACGCCTCCTGGAACTCGATTCGCTTGCCGACCGGGAGCACCAGAACCGGGATCTCGTCGCTGGTGCCGAGGGTCTCGACCTTGTCGAAGTTCAGGTAGGAGCGGTCTTCGGGGTTCAGGCCGCGGATCGCCCCGACCACCTCCTCGCCGTGCTTGTCGGTGCCCTCGGGCTTGGAGGTCAGCGCCGCCTTGCGGGCCGGGTCCGCGCCGTCGTAGTTGAACGAGCCGTCCTTGAACGCGACCTTCTGGTAACCGAACTTCCAGTTCCACTGGAACGCTGTGACGTCGACGGTCACCTCGGGGTTGGGATCCCGGTGCAGGACCTTCTGCTGGGTCACCACGGTGAAGTAGAAGAGGACCGAGATGATGACGAAGGGGACGACGGTCAGCACCAGTTCCAGGGGCATGTTGTAACCGAACTGGCGGGGGAACTCGTCGTCGCCCTTCTTGCGGCGGAAGAAGGCCGCGCACCAGAACATCAGGGCCCACACGATCACGCCGATGATCAGCGCGGCGATCACCGAGCCGAGCCACAGCTTGTGCATCGACTGGGCTTCCGGGGTGACACCCCTGGGCCAGCCGAGGGCGAGCGCGTCCTGCCAGCTGCAACCACTGAGGGTGAGCGCGAGTCCCGCGAATGTGGTGGCCAACGCCGCCTTCCGCCACCAACCGGAACGGGTGGTGATACGGCCGAGCCCGCGTGGTGTCACTGTGCCGCCTCCTGTGTCACAAGCTGGGCCGATGGCGCCGGGAACCGTCTCCCGGACGCACATCGCCACTCGAATACTACGCAGCGTAGACCACCAATGAACAGCACGCCGACACACCTGGCGATTCGGTCGGATGTGGTTTCGGCCACCGCGCCCCGTTCGGGCATACTTGGCCGGATGTGCGGACTGCTTGCCCTGGTAGGACACGCGGCCGGCGCCATTACCAATGAGACCGTCGACGCCGTCGCGGGCGCGTCGCATCTCATGCGCCACCGGGGGCCCGATGAGCCCGGAACGTGGACCGACGCCACCGGAGCCGCAGGGGCGGCGACATCACGCACAGGAGCCGCAGGGGCGACGACATCAAGCACCGGAGCCGCAGGGGCGGCGACATCGGGCACAGGAGCCGCAGGGGCGGCGACATCAGGCACAGTGGTGCTGGGCTTCAACCGGCTGTCGATCATCGACATCGCCCATTCCCATCAGCCGCTGCGCTGGGGGCCGCCGGAGCAGCCGGACCGCTACGTCCTGGTGTTCAACGGCGAGATCTACAACTACCTCGAACTGCGCGAGGCGCTGCGGCAGGAATTCGGCGCCCGATTCGCGACCGAGGGCGACGGCGAGGCGATCGTCGCCGCCTATCACTACTGGGGCACCGAGGCGCTGACCCGGCTGCGCGGGATGTTCGCGTTCGCACTCTGGGACACCGAGCGCCGGGAGCTGTTCTGCGCGCGTGATCCGTTCGGCATCAAGCCGCTGTTCATGGCGACCGGCCCCGGCGGCACCGCGGTGGGCAGTGAGAAGAAGTGCCTGCTGGGCCTGGCCGACATCCTGGGCCTGGACACCGACATCGACGTCCGGGCCCTGCAGCACTACACCGTGCTGCAGTACGTGCCCGAACCCGAGACGCTGCACCGCGGAATCCGACGCCTGGAGTCCGGCAGCTACGCGGTGATCCGCCCGGGTGAGGCGCCCAAGACAACGCGGTACTTCCGGCCCCGCTTCGCCGCCGTGCCCTTCACCCCGGGTTCGGAGCAGGCCCGCTACGACGAGATTACCGCGGTGCTCGAGGACTCGGTGGCCAAGCACATGCGCGCCGATGTCACCGTCGGGGCGTTTCTGTCCGGCGGCATCGACTCCACCGCGATCGCCGCGCTCGCGATCCGGCACAACCCGCGGCTGATCACCTTCACCACCGGCTTCGAGCGGGAGGGGTTCTCCGAGGTCGACGTGGCGGTCGCCTCCGCCGAGGCCATCGGGGCGCGCCACATCGCCAAGGTGGTCAGCCAGTCGGAGTTCGTCTCGGCGCTGCCCGAGATCGTCTGGTATCTCGACGAGCCGGTGGCCGACCCGGCGCTGGTGCCGCTGTTCTTCATCGCCCGGGAGGCCCGCAAGCACGTCAAGGTCGTGCTGTCCGGGGAGGGTGCCGACGAGCTGTTCGGCGGGTACACCATCTACCGGGAACCGTTGTCGCTCAAGGCTTTCGATTACCTACCCAAGGGTGTCCGCAAGTCGCTCGGCAAGGCGTCCAAGCCGCTGCCGGAGGGGATGCGGGGAAAGAGCCTGCTGCACCGCGGCTCGCTCACCCTCGAGGAGCGCTACTACGGCAACGCCCGCAGCTTCTCCGACGAACAGCTGCGCGCGGTGCTGCCCGACTTCAGACCGGAATGGACGCACACCGACGTCACCGCCGCCGTCTACGCCGAGTCGGACGGCTGGGATCCGGTGGCCCGGATGCAGCACATCGACCTGTTCACCTGGCTGCGCGGCGACATCCTGGTCAAGGCCGACAAGATGACGATGGCCAATTCGCTGGAGCTGCGGGTGCCGTTCCTGGACCCGGAGGTGTTCGCGGTCGCCTCACGTCTCCCCTACGACCAGAAGATCACCCGCACCACCACCAAGTACGCATTGCGACGGGCACTGGAGCCGATCGTGCCCGCGCATGTGCTCAACCGCGCCAAACTCGGCTTCCCCGTGCCGATCCGGCACTGGCTGCGCTCGGGTGAGCTGATGGACTGGGCCTACGGCATGATCGACGCCTCCCAGGCCGGCCACCTGGTCGACCTGCCCGCGGTGCGCGCCATGCTCGACGCCCACCGCGCCGGCGAGGGCGACCACAGCCGGCGGCTGTGGACGGTGCTGATCTTCCTGTTGTGGTACGCGATCTTCGTCGAGGGCAGCATCGTGCCGCAGATCAGCGAGCCGCAGTACCCGGTTCAGCTGTAATCAGACCACCCGCAAGCCCGCGGGAATCCGATCGGGGTCGCACCAGAACGCGTCACGCGAGAATCGTCTGAAAAGCTCTGGGGGAAGTAGGGTTTCGCGCGGTTCGGCCTTCACGGTGCCGCGCACCGTGTGCAGACCGGGTGTGCCGGCCCGCTCGTCGAACTCGGTGACGTCGTAGTCGACGTGGTTGAAGTCGTGCTCGAAGTACGGCTGGCCGATGAAGTCGTAGATCGCGTGCATCGCCTTGGCCGGATCGGTGGTGAGCGTCTCGTACTTCACCAGCAACAGACGGTCCCGTTGCGCGCCGTAGCAGGCCTGCTTGAGTGCGTCATAGGGGCCACCCACCATCCCGTCGGGCGCCACTATCGCGTTGGCGCGGGTGTAGACCGTGCCGCCGGCGGAGTAGTTGAAGATCGACGACGGGCTGAACACGTTGCGCTGCACCAGTTTTTCGATGCTATCGACCACCCAGGACACGTCCCGGACACACGCGATCACCTTGGCGTCCGGGAACAGCCGGGCGATCGCCGGCATCCAGGCGCACCATGCCCGGCTGGTGTCGAAGATGACCTCGGCCGGGCTGTCGGCGTAGTAGTTGTCGAACAGCCCGTGCAGGATCCGCTCCCGCTTGGCGTCGTCGATGAAGACGGAGTACTCGTTGCGCGCACTCATCTGGCCGAGCAGTGCACCGAACAGCCCCGCCAGCGGACCCGACATCCCCGCCTGGAACCGCGGGTTCTGTCTCAGCAGTGCTGCCAGCAGAGTCGAACCGGACCGCGGGAGACCGGAGATGAAGTGTGTCTGTGCCAACGCGCCCCCTCCCTAAGGCCTGGTGGTCACCGTTGCGGCCACCCCTGGCCGTGTCATCGGTGTGGGCACCAACAGTGTGCCGCTGAAGCGATTTCGCCGACTTCGGCCTTGCGGCGTCATCCTTGCCATAGGCCGTCCTTCAACGTGACCACCCACACGGCATTGTCGGTCGACGTGGCGACGTAGAGTGTGCCGCCGTCAGGACTGAGGGTCAATCCATAGGGATTGGTTCCTACCGAGAAGGTCTCGACCACGGTGTTGAGAGCAGTATCGATGACCGATACCGAATTACTGCCGTAGTTGGCGACATACGCGAGTGTCCCGGCTTGGTTCACCGCGATCCCGAGCGGGTTGTTCCCGACCCCGATGACGTTCGAGACGGTCTGGGTGGCCGTGTCGATCACCGAGACCGTCGTTCCGTAGAAGTTCGCGACATAGGCTTTCGCGGCATTCTCGTCAGGATTGAATGTGACGAAAATCGGACCGTTGAGTGTGAATGACGGATCCGAGATGGTGCCCCAGGGATCTCCGGGGTGGGCGGTGTCGATCACCGATACCGTGTTCAAGTCGCGATTGGTGACGTACGCGTTGTCTGCGTTCGGACTCAACGCGACACCGACGGAGTTCGAGCCGGGTACCGCCGGGTAGTCGGTTGAGGTGAAGCCCGGCACGTCGATGACGCTCACGTAGTTGCTGCCCTGGCTGGCCACATATACGGTGGCGCCGGTGTTGGGCTGAACAGCCAGCCCCCACCCGGTGCCCGGGATGGGGACGGCCGTCCCCAGCGAGTCCGCGGTTGTGTCGATCGACTGCATCTGGACAGCTTCGGCAACGTAGGCGCTCAAGCCATCAGGGCTATAGGCCACCTGTACCGGATTCGCTCCCGCACCCAGATCAATGACGTTGATCCGAGCGTTGTCGGTGGTGTCGATCACCGAGACGGTCGAGCTCAAGAAATTGGTCACATAGGCGCTATTGGCACCCAGCGCCGGGTTGACCGCAACAAACACCGGGAAGGCGCCGACCGTGATGATCGCGAAGCCGTGGGCGCCGTCCACCCCCGCTGTGCCGGTGCCCGGGCCGGCGGCACCTCCGGTTCCACCGGTGCCGCCGAAGGCCGGCCCGGTCAGCGTGCTGATTGCGTTGCCGCCGAGCCCGCCGTTGCCGCCGCCAGTATCGGTGCCGATACCGTTGCCGCCCACACCCCCGGTGCCGCCCCGGGCGGTTCCGGTAGACGGGTTGGTCGCGGTGCCGCCACTGCCGCCCGTGCCGCCGTTACCCGATGCGGTGCCGCCGTTGCCACCGGTCCCTCCTCCACCACCGGTGGCGTTACCGTCCGTGGCCGTAGCGGCTCCGCCGGAACCGCCAACCCCACCGTTGCCCGTCACACCGCCGTCACCACCACGGCCACCGTCGCCGCCGATCACGTCCCCCGGACCGGATGCGATCACAGCCCCGCCGTTACCGCCGTTGCCGCCGCCGTGGCTGCCGACCCCGCCCTCGCCGCCGTCACCGCCGTGGACATCGCTGGCCCCGCCGTTACCGCCGTTGCCGCCGGTGGCGGTGGGGCCGCTACCGGCGGTCGCGTTGCCGCCGTGGCCACCCGTGCCCCCTTGCACGCCGGTGCTGGCACCCCCGACGCCACCAGTGCCGCCGGTCAGGAAACCTCCGAGGTTGGTGGTCATCGTCGCGTCCCCGCCCGCGCCACCGGAACCGCCGGCGTCGCTCGTACCCGCGCCGCCGGCGCCGCCCGCACCACCGATGCTTTGTGCGAACGAGTAGTTGCCCGGCACGAAGCCAGGCAGGACCGCGTCCCCGCCGCGACCGCCCAGACCGCCGGCCACGCCGGCACCACCGTCGCCACCGGTGCCGCCGGAAGCCCGGGAGGAGTTGGCCGCCACCGCGGTCCCGTTGCCGCCGCCGCCGCCGGCACCGCCGGTCGCGTTGGTCGAGGTGCCGCCGGTGCCGCCGGCCCCGCCGTAGGCCGAGGTGTCGAAGTCCCCGGCGATACCGATGCCGTTGCCGCCGGCACCGCCGGCACCACCGTTGGTGTTCACCGATGCTCCGCCGGCACCACCCGCACCGCCGGTGGGCTCGTCACCGGCCCGGGCGTTCGCGCCGGCGCCGCCGGCGCCGGCCTGCCCGTTGGTGGTGCCGCCGCCGGCACCACCCGCACCGCCCTCCGCCCGCCACGAGTAGGTCTGCCCGTTGTAGACCGAGTACGACAAGGCGTACCCGCCGGTCCCGCCTGCGCCGCCGTCACCGGAGACCGAGCCACCGGTGCCACCATCGCCGCCCCGGCCGCCGTAGGCGCTGGAGCCGTAGCCGCCGGTGGAGAAGTCTCCGTTGTAGTACGCGGATGTGTAGGCCTTGCCGCCGGCACCGCCCCGGCCACCGTTTCCGGCGGTGGTGACCGAACCGCCGGTACCGCCGGCCCCTGCTTCGACATCGCCCCACGCCGAGGCGTTACCGCCGGCGCCGCCGGCGCCGCCGTTGCCGACGACGGTGTTGCCGCCGGCGCCGCCGTCGCCGCCATAACCGCCGTAGGCGGAGTACGCCAAGCCGCCGACACCAGGCAGAGCCTCGCCGCCGTCACCGCCCTTGCCGCCGTCACCGTTGTAGGCATCGCCGCCGCGGCCGCCTTCACCGCCGTAGCCATAGTTCTCGTAGGTCTTGTTGATGCGGGCGTTGCCGCCGGCGCCGCCGGCTCCACCGTTACCGGACTGCGTTCCCGCATGTCCGCCGGCACCACCGGCGCCGCCGGTCGCATCGTCGCCGCCGTAGACGGGGGCATCGTCGACGCGCGCGTAGCCGCCGGCACCACCGGCACCGCCGTTGCCCGCGGTGGTGACCGACCCACCGGCGCCACCGGCGCCTGCTGTGGCATCGCCGTCACCGGTGGTGATCGCGTCCCCGCCGCGGCCGCCCTTTCCACCGTTGCCGGTGACGGCCCCTCCGCCCCCACCACCGTCGCCGCCCTGGCTGCCGCTCAAGCCCGTTGCCTGACCACCGGCACCGCCGGCGCCGCCGTCACCGGTACCGATCTTGGTGCCACCAGTGCCCCCGGAGCCGCCCGTGGCGCCCGCGCCGTCACTGGTGGCGTTGCCACCGGCTCCGCCATCACCCGCGCTACCGTTCGTGGCCGAACCGCCCTCGCCGCCGGCCCCGCCAAGGGCATTGGCGGCGCTGTCCTCGAGTCCGCTGGCCGTCGCTGTGCCGCCAGTACCACCGGTGCCGCCGTTGCCCTGGATCGAGCCACCGGCACCACCCTTGCCGCCCGCGCCTCCGAGAGCAGCGATGTCGGTGTCGGACGTACTCGAACCGCCCTGGCCGCCAGCGCCGCCGCTTCCGTAGGACCCGCCCTTGCCGCCATCACCGCCCTTGCCGCCGGGGCCGTTGACCGCGTTGTGGCCGTCGCCGCCGGTACCGCCGGTTCCGCCGGTGAGATTCAGGGTCCCGCTATCGCCCTGCGCGCCGTTGGTGCCGCCGAGCCCGCCGGTGCCGGCTGTTCCGCCGGTACCTCCGGTGCCTGCCGTCAGGCCAGGCTCACCACCGGCGCCGCCCTTGCCGCCATTGGGGAAGGCCTCGCTGCCGGCCCCGCCCTTGCCGCCATCGCCCGCCGCACCGGCGTTGCCGCCCTGGCCACCGTTACCGCCGGAACCGTTGACACCGCCGGACTGGGCGTCACCACCGGCGCCACCGCCGCCGCCAACGCCGCCGAGAGCGCCATTCCCGCCCTTGCCGCCGCCGCCGGCGGGCGCTTCGGTGGTCGCGTCGGCGCCGTCGCCGCCGGTACCACCACCGCCGCCGTTTCCACCGGCGCCACCCGTACCGCCCCGGCCGCCGATGCCGGTTGGCGATAACGCCGCCCCGCCGGCGCCGCCGGCACCACCCTTGCCGCCGGGGGTGCCTTTGCCGCCGATACCTCCCATGCCGGTCGCGATCACCGATACGGTGTTCAGGTTTGCAATCGGCACGTAGAGGTGGGTTCCATCGGGGCTGACCCCCATGTACTCGGTGTAGCCGCCGACCCCGAAGGATCCGATGACGTTATTGCTGGCGGTATCGATCACCGCCACCGTGCCCGGAGTGTCGCTCAGCACATAGACGCGACTGCCGTCAGGGCTGGTCGCGACGTTGTAGGGGTAAGTGGTGACCGGAATCGGAGCGCCGATGACCGAGTTGTTCGCGGTGTCGATGACAGACACGGTGAGACCCGAGGTGTTGGCGACGTAGACCCGGTTGCCGTCGGGTGTGACATCCGCAAAGAACGGGTAATCGCCGACCGGGATTGTTGTGAGCACGCTGTTATTGGTGGTGTCGATGACCACCAGATTGTTGTCTCCACCCGCGGTGACATACGCCCGGGTTCCATCGGGACTCACAGAAACGGAACCCAGACTGTTGCCGGCGGGGATGGTGGCTGTGACTATCCCCGTGGTGGTATTGACCACGGAGACGTTGTTGCTTCCAAAGCCGGCAACGTAGGCGAGGCTTCCGTCGGGGCTGAGCGCGATACCGAACGTCTGCTGGTTGACATTCAGCCCGCCGACCACCGTCAGAGATGTTGTGTCCACCACCGGCACGGTGTTTCCTTCGCCGGAGATGTACAGACGCTTTCCGTCGGGACTGATCGCCGTCAGCTCGCCGTTTTGGCCCAACGGTATTGGGCTGCCGACGATGAGATTTGTTGCCGGGTTGAACAGCACTACCGCCTGACCAGCATTTTCAGTAACGTAGCCGACGGTGCCGTCAGGACTGAGAACGATGGAATTCGGGTTGTTGAAGCCGGTGATCGTCGCGACGATCTGGAACGGGCTCGAGCCCCCGGCACCGCTGACCCCGGTGCTGCCCGAACCGCCGGCGCCCCCATTACCGCCGGTGCCGCCGTTACCGCCGAGGTTGCCGCTCCTGCCGCCGTCTCCACCGTCTCCGCCGCCACCGGCTGGGGTGTTGGCATTCCCCGCCGCGCCGCCACCACCGGCACCGCCGGTGCCGCCGTTGCCGTAGGCGCCGCCGTCGCCGCCCTTTCCGCCCTTTCCGCCCGAGGTGCCCACGGCGGCGCCGGTCGCGTCGTAGCCCGCCCCGCCGACGCCACCATTACCGCCGAACGCAATGAATCCACCGGTGGCGCCATCGGTTCCGTTCACACCGCCAGTGCCGCCGGTGCCTTTGAGTCCACCGGTCCCACCCGAACCGCCGACACCCAGGTCGCCACCGGTGCCGCCGTTGCCGCCGGTGGGGTACTGGGCGCTGCCACGGCCGCCCGCACCGCCGTCGCCGGCCGCGCCGCCGGAACCGCCCTTGCCGCCGTCGCCACCGGAACCGTTGACGCCCTGAGTCCCGCCGTTGCCGCCGGCACCGCCGGAGCCGCCCTTGCCGCCGACGCCACCGGTGCCGCCGGGTGCGCCGTCGCCGGCCGGGCTGCTGGCGGTGGCATCTGCGCCGCTGGCACCGGTGACACCGGTACCGCCCTGGCCGCCGGCGCCGCCCTTGCCACCCTTACCGCCCGAACCGTTCGCCACCACCGCTGCGCTGCCCCCGCCGCCGGCCCCACCGTCGCCGCCGCGGCCACCGGCGAGCACCGCGGAAAAGCCGGTGCCGCCGTCGCCGCCGTCAGCGCCGGTGGTGGAGCCGGTGCCGAGAGCACCGTTCTTGCCGGTCACCCCGCCCACACCCGCACCCGGAGCGCCACCGGTGCCACCGGCGCCACCGGCGCCCGGGGCTCCGCCGTCACCGCCCCGGCCCGCGTCGATGTGGGTGGCGGTGCCGTCGGCGCCGCGCCCGCCCTTGCCTCCGGCACCACCCTCGCCGCCGGTGCCGCCGGTACCGCCGTCACCGGCCTTGTTCGGCGCCGGGATGAAGAACACGATGCTGGCCTTGCCGGCATCTCCGCCGCCGCCGCCGGCGCCGCCGTGGGCGCCGGTGCCGCCGCTGTTGCCGTCCTGCCCGCCGCCGGGGCCGTTGCCGTAGTCGATGACGAAGTTCGGATCGCCGTCGGCGCCGGTGGATCCGGTCACGCCGGCCCCACCCTTGCCGCCGTAGCCGCCGGTGCCGCCGGCACCGCCGTTGCCGATCATGATGGAGCCGCGACCGCCGTTGCCGCCCTTGCCGCCATCCCCACCCGGCGCTCCGAACCCGCCGTCGGCGCCGTGTCCGCCGGCCCCACCCGAGCCGGTGCCGTTGTCCTCATACGGCGAATCGCCGTCGATGGTGAACGGGATCACCCAGGAGTTGTCACCGCCGTTGCCGCCGCCGCCGCCCTTACCGCCGGTCACCCCGGCCGTCGCCGCGGCGGTGGAATCGCCGCCCTTGCCGCCGTCGCCGCCGGCACCCCACACCGTGGTCAACCGCACCCCGCCGCCGTCGCCGCCGGCCCCACCGGTGCCACCCGGACCGGTGGCGTCGCCGCCGGCGCCACCTTTCCCGCCGCCGTCGAGGAAGATCGCCGCCAAACCGCCGTTGCCACCCTTACCGCCCTGGGCGTAGCCCGCGCCGCCCGCACCGCCCGGGCCGCCGTCACCGGCCGGGGACAGCAGTCCGGTGTCCCCACCGTCGCCGCCGTCACCGCCCACACCGCCGACGTTGAGCGCCAAACCACCTGCACCGCCGAAACCGGCGTTGTTGACCGGGGACAACAGGCCGGTCTTGCCGCCGTTACCGCCCTTTCCGCCGTGCCCGTTGACCCCGGTGGCATCGCCGCCCGCGCCGCCGGTGCCGGCGAAACTCAAACCGGGCGGGAAGCCGGCGATCGAGAACAACCCGCTGTTGCCGCCCAGGCCGCCCTGACCGCCCACCCCGCCGTCGGCGCTGGCCGAACCGCCTGCCCCGCCGTCACCGCCGCGGCCGACGAACACACCACCCGTGCCACCGGCACCACCCGTGCCACCAGTGGTGGTGCCGTCAACGCCGGCGCCGCCCTTGCCGCCGTTGCCGAACAAACCGGCCGAGCCACCCGTGCCGGCGGCGAACCCGCCACCGCCGTCACCGAAGAGCAGACCCGCCCGCCCGCCGTCGCACGGACCGCTGGTGCAGGCGCCCTCGTACTGCGTATAGGTGAAGCCATTGCCGCCGAGCAGGCCCGCGTTGGGGTTCTCGGCCGTGCCGTCCCCGAAGAGACGGAACTGGTTGGCGGTGGCCTTGATGGTCGCGTTGCCCAGTAGGGCGCCCGTGGTCATCACCGCGGCCGGCTTACCGGTGGACTTCGACGTGCCCAACTGACGCCTGCTCGCGGCTACCGCAACCCAGGCCAACGGGCCCGCTGCCGGGGCCCCGCCGTTCGCGCCGGCTCCGAACCACTCCAGCAGTCGGGTGGACAACCCGGAGAGCCCACCGGCGGCCACCGGGGTCGCCGACATCACCGGGACCGACGCCGCGGCCGGCGCAGCGGCCGGCGTGACCACGACCGCGGCGACAGGCGCCGCCGCCACCGCACCGCGATGCGGAGTCACCGGATGTGCGATCGCCGCTGCCGGGGCGGCCACTCGCGGATAGTCGGGAATGCTTGGCGCCGAAACGGATTCGGATGCCGGGACCGTCTCCTCCGGCGCCGACAGGGGTGCGCTCACCGACGGCGAAGACACCTCGGGCGACAGTGAATCCGGTGACACCACGACGGGGTTCCTGCCTCCGGAGGAATCCGGTCCGGCGGGAACGGGTGCGTCCGACCGCCCCGCGCGAGTGGCCGGGGGAAGCGACGCCTCGCCGGCAGAAGACCCTTGTTCCTCAGGGGATGACACCTCTGTGGGGTGTCCCACCCGCGGCCGCGGACCACCGGCCCGGGTCGACGGCCCCGGGTTGGAGCTGTCGCCGGTCGTCGACCCCGCCGACCCGACAGACCCGCGGGTATCCGCGAACGCGGCCGGGGCGGCGAACACCGCGGTGCCAACCCCCAGCGCAACCGCCAGGGCACCGACCCGCCCCACGCAACTCGCGTAGCTCTCGACCCGGGGGCCGGGAAGCGCCTTCACCCGGCGGCGCTCCTCGATTGTCCGGACTCGATGCTTGGTCGCACGGTCCTCGCGATCACCTGACTGCTGCGGGCCGGTCGCATTCATGAGGCAATCCCCTCAACCCTTTGCGCCCTCATCAGGTGCGCAAACTTTTGAGCCGACAGACGAACGGCACTTAAGCATCATGGGGGCAAACAATCACTCCATGCTGCGAAACACGTGATTTCGGGGAATATAACTATACTTATGCCCTGCTCTACAGCCGAAATGTGATTCCGACTGCAAAAAACGCTGTTCGCCCAACAGCAAATCTTCGGCGGCCCTAAGTCAAGGCCGTCAGCAGGGCGATTGCAGGGAACCAGCTCGCCGGTGATTAGGCCCTCGGCCGGATGCGCCACATGTGGATGGACCGCGATCATCATCGCGGGGCCGTGGGTGGCCGTGACCGCCGCCGTCGGGTTGGCCAGGCGCGGGCCGGCGCGGCGCGTCAGACGCTGAGCGCCCCGCAGATCTCGCCGGCCGCCTCCGGCCCGTAGGCCTCGGCGAGCCTTTCCTTGGCCACGCCGAGATCCCAGGTCCAGTTCTGGGTGCCGGTGGTCTCCAGCACCAGCACCGCCACCAGCGAGCCGAGCTGTGCCGAGCGCTCGATGTCCAGCCCGGCGCCGCGGCCGGTGAGGAACCCGGCCCGGAACGCGTCTCCGACGCCGGTGGGATCGACCTGGGCGGTCTCCGGCACCACCCCGACGTGGATGTCGGTGCCGTCGGCGCCGACGATGTCGACGCCCTTGGCGCCCAGGGTGGTGACCCGCAGACCGACCTGGGCCAGCACGTCGGCGTCGGTCCAGCCGGTCTTGGACAGCATCAGGTCCCACTCGTAGTCATTGCTGAACAGGTAGGTGGCGCCATCGACGAGCCGGCGGATCTCCTCGCCGGACAGCCGCGCCAGCTGCTGGGAGGGATCGGCGGCGAACGCCAGTCCGAGGGCGCGGCACTCGTCGGTGTGGGCGAACATCGCGGCGGGGTCGTTGGCGCCGACGATCACCAGATCCGGGGTGCCGACGGCGGCGACGATGTCGGCCATCTTGATGTTGCGGGCCTGCGACATCGCGCCGGGATAGAACGACGCGATCTGGGCCATATCGAGGTCTGTGGTGCAGACGAAGCGGGCGGTGTGCTGCGTGTCGGACACCAGCACGCTGTCGCAGTTCACCCCGGCGGATTCCAGCCATTCGCGGTAGTCGGTGAAGTCCACGCCCGCGGCGCCCGCCAGAACGGCGTCGCCGCCGAGAACGCCGATGGCGTAGGCCATGTTCCCGGCGACCCCACCGCGGTGCACCACCAGATCGTCGACCAGGAAGCTCAGCGACACCTTCTGCAGATGCTCGGCCAGGAGCTGCTCGGAGAACCGCCCCGGGAACCGCATCAGGTGGTCGGTGGCAATGGATCCTGTTACCGCGATCGTCACGAAGTGTCACGCCCTTCACTTGGTCGAACAGGCCCGGCCGTGCGCTAGCCTGCGTATCAAGAGCCGACTATATGGCCCGGCGCATTGGGGGCTTGGACGTGGCTCGACGCCGTGGACCGACGACATCCCAGGAGAACCATCGATGGCTGGCCCGTATCCGCCGCTCCCGCCCGGCGGCGCCGAGGGTCGACCGTTCCCCGGTGGGCCGGCCTACGGTGAGCCCTATCCCTATCCCGCGGGTTATCCGGGTCCGTTGCCGCCGCCGGTCAACTACCCCGCACCTCCGCCCGCACCGCCGCGGCGAAGGGCGCTGTGGTGGACACTGCTCGGGCTGGGAGCCATCGCGGCCCTGGTGGCCGTGGCGGTCCTGGCCGGTGGACGGGGGTCGGGTCGCGGCGCGGGGGCGTTCAACGAGGCCGACGCCAAGAAGGCCATTCAGAGTTATCTGACCGCGCTGTCCGACCAGGACAACGAGGTGATCGCGCGGAACAACCTGTGCGGGATGTTCGACGCCATCAAGGACCGCAAATCCGACATGGCGCTGGCGAGGCTGGCCAGCGACGCGTTCCGCAAGCAGTTCGCCCAGGCCGAGGTGACGTCGATCGACAAGATCGTGTTGTCGTCGTCGTATCAGGCCCAGGTGCTGTTCACCATGAGGGTGCAGCCGGCGACGACGTCACGCAAAGCGCGTGAGGAGGAGCAGGGCGTGGCGCAGTTGCTGCGACAGGACAATCAGCTGCTGGTGTGCTCGTACCTGCTGCGGACCGCTGCCCAGTACTGAACGCAGTGAAGGACTGAGTCAACTCCAGTACTGAACGTAGTGAAGGACTGAGTCAGCTCCAGTACTGAGTCAGGTCCCGCTGACGATCAGTTGAACGAGTCGCCGCAGGCGCAGGAGCCCGTGGCGTTCGGGTTGTCGATCGTGAAGCCCTGCTTCTCGATGGTGTCGACGAAGTCGATGGTGGCGCCCTGGACGTACGGCGCGCTCATCCGGTCCACGGTCAGAGTGACGCCACCGAAGTCGGCGGTCAGGTCGCCGTCGAGCGCACGGTCGTCGAAGAACAGGTTGTAGCGCAGGCCGGCGCAGCCGCCGGGCTGCACGGCGATCCGCAGCGCCAGGTCCTCGCGGCCCTCCTGGTCCAGCAGCGCCTTGGCCTTGGTGGCGGCCGCATCGGTCAGGGTCACGCCGTGGGTCGTGGTGGCGGTCTCGTCAGACATCAGGTCTCCCTCGTGCAGAACGCCCCGGATCGGAACGTCGTGGGGTGTGTTGTTCATGGGGTGCGCGCAGCACCTACATGCACAACGGTACCTGGTGGCGTCGCTATTCCATTCGCAGCGTCCCGGCCGTCACGAAGGCCAGATCGGTCAGCTGGGCGGCGGCGTCGTCGATGGCGCGCTGCACCGAACCCACATGGTCGGCCAGCGAGTGGGCGGCGGTGATTCCGGCCGCCGCCAGCGCCCGTTGATCCAGCGCGACCTGGCCCGCCAGTACCAGCACCGGGACGCCATCCGTGCGGGCCAGGGCGGCCAGCGAGCCGACGACCTTGCCGTGCACCGACTGGTCGTCCAGCCGTCCCTCCCCGGTGATCAACAGGTCGCAGCGGGCGATCTCGCCGGCGGTGCCCGTGTGTTCGGCGATCAGGTGCGCTCCGGATTCCCGGCGTGCGCCCAGCGCCAGCAGCGCCGCACCGAGTCCGCCGGCGGCGCCGGCCCCGGGCGAGTCCCGGACGTGGCGTCCCGTCGTCGCCTCGAGATCGGCGGCCCACCGCGCCAGCCGGGCCTCGAGCCGGGCCACGGTGTTCGGGTCGGCGCCCTTCTGCGGGCCGAAGACCGCGGCGGCACCGGTCGGGCCGAGCAGCGGGTGTTCGACGTCGCTGGCG
Source organism: Mycobacterium sp. (assembly GCA_046330855.1). GTDB lineage: Bacteria > Actinomycetota > Actinomycetes > Mycobacteriales > Mycobacteriaceae > Mycobacterium. The sequence continues at coordinate 136,010 of JAXLRX010000004.1, forward strand.
ATGACGAGATCCACCGAGGCCAGCGCGCGCTGTGCCTGGTCGATACCGCCGAGGGCGTCGACCATGCCGCGGCCGCCGTCGGTGCAGCCGCTGCCGCCCAGGCCCACCACGACGGTGCGCGCACCGGACCGCAAGGCGTCCTCGATGAGTTGCCCGACGCCGCTGCTGTGCGCGTTCCATGCCGTGTCGGGGTTCGGTGGCCCGCCGATCAGGTGCAGGCCGCAGGCCTGCGCGGATTCGATGTAGGCGGTGGAGGTGGCCGGGTTGAGCACCCACTCGGCATCGACGTCCCGCGCGAGCGGGCCCCGGACCCGGGCGGAACGACGCTGCATGTCGGGGTGGCCCTCGGCCAGGGCGTCGACGAAGCCGGGGCCACCGTCGGACTGCGGGGCGAGCACCAGGGTGTCCCCGGCACGGGCGCGCCGCCAGCCTTCGGCGATCGCGCCGGCGGCCGCGGGCGCGGTCAGGCTGTTCCCGAAGCAGTCCGGCGCGATCAGCACGCGCAGGACCGGCGCTGGCCCTGAAGCAGGCATTCCACCGGCAGGCATTCCAGCAGGCTAAGGCGCACCGCCTCGAAAGGGCGAAGTAACCTGGCAGCGTGAAACTGCTGGGCCGCAAAGCCGACGACGCCGACGACGCCGAGGGCTCGGCCGCGGTCGAGCCGGATCAGGAGACGACGTCCGCCGCTGCGCTGAGGACCACCGCCCCGAAGGGCCGCCCGACCCCGAAACGCAGTGAGCGCAACAAGCGGCGCGGCCCCGTCGCCCCCGCGCCGATGACGGCATCCGAGGCGCGGCAGCGCCGCAAGCAACTGCGCGAGTCCATGACCAAGGAGGAGCGCAAAGCCGAGAAGGTCAAGCGCCGCGCGGCCCTTGCGGAGCGCCGCGAGCGGATGGCCTCCGGCGAGGCGGCCTACCTGCTGCCGCGCGACCAGGGCCCCATCCGCGCCTTCGCCCGAGACATCGTCGACTCCCGCCGCAACCTACTGGGCCTGTTCATGCCGGCCGCGTTCTTCCTGCTGTTCATCATGCTGGCCGCGCCGAAGCTGCAGTTTTACATGTCGCCGCTGATGCTGCTGCTGACCGTCGCCATGATGGCCGACGGATTCCTGTTGGCGCGCAAGGTGAACAAGGCTGTCGACGCCAAGTTCCCGGACAACGGCGAAACGCGTTTCAAGCTCGGCATGTACGCGGTCAGCCGGGCCACCCAGTTGCGTCGTTCCCGGGTGCCGCGACCGCGCGTCGAGCGCGGCGCCAAGGTCGTCTGAGAGACGCGTGCGCACCCTGGTGCTGGGCGGCATCCGGTCGGGAAAGTCACGTTGGGCCGAGTCGGTGATCGCCGAGAGCCGCACCGGGTGCGACACGGTCACCTACATCGCGACAGCCGCTCCGGCTGCACCCGACCCGGCCTGGCAGCAGCGTATCGCCGAGCACCGCCTGCGGCGGCTGCCGTGGTGGCGCACCGTCGAGACCAGCGATGTGGCAACGCAATTGCGCTCCGCGCCGCAGGCGCCTGCCCTGGTCGACGATCTGGGCAACTGGCTGACCGCGATGCTGGACCGCCGCGGCTGGGAGGGCGGGTCGATCGACGACGACGTGGCCGATCTGGTCGACGCGGTGCGGGATTATGCGGCGCCCCTGGTCGTGGTGAGCCCCGAGGTCGGACTGACGGTGGTGCCCGCCACTGCGGCGGGGCGCCGGTTCGCCGACGAACTCGGCACCCTCAACCAGCGCCTGGCGGGGTGCTGCGAGCGCGTGGTGCTGGTGGTCGCCGGACAGCCGCTGTGGATGAAGCCGGCGGCCGCGAAGGAGAGCTGCTGATGCTGTTCGGTGAGATTGCGCCGCCGGACGGCCGGGTCGCGGCGGCCGCCCGCCGGCGCCAGGACCTGCTGACCAAGCCGCAGGGCGCACTGGGCCGCCTGGAGGACCTGTCGGTCTGGGTCTCGTCCTGCCAAGGCCATTGCCCCCCACAGCAATTCGAGCGGGCCCGGGTGGTCGTCTTCGCCGGGGACCACGGGGTCGCCCGGCACGGCGTCTCGGCCTACCCGCCCGAGGTCACCGCGCAGATGGTGGACAACATCGAGGCCGGCGGCGCGGCGATCAACGTCCTCGCCGGACTGACCGGGGCGACGGTACGCACCGTCGACGTCGCGGTGGACCGGGATGCGGGCGATACCGACCGGGTCCGCCGCTCCAGCGGGAACATTGCCGTCGAGGACGCGATGACGGTCGCGGAGGCTGAGGCGGCGCTGGCGCTGGGGCGCCGCATCGCCGACGAGGAGGTCGACTCCGGTGCCGACCTGCTGATCGCCGGCGATATGGGCATCGGGAATACCACGGCGGCAACGGTTTTGGTGGCATCGCTGACGGGCACCGAGCCGGTGGCGGCCGTCGGCCGCGGCACCGGGATCGACGACGCGGGCTGGTCGCGCAAGACCGCGGCGGTGCGCGACGCGATGTACCGCAGCCGGGCCGTGCGGTCGGACCCGGTCGCGCTGCTGGCGGCCGCCGGCGGCGCGGACCTCGCCGCCATGGCCGGCTTCTGCGCACAGGCCGCGGTCCGCCGTACCCCGTTGCTGCTGGACGGACTGGTGGTCACCGCGGCGGCATTGGTGGCCGAGCGGTTGGCGCCCGACGCCCGACTGTGGTGGCAGGCCGGGCACCGCTCCCCCGAACCGGCGCACCAGATCGCCCTGAACGAGCTCGGCCTGACGCCGATCATCGACCTCGGACTGCGCCTCGGTGAGGGCACCGGCGCCGCCGTGGCCCTCCCGATCGTCCGGGCGGCGGTGGCGACCCTGTCCTCGATGGCCACGTTCGACGACGCCGGGGTCTCGGGCCCGGAACAGCCGTGATGTCCCGCCTCGCAAGCGCTTTCACGTTCGGGACCGTGCTTCCCGTCCGCGCTGGCACGACGACTTCCGGTCGCGGGACCATCACCGCGCTGCCGGTGGTCGGGGCCGCGCTCGGCCTGGCCGCCGCCGCGGTGCTGTGGGCCGGGACATGGGCGTTCGGCCCGCACAGCCTGCTGACCGGGGCGCTGACCGTGGCCGTCCTGGTGGCGCTGACCCGCGGTCTGCACATCGACGGCCTGGCAGACACCGCCGACGGCCTCGGCTGCTACGGGCCGCCCCGGCGCGCGCTGGAAGTGATGCGCGACGGCGGCGCAGGCCCGTTCGGGGTGGCGGCGGTGGTGCTGGTGCTCCTCACCCAGGCGGCGGCGTTCACCGCCCTGACCCCGGGAACGACGGCGACGGTCGCGACGGTGAGTGCCGTCGCGGCGGGCCGGGTGGCCGCCGTGCTCGCCTCCCGACGCGGCGTGCCCGCGGCCGAGGGCAGCAGCCTGGGCGCGTGGGCCGCCGGCAGCCAGTCGCCGTGGGCCGTCGCAGGATGGACGGCGCTGGTGGCCGGTTGCGCCGCGATGGCCACGCCGCGACCCTGGCAGGGGCCGCTCGCGGTGGCCCTCGGACTGGTGGCGGCGGCGGCGCTGATCCACCACTGCGTGCGCCGTTTCGGCGGCATCACCGGCGACATCATGGGCGCGGCCGTCGAGTTGACCACCACGCTGACGTTGGTCGGCCTGGCCATCCGGCACTGAGGGGGAACCGATGCTCGGCGAGCTGACCGCATCACAAATCGAGGATCTACTGCACTCGGAGGTGATCGCCCGCATCGGCTGCATCAGCGACGGCCGGGTGTACGTGGTCCCGGTCAGCTACGTCTACGACGGCATCTACGTATGGGGTCACGGCATGGACGGCGCGAAGCTTCGGGCCATGCGCGCGCACCCCGAGGTGTGCGTGGAGGTCGAGCACGTCGACGACATGTCCAACTGGCGCAGCGTCATCGCGTGGGGCACCTTCGAGGAATGCGATGGGGAGGACTGGGACACCGGGCTGGCGCTGCTCGTCGAGCACATCATGCCGCTGCTGAAATTTCCTCCGCACCAGCCGCCGCCGGATCTGTCGGTCCTTCGCCGCGGCAGCGTCTACCGGATTACGTTGACCGGCAAGACGGGCCGCTTCGAGGAGGTGAGCGGTAGCTGATCCCGGTCAGCCCAGCCGGGTCATCCAGCCGTGCTTGTCGGCGAAGGTGCCGCGCTGGATTCCGGTGAGGGTGTCCCGCAGGGCCATGGTCACCTCGCCCGGTTCGCCGTTGCCGACGGTGAACTCACCCTCCCCGTACTTCACCTGTGCCACCGGGGTGATGACGGCCGCGGTGCCGCAGGCGAACACCTCGGTGATCTCACCGGCGGCCACGCCCTTGCGCCACTCCTCGACGTCGATCTTGCGTTCCTCCACCGCGTAGCCGGCGTCGGCGGCCAACGTCAGCAGCGAGTCGCGGGTGATGCCGGGCAGCAACGAACCACTGAGTTCCGGGGTCACCAGGCGCGCCGAACCGCCGCTGCCGAAGACGAAGAACAGGTTCATCCCGCCCATCTCCTCGACGTAGCGGCGTTCGATCGCGTCCAGCCACACCACCTGGTCACACCCGTGCGCCGAGGCCTCGGCCTGGGCCAGCAGCGAGGCGGCGTAGTTGCCGCCGAACTTCGCCGCGCCGGTGCCGCCCGGACTGGCGCGCACGTACTCGTGCGACAGCCAGACACTGACGGGCTTGATGCCGCCCTTGAAGTAGGCCCCGGCCGGTGAGGCGATCACCAGGTAGCGGTACTCCGACGACGGCCGCACGCCCAGCCCCGGTTCGGTGGCGATGATGAACGGCCGCAGGTAAAGCGACTGCTCTCCCCCGGCAGCCGGCACCCACTCGTGGTCCACCGCGATCAGCTGGCGCAGCGACTCGATGAACAGCTCGTCGGGCAGTTCCGGGATGGCAAGCCGCCGGGCCGAGGCCCGCAATCGGGCCGCGTTGGCCTCGGGCCGGAACGAGACGATCGAGCCGTCGGCCCAGCGGTAGGCCTTGAGGCCTTCGAAGACCTCCTGGGCGTAGTGCAGCACGATCGCCGACGGGTCGAGTTCGATGGGCCCGTACGGCACCACCTGCGCGTCGTGCCAGCCGCGGCCATGGTCGTAGAACACCGACACCATGTGGTCGGTGTAGAACTTGCCGAAACCCGGGTCGGCCAGGATCTCAGCCCGCCGTGCGGCGCTCGCCGGGCGCGAGGAACTCTCGACGGTGAAGGCCGGGGACATGGGCCTGAGTCTATAACCGGCCGCTCAGGGGTCGATGACCCGCGCTAGCGGGTCTTGACGTCGACGAAGGGCGGCTTGACCACCTCGCAGTCCAGCAGGCGCCCCCGGACGTCGACGTTCACCACCTCACCGTCGGCCACGTCGGCGTCGGCGTCGATCAGGGCCAGCGCGATCCCCGCGCCCAGCGTCGGGGAGAACGTTCCCGACGTCGTCACGCCGATCGGGACGGCGTCGCGCAGCACCACCATGTCGGCGCGCGGCACACCCCGGCCGACGGCCCGCAGACCGCGCAGTCGCCGCTTCGGCCCGGCCTGCTTCTCGGCCAGCAGCGCGTCGCGGCCGAAGAAGGCGTCCTTCTTCCACCCGACCGCCCAGCCCGCGCCGGCCTGCAGCGGCGAGATGTCCAGCGACAGTTCGTGGCCGTGCAGCGGATAGCCCATTTCGGTGCGCAGGGTGTCGCGGGCGCCGAGGCCGGCGAGCTGGCCGCCGCGACTCTGCACCTCGGCGAGCAGGGCGTTGAACACCACCGGCGCCGAGTCCCACGGCGGCAGCAGCTCGTAGCCGTGCTCGCCGGTGTAGCCGGTGCGGCAGACCCGGACCGGGACGCCGGCGTACTCGGCGTCGACGTAGCCCATGTAGTCCATGTCGGTCGGCAGGCCCAGGGCCTTCAGCACGTCGGCGGACTTGGGGCCCTGCACGGCGAGCACCGCATGGAACCGGTGCTCATCAGTCACCGAAATGCCTTGCGGCGCAGCCTCTTGCAGCGCCGCCACCACAGCCGGGGTGTTGGCCGCGTTGGGCACCAGGAAGATCTCGTCGTCGCTGACGTAGTAGGCGATCAGGTCGTCGATCACCCCGCCCTCAGGGGTACAGCACAGTGTGTACTGGGCCTGGCCCGGCCCGATGCGACGCAGGTCGTTGGTCAGCGCCGAGTTGACGAACGCCGCGGCGCCGGGACCTTTCACCAGGGCCTTGCCGAGGTGGCTGACGTCGAACAGGCCGACGGCCTCGCGGGTGGCGGTGTGCTCGCCCACGGTGCCGCCGTAGGAGACCGGCATCAGCCAGCCGCCGAACGGGGCGAAAGTGGCGCCGTGCTCGCGGTGCTGGGCTTCCAGGGGGCCGTGCAGAAGTTCGTCGTCGCTCACGGCGGCCACCCTAGTCCTGCACCACTAGGGTGGCGCTCGTGAGCACCCAACCCGGTTACACCGCACCCACCGTCACCGTCGCCACCAGCCTGCCCAAGCGTGGGACGGGATCATCCGTTCTGCTCGTGCCGGTCGTCAGCGGAAGCGACGACGGCGGCCCTGCCGTCGGCGGATCCGACAGTGAGCCGAGAGTCGTGGGCGGGCCGTTCCTGGACGCCGAGGCGATCGGCGAGATCGAGGTGGCGCTACGGGCGCTGGGAGCCAAGGCCGGCGCCGAGCAGGTGACCCGGCTGCATGTGCCGTCTCTGCCGGTGGGCAGCGTGCTCGCCGTCGGGCTTGGCAAGGACCGCGACGAGTGGCCCGCGGAGACCATCCGCCGCGCCTCCGGTGTGGCGGCACGATCGCTGAGCGGTGTGCATTCGGTGATTACGTTGCTCTCCGAACTGCACCTGGAGGCGGCGGTCGAGGGCCTGATCCTCGGGGCCTATCAGATGCACGAGTTCCGCAGTGAGAAGACGGCGCCCAAGGAACCGGCCCTGTCGGCGATCACCGCGGTGAGCACCGCGTCCGGCGCCAAGCGCCAGGCGGCCCGCGCGGTGGCGATCGCCTCGGCCGTGGCCACCGCCCGCGACCTGGTGAACACCCCGCCCAGCCATCTGCATCCCGACGAATTCGCCAAGCGGGCAAAGCTTCTGGGCACGCTGGCCGGCCTGACGGTCGAGGTGCTCGACGAGAAGGCGCTCGCCAAAGCGGGTTACGGCGGGATCATCGGCGTCGGCAAGGGCTCGGTGAACCCTCCGCGGCTGGTGCGGTTGACCTACAAGGGCGGCAAGGGGCGCAAGCCGAAGAAGGTCGCCCTGGTCGGCAAGGGCATCACCTTCGACACCGGCGGCATCTCGATCAAGCCGGCCGCCCAGATGCACCACATGACCTCCGACATGGCCGGTGCCGCGGCGGTCGTCGCCACCATGGTGCTGGCCGCGGATCAGCAGTTGCCTATCGACGTCATCGCCACCGTGCCGATGGCCGAGAACATGCCGTCGGCCACCGCGCAGCGGCCCGGTGACGTGCTGACGCAGTACGGCGGCACCACCGTCGAGGTGCTCAACACCGACGCCGAAGGCCGGCTGATCCTGGCCGACGCGATCGTGCGGGCGTGCGAGGACAAGCCGGACTATCTGATCGAGACCTCGACGCTCACCGGCGCGCAGACCGTCGCACTCGGCGCCCGCATCCCGGGGGTGATGGGCAGCGACGAGTTCCGCGACCGGGTTGCCGCGCTGTCGCAGCGCGAGGGCGAAAACGGTTGGGCCATGCCGCTTCCCGATGAACTGAAGGATGATCTGAAGTCGACGGTCGCCGACCTCGCCAACATCAGCGGGCAGCGGTTCGCCGGGATGCTGGTGGCCGGGGTGTTCCTGCGCGAGTTCGTCGCCGAGGGCGTGCAGTGGGCGCATATCGACATCGCCGGGCCGGCCTACAACACCAGTGGGCCGTGGGGCTACACCCCGAAGGGCGGGACGGGCGTGCCGGTGCGGACTCTGTTCGCGGCCCTGGAGGACATCGCGGCGAACGGTTGAGTGCGCGCGACATCCTTCGAAGCCGCGAACGGGTGAGCGTGCACAGGCTGCACCGTGCGCCCCCTCTCGGAGCCAGCATGAAAGAAGTGCCCGCCTCCGAGCGACAAACCCCCTTTTTGCCCACCTCCGAGCGACAACCATTGCGCCACAACGTCGTCCACTCACAGCGTCCGCCGCTCGCCCATGTCGCTCTGAGGCGGGCACAAACTCAACTTGTCGCTCCGAGGCGGGCGCTGAACAGATCGCCCTGGAATCTGTGACGCCTGTGACTCCGGCGGCAGTCAGCGCCTGAGCCTCACTGTCTCAGAAGAACACCACCATCAACTGCGCCAGGAACACCTTGGCGATCATCGACACCGGGAACAGCACCGCGTACCCGACGGCCACCCGCTGATCGGGCACCTTGCCCATCGCGTAGGCGAACGGCGCCGGGTTGAGTTGCGAGCCCGTCAGCCCGCCCAGTGACCGGGCGGTGCCGTACTTCAGCACGAACCGCAGGCCGATCACACACACCAGCACGTGTGCGGCCGAGATCGCAAAGCCCAGCGCCACCAGCTGAAGCCCCTCGTTCTGCAGCGCCTTGACCAGACCGGGACCCGCCCCGCTGCCGACGGCCACCAGAAAGATCAACAGCGAGAACTGGTTCAGCGTGTTGTTGACGTTGCCGGGCAGCGTCCACACCACGGGGCCGGTGCGGCCGATCGCGCCGAGGATCACGCCCATCACCAGCGGTGCGGTAGCCGTCCCTAGCACCAGCCCACCACCGCCGGGCAGCGGAATCTTCAGGAACGCCAACAGCATTCCCAAAGCCAGCCCCAACCCGAGACCGATCGCATTGATGTCGCCGGCCTCCCGCTCGGAGTCGCCGAGCTCCTTGGCGATCTCGGCCAGCCGCTCCCGCGGGGCGGTGACCCGAAGCCGGTCACCACTGCACAGGATCAGATCGGGTGTCGCGATGATGTCGACGTCGCCGCGGCGGACCCGGCTCACCACGGCGTCGAACCGCTCTTCCATCCGCAGGTCGTGCAGCTCGCGCCCCACGTAGGACGCATTGGACAGCGAGATCCGGCGGAAGTCGATGGCCGAGCGGTCCAGCCACGGCTCCCGGGGCGCCAGCCGGCCGAGGTCGGCGGTGAGCTTGTCGCTGACGTCCTCGCGGGCGGTGATGGTCAGCAGGTCTCCGGGCTCCAACTCCTCAGCGGCGTGCGCGACGACGGTCTGGCCGCCCCGGGTCAACCGCGAGACCACCGCGCCGTAGCGTTCCTCCAGCCCGTGCACGGTCAGGCCGGGATCGCCCGAAAGTTCCACCGTCCGAATGACAATCGGCGAAACCGTCTCCTGGTCTTCAGCGGTCGGCTTCCGCTTGCCGGCGCTGATCAGGTACGTGCACGCCAGTATGCAGAGCAGCACGGTGATCGGATAGGCCACGGCGTAGCCGATGGCCGGTTGCGGCGGGATGTCCCCACCGTCGGCCAGCTGCTGCTGCACCGCGCCGAGTGCGGCGGTGGCGGTGCCCGCCCCGGAGAAGGCGCCGGCGATCGTGCCGGTGTCGAACCCCAGCGCCCGCCCGACGAACAACCCCGAGCCGGCCATCGCGAAGACGGCCAGCAAAGAGACCACCACCGGCCGCCAGCCGGTGCGGATGGCGCCGATGAACGCCGGGCCCGCGGCGATGCCGACCATGTAGCAGAACACGCCCAGCGACAGGTTGGTGATGATCGGCGGCAAAGCGGCTTTCGGCTGGATGGCCGAAAGCGCCAGCGCGACGAACAGCGCACCCGCCGGCCCGAAGGACACCGGGCCGAACTTGATCCGCCCGAATACGCTGCCCAGGCCGATGCAGACGAACAGGGTCAGCAGGGGGCTTTCCGCGAACCAGTGGAACACGAGCGCCATCAGACCACCATCCTGAATCTGTCGGGCACGAAATCGTCAACCGGTCAGACGACCTTCCCCCGCGCGACGCTGCGCAGCGCCTGCGGCATCAGCCGGGAGGTGCCGTACAGCAGATAGGCCTCCGGCGTCACCGGGCGGACGGCCTTGCCGGACCGCACCGCCGCCAGGATCGCGGCGGCGACCCTTTCCGGCCCGTAGCGGCGCGCCTCGAACATCCTCTCCAACTGCGCCCGCCGGGCCGGGACGGCGGAAGCCCGGCCCTCCGGGGCGTGGAATCCGGTGGCCGAGACGATGTTGGTGTTGATCAGCCCCGGGCAGATGGTCGTCAGGCCGACCCCGGCGGTGTCGAGTTCGGCGCGCAGGCAGTCGGAGAACATGTAGACCGCCGCCTTGGACGTGCAGTAGGCGCTCAGCGAGCTCAGGGGTGCGTAAGCCGCCATCGAGGCGACGTTGACGACGTGCCCGCCGGTCCCCCGCTCCACCAGGCGGCGGCCGAACGCGCGGCAGCAGTTGACCACCCCGCCGAGGTTCACCTCGAGCACCCGGTCGAACTTCTCGGCCGGGGTGTCCAGGAACGCCCCGGCCACCCCGATCCCGGCGTTGTTGACCACGATGTCGGGCACGCCGTGCTCGGCGCACACCTGATCGGCATGGCGCTCCACGGCGTCGGCGTCGGCCACGTCGACCACATAGGAATGGGCCACCCCGCCGGCGTCGTTGATGGCGGCGGCGGTCTCGGCGGCGGCCGCCCCGTCGATATCGCTCACCACCACCTCGGCGCCCTCGGCGGCGAAAGCCAGCGCGGTGGCACGGCCGATGCCGCTACCGGCACCGGTGACGGCAACGAGCATGTCGCCGAACTCTTTTCGCTCCCGGCCGACCTGCGCGCGCAGCAGCGCCCGGCTGGGCCGCGCGCCGCCGAGGTGGCTCACCAACTCGGCGACGGCCGCGGCGATCACCTGCGGGTGCGACATCGGCGACCAGTGCCCGGCCGGGACGTCGCGGCGCCACAGCCGCGACACCCAGCGCGCGGTGTCGTCGTAGACGTGCGGGCGCACGAACTTGTCGGCGGTGTTCACCAGCAGCTGCACCGGCACCTCGACCCGGGGGTCACTCACCGGCCCGAGCAGAGCGGGAAAGAAGTTGGCGCGGTAGATCTTCAGCCCATTGGTGGCGTCGGCGACGAAGGTCGACGCCTGGTGGCGCTGCGGGGGTGGGACGCCCGGGGCGATCAGATGCCGGTTGATCCGGCGGGCCAGGAATCCGCGCATCGCCGCCGGCGTCAGCACCGGAATCGAGAAGAAGAACATGTAGCTGAAGTGGGCCGCCTGGGCCACCGCCCGGGCGAACCGGCGCGGCCGGTAGGGGCGCACAAGTCCTTCGCGGACATAGCGGCTCACATGCCGCGGGTCCGGACCGGAGACCGACGTGTAGGAAGCCACCCGCGAGGCAGCCTGTGGCCGGGACACGTATTCCCACACCGTCGCGCCGCCCCAGTCGTGGCCCACCACATGCACGGGCGCGTCCGGCGACACCGCGTCGATGACGGCTCCGAGGTCGTCGGCCAGGGTCGCCAGGTCGTAGGCCGCCACGCCGCGTGGCACGTCGGATTCTCCGGCCCCGCGGTTGTCATACCGCACGATGCGGTGGGAGTCGGCCAGCAGGGCGGCGACGCCGTCCCACACCACGTGGGTATCCGGCCAGCCGTGCACCAGGACGACGGTCGGGCCGGCCGGGTTGCCCTCCTCGTAGACGGCGAGTCGGGTTCCGTCCTGGGCGGATAGGTAACGGGTGGGCATTGGTCGATTATTGCCCCACGCGTTGGGCACCCGATTCCCGGCGATGCGGGTCCCGTAATGACAGGATGGGGTCACGTGCGCTGCGGCATGCGCAAAGGTCGACCGACGTTCGAGGGAGTCAACACATATGGCCGTCTCCGTCCAGATGCCCGCTCTTGGCGAAAGTGTCACCGAAGGCACCGTCACCCGCTGGCTCAAACAGGAGGGCGATACCGTCACGGTGGACGAGCCGTTGCTCGAGGTCTCCACCGACAAGGTCGACACCGAGATCCCCGCGCCGGCATCCGGCGTGCTGAGCAAGATCATCGCCCACGAGGACGACACCGTCGCCGTCGGCGGCGAACTGGCGGTCATCTCCGACGCCGGTGAGGCTCCCGCTCCTGCCCCGGCGGCGCCTCCGGCCGAGCAGCCGAAGCCCGCGGAGGAACCGGCCGCCCAGGCCGCACCGGCCCCCGAACTGAGTGAGCCGGCGCCGCCCGCGCCGCCCACCGCCGCTCCCGCCCCCGCCGCCTCATCCGGTTCGGCTACCCCGGTGCTGATGCCCGAACTCGGCGAGTCGGTCACCGAGGGCACCGTCACCCGCTGGCTGAAGAAGGTCGGCGACAGCGTCGCGGTCGACGAGCCGCTGGTCGAGGTCTCCACGGACAAGGTCGACACCGAGATCCCGTCCCCGGCCGCAGGCGTCCTGCTGAGCATCACCGCGGAGGAGGACGTCACCGTCAAGGTCGGCGGCGAACTCGGCAAGATCGGCGCCCCCGGCGCGGCGCCCGCCGCAGCCCCGGCGCCCGCGCCGGCACCGGCTCCCGCTCCGGAGCCGAAGCCCGAGCCCAAGCCCGAACCGCAGGCTGCGCCCCCGCCGGCGCAGGCTCCCGCCCCAGCTCCTGCACCAGCCCCGGCACCCCGGCCCGCGGCCGCTCCGGCCGCCGGTGGCGACGCCCCGTACGTGACCCCGTTGGTCCGAAAGCTGGCTTCCGAGAACGGCATTGACCTGTCGACCATCAAGGGCACCGGCGTCGGCGGGCGCATCCGCAAGCAGGACGTGCTGGCCGCCGCGGACGCCAAGAAGGCCCCGGCCGCCGCCGCTCCCACCGCCGCAGCCGCAGCCAGGCCGGCTGCTGCGGCACCTGCTGCCGCCCCGTCACCGCTGGCACATCTGCGCGGAACCACCCAGAAGGCCAACCGGATCCGCCAGATCACCGCACGCAAGACCCGCGAGTCGCTGCAGTCCACCGCTCAGCTCACCCAGACCCATGAAGTGGACATGACCCGCATCGTGGCGCTGCGGGCCCGGGCCAAGAAGGAGTTCGCCGAGCGCGAGGGAGTCAACCTCACCTACCTGCCGTTCATCGCCCGCGCGGTCATCGACGCCCTCAAGGCGCACCCGAACATCAACGCCAGCTACAACGAGGACACCAGCGAGATCACCTACTACGACACCGAGAACCTGGGCTTCGCGGTCGACACCGACCAGGGCCTGCTCTCCCCGGTCGTGCACAACGCCGGCGACCTGTCACTGGCCGGCCTGGCGCGCGCCATCAACGACATCGCCAACCGCGCCCGCTCGGGCAACCTCAAGCCCGACGAGCTCGCCGGCGGCACCTTCACCATCACCAACATCGGCAGCCAGGGCGCCCTCTTCGACACCCCGATCCTGGTCCCGCCGCAGGCGGCCATGCTGGGCACCGGGGCGATCGTCAAGCGACCCCGGGTGATCGCCGACGAACTGGGCAACGAGTCCATCGGCGTGCGGTCGATCTGCTACCTCCCGCTGACCTACGACCACCGTCTGATCGACGGCGCCGACGCTGGCCGGTTCCTCACCACCGTCCGCAAGCGGCTCGAGGAAGGCGCATTCGAGGCCGAACTTGGCCTCTGAGGCGGGTGACGGGTCTGCCACCAAGACCGTCGCCATCGCCGGCTCGTCCGGCCTCATCGGCTCGGCGCTGATCGCCGCGCTGCGTTCGGCCGACCACCGCGTCATCCGGATCGTGCGCCGGGTGCCCAACGGCCGCGACGAGGTGCGCTGGAACCCCGACAGCGGCGAGTTCGACCCGGGCGAACTCCAGGGCGTCGATGCCGTGGTCAACATGTGCGGCGTCGGTGTCGGCGACAAACGCTGGTCCGGCGCCTACAAACAACTGCTGCGCGACAGTCGCATCGACCCCACCGAGGTGATCTCCGCCGCGGTCGTCGAGGCCGGCGTCCCGGTGCTGGTCAACGCGAGCGCGGTCGGCTACTACGGTGACACCGGCAGCCGCATCGCCGACGAATCCGCGCCCCCCGGAACGGGTTTCCTGGCCCAGTTGTGCGTGGACTGGGAAGCCGCGACCGCACCGGCGCAGGATGCCGGGGTCAGGGTGGTGCTGGCCCGGACGGGTCTGGTGCTCTCCCCCGGCGGCGGACTGCTGGCCAAGCTGAAGCCGCTGTTCGCCCTCGGCCTGGGCGGGCGGCTGGCCGGCGGTCACCAGTACATGCCGTGGATCAGCCTGGAGGACGAGGTCCGCGCGCTGCTGTTCGCGATCAACCAGCCGATGTCCGGACCGGTCAACCTGACCGGACCCGCGCCGGTGACCAATGCCGAGTTCACCGCCGCACTGGGCCGTGCACTGAAGCGGCCCGCGCCGTTCCTGGTGCCCGGATTCGCGCTCAAGACCCTGCTTGGGGAATTCGCCGAGGAGGGTCTGCTCGGCGGCCAGCGGGCCATCCCGGCCGCCCTCGAGCGCGCCGGATTCGCCTTCCACCACAACACCATCGGCGAGGCCCTCGCGTACGCGCTCGGGTAGTACGGTCGGGTGATGCGGCAATCCATCCGCCAGAGCGACGCCCCGGTGCAGATCCGGCAACTGGGCGTGCTCGACTACCAGGCCGCCTGGGATCTGCAGCGTGAGATCGCCGACGCCCGGGTGGCCGGCGGCCCGGACACCCTGCTGCTGCTCGAACACCCGCCGGTATACACCGCGGGCAAGCGCACCGAAGCCCACGAACGCCCGATTGACGGGACACCCGTCGTCGACACCGACCGGGGCGGCAAGATCACCTGGCACGGACCGGGGCAATTGGTCGGCTACCCGATCATCGGACTGGGCGAGCACCTCGATGTGGTGAATTTCGTTCGGCGCCTTGAGCAGTCGCTGATCGCGGTCTGCGCGGAGTTCGGCCTCGACGCCGGGCGGGTCGACGGCCGCTCCGGGGTGTGGCTGCCGGCGGACGGCCCCCGCCCGGCCCGCAAGATCGCCGCGATCGGCATCCGGGTGGCCCGCGGCGTCACCCTGCACGGCTTCGCCCTGAACTGCGACTGCAACCTCGGAGCGTTCAACCGGATCGTGCCGTGCGGGATCACCGACGCCGGGGTCACCTCGCTGACCGCCGAACTCGGTCGGCGGGTCGGTGTCGAGGACGTCCGGGAACGGGTCGCCGAGGCGGTGGGCGACGCCCTCGACGGCCGTCTGCCCGTAACATCGCAGGCATGAGCGTCGAGCCGGGTAACCGCAAGCTTCTGCGGCTCGAGGTGCGCAACGCCGAGACCCCCATCGAACGCAAGCCGCCGTGGATCAAGACCCGGGCGCGGATGGGCCCGGAGTTCACCGCCCTGAAGGGTCTGGTCCGCCGCGAGGGCCTGCACACCGTCTGCGAAGAGGCCGGCTGCCCCAACATCTACGAGTGCTGGGAGGACCGCGAGGCCACCTTCCTCATCGGCGGCGAGCAGTGCACCCGTCGCTGCGACTTCTGCCAGATCGACACCGGCAAGCCCGCCGAGTTGGACCGCGACGAGCCGCGCCGGGTGGCTGAGAGCGTCGCCGCCATGGGCCTGAAGTACGCCACCGTCACCGGGGTGGCCCGCGACGACCTGCCCGACGGCGGGGCGTGGCTGTACGCCGAGACCGTCCGCGCCATCAAGCGGCTGAACCCGTCGACCGGCGTGGAGCTGCTCGCCCCCGACTTCAACGGCGAGGCCGATCTGCTGCGCGAGGTGTTCGAGTCCCGGCCGGAGGTGTTCGCCCACAACCTCGAAACGGTGCCGCGGATCTTCAAGCGCATCCGCCCGGCGTTCCGCTACCAGCGCAGCCTCGACGTGATCACCGCTGCGCGCGACTTCGGCCTGGTGACCAAGAGCAACCTCATCCTCGGCATGGGCGAGACCATCGGGGAGGTGCACACCGCTCTGGCCGACCTGCACTCCGCGGGCTGCGACATCGTCACGATCACGCAGTACCTGCGGCCTTCGCCGCGCCATCATCCGGTGGAGCGCTGGGTCCATCCCGAGGAGTTCGTCGAGCTGGCCGCCTACGCCGAGGGCCTCGGGTTCGCCGGGGTGCTAGCCGGTCCGCTGGTGCGTTCCTCCTACCGGGCCGGACGGCTGTACGAACAGGCTTCGCGGGCTCACAAGCCGTCCGTATCCTGATCAGTTATGGCGAAACCCCGCACCCCGGTCCAGACCAAGGCCGCCAAAGCAGCAGCCAAGGCGGCGTCCAAGCAGCGTCGCGCCCAGCTGTGGCAGGCCTTCCAGATGCAGCGCAAGGAAGACAAGAAGCTGCTGCCCCTGATGATCGGCGCGTTTGTCGCCGTCGTGGTGTTGTCGGTCGTGGTCGGCTTCCTGATCGGCGGCTTCACGAAGTGGCTGATGATCGTGCTGGGCATCGTCCTGGGCGTGTTGGTGGCTTTCATCATCTTCGGCCGCCGCGCGCAGAAGAACGTCTACCGCAAGGCCGAGGGCCAGGCCGGGGCGGCGGCCTGGGCACTGGACAACCTGCGCGGCAAGTGGCGGGTCACCCCGGGGGTCGCGGCGAATGGGCATCTGGACGCCGTGCACCGGGTGATCGGGCGGCCGGGGGTGATCTTCGTCGGCGAGGGTCAGCCGAGCCGGGTCAAGCCGTTGTTGGCTCAGGAGAAGAAGCGCACCGCCCGCCTGGTCGGCGAGGTGCCGATTTACGACGTGGTCATCGGCAACGGCGAAGGCGAGGTCCCACTGTCCAAGCTGGAGCGCCACCTCACCAAGCTGCCCGCCAACATTTCCGTTGCGAAAATGGACAGCCTGGAGTCCAAGCTCGCCGCGCTGGGAACCAAGACCGGGCAGGCCGCCATGCCCAAGGGCCCGCTTCCGCCGCAGGCGAAGATCAAGGGCGTGGGGCGCACGGTCCGCCGGCGTTAACTTCGCCGAGTGCCCCAACTGGCAGTCGAAGTTCGAGTAGAGGCCTGCTTGAAGGCTCACTCGATGCTTTGTGCATAGGCAAAAGCGGCGTCCTCGTCGTCAGGGTCGAAGTCGCCGAGCGAGGCCAGCTTGCCGTCCTCCCATTTGCCCACCGAGATGCGCGACCACGCGTACTGCTCGCCGTCCTTTCCGACGGCCTCGCGCTCCATGCGGAATACCGCCGTCGTCGGAGATATCCAGGTGATCGCCGCGAACCAGTAGCGGACCGACCCCATCATCGAGGTGAGTTGTTCGAGACTGGCTCGCAGAGCATCGGCGCCGCGGTCGGGAAACGCTGAGCGGGAATGGTTTTCGACGCTGACGTCTGCCCTGGTGAGCTCGTCGAAGAGGGTGGCAAAATCACCGCGGTTCACCACGGTCACATAGTTCGCGCTCGCGAGCCCGTTTTCCGCGAACGCCGCACCCTCGCCGGCGTAGTAGCGTCGCTCCATCTCCGCGTAGGCGCCTTCGAAGTCGTCCTCGTCGAAGCGGCCCTCGTAGCGCACGCGCCCATCAGCGTCGAGCTCCACAACATGGAATTGGATCGTCTCATTGCCCGCACTGTCCGCCCGACGATTCCAGAACAACGCCAGGCGTTCGCCACGAACCGCTAGCGGGCGAGGCTCGAAAACACTGAACTGCTCGCGGATTCGCTTGGCGTGTGCCGACATTGCCTCCCTTCCCTCTATAAGGTATCCGCTGCTGAGCCGACGATGATCGTCGAAGACGAAGTCATCTGAGTACATGTCGCCCAGGAGCGACCAATCTCCGGCCTCCAGCGCTCGGCTGGCCGCTTCACCTATTTCGCTCGCGATGTTCGTCGCACGCAGCCTGTTGGCGTGCTTGGCGGCGACCCTATCCGCGCAGGTGAACGCGGCTCCCTCGTCGGCGGGATCGAACTGGTAGATGTTCGCAAATCGCCCACCACTGATCTCGGTGACCATGATCCGCGACGGCCAGCTATATCCGTCTCGGTCAGAACCCAGCACCTCGATCTCGACCCGGCCGAGCACGCAATTCGCCGACACCACGTGCAAGCTCGACACCCAATGCCGCACCGAAGACGACTGCTCAAACCGGTCGGCCACCCAGGAGAAGAATTGCGCAAGGGTGCGCTCCTCCGCGGCGAGCATGTCGGGGGACGACACGACGCGCAACGAGGGCAGGCACGCCTTCTTCGCAGCATCCAGATCGCAGTGGTTCAGCGCGTGCATGAAGCTCGCC
This sequence comes from Mycobacterium sp., assembly GCA_046330855.1. Classification (GTDB taxonomy): domain Bacteria; phylum Actinomycetota; class Actinomycetes; order Mycobacteriales; family Mycobacteriaceae; genus Mycobacterium. The sequence continues at coordinate 153,991 of JAXLRX010000004.1, forward strand.
TGCACCGGGTCCATCTCGGCGAACTCGGCGGCCTCGCCGGCGAAGTACCGGCGGTCGAGCTCGCGGTATGCCGAGTCGAAGTCGTCCTCGTCGAACCGACCGTCGTAGACGATGTGGCCGCTCTGATCCACCCCGACCAGGTGAAGGTGTCTGGATTCGTTTCCGGCACCATCTGACCATCGGCTCCAGCCCAACGCCAGCCGGTCTCCCCGCACCGCGAGGCCGCGCAACTCGAAGGTGGGGAACTGGGACAGAACCCGTTCAAGCGCAGCTCGCATCGCCTCCTTACCGGGGATCGGGTCACCACTAAGCCGCCTGTGGTCGTCGAAAACGAAGTCATCGGCGTAGAACTCGACGACCGCATCGAGATCGGTTGCGCACATTGCCAAGAAGGCGGCTTCACCCACTTCGCTCGCGATATTCGTCGCCGGCAGCCGGGTCGCGTGCTTGGCGACGATCTCATCGGCGTAGACGAATGCGGAATCCTCATCGTCGACATCGAACTGGCGAATGCTCGCAAATCGTCCGCCGATGATCTCGGTAACGATGACGCGCGGCCAGCTGTATCCGTGCCCGTCCGAGCCGAGTGCCTGGATCTCAATGCGGCCCGTCAGACAACTCGCCGACATCCAGCGCATCGTCGACATCCAATGCCGGACCGTGGGCGACTGCTCGACCCGGTCGCCCACCCAGCGGAAGAAGTCCGCAAGAGAACGCTCCTCCGCGGCGAGCGTCGTGGGAGGCGACACGACGCGCATCGACGGCAGACACACCTTCCTCGCGGCATCCAGGTCGCCGTGGTTCACCGCGTCCATGAAGGCGGCTTGCACCGGGTCCATGTCGGCGAAGTCGGCGCCCTCGCCGGCGAAGTATCGGCGGTCAAGTTCCCGGTACGCCGAGTCGAAGTCGTCCTCGTCGAAACGGGCCTCATAGGTGATGAGTCCGTCGTCGTCGACATCGAACACGTGCAGATACGTCGAGACGTTGCCGTCGCTGTCCGAAGAGCGGCTCTGTCCCATCGCCAGCCTTGTGCCGCGAACCGCCAGCGTTCGCCACTCAAAGTGGTTGAACTGCTGCAGCATCCGGACGACGGAGACCCGCATGTCAGCCCGGCTACCGATGGGTGCGCCGGCCAGTCGCCGTTGATCGTCGCGGACCCAGTCCTGGTGATACGCCGCGACGAATGCGTCCGGATCACCGTGCGAGAGAGCGGCCGTCACACGCAGCGCCACGTCGCTGGCCCTGTTGGTCAGAGGCAGCCGAGTTGCCTTGGCCTTAGCGCGCTCTTCGGCGTAGGCGAAGGCGGCATCCTCATCGGCGACGTTGAACATGCAGATGTAGGTGAGTCGACCGTCACGCATCTCGCCCACCAGGATGCGGTCCCACGCGAAGTCATCGGCCCTACGGCCAACGGCCTCGCGCTCGAATCGTCCGACGAACCAGTTCAGCGACACCCACGTCACGGCAGAAAACCATTCCCGCGTCGACCCGAGGATGTCGAGCAGCTGTTCGACACTCGCGCGATACTCGGCCGCCGTGCGCTCGACGAAGACGGATGCGGAGCGGCTCTCGATCCGGAGGTCGGCGGCGCTCAGCGAGTTGAAAAGCCTATCCAGGTCACCCCGGTTCTTCGTGGTGACGTAGTCGGACAACGCCATCCCGGATTCCGCGGCGGCCGCACCCTCGCCGGCGTAGTAGCGGCGCTCGAGTTCGTCGTACGCCGAGTCGAAGTCGTCCCCGTCGAATCGTCCCTCGTAGACGAGGCGACCGACGGTGTCCACTTCACCCACGGCGAGATACGTTGACGCGTTCCCCGCATCATCCGACCACTGCGTCCAACCCAACGTCAGCCGCTCTCCCCGCACGGCCAGCGTCTGCCATTGGAAGTGGTTGTATTGCTGCAACATTCGCTCAGTCGCTGCGCGCATCTCACTCTTGTCACGCAGTGGCGAACCAAGGATCCGGCGCCGGTCTCCCCGAAGGTAGTCCTCGCTGAAGCAATCGACCACCGCATCGATATTCGCATCTGATAGCCCCTGGACCATCACCGTGATGGTGTCTGATGCACGGTTGGTCAACGGCAATCGTGAGGCTGGGGTGTTGGCGCACTCCTGCGCGTAGGCGAAGGCCGCCTCTTCATCCTCGAGGTCAAAGTCACAGATGTAGCAGAGACGCCCGTTCCGGACTTCGCAGACGCAGATCCGATCCCACTGGTAGTCCTCGCTGTTGAGGCCGACTGCCACCCGCTGGTAGCGGATCACCATCCAGTTCGGCGCGACCCACTCCACCGCTGCGAACCAGTCACGGAACGAGCCGACCAGCCGTTGCAGTTCCTCAAAGCTGGATTGATACTCCGAGGCGCTCCCAACCGCGAAACCCGATCGTTTTGCGCGGCTCTCGATCCGGAGATCGGGGCTGGTGAATTCCTCAAACGCGGACTTGAAATCGCCGCGATTCACGGCGGCCAGATAGTTCGCACTCGCCATGCCGTTGACCGCGAACGCCGCACCCTCCCCGGCGTAGTACCGGCGTTCCAGCTCGGCGTACGCGGAGCCGAAGTCGTCCTCGTCGTAGCGGCACTCGTAGACGTTCAGCCCGTCTGAGCCGATTTCGGTCAGACTCAACCCTGACGTCTGGTTGCCGGCTTCGTCTCTGCAGACATATCGCGCCAACACCAGGCGTTCCCCACGCACAGCGAGGAACTGCCCGTCGAAGTGGCTGTAGTCGTTGCGAAGTTTCGTCAAGGCGGCTCGCACGCCCGATCCGCTTGCCGGCGGCTCGCCGCTCATCCGCCTTCGGTCTTCGAAAACGACGCTTTCCGAAAAGAAACCCGCAGCCGTGTCGATCTCGCCCCGCTGCAACGCGACGGTCCCAGCGACACGAACCGCGCCCGCGCGGTTGGCGACAGCTAAACGCCTGGGGCTGAGCAGTGTCCGCGCTTCGGCGTCCGCGAATGCCTGCGTTTCGTCCTCGACGTTGTACCGGCAGATCCAGGCGACCGCGTCACCCTGGAACTCAAAGGCGTAGATGTCGGTCCAGGCATAGCCCTGGCCCTCCAGGCCGATCCCTTCGCGCTCCTGGCGGCCCACGCCTACGTTCGCAGACAGCCAGCAGATATTCGAGTACCACCACCGCACTGAGGACGTCATCGACAGCAGTTCATCGAGGTCCTCGCGAAGCTCGGCGGCCGAGCGATCCGGGAACACCGCGCGGGAACGTGTCTCGATGCGAAGATCCGGATTGCTGATGACCGTGAAAGCCGAGTCGAGGTCTCCCCGGTTGAGGGCCGCGATGAAATCCTCCAGCTTTCTCCCGCCGGGAGCCGAAGCTGCGCCCTCGCCGGCGTAGTAGCGACGCTCAAGCTCTCGGTAGGCACCCTCGAAATCGTCTTCATCGAAGCTGATGTAGGCGGCCACGTGATCGTCGCAATTGATCTCGCCGAGGACGAGCACGATGGATTCGTTTCCGGAATCGTCAGAGCGGCAACACCTCTCGAGGACTAGGCGGTCCCCGCGCACCGCTACCGGGCTCATCGTCAGGTGGCCGTACTGCTGTACTACCCGCTCAAGTGCCGCGCGCCGCGCGAAGACACCAACGATCGGATCGCCGCTGAGGCGACGCCGATCCTCGTACGCGCAATCGCTCGCAAACTCCGCGAGAGCAGCTTCCAGATCAGAGTCGCGCCGGATCGCCTTCGCCAGACGTTCGGCGACCACGCTAGCCCGGTTCGTCACCGCCAGTCGGCTGGCCGAGGCACGCAGGCGCTCCTCGGCGTACGCGAACGCCTCGTCTTCGAACTCGATATCGAATTCGCAACCGCCCGTGAACCGTCCGCCGTGAGACTCGAGAGCGTAGATCCGCGACCACTCGTAGCTCTGACCCTCATGACCGACGGCTTCACGCTCATGCCGGACAACCGCACAGGTGGGCGACAGCCAGCGCACCGCCGCGCACCAGATCCGCGATGAGCGAACCATGGCCTTGAACTCATCCACACTGGAACGCAACTCGTCCAATGCCCGACTCGGGATGATGGTGCGGGAGCGGCTCTCCACCCGCATTCCCGGTTCGAACAACTCGAACACCGCGTCGTTGTCGCCGCGGTTGCCCGCCGCCACCAGCTTGGACATCACGGCGCCCGCTTCTGCAAACGGCGCGCCTTCACCGCCGTAGTAGCGACGCTCCAATTCCTGATAGGCGTTCTCGAAATCATCGTCGTCGAAGGTGAGGAGTGCGACGACGTGTCCGTCGTCGTCGATCTGGCCGACGACGAGCACCGTCGACTCGTTACCCGCGTCATCGGAGCGGCTGCTCCGGGCCAGCGCAAGGTTCTCCCCGCGGACGGCAATGGTGGTCAGATCGAATTGACTGAACTGTTGCAGCGAACGCACAATCGCCTGCCGCCGAGCAGCTTTCCCGACGATGGGGTCGCCACTCACCCGACGGAAGTCTCCGTACTCGGAGTCCACGGGAAACATCTCGACAGCCCGCTCGACGTCGCCGGCTCGGATGGCGTCGACCATGCGGGAACCGATTTCGCTGGCCCGATTGGCTATCGCAAGCCGGCTCGGCCTCACCCGCATCCGCTCCTCGGCGTATGCGAACGCATGCTCCTCGTCCTCAGCGTCGAACTCGCACACCGATTGGGCCAGTCCGTTCCGGATCTCCATCACATAAATCCGCGACCAGCTGAGCGCGTCACCCCCGCTTCCGACGGTCTCCCGTTGATGGCGCGCGACCACCCATTCCGGCGACATCCAGCAGGCCGCCGGGCTCCACACCCGGTATGACCCCACCATGGCGCCGAGTTCCTCGACACTGCGGCGAAGCTCGGCGGCCGAGCGACCGGGAAACACCGAGCGCGACCTACTCTCGATCCGCAGCCCGGGAGCGGCGAACATGGCGAAGGCGCTGTCGAGGTCTCCCCGGGTTTCCGCGAGGAGGACTTGCGTCAGTGCCGCACTCGCATCGGCATGAGACTTGCCCACAACATCGAGGTACCTGCGCTCCATCTCCAAGTAGGCGCTTTCGAAGTCGTCCTCGTCGAAGCGCCCGTCATAGACGATCAAGCCGTCCGCATCAAGCTCGGCAAGAACAAGTCCGGCCGTCTCGTTTCCTGCCGTGTCCGACCAGCGGGTGCGGGCAAGGTGTAACCGTTCGCCGCGTACCGCAAGCGTCTGAAATTCGAAGTGCTGGAATTGTTCGGTGATCCGCTTAATGGCAGCGCGGATGTCGGCCCGGCCCGCGACCGGTTCACCACTGATCTGCCGACGGTCGTCATACACCGCTGAATCGGCGTAGCAGTTACTTGCCGCCTCGACGTCGCCGCTTCGCACATGGCCGACCAGGCGCTGTCCCACCGCGCTGGCACGATTGGTAACGGCCAGCCGGCTCGGCCGCCTTACTGCGACGGATTCCGCGTACGCGAACGCCTCGCCCTCGGTGTCGAATTCCCGGACCCACGCGGCACGTCCGTCACGAACCTCGGTCACAACGATGTAGGTCCACCGGAAATCTTCGCCGTCGAATCCAACGGCAGTGACCTCGGTCAGACCGACCGCGCAATCGGGGCCTACCCATTCGATCACCGACTGCCAATGTCGCTGGGACGCAACCCTTTCGCCGCGTACACGCATCCACTCGAACATGTCCTCGACGGTTCGCTCGGCGGCCTTCAACGATGACGGCGGTGCGAGCCAGCGGAAGTCCGGGGTCGAGAACCGCCGAACCATCTCGATGTCACGGCGCCCGATGCCCTCGACCCAACCCGAGTTTGCCCTTCCACCATCTGCGAATTCCACACCCTCGCCGGAGTAGTAACGGCGATCCAGTTCGACGTAGGCGCTGAGGAAGTCGTCCTCGTCGAAACGGCCCTCGTAAGTGACCAGGCCCTCGTCGTCGAGCTCGAAGAGGTGCAAATACCCCGTCGCGTTACCGGCAGAGTCCGAAAAGCGAGTCGCTACCAGTGCAAGTCGCTCGCCACGCACGGCCAGCGTTGTGTTGTCGAAGCGCGAGTACTGATGCAAAAACCGCTCGATGCTGACGAGGTACTCCTGCCGGCTTGCCACGGTGCCGCCGCCGAGATGTCGCCGGTCGTCGTAGACCAGCCCGTCGGCAAAGAGCGCCACGACGCCCGCGCTGTCGTTGGCACGCAGCGACTCGACGATCCCGTCAGCCACCACACTGGCCCGGTTGCGGACCACCAGCCGACTGTGTTCCTGCGCCAGGAGTGAATCCGCGTATGCGAACGCCGCGGCCTCATCGTCGATGCCGAACTCACGGCCGGAGGCGAGCAGACCGTCGCGGAGATGCGTGACGTAATACCGAGGCCAGAGATACTTCTCGCCGCCGTGTCCCGTCCCCCGCATCTCCAAGAGCGAGACACAGACCTCGGATGACATCCACTCCGGGACGGCGATCCACATCTGGAACGACGCGACTTGGGCAAGTCGCTCGGCTGCCCACCCGAATATCTCCTCCAGCGATCGCTCGGCGGGTTTCAGCGTCGACGGGTCAGCATTCACCACAAAATCGGGCTGGACCAACGGCCGCGCCGCCTCGAGGTCGCTGGCACCGAGAGCTGACCCAAATTGCAGTTGCAAGAGCCCGCCGGCGGCGAAGGCCTTACCCTCACCGGCGTAATACCGCTCCTCAAGGACCCGGTAGGCGCTGGCGAAGTCGTCCTCGTCGAAGCGGCCTTCGTAGCCGATGAGACCGTCGTTATCGAGTTCGAAGACATGCAGGTGCTTGCTCTCATTGCCGGCAGCATCCGACCAGCGACTGGACACCAAAACGCTTCGCTCGCCGCGCACGGCGAGGGTTTCATGCTCAAAGCTGCTGTACTGCTGCACCGCCAGCTGCGCCGCGCCAAGCAAGTCTTCGCGACACGTCATCGGGCTACCGGGAATCCTTCGCCGGTCGTCATAGACCAAGCGTTCCGCATAGCTGGGGGCGCCAGAGAGGTCCTTCGCGCGTAGTGCTGCGAACAGTCCGTCCGCCACCATGCTCGCGCGATTGCAGACCACAAGCCGATTGCGTGCCCGCGCCAGCAGCGACTCCGCGTACGCGAAAGCAGTCTCCTCATCGTCGATGTCGAACTCGCGACCGGAGACGAGCAGTGCATCACGGAATTGCGTGACGTAGATACGAGACCAGCGGTAATCCTCGCCCTTCATTTCCGCGCGCACGACGCAGATTTCGGGCGACAACCACTGCAGAGCCGCCAGCCAATCCTCGAATGACCCAACCTGTCCAAGCCGCTCGGCACGCCAGGCGAACATCTCGTCAAGGGATCGTTCCCCGGGTTTCAGCGTCGACGGGTCTGCAATCCAGACGAAGTCGGGCTCGACCAACGAGCGCGCGGCTTCGGCGTCCTGCGCCCAGATGGCTGCCTGAAACCCGAGTTGAGTGAGCCCGCCTGCGGCGAAGGCGGCGCCCTCACCGGCGTAGTACCGCTCCTCAAGCACCCGGTAGGCGGCTGCGAAGTCGTCCTCGTCGAAGCGGCCTTCGTAACTGATGAGGTACTGGTCATCGAGTTCGAAGACATGAAGATGCGCGCTCTCATTCCCCGCGTCATCTGACCAGCGGCTGGAAACCAGGGCGCTTCGCTCACCACGCACCGCGAGAATCCGGCTCTGGAAGTCGCTGTATTGCAGAACCATTCGCTCAGCGTTGCGACGACCATCCGCACGGGTGGTCACCGGATTACCTCTCAGCCGTCGCCGATCGTCATACGTGAGGGTCTCCGCATAGAGATCGGTTGCGGCAGCACCGTTCTTGGCCCGCAGAGCGCTGATGATGCCGTCCGCAACCATGCTCGCGCGGTTGCAGACCACAAGCCGATTGCGTGCCCGCGCCAACAGAGACTCCGCATACGCGAACGCCTCGGCCTCATCGTCGATATCGAACTCACGGACCGCAGCCGACAGTCCGTCGCGATACTCGCTGACGTAGAACCGACTCCAGCGGTATGCCTCGCCGCCGTGCCCCGTCGCCCGGATCTCGCACAGCGAGATGCACACGTCCGGCGACAGCCAGCGCAGGGCGGCCAGGCAGTCCTGGAACGATGCGACCTGAGTGAGACGTTCGGCGCGCCACGCGAAGAGCTCCGCCACAGATCGTTCGCCCGGCTTCAACGCCGAAGCGGCTGCACACCAACGGAAGTCGGACTGGATCGTCTGCAGCGCAGCCTCGACGTCCTGCGCCCAGAACGCCTCCTCGAATTCCAGCACCTTCATGCCGTTGACAGCGAAGGCTGCACCTTCACCTCTGTAGTACCGCTCGTTGAGCACCCGGTAGGCGCCGGCAAAATCATCCTCGTCGAAGCGGCCCTGGTAAGTGAGTTCGTCTGCCTCGTTCACCTGGTAAACATCCAAAGAGGTCCTCTGGTTGCCGGCGTCATCCCACCAGCGCAGCGAGACCAGCGCCAAGCCCTCCCCGCGGGCGGCCAGCACCGGCGCCTCGACATGCGGGTACTGCTCCACCTTCCGCTTGGCGGCGGCATGAAGGTCCGCCCCGGCCTCGAGTGGTTCGCCGCTGACCCGGCGGTGATCCTCGTATACGAATGTGGCCGAGGTACGAACTGCCCCCTGCCAGGTCTTCAAGGGCACATCCGACGCCCGGTTGGCTGTGGTCAGCCTCGGCCTGGATTCCGGCGCCGGCGCGGTCTGCTGCACCACGGGCTCGCCCAGCCCGGAAGCGGCTCCCACCAGGAAGACGGCATCCTTTGCGGCATAGAGTGATTCAGCTTTGCTGCGCGCCTCGGCCGCCCCATGCCGATCGCCCGCAGCGGCCAGCACCCTGCTCAAGGTCAGGCACGAATCGGCGTAGTCCAGAACCAGGTCGGTGTCAGCCGCGACCGCCACCGCGTCCCGCGCCAGCGCCACGGCCTCCCGGTGACGCCCTTGCGCCGAGAGGATCTCGGCGCGAGCGGCCCGCCAGCCGATGGCCGTCTTCAGATTGTGGCCGGCAATCCGTTCACTCTCTGCGGCATAGCGATCCGCTTCGTCGATACGTCCCTGCGCGAGCAGCGAGCGCGCCAGCAGTGCGGCGGCCTGTCCGGCGTCGGCGCCGACGCCGAGGGAGTCCAGTCCCTCCAAAGCGGTCCGGAAATGCGGCTCGGCCGCCACGGGGTCACCGACCATCGACTCGATGATCCCGGCGTACAACTCAGTCTCCATCAGGCCATGCCGCAGACCGAGGTCGGAGACGATCTGCCGGGCGTCGTCGAGCATCGACCGCGCCTTGTCCGGCCGCCCGCGTAACAACTCCAGCACCGCAAGGCACCGCAGGGAGGTCGCCTCCAACGACGGCGCGGCGGTCGTCATCCGTTGCATGCGAACGACATCCAGGCATCGGCCACCCGCCTTGGGCGCGGGGCTGGGGCCCCACAATGCGGCATTGGGCGCCGCGCCGAGAGCAGCGGTGATCTGCCGGTGGTCACCGCACTGGCGTGCTGCGATCAGCGCCTCGAAAAGATCGGCCTCGGCCTCCCCGATGCGACCCAATCGCCCGCGCGTGCCGGCTCGCACCCGGTAGGCCTTCGCCGAACCGGCCGAATCGCCCCGACGAGCGAATTCGTCGATGGCCTCCTGTAACCGTTCGTCGACCTCGGGCAGACGTGAGGGATCGGTGTAGACGATGTACTGGCATCGGTAGCACGTCGCCCATGGCGCGAGCGCGGCATCGGCAATGCGGTCGAGTTCCTCCACCAGCGGAGCGCCCGCCGCAACGTCACCGGCTGACAGGTAGGCCTCGCAACCGACCAACAGCAGCTCCGCCCGCAGTGCCGGATCGGCGGTGGCGAGCGCAGCTCCGCGCGCTGCCTGGGCCCCCGCGGACACCAGGGCGTCGCGGTCCAGCGCACGCCGCGCCGCCGACAGATAGCACCGCGCGGACTGCAGCGCCAACTCCGCGGTGACGGAGTCACGCGCGCCGAGTTCGCAGCGGTAGCCGTGGGCCAACTCCAGATGCCGGGCCAGCAGTTCGTCGGATTCGAACACCCCGGCTTGTCCCCCGTCGCGGACCCAGTCGGCGAACCGCTCATGCAGGTCGGCGCGATCGGACTTCAACAATCGGCGGTAGGCGACGTCGCGGATCAGGATGTGGTGGAACCGCCACACCGGTTCATCCCCACTGTAGGCACCGCTGGGCTGAGCGAGTTCCAGCCGCCGCATCCGGTCCAGCGAGGCCTTCACCTCCGCCGGGCTGGCTCCACTGAGCGCGGACACCGCCGCGGGCGAAAAGTCGGTACCGATGACCGACGCGGTTTCCAGCACCCTCCGATCGGCGGTGTTGATGCGCTCCAACCGGGAGGCCAGCAGCGCCTGGATGGTCGGTGGTACGGCGATGGCGTCGGCATCGATGGTGAGCCGCCACCCGTCGGCCTCGGCGACCAGCACCCCGTCGTGCACCAGCATGGCGACCAGTTCCCGGACGAAAAGCGGGTTCCCGCCGGTCGACGACGGCAGCCGCGAGAGCAATTCCGTCGGCAGCTTGTCGGTACCCAGGACCCGGGCCGCAAGTTCGGTGGTGGCTCCCGGTTCCAGACCGCCGAGTCGGATCGCGTCGCCGACCCACCCGCCGACGGTGACCAATTCCGGCCTGCTCTCGCGCAATTCGGGACGGCCGAGCGCGATCATCAGCACGGGCGCGTCCCGGACCCATTCCGACAGATGCTCGACGAAGTCCAGCAAGAGGGCGTCCGCCCACTGAACGTCGTCGAGGACGAGAATCAGCAGCCCGCGGGCAGCGAGTACTTCGAGGTACCGACGCAGGGCCCAGAACGTCTCTTCGACGGAGCCGGCGACGCCCCCGGTCATGCCGTTGAGATCGCGCAGGATACGGTCACGCTCGGGTGCGGCGGCAGGAATATCGGCCTCGATGTCCCGGGTGCGGAGCGCCTCCACCACGGGCGCCAATGCCACAGTTCCGTCTGCGGCACAGCGAATCTGAAGCACGACCGCGTCCTGCTGCGACGCGGCGAACTCACTTGCCAGGCGTGTCTTGCCTACCCCTGGGTCCCCCATAACGGTGACGAGCCGCGCCCCTCGATGGGCGACAGCATCGTCCAGAACCGCGGTGAGGCGCCGGAATTCGTGGGTTCGGCCGACGAACGGGATGGAGTCGGCCGGCTCGGAACGGCGCCCAGCCCACTGGTAGACCGCGACCGGCGCGACCCGGCCTTTCACCTGAACCGGACTCAGCGGCTCGTAGCGGTACCGGCCACGAGTGGACCGCCACGTTTCCTCACCCACCACCACCTGACCATGGGGGCACTGGGATTCCAGCCGCGCGGCGACGTTGAGGGCATCGCCGACCAGGTCGGCATCGTCGGAGCCGACGACCACTTCGCCGGTGTTCACCGCGACACGCAACGCCAGGGCTTCCCCGCGGGTGTTGGCCACCTCTGCGGCCAGGTCGACGAAGCGCTCCTGGAGTTCCACCGCCGCGTCCACGGCGTGGTCGGCGTCATCCGCACTGATCTCGGGAACGCCCCAGACCGCCATGAACCCGTCGCCGATGTACTTCGTCACTCCGGCTCGGTGGCGTTGAGCGGTCCGGGCCAGCAGAGTGTGGTACTGCCCCAGCACTTCTCGGGCGGTTTCGGCGTCGACCTTCTCCTCGAACGTGGTGGAGCCGGCGAGGTCGGCGAACAGCACGGTGACCGTCTTTCGGGTCGGGGCCGCGGGTGCCGGTTGCACCGGGCTGACAAGCGATCCGCCACAGGACTTGCAGAACCGTGCCGTCGCGCTTGCGGGTGTTCCACAGCCTGCGCATCGGCGTTCCATCGGACTGCCGCAGCCTTCACAGAAGCGGGCGTCCGCCTCGTTCGGTGTCTGGCATGCGGAGCAGATCATGTCAGTCCGGCCTCAGCGCCAGGGCGTCATGGTCCTCGATGGCGGCGACGGAGCCCCGCAACATCGCGCGCAGCAAGTCGACTTGGCGATCGTTCGCAGGCTCGATACGACCGGTGCCGATCACGGGGTAGGCAAAGCACCACGCGGTGGTCAGCCGACAGTCGCGGTTCAATTCGTCAGCCGCGTAATCGATTCCGCGCTCCGACAGCCGCTCGGCGTAGCGTGCAATGAGGTCCTCCTCACAGCTGCGGCGCGTGTCGGTTGCGAGGCTCTGGCTGAGGAAATAGGCCAGGTCGTAGGCGCCGCGGCCGATCGAACTGAGCTGCCAGTCCAGGGCGGTTACCGGCGGATCACTTGGCTCAACGGCGAAGAAGAACTGATCAAGCCGAAGATCACCGTGCAGGAAAGTGGCTGGAGGGCAGGCGATCTCGGATGCGTACCAGGCCACCAGGGCGGGAAACCGTTGGCCGAACGCCCGGATCGACGGCGAGAGTTCGTCGCCGAACTGGTCGAGAACCACTGGCCAAGCCGCCTCGAAGTTGGCGGCGATGACGTCGGCGTACCGCGGATCCTCGAACTGCTTCAGCCACGTCATCGAGGCGAACCGCTCGCTCTCCCACCAGTACGCGTGGTGACCGGCGATCGCGTCGACGATCACTTCGGCATCCTCGGCCGAACAGCCACCGATCTGGTCGTTGACTCGCAGGTGCCCGAGATCCTCCAGCACCAGGACGAAGTCGTGGGTTACCGGATCAAAGGCGGTGAAGTAGGGGCGGGCCGGGCGAAGCGGATTGGCGACGCCGACGTCCTGATAGAAATGCGCCTCGCACAGGTAGAAGTCGAGATCGGCGCAGAGCGCGAACGCCTTCTCGTCAAGCGAAGGAAGCTTAACCACGACAGAATCCGGTACGCCCGTCCCATCCAGGTGCACGCGGAACACCCTGGCGAGAATCCCTATACCGATGCCGATCTGCTCCAGCCTGCAGGCGCGCACGTCGGCTCCGAGCACGTGGCTGAGCCACGCGGGTGTGACGGAGTGCGGGTCCGTCGGAAACCAGGCCATCCCCGCCGCCCCCTCCCTGTGGGTCGATCAATCGTACGAGGAGCGGGCCCGCTTTATACAGACCGTCTGAAACTGACGCCCGTGTCTAACGCCGAGTGCCCGCTGGCGCAGGCTTTGTGCGAGTAGCCGCCTGCCAGGTGGCGCACTCGATGAAGTCGCGTGGCACTCCCGCCGCGACAACCCGCGCGACGACGTCCTCCCGCCGATGACCGGCCAGCACCCGGATGCGCCGCCAGCCCAGTCCGTCGATGTACTCCGACCTCAGCACGTCACTGCGGTACTGCGCCGGGTCCGTGCGGTGCTGCTCACCGTCGTACTCGACCGCGACCATGAACTCCGGCCACCCCATGTCCAGGTAGTAGCGGGGATAGCCGTCTGGCGTCAAGACAGGGATCTGGGTCTGCGGGCGCGGGAAGCCCGCCTCGATCAACACCAGCCGCAGCCAGGTCTCCTTCGGTGACTGCGCGCCCGCGTCGACGAAACGCAGCAGACCCGGGATGCGCCGCCTTCCGCGGACCTTGGGATGGGCGTCGTACACCGCCAGGACATCCGCCGCAGCGAATTGCGTTGCGCGAGCGAGGGCGTCGAGGCGCTCCAGGGCCACACCACGCGGTCCGCGGCGGGCCAGGTCAAACGCTGTCCGCGCCACAGATGTCACCGGAAAGCCGCCAAGACTGGTCACCTCGTCGCCGAGGAGAGTGTCCCTGCGTACGACGACGCCGGCCGGCGACTTGTGGCGCGCAACGTTCAATTCAATCGGGATGTCGTCCGCGACCCAGCGGGCGCCGTGCATGGCGGATGCCGCCAGGCCGTACACAATGCCTTGGCGTTCGGACCACAACCATGCCGCGCCGATTCGATCCTCCAGCGATGGCGTGCAACCCCGGGGCGTCCACACGCCCGGCAGCAGCCGACGGTGGTGCGCCGCCAGCCCCCACCGGCTCACTTCACCGACTGCCAGGGCCTCCCCCGCGCGGAATACCTGCACGCCCACATCGGTGCCAAACCCAGCGGAGTTTCCGTCCCACTCATCCACAGCGGCATCGAGTGCCCCGCGCGGCAGGAAAAGTGAGAGTAACCGCCTGCCAGGAGGGGCACTCAGCGCAAGAGTCAGCGCGAGCGAACCACCGCCGTCGCCGTCAACCGATCCTGAAACCCACGCCCGTCGATATCGGTGAACAGGGCCGGGATGACCAGCGCGATCAGCAGACCCCGCACGACAGCCCTTCCGGTGCCGACGTGCAACCGGTTGTCCACGGAGGCCACCCGCAGGCCCAGTGCGTACTGCCCCGGGGTGAAGCCGAACAGCCGGACCGAGACCACGCCCAACACCAACCAGACCAACAGCACCGCCGTGGCCAGGAACGCACTCCCGTACAGCCCTGCCGCCAGACCCAGCCCGGCCAGACCGTACGAGATCAGCCAGTCAACCACCAGCGCGGACGCCCGGCGCCCCAGCCCGGCCAGCGACCCGGTACCGGTGGCCGGCAGGCCCAGGCGCTCACCGGGATAACCCTCCCGGGAACTCAGTGATTGCGGCCCGGACAGCCAGGATCCCAATTCGCGCGCCATAAGCCCAGGATAGGCGCCACCAGCGCCGATAACAGAAAGCCCCGACCCGTAACGTCGGCGAAACAATCGCTTGACGGGAGCGAAATAAGTCCTCCATACCGTCAGCGCCGATTAGCGAAACGTCTGCGCGTAAAGGAGCACTAGTGGCGAAGCACAAGACAGCCGACGACATCTTCAAACTGATCAAGGACGAGAAGGTCGAGTACGTCGACATCCGGTTCTGCGACCTGCCCGGTGTCGTCCAGCACTTCTCGATCCCGGCGACGGCGTTCGACGAGAGCGTGTTCGAGGACGGTCTGGCATTCGACGGCTCGTCGGTTCGCGGTTTCCAGTCGATCCACGAGTCGGACATGATGCTGCTGCCCGACCCCGAGACCGCGCGGATCGACCCGTTCCGGGCCGCCAAGACGCTCAATATGAACTTCTTCGTGCACGATCCGTTCACCCGCGAGCCGTACTCGCGCGATCCGCGCAACGTGGCCCGTAAGGCGGAGAACTATCTGGCCTCCACCGGCATTGCCGACACCTGCTTCTTCGGCGCCGAGGCCGAGTTCTACATCTTCGACTCGGTGGCATTCGACTCAAAGATGAACGGCACGTTCTACGAGGTGGATTCGGAGTCGGGCTGGTGGAACTCCGGCGAACCGTTCGAGGCCGACGGCAGCGCCAACCGCGGCTACAAGGTGCGCCCCAAGGGCGGGTATTTCCCGGTGGCGCCGTATGACCACTACGTCGACCTGCGCGACGAGATGTCTACCAACCTGATCAACTCCGGTTTCACCCTGGAGCGCGGCCACCACGAGGTGGGCACCGCGGGCCAGGCCGAGATCAACTACAAGTTCAACACGCTGCTGCATGCGGCCGACGATGTTCTGCTGTTCAAATACATCATCAAGAACACCGCCTGGCAGAACGGCAAGACCGTCACCTTCATGCCCAAGCCGCTGTTCGGCGACAACGGTTCGGGCATGCACGCCCACCAGTCGTTGTGGAAGGACGGCAAGCCGTTGTTCCACGACGAGTCGGGTTACGCGGGCTTGTCCGACATCGCCCGGCACTACATCGGCGGCATCCTGCACCACGCGCCGTCGCTGCTGGCGTTCACGAACCCGACGGTGAACTCCTACAAGCGCCTGGTTCCCGGCTACGAGGCCCCGATCAACCTGGTGTACAGCCAGCGCAACCGCTCGGCCTGCGTGCGCATCCCGATCACCGGCAACAACCCGAAGGCCAAGCGCCTCGAGTTCCGCTGCCCGGACAGCTCGGGCAACCCGTACCTTGCGTTCGCGGCCATGCTGATGGCCGGCATCGACGGCATCAAGAAGAAGATCGAGCCGCTGGCCCCGGTCGACAAGGATCTCTACGAGCTCCCGCCGGACGAGGCCGCCAACATCCCGCAGGCGCCGACCTCGCTTTCGGCGGTGATCGACCGTCTTGAGTCCGATCACGACTACCTCACCGAGGGTGGCGTGTTCACCAGCGACCTGATCGAGACCTACATCAATTACAAGCGGGAGAACGAGATCCTGCCGATCCAGATTCGCCCTCACCCCTACGAGTTCGCGCTCTACTACGACGTCTAAGTCGCACCGCGACGCGACGTCTAAGTCGCACCGCGACGCGACGTCTAAGTCGCACCGCGACGCGACGTCTAAGTCGCACCGCGACGCGACGTCTAAGTCGCACCGCGACGCGACGTCTAAGTCGCACAGCGACGCGACGTCTAAGTCGCACAGCGACGCGACGTCTAAGTCGCACAGCGACGCGACGTCTAAGTCGCACAGCGACGCGACGTCTAAGTCGCACAGCGACGCGACGTCTAAGTCGCACCGCGACGCGACGTCTAACCCGTCGAGGCGCAGGACGGGCCCATCCGCGACAGCGGGTGGGCCCGTCCGCATTTCGGGGGCATGTGGTTCGGTGGTCGGGTGACTCGACGGACTCTGGGCCGGCTGCTCTGGGCCGCTCTGGCGGCTTGGGCGTGCGGCATCCTGGTGCTGTCATCGCTCACGCCGCAGGAGCTCCCCGCGGCGGCATTCCTGTTCTGGGACAAGGTGAATCACTTCGTCGCCTATGCGGTCGGCGGGTGGCTGGCGGCCTCCGCGCTGCGGGTGTCGCGCCCGCGAGCGCAGACCGTGACACTGTTGCTTCTGGCGGTCCTCCTCGCGGCGGCCTTCGGCGTGCTCGACGAGGCCGTGCAGACCTTGACTCCCGGTCGCAGCGGAGGCGACGCCGGCGACTGGTTGGCCGACGTGCTCGGCGCTACCGCGGGCGCGTTGCTGACCCTGCCGACATTGCCCCGGCTTCTGCGTTAGCGCCGGGAAAACTCACCTCGACCAGCGCGCAGTCGTCTTCGATGCGCCCGTCGGCCGCGACCGGCAGTCTGCCGATCAGCGCGTCCAGCCACCCCGGCCCCTGTGCGGACAACTGCGTACACAGCGCCACGAACTCGTCCATGTCCGGCGCGTCACCGAGCGTCCCGTCGCTGTACAGCAGCAGCCTCGAACCCGGAGGGACCGGATAGCTTTCCGACGCGAAGTCCGCCTCGGGGAACATCCCCACCGGCATCGACGCCTCCTCGAGCGCTTCGGAGGCAACGGCTCCGTCCCGGGCGGTCAGCAGCAGCGGCGGGGGGTGGCCGGCATTGGCATAGCGCAACACACCCGTCGACAGCTGATACACCCCGAACCACATCGTGAAGTAGTGGCCGTCTTGTCCGTCCATGCTGAAGCGATCGTTGAGATCGGACAACACCGCATCCGGTTGCAGGAGAACCTCATTCGCGAGGCTTCCCGATCGCAGCAGATTGTGCACCGAGACCGAAAGCAGAGCCGGACGCACGCCGTGACCGGAGACGTCGACGAGGTACACGATCAGATGGTCGTCGTCGATCCACCGGTATCCGAAGGAATCCCCGCCCACCGCGCGGGCCGGAAGATACCGCGAGCACACCTGCACCGGGCCGTCCAGCGGACCCGGAAGAATCGACGCGACGTATTGAAAGGCACTGTCGAGCTCCCCGTTCAGCCGGTCGGCGAGGTTGCGAACCTGTTGTTCCCTACTGACCAGCTCTGCCGACTCGAGAAACTGCCGCAGCAGCGTCGCGGCGATCAGCAGCGACCCTGCCGCAATCACCGGCGTTTCGGTCACGACGGTCGTGGGCGTCAGGGCCACAGTCACCGCTGCCAGGGACAACGGCACCAAGGGTAGCCACAGCGAGAGCAAACTGGGCCCCGTGGTGACCGCGGGGGCCGGGACCGACACCACCCGACATGCCTCGACCAGCGCCAGGATTATCAGCAGCGCATTGACGAGGTACAGGATGTCGGGCACCGAACCGATCTCGCGGCCCTCGGAGTCCACCTGGTAGGCCCACGCGCTATCCGCCAGTGCGGCACACACCAGACCGCCCAGCAGAAGCGACCACATCACCCGCAACTGGGCCGGCGCCCGGACCAGAACCAGGAATGCGACGGTGACCACCAGGATGTCGCCCAGCGGATAGGCGACGGCAACAGCGAAGTCCAGGCCGCGTTCGGTTCCGCTTCTGAATACGTCGCGCATCTCGGCCACCCACGAGATGAGGAAAAAAGAACTGGCGACGACCACCCCGTCGAGGGTCATTCGGCCCTGGCTGCGCAGATTCCCGGCGCCGGGGAACAGCAGCAGGGCCACCAACACCCATGGGACGTACAACAGGTAGGCGGCATCGGCCCACGACGGAAAAGGCAGTTCGTGTCCGGCCAGCTTGACGACGGCGGTGATCATCTCGCCCGCCGCCCAACTGGCGAAACCGATCGCCATCGCCACCCAGGCGGCCCGGGGCCTGCCCCGGGCCCGCGCCGCCGCCACCACGGCCAGCGGCACGTAGATGAACCCCAGCGCGGGGAAGGTCACCGTGTCGAGGACTTTCGCGGCGTTACGGTTCGGCCAGCCGGTCAGCTCGACCGCCAAGTAGGCGATGAAGACGATCGCGGCGACGACGCTGGCTTGCCCCAGCGGCGACAGCAGAAATCTCCGTAGCGGCGCGGCACGGCTGACGCTGGAGGGGACTGCGGAAACGGAAACCATCCCCCGGTATGAAACCAGTGCGGCGAGGGACCGGCAATCCGACAGTCGGTAACGAATTCTCTTTCAGGGACGACAACTGTCCGAGGAATCCAAGCCGCTCGCGAGGGAGCACCATGACACTCATCCGGATCAGCGCGGCCGCAGCACTGGCCGCGGCCACTCTGGCGTGCGCCGCGCCGGCCGCCGCCGCCGACGCGGGCATCTTCGGCACCTACGCTTTCGCGGCCGACGACGGCGAGACCGCCACATGGACGCTGGCTCCGTGCGCGGACGACGCCCCGGGCTGCGTGCGGGTCTCGGAGACCGGCAATGCCAAACGGGCGCCCTGGAGTGGTGACGCACACTGGTCGGTCGGGTCGCTGATCCTGTTCGTCCAGCAGCCCGACGCCATCCTCTGCGCCGACGGCTCATCGGTGCCGGGCAGGAACACCTACTCCTGGGACGGCGCCAGCATGTCCGGTAGCGCCAGCATCATCACCAACGGCGCCTGCGACGTGAAATCCGAGGCGCTCTCGATTCCGTTCAGGCTGACCCGGATCGGTGCGGCGGAGGCGCCGCAGCCCGCCGCGGCGCTTCCCGCTCCAGCAGCGCTGCCCGCTCCAGCGGCGCCGGCCGCTCCGGAGGCGGCGCCGGTTCCGGCCGCTCCTGCGGCTCCCGCGCCGCCGCTCCCAGCGGAGTCGACCGCGACCGGGCCGGCAGTTCCGCCGGCGCCGTCCGCGCCCGCCCCCGCACCCGCGGCCTAGGTCACACGCACTCCAGCAGGGCGCCGTCGACCTCCCCGACAGCACCCACCGTCGCCTGTACGGTGATCCGGCCATCGGCGGAATCCGTGGTGGCGCAGACGATCGCGCACTTGCCGGCGTCCACCCGGCGGGCGATGACCGGAGAACGCTCCAGCACGGCCAGGCCGGTCTCGGCCATGTGAGCGGCCGTCAGTGCCTGCACCGACTCGGCCGCCGCACCCCGCCGGACGATCGATCCGATGGCGTGTTCGACCATCGTGCGGGCCGCGCCGTCGGGAATCACCGCGTCGGTCCACGCCCGCATCGCGGTGCGCATCGCATGGCAGTCCTTATGGCCGAGCACCACCACCAGTGGCACCTCCAATGTCTCGACCGCGTACTCCAGGCTGGCGAGCACACCGCTGTCGATCGCATGCCCCCAGGTGCTGACATCGATCAGCGATCCCCAGCTCTGGCCGAAGACCATCTCGCTGGCCAAACCCGTGTCGGCGCAACGGAACACCGCGGCCAGCGGGCGCTCGTCCAGCGGTGACTGGCGATGGCCGCGGACCGGCAGGAAGAACCTCTCATTGCCGGCACGCAGGCGTTGCCAGGCGACCAGCGGGTCGGATGTTGTGGTGGTGGACATCGCGGGGTTCCTTTCCCTTGGTTGTGTTCAGCTGAAGTAATCGGGGCGGCTGACGAAGGTCTCCGTCACGAACATCACCCCGGAGGAGGCGTCGAGCAGTGGGCGCAGGCCGGCCATCAGGGCCTCCGCCTTGTCTTCCGGAACCACGGTGATGAGCAGTTCCAGCGCGGCCTGCTGGTTGAACAGCAACCGGCCCTGGTGGTAGCCGTTGTGGCCGAGGCCGGACACCCCCGACAGGCTGGTGAAGCCGGTGGCGCCGACGCTCTGGATCAGCTCGCGCACCGCCGGTGCGTCGCTGCCCGAGACGACGACCTCGATCTTGGTCATCTTGGTCAAAACTGGTGCGGTCATGGAACCATCTCCTCGTTGAAAATGCGGTCACTCGTTGGGGTTTCACTCCAGGGTCGCCAGCCGGCCCGGGTCCAGCGCTGCCACGGCTCACCCGGATGCTCCCGGGCCGCCACGGCGACCCAGTCGTTGCCGAACAGCTGTTGCAGAATCGGGTTGCGCTCGACGATCTCGTCGATGCGCGTCAGCGGCGCCTGCACCACCGCCAGCAGACGCTGCGGCTCGTGCAGGAGGCGCTCTCCGTCGGACACCGACTGCCAGGGCAGTCCGAGTTGCAGGTCGCCGTTGTGCCCGGCGATCACGCCCGCTGTCCCGACGACGTTGTGGATCGTCTTTGTGCCCGCTCCGAAGACCTGGGGCGCGACCGTGGAGAAGTAGTACTGGCAGTTGATCCACTGCGCGACCACCAGCGGCGCGGTCAGGATGGTCTCCAGCGCGGATCCGTCGCCGTCCACCTCGGCCTCGTAGGAGTGCAGGAATGTCCTGCGCTGCAGGTCGATTCCCCGGGTCACCGACCGCGGCGCGACGATGAAGGCGGCATTGCCGGCAAGTCCCCATTCCGGGTAGACCTGCGCCCAGTCCGACGAGCGGGCCGTCACGTGGCGGGCCGCCCGCCGGGGCGACAGGCACCGGCCGGCTCCCGGGAGCACGCTGCAGCGCTCGGCAGCCAGCTCGGCGCCGGCCTGCTTCAGGTCACGGTCGAGCCGCTCGAGGTCACCTCGGTACTCCGCCGGGATCAGGTGCGGGTCGAGCAGCGTGACCCGGTCGAGGGCGGTGTCGTGCTGGGCGGCGACGAACAGGGTGTCCGCCGGGATGTCGATGCCCAGGCTGCGCAGCCCGGACCGCACCTCCGCCCGGTTGAGGATCGCCACCGCCGTGCGCGCGTTGGGCGCTCCGGCCTGCCCGCCGCAGGCGCCGCAGTCCAGCGAGGCCTGGTACGGGTTGTTCTCAGTGGTGCTGCCGTGGGCGCACAGCACCACCAGCCGGCCGAAGCCGCGGGTGAGGCCCATCGTTGTCAACGCCACCTGCGCGAAGAGCACCTGCTCGTTCTGCGGCATGGCGTCGAGGTCAATCACCGTCGGCGCGGCGGGGGCCACCGCGTCGCGAAGCCGCTTGCGTACCCCGGCCGTCACTGCGGGAACCAGCGTCTTTGCGGCTGAGAGCGGCGCCGCCGCCCACCCCGCCGCCTCGGCCAGGGTGAAGGGTGCTGCGAAGGACTCCTTGGCCGCGTGGAACGCCGACTCCGCGCCGGCCAGCCCGGTGGCGCCGGCCAGCTGGCGGGCGACCGCCTTGCCGGCGTCCGGAGCGGGCCGCTCGGCGATGTCGTGGTTCGGCGAGATCAGCACCGGGCACAGGTCGCTGGGGGCGCCGCCCAGGATGCCGGTGTAGCGGATCGCCACGGCGAAGAACCCGGCGAAACCCAGGGTCTCGTAGCCGCCCAGGGTCTCCAGATGCCGGCGCAACCCTTCCGAGCGGGTGTCGATGCAGGTGACCACCTGGGTGTGCGCCGGGGTGTCCCCCTCCGGCTGCGCCGGCGCCGAAAGCACGTCCAGCAGGCCGTCGCGGTAGTGCGCCTCGAAGGCGTTCTGCCACAACACCTCCCGCGCGGTGACCGGCAGTGCAGCCAGCACCCGCGCGGCCGAGGTGATCTCGGCGTCTTCAATGTTCCCCCGGCCGAGAACCCCGGCCAGGTACACGGCCCGCTCCCGGGCCGACGGGAGCGCCGCGGCTTGCTCGGCCTTCGGGGTTCCGCGGCGCCCGCCGCTGCCGTCGAGCAGGACCGCTTCGTAGGTCAGCCGCATCGCCAGGTAGTCCAGGAGGTCGACGCCCTCGCCCCGCCCGGCGCACCACTGCACGTGCGCCGCCCAGCCCGGCATGCGGGTGAGATGCGCCTGCAGGTATCCGATGCGCTGCTGGTCGGTGACCGCCAGCCGGTAGAGCGCGTCGAGGATGGCGTCGTCGGCCCTTTCGCCGAGCTGCCGCAGCTCCCGCCGCACGGTGCGGCCCAGCGTGCGGTCGGCGCCGGCGAGTTCGCGCCAGGCCGCATAGAAGCCCTTCTCCCGGCCGGGCATGGGCCAGGCGCCGCCGCCGAAGAACGCCGCGCACCACTTCGAGGTCTGCGCGTCGACCGCGTCGGCGACGGCCGGGTTCTGCTCCTCGGCCCGGGTTGTGAAGCGGCGCTGGGGTTTTGGCGCCCCGTTGCCGTGGATCATGTCGGCCCGCAGCAGGTCCAGCGGCGTGAGCCTGGCCCCCCCGAGGTGCAACTCGGGCTCCTCGGCGAGGTTGGGGTAGCGCATCCGTAGGACGGCGTCCAGGTCGGCGTCGGTGATGCGGCCTTCGCGGTGGTACCGCCGGAAGTCCTCCTCGCCGAGGGTTCCCGGCATTCCGTAGAGGTCGCCGGCCCGGCGGATCGCCTGCTCGAAGGGCATCCCTTCCAGCCCTGCCAGCGGGTTGACCGCGATGAAGGTCTCCAGGGGGTAGTGGGTCGGGACCACCCGGGCAGCGAGCGTCACATCGGTGCGAAGCTTGGCGCGCCGGGTGGCGATGTCGGTGGACGTGGTCATGAACGGTCTCCTGTCAGAAGTGCGGTCGAGGTCGGGGTCGGGATGTGGCCGGCGGCAAGGGCATTGGCGTAGACCGCGTGACGCAGGCGCTGGGCGCCGGGGGCCAGGCGGATGGCCGCCAGGCCGCCGAGCAGGATCAGGGCGCCGATGGTGACGGCCCAGACCGCGGCGATGGGCAGCGACTCGGCGGGCATCGCGGGGGCCAGGTAGTCGCCCACCTCGGTGATCACCGCGACGTAGGCGATCGCGGCCGGGATCAGGAAGGCCGCCGCCCGGATCACCGCGCCCAACCCCGGGCGCCGCCGCAGCCAGCCCCAGGTCGCGGCGCCGCCGGTGACCCAGGCGAAGGCCAGCAGCGCCTGCTCGGACGCGTGGCTGCCGGACGCCGCGGGGATCACTGCCAGGGCGGCGCCCAGGGCCGCGGCCGGTACCGCGACGGCGGCGGTGATGTTGGCCAGCGCGCGGCCGCGGCCGGGGGGTGCCGCCGGCGGCACCGCCTCGTGGCGACGGCTCGCTGCGACCGCCGAGCCCGAGGACAGGAACAGGGTCGCCTTGTAGAAGCCGTGCGCGACGAGGTGGATGACCGCCGCAGCCCACAGACCCAGGCCGCAGGTCAGGATCATGAAGCCCATCTGGGCCGTCGTCGAGTGCGCCAGCGCGCCCTTGACGTCAGGTTTGACCAGCATGACCGCCGCCCCGTAGAGCATGGTGGCCGCACCGGCGGCGATGGTCAGCGCGCGGGCCAGGTCGTCGGAGGCCAGCGGCGCCATCCGGATCAGCAGGATGCCGCCGGCGTTGACCACCCCCGCGTGCAGCATCGCCGAGACCGGGGTCGGGGCGGCCAGGGTGGCGGGCAGCCAGCGGTGGAAGGGCACCTGCGCGGACCGGGAGAGCGCGGCGATGACCACCAGCACTCCCAGCACCGGCACCAGCGGCCCACTGAACTGGCCGGCATCCCGGAGGTCGACGGTGCCCCAGGCCGCGGTCGCGCTGAGGACGGCCGCCCACAGCCCCAGGTCGCCGATCACGAAGGCGATGGCGGTCCGGCGGACCCCGTCGCGCGCGGCGGGCAGGTGCCAGTAGGTGCCCAGCAGCACACACAGGGCGGCACCCGCCAGGGTCCAGCAGGCGGCCAAGGCGATCAGGGTGGTGGCGGTTGCCAGCCCGGCGGAGGCCGAGGTGAGCAGGCCGGCGCCGGCGACGAACCAGGACTGGCGGGGGTCGCCGGCCAGGTAGCGGACGCCGAACGCCTGGACGATCCCGCTGACTCCGAAGATCAGCAGCAGCAGGACCGCCGAGAGCCGGTCGACGCCGAAGTCGGCTGTCGCGACTCCATCGCCACCCGACACCACCGCCAGCGCCACCGAGGCGAGGAATCCGGCGCCGGCCACCGCCGCGCCGGCCTGAGCGAAGCGCCGCGGGGCGCGAGGTCCGAACAGAAATGCCGCCGCGGCGATTGCCGTCGGCCCGATCACCGCGGCCGTGAGGAGGCCGCTCGCCGTCGTGGTCAACATGCGATTCACATTACGTATGTTGTACTACGTGTGTCAAACTTCCTGAATGGTGGTTCGCTACACGCAACAGCCTGCGTGCCGATGCAACGAAGACCGGTGGGCAAAAGTAGACTCTTCGTGTGGCCGAGTGGACGTTCTTGACGAACCACGCCCATGCTTTGGTGTGCATCGCCCGCGACCCGGGCCTGCGACTGCGGGATGTGGCGGAACGAGTGGGCGTCACCGAACGCGCCGCGCAGCGCATTGTCAGCGAGCTGGTCGACGCCGGCTACCTGGAACGACTGCGCGAGGGCCGGCGGAATTCCTACCGGGTCCGCCCCGACCGGCCGCTGCGCCATCCGCTGGAGCACGGCCACCGAGTCGGCGAGATTCTCGAGGTGCTCCATGAGCAGGTCGGAGCCCACAGCCGCTGAGCCCACGCCCTACCGGGGGCGGGCTGTCGCCGTGGGGACCAAACACGGCAAACAGCATCAGTTCGCGCCGGCTTTCCGTCGCGTCCTCGGCGCCACGTTGACGACGCCTCCGGTGGACACCGACCGGTTCGGCACCTTCACCGGCGACGTGGCCCGCACCGGCGGCCCACTGGAGGCCGCCCGCGCCAAGGCCACCCTCGCGATGAGCGTCGCCGGACTGCCATACGGGGTCGCGAGCGAGGCCAGCTACGGCCCGCTGCCGGGCGGATGGCCGGGCCATGAGGAGATCCTGCTGTTCCGCGACGATGTCGCCGGTATCGAGATCGTCGAGGGCTATCGGACACCGTCGGTTCCGGGTGTCGCGCAACGGGTTTCACGTCACGACGACCTGGCGCCCGCGCTGGTGAACGGACTGCCCGCACAGGGGCTGATCGTGCGTCCGGCGGGCGCGGACGGGACGATCATCAAGGGCGTCAACGGCATCGACGCCCTGCGATCGGCGATCGAGACGGCGGTCGTGGCATCCCCCGACGGCCTGGCTCTGGTCGAACCGGACCTGCGGGCCCACCACAACCCGAGCCGCCGGCGGATCCTGTCGGCCCTGGCCGAAACCATGGCGCTGCGCCTGGCCACCCCGTGCCCGTCCTGTGCCGCGCCGGGATTCGGCCGGGTGGGTGCCGAAGCCGGGTTGCCGTGCCGGGTCTGCGGGACTCCCACCCCCCTGCGGCACGCGGAGATCCACGCCTGTGCCGCGTGCACACATCGGGAAAGCCGCAAGGTTGGCGCGGCGGCCGATCCCGCTGCCTGCCCGGCCTGTAATCCCTGAGCGGATTGCCTACGCGTCGGGGAAGTGATCGTCGCGGAAGCGCCGCATGCCGTCGATCTTCTCGCCCAGTGTCGGGGTGGGTCCGCAGTAGAACACCCACGGCATGGTGAGGACGGCGTGGATGCCGGCCTCTTCGGCGCGGCGGTAGTGGTCGGGCAGGAAGGCGTCCACGAGAGGGGTGATGACGGTGTATCCGTCCATCCCCAAGCCCTTTTCGGCCCGCAACTCCCGGATCCGGTTGATCGACGAGGTCGCCTGTTCCAGGCCGATCAGGTCGCCGATCCAGCCGTCGTTGCGCGCCGCGCGGCGCAGGGCGATGTCGGAGAGCCCGCCGGAATAGACCGGGATGGGCGGCGGCGTCGGTGTCATCTCCAGTCGCGGGGTGGAGTAGAACTCGCCCTCGAATTCCGTCCACCCCGGCTGCCAGAGCGCCTTCATCAGCTCGACCATCTCGTCGGTCCGCTTGCCGCGCTTGGCGAACGGCTGGCCGAGCAGGTCGAACTCCTCCTCGCACCAGCCCACCCCGATCCCGAGTTCGACCCGGCCGTTCGACAGGCAGGCGGCGGTGCCGATGGCCTTGGCCGCCGAGTACGGGTCCCGCATGGCGGGGATGTAGACGGTGGTGACGAACTTCAGCCGCTGCGTCACGGCCGACATGGCGCCGACGAGCACCCACGGGTCGGGCCAGTCGGTGAACGGCTGCCAGCGGCGCTGGCCGTCCGGGGTGTAGGGGTACGGGGTCTTCAGCGTCTCCAGGTTGACCACGTGGTCGGGGATCGCGATGCCCTCATAACCGAGTTCTTCTGCGGCGCGGGCGATCTCGACGAGTTCCGCTGTGCTCAGGAACGCGCTGCTCACGTAGAACCTCACGACACGGTCTCTCCGCTGTCGGTCTCGCGGGCCCAGGCCGGGGTGATGAAGATCCCCTCGGCCTCCACGGTCGGGCCCTGCGCGTCGCTGATGAAACCGCGCGCGTAGGTCTTGGGCCCCTCCACGCGATCGATGAACGCTTCGGCGTGCACCGGACCCAGCGGCGTTCCGCGCAGGTACCTCAGCGTGATGGTGCCGGTGAACCGCGGCTTCGTCAGACCGCCGCTGGCGGCCTCCCCGAGCAGGTGGTCGAGCACGAGCGCCGCGATCCCGCCGTGCACCATCCCCGGCGGTCCCTCGTAGGGCGCCCCGAGGGTGAAGTCACTACGGCAGCGGCCATCGGGATCATGGTGGATCACCATTGGCGGGGCCACCGGATTACGTCCTCCCGCAGCGGGATTGGTGAACAGGATGGGCCGGCCGGTGTCGGCGTGCCGGATGGCCTGCCACCCCTCGGAGTTCAGCGGCTGAAGCGTCGCGGTCACCGTCTCGATCGCCTCGGCGGCCGCGCGGATGGTCGACTCGTCGGCGCCGGTGCGCACGGTGGCGTCGATGAGGTCACGGACCGCCTGAGCCAGCGGCCGGTACATGTCCTCCAGCCGCTCGAACTCCTCGGCGCTGATGAGTTGGCCTTCCCAATGGTCCACCGGCACGCTCAACCCCCGAAGACCTTGTTCACAACGGCTTTCGCGCGCCGGGTGACGCGCAGGTAGTTGTCCAGGAACTCCCCGCCGTCCCCGCCCGCCCAGCCTGCGGCGACGGCGACGGCGTTGAGCTGACGGCCCGGCCCCGGCAGCTGGTCGGTGGGCCGGCCGCGGACCAGCACCAGCGCGTTGCGGGCGCGGGTCGCGGTGAGCCAGGCTTCCCGCAGCAGGGCGACGTCCTCGCAGGGGATGAGCTCCGCCTCACAGATGGTGTCCAGCGCAGCCAGCGCCGACGCGTTCTGCAGCGCGGGCACCTCGTGAGCATGCTGCAACTGCAGCAGCTGCACCGTCCATTCGACGTCGGCCAGACCACCGCGGCCCAATTTGGTGTGGGTGTTGGGATCCGCGCCCCGCGGCAGCCGCTCGGCGTCAACGCGGGCCTTGATGCGACGGATCTCGCGAACCGCCTCCGGCGAGATCCCGCCCTGCGGATAGCGGATGCGGTCGGCCATCGCCATGAACCGCACGCCCAGGTCATCGTCCCCGGCCACCGGGCGGGCTCGCAGCAGTGCCTGGATCTCCCAGGGCTGGGCCCATTGCCCGTAGTAGTTCGAATACGAGGCCAGCGTGCGCACCAGCGGACCGTTGCGGCCCTCCGGGCGAAGATTGGCGTCGACCTCCAGCGGCGGGTCGTCGCTGGGCGAGCCGAGCAACGCACGCACCTGTTCGGCGATCGAGACCGACCACTTCACCGCGGTGGTCTCGTCGGCGCCCTCGGCCGGATCGCAGACGAACATCACGTCGGCGTCCGAGCCGTAGCCGAGCTCTCGCCCACCGAGCCGGCCCATCCCTATCACCGCGATCGCGGCGGGCGCTCCCCCGGCCGGCGTGTTTGCGCGTATCACCGCCTCCAGGGCGCACTGCAGCACGGCCACCCACACCGAAGTCAGTGCGGCACAGACTTTTTCGACATCGAGCATGCCGAGCAGGTCGGCCGAGGCCACCCTGGCGAGTTCGCGCCGGCGCAGGGTGCGGGCAGCCGCGATGGCCCGCCCCGGGTCGGCGTGCCGCCCGGCCGAGGCGATCAGCGCCCGCGCCACCCCGTCGGGGTCGACGTCGAGCAGCTTCGGGCCGGCGGGCCCGTCGGCGTACTGCTGGATCACCTCGGGCGCCCGCATCAGCAGGTCGGGCACGAACGCCGACGTGCCGAGCACCCGCATCAGCCGTTTGGCCACCGCGCTCTCGTCGCGCAGCGTGGACAGGTACCAGCGCTGGTCGGACAGCGCCTCACTGATCCGGCGGTAAGCCAGCAGGCCGCTGTCCGGATCGGGCGTGTCCGACAGCCAGTCCAACAGCCGCGGCAGCAGCACCGCCTGCACCCGCCCGCGCCGGCCGCTGGAGTTCACCAGCGCGGCCAGGTGCGTCAGGGCGCTCTGCGGTCCCTCGTAGCCCAGTGCGGCGAGCTGGCGTCCGGCGGCCTCCGGGGAGAGGCCCGCCGCGAAGCCCAGCGACGGCCCCACCGACTCCAGCAGCGGTTGGTAGAAGAGCTTGGCGTGCAGTTTGGAGACGCGGACGTTCTGCCGCTTGAGTTCCTCGCGCAGCACCCCGAGGGAGTCGTGTCTGCCGTCCGGGCGCATGTGCGCCGCGCGCGCCAGCCAGCGCAGCGCCTCGTCGTCGTCGGGGGCGGGCAACAGATGAGTCCGCTTGAGCCGCTGCAACTGCAGCCGGTGCTCGAGCAGCCGGAGGAACTCGTAGGAGGCGGTGAGGTTGGCTGAGTCGTCGCGGCCGATGTACCCCCCGGCGCCCAGGGCCGCGAGCGCGTCGACGGTGGACGCGACGTGCAGCGAATCGTCGGTGCGGCCGTGCACGAGTTGGAGCAGCTGCACGGCGAACTCGACGTCGCGCAGGCCGCCGGTGCCCAGCTTGATCTCGCGGTCGCGCTGGCCGGCGGGCACCAGGGACTCCACCCGCCGGCGCATGGCCTGGACCTCGGGGACGAAATCCTCACGCTCACAAGCGGTCCAGACCATCGGCATCAGCGCGTCGACGTAGCGCCGGCCCAACTCGGCGTCCCCGACGGCGGGGCGCGCCTTCAGCAGCGCCTGGAACTCCCAGGTCTTGGCCCAGCGCTGGTAGTAGGCGATATGGGACTCCAGCGTGCGGACCAGGGCCCCGGCCTTGCCCTCCGGGCGCAGCGCGGCGTCCACCTCGAAGAACGCCTCCGACGCCAGGCGCATCATCTCCCCGGCGATCCGCGTGACGGTCGGCTCGGCGTTCTCGCCGACGAAGATGACGTCGACGTCGCTGACGTAATTCAGTTCGCGCGCACCGCATTTTCCCATCGCTATGACGGCCAGCCGGGGCGGGTCCTCGCCCTCCCGGCAGACGTTGGCGACGGCCACCTGCAGGGCGGCGTCCAGCGCGGCGTCGGCCAGATCGGACAGGTGCGCGCCGATCGTCGGGAACGCCAGCACCGGTTCGTTCTCCACGGTGGGCGCGAGGTCCAGTGCGGCCAGGATCATCACCTGGTCGCGGTAGGCGGTGCGCAGCTGCGGCACGACAACCGTTGGCTCCGTGCCGAATTCGGCGATGACGTCGGAGAAGGCCTGGCGGAGGCCTTCGGGTTCGGGCAGCCGGAGGTCGCCCTGCAGCAGGCGCCAGGCACCCGGGTTGGCGACCAGGTGGTCACCGAAGGCCAGTGACGAACCGACCACCGCGAACAGCCGGCCGCGCAGCGAGGAGTCCTTGCGCACCGCTGCGTCCAGTTCGGCCCAGTCCGCGCCGAGCGCCTCGGAGAGCCGGACCAGGGTGTGCAGGGCGACGTCGGCGTCCGGGGATCGCGACAGCGACCACAGCACCTCGACTCCGGATTCGGTGTCCCAGCCGAGGGTGGCCAGATGCGCGGGAGCCGACCGCTCGACCAGGCCCAGCCGGCCCACGCTGGGCAGGCGGGAGCGCGCGGTCGTGGGCTTGGACACGCCCTTGAACCTAGCCCAACGACGATGCGGGACGAGGACGAGTCCCGCTGAGGAGACGGGCAATCACACCGAGCCCAACGACGATGCGGGACGAGGAACGAGTCCCGCGGAGGAGACGGGCAATCACACCGAGCCCAACGACGATGCGGGACGAGGAACGAGTCCCGCTGAGGAGACGGGCAATCAGCTACAGCGACAGGTAGTGCTTCAGCTCGAACGGAGTCACGTTGCTGCGGTATTCCTCCCACTCCGCGCGCTTGTTGCGCAGGAAGTAGTCGAAGACGTGCTCGCCGAGCGCCTCGGCGACCAGTTCGGAGTTCTCCATCTCCCCCAGCGCCACGCCGAGGCTCGACGGCAGTTCCCGGTAGCCCATCGCCCGGCGCTCCTCGGGGGTCAGCGTCCAGACGTTGTCTTCGGCCTGCGGGCCCAGCTGGTAGTTCTTCTCGATGCCCCGCAGGCCGGCGGCCAGCAGCACGGCGAAGGCCAGATAGGGGTTGCAGGCGGAGTCGGGGCTGCGGACCTCGATGCGGCGCGAGGACGCCTTGCGCGGGGTGTACATCGGAACGCGCACCAGCGCCGAGCGGTTCGCCGCGCCCCAGGACGCCGCCGTCGGGGCCTCATCCCCGTGCACCAGCCGCTTGTAGGAGTTCACCCACTGGTTGGTGACGGCGCTGATCTCGCTGGCGTGCTCGAGGATCCCGGCGATGAACGACTTGGCCACATCGGAGAGTTGCAGCGGGTCATCAGGGCTGTGGAAGGCGTTGGTCTCCCCTTCGAACAGGCTCATGTGGGTGTGCATGGCCGACCCCGGATACTGCGCGAACGGCTTGGGCATGAACGACGCCCGCACACCCTCGGCCAGCGCCACCTCCTTGACCACGTAGCGGAACGTCATCACGTTGTCTGCCATGGAAAGGGCGTCCGCGTAACGTAAATCGATCTCCTGCTGGCCCGGTGCGCCCTCGTGGTGGCTGAACTCCACCGAGATGCCCATCTGCTCGAGGGCGTCGATGGCATGACGGCGGAAGTTCGGCGCCGAATCGTGCACGGCCTGGTCGAAGTAGCCGCCGTTGTCGGCCGGGACCGGCACGCTGCCGTCATAGGGGCCGGGCTCGAGCAGGAAGAACTCGATCTCCGGGTGCACGTAGCAGGAGAAGCCGAGATCGCTGGCCTTGGCGAGCTGGCGGCGCAGCACATGACGGCTGTCGGCCCACGACGGCGACCCGTCGGGCATGGTGATGTCGCAGAACATCCGCGCCGAGTGATGCTGGCCGGCGCTGGTCGTCCACGGCAGGACCTGGAACGTCGACGGGTCGGGCCGGGCGACGGTGTCGGACTCGAAGACGCGGGCGAAGCCCTCGATCGACGAACCGTCGAATCCGATGCCCTCCTCGAAGGCCCCCTCGAGTTCGGCCGGGGCGATCGCGACCGACTTCAGGTATCCGAGCACATCGGTGAACCACAGCCGGACGAACCGGATGTCGCGTTCCTCGAGCGTGCGCAGGACGAATTCCTTTTGGCGGTCCATGACGCGAGCGTAGGCAGCGGGTGTTAACGATGTGTTACGACGTCGGTGACAGCGCGTGTCCGCCGAAACATCGTTTCAGCAGGTCAGGTTGCCGGGCACGGTGCGGTCGACGAAGTAGGCGACCACCGCGTCGTCGACGCAGGAGTCCCCGTTGAACGTCACGGTGTGCTGGGTTCCGTCGTAGGTGATCAACGGCGCGTGCAACTGCCGGGCGAGGTCCACGCCGGCCTGATACGGGGTCGCCGGGTCATGCGTTGTGGAGACGACCACGACGCTGCCCGCCGGCGCCGGGGCGACGACGTGCGGAGTCGACGTCGGCGGCACCGGCCAGAGGGCGCAGAGGTCGCGCGGGCCGTATCCGGTGAACTGGCCGTAGGACAGGAACGGCGCCCGCTGGCGGATCTGCTTGTCCACCTGCGCCCACACCGCCGGGTCGCTGGAGGTCGGGGTGTCCACGCAGCGGATCGCGTTGAAGGCGTCCTGCCCGTTGCTGTAGTGCCCGTTGTCGTCGCGGCCCTCGTAGTCGTCGGCCAGCATCAGCAGGTCGTCGGCGTCCGAGCCGCGCTGCAGCCCGAGCAGGCCGCTGGTCAGGTACTTCCAGTAATGCGGGGTGTAGAGCGCGTTGATGGTTCCGGTGAGCGCATCGGAGTAGCTCAGGCCACGGGGGTCCGACGTCGGGCCCGGCTTGTCCACCAGTGGGTTCACCAGTTGGTGGTAGCGGTTGACGAACTGGGCCGGGTCGGTGCCCAGCGGGCAGGCCGGCGACTTCGCGCAGTCCGCGGCGTAGTCGTCGAACGCGACCTGGAAGCCGGCCATCTGCTCGACCAGGGAGTCCAGCGGGTTCTGGTCGGGGTCGATAGCGCCGTCGAGCACCATGGTGCGCACGCGTTTCGGGAAGCGCTCCAGGTACGCCGTGCCCAGCTGGGTGCCGTAGCTGTAGCCCAGATAGTTGATCTGGTCCTCACCGAGAGCCTCGCGGACCGCGTCCATATCCTTTGCGGCAGAGGCGGTTCCGACGGTCTCCAGGAACGCCTTGCCCATCCGGTCGACACACTTCTGGGCCACCTCGCGGTTGAGCGCCTCGATGGCCGCCACCCCGGCCGGGCTGTAGTCCACCATCGACTCGCGGCGCCAGGCGTCCTGCTCGGCATCGGAGAGGCAACGTAATTCGGGCGTGGAGTGCCCGACACCGCGCGGGTCGAAGCCGACGAGGTCGAAGTGCTCGGTGATCGGGCTGTCCGACAGCGAGTCGGCCAGATTGACCACCGAGTCCACCGCCGAGGCCCCGGGGCCGCCGGGGTTCATCAACAGCACGCCGATCCGGTTGCCGCGGGCGGGAATCTTGATGACTGCCAGGTTCGCCTGCGGCCCAGCGGGATTCGCGTCATCGATGGGGACCGGCACCGTGGTGCACTGGGCGGTGGGCAGGTAGGTGTCGGTGACGAACCGGTCGCAGCCGCCCCAGGCCAGTGGCGCCGTCTGACCGGCACTAGGTGTGGCGAACACCGGCACAGGGACGGCCCCCATGGTTAGCAGGCCGCCAAGAACCGCGGAGAACACGGTCCGGCGGGCAGGAGCGAAGCGCCTCGGGGAATGGTCCGGGGAGCCGGCCAGACTCGCGCGCTTCATGGCCGCCATCGTGTCACGGCGCAGACCGCCAGGGCATCGCCCGACGGTCACACCTCGGTATCAGAACAGCTGCGGCCCGAGGACTCCTCCTCCTCGCGCCTGCCGGCGCTCGGCATCGTCGTCGCCCTAGCAGGTTGATTGGTCGACTCCTCCTCCTCGCGCCTGCCGGCGCTCGGCATCGTCGTCGCCCCAAAAGGTTGATTGGTCGACTCCTCCTCCTCGCGCCTGCCGGCGCTCGGCATCGTCGTCGCCCTAGCAGGTCGCGCCGGCCGGCGGCAGCTTCAGGTCGACCAGATAGGCCGCGACATAGTCGTCGACGCACTGCTCACCCTGGAATGCCACCGTGTGCTGCGTTCCCTTGAACGTCAACAGCGCTCCGCCGAGCTGCTTGGCCAGATCGACACCCGCCTGGTACGGCGTCGCCGGATCACCCGTGGTGGAGATCACCAGCACCGGCGGCAGCCCGGGGGCCGACGCGGTGTGCGGGGTGCTGGTGGCGGGCACCGGCCAGAAGGCGCAGGTGCTCAGCGGGGCGTGGCCGGTGAACTCGCCGTAGCTCATGAACGGCGCCACCTCGCGCAGCCGCTTGTCCTCGGCCACCACCTTGTCCCGGTCGTTGACCGGCGGCTGATCCACGCAGTTGACAGCGACCCGGGCGTCGGTGGCGTTGGTGTAGTGCCCGTCTGCGTCCCGCCGCATGTACATGTCCGCCAGCGCCAGCATGGTGTCGCCGCGGCCGTTGGTCATCTCGGTGAGCCCCTGGGTCAGGTGCCGCCAGAGATTCGGCGAATACAACGCCATGATGGTGCCGACGAGCGCGTCGCTGTAGGCCAGGCCGCGCGGGTCCTTGGTCTTGAGCGGCTTGTCCACCAGCGGGTCCACCAGACCGCGGTAGACGGCGACGGCCTTGGCCGGGTCGGTGCCCAGCGGGCACTCCGGATCCTTGGCGCAGTCGGCGGCGTAGTCGTCGAACGCCTTCTGGAAGGCCTGGGCCTGGTCGATGTCGGCCTGGATCGGGTCGGCGTTGGGATCGACCGCGCCGTCGAGGATCATGGCGCGCACCTTGTCCGGGTACGCCTCGGCGTAGGCCGCCCCGATCCGGGTGCCGTAGGAGTAACCCAGATAGTTCAGCTTGTCGTCGCCGACCGCGGCCCGCAGCGCGTCGAGATCCTTTGCGACACTGTTGGTTCCGACGTTCGCCAGGAAGTCGGTGCCCATCTTGTCGACACAGCGCTGGACGAATTCCTTCGTCGTCTTCTCGATGCGCTCGACGCCCGCCGGGCTGTAGTCGACCTGCGGGTCGGCCCGCAACCGGTCGTTGTCCTCGTCGGAATTGCACCACAGGGCCGGGGTGGAGGCGCCCACCCCGCGCGGGTCGAAGCCCACCAGGTCGAAGCGCTGCCGCACCTGCGTGGGCAGCCCCTCGACCAGGCTGCTGGCCGCCTCGATGCCGGACTCGCCGGGGCCGCCGGGATTGATGATCAGCGAACCGATCTTCTGGCCGGTGGCCCGGAACCGGATCAGCGCGATACTGGCCTGGGCGTCGTCGGGCTTGTCGTAGTTGACCGGGACGGCGATCTTGCCGCACTGCGCACCCGCCGGGATCGGCAGCGCGTCCCCACCGCCACCGCCCTTCTGGCAGGGTCCCCACGCCACCGGCTGTCCGATCTGGGGCTCGGCCAGGACCGCCTTCCCGGCGACCACGGTGCTGCATCCGGCGCTGGCGGACAGCAGTCCGGCCACGACGGGAAGCACCAGCGCGGTGCGCAGAACACGGGGGCGTTGATGCAGCCTCATGGCGAACATGCTGCCATGGACGCCGAATGTGCCTGGTAGGCGACCCTTACGAGCGGCCGCGGCGTTTGGCCTTGGTGGCCGCGAGCAATTCGGCCATGCCCGCGGCGAAGCCGTCGGCCATGTCCCACAGGTCCGGCAGCAGTTCCGGGCAGGAGATCAGCCCGACGTTGAGTTTGCCGTCGAGCGACATGACGGTGATGTTGAGGCCCGCGCCGTGGAAGATCGGGCCCAGCGGATACAACGCCTCGACCTGGGCCCCCAGGAAGTACAGCGGGATCTGCGGGCCGGGCACGTTGGACACCACCAGGTTGTGCACCGGCCGGGACTCGGTCAGCTTGGTGCGGGCGTACACCCGCATGGCCACGCCGAACACCGCGGGACCGGCGAACTGACTCCAGTCCTGCAGCAGCGTGGCGCCGATGGCCGAGCTGTGCTCCTTGGCCACCGTGTTGCCTTCGGCGATGGCCATCAACCGCTGGCCCGCGTCGTCGATCTCGGTGTGCAGGCTGGAGAACATCCCGGACACCTGGTTGCGGCCCGGGCGGTCGGAGCGATTGTGCACCGACACCGGGACCATCGCCACCAGCGTCGACTCCGGCAGCTCGTCGCGGTCGATCAGATACCGGCGCAGCACCCCGGACACCAGGGCCATCACCACATCGTTGACCTTGACCCCGAAGTGGTCCTTGACGGTCTTGACGTCGGCGAGGTCGAGCTGGGTGAACGCCACATTGCGGCGCGACGTGATGCTGCCGTTGAACGGGGTCTGCGGCGCGGCGAACGGGTTGGCCATCGCGCGTCCGCCCGCCGCCCGGCGGACGGTGTCGACCACGGTCGTGACCGTGGACGGCAGGACGCTGGTGGCCAGGCTGATCGGGCGGCTGGCGAACCGTCCCAGGCCGCCGAGCGCGATGCGCAGCGGGTTGACGTCGCTGCTCGCGGCGTCGACCGCCTCGGGCGCCGGGGCATCGGGCTCGACGCTGCACAGCTGCGACATCAGGTTGGCGCCGGTGACCCCGTCGACCGCGGCGTGGTGCACCTTGGTCATGACCGCCAGTCGGCCGCCCTCGCGGGCGTCGGACCCGTCGAGCCCTTCGATGACCCACATCTCCCACAGCGGGCGACGCCGGTCCAGCGGGAGCGCGGCGAGGTGTCCGCACACCTCTCCGAGTTCGGTCCGTCCGCCGGGCGCCGGCAGGCCGATCCGGTGCACGTGGCGATGGACGTCGAACTCCTCGTCCTCCACCCACACCGGGTGGTCGAGGTTGAGGAAGGTGTTGCTGAGCTTCTCGCGGAAACTCGGGATGGCCTTGATCCGGATCGCCAATTCATCGACCAGACGGTCGAAGCTGTAGCCCCCCGGGATGGTGGAGGTATCCAGTTCGAGCACCGAGCAGACATGCAGTGGCTGGGTCGAGGTCTCGAGATACAGGAAGCTCGCGTCGAGACCGCTGAGCCGCTGAAGGTGCTGCATCACACGATCGTAGGCGCGCCGGGGTGTGAGCAAGTGCACTCTGTGCGGGATTTGGGTATGCGACTCGCGGTGGCAGACTTAGGGCTGTCACGCGAACCCGGGGACCCTGCCACAGGGCCACGAGGATCGATCCGACGAACACTGGGGATCAACCATGTCCAACGGGACACTGCACGCACAGTCCGAGCAGACGATCTACGGCTCCGGGGCGGCCACACCGGCCGGGCCGACGCCGACCAAGATCCGCACGCACCACTTGCAGCGGATGAAGACCGAGGGCCACAAGTGGGCCATGCTCACCGTCTACGACTTCTCCACCGCCCGCCTCTTCGACGAGGCCGGGATTCCGGTCCTGCTGGTGGGTGATTCGGCGGCGAACGTGGTCTACGGCTACGACACCACCGTCCCGGTCAGCGTCGACGAGCTCATCCCGCTGGTACGCGGCGTGGTCCGCGGGGCCCAGCACGCGCTGGTGGTAGCCGACCTCCCGTTCGGCAGCTACGAGGGCGGCCCGGCCCAGGCACTGGCGACCGCCACCCGGTTCTTCAAGGAGGCCGGCGCACACGCGGTCAAGCTGGAGGGAGGCGAGCGGGTGGCCGATCAGATCGCCACGCTCACCGCTGCCGGCATCCCGGTGATGGCCCACATCGGCTTCACCCCCCAGAGCGTCAACGGGCTCGGCGGTTTCCGCGTGCAGGGCCGCGGTGACGCCGCTGAGCAGACGGTCGCCGACGCGATCGCCGTCCAGGAGGCGGGCGCCTTCGCCGTCGTGATGGAGATGGTGCCCGCGGAGCTGGCCACCCAGATCACCGGCAAGCTGACGATCCCCACCATCGGAATCGGCGCCGGCCCGAGCTGCGACGCCCAGGTGCTGGTGTGGCAGGACATGGCCGGTCTGACCTCCGGCAAGACCGCGAAATTCGTCAAGCGGTTCGGCGACGTCGGCGGCGAGCTGCGCCGCGCGGCCCGGCAGTACGCCGACGAGGTGGCCACCGGGGCGTTCCCCGCCGAGGAGCACAGCTTCTGATCCGCTCGTTCACCTCGGTGTGCAACGCTGTGGCGCATGGGTAAGGGGTCACGGTCCTCCCGGCACGTGGAGCTCGAACGCAAGTTCGCCGTTCCGGAATCGGGACTTTCGCCGTCGTTCGACGGGATGTCGGGCGTGGTGACCCGGGTGGAGCGCCAGCCGACCCAGCACCTGGAGGCGGTCTACTTCGACACCGCGCATCATGACCTGGCCGCCAACCGGATCACGTTGCGCCGCCGAAGCGGCGGCTCGGACGCGGGCTGGCACCTGAAGCTGCCGCCCACCGGCGACGCCGAGGCCCGCACCGAACTGCGCGCGCCCCTGGACGACGACCTGCCCGCCGAGCTGCGCGACATGGTGCTGGCGATCGTCCGGGACCGTCCGCTGCAGCCGGTCGCCCGCATCTCCACCGCCCGCGACGTCACGCTGCTGCACGGGCCGGACGGCGCACCGCTGGCCGAGTTCTGCGATGACCGCGTCAGTGCCTGGCGGGTGACCGAGGGCTCCGACGGCGACGGGGATGCGGGCGAACACGACCGCGCCGACGGGGACGCCGGCCATCAGCAACAGTGGCGGGAGTGGGAACTCGAACTCGTCGACGGCACGGTCAAGGACGCCACCGCTCTCATCGACCGGCTGACCAACCGCCTGTTGGAAGCCGGGGCGCAACCGGCCGGCCACGCCTCGAAGCTCGCGAAGGTACTCGGATCGGTGGTGCCGGCGACTCCCGCGGCGCCGGACGACCCGGTGCACCGGGCGGTGGCCGAACAGGTTGCCGCGCTTCTGGAGTGGGACCGCGCCGTTCGCGTCGACGCCGACGACGCGGTGCACCAGATGCGGGTGACGATCCGCCAGATCCGCAGCCTGCTGCAGGCCTCGGAGGAGGAGTTCGGCCTCACCGACGACGCGACGATCCTGAGCGAATTGCGCGAGTTGGCGGGCATTCTGGGCATCGCGCGGGACGCCGAGGTCCTCACCGAGCGGTACCGCGACGCCCTCGACGCGCTCCCGCCCGAGGTGGTGCGCGGCCCGGTTCGCACGCGGTTGGTCGACGGTGGATGGCAACGCTACAAGGCGGGGCTCAACCGTTCGTTGAAGGCGATGCGCTCGGCACGCTACTTCCGGCTTCTCGACGCTCTGGACACTGTCGTCATCACCGGGCCACCGCCGGGCGAGGAGCATCCCCACGCCACCATCGCCTCCGGGTACAAGCGGGTGCGCAAGCGCGCGCGGGCCGCTGCGGAGGCCGACACCGAGCACGAGCAGGACGAGGCGCTGCACGGTGTTCGTAAGGCCGCCAAACGACTTCGCTATGTCGCGGCCGCGACCGGCGAGGAAGGCGTCTCCGCGCGGGCCAAGAACATTCAGGGCCTGCTGGGCGATCATCAGGACAGCGTGGTCAGCCGCACGTTCCTCTTGGCCGAGGCCGATGCCGCGCATGCCGCCGGCGAGGACACGTTCACCTACGGAGTGCTCTACCAGTTGGAGGAGGAGCTCAGCCAGCGGTGCCGCGACCAACTCGATGGTGCCCTGAAGTCGCTGCGCCGCAGCGTTCGCAAGGCGCTGTAGGGCCGGGCGCCCGTTGGGGCGGACGAGCTGGCCTGTAAGCCGGATTCTGTTCCGCAGCGCTGAAGCGCCGCGGCGGCGACCATCCATCTGGGCACACCGTCGCCGGGTGCCTCGAGCGGCCTACCCGCAGGCTCGGGCGAGCAGCCCTCGAGCGCCTGCGCAGCCGCACCCTGAGCCCGAGGGCTCCGGCGCGGCCTCTTGGCCTTGCTTCGGGTGGGGTTTACCGAGCCACCCCGGTCACCCGGGATGCTGGTGCGCTCTTACCGCACCGTTTCACCCTTACCGCCTGGCCCAAACATCGGTCTGGGCCCGACGGCGGTCTGTTCTCTGTGGCACTGTCCCGCGAGTCACCTCGGATTGCCGTTAGCAATCACCCTGCTCTGTGAAGTCCGGACTTTCCTCGACCCGCTGTCGCCAGCGCGCCGCGGCCGCCCGGCCAACTCGTCCGCGTTGATCAACGTACTGCGCGGGGGTGTTCTTCCGCACGCGCAGGTGCCTATCCGGCCTTGCGGTACACCAGCCAGCGCATCTCGATCGGACTGTCCGCGACGGGCACGTCGAACACGTCCTGGCCGCTGACCCAGCGGACATACCAACTGGTCGGCGGCCACGACTCCGCGGGCAGGTGTGCTTTCTCGTAATCAAGCACCGAGTCGTCGGCGACCAGGTACAGCGACAGCTGGGCGGCGGCCGCAGCGAGCTCCCCGCGGGTGAAGATGCTCGTGTAGGTCTGCTGGCCGAGTTGGCGCGCCGCGTCGTCCGGCAGGTAACCGTCGCGGGGCAGGAAGACGTTGAAGACCAGGTAGCCGCCCTGGTCCAGACCATGGGCAGCGAGTTCGAACACCTGCCGCAGCTGGGCGGTGTCGCGGAAATCCGACACCACCTCCGACAGGAGGATCAGACCGTAGCCGGTCTGCAGATCACCGGCTCCGGCGAAGATATCGCGCCGCAGCACCCTCACGTCGAGCCCTTCCCGCGCAGCTTCCTGCGCGATGGTCCCGGCGAACGCCTCGGTCATCTCGACGGCGTCCACCGGATGGCCGCGCCGCGCGAGAGCCAGGCTGTTCCGCCCGGTGCCGGCACCGATGTCGAGGACCCGGCACCGCGCCGGCTCCCCCTTCTCCGCCGCCAGCGCCATCAACCGCGCGTCGGGCTCGGTTCCGAACAACGGCGGCTCGCGAGTGGCAGCCCAGTCGGCATAGGCCTCCTCGACCGTCAGGCATCGGGGAGCGATGGTGTAGTCCACCGCCTGGCACGCCGGCTTGTTGTAGGTGATGACGATCTGGGAGCGCGACGACGCTTGATACGCCTGCGCGAGTTGCTCGGTCAGCACACCGCGCAGGTGCGCGAGTTCGTCATCGGTGAACTGGATGCCGAACGAGCCGAACAACATTCGGCAGACGGTGACGTACTCGTCGAGCATGCCGGGCACAGCCGGAAGTTTGATTTCCCCGCTCGCCGACGATTGAATCAGCAGCCGCCGCGCGATCGCCGATCTCGGCGAGGAATCG
Organism: Mycobacterium sp.; assembly: GCA_046330855.1. Lineage (GTDB taxonomy): Bacteria > Actinomycetota > Actinomycetes > Mycobacteriales > Mycobacteriaceae > Mycobacterium. The sequence continues at coordinate 194,618 of JAXLRX010000004.1, forward strand.
ACGGGCACGTTGTCCATGCCAGACACTATGCCGGTTCGCGCCCCAACAGGATCACATTGTCGACGAGGGTGACCTCCTCGCCTTCCGGGCCGCGCGCGGCTCGTTCGACGCTGTCGGCCCGGATCTGCCGCCACTGGTCGCCGTCCAGGGCCAGCCCGGCCACGACGGCCTCGGCGGTGGGGAATTCGTGGTCGTGCATCTTGGTCGCCCACGGCGGCGCGGCGGCATGGTCGACGATCAGCAGCACCCCGCCGGGTGCGACGGCCTGGGCGGCGCGACGCAGGATGGCCGACCGGTCCATCTCGACGGTGCTGTGCAGAAAGTGCGCCGACACCAGGTCGAAGGAGCCATCCGGGAAGCCGGTGGTGAGGTCATGCTGGACGAAGTCGATCCGGTCGGCCACTCCGCGCGCTTCGGCGGCCGCGCGCGCCCGGGCCAGCGCGGTGCGCGAGACGTCGGTGCCCACCACGGTCCAGCCGTGCTCGGCGAGCCAGATGGCGTCACCGCCCTCCCCGCACCCGAGATCCAGCGCCCTGGTTCCGGTCAGCGTCGGTGCGATCGCGGCCAGCTGCGCGTTGACCTTGCCGCTCCATACCTGCGGTTTGGCGGAGTAATGCTCTTCCCACGTGGTGTGGTGCTCGTTGGGTGGCATTCATTCGCTCCTGGGTTGGAAGGGCAGTCCGACGTCCTCGGCTGGCAAGCTTTCCACGATGGCGGTGCCGGTGCTGTGACCGAACACGCCGAGTTGACGAGCCGGACCTCTGCGCTTGGCCCGTTCGGGTGAAAAGCGGCTCAGGGTCGGTCTAGATTCGGCCGGTGCCGCAGGAAAAGGGCGGTCCCATGGTGACGGCCCGACGGTGACCGCCGAAGCGCGAGACCTTCGGCGCATCGCGGTGTCCAGCCTCGTCGGCACCACGGTCGAGTACTACGACTTCATGCTGTACGCCACCATGACGGCACTGGTGTTCGACCGGCTGTTCTTCCCCGGATCCGATCACTCGACGGCGGCGGTGGCGGCGTTCGGCGGAATGGCGGCCGGCTATGTCGCGCGTCCGCTGGGCGGAATCCTGTTCGGGCACATCGGCGATCGGCTGGGACGCAAACGCACGCTGATCACCACGATGAGCCTGATGGGTGTCGCCAGTTTCCTGATCGGGTGCCTGCCCACCTACGAGATGATCGGCCGCGCCGCGCCGGTGCTGCTGGTGGCGTTGCGGATCGCCCAGGGCATCGCGGTGGGCGGCGAATGGGGTGGCGCCATCCTGATGGTCGCCGAGCACGCCACGGCGTCGTCGCGCGGGCGCTGGAACGGAATCGTCCAGATGGGATCGGCCCTCGGCAGCCTGCTGTCGACGATCGTCGTCACCGCATTGAGCCGGCTGCAGCACACCGACTTCATGTCCTGGGGTTGGCGGGTGCCGTTTCTGCTCAGTGCGGTGCTGCTGATGGTGGGACTGTATGTGCGCGTGGGTGTTTCGGAGAGCCCGGTGTTCACCGCCGCACTGCAGGGCGCCCGGCCCGGGAAGGGAATTCCGCTGACGACGGTGCTGCGGCGACCGGGTCCGGTGCTGCTCGCCTGCGCCGCGGGCATCGGCGCGTTCAGCCTGAGCGCCCTGTTCAGCACCTACATGATCAGCTACACCCGCAACATCGGCTATCCGATCTCGGTGATCCTCACCTCGAAACTGTGGGGCGTCATCGCGCTGATGATCGCCATCCCCGCGTTCTCAGCGCTGTCGGACCGGTGGGGCCGCCGCACGGTGATGATGGGTGGCGCGGTGGCGATCGTCGTCTTCGCCTATCCGCTCTATGCCCTCGTCGACAGCATGTCGACACCCCGGCTGATCCTCGCCGTCGTCGCCGGCCAGGTCATCGAGGGGGCGATGCTCGGCCCGCTGGGTGCGATGCTGTCGGAGATGTTCGACACCACGGTCCGCTACACCGGTGTGTCGCTGGGCTACCAGTTGGCCGCGTTGCTCGGTGCGGGCTTCACCCCGCTGCTGGCGAGCAGCTTGCAGGTGGCCGGGCCGCGCAGCGGACCACTGGCGATGATCGCCGTGGCCAGCGGACTGGTGACGATCGTCGCGTTGCTGATCATCGGCGAGACCGCGGGCCGCAGCCTCTGGGCCGGCGCCGCTCCCGCTGACCTCGAGGGTCAGCCCCGCAGGTAGGACGTGTCGTTCACCAGGCGAACGGACGCGCCGTTGTCCGGGTAGAACTCCGCGATGCTCAGCGACGCCAGGTCCAGGTGCAGCCGGTGCAGCACGGACGGCCCGGCGCCCAGCGCCAGCCGGAGCAGGGTCTTGATGGGGGTGACATGGGAGACCACCAGCACCGTGGCCGCTCCGTGGTCGGCGATGACGCGGTCGCGGACCCGCTCGACGCGGTGCTGAACATCGTCGAAGCTCTCCCCGCCCGGGGCGGCGAGGCCGGTGTCGCGCAACCACCGGCCGTGCAGGTCCGGATGCCGCTCGGCGGCCTCGGCGAACGTCAGTCCCTCCCACTCGCCGAAGTCGGTCTCGGTGAGGTCCTCGTCCACCCGAACGGCGAGCCCGAGAGCGTCGGCCGCTGCCTTGGCGGTGTCGTAGGCGCGTTGCAGCGGCGAGGAGACGACGGCCGAGATGCCGCCCTTGCCGGCGAGATACCGCGCGGCGTCGGCGGCCTGGCGACGCCCGGTCTCGGTGAGTTCGGGGTTTCCTCGGCCGGAGTAGCGGCGCTGCCGGGACAGTTCGGTCTGACCGTGCCGCAGCAGCAGCAGCCGGGTCGGCCCGCCCCGGTTGCCCGTCCAGGTCGACGGCGGCATGGCGACCGCGCTGGGCGGCGGGTCGGCGGCGCGTTGCTCCGGGGCCGCCAGTGCGCCGTCCGCCGTCGCATCCTCCGAACGCAGCCCGTCCATGGCCTCGTTGGCCAGCCGGTCGGCATGCTTGTTCTGCTCACGCGGGATCCAGGTGAAGCTCACCGACTCGAACGTCGACGCCAATGACCTTGCCTGCTGGTGCAATTCGGCCATGCCGGCATGTTTGACCTTCCAGCGGCCGCTCATCTGCTCGACGACCAGTTTGGAGTCCATCCGCACCGCGACCTGCGTCGCGCCGAGCCGGTGGGCCTGCTCCAACCCGGCGATCAGACCGCGGTACTCGGCGACGTTGTTGGTGGTCACGCCGATGGCCTGCCCATGTTCGGCGAGCAGCGTCTCGTGGTCGTCCGACCACACCACGCAACCGAAACCGGCCGGACCCGGGTTACCGCGGGAGCCGCCGTCGGCCTCGACGATGACCTTCATCTGGTGCCTGACGCCCTATTCCCCGGAAACCTTGAGCCGCAGCAGGATCGCCCCGCATTCGTCACAGCGCAGCACCTCGTCCTCGGGTGCGGCGGAGATCCGGGCCAGCTCGCCGCGGTCCATCTCGATCCGGCAGGCCCCGCAGCGCACACCCAGCAGCCGCCCGGCGCCGATCCCGGAGTTCTTGCGTTGCCGCTCATAGAGGTTCAGCAGCTCGGCGTCCAGGACACCGGCCACTCCGGCCCGGCGGCCGGCGCGTTCGGTGCGGGCCTGCTCCACCTCGGCCAGGGCCTCGTCACGGGCCTGGCGGGCGGCGCTCAGATCCCGGTCGAGCGTGTCGACGGCCGCCTGTTCGCGATCCTGGTCCGCGGCCACCTGCTCGCGGCGCTCCATCACCTCGAGCAGCGTGTCCTCCAGGCTGGCCTGTCGGCGCTCCAGGGTGCCCAGCTCATGCTGCAACTCCTCGAGCTGCTTGGGATCGCTGACCGACCCGGAGTTCAGCAGTCCGCGGTCGCGGTCCTCGCGCTTGCGCACCGCGTCCACCTCGGACTCCAGTTTGGCCACCTGGGCGTCGAGATCCTCCAGGACGATGGCGACGGCAGCCAGCCGGTCGGCAGCGGCGCGCTGGGAGGCCTGCAGCTCGTCGTAGCGCTGCTGCTCGGGCAGGTGCGACGCGCGGTGCGCCAGGCGCCCCAACTCAGCGTCCAACTCGGCCAGCTCCAGCAGCGAACGCTGCTGTGCCAGATCAGCTTTCATGGACAGCCCTATCCTCAATCTCGATGTTCCAGGGATCGGTGCGCAGGCCGGACACCGTGACCGGCAGCGCATCGGAGAACCGCGCCCGCAGCAGACCGGCGGCCTGGTGGCACCACGGGTACTCGCTGGCCCAGTGCGCGACGTCGACCAGGCCGACGTCGCTCGCGCGCCGGTGCTCGTCGGCGGGATGGTGGCGCAGGTCGGCCGTCAGGTAGGCCTGCACGCCCGCGGCCCGGGCCGCCGAGAGCAGAGAGTCGCCGGACCCGCCGCACACCGCAACCCGGGAGACCACGGCGTCCGGGTCACCGGCGGCGCGCACACCCCAACTGGTCTGCGGCAGAACGGCATTCGCCCGGGCGACGAAGTCGGTGAACCGCTGCGGCTCAGCCAGTGTCCCGATCCGGCCGATGCCCAGCCCTTCGGGCAACACCGCCCGGCCGTACACGTCGATCGCCGGCTCCTCGTAGGGGTGCACCGCTCGGATGGCCGCGAGCATGCGGGCCCGGATGCGGGCCGGCGCGACCACCTCGACCCGGGTCTCCTCCAGCCGTTCCACCGCGCCGACGGCGCCGATCACCGGATGCGCGCCGGCGCCGGCCAGGAACTGCGCATCCCCGGTCACGCTCCAGCTGCAGTGCGAGTAGTCGCCGATGTGGCCCGCCCCGACCGCGAACAGCGCCGTGCGCAGGGCTTCGGCGGCGTCAGGCGGTGTGAAGATCACCCACTTGTCCGTCGCCGGGGCGCCGGCGGCGGGGTCGAGCACGTCCTCCACGGTCAGGCCGAGGACCGCGGCGAGCGCGTCGGACACCCCGGGACGCGCGGAATCGGCGTTGGTGTGGGCGGTGAACAGCGCTGCGCCGGAACGGATCAGGCGGTGGAGCAACGCGCCCTTGGGGGTGCTGGCCGCCACGGTGTCCACCCCGCGCAACAGCAGCGGATGGTGGGCCAGCAGCAGCCCGCGCTCGCCGACGCTGTCGACCACCGCGGCGGTGGCGTCCACCGCGACGGTGACGGAGTCGACGGGCTCGTCGGGGTCTCCGCACACCAGACCGACGGAGTCCCAGTCGTGCGCCAGATGCGGAGGGTAGGCCTCGTCGAGGACGTCGATCACATCACCGAGCCGCACACTCATCGCAACGCCTCCGCCACCGCGGCCACCAGTACCGGCCACTCCGGGCGCACCGCCGCCCGCAGGTAACCCTCCCCCAGGCCGACGAACGTGTCACATCGCCGGACGGCGATCCCGTTGGCCGCCAGACGTTTCCGCATCAGAGCCGCGTCGGGCACCGCGAAGAGCACGAACGGGGCGACGCCATCGGCCACGTCCAGGCCCAGCGCTCTCAGCCCGGCCACCATGTCGGCCCGCATGGCCGCAATCTCGCCAGCGTGTTCACGCGCCTCGGCGACGGCCGCCGGGGCGCAGCAGGCGGTGATCGCCTCCAGTTGCAGTGTGCCCAGCGGCCAGTGCGGCCGCCGAGCGCCCAACCGCGCCAACAGTTCCGGGTCACCCAGTGCGTAGCCGACCCGCAGGCCCGCCAGCGCCCACGTCTTGGTGAGGCTGCGCAGCACCAGCACATCCGGCTGCGCCTGACCCGCCACGGACTGGTCCTCGTCGGGCGCCGCGTCGGCGAAGGCTTCGTCGACCACCACCACCCGGCCCGGCCGGCGCAGTGCCAGCACCCCCTCCTTCGCGTGCAGCACCCCGGTCGGATTGGTCGGGTTGCCGAGCACCACCAGGTCGGCAGCCTCCGGGACTGCCGCACCGTCCAGCCCGAACGGCGGGGGCAGCACGACGTGGTCCACCGCCACCCCGGCGGCGGTCAGCACCGCCTCGGGTTCGGTGAAGGACGGGGCGATCAGCGCGGCCCGTGTCGGCGTCAGTGCCGGCAGCAGCGCGAATCCCTCCGAGCCGCCGGCCAGCAGCAGCACCTGGTCCCGGGGCACACCATGCCTCTCGGCGACCGCGCGCACCGCGGCGTCGTGGTCGGCGGCACTCGGATAGGAGGCCAGATCGGTCAGGCGCGCGGCGAGCCGCCGCTGCAGCCAGGCCGGCGGCGCGGCGTGGCGGACGTTGACGGCGAAGTCCAGCATGCCGGGGGCGACGGCCTGGTCCCCGTGGTAGCGCGAGCCGGGGCGCACCGTCTGCCCTGGCGCCCACTCGCTCACGTACAGCACAGTAGTCGGCCCTCCCCTCACCCCCGTCGGGGACAATGAAGCCGTGACGTCCCTCGCCGCCGGCATCCGACCGCAGTTGGTGATCTTCGATCTCGACGGCACGCTGACCGATTCCGCACCGGGCATCGTGGCCAGCTTCCGGCACGCGCTGGGGGCCGTCGACGCCGAGGTTCCCGACGGTGACCTGGCCGACTGGATCGTCGGGCCGCCCATGCACCACACCCTGGCGGCGCTCGGCCTGGGCGACCGGGTGGACGACGCGGTGGCCGCCTACCGGGCCGACTACACCCGCCAGGGCTGGTCGATGAACACCCTCTACGACGGCGTCCCCGGCCTGCTGGCCGACCTGCGCGCGGCCGGTGTCCGCCTGGCCATCGCCACCTCCAAAGCCGAACCCACCGCCCGGCGCATCCTCGAGCACTTCGGCATCGCCGGGGAGTTCGAGGTCATCGCCGGAGCCAGCCTCGACGGCGCCCGTGCCACCAAAGCCGACGTCGTCGCCCATGCGCTGCAGCAACTCGTCCCGCTGCCCGAACGCGTCCTGATGGTGGGCGACCGCGCCCATGACGTCGAGGGCGCCGCCGCGCACGGCATCGCGACCGTGGTCGTCGGCTGGGGTTACGGACGGTCCGACTTCCGGACGCCCTCGGCCGCCGCGCCCGCGGCCCACGTCGCGACGGTCGCCGAACTTCGGGAGGTGCTCGGTGTCTGACCCCCGGGACGCCCTGCTGCACGTGACGTTCGTCTGCTCGGGCAACATCTGCCGCTCCCCGATGGCCGAGAAGATGTTCGCCCACCAGATCGCCGAACGGGGGCTGGCCGACGTGGTCCGGGTGAGCAGCGCCGGCACCGGCGGCTGGCACGTCGGCTCCGGCGCCGACGACCGGGCGGTCCGCGTGCTGCGGGACCGCGGATATCCGACCGGCCACCGCGCGGCTCAGGTGAACGACGACCATCTCTCCGCCGATCTGGTGGTGGCACTGGGCCGCAACCACCTTCGGATCCTCGACGACCTGGGGGTGGACCGCGACCGGCTGCGCATGCTGCGGTCCTTCGATCCGCGCTCGGGCGCCCATGTGCCCGACGTCGAGGACCCGTACTACGGCGCCCATGCCGACTTCGTGACGGCCTTCGAGGTGATCGACGCCGCGCTGCCCGGGCTGCACGCCTGGGTCGACGAGCGCCTGGCGGAGGCGAACTGATGCGGCGCCTGTCGTTCCTGTTGCGTCCCGGCTGGGTCGCCCTGGCCCTGGTGGTGGTGGCGTTCGCCTACCTGTGCCTGACGGTGCTCGCGCCCTGGCAGCTGGGCAAGAACACCAAGACCTCGCGGGAGAACAACCAGATCGAGGCCTCCCTGTCGGCCGATCCCGTTCCGGTGACTTCGCTTCTGCCCAAACAGGATTCGTCGGCACCCGATGTGCAGTGGCGGCGTGTCACCGCAACCGGCCGCTACCTGCCCGACACCCAGGTGCTCGAGCGGCTGCGGGTGATCGGCGGCTCACCGGCCTACGAGGTGCTCAACGCCTTCGCCGTCGACGGTGGCCCGACGGTGTTGGTGAGCCGCGGGTTCGTGCATCCCGAGCACGGCACCGACGTTCCGCCCATCCAGACCCCGCCGCCGGGAACGGTGACCATCACCGCGCGGCTGCGCGATTCCGAAACCGCCGGCGACAAGCAGCCGTTGAACGCGGGCGGCTACCAGCAGGTGTACGTCATCGACACCCGGCAGATCGCCGGTCTCGTCAAGACCCCGCTGGCGGGGTCGTATCTGCAGCTGGTCGAGAACCAGCCCGGCGGGCTGGAGGCCGTCCCGCTGCCCCAGCTCGACGCCGGGCCCTTCCTGTCCTACGGCATCCAGTGGATCGCCTTCGGCATCCTGGCCCCCCTCGGCCTGGGCTACTTCACCTACACCGAGATCCGGACCCGGCGCGCCGAAGCGGCGCGCAAGGCCGCACACGAGGCGTCGTCCGCGCCGATGTCCACCGAGGACAAGCTGGCCGACCGTTACGGCCGGCGCCGCTGAACCACGCCGCCGACCGCCAGGGCAACCAGGAGCGCGGCGGCCTGCACCAGCCGGGACAGCCGCACCGCACGCCGCAGGTCGGCGACGACCGGGGCGGGACCCTCGCCCAGTGAGGGCCGGATCTCCAGCTGATAGCGGTACTGGGTCGGGCCGCCGAGCCGCACGCCGAGCGCGCCGGCGAACGTCGCTTCGGGGATCCCGGCGTTGGGGCTGGGATGACGCGCCGCGTCCCGGTGCCAGGCCCGCGCCGCCCCGACGGGTGAACCGCCGGCGAGCGGCGCGCACGCCAGCACCAGGGCGCCGGTCAATCGGGCCGGGACGTAGTTGGCGAGGTCGTCCAACCGCGCTGCCGCCCAACCGAATCGGGCGTAGCGGGCGGACCGGTTGCCGATCATCGCGTCCAGGGTGTTGACGGCGCGGTAGGCCAGCACCCCGGGCACGCCGCCGGCCGCGGCCCACAGCAACGGCGCCACCTGGGCATCGGAGGTGTTCTCGGCCACCGACTCACATGCCGCGCGGGCCAGGCCGGCGGTGTCCAGCACGGAGGGATCCCGCCCGCACAGCGACGGCAGCAGGTCCCGGGCCCCGTCGAGGTCACCCGCGTCGAGCAGATCGGCCATCCGGGAGCCGGTCCGGGCCAGCGTCGTTCCGCCCAAAGCCACCCAGGTCGCCATCGCCGTCAGCGCGGTCCGCAGCCATCCGCGCGGAACGCGATGCTGGGCCGTCGCCGCCAGGCAGGTGACGGCGCCTATCAGCACGGCGGCGTGCACCGCACCGGCCGGGCGGCTGTCGCGGTAAGTCAGCTCCTCGAGACCCGTTGCGCACCAGCCGAATCCCGCCACCGGGTGGCCGCGGCGGGGATCGCTCAGCAACACGTCGCCGAGGAATCCCAGGCCGATCCCGGCCGGGAGCGAACGCCTGAGGTCAATCACCGTAGGTCAGAAGACCACGGTCTGATTGCCGTAGCGGATCACCCGGTCCTCACAGTGCCATTGCACCGCGCGCGACAGCACGGCCCGTTCGACGTCGGCGCCCAGTCGCACCAGGTCCTCGACGCTGTGACGGTGGTCCACCCGGACCACGTCCTGCTCGATGATCGGCCCCTCGTCGAGGTCCGCGGTGACGTAATGGGCCGTGGCGCCAACCAGTTTCACACCGCGTTCCTTGGCCCGCCGGTACGGCGCCGCACCGATGAACGCCGGCAGGAACGAATGGTGGATGTTGATCAGCGGGCAATCGATCTCATCGAGGAAGCGCTGCGACAGGATCTGCATATAGCGCGCCAGCACCACCAGGTCGACGTTGCCGCGCATCAGATCCAACTGACGCTGCTCGGCCTCGGCCCGGATGTCCTTGGTGGCCGGAACGTGAATGAACGGCACCCCGAACGGCCGAACCTGGTCGGCGAGGTCGGGATGGTTGGCGACCACCATGACGATCGACATGTCCAGTTCGCCGCGGCTGTTGCGCCACAACAGGTCCAGCAGGCAGTGATCCTCGGTGGAGGCCATCAGGGCGACGCGCTTGGGCTTGGCGGCCTCGGTCAGCCGGAAGTCGATTCCGAACCGCTCAGCCACCCGGGCGACGAAATCACGTTCCAGATCGGCCCGCGCGGCGGTGAGGCCCGGCAGGTGGAAGATGGTGCGCTGCATGAAGATTCCACCGGTCTGCTGGGTGGAGTGTTGATCCAGCGAGATGATGTTCGCGCCCGCTTCGGCCAGGAAGCCCGTGACGGCGGCCACCAGGCCGGGTCGGTCCGCGCAGCGCACCAGCAGACGGCCGATGTCCTTCACCGGCAGCGGCGCATGCCCGGGCGGGAACTCTCCCCCGTTATTCACTGCCTGCCGCCTTCCTGAACTCGGTGATGTCGACGACCTGCGCGATGAGGTTCTCCACCTCGCCGTCGGGCCGCCGGATACAGCTCACGGACAGATCGCCCCAGACCCGTTGGCCGTCCGCATGCACATACTGCTTGACGCAGCGATAGGAGTCGCTCCGACCCCCCAGGATGTCGGCGACGCGCTGGAGTTCCTCGGGGACCATTTCCGGGGCCGTCAAATCCTGCCAGGTCATGCTCAGCAGGGTGTCGATGTCGTAGCCCAGCATCGAGGCCAGCGCCTGGTTGACCACCACCAGCCGGCCGTCGGGAGTGGCCAGGGCCGCCGGAACAGCGGAGAAATCCATCAGCTTGCGGTAGCGCTGATCCGTTTGCGCCGCCCTGAAGCGGTCGGTGACGTCGCGCCAGGTGACCGTGATCATTTCCGCGGCGGCTGACGTGGCGCGGATGTCCAGTTGGCGCTCCTCGTCGAAGTGCAGGTATCCGAAGTTGTTGAGCACCAGCGGTGTTCCGCTCTCCAGACATTCGGCGTAATGCTCCATCAGGCCGGACTCCTTGAACACCGGCAGCACCTCGACCACGGTGCGGCCCAGCAGTTCAGAGCGGCTCAGGCCGACCTCCTCACACGCGGCCCGGTTGAGGTCGCGGCAGACGAAATCGATGACCTGGCCCGTGTCGTCGCGAATCGCCTCGTAGAGGACGACCGGATCCGCGAGCGCGTCGGCCCACAACCGCATCAGCACAACGACGCGCCGGGCAGCCTCCACGGCCTCGTCGGCGGCCGGCACATCGGCCGACTCGGCAGGGTGGAGCAGATCGTCGACGTCGGCCCATCGGCGGTCCCCCGTCGCGCCCAGCACGCCGTGCAGGAAGACGTCGAGCACCTGTTCGGCGTAGTCGGGACGAACGGGTGCATCGTCGAAGATCACGTCGGAGTACATCGCGGCGACGAACATCCGGAACGCGTCTTCGAGGTTCAGGCCGTCACGTAGCTGACCACGCTCGACGGGCCGCTGCAGGATGGAGGCGCCGTCGCGGAATCGGGAGTGCCACAGGTCCGAGGTGATCTCGGTGAGGTCGACGTCGTCGCCGGGCAGAATCCTGCGGAACAGGGCCCGGTCCGGCGCGGTCCGGGAGCTCTCCATCACCAGCGATGACACGACGTGGAGGTCGGTGTAGAGGCTTCCGGTGTCGCGGGTCCACTCTGACGACTTGACACGGGACAGGGCGGCGATCAACAGAACCCGGCGGTCGTGCCACCGCGCGAGAATCACGTCCTGGTCGACGCCCGCACGACGGGCGACGCCCTCGATCCTGAACCGGTCGATCCCCGAGGCGACCAACTCGGCCCGCGCCGCATCGAGAATGCGCTCCGCGACATCTGCCGGGATGCCGTCGGTGTCGCTCATCAGCTAACCCCCGTACGCCTGGAAGCCGAGTGACTCGCGGCCCCAAAGGACCTCATTGTGGCACTGCCTCGCTAAGGTTGGGAGCCGGAAAGCCGAGGACGCAAAGAGGTGCGTCGCATTTTGGGGGTGGTTGAGATGCAGGCTCGGGCCGAGGCAACCCGCAGGATGATCCTGGACGTGGCGGTGGAGCTCTTCGATTCGGTCGGCTACCGCAACGCTTCGCTGGCCGATCTGATCACGGCCACCGGCGTCAGCAAGGGCGCCTTCTACTACCACTTCACAAACCGGGAGTCGGTGGCGGCAGCAATCATCGAGGAGGCCGATGCGATGCTGCAGACCACGAGCCGGGAGATCCTTGCCGACCCCTCGGGAGGGGCGCTGGGAAACCTGATCCGGACCGTTTTCGAGATCGCCGCCCTGTCCAGACGCGTCAGCCTGTTGCGGGTCGGGATCCAGCTGCGCGGCGGCCTGGGTCAGATCAGCACCGCCACGGAGGGCTTCAAGCAGCATCGCGAACTGTTCACCACGGTGGCCCACGCCGCGATCACCGACGGTGACCTCCGTGCCGACCTCGATTCGGAGCAGGTCGGGAACACCCTGTGGGTAGCGGTACTCGGCACTCATCAGCACTGCGACGCCACCGGCGAGGACATCACGGCGCGGCTGGCGGATGTCTTCACGGTCATGCTCCCGGCCGTCTGCACGCCCGAGGCCGCGCCGGAATACGCCGCGTTGGTGCAGCGGATGGCAGCGGCGCCGGCCGAACTCCCCGGCTGAACTTCCCCGATCCGTTCCCGCGTCAATCGAACATACGTGCGATTACGGCACGCGCTTGCGGCGTACGCGCCGAGGCCGGGTGGAGCCACGACCGTCCCACTGCCCCGGCTGCACTCAGGAGTGGCGGCCAACTCGCCAAAGAGTTGTTGCGAATCGCTTGCAGCACCACCCGGGTGAGGCCTAGGTTGCACCTGTCGCCAGAACAGCGGCGCAGAAGGGTGATCGGGTATGACAACCACAGTCGTGGACCGCACCAGTCCGTGGCCGGCGCGGATGCGCGCCGCCTTGACCGGGCAGGAGTGGCGGCGACTGGGCGCGATGGCCGCGGTGATCACCGCCCTGCACCTGATCGGCTGGATCACCCTGGTGTTCGTCGTGGCCCCGCAGCACTTCAGCCTGGGCGACAAAGCCTTGGGAGTCGGAGTCGGGTTGACCGCCTACACCCTGGGAATGCGGCATGCTTTCGACGCCGACCACATCGCCGCGATCGACAACACCACCCGCAAGCTGATGAACGACGGTCAGCGCCCCCTTGGCGTGGGTTTCTTTTTCTCCCTGGGACATTCGACGGTGGTATTCGTCCTTGCGCTGCTGCTTTCGGCTGGAGTCAAGGCCGTCGTCGGACCCGTGCAGGACGACTCCTCGACACTGCACCACTACACCGGCCTGATCGGGACCACGGTCTCCGGGTTGTTCCTGTATCTGATCGCGATCATCAACATCGTGATCCTCATCGGGATCCTGCAGGTCTTCGCCAGGATGCGCCAGGGCCACTACGACGAGGCCGCCCTCGAACACCACCTCGACAGCCGTGGCTTCCTCAACCGGCTCCTGGGCCGGTTCACCCGCTCGATCAGCAAGTCCTGGCAGATGTACCCCCTGGGAATCCTGTTCGGTCTGGGCTTCGACACCGCCACTGAGATCGCTCTGCTCGTCCTGGCCGGCACCAGCGCCGCCGCCGGCCTGCCCTGGTATGCGATCTTGTGCCTGCCGGTCCTCTTCGCCGCCGGCATGAGTCTGCTGGACACCCTGGACGGCTCGTTCATGAACTTCGCCTACGGCTGGGCGTTCTCCCAACCGGTGCGCAAGGTCTACTACAACATCGTCATCACCGGCCTGTCGGTGGCCGTCGCCCTGATCATCGGCACCATCGAATTGCTCGGCTTGCTCGCCGACCAGTTCGGCTGGACCGGCGGCTTCTGGGACTGGATCGGCGGCATCGACCTCAACACCATCGGGTTCCTCATCGTCGGTCTGTTCGTCCTCACCTGGGCGGCGGCCCTGCTGGTCTGGAAATACGGCCGCATCGAAGACAAGTGGAACGCCCGCCTCGCCCCCCAACCGGGCGCTGGCGAATAACCGGTATTCACACCGCACAGACCGCGGTGCGTCTCCCCAAGAACCTCCAATCTCACTAGGGGCTGGGTCTCACCGTGGGCACTAGCCGCGAAACGAAATCGGCACGCATAACCGCGTCTATCACTGTCATTGTTGAAGTGGGCGGCCGGGTGAACCCGGCTGTTAGTGTCCACGATGCGGTTGGTTTTCCTCAGCGATCCTCGGATCCGTTGAGGAATCGAGCGGTGTGAGCAATCAGCGCAGCGCGAGAGGGAACCCGGTGGGAATCCGGGACTGTCCCGCAGCGGTATGCAGGAACGAACGTTGTCACCGGCACTGGCCCCGGAGGGGGCTGGGAAGCGGCAGCTAGTAGGTACATCCGAGAGGGTGTGGGCCTGCGAGTCCGAAGACCTGCCAGTCGCGCCGGGTGCGCCGCACCTGGCGGCACATCGCCTCGCGGAATGGGCGCGCAGCCGAAGGGTGGGTGCGTTCGTGGGCGATGGGTCATCGGTTTCGTCCCGAAGGGAGACAACGTGCATATCGAACCCGGGATCGTCGAAGGTCCCAAGATCATCCTGAGCTATGTCACCGCCGGCGGTGCCGGCCTGTATGCGTTGCGGGCAGCCTGGCAGTTGGTCAAAGAGCGGGGAGTCTTCCCGGCGTTGGCCCGCAGCCTTGCCACCACCGCACTGGTGTTCACCTTCTTCCAGGTGTTCCCCCATGTGCCCGTGGGCATTTCCGAAGTGCACCTGATCCTCGGGTCGACGTTGTTCCTGCTGTTCGGGATGGCGCCGGCAGCGATCGGGTTGGCGGCCGGCCTGCTGCTGCAGGGGCTGTTCTTCGCGCCCTTCGACCTGCCGCAATACGGCATGAACGTCACCACCTTGTTGGTGCCGCTGTTCGGTCTGCAGTACGTGGCCGGGCGGGTGATCGCCCCGAACACCCCGTACGTCCAGTTGCGGTATCGGCAGGCCCTCGCGCTGTCGACCACCTATCAAGCGGGCATCGTCACCTGGGTGGGCTTCTGGGCGCTCTACGGCCAGGGCTTCACCGGCCAGACCGTGCAGAGCATCGCGGCATTCGGCGCGGCCTACATGACCGTGATCATCGTCGAACCGTTGGCCGACCTCACCGTCCTGGCCGCCGCCAAGAGCCTGCACCAGTTCAAGGACAGCTCACTGCTGGAACGGCGACTGCTCAACCCAGCCTGATCCCCGAAGTTGATCAAGTGGGCCGGCACCGCAGCTCCAGCGCCGCCGGCCCACTTCTTGTGGCGGGAAGACGCCTTCTGCCTGGATAGGGTCCTCGGCTCTCGGGCGGGACTGCCACCCTGAAGTGCTCGACGGCCGGGCGAGCAAAAAGTGATTGAAAAAATCTCGATCGTGTGTGAAATTATTGGGTAATCCGGATAGGAACCCCGGAGAGCAAGTCAGACGTTGTATCGGTAGCGGCCTCGGTCCCGTTCTCCCCCCTCGTACGGGACCGGGGCCCATTTCTCTGGTCGCAGTCTTCTTCACACACATGCATCCGCCTGCCGCGGCCCCATCCTGCCGCGCCCGAATGTAACGCTGCCGTCAGATCCGCCGACATCACGGTCACGTAACGATCGCGCATACGCGCCGAGACCTGACCGGAGGCCACGTTGGCACGTCCTGGACGCTTCATCGCGCGTATTGCCGTGGCGCTTGCCATTCCGGCGACCCTCGCCTTCTCCCCTGCTCACACCGGCCAAGCCGAAGGCTGGCAGCCGCAGATGGTCGCCGCCGTCCATACCGCCGAGCCCGCCCAACTCCACGAACACAGTGCGCCCACCGCGCTGGCCACGATTCCGTCCGGCAGCCGCGCCGGCGCACTCGCGGTACGGGCCGCGCTCACCCGGCTGGGCGATCCCTACGTGTGGGCCGCGGCCGGGCCGCACGCCTTCGACTGCTCGGGCCTGGTGGTGTGGTCTTTCGAGCAGGCCGGGCTTCAGCTCCCGCACTCAAGCCAGCTGCTGGCCGACGGGGGGCGGCCGGTATCGCGACGCCAGATCCAAATCGGCGACGTGATCACCTACTACTCCGATGCCTCACACGTCGCTCTGTATGTGGGCAACGGCAAGATCGTCCACGCATCCACCTACGGGGTGCCGGTCGCCGTCGTGGCCATGGACAACGCCCCGATCTACAACATCCGCCGGTACACCTAGCCGGCGCCGCCCGACACGATTGGGTCACAGCGAAGTCACAGTGTGGTGCCGCTTACACATACCGGCGTGGCGGTCCCGTCGGCGGCGCAGGCATACTATCCACTGTGCGAACCCGTGGGCGGCTGCTTGCTTCAGCGCTGACCTGCACCGTTTTGATCGCCGCCTACCAGATCGAGACGACGAATGCGCGGGCGGTATCGACGGAAGGCAAGGCTGCGGCGATCTCCAAATCAGCCGGCGCAGCAAACACGGCCGACGATTCGCCGACCCTTGCGCCCGGAGAGTTCCGCTTCACCACCGGACTGGACCGGGAGCCTCAGCACATTCAGGGACCCGTCACGTGCGACACCCGTGACGACACCTACCGGATCAAGATCGGCGATCCGGACGCCAACGGCGTGGAAATCGGCCTCTCCCTGGACGAATCCAGCCTCAAGTACGTCGACCTCGGCAACAGAGGCGGCATTTATTACGCGCTGTTCAACGACGGCGAGGACGTCATCAACGGCGGGCCGGCGCCCGCCCCGGGCACGGTCCACAAGACGGGGAACACCTACGTCGTGTCCGGGTATGCCACGGGAACCACAGCCAACCAACACAGCACCGGGCTGTACTTCGAGATCGCCGTGGCGTGCCCGTAGGCGCGCCACCGGGCTCCACGAAAAGTGGGCGCGGAGGGTTTCGAACCCCCGACCGCTGGTGTGTAAAACCAGAGCTCTACCACTGAGCTACACGCCCGGGAAACGAACACGGGCGGTACCCATGCCATCGGGGAGGGTACCCGGCCGGGCCTCCGCTGCGGAAATTCCTCAGTCGGCCAGCGCCGCCAGGGCGTCGGTCCACACCCGCTGGTCGCGCGCCTCGCCGGGCTCCTTGCATTCGGCGAACCGGACCACACCGGAGCGGTCGATCACGAAGGTGCCGCGGTTGGAGAAGCCGGCGTCGTCGTTGAACACCCCGTAGGCCTGCGCGACCGCGCCGTGCGGCCAGAAGTCCGACAGCACCGGGAAGGTGAACCCGCTCTCGGTGGCCCAGATCTTGTGCGTGGGCGGCGGGCCGACGGAGATCGCCAGCGTCGCGGTGTCGTCGTTGTCGTAGGTGGGCAGGTTGTCGCGCACCTCGTCGAGCTCGCCCTGGCAGATGCCGGTGAAGGCCAACGGGAAGAACACCAGCAGCACGTTCTTGCGTCCGCGGAATTCACTGAGGGTGACGGGCTGGCCGTTCTGGTCCTTCAGCGTGAAGTCCGGCGCCTCGGCCCCGACCTCCAGCGTCACGAACGCCTCCCGGCCGCTTTGGATTTCGGTTGCACCAGCCGGCTCCCGATCCAGTCGCCCAGGTTCGCCGATGAGGTCTGCATCAGCCCCGCCGTCGGTGCGGCCTCGGCGATCTCGGCGGGCTGCACGTGCCCCGGTTTGCCCGTTTTCGGCGTCAGCACCCACACGACTCCGTCGTCGGCCAGCGGCGCGATGGCGTCCATCAGCCGGTCCACCAGATCGCCGTCCTCGTCACGCCACCACAGCAGCACCACATCGATGACCTCGTCTGCGTCCTCGTCGAGAAGGTCGCTGCCGCAGGCATCCTCGACATCGGCGCGGATGTCGTCGTCGGTGTCTTCGTCCCAGCCCAGCTCCTGGACGATCTGATCGTGGTGGATGCCCAGCCTCTGGGCATAGTTGCGACCGCTGTCATCCGCGGCGACCACTGTGGGGACCTCCTTCTCTCTGTTGTGCGCCTAATAGTCGCACGCCGCACCTGGTCATCGTCCTTACCGTCGGTTTCTTTCAGTACGTGGCGTCACACAGCCCCAACGCCGACGAGCGGGCGTCGTTGAGCTCACCGACGACCTTGTTGAACTGCTCCGGATCGGCCTTGCCCATGATCGCGTCCGCGACGGCCCGGGCGCCGTCGATCCAGGCCTTGAACGCCCTCTTCACCTCGTCGGGGACGGCGTCGCCGATGCTGGATTCCACCGCGTCGGCGCTCTGGTTGAGGCCGTCGACCGCGGGGCCCTCGGTCTTGGCCACGTCCGCGCCCTTCTTGTTGAAGGCGTCGACATAGGCGTTCAGCGCGTCGACGGCATCGGCACTGGTGGTCGAGAGGGTTTCGCAGGTGTCGTGGACGGCCTGGGTGGTCAACGACGCCTGGCGTTCGGACTCCCGGGAGCTGGAGGTGGCCGCCGCCGACGACGACGACAGCGAGACCGACGTCCGGTAGGCCGGCGCCTCGCCGGCGTTCACCGTCGCGTCGCCGCCCGTCACGCTCGTGCAGGACACCGTCGCCATCGACAGCGCCGCGGCGCCCGCCGCGAGCAGTCCGGCGACGCGCACCCCGCGCGGGTTTCCGCTCAGCACGGGTGCAGACGTTACCGCCTTGGCCGAGCTCCGCGCGCGGTGCGGGAATTTCCCTCGTTCCCTCTTGTTCACTCTGCGCCGTCAGCGACGCGAGTGCGGCACGATAGGACCCGTACCGACCCCCGCCCTGCGCCAGCCCACGAGGAGTGGAAGTGACGACCGAGTTCGCGCGCGATCAACGGACCCAAAGGCCCGGTAGCCCAATCGAATCCGACCGGGTTCGGGTCATCCGGGAGGGGGTCGCGTCGTATCTGCCCGATATCGACGCCGACGAGACCGAGGAGTGGCTGGAGTCGTTCGATGATCTGCTGGCCCGCTCCGGCCCGGCCCGCGCCCGCTACCTGATGCTGCGCCTGCTCGAGCGCGCCGGTGAACAGCGGGTCGCCATCCCCGCCCTCACGTCGACCGATTACGTCAACACCATCCCCACCGAGCTGGAGCCCTGGTTCCCCGGCGACGAGGACGTCGAGCGGCGCTATCGCCGCTGGATCCGCTGGAACGCCGCGATCATGGTGCACCGGGCCCAGCGGCCGGGCGTGGGCGTGGGCGGCCACATCTCGACGTACGCCTCGTCGGCGGCGCTATACGAGGTGGGCTTCAACCACTTCTTCCGCGGCAGCTCCCACCCCGGCGGCGGCGACCAGGTGTTCATCCAGGGCCACGCCTCCCCCGGCATCTACGCCCGCGCCTTCCTGGAGGGCCGGCTGTCCGCGGACCAGCTCGACGGCTTCCGCCAGGAGCACAGCCACCCGGGCGGCGGCCTGCCGTCCTACCCGCATCCGCGGCTGATGCCGGAGTTCTGGCAGTTCCCGACGGTATCGATGGGCCTGGGCCCCATGAACGCGATCTACCAGGCCCGGTTCAACCACTACCTGCACGACCGCGGCACCAAGGACACCTCGGATCAGCACGTCTGGGCGTTCCTGGGCGACGGCGAAATGGACGAGCCGGAGAGCCGCGGGCTGATCCAGGTGGCGGCCAACGAGGCGCTGGACAACCTGACCTTCGTCATCAACTGCAACCTGCAGCGCCTCGACGGCCCGGTGCGCGGCAACGGCAAGATCATCCAGGAGCTGGAGTCGTTCTTCCGCGGCGCCGGCTGGAACGTCATCAAGGTGGTCTGGGGCCGGGAGTGGGACGCCCTGCTGCACGCCGACAAGGACGGCGCCCTGGTGAACCTGATGAACACCACCCCCGACGGCGACTACCAGACCTACCGCGCCAACAACGGCGCCTACGTGCGCGAGCACTTCTTCGGCCGCGACCCGCGCACCAAGGCCCTGGTGGCGAACATCTCCGACGCCGACATCTGGAACCTCAAGCGCGGCGGCCACGACTACCGCAAGGTCTACGCCGCCTACCGGGCCGCGACGGAGCACAAGGGCCAGCCGACGGTGATCCTGGCCCACACCATCAAGGGCTACACGCTGGGCGCGCACTTCCAGGGCCGCAACGCCACCCACCAGATGAAAAAGCTTGCGCTGCAGGACCTCAAGGACTTCCGCGACGCGATCCGCATCCCGATCACCGACGCCCAGCTCGAGGAGAACCCCTACCTCCCGCCGTACTACCACCCCGGGCCCGAAGCGCCGGAGATCCGCTACCTGCTGGACCGCCGCACCGCCCTGGGCGGGTTCGTCCCGCAGCGGCGCAACAGCGCCAAGCCGCTCACCCTGCCGCCGCGGGAGATCTACAAGCCGCTCAAGGGCGGCTCGGGCAACCAGGAGGTCGCCACCACGATGGCGACCGTCCGGGTGTTCAAAGAACTGCTGCGCGACACCAACATCGGCAAGCGGATCGTGCCGATCATCCCCGACGAGGCCCGCACCTTCGGCATGGACTCGTGGTTCCCGACGCTGAAGATCTACAACCGCAACGGCCAGCTGTACACCGCCGTCGACGCGCAGCTGATGCTGGCCTATAAGGAGAGCGAAACCGGCCAGATCCTGCACGAGGGCATCAACGAGGCGGGCTCCTGCGCCTCGTTCGCCGCGGTGGGCACCTCGTACTCCACCCACAACGAGCCGATGATCCCGGTCTACATCTTCTATTCGATGTTCGGCTTCCAGCGCACCGGCGACAGCTTCTGGGCCGCGGCCGACCAGATGGCCCGTGGCTTCGTGCTCGGCGCCACGGCCGGCCGCACCACGCTGACCGGCGAGGGCCTGCAGCACGCCGACGGCCATTCGCAGCTGCTGGCGTCGACCAACCCGGCGGTGGTGGCCTACGACCCGGCGTTCGCCTACGAGCTGGCCTACATCATCGAAAGCGGCCTGGCCCGGATGTTCGGGGAGAACCCGGAGAACGTGTTCTTCTACGTCACCATCTACAACGAGCCGTACGCCCAGCCCGCCGAGCCGGCGAACCTCGACGTCGAGCACCTGCTCAAGGGCATGTACCGCTTCCACGCGGCACCCGAGAAGCGCAGCAACGTCGCCCAGATCCTGGCCTCCGGGGTGGCCATGCCGGACGCCCTGCGGGCGGCCGCCATGCTGGCCGAGCGCTGGGACGTCGCCGCCGACGTGTGGTCGGTGACGAGCTGGAACGAAATGCACCGCGACGGCCTGGAGGTCGAGAAGGAGCGGCTGCGTCACCCCGATCGGCAGGTGCGCACACCGTTCGTGACCGAACAGCTGGCCCGCACCGCCGGTCCGGTGGTGGCGGTGTCGGACTGGATGCGCGCGGTCCCCGAGCAGATCCGCCAGTGGGTGCCCAACACCTACGTCACCCTGGGCACCGACGGCTTCGGCTTCTCCGACACCCGGCCCGCCGCCCGCCGCTACTTCAACACCGACGCCGAGTCGGTGGTGGTGGCCGTGCTGGAGGCGTTGGCCCGCGACGGCGAGATCGACCCATCCGTCGCGATCGCCGCCGCCAGGGAGTACCGGATCGACGACGTGCTGGCCGCCCCGGAGCAGACCTCGGATTCCGGGGTCGCCTAGCGTCGAGTGCGCCACCAGGCAGGCGTCCACTCGCACTTTGCCTGCCGGACGGCTCACTCGACGGCCGTTTTGGCGCTTACCGCCAAAATCTGACGTAACTTTTAGTGGTGCCCGACAACTCAGTCGTCGAACAGCGCCGCTCTCCGCTGGAACTGCTGGCGGACATCCCGGAAGCCACCCTGAGGCGGCTGAAAGGCCGCTCCGGGCGGCTGGCCACCGAGGCCGTCCAGACCATGGAGCAACGGCTGCCGTTCTTCGCCCGCCTGGAGGCCTCCCAGCGCGCCAGCGTGCAACTGGTGGTGCAGGCAGCGGTGGTGAACTTCGCCGAGTGGGTCCGCAACCCGGAAAGCCAGGTCGGCTACACCGCGCAGGCCTTCGAACTGGTGCCCAAGGATCTGACCCGCCACATCGCCCTGGCCCAGACCGTCGACATGGTGCGGGTCACGATGGAGTTCTTCGAGGAAGTCGTCCCGATGGTGGCCCGCAACGAGGAGCAACTGACAGCGCTGACCGTCGGCATCCTGCGCTACAGCCGGGATCTGGCCTTCGCCGCGGCCAGCGCCTACGCCGACGCGGCCGAGGCCCGCGGATCCTGGGACAGCCGGATGGAGGCCAGCGTCGTCGACGCGGTGGTGCGCGGGGATGCCGGACCCGAACTGCTCTCCCGCGCCGCCGCGCTGAACTGGGACACCACCGCCCCGGCCACCGTGGTCGTGGGCACGCCGCCGTCGGGCCGGGAGGAACTGGCCGGCGAGGACGTCCGCGCCGTCGCCCTGCGCCACGAGCGCGCCGCGCTGGCCGACGTCCACGGCACCTGGCTGATCGCGATCATCTCCGGCCCACTGTCGCCCACCGACCGCTTCTTCAACGACCTGCTGACCGCGTTCTCCGACGGGCCGGTGGTGATCGGTCCGACCGCCCCCATGCTCACCGCCGCCCATCTCAGCGCCGCGGAGGCGATCTCGGGAATGAACGCGGTGGCCGGCTGGGGCGGGGCGCCGCGGCCGGTCGCGGCCCGGGAACTGCTGCCCGAGCGCGCGCTGATGGGCGACACCTCGGCGGTGACCGCCCTCTACAACGAGGTCACCCGGCCCCTGGCCGACGCCGGCCCGGTGCTGACCGAGACCCTCGACGCCTATCTCGACAGCGGCGGCGCCATTGAGGCCTGCGCCCGGAAACTGTTCGTTCATCCAAATACGGTCCGTTATCGACTGAAGCGGATCACCGACTTCACCGGCCGTGATCCCACCGTGCCCCGGGACGCCTACATCCTTCGGGTGGCAACGACGGTCGGCCGGCTGGGCTACCTGCCGGTAACACCGGCCACACCGCAGACCAGAGCAAACGGCGCGGTGACGCCGCCCACGCCGCCGCTGGTGGGTTCCTGAGCCGGCACTCGACACCCGTCAGATCGCGGGAATATCTCGCTGACGTCGCATCATCGGGCAATTTTGTAGGTAATCCACAAAAACCTAAGACAAGGTTCATAATCCTTTACACCCTGAAAACCGGCGTTCACAGTGTTCTCTTAAAGACGTGATTGCGTTGCTCGCGCCCGGACAGGGCTCCCAGACTCCCGGCATGCTCGCCGAGTGGCTGGAGTTGCCCGGCGCCGCCGACCGCATCAGCACCTGGTCGGACATCAGCGGCCTGGACCTTGCCCGGCTGGGCACCACGGCCACCGCCGAGGAGATCACCGACACCGCCGTGACTCAGCCGCTGGTGGTCGCCACCACACTGCTGGCCTACGCCGAGTTCGCCAAGCGCGGTCTGCCCGCCACCACGGTCGTCGCCGGTCATTCGGTGGGCGAGATCGCCGCGTACGCCATGGCCGGTGTCATCTCCCCCGACCAGGCGGTCACCCTCGCCTCCGTCCGCGGCGCCGAGATGGCCAAGGCCTGTGCAGCCGAGGCCACCGGCATGGCGGCGGTCCTGGGCGGCGACGAGGCCGAGGTGCTGGCCCGGCTGGAGGCCCTGGAACTGATCCCGGCCAACCGCAACGCCGCGGGGCAGATCGTCGCGGCCGGCTCCGTCGCAGCGCTGGAGAAGCTGGCCGAGGATCCGCCGGCCAGGGCCCGCGTCCGCCAGCTGGCCACCGCCGGCGCCTTCCACACCCACTTCATGGCCGCAGCGCTGGCGGGCTATGAGGAAGCCGCCGCCAAGATCACCCCCGCCGACCCCACCACCACGCTGCTGTCGAACTACGACGGACAGCCGGTGGCCTCGGGCGCCGACGCGATGGAGAAGCTCGTCGCGCAGATGACCCGGCCGGTGCGCTGGGACCTGTGCACCGAGACCATGCGAAAGCTCGACACCACGGCAATCGTCGAGTTCCCGCCCGCGGGCACTCTGACCGGCATTGCCAAACGCGAACTTCGGGGCGTCGCGACGCACGCCGTCAAGACACCCGCAGATCTGGACGGGCTGACCGAACTTTAGGTCGGCCCCATCCGGAAGCACCACCGAGTACGAAACCTCAAGTAGCACAACCGATTACCGAAGGGAGCCACACTGTGGCCGCCAGCCAGGAAGAAATCATTGCCGGTCTCGCCGAGATCATCGAAGAGGTCACCGGTATCGAGCCGTCCGAAGTGACCCCCGAGAAGTCCTTCGTCGACGACCTCGACATCGACTCGCTGTCGATGGTGGAGATCGCGGTGCAGACCGAGGACAAGTACGGCGTGAAGATCCCCGACGAGGACCTGGCCGGTCTGCGCACCGTCGGTGACGTCGTGGCCTACATCCAGAAGCTCGAGGAAGAGAACCCCGAGGCTGCCGCCGCCCTGCGCGAGAAGTTCGGTTCGGACTCGTGAGCAAGCCTTCCACTGCTAACGGGGGTTTCCCGAACGTCGTGGTGACCGCCGTCGAGGCGACCACGGCGCTCGGCGCTGACATCGACAGCACGTGGAAGGCCCTGCTGGCCGGCGAAAGCGGAATCCGGGTTCTCGAGGACGAGTTCGTCACCAAGTGGGACCTT
Source organism: Mycobacterium sp. (assembly GCA_046330855.1). Lineage (GTDB taxonomy): Bacteria > Actinomycetota > Actinomycetes > Mycobacteriales > Mycobacteriaceae > Mycobacterium. The sequence goes on from JAXLRX010000004.1 coordinate 218,674, forward strand.
CCGGTGAAAATCGGCGGGCACCTTGTCGATCCGGTCGACGACCACATGGGCCGGTTGGACATGCGACGGATGTCGTACGTCCAGCGGATGTCGAAGTACCTCGGTCGCAGAATGTGGGACTCCATCGGTGCTCCCGAGGTGGACCCGGACCGCTTCACGGTCGTCATCGGCACCGGTCTGGGTGGCGGCGAGAAGATCGTCGAAACCTACGACCTGATGAACGAGGGCGGCCCCCGCAAGGTCTCGCCGCTGGCCGTTCAGATGATCATGCCCAACGGCGCGGCGGCGGTCGTCGGCCTCGACCTGGGCGCCCGGGCGGGCGTCATCACGCCGGTCTCGGCGTGCTCGTCGGGGTCGGAGGCTATCGCCCACGCCTGGCGGCAGATCGTCATGGGTGACGCCGACATCGCCGTGTGCGGCGGCGTCGAGGGCATGATCGAGGCGCTGCCGATCGCGGCGTTCTCGATGATGCGCGCGATGTCGACCCGCAACGACGAGCCGGAGCGCGCCTCCCGGCCGTTCGACAAGGACCGGGACGGATTCGTCTTCGGCGAGGCCGGTGCGCTGATGGTCATCGAGACCGAGGAGCACGCCAAGGCCCGCGGCGCCACGCCGCTGGCCCGGCTGATGGGCGCCGGCATCACGTCGGACGCGTATCACATGGTGGCGCCGTCTCCGGACGGTGCGCGTGCCGGACGGGCGATGACCCGGGCGATGGAGTTGGCGGGCCTGTCCGCCAAGGACATCAACCACGTCAACGCCCACGGCACCGCCACGCCGATCGGCGACACCGCGGAGGCCAACGCCATCCGGGTCGCCGGCGTGCAGCACGCCGCGGTCTACGCGCCGAAGTCGGCACTGGGCCACTCCATCGGAGCGGTCGGTGCGCTGGAGTCGATCCTGACGGTGCTCTCGCTGCGCGACGGGGTCATCCCCCCGACGCTCAACTACGAGACGCCCGATCCGGAGATCGATCTCGACGTCGTGGCCGGCGAGCCTCGCTACGGCGATTACCAGTACGCAATCAACAACTCGTTCGGGTTCGGCGGACACAACGTGGCGCTGGCCTTCGGACGGTACTGATCCGGGGGGAAAGGGTCTAGCTTCACCGATGGCACAGCTGACAACAGGAAACGGTCTGCCGAACGTAGTCGTCACTGGCGTCGCCATGACGACCGCGTTGGCAACCGACGCTGAGAACACCTGGAAGAAGCTGCTCGACGGGCAGTCCGGCATTCGCCTCCTCGACGATCCGTTCGTCGAGGAGTACGACCTGCCGGTCCGGATCGGCGGCCACCTTCTGGAGGAGTTCGACAGCCAACTCGACAAGGTCGAGAACCGGCGGTTGTCCTACTTGCAGAAGATGGCGAAGGTCCTCGGCCGCCGGGTATGGGCCGACGCCGGCTCGCCGGAGGTCGACACCCGCCGGCTGGCGGTGTCGGTCGGCACCGGTCTGGGTTCGGCCGAGGAGTTGGTGTTCGCCTACGACGCCATGCGCCAGCGGGGCCTTCGCGCGGTGTCGCCACTCGTGGTGCAGATGTACATGCCCAACGGTGCGGCGGCCACCATCGGCCTGGAGCGCGGCGCGAAAGCCGGTGTCTCCACGTCGATTTCGGCGTGCGCGTCCGGGTCGGAGGCCATCGCCAACGCCTGGCGCAACATCGTCTACGGCGAAGCCGACATGGCCATCTGTGGCGGGGTGGAGACCAAGATCGAGGCCGTGCCGATCGCCGGCTTCGCCCAGATGCGGATCGTGCTGTCCAAGAACAACGACGATCCGGCCGGCGCCTGCCGCCCGTTCGACCGTGACCGCGACGGCTTCGTGTTCGGCGAGGCCGGCGCGCTGATGGTCATCGAGACCGAGGAGCACGCCAAGGCCCGCGGGGCGAACATCCTCGCGCGCATCATGGGCGCCTCGGTCACCTCCGACGGCTACCACATGGTCGCCCCGGACCCCGACGGCATCCAGGCCGGCCAGGCCATCACCCGCGCCGTGCAACTGGCCGGACTGCAGCCCAGCGACATCGACCACATCAACGCCCACGCCACGGGCACCTCGGTGGGCGACGTCGCCGAGGGCAGGGCCATCAACAACGCGATGGGCGGTCACCGCCCGGCGGTGTACGCGCCCAAGTCCGCGCTGGGCCACTCGGTGGGTGCTGTCGGTGCGGTGGAGTCGATCCTCACCGTGCTGGCGCTGCGCGAAGGGGTCATCCCTCCCACGCTGAACCTGCGCAATCTCGACCCGGAGATCGACCTCGACGTAGTGGCGGGCGAGCCGCGCACCGGGGATTACCAGTACGCGGTGAACAACTCGTTCGGATTCGGTGGGCACAACGTCGCCATCGCGTTCGGGCGTTACTAATTCAGGCGAAGTCTGATCAGGAAGAGGTTCGAATGACGATCATGGCCCCCGAGGCTGTCGGCGAGTCGCTCGACCCGCGCGACCCGCTGTTGCGTCTGCGAACCTTCTTCGATCCCGACAGCGTCGAGCTGCTGCACGAGCGCGACAAGTCCGGCGTGCTCGCCGCATCCGGCACCGTCAACGGTGTGCGGACCATCGCGTTCTGCACCGACGGCACCGTCATGGGCGGCGCCATGGGCGTCGAGGGCTGCCGGCACATCGTGAACGCCTACGACCTCGCCATCGAGGAGCACAGCCCCATCGTCGGCATCTGGCACTCCGGCGGCGCCCGGCTGGCCGAGGGCGTGCGCGCGCTGCACGCGGTGGGCCTGGTGTTCGAGGCGATGATCCGCGCCTCCGGCCACGTCCCGCAGATCTCGGTGGTGGTCGGCTTCGCCGCCGGCGGCGCCGCCTACGGCCCGGCGTTGACCGACGTCGTCATCATGGCGCCGGAGGGCCGGGTGTTCGTCACCGGACCGGACATCGTGCGCAGCGTCACCGGCGAGGACGTCGACATGGAGTCCCTCGGTGGCCCGGACACCCACCACAAGAAGTCCGGTGTGTGCCACATCGTCGCCGACGACGAGCTCGACGCCTACGCGCGCGGCCGTCGTCTGGTCGAATACTTCTGCCAGCAGGGCCATTTCGATCGCAGCAAGGCCGAGGCCGGCGACGTCGACCTGCACGCCCTGCTCCCCGAGTCCTCCCGCCGCGCCTACGACGTGCACCCGATCGTCGAGGCCCTGCTGGACTCCGACGCTCCGTTCGAGGAGTTCCAGTCGAAGTGGGCGCCGTCGATGGTGGTCGGCCTGGGCCGGCTCTCCGGCCGCACGGTCGGCGTGCTGGCCAACAACCCGCTGCGCCTGGGCGGCTGCCTGAACTCCGAAAGCGCGGAGAAGGCGGCACGTTTCGTCCGGCTGTGCAACGCGTTCGGCATCCCGCTGGTGGTCATCGTCGACGTCCCCGGTTACCTGCCGGGCGTCGACCAGGAGTGGGGCGGCGTGGTTCGCCGCGGCGCCAAGCTGCTGCACGCCTTCGGCGAGGCGACGGTCCCGCGGGTGACGCTGGTGACGCGGAAGATCTACGGCGGGGCCTACATCGCGATGAATTCGCGCTCGCTGGGCGCCACCAAGGTGTTCGCCTGGCCGGACGCCGAGGTCGCGGTCATGGGTGCCAAGGCGGCCGTGGGCATCCTGCACAAGAAGACGCTGGCCGCCACACCCGAGGACGAGCGCGAGGCACTGCACGAGGAACTCGCGGCCGAGCATGAGCGCATCGCCGGTGGCGTCGACAGCGCCATCGAGATCGGCGTGGTGGACGAGAAGATCGACCCTGCCCACACCCGCAGCAAGCTGACCCAGGCGCTGGCCGAGGCCCCGCACCGCCGCGGGCGGCACAAGAACATCCCGCTGTAACTCAGCCTGCCGCAGCGGGTTTCGGCCCGTACCGGAACACCGCCAGCGCCGCTGCCACCATCACCGCGGCCAGGGCGATCACCGGCGCGACGACGAAGCGGGAGAGCGTCGCACCCACCACCGCGCCTCCGCACATCGTCAGCACGACGCTGAATCGCAGCTTCTCGCGCTCCCCCGTCCCACCGGCCAGCCTGCTGTCCGAACCGATCCCGACGATGGTGGCGGTCAGCACGGTGGTGCTCAGTTCCTGGATGCCGAACCGGCGTGCGGCCACGTTCTGCGCACCGAAGACCGCCGCCAGACCGGAGATCAGGATCAGACGGCCCGTTCCGTGATAGGTGAGCACGCCGGTGCCGGCCAGCACGGCCAGCGTCAGAAGGGCCACCACCTCGGTGCCCAGCGCCGCGGTCAGCCAGACCCGGACCTCGTAGTCCAGATGCCGGGCGAACCGGCCGCCGATGACCGCGCCGAGCACAAAGCTGACGAAGGCCACCACCGCGGCGGTGAGGTCCACCCCGGAGTGCGGGACGAACCAGAAGCCCAGGAAGATCACGTTGCCGGTCATATTGGCGACGAAGACATGCCCGAGGACCAGCACGCTGATCGCGTCGATCAGCCCGGTGGCGAAGGTGAGCAACAGCAAGGCCGCGACGGTGGACCGGTCGGAGACCGGCGACCTGACAGCCATGGGACCAGTATTGCCCGCCGGGTGGATCTCAGCGGGCAGCGGCGAGCATTTCCTCCGCGGCGCTCACCGCGCGGTCGCGGTCCGCGGCCACCAGCCCTATGCGGGTGCGGCGGTCCAGGATGTCGTCGACGTCGAGTGCGCCCTCGTGGGTTACGGCGAACTCGAACTCCGCGCGGGTCACATCGATACCCTCGGCCACCCGGTCGGCGGGACGGTCGCAGCGGGCGGATGTCATCACAGCGGCGGACTCCGCGCCGAAGCGGGCCACCAAGGAGGCGGGGAGTTCGCCCGAGAAGCGCTCGGAACCAACGTGATTGGCGCCGACTAGCGGCAGGTTGCGGGTCCTGCACGCTCCGGTGGACAAGCCGCGCGCCGCGATCGCCCGGTCCAGCACGTCCTGGGCCATCAGCCGGTACTCGGTGAGCTTGCCGCCCACGATGGAGAACATCCCGGAGTCGTTCTGCAGCACCGCGTGGTCTCTGGACAGATCCGACGTCCGTCCTTCCCCCGCATCGATCAGTGGCCGCAGACCCGCATAGGCGCCGGCGACGTCGGCGGGTGTCAGCGCCGTCTGCAGTGCAGTGTTGACGGTGTCGAGCAGGAAGCGGATCTCCTCCGGCGTCGGCTCCGGAACGTCCGGAATGGGCCCGGGCGCCTCCTCGTCGGTCAGGCCCAGATACACCCGGCCCAGTTGTTCGGGCATCGCGAAGACGAATCGGTTGGTCTCGCCGGGGATCGGAACCGTCAGCGCCGCAGTGGGATTGCCGAAGACCGCCGCGTCGAACACCAGGTGTGTGCCGCGGCTCGGACGCAGCCGGATCGAGGAATCCACCTCGGCGGCCCACACGCCGGTCGAGTTGATCACCGCCCGCCCGGCGAGGTCGAAGGACTCCCCGGTCAGTTCATCGGTGAGCCGCACCGACGAGCCGGTGGCGTGCGACGCCGAGACCTTGGTGAGGATCGTCGCCCCGTGCTGCGCGGCGGTCCGGGCCACCGCGACCACCAGCCGGGCGTCGTCGATCAACTGGCCGTCGTAGGCCAGCAGCCCGCCGTCGAGCCCGTCGCGGCGCACCGTCGGCGCCATCGCGATGGCCTCGGACGGCCCGATCCGCCGGGGCCGCGGCAGTACCGAGGCCTTGGTGCCGGCCAGCGCGCGCAGAACGTCACCGGCCTGGAAGCCCACCCGGACCAGCGCCCGCTGGAATCGGCTCATCTCCGGCAGCAGCGGAACCAGCTGCGGCATCGCGTGCACGAGGTGCGGTGCCGTGCGGGTCATCAGGATGCCCCGTTCGACCGAGCTGCGCCGGGCGATGCCCACGTTGCCGGTCGCCAGGTACCGCAGGCCGCCGTGCACCAGTTTGGAACTCCAGCGGCTGGTGCCGAAAGCCAGGTCGTGCTTGTCCACCAGCACCGTCGACAGGCCGCGGCTGGCGGCGTCCAGCGCGATCCCCGCACCGGTGATACCGCCGCCGATGACGACGACGTCGACGGCGCCGCCGTCGGCCAGGGCGGACAGGTCGCTGCGGCGCCGGGCGGCGCTGAGGGCGGAGGTGTTCATGGCGTCAGGTATCCGTTCAGTGCGCGGGCGAGTTCGGTATCGAGGTTGTCGGAGTCGAGAATGGTGTGGACGATCCGGCCGGACTGGATCACCGACTGCGTGATCAGCAGCACCATCGCGGCCAGCCGGCGCGGGTCGGCGGCGCGAACCGTCTTGTCCCGCTGGGCATTCCGCAGTTCGTCGGCCACCATGTCTATCAGGATCTGCTGACTGGTTCCCAGCCGGTCGGTGATGTACACCATCGCCAGTTCGGGGTCGGAGCGCAGCACGGTGAGGATCAGGTCGTCGCGACGCAGCCGTCGGACCACCTCGACGATCCGGGCGACCAGCGCCTCGCGGCCCGCGGCGCGCGGCGGGACCGACCGCCACGCACCCACGATCCGGTCGGTCAGCAGCGAGGCCAGGATCGAGCGGGTGTCCGGCCAGCGCCGATACACCGTCGGCCGGCTCACCCCCGCCCGCCGGGCGATCTCGGCGAGCGTCACCCGGTCCATGCCGAAGTCGCGCACACAGCTGGCCGCGGCGGCCAGGATGCGGTCACTGACTTCGACCGATTCGGCGTTACTGATTGACAACATCTGTAATACTGTAACCCATGGTCGATACCGCTGGTGAGAATCTGCTTCCTCCGATGGCCTGGGATGCCTGGGGCGACCCGGCCCTGGCCAAACCACTGTCCGCGGGCATCCGCTCGCTGCTCGAACAAGCCCTCGGCGTGTCCGGGACCGAGGTCGCCGGTCCCGGGATCGACGAGGTGCAGGTGTCGCCCAGCGCGCTGAGCGCCGAGCACCGCGACGGCCTGGCCGAGATCGTGGGAGGGTCCTATCTGTGGACTACCGACCATGACCGGCTGCTGTACGCCGGCGGGAAGTCGACGCCGGACCTGTTGCGGCGTAAGCAGACTCACCAGGACGCGCCCGACGCCGTCCTCCTCCCGGGCGACGAGGACGAGGTCGAGAAGATCCTCGAGTTCTGCTCGCGCCACCGCATCGCCGTGGTGCCCTTCGGGGGCGGCACCAGCGTGGTCGGCGGCCTGGACCCGATCCGCGGCGACTTCGGCGCCGTCATCACCCTGGATCTGCGCCGGTTCGACGCCTTGCACTCGCTCGACGAGATCTCCGGGGAAGCCGAACTCGGCGCGGGCCTGACCGGGCCCGAGGCCGAACGCCTGCTCGGTGAGCGCGGCTTCTCGCTCGGCCACTTCCCGCAGAGCTTCCGCTTCGCCAGCATCGGCGGCTACGCCGCGACCCGGTCCTCCGGCCAGGATTCGGCCGGCTACGGCCGCTTCAACGACATGGTCCGCGGCATGCGGGTGATCACCCCCGCGGGCATCCTCGACCTCGGTCGCGCTCCCGCATCCGCCGCCGGCCCGGATCTGCGCGAGCTGTTCTGCGGGTCCGAGGGCACCCTCGGCGTCATCACCCGGGTCCGGGTTCGGGTACATCCGGTCCCGGAGAGCGTGCGCTACGAGGCCTGGTCCTTCCCCGACTTCGCCACCGGCGCAGCCGCTTTGCGCGCCGTCGTGCAGACCGGCACCGGGCCGACCGTGCTGCGGATGTCCGACGAGGTCGAGACGGGCGTCAACCTGGCCACCACGCACAACATCGGCGAGCAGACCGTCACCGGCGGCTGCCTCGGGATCACGGTGTTCGAAGGCACCCCCGCCCACACCGAGAGCCGCCATGCCGAGACCCGGGCGTTGCTCGCCGCCCAGGGTGGGACGTCCCTGGGCGAAGCGCCCGCCAAGGCCTGGGAACAGGGCCGGTTCGACGCGCCCTACCTTCGCGACTCGCTGCTGAGAGCGGGGGCGATCTGCGAGACGCTGGAGACGGCGACGACGTGGTCGAACCTGCCGGTGTTGAAGGCGGCGGTGACCGAGGCGCTGACCTCGGCCCTGACCGCCAGCGGCACAGCGGCTCTGGTCATGTGCCACATCTCCCACGTCTACCCCACCGGCGCCTCGCTGTACTTCACCGTGGTCGCCGGGCAGCGTGGCGATGTCGCGCAGCAGTGGCATGCCGCCAAAGTCGCCGCCTGCGACGCGATCATCGCCAACGGCGGCACCATCACCCACCACCACGCGGTTGGCGCCGACCACCGACCATGGATGGCCGCTGAGGTGGGCGACCTGGGCGTCGCGGTGCTGCGGGCGGTCAAGCAGACCCTCGACCCGGTCGGAATCCTCAACCCGGGCAAGCTGATTCCGTGACCGCCATCTCGCGCGTCACCCTGCTGACCAACCCGATGGCCGGCCACGGGAACGCGCCGCACGCCGCCGAACAGGCCGTGACGCGATTCCAGGAGTTGGGCATCGACGTCGTGGCAATCGTCGGCAAGGACGCCGCCAACGCGCTCGAGTTGGCGCAGACCGCGGTAGCGGAGGGAACCGACGCGTTCGTCGTCGTCGGCGGCGACGGCGTCATTCGACTGGCGCTGCAGGCGTTGGCGCGCACCGATATTCCGCTCGGAATCGTCCCGGCCGGCACCGGCAACGACCACGCCCGCGAGTACCGGCTGCCGACCGCCGACCCGGTGGCGGCCGTCGACATCATCGCCGCCGGACGCACCGAGACCGTCGATCTCGGACTGATCCGGGGGGCCGGCGGTTCGGAAACGTGGTTCGGCACCGTCGCGGCAACGGGTTTCGACTCGCTGGTGAGCGACCGGGTGAATCGCATGAGCTGGCCGCACGGGCGCATGCGCTACAACCTGGCGATCATCGCCGAGATCTCCCGGCTGCGGCCCCTGCCCTTCCGCCTGGTGTTCGACGGTGAACGCGAAGTGGTCGCCGACCTCACCCTGGCCGCCTTCGGCAACACCCGCAGTTACGGGGGCGGAATGCTGATCTGCCCCAACGCGCTTCACTCCGACGGCCTGCTCGACGTCACCATGGTCCGGGCGGGCTCGCGCACCGAGCTCATCCGGCTCTTCCCCACCGTCTTCAAGGGCACCCACATCGCTCTCGACGAGGTCACCACCGAACGTGCCCGCACCATCCACGTGGAGTCGCCCGGGATCAACGCCTACGCCGACGGCGACTACGTCTGTCCACTTCCGGTGGAGATCTCGGCGGTGCCGGGGGCGCTGCAGATCTTCGTGCCCTGACCACCATGAACGTCGACATCACCGTGATGGCCCTGCTGATCGTCGCCGCTACGTTCGGCGCCTCGGCATTGCTGGTGCAGGGCCGGCTGGCACTCGTCATGCTCGCCGCCGCGCTCTTCACCGTCCTGCTGATGCTGGCTCTCCATGTCAACGCGCACTGGCTGACCTCGCTCGACGATGCTGTCGAGACGTGGCTGAACGCGCACCGATCCCAACGCTGGCAGGTCGACGCCGACGGCTGGTTCAGCTATGTCGGCCGGCCGTTCCACGTCGCCGCCGCGGGTCTGGTGTCCGGAGCCCTGCTGTCGTTGCAGGCGCGATCCGCCCTTCGGGGGCTATTGGTGATCGGCGGCGTCGGGGCGGGTGTGACCGGCGAGCAGACGCTCAAGGCCATCATCGGGCGTACACCGGAGACCCTTGCGGCCCTGCACGACGGCTCGTTGACGGCGTACGCCCATTCGTTCCCGTCCGGCCACGTCACCGGCGCGACGACGCTGCTCGGGATGATCGCGGTGTGCTTCGGGGCCGAACGAAGCCGGGCCGTCAAGGCCGCGCTGGGGGTTCCGGTGGTGCTCGGTGTGCTGTGCGTGGCGTTCCTGGCGCTGTACTCCCGCGCGCACATCTTCTCCGACGTGTTGGGCGGGATGTTCCTCGGCGGGGGCATTGTGGCCTTGGGTGCGGCGGTCCTTGCGGGTCGGGCGACGGTGTAGTCGTCGGGCCAGAAACTGATGATCCTTTTGCTGTCACGGCCTCAGAGGTGGCTGCGGCGGTCAAGGGTCCTCTAGCTTGAGTGCCGTGTCCGATGATTGGTCTGGCGCGCGGGTGGTTCCCATGACCGCTGACGATGCGGATCGTGTGGCGGCATGGCGCTATGAGGAGCCCTGGTCGATCTACGACTTGGATTCTCCGGGGTGCCTGCTGGAGAACTCGGCAGCGTACTTCAGCGTTTTCCTCGGCTGTTGGCTGGTGGGTTTCCTTTGCATCGGTGCGGAGGCCCGCGTTCCTGGCCTTGATGGCGAGCAGGGAGTTATCGATATCGGGCTGGGAATGAATCCGAGCATGGTCGGCCGCGGCGATGGCGCGAAATTCGGCGCGGTGGTGACCGGCTTCGTCGACGAGCGGTTCGCGGGCCTGGCTATGCGAGCTGTCGTCCAGTCGTGGAATGCGCGCAGTCTGGCGCTCGCCCGGCGGATGGGATTTGTAGCCGTGGGCGGGTTGTCGGTTGTCCAGGACGATCGTCAGGTCAATTACGTGGTGCTGCGGCGGGCGCGCTGGCGGGACAGATCAATCTGAGGACAGCCCAGCAGGGTGTCGTCGGGTCGCTCGAACAGAATCAATGTCAGTGCCGTAAGGCATACTCGAACGCATGTTCGACATGATGTTCCGCACCGCCTCCGACGAGGGACTCGTCGCGGCGATCGGGGAACTTGCCGCCGCCGAGGCCGCTGCGGCGGCACGTCGGCTTGCCGCTATTGCCGAACTGGTGCGCCGCCGCTGCGATGACGATGACGATGAGACCGCACACTGGTCGTGCGATACCTGGGACTTCGCGGCGGCGGAGGTCGCAGCCGCCCTGAAGGTCGGTCACGCCCGAGCGTCCCGGCAGATGCAGCTCGCCGAGTCGCTGAGCCAGCAGCTGCCGCGGATCGCCGAGCTGTTCCTCGCGGGCGGGGTCAGCGCACGGGTCGTCACGGCCATCGCCTGGCGGACCCACCTGGTGACCGACACCGATGCCATGGCCCTGATCGATGCCGCCCTGGCCGAGCGGGCCGCCGGCTGGGATGCCCTGTCGCAGTACAAGCTCGAGCAGGCCGTCGACACCTGGATCGACAGATACGATCCCGGGGCGCTTCGCCGTACTCGTGCCAGCGCCCGCAGCCGTGACGTGACCATCGGCTCCGAGAACCACGAACTGGGCACGGCCGCGTTCTGGGGCCGGCTCTACGCGACCGACGCCACTCTGCTGGACCGCAAGCTTTCGGCGATGGCACATGGAGTGTGCGACGACGACCCGCGAACCATCGGGCAGCGCCGCGCCGACGCACTGGGAGCCCTGGCGGCAGGCGCCCAACAGCTCACCTGCAAGTGCGGCGGCCCGACCTGCCCCTCCGCTGGACCGGATGAGCGAGCCACGAGCGTGGTCGTCCACGTCCTCGCAGACGCAGAAGCGGTTGACGCACAACCCGATCCGGGCATGTCCGGAGACACCGACAGCGGGGCGGACCGCACCCGTGAAGCTGGTTCGGCCGTCATCGTCGGCGGTGGCGCGGTACCGACTCCACTGCTGGCCGAGTTGATCCGCACCGGCGCCCGTATCCGCCAGATTCGTCGGCCGCCCGAGGCCGCCGAGCCCCGGTACCGGCCGTCCACCGCACTGGCCGAGTTCGTCCGCCTGCGGGACCTCACCTGCCGCTTCCCCGGCTGCGAGAAGCCCGCGGAGCAATGTGACGTCGACCATGCGATACCGTGGCCACTGGGTCCGACGCACGCATCGAACCTTCGGTCGTTATGCCGAAAACATCACTTGCTCAAGACATTCTGGTGCGGTGACGACGGTTGGTCGGACCGACAGTCCCCCGACGGAACGATCGTGTGGACCTCACCGACAGGACAGACCTACACCACCCAACCGGGAGGCCGCCTGATGTTCCCGTCCTGGGACACAACTGTCGCGAGCCCGAAAGTGTCTGCCGGCCAACCGGTGAGCGAGCACCGCACGCTGATGATGCCGATTCGCCGACGAACGCGATCCGCCGACCGGGCCTACCACATTTCCTGCGAGCGGGCGCTCAACGACGCCCATGTCGCCGAGCGCAACAAGCCGCCGCCTTTCTGACCCCCCTTAGCCGACACCTCGGTTCAACCAGCTGACCTCGCCGGTGTCGCCACCATCGCGGTAGGGCTCCAAGGCCTCGTCCCACGCCGTGCCGAGCACGGTGTCCAGTTCGGCCGCCAACGTGTCGGCGCCGGCGGACATCAGCGTTCGCAGCCGCATCTCGCCGACCATGATGTCGCCGTTGGCGCTCATGGCTCCGCTCCACAGCCCCAGCTGCGGGGTGTGGCAGAACCGCTGGCCGTCAACGCCTGGACTGGGATCCTCGGTGACCTCGAACCGCAGCACCGACCACTGCCGCAGGGCATTGGCCAGCCGCGCCCCGGTGCCCACCGGACCGACCCAGTTGGTGACCGCGCGCAGCTGACCGGGCATGGCCGGCTGCGGGGTCCACTTCAGGTTCGCCCCTGCCCCGAGGGTCGAGGACAACGCCCACTCAACATGTGGGCACACCGCCGCGGGTGAGGCGTGCAGATACACCACGCCTGTCGTCGCGTCGGCAAACTGATTCGACGCACGCATCACTTGCTCCTTCGGCTCCACTAGGGACGTCTTCCCCAACGACCTGGTGTTTCCGAAGATGCAGTTGTGTCGTGCGTGTCTATTGTGCCCCTTGGGACCCCTGTTGCGCTAGTCCAACTTGAACTCGGCAAGGACCAGGTCCGACAGCGCCGGCCACAGCGGTTTGGCCCAGTCGCCGAAGTCGCGATCGGTGAGCACCACGAGGGCGATGTCGCGGGCCGGGTCCACCCACAGCAAGGTGCCGGTCTGGCCGAAGTGCCCGTAGGTCCCGGCGGAGTTCTCGCCGCCCGTCCAGTGCGGGGACTTCCCGTCGCGGATCTCAAAGCCCAGTCCCCAGTCATTGGGTCGCTGCATCCCGAAGCCAGGCACCACTCCGTCGAGTCCGGGGAACTGCACGCTGGTGGCCTCGGCGTGCATCTGCGGCGACACCGTGACCGGCCGCAACAGATCCCCGGCGAACAGGACCAGGTCGTCGACGCAGGCGACTGCGCCGAAGCCGGCCTCCGCGGCGCCGCCCTCCACATGGGCAGAGTCCATTCCCAACGGCTGGAAGACGGCTTCGTCCAGGTAGCGGGCGAACTCGATACCGGACTCCGCCTCGATGGCCTCGGCCAACACCTGGAACCCGTAATTCGAGTAGATGCGGCGAGCACCCGGCCTCGCCTGGACGTCCGGCGACTGCATCGACAGCCCGGACGCGTGCGACAGCAGGTGCCGCACCGTGGAGCCCTCCGGACCGGCCGGGGTGTCGAGGTCGACCACGCCCTCCTCGACGGCCACCTGCGCCGCCCGGGCGACCAACGGCTTGGTCACCGACGCCAGCCGGAAGGCCCGCGACTGCTCGCCGTACCGCGCCAGCACGCCCGAGGGCGTGACAACCGCGGCCGCGGCGTTGGCCACGGGCCAATCGGCTATCAGATCGAGGGCAGCCATCTTCGTCAACCTATCCCGGCTAGTGTCACAAACCATGAGTCAAACCGTCCGTGGCGTGATCTCCCGCGCACAAGGCCAACCCGTCGAGTTGGTCGACATCGTCATCCCCGATCCCGGCCCCGGCGAGGTCGTCGTCGATATCCAGGCATGCGGCGTCTGCCATACCGATCTGACCTATCGGGAGGGCGGGATCAACGACGAGTACCCCTTCCTGCTCGGACACGAGGCCGCGGGCGTGGTCGAGTCGGTCGGCGAGGGTGTCACCTCCGTCGCACCCGGTGACTTCGTCATCCTGAACTGGCGGGCAGTGTGCGGGCAGTGCCGGGCGTGCAAACGCGGACGCCCCTGGTACTGCTTCAACACCCACAACGCCACCCAGAAGATGACCCTGATCGACGGCACCGAGCTGACCCCGGCACTGGGCATCGGCGCCTTCGCCGACAAGACCCTGGTGCACGAAGGCCAGTGCACCAAGGTCGACGACGAGGCCGATCCCGCGGTGGCCGGACTGCTGGGGTGCGGGGTGATGGCCGGTATCGGCGCGGCCATCAACACCGGCGCGGTCAACCGCGACGACACCGTCGCCGTGATCGGCTGCGGCGGCGTGGGCGACGCGGCGATCGCCGGGGCGCGGCTGGTGGGCGCCCGCACGATCATCGCCGTCGACACCGACGACAAGAAGCTGCACTGGGCCAGGGAATTCGGCGCCACCCACACGATCAATGCGCGGGAGCTCGACGTCGTGGACACCATCCAGGACCTGACCGACGGGTTCGGGGCCGACGTCGTGATCGACGCCGTGGGCCGGCCGGAGACCTGGAAGCAGGCGTTCTACGCCCGCGATCTCGCGGGAACCGTTGTCCTGGTGGGGGTTCCGACCCCGGACATGCGCCTGGACATGCCGCTGGTGGACTTCTTCTCCCGCGGCGGATCGCTGAAGTCGTCCTGGTACGGCGACTGCCTGCCCGAGCGGGACTTCCCCACCCTGATCAGCCTCTACCGCCAGGGCCGGCTCCCCCTGGACAAATTCGTCTCCGAGCGGATCGGCCTGGACGGAATCGAAGAGGCGTTCCACAAGATGCACACCGGCGAGGTGCTGCGGTCGGTGGTGATGTTGTGAACAACAGCGCCATTCAGCGCGTCGTGACCCACGGCACCTTCGAACTCGACGGTGGCAGTTGGGAAGTCGACAACAACATCTGGCTCGTCGGCGACGATTCGGAGGTCATCGTCATCGACGCCGCACACGACGCGAAGGCCATCGAGGACGCGGTGGCGGGCCGTCACGTCGTCGCCGTGGTGTGCACGCACGGCCACAACGACCACATCACCGTCGCACCGCAACTGGGCGCCGACCTCGACGCACCCGTGCTGCTCAATCCCGCCGATACGATGCTGTGGGAAACGACGCACGGCGACAAGGCATTTCGCGAACTCGCCGACGGCCAGGTGCTGACGGCGGGCGGCGTCGAGCTACGGGCGATCGCCACGCCGGGCCACTCCCCCGGTTCCACCTGCCTCTACGCTCCCGCCCTCGGCGCGGTCTTCTCCGGCGACACGCTGTTCCATGGCGGCCCGGGGGCGACGGGACGGTCCTTCTCGGACTTCCCCACCATCCTCGCGTCGATCAAGGACAAACTCGGCCTGCTGCCGCCCGACACCGTGGTGTGTACCGGCCACGGCGAGAGCACGACGATCGGCGGCGAACTGGTGAACTACGACGAGTGGGTCGCTAGAGGGAGCTGACCGTGCTCCGCGGGTCGATCAGGATCTTCGCGTGCTTCTCGGGGTCGCCCAGTGCCTCGAACGCGCCGGCCACACCTTCCAGGCCCACCGTGCCGGTAATCAGCGGCGAGGCGTCCAGCTTGCCGTCGGCCAGCATGTGCAGGCTGTCGCGGAATTCCAATGGCGTGTAACCGAACACGAACCGCAAGTCGATCTCCTTGCCGATCGCCATGGCCGGCCGGAACTGGTCGGGGTTCATGCAGACGCCGGCGACGACCACCCGGGACTGCAGTGGGGCCGCACCGATGATGGCATCGATCATCCCGGGCACGCCCACACATTCGAAGATCACCGGCCGCTTCGGCCCCGCCGCACCGACGGCCTCGGCCGCGCGGTAGACGTACTCCCAGCCCGGCAGCTTGCGCAGCTTCTCCATCGAACCGATGCCCAGTTCGGCCAGCCCGGAGAAATCGGTGACCATCCCCTTGCCGACCGCCTGTTCATAGGGCGAGTCCACCTTCGGGTCGACGACGATCGAGGCGCCGCACCGCTGTGCCAGCACGCGTCGCCCGGGCGAGAAGTCGCTGGCCACGATCTTCTCGACCCCCATGGCCTTGAGCTGGCAGATCACCGCCAGACCCACCGGCCCGCAACCCACCACGACCGCGGTATCGCGCTTGGTGATCTCACTGCGCCGAACGGCATGCAGGGCCACCGCCATGGGCTCGGTGAGTGCGGCGGAGTCCAGCCCCAAACCGTTGGGCACCGCGAACGTCATCGACGCCTCGACCAGAACCTGCTCCGCGTATCCGCCGGGAGCCAGCGGCGACAGACCGGTCATCTGCACTCCGCGGGGACCGCGAACCATCGGGAAGGACACCACCCGGGTGCCCTCCTTGAAACGGGTCTTGGCGCCGCGTTCGGCCACCACCCCGGAGAACTCGTGTCCCATCACCGTCGGGGTGCTCGGCCGGATGCAGTCGTGATAGCCGACCTCGTCGAGGACATCGGCGAGCTCGTCGCCGTGGTCCTTGGCGTGCAGATCGGACCCGCAGATGCCGCAGCTGTGCACGTCGAGCACCAACTGCCCGGCATCCGGCCGCGGCGCGGGCATATCGATCACCGACAGGACACCGTTTGCGCAGCTGACAGCCTTCATACGTGCGAGTCTAGATTTCATGAGACGACTTGGTTTGGCGACGTCCGTTCTGTTCGCCGGCTTGACGGTCACCGGGCTGGTGAGACCGATTCCGGCGGAAGCCGACCAGGAGGTTACGCACCTCACCCAGTTCACCTCTCCGTCGGGCAATATCGGCTGTGCGATCATCCCGGCCGGCGCGGCCGGCAACTTCGCCGCTTATGCGCGCTGCGACATTCAAACGCGCGACTGGACGCCCCCGCCGCGGCCGTCGACCTGTCCCCCCGTCACCGGCTACGGGCAGGGCCTTGAAGTGAGCGCAGGCCGTCCAGCGGAATTCGTCTGCGCCGGCGACACCAGCTACAGCCACAGCGCGGCGCTGCAATACGGCGACTCGATCAGCGCCGGGGTGATCCGCTGCACAAGCACGGAATCCGCAATGCTTTGCCTCGACACTCAGTCCGGCCACGGCTTCAGCCTCGCCCGGCAGGGCTATCAGCTGTTCTGAGAACAGGGAACGCCCCGGCCGCTAACGCCCTTTGAGGATCCGCCGCTTCTCGTCCTCGAATTCCCTGTCGGTCAGCGCCCCCGAATCCCGCAGTGCCGTAATGGTTTTCAGCTGTTCCAGTCGGACACCCTCGTCGGTCGGAACGTAAGGATCGGCCGGCACGTCGAGCGGCACCACGAGCGGCGCCGCTGATTTACTCCCGCCGCCGGCGCGGCGGCCGAACCACCAGGCCGCTATCGCCAGGTCCACACTGATCATCGACAGCGCCGCGAACACCCACAGCGGTCCCTCCACCGAACGCGTCGCACCGAAGGCAAGCCGCGGTTGAACGTAACCGTTCACCTCACCCTTCGCCACGATCCGGTAGACGCCGTCGGCGGGGACCCGCATGAACCAGACCCGACGGTGCGCGTCGTCGTTGACCGAGACCGTCGCCCCCAGATCCTCGGTCACGGCCGGGTCCGCCACCCCCGGCGGCGGGGTGATGTCGAAGTTCAGCGGCGGCACCCGCAGCCCGCGACCGCCGTAACCGCCCACGTGGAAGCTGACGATGGCCTCGCCCTCCGGCAGGTGGACCTCGCCCGCCCCGGGAATGGGAACCTCCCCGTAGGAGGCGTACTTGTCGGCGGCCGCGCCGATGATCGCAGTGGTGACCAGCCCGCCGATCGACAGCACCGCCATCACGGCGAACAGGATCATCAGAACCTTGGCGGCGGTGCGACCCTTCATCTGACGCAGGGTGACACGACGGATGTTCCTAGGTCGACGCCCACAACAGGTAGCCGCCCGAGCAGAACGCCTGGCCGATCGACCCGCAGGCATTGGTCATCTGCTGGACCTGATTGGCGAGGTAGTCCGACGACCATGCCTTCAGGATGGGCACGATCTTCCCCTGGCCGCCGCCGGGAATCAGCGTTGTCCAGTCGGAGAAGTCCACCGACGAGCCAGAGGTCTTGACGATCTGCGCGCTCTGGCCGCGACCGTAGAACTGTGGCGAGTAGTAATCGATCTTGGGGTTGGCGAGGATCATCCGCCAGAGCGCATCGGTCTTGGCGAAGCCCGGCCCCTTCTCGGGCTTGTAGGGTGCGGTGTACGACGTGCTCACAATGATCTTGAATCCGAGATCTTTGGCCTTCTGGAAAGACTCGTCGAGTTTCGAATACATCGTGTTCACATCGAAATTCGTCGGGTCGAACGTTTCGAGGTCGTAGAAGATGCCCTGATAAGCACCCGTCAGCTTCGGCATGTAGTTGTCCAACTCGTCGACCGAAGCGGTGTTCCACCACTGGCTCGCGACACCGTCTCCACCGCCCCAGTCGTAGTACTTGTCACCGCTGGGTTGGGTTCGGTCGTTGGTCTGCTGTAAGAGGAACCCCGGGCCGCCGTCGGCAGGTCCGTTGCACCCTGCCGCGGTGTTCGCTCCGACATTGCTCCCGCCACCGAAGCAGATTCCGATCGGCGCCGGCGGGAGCACGTAGTACGTAGGGTTCGAACCCCAATCCCTGATCATGAACTGTCCCAACACCGTTGGCACTCCGTCGGGGAGGTTGTCGCCGTCGGCGATGGTGCCGGTGGCAACAGCGAGAACCACGTTGGTGGGAGCGGCGTTCGCGACCGCGTAGAAATCCAGGTCGAAGACTTCCGGGTTTTCGACGACGGTGTCCCCGAGGACCGCGACGACCACCTGCTGGCTGGTCTGGCCGGGGGCGAAGGTCAGGAGCCCCGAAGCCGAGGCGTAGTCCTCACCCGCCGTCGCCGAGTCGACGCCATCCGGCGTCTCGGCGGGGTCGACGGTGGCGTACCCGACGGTGACCGGGGTGTTGTAGGACCGTGCGAGTTGCACGGTGAAGACCGCGTCGGTGGTGCCCGTGTCGCCTTCCAGGACCGAGGCGTTGGTGACGCTGAACTTCGGGATGACCGGGACGTTGGGCAGCAGCGTGCGCCGCAGCAGGTGCAACGCGCCGGACAACAGATCGGTGACCGGTGAGATGGGCAGGTTGGCCAGCCGGTCCCCGAGGCCGTCGAGGACCTGGGCCAGGCGCACCGCCGCGGTGGCGATGGCTGCCGCGGGAGCCGGCGCCGGGGTGAGGCAGCTTCCGCACAGGGCCGCCGCGGGACCGGCCACCACCAACGCGGCAGCAGGCCCCGAAGCGGCGGCCGGAGCCGACGGTGCGGGCGGGACCACCCGGGCGATCGCCGCCGCCGGACGCGGAGCAGGCGTGTCGGGGATCGCAAGGCTCTCGGGGGCCGCGCCGCTCTCAACGGCTGCGGGCGCCAAAGCTTTTCGGTTCGCCGGGGAGGAGTCCACCACCGGGACGCTCGGGGTGGAGCGCTGAGCCGCGGCGGCCTTGGCCGGGCCGGTGCGCCGCGGCCCCTGCACCGCGGTCTCGGGCCCCGCATCGCTCACGGTGGCCGCTGCGCGAGGTGGCCTGGGAGCCAGCCGCGCCGCCCCTCGCCCAGACGTGGACGTCTTCGAGACCGCCGGGCCGTCAGCGCCGGCCGAACCTGCTGAAACCGCCGGAGAATCGTCCCCGCCGTCAGCAGCCGCCACACCAGCGGCCTGCGGGCCGGCCAACGACAACCCCACCGCGAACGCCGCCGCCCCGAACCGTGCACCCGTCTTCATCAATGTCACGCGGACCACCTCCTGCTAGAGAAATTGACGGGTGCGAAAAGCCCCAGAAGCAGGACGGTACCGCCTCGGCATCGGGCGCATGTGATGTTCGACACACCCGCACTTCGCGATTTCGGTGCGTCCGCCGGTGCTCGTCCGCGCGACCTGGGTTGCGGCGCCGCGCCCAGCGGCTACGGTGCTCTCACACGCAAGGAGGTCAGCCTATGTCCGCCGACGAGTCGCCCCGCGGCAACGCGTTCGTCCGCTCCGCCGCGCAGTACTGGGCCCCGATCGTGCTGATCGTGCTGGCCGCGATCTTCATCGGGCAGAACCGGGACCGCCAGCAGGTGCACCTGCTGTGGTTGACGGTCGAGTCCCCGATGTGGCTGCTGCTGGCGGCCCTCTTCGTGATCGGAGTGGTCACCGGCCTGCTGCTGCGCCGACGCCGACGGTAGAACCCATGCGTGAGTCCAGCGCCCGCGGGGTCCGCGAATCCAGCATCGTGGTGCGTCCCCAACCGATGGACAGCGCCACCTACACCGCCTCCTCGCGCCTGCAGGCTGCCGGATTGCGCCGCGGCATAGCGCTTTTCGAGCAGGCCGCGGCTTCCGTGCCGCTGCCGGAGCCGCCGCAGCCCATCGCGATCGCCGACTACGGCGCCGCCACGGGTTACAACTCGCTGCTGCCGATCGGCGCCGCGATCACAGTCCTGCGCACCCGCACACGTGCCGACCACGCGATCCTCGTCGCCCACACCGACCTGCCCGACAACGACTTCACCGCGTTGTTCACCACGCTCACCGAGGATCCGGACAGCTACCTGGCCAAGGACGCGGCCACCTTCGCCTCCGCGGTCGGAAGGTCGTTCTACCAACAGATCCTGCCGTCGGAAAGCATTGCGCTTGGCTGGAGTTCGTGGGCCACCCACTGGCTGAGCCGGGTCCCGGCGCCGATCGGTGACCACATCCACATCGCACACAGCGCGGACGAGGGCGCCCGGCGCGCGTATGCGAAACAGGCCGCCCTGGACTGGCATGACTTCGTCGCCTTCCGCGGCCGAGAACTGGCCCCCGGTGGACGGCTGGTGGTGCTCACCCTGGGGCTCGACGCCGCGGGCCTGCCCGGATTCGGCGGGGTTATGCAGGCACTGCTGGCCGCGCTGCAGCACCTGGCCGGCGACGGCATGCTGCACCCCGAAGAGGTTGCCCGGATGGTCATTCCGACGGTGGGCCGCACCGAGAGTGAATTCCTCGCGCCGTTCGCGCCGTCGGGACGCTTCGAGGGGTTGTCCGTCGAGCACCTCGAACTGTTCGACGCCGAAGACCTGTTCTGGTCTCGCTACCTCGTCGACGGCGACGGCGGCAAACTGGGCGCCGCATGGGCAGGGTTCGCAAGAGCGGCGATCGTCCCGACGCTGGCCGCGGGGCTGGACGGCGGGGTCACCGATCCGCGCGCGGCTGCCTTCGCCGATGCGCTGGAGTCCGCTGTGGCCGCTCGGCTGGCCCGGAAGCCCGAGCAGATGACCATCCCACTGGCCGCGATCGTGCTGGCCAAGCGTCCCAGGCCGGTCTGAGCCGGCCGCGCTCGCCACACCACTGAACCCCCGCAGCCAGGCCACCGCCGCCACCACGGCCAGCGCGACGATGCCCACCGACACCGCGGGGCCGGCCCAGGCCATCGTCACGCCCACCGCCGAGGCCGACAGAAACGTCGCGATGTGCTTGGGCGCCTGGGCCAGGCCGGTGACCCCGCCCCGTAGCCCCTCCGGCGCGTCGGCCTGCACCAACGAACCGGTCACGGTGAACATCGCCGCCGTCGCGGCTTCGGCGATGGCCACCACCACGCAGGCCGCCGCCAGCCACCCGCCCGTCGGCCTGATGGCACCGCTGCCCAACGCCACGGCCTCGATCGCGAGAACCGCGGCCAGCACGCCGGCCGCGCGCCGCAACAGCTGCGCCGGGCAGTCCCGATGCCAGGCCACCGTCACCCACGTCGTACCTGCCAGCGCTCCCACGCCGGCGGCGAAGGCAATCAGCCACAGGTAGTGCACGGCGGTCAGTGCCACCGTGATCGCCGGCGCCAGCACGCCGACCGGCAGTGCCAGCGCCAGCACCACATCGGCGCGGGTCGCGTTGGCCAGCCTCGGGGAACCCCGCAGTGCCGACCACGCCCGGCGCAGCGACCGGGTTGACCCCGAAGCCGGATTCGGTTCGCGCAGAGCGGCTCCCAAGCCCAACCCCAGTGCCGCGAGCAGCGGCAGGAAGCCCGCCGCGCAGGCGAGCTGGCCCGCCGCCCCTTGGCCGGCGGCCACCGCCAGACCCCCGGCCAGCGCGCCGGCGAGGGCCCCCGCGCGGGCGATCCAGCTGTCCAGGACGGCGGCATCACGGGCGGCCGCTGCCGGTACCAGGCAGGCCTGGAAGTGCTGCCACGACGGGCGCAGCAGCGCCATCGCCAACCCGTCGCCGGCGGCCAGGGCCACCAACGCGGTGGTGCTCAGGCTGCCGGCGAGCGCGAGGAGGCCGCCCAGCAGCATCGGCAGCGCCCGAATCGCAAGGGCCACACCGAAAGTGAGCCGCGGGGGCGTCCGGTCGACCAGGAATCCGGCCGGGATGACCGCGACCGCGAAGGCCAGCGACATCGCAGCGAACGCGCCGCCGATACCCAGGGCGCCACCGCCGGCGGAGTCCACATTGCCGACCCGCAGCACCAGGTTGGCCGCGGCGGCGATCTCCACCGGCAGTGCGGCGCCGAGCAGTACGGCCAGGGCGCGGTGCTCGGCCACCGAGCGCCATGTGGTGCGTGCGGCCACGGTCATGCTCCGAGCGCGCGAACGGCCTCGACCACGCGGCCGAGTCCGTGCTCCAGCGGCGCGACGACCGGGCGCCCCAGGCGCCGTTCGAGCCGGGCGCATTCGGCGTCGACCGAAGCCGGGTCCATACCCTGGGTGTTGATCGTCACGGCGGCCACCGGCCGGCCGAAGCGCTCGAGCAGCGACACTTCGTCGGCGATGTCGGGAATGCGGAAGCCACGCTCTTCGAGGCCGTCGAAGTACACCCGCGTCGGGCTGTGCTGCAACACGATCGCGTGGGCGTCCCCGGCGATCAGGATCCCGCGCGAGCCCGCGCCGCTGGCGGCCGGGTTACACAGGGCCGACTGACCCTCGATGACCATGACGTCAGGGTCGGCCCCGGCCGCGCACGCCAGCATGGCGCCCTCGACCTCTCCGGCGACGAAGTCACAGGGCAGCGCATCCAGGACGACGCCGTAGCGGCCGCCCTGCATCCAGCCGGTCTGGCCGGTGTGGATCATCTCCGCGGAGGTGCCGGCCTCCCGCAGCGCCGCGACCAGCAGCCGCGAGGTGGTGCGCTTGCCCACCATGCAGTCGGTGCCCAGGACGGCGATCCGGGTGGCCCGGATGTCGGTGACCTCACCGGTCCAGTAGCGCAGCGGGCGGTGCGAGGGGGGCTTGCGAACGTCGGTGAGCGTCGCGCCGAGCCGGCGGGCCAGTGGGGCGATCACCGGGTCGTCGCAGAGGAAGTCGTGCAGTCCGCAGACGAGATCGAAGCCTTGCCGCAAGGCCTGCACGAGTTCGGCGTGCAGCTCGGCGTTGAGCCGGCCGCCGTGCGGGGCCACCCCGAGGATGGCGGCGGGGCGGCGGTCATCGCCGGCCAGCAGGCGGGCACGGTCCAGATCGGCGACGACGCGGATGCCCCGGGCCCGCCCGTCGAGCAGCACCCCGGCGTCGGAGCCGGCGCAGGTGGAGTCGACCACGGCGCGGACATCGAAACGGCTGGTGCCGCGGACCAGGCCGTGGGCGACTTTGGCCCGCGGGGTCTCGAAGGCGCCCTCGGCCAGGATGACGGCCGGCTGGGCGGTGGTGCCGACGGTCTTGCCGAAGGCCTTGGCCAGCGAAGGAATCTGGTGGAAGAGCGTGGTCATGTCGGGGATCCTTTCGGGCTATCCGTTGTCCCCTTCGACGGTGCCGCAGCAGACCGGTGTGGTCTGTCAGCGGGAAAGCCCTTCCCGGTGATGAATCGGTGTCCTCACGTTGTGGGACACCGCCGGGTCTCAGCCTGAGGGCGGGACGAACAGCGGCGGAAGCCCAGGAATCGACGGAAGCGGGATCGGCGGCAGCGGGATCGGCGGCAGCGGTGGGATCGTCGGGATCACCAGCGGCGGAGGCGCCGACGCTTCGGTGGCGACTTGAGGCACCGGTGCCGACTCGGTGGCCGGCGTGGCCTCGACCACCGGCGGAGGTTCGGCGGCCGGCACCGCTTCAGCGGCGGGCGCGGGCACTTCCGGGCGAGGTGGCGGCGCAGCGAGGACGGTTTCGGTCACCGCGGGCTGGGGCGGCTGCTGTGAAGCCGGTCCGGGGAGCGCGACGACGGTCCTCGGCGCCTCCGTGGGGCTGGGCGGCGCGACGGGCTCGTTGGGACCCGCGTTCGCCGGGGGTCGCACCGGGACGGAGGTGGCATCGGCGTGCAGGGCCAGGGCCGTCGCTGCGCCCGCGCCGGCGACGATCGCCACAACCGCTGCCGCAAGCACCAGAGGCTGGCGGTACCAGGCCGTCGGCCGGCTGTCGGCCGCGACCGGTTCACGCATGAAGTCGAGTTTCGGGCGCGGGTCGGGGCGCCGACGGGAGGAACGCTGCGGAACGAACTCCGGTACATCGCGGGCCTGCGACCATGCCAGCGCCGCGGGCGCCTGGGATTCCGGCTCCCGACGCACGGGAGTCACCACCGTGGCGCCCTCGTCGGCAGACGAACGCCCGGCCTGCCGGGCCGCCCCGGTGGCCGCGGACAGCGCCGGGCGGCGGGCCGTGATGACCGGCACACGCAGGTGTTCGGAGAGTGTGGTGGTGACGGCCGGCACCGCGGCCATTCCGCCGGCGGACGCGACGGCGACGAGGTCCCCCGGGGCAATTCCATTGCGGGACAGGATCTCCCGAAGGGTGTCCACTACACCGGTCAACTGTTCGCGGATGATTGCGTCGAGCTCGGGCCGGGTGATGCGGATGTCGCCCCGCACACCGGCCAGCTGGCCGGGAACTGTGGTCGCCGTCAGGGCGGAGAGCCGTTCCTTTGCCTGGCGGCACTCGTCGCGGAGCCGGGTGAGGGCCTTCAGGGCGGAGGTTCCGGTGCTGCCGGGGGCAACGCCCGCGGCGCTGAGCACGTGGGTCAGCAGGGCCCGGTCGATCGCTTCCCCGGAGAAGTCGGGGTAGCGCACCGGCTCTCCGATGAGGGCCATCCCGTTGCCCGCGTCGATGAGCGTCAGCGTCGTCCCGGTCGCACCGAGGTCACAGATCGCCACCACTCCCCGACCGGGCAGCGCGGGGTCGTCGCGCAGGGCGGTCAGCGCGGCCGCATAGTCCGGCACCAGCCGGACGAAGGACCATCCGGGGATGCGCCGCAGAGCGCGGCCCATGGCGTCGACGGCCGCGGGGCGCCAGTGCGCGGGGTGTGCCACCGTCACCGCCGCGGGCGCGGGCCATCCCGGCAGTGCGCTGCGGGCAAGGTCGGAGAGCGCGTCGGCCAGTAGGGCCGCACCGGTGTGCACCGATCCGTCGGGAGCGACGATGCCGACGGGATCCCCGACGCGGTTCACGAAGTCGTCGATCAGCCAACCGGCCCGCGTGACCGCCGGCGGTCCGGTCACAGCGCAGTCCCGGGTCACCGCGGCAAGCGTGGCGGATCCGATGGAGAGCCCGAGGGCCGGTGAATTGGAGGAATTCATCTCACCGGTTGTTTCGGTCCCGGCGAGACCGGCGTTACCTACCGGATGGTGCCGCGACCGGGGATGAGGGGCAGGTCCAGCGGCGTCACCCAGCCCGGCGGCAGGGCGTTCACGGCCGGCACCGCATTGAGCGCCCGCAAGCCCGTGGCCAGGCAACCCGCGGTCGCGGCGTCGCGGCCCGAGCCGTCGGTGAAGCGGAACGCCGTCTCCTGGAAGATGCTCGGCGTTCCCTCGATGTCCACCCGGTAGACGTCATCTTGATCACCCGACGGCCAGTCCGGTGCGGCATCGTGACCGATGCGGTTCACGTGCTCGAGTTGGATGCGGGTTTCGCCCCGGAACACGCCGTTGATGGTGAATCTCACCGCGGCCACCTTGCCCGCCTCGATGGTGCCCTTGACCGTCGCGCGATCGGTGGGCGTGACCCACTTGTCCCACGTGGTGGTGATGCCGTCCAGTTCTACTCCGGCCGCGGCGGCGATCATCGGGACCGTGGCGCCCCAGGCGAAGACCAGGATGTCGGAGTTCTCCAGCAGCGGCTTGTACTCCGGTTCACGGCCGATGCCCATCTCGAACTCGTAGTCGCCCTCGTAGTTGGTGTAGTCCAGCAGTTCCGAGGCGCGCACCCGGCGCACCTCCGAGCACAGGCCCATCAGCGTCATCGGGAACAGGTCGTTGGCGAAGCCGGGGTCGATGCCGGTGGTGAAGCACGAGGAGCCGCCCGCTTCGCAGGCCGCCTCGATGGGTTCGATCCAGATCGGCGGATTGAGATGCATCTTCGGCCAGACCCACGGCGTCATGGCGGTCGAGCAGACGTCGATGCCGGCCCGTAGGAAGCGGCTGATCACATCGATGTTGACGTCGGCATGTTTGGCCGTCGGGCCGTAGTGCACCACGGCGTCCGGCCGCAGCGCGATCAGCGAGTCGACGTCGTCGGTGGCGACGATGCCCGTGTTGATCCCCGAGTCGCTGCGCTGCTGCCCGCCGGTTGTCTCAGCCAACCCGCAGATCTCAGCGGCGTCCAGCCCGACCTTGGCGGGGTTGCTGACCCCCACCCCGACCAGTTCGAACTCCGGGTGTCTGAGCACCTCGGGAATGATCATCTTCCCGACGAAGCCGGTGCCCCAGACGACGACGCGTTTGGCCATGCTCAGTGGGATCGCTTCGCGCGCAGGGCATATCGCCGCTCGGCGTACTCGAGGTCATCGCGCCACAACCGGGCTGCGGCGAGCCTCATCACCGGCCGCAGCAGCGGCGCCGCGTGTAGCGAGTACCGGAATCCGGTGCGGTCGGACTGCGCGATCACCGCCTCGATCACCGCGGTGCGCGGCCGGCCGTCGGGACCGGCCCCCACCGGGGTGGCGTGGGTTTCCACCACGCTTCCGATGCCCTCGCCCTCGACGATGTGCATCACGATGGTGCGCGGTTCGGGAACGGTGAATTCCGCGATGACGGGAACGCCGACCCGGCCCAGATGGAAGGTTACGGCGGTCTGGAAGACGTCGGATTCCTCGTCGGCGTCGACCGGGGGGGCGCTGAGCACCTCGAGCTGGGCGAACGAGTACGGGTGGAACCAGGCGCCGTGCCACGGGTCGAGGCGGTTGGCGATGATGTCGCGCGGCTCGCAGACCCCCTCGAGCCGGGTGACGGCCGCCAGCTGCGGGCCGGTGGGACGCGCCGGCAGGACCGGGGCGTCCAGTGGCTCCTCGCCGCCGACCTTGTCCAGACGCACCCACACCAGCACGCCGTCGTCATAGCCGGGTAACGGCTTCCAGCCGAACTCCCGGCCGCCCTCCAGACGTAGGCCGTGCCACGGGCAGATCAGCCCGCCGCACTCGACCCTGCCGGTGGCGAGGTCTGCTCCCAGATGCGGGCAGGACGCCGGCCCGACGTGCAGGACGCGCTCCTCGTCGCGCCAGGCGACGATGTCCAGCCCGGCGACCGTCGTCCCGAACGGACGGTCGGTGCGCACGTCGGTGCTCGCGGCGAAGACGAACCAGTTGCCGCTCGGCCGGGCAAGCGCCCGCTGCAGCGCGGCGTCGATGACGGCGGGCTCAGCCTGCTGGTAGGTCGGCTTCTGATCGGCCCACGCGATCTTCGGAAGCACCTGCAGCGGTGAGTCTTTCGGCAACCGCTCAGCCAGCCGCGACCACAGGTCCATCAGCCCGCCCCTTTCTCCGCCAGCCGCCGCAGCACCGGGGAGCGGCCGTGCACCGGCACGGTGTAGAGGGTGTGCCCGGTGACGCCCCAGCCCGCCAGCAGCCGGTTGGCCGCCGACCACCCGGTGGTGGCGGCACGTTCCATCAAGGCTACCGGCAGGTCGATCCGGATCCCGTCGCCGGCGAGCACCAGTCCAGGCACGGGAGTCTCGACCCGCGGCCGCCCGGCGAACGATCCCGGGGAGAACAGCGGGCAGTCCTGCTTGACCAGGATGCGCTCCGCGACGATCCCGGCGCGGGCGGTCTCCGGATAGAGCGCGTGCAACCGCTTGAGCATCTCCTCGCGCAGGCCGCCCAGGGCACCGGGGTCCACCGCTCCCCGCGGCAGGTCCCCCGAGACCGAGTAGGCGTGCACCTCGACCACCGAACCGCCATGGACGCGCGCCCATTCGGCGGCCTGGCGCTCGTAGCGGTTCACCACGCTGATGTTGTCGACGGGTTCCAGCCCGCCGGTGCCGAGGAACGGCGGCCGGTCGGGGTTCACCGGGGCGTCCAGCCACAACCGCTGCACCACGAACAGCGGGGCAAGCTGCATGTCTGCCACCCGCCGACGCCAGTCGTCGTCGCCGAGGCCCGGGGACGCCGCGACGATCCGCTGCAGACCGCCGGGGTCGGCTGCCAGCACCACGCCGTCGGCGTCGATCACCCGCCCGTCGCTGCCGTGCACCCACAGCCGCTTAGGTCCGCCGGTGCTGACGGACTCCACCGACACCCCGGTGCGGAACACCACACCGCGGCCGACGAGATAGTCCCCCAACGGATTCCACAGCGCGGTGTCGAAATTGGACTCCGTGACATCGAACACCAGGCCCTCGCTGGAGCCGAGGAAGTAGATGTGGAACATCGCCGCCAGTTCGGCCGCCGACAATCGATCCGGCCGGGCGAAGAAGCTGCGGGCGAACACCTCGAACGCCAGATGCCGCGCAGCCCTCGGGAAGTTGATCTGGTCCAGGAAGGTGCCCGCGTCGCGGTCGTCGAGTTGCTCGTAGATGCCCGGCACCGACACCGTCGCCAGCGGCGCGGCCGCTTTGCCGTTGATGCGCACCAGATCCCGGAACCTGAAGGTGGGACTGCGCAGCGCGAACACGATGGCATTCCACGGCGGGCTCTGCGGCAGACCGCGAAAGGTGTCGCGCCGACCCTCGCCGTCCACCAGGGGGTAGTCCTCGACCGCCCGCAACCGCTCCAGGTTCGGGTCGGTGCGCTTCAGCAGCTCCCGCAGGTTGTAGTACTGGCGGAAGAAGGCATGGAACCCGCGGTTGTTGGCCACCTCGGTGCCGGCCAGCGGCCCGGCCTCCAGGCGTTCGGTCCAGCCGGCCACCCGCCCGCCCAGGTTGGGCTCACGCTCGAGAACCTCCACGGAGACACCACGTTCGGCCAATCCGGCCGCGGCGGCCAAGCCGGCGATCCCCGCTCCGACGACCACGACGTGCGGCACAGCCGCCAGGGCGGTGGCGTGCGGGACACCGGACGGCGCCTGGTGGATGACGCGACGCGGATCCTTCATCAAACCCCTCGGAAAGCTCTCACCCCGGCGCGTCCGCCAGGAAGGTGTGCACGATATTGCGTTGCCAGCCGGGCACGGTCTCGCTGTGGACGCCGGTGAAACCGGCTGCGTTCAAACGCCGTTGGAAGTCCGCCGCGCCGTCGAAGTCGTTGACGCTGCGCCACAGATGACGGTAGAGCGTGCTGTCCCCGGTCTGTCGCCAGCCCGCGGGGATGATGATGCCCCAGCACACCGCATTCCAGATGGCTTGCGCCGCTGTGGAATCCCGCACCGAGTACTCGTGCACCGCCAGCGTGGCCCCAGGTCGCAGCATCTCGCGGAAGCGGCGCAGCTGGGCATCGGGGTCGGCCAGGTTGCGCAACAGGTACGCCGCCAGGATGCCGTCGAACGGGCCGTGCACACCGGCGTCGGCGACCGCCTCGATCGGGCTGTGCACGAAACGCACGGAGGAGGGCCAGGTTTTGGCCGCGGCCTGCTCGAGCATGCCGGCCGAGGCGTCGACGGCGACGATCTCGGCGTGCGGGGCGGCTTCCAGCAGTGCGGCGGTGGATGCGCCCGTCCCGCATCCGGCGTCGAGCAGCCGCAGGCCCCGCCCGCCACCGGGAATTCGCATGCGCCGCGCCGAGATCCGCAGATGGCTGTGGTAGCCCGGGTTGGCGCCGACCAGCCGGTCGTAGGCCTGCGCGCCGACGTCGAAGGCCCCGGGCACCTCGGCCCGGGACAGGCCCGACCTGGACAGCCCTCGGCTCATCGCTTCACCCGTTGCTTCTCCCAGAGCAGCAACACGGCGGTCACCAATGCCCAGCCGAACAGGAAGTCCTCGACGGGGATGTCCCACGGGAATCGGATTCCGGACGTGTGCTTGTCGTCGTAGATGACGATCGGCGCCGACAGCTTGGTCAGCCAGCCGTCGACGGGCACTTGGAAGCCCAGCACGATCACCATCGATATCCAGTAGGCGGGCTTACGGAAGAGCCCAGTTCGTAGTACCGCCAATTCCAGCACACAGACCGCCGCCACGGAGATCACCGCGGGCAGCGTGTATCCGAGTCCGGTCATTCGCGGCTCTTCTCACGGTTGCGCCGCAGCCGGCCCAGCCAGCCCATGCTGCTGGTGACCGCGTTGTAGGTCAGCAGTGCGCACAGCGGGATCACGATGAAGAACAGCATCTCCTCGAGCGGCATGAACGGCACGTTGATCCCGCTGATGTAGTCGGGGTTGTAGTGCCAGACGTGCAGAACGATCGCGATCGCGTCCCACACCAGGAACACCCCGACCACCGGCGCCATGGCCCGCAGCAGCCGCCGCGGCTGGCGGTAGACGCCGGCACCGAACAACTCCAGCGGGAGGGTGATCAGCAGACAGCCCCCCAGCAGCACCAGATACTGCCATTTGTCGCCCATGGACTTCCGCCTCAGGCGGCGTGCAACCGGCGCGCCCGGTGGGCCCGCACCAGACCGCCGGTGAACACCTGCAGGCGCCGGCCCATGCCGACCGAGGCCCGCTGACTGAACACCGCGAAGTCGATGTCCTCGATGCGATCGAGAATCTCCGAGTAGAGGGTGTACGCCGCGATGACGCACGGCCGCGACTG
Source organism: Mycobacterium sp. (assembly GCA_046330855.1). Lineage (GTDB taxonomy): Bacteria > Actinomycetota > Actinomycetes > Mycobacteriales > Mycobacteriaceae > Mycobacterium. Next base: position 249,170 of record JAXLRX010000004.1, read on the forward strand.
CGGGGCCAGCAGCGCGATGCCCTTGTGGGCCTCGCGGTAAATGCCCCGGGTGATCTCGTGCTGGGCGGCCAGCGCCTGGCGGACCCGGGGATCGGTGCGCTGGTTGTCGTGGCACCAGGTCAGCAGCTCGCGGTCCACCCCGAACGCGGCGAGCTCGTCGGCCGGCAGGTAGACGCGGTTGCGGTCCAGGTCCTCGTTGACGTCGCGCAGGAAGTTGGTCAGCTGAAAGGCCCGACCGAGCGCCTCGGCGCACGGTTCGGCGTCGCGAAGCGGGCCGACGGTGCCGAGAATCGGCAGCATCTGCAGCCCGATCACCTCGGCCGACCCGCGCATGTAATGGTTCAGGGCCGCCCGGTCGGGATAGTCGGTGACCGTCAGGTCCATCCGCATCGAGGCCAGGAATTCGTCGAACAGGCCCAGCGGGATGCGGTAGGTGCGGGCGGCGTCGAGCACGGCGGGCAGCACCGGCTCGGCGGCGTCGTCACCGCTGAGGAAGCGCGATGCCAGCAGTTCCAGGCGGGCGGCCCGCTCGTCGACGCCGGCGTCGGAGTTCAGATCGTCGAGGATGTCGTCGGCGTAGCGGGCGAACCCGTAGAGGGCGTGCACGGCCGGCCGCTGCGACGGGGTGAGCAACCTGGTCGCCAGGAAGTAGGTGCGCCCATGCTGGGCGTTGAGCCGCCGGCAGTACCGGTAGGACTCGCGCAGGCGCTCGTCCTCGATGCCGGCGGCGTGCAACTCGGTGTTGGTCATGCGCCTACTCGTTTCGCCGCGACGATTGTTCGTCTGTCCGAATGATCGTCCAGGGGCCCGGCCACTCGCTCGGCGGCCAGCCGCCCGGACAGCAGCGCGGTGGGAACGCCCACGCCCGGCACGGTGGAACCGCCGGCCAGGACGGCGTTGTCCACGCCGCGAACCAGGTTGGCCGGGCGGAACGGTCCGGTCTGGGAAAAGGTGTGCGCCAGCGCGAACGGCGTGCCCGCGGTCATGCCCTGACGGGCCCAATCGGCCGGGGTCACCACGTCGAGGATGTCGGCGTCGCGGTCCAGGCCGGGCAGCAGCCGCTGGGCGGCGGTGGCGAGTACCTCACGGGCGTAGCTGTCGCCCTGGACGGCCCAATTGACCTTGCCCACTTCGAGATTCGGGCATGGCGCCAACACGTAGAGCAGGTCGCGACCGGCCGGGGCCAGGCTGGGATCACCCGCGGTCGGCATGGTGACCAGGATCGACGGGTCACTCATCAGCACGCCGTCGCGGATGATCTCGTCGAAGGTCTCCGACCATTTGCCGCCGAAGCTGATGTTGTGATGCTGCAGCCCCGATCCGGCTCGAGCCGCTGAGCTGGGCACTCCGACGTGCATGAGCACCGCCGACGGGGCGGGCCGCATCTTGATCGGACGGCGTGGGGTGCGGCCGAGCAACTGGTAGGTCAGCGGCAGTTCGGTGGTGAGAACCACTGCGTCGCAGGCGATCCGGTCACCGTTGTCGGTGCACACCGCGGTCACCCGTGAACCGGACTGCTCCAGCCGGGTGACGCTGGCGTTGTAGCGGAACTGCACACCGGCGTCGGCGGCGGCGGCCGCCAGCGCTTCGGGGACCGCCCGCATCCCGCCGCGCGGGAAGTACACGCCGGCGACGGTGTCCATGTAGGCGATCACCGCGTAGGCGGCCAGCGCATGCTGCGGCGGCACCCCGGCGTAGAGGGCCTGGAAGGTGAAGATCCGCTGCACCCGCTCGTCGGTGATGAAGCGGCTGACCATCTTCTCCCAGCCGCGGAAGCCGCCGATGGCGGCCAGCCGTGCCAGCTGCGGGGTCAGCAGCGACACCGGCGAGTTGAAGTTGGACCCGATGAACCCCTCGATCTCCAGCTTGTAGAGCTCGGTCAGCCACTCCCGCAGCCGTAGATAGCCGGCGGCCTGGTCCGGCCCGGCGAACTGCTCGATCGCCGACGTCATCGCGGCGGCGTCGGTGCGCACGTCCAGCGTGCTGCCGTCGGCGAAGGACGCCCGGTAGGCGGGATCGAGCAGCATCAGCTCGAGGTAGTCGCCCATCGACGCGCCGACGGCGTCGAAGGCGTCCTCGATGATGTCGGGCATCGTCAGGACCGTGGCGCCGGTGTCGATCCGGTAGCCGCGGATGTCGGCCTGGCCGACCCGTCCGCCGGGGAAGCCGTGGCGCTCCACCACGGTCACCGCGCGGCCCTGGCCGGCGAGTTGCATCGCCGTCGACAGTCCGGCCAGACCGGCGCCCACGACGACGACGTGGTCAGTCTTTCCGGGAATGCTTCGCACCTTGGCCATCTCAGTCCTCCGGGTCTCTTCAGGTCAGTCGCAGGGTGCACACCGCGGCCATGTCGGCCAGCGCGGACTGCACCCAGTCGTCGATCCGGTCATCGCTGATGTGCTCGATCGCGCTGTTCACGCGCTCGGCGATGAGTTCTTCGATCCAGTCCGCCGCCCCGGTCGCCACAATCAGCGTGCGCCAGTGCGCGATGTCGGAGTCGGTCAGTTCTCCGGCGGTCATCAGTTCGGCGAGCTGCCGGCGGATGGTGGCGTCGGCCATCTGCTGGGCCGCCACCACCACGCTGGTGGCTTTCCGCTCCGCCAGGTCCCCGCCGGCGGGCTTGCCCGTGACCGACGGGGACCCGAAGACGCCGAGGATGTCGTCGCGCATCTGGAAGGCCTCGCCGACCGCACTCCCGTAGGCGCCCAGGGCGTCGATCAGCGGTTCGCAGCCGGCCATCGCCGCGCCGATCTCCAGTGGACGGCGCACGGTGTAGTTGCCGGACTTGCGCCGGGCGACGTCGAGAACCACCTCCAGATCCGGTTGTGCTCCCGCGTCGTTGGCGACGTCGGCGACTTGGCCGACGGCGAGCTCGATGCGCATGTCGTCGTAGTGCGGCCACGCCCGGACCAGCGCCTCGGACGAAACGCCGCTCTCCCGCATCATCTGCTCGGCCCAGACCAGGCACAGATCCCCCATCAGGACGGCCAAGGATGCGCCGAACCGCTCGGAGGAACCGGAAAGCCCGTGGTCACGGTGCCAGCGCCCGAACTGGACGTGCGCGGCGGGGCGGCCCCGTCGCAGCGGAGAGTCGTCCATCACGTCGTCCTGCAGCAGGGCGAAGGCGTGCAGCAGTTCCAGCCCGGATGCTGCGCGCAGGGCGGCGTCGTCGGGGTCGGCACCGCACAGCCAGCCCAGATACATGAACGTCGAGCGCAGGCACTTGCCGCCGTCGACGAAGTCGACCAGCACGTCGCCGGCGATGTCGATACCGGTGCGCTCCAATTGCGGAACGCAGCGGGACTCGACGAAGTCCGCGACATGTGCAAGGGCTCTGCGCCGCAAGCCGTTTCGCCAGATCTCGAATTCCGCCCCCGGCGGCGCGAGCGCCCGGCCGGCCGCGGAGGCACCCCCGCCGCTCGGCGACGTGGCGTCGATCGCACGCAATGGTCGCTCCTGTCCCCGGGTTACCTGGCCCCGCCCTGAACTTCACCGTCGTCCCAATTGAAGACGACCGGAGCCTCTCGCGCCCAACGGGAAGCGCCTTGGTCACTCACGCGTAATGATTGCCCGATGGTCACCCAACCTTCCGCCGCCGTCATCGATTCGCCACCTACCAGCGACAGCGTCGCGGTCGCGGGGTCGCTGGCGACCATCGCCAGCATGGCGGTGGCCGGAGCCGTCGCCACCTCCGGCAGCATCGCCGTCGCCGGATCGATCGCCACCGCGGGCAGCATCGCCGTCGCCGGATCGATCGCCACCACCGGCAGCATCGGGGTCGCCGGGTCGGTCGCGACTGCGGGAAGCGTGGGCGTGCGCACCAGTGTGGTGACCGCCCTCAGTGTGTGGATACGTGAATGTGTCGGCTGTGTGGCATGTTTCGCGTGCCGGCGCTGTATCGGCTGCCTCGGGTGCGCCCGTTGCGATAACTGCACGGGCTGCATCGGCTGCTACAACTGCTCGGGGCTGCGCAATGCGCGGGGCCTGCGCAACGTTCACGCCTGACGAGCGGAAGGAACCGCAGATGGCGCAACTGACCGGCAAGGTCGCCCTGGTGACCGGGGCGTCGTCGGGACTCGGCGCGGCCGTCGCGCAGTTGTTCGCCGAGCGCGGCGCGCAGGTGTTCGGCATCGCCCGCGACACCGAACGGATGTCGGCGGTCTTCGAATCCGTGCCCGGCGGGGCGTTCGCCTCGGTGGACATCACCGGCCCGCAGGCCTGCCGTGACGCCGTCGAGCAGTGCGTGACCCGCTTCGGCCGCCTCGACGTGCTGGTCAACGCGGCCGGGTTCCATCAGATGCGTCACACCGGCGAGGTGACCGACGAGGACTGGGCCTACGACCTGGCCGCCAACCTCAGCGGCCCGTTCTATCTGTGCCGGGCAGCGATTCCGCACCTGCTGGAAACCGGCGGCAACATCGTCAACGTGGCCTCGGTGGCCGGGGTCGAGGGCGAGGTCTACTCGGCCGGCTACTGCGCGGCCAAACACGGGCTGGTCGGTCTGACCCGGGCGCTGGCGGTGGAGTTCACCCGCGAGCGCTTGCGGGTGAACGTCGTGTGCCCCGGCGGGATGCTCACCCCGCAGGTCACCGAATTCGCGGCCCCGGACAACGCCGACTACCAGCTCATCATGCGCATCGCCGCCCCGCGGGGACTGATGCAGCCCCACGATGTGGCGACCGTGATCGCTTTCCTGGCCGGTGACGACGCCGCCGCCGTGCACGGCGCGGTCTACGTGATCGACAACGGCAAGCTGGCCGGCTAGCGAGTCGACGATGCCGCCGCGGAACGCGGCGGAGGAGGAGCGAGCCAGTCAGGTCAGAGCGAGTCGACGATGCCGCCGCGGAACGCGGCGGAGGAGGAGCGAGCCAGTCAGGTCAGAGCGAGTCGACGATGCCGCCGCGGAACGGGGCGGAGGAGGAGCGAACCAGCAGCGGTCAGCCCCCGCCCTCCGCCGCATATCGCGGCGGCACCGTCGAATCGCCTGATCGCTGCAAGAGCGAGCCCAGATCCGGGCAGTAGGTGGTGATGGCCGCGCCGAGGAACTTCGCGGCCTGCTCCTGGGTGGTGCCACGGTCAAGGTTCCGGGAGATGAAGTTGATCGACGCATAGGCGTCCCCGTCGACGCCGCGGTCCAGCCGCTTGCAGGTGATCTTGCCCAGCCAGGCGTTGTAGTCGCGCGGGCCGTAGATGCCGAAACCGTGCAACTGGTTGGCGAAGTCGATGTCGGGATCGGCCTGGGCCGGTACCGCCACCGCGATCGCTGCTGCAGTCGCCCATCCGGTCGCCAGAACTCCCCTGACGACGCGTCCCAAACCTGTCATGCCTCAGATTGTAAGCCGAACTGTTACATGAGCTAATCTTTTGACCGGTGTCTGGTCGACGGTCGCGGGGAAATCCATGGTGAAGCTGAGACGCAAGAAGGCGTCGAACAGCCCTGCCGTCCCGGTGATTCCTGTCATCCCGGTCGGTGAGAACACTGCGTCGAACCGCCACGTGGGTGCGCACCCCGCGATCCCCCGGGCCATCCGGCTGCTGTCCGTCCCGATCCTGCTGTTCTGGATCGCCCTCGTGGTGGTGCTCAACACCACCATCCCGCCGCTGGAAGTCGTCGGCCAGATGCACTCGGTGTCGCTGGCCCCCGACGACGCCCCCTCGCTGCAGGCCATGAAGAAGGTGGGCCAGAACTTCAACGAGTTCGACTCGAACTCCTCGGCCATGGTCGTGCTGGAGGGCAAGGAGCCGCTCGGCCAGGACAGTCACGACTACTACGACAAACTCATCGCCGCGCTGCGGGCGGATCCCAAACACGTGCAGAACGTTCAGGATTTCTGGGGCGATCCGCTGACCGCGCCGGGCGCGCAGAGCGCCGACGGCAAGGCGGCCTACGTCCAGATCTACCTCGCCGGAAACCAGGGCGAGAGCCTGGCCAACGAGTCGGTTCAAGCAGTCCGCGACCTGGTGGCCAAAACACCTCCGCCCCCCGGCGTCACCGTCTACGTCACCGGCGCGGCCGCCATGATGTACGACCAGCACCACGCCGGCGACAAGGGCGTGCAGAAGATCACTGCGGTCACCCTCATCGTCATCTTCGTGATGCTGCTGCTGGTCTACCGCTCGATCGTCCAGGTCGTGCTGGTTCTGATGATGGTGTTCGTCCAGCTGGCCGCCGCCCGGGGCATCGTCGCGTTCCTCGGCTTCCACAACATCATCGGGCTCTCGACGTTCGCGGTGAACCTGCTGACGACCATGGCGATCGCCGCGGCCACCGACTACGTCATTTTCATCATGGGCCGCTACCACGAAGCGCGACTCGACGGCGAGGACCGCGAAACCGCCTTCTACACCATGTATCACGGGACCGCGCATGTGATTCTGGGCTCCGGCCTGACCATCGCCGGAGCCACGTTCTGCCTGCACTTCACCCGGCTGCCGTACTTCCAGAGCCTGGGCATCCCGCTGGCGATCGGCATGCTCATCGCCGTCGTGGCGGCGCTGACCATGGCGCCGGCGATCCTCACCATCGGTAGCCACTTCGGCTTGTTCGACCCGAAGCGCAAGATGAAGACCGCCGGGTGGCGCCGGGTGGGCACCGCCGTCGTCCGCTGGCCCGGACCGATCCTGGTGGCCTCGATCGCACTGGCGCTGATCGGCCTGCTGGCACTCCCGTCGTACGTCAACAACTACAACGACCGCGAATACCTGCCTCCGGGCATCCCCGCCAACGAGGGCTTCGAGGCCGCGGACCGGCACTTCCCGCAGGCCCGGATGAACCCAGAACTGCTGATGATCGAGACCGACCACGATCTGCGGAACTCGGCGGACATGCTGGTCATCGACAAGGTCGCCAAGAACATCTTCCACATCCCTGGTGTCGGCCGCGTCCAGGCGATCACCCGGCCACAGGGCACTCCCATCGAGCACACCTCGATCCCGTTCATCATCAGCATGTCCGGCGCCACCCAGCAGCTGAACATGTCCTACATGCAGGACCGCATGAAGGACATGCTCAAGATGGGCGACGAGATGCAGGCCACCGTCGACAACATGGAACACATGTACGCGCTGATGCAGCAGCTCAACGGCGTCACCCACGACATGGTCGGCAAGACCAAGGAGATGGTCGCGACCACCAACGAATTGCGCGACCACATCGCCGACTTCGACGACTTCTTCCGGCCGATCCGCAACTATTTCTATTGGGAGCCACACTGTTTCGACATACCCGCCTGTTACGCGCTGCGGTCGATCTTCGACGCGCTCGACGGTATCGACAAGCTCAGTGACGACCTCGGTTCCCTGGTGGTCAACATGGACCAGCTCGACGAGCTGATGCCGCAGATGCTCACGGTCATGCCGCCCATGATCGAGAACATGAAGACCATGAAGACCACCATGCTCACCATGCAGTCCACCATGGGCGGTCTCCAGGATCAGATGGCCGCCATGCAGGAGAACGCCAACGCGATGGGGCAGGCGTTCGACGCCGCCAAGAACGACGACTCCTTCTATCTCCCGCCGGAGGTGTTCGACAACGAAGAGTTCAAGCGCGGCATGAAGATGTTCATCTCACCGGACGGAAAGTCGGTGCGGTTCATCATCTCTCACGAGAACGACCCCGCCACCCCGCAGGGACTGGCGCTGGTCGACAAGATCAAGAATGCCGCGTTCGAGTCGATCAAGGGCACTCCGCTGGAGGGTTCCAAGGTCTACCTCGGCGGCACCGCGTCGGCGTACAAGGACATGCAGCACGGCGCCAACTACGACCTGCTGATCGCCGGATTGGCTTCGCTCTGCCTGATTTTCATCATCATGCTGGTGCTGACCCGCAGCGTGGTGGCCGCCGCGGTGATCGTCGGCACCGTCGCGTTGTCGCTGGGAACGTCGTTCGGCCTGTCGGTGCTGATCTGGCAGCACATCATCGGCATGCCGCTGCACTGGATGGTGCTGGCTATGTCGGTCATCATCCTGCTGGCGGTCGGATCGGACTACAACCTGCTGCTGGTGTCCCGCTTCAAGGAGGAGATCCACGCCGGCATCAACACCGGCATCATCCGCTCGATGGCCGGCACCGGCGCGGTGGTGACCTCGGCCGGTCTGGTGTTCGCCTTCACGATGGCCTCGATGCTCGTCAGCGACCTCCGCGTCGCCGGCCAGGTCGGCAGCACGATCGCACTGGGCCTGCTGTTCGACACCCTGGTGATCCGATCGTTCATGACACCGTCCATCGCGGCTCTGCTCGGCCGCTGGTTCTGGTGGCCGCAGGTGGTCCGGCAACGCCCCGTCCCGCAGCCGTGGCCCGAACCGGGGCGACCGGAACCGACCGACCAACTGGCCCTGGCCCACCAAGGAGGATCATGATGAGAAGTATGCGGACACTCTCGATACTGGCCGGGGTCGCCGCCGTCGCGGCTCTCACTCCCGCCACCGCCTCGGCCGACGCCACCGACGACTACCCGATCCCGCACCGGATGATCATCACCACCTGCACGGCCGAGCAGATCATGGCCGCCGCCCGCGACGTGGAGCCGGTGTACTACGAGCGCTACATGATCGACTACAACAACAAACCGGCCGACGTTCAGCAGGGCGCCCAGGACTACATCCACGGCTTCTTTGCCAAGACGCCCGAGGAGCGCCGGGCATGGTCGGAGGAACTGGCCACCAACATCTACGCCGACCCGCTGGTGTTCCGCTGGCCCAACCACGCCAAGCTCTTCTTCAACAACAAGGGCGTGGCGGCCAACACGACCGACATCTGCATGAACTACCCGGCCGGCGACATGTCGGTGTGGAACTGGTGAGCGACATGACCGCCACCACCACGCCGCCGGTCATCGAACACTGGCTGCAGATGATCGAGTCGGGGCGGATGGACCGACTCGACGACCTGCTGGCCGAGGACGCGGTGTTCTACTCCCCCGCGGTGTTCACCCCGCAGCGCGGCCGCGCCCTCACCGCGGCATACCTGCGCGCCGCCGAGCACATGTTCTCCGGAACCGACTTCCACTACGTGGAGAAGTGGTACGGCGACCGCTCCGCGGTGCTGCACTTCGCGGCCGAGGTCAACGGGCTCTCGGTGGAGGGCATCGACATGATCCATTGGAACGAGGACGGGCTGATCAGCTCGTTCAAGGTGATGATCCGGCCGTTCAAGGCCCTGCAGGGCGTGATGGCCAGGATGGCGGAACTGCTCGCGGCCAAGTAGACCTGGTTGCCGGCGGGGGTATCAGGCTGATGTCCGGTTTTGCTGTACCAGCCACAGGCGGACGCCGAATCTCGTGCGGTGGTGCCACTGTGACAGTCGTGGCGTCGACGCGTTTGCTTGCTCAGATTCTGCTACCGGAAATGTGTAGCTGCTGAGAGTAGTGTGTGAACCACTCGATGCCGGTCACCGATTACAGGGTTTGCCAGTCACCTGGGCCCACAGTTAGCCATGCGGGAGTTGTCGAATGAGTCCTACCAATCGCGCGGTTGCGCACGCCGGCCGGGTGGGTGCGTGCGCAGTGGCGCTCGGCATCGGGGCCGCGGTGGCCACCGGCACCGGAACGGCATGGGCCGACACCTCCGGCCGCGGGCCGGGAGCCGACACCCAGACGTCCGCCGACGCCTCGGCGCCGGATGCGACTCCCGCCGCCCCGCGTCGCGCCGGCCGCCCGCCGATACGCAGCAGCGCGCCGGCATCCTTGTCCTCGGGCTCCGCCAACACCGCGGCGGACATCCCCGACACGCTCCCCGAACAGGCCGTCGCACCGACCATCCCGGCGATCCGCAACCAGGCGCCCCACAGCGCACCCGCGCCAGCCGCAGCCGCCGTCGCCCCCGCGGCCACAGTTGCGGCGCCCACCGCGAAAAGCGTTGCGGCGCCGACTGTTCAGATGGACGCGCCCGCCGTCGCAATCCAACCCGTCGTTGCACAGCCGGCTGCGACCGCGCCGGTCCTCAAGACGGTGACCGCACTGCCGGCCATCGCGCTGCCGGTCGTCACGGCCGTGCCGATAGCCGTCGTCGCGCCGGCGGCGGCGGTGGCTCCGGCTTCCGGGCCCCTCGCGTCGCTCGCCTCCCATCTGCTCTCCGCGGTCGGCCTGGGACCGCTGGCCGGCAGCACCATCCCCGGCAACCCCGTCGACTCACCGGCGTTGTGGGCCCTGCTGGGCTTTGCCCGCCGCGACTTCGGCCGCACCCGGTCGGCCTCGGCGAGCACCGCCCTGCCGGGCGCCACGGTCGCCGCGGCGGCGGTCACACCCCCGAGCACCCTGCCGTCGACCCCGATCGGCTGGGTCACCGGCCAGCGCAACACCGCCTACCCGGGCGCCGGCTGGACGCAGACCAACAACACCGCGTGGGCCAACGTGTACGGCACCGACTTGGGCATCATGTGGTTCAACGGCGACAACCAGCTGACCCAGCTGGCGTTCGGAGACACCTTCAGCGGCGCCAACATGAGCGGCAACTGGCGATCCAACATCCTGCTGCTCAGCGATGACCGTCAGCTCGACAACGGCCTCACCCTGATCAACACCGGTCCCGCGTACCAGTTCATCCCCGCCGCCCCGAGCCAGGTGTTCTTCATCGGCTCCGAGGTCACCAACATCCCGACCTCCGCGGTGTACGCCAACAAGACCAACTACGTCAGCTACATGTCGGTGAAGTCGTGGGACACCCCCGGACGGTGGACCACGAACTACTCGGCGATCTCGCAGTACGACCCGATGACCGACAAGTGGGTGCTGCAGAAGCAGACCGTTCGCCCCGCCGGCTACTTCCGGTCCTCGACCGCCTACCAGCCCGGCGACCAGAACTTCCAGCAGATGGCCTACGTGCTGCAGCCGGAGAGCAAGGTCGCGCCCGGGGACACCCGCTACGTCTACGCCTTCGGCACTCCGGCCGGCCGGGCCGGTTCGGCCTATCTCTCGCGGGTCCCCGAGGGCGCCGTCACCGATCTCAAGCAGTACCAGTACTGGGACGGCAACAACTGGGTGAACGACCAGGCCAAGGCCGCTCCCGTGATCGGCGACTCGACGAAGTCGACCGGACTGTTGGGCCCGTTGACCGACCTGGCCAACGACCCGAACTTCCTGGGCGGCCGGATGGCCGGATTCACCGGCGCCAAGACCGGCGGCAACGTCAGCGAGATGAGCATCCAGTACAACGAGTACCTGGACAAGTACGTGGTGCTCTACGGCAATGGCGCGAACAACGTCATCCTGCGCACCGCCGACAGCCCCGAGGGCCCGTGGTCGTCGCCGGTCACCATCGCGACCTCGCTGCAGTATCCCGGCCTGTACGCGCCGATGATCCATCCCCTGTCGGGCACCGGAATGCTCACAGACGGAACCAATCCGGACGTGAGCAACCTGTACTGGAACATGTCGCTGTGGGGCAACTACAACGTCGTGCTGATGAAGACGGATCTGAGTCCGCTGAAGACCACCCTGGTCTGATCGATCAGCAGCCGCCGAGCACGCCGGCGATGGCGTCGTGTTCGGCCGGTGTCACCCAGAGGCTGTAGGCGGCCTTGATGTCGACGATGCGGGTGACATAGGCGCAGCGGTAGGCCGTGTTGGGCGGCAGCCAGGTCGCGGCGTCGCCGTCGCCCTTCTCCTGGTTGACCCAGCCGACAGTGGACTGCAGTTCGAGTGGGTCGTTGGCGAAGTTGCGCCGCTTGAACTCATCCCACTGCTGGGCGCCGGTCTGCCAGGCGTCCGACAGTGCGACGACGTGGTCGATCTGCACCTGCTGTGAGCTCGCGGGCCCGCGCTGGAAATCCACGGTGGTCCCGGTGTAGGGATCGTTGAGCACTCCGCTGAGCACGGCGCAGCCGTTGGAGCCCGGTTTGATCACGACGTCGACGAGGTCCCGGCGCAGGACGTCATTGCGGGTGTCGCACCCGTTGCGGCCGAACTCCACGGTGACGTCGTCGGTCCAGGCGTCGCCGAACTGGCCCCGGCTGTAGCCGGTCTTGGGGGCGCGGCCCTTCACCTCGAGAGAGTTGAGCTTTGCCAGGGTGTCCGCTGCGGTGTCGGCGACCGCCGACGGCGCCCAGCCCACCAGACCCACGACGAGAACGACGACCGCCGGCAGAAACCGGACCCGTGAATGCCTCCCCACGCCCATCAACGCTACGGCAGCAGACTCAGCCCCCACTTGCCGAGCAGTGGCGCGACCAACACGAAGTAGGTGGTGTAGTCGTCGTCGTCCGGTGATCCGGAAAGCAGGCCCACGGCACTCACCGTGCCGTCCGGGTTCTTCACGAACCCGGGGCTACCGCTGTCGCCGTGCAGACTGAAGACACTGGTTTCGGCCACCAGACCGTCCACGGATGTGACCTCCCCGCAGGTCTCACCCGTCGTCGCGCCGACCTTGCAGATCGGGGTACCGACCGGCAGCTGGCTTCCGTCGAGAAAACCGCTGACGACGTAACCCCCGGCAATGTCACCGATCGGCGGGCCGAGGTCGGGATCAAGGCGAATGATCGCCGCGTCGAGTTCCTGGCTGTCGTCGTTCTCGCTGGCCGCCATGTAACCCAGCGGCTCATCGTCGCCGTAGGTCCATTGCGCACCGGCGTCACGATCACAGTGGCCACTGGTCATCAGATAGAAGCCATCGGGGCCCTGAGCCGCGAAACCCGCTGTGCAGCTGTTGGTGTCGCCGTCGATCTCGATGCCCGGCATCGGCGGCCCGTCGGCGGCCGCCGGGGGCGCCGACCCGATGGACACGACGACCGCGGCGGTGATCGCCGACCACTTCCTCGGCGTCATCAGCCCCACCAGAACGCGGTGGCGATGGAGATGTACAGCGCGATCAAGACCGCTCCTTCGAACCAGTGCGACTCCCCGTCGAACGTCACCAACACGGCGACCAATGCCGCCATCATCATGGCAGCCAGAAGCAGCGGCGAGAAGACGAGATCGAAGCCGGGCTGCCCGAGCCACGCCGCCGCCAGGCAGACGATGGGCGCGATGGTGAGCGCGATCTGCACGGGCGACTGCAGCACCACCTGCACGGCGTAGTCCATCTGGTTCTTGGCCGCGAGCTGGATACCGACGAAGTTCTCCACCGCGTTGCCGGCGATGGCCACGATGACCAGACCGGCGAACACCTCGTTGATGCCGGCGGACTCCATGGCCGGTTCGAGTGCGGCGACGAACCACTCCGAGACGAAGGCCGCGCCGATACCCGCCACGGCGAGCATGCCGATCGCCATGGCCAGCGGCCACTGGCCGTGCGCCGCGGCCACACTGGCCGCCTGGGCCGAATCCTTGCTCGCCGCAATGGGAGAACGGTTCGGCGAGTGGCCGTGTCCGGCGTGGACGGTCGGATCCGGGGCCTTGCTCCCGAGGGTGGCCGGAAGCGACAGTGCGAAGAGCGCCAGCATGACGACCGAGACGACGACGGAGACCGTCCGCTCATGCGATTCGGCCGGGGTGTGCATCGCCGAGGTCAGCGACGGCACCGCGAGGATGAACACCGCGAGGGTGAACATCAACCCGAGGGTGCGGCTGTCGTCGGCGGCAAAGCGCTGCCGGCCGTGTTTGAGACCGCCCACCACGAACGCCAGTCCGAGCACCAGCAGGACGTTGGCCAGGATCGAGCCGACGATGGTCGCCTTCACCACGCCGAACAGTCCTGCCTTGAGCGCGAACAGGATGACGAACAGTTCCGGCAGGTTGCCCAGTGCGGTCTGCAGAATGCCGGTGGCCGCGGGGCCGAGCCGGTCGCCCAGCGCCTCGACCGACCTGCCGACCAGAGAGGCGAGCGTTGCCAGCGCGAGAGCGGCGACGACGAATGCCAGCACCGCGTTCGCATGGGTGAAATGCAGGACGCCGGCCAGCACGGCCGCCACCACCGTGATGGCGATCGTGATCCGGTCGCGCCCGCTCAGCAGCGGCACCCGTTCAGTCGTCGTCGGCACACACCCCTCCTGAATCGGTCGCGCCGAGTTTGTCAGAGCACGACCGCTCGCGTCGCGAAATGGCGTCCGGGCCACGGGCGTAAGTTGGTGCCGGTGCACGTCGACGCGATGACCCTGCCGCAGCCACTGGCCCGGATCGGCGAGGTCGCCCGCCGCACCCGCGACGCCGGATTCTCCGGTCTGTTGTTCACCGAGACCGGACGCACCGCCTACCTCGGCGCCGCGGTCGCGTCCCAGGCCGCGCCCGGCCTGTCGTTGTCCACCGGCGTCGCGGTGGCCTTCCCCCGCAGCCCGTTCGTCACCGCCGCCACCGCCTGGGAACTCCAGGAAGCCACCGGCGGTAACTTCCGGCTCGGGCTGGGCACTCAGGTGCGCACCCACGTCGTACGCCGGTACGGCTCGGCCTTCTCCCGTCCCGGTCCCCGGCTTCGCGACTACGTGCTGGCGGTGAAGTCGTGCTTCGCGGCGTTCCGGACCGGAAAGCTCGACCACCACGGCGAGTTCTACGACCTGGACTTCATCACGCCGCAGTGGAGTCCCGGACCCATCGGCGTCCCCGACCCCAAAGTCGATGTCGCCGCGGTCAATCCGTGGATGCTGCGGATGGCCGGCGAGGTCGCCGACGGGGTACACGTGCATCCGATCGGTGAGGCGGGATACCTGCGGCGCCACGTGGTGCCGCACGTCGCCGAGGGTGCGGCCGAGGCGGGCCGCTCGCCGCGGGACGTCGACGTGATCGTGCCGGCCATGACGATCGTCGGCGACACCGACGCCGAGCGGGATGCCGAGCGGGAATTGGTGCGGGCGCAGATGAGCTTTTACGGAAGCACCCCCAACTACGCATTCATTTGGGACGAAGCCGGATTCGACGGCACCACCGCCCGCATCCGGGAGAGGCAGAAGGCCGGCGACTTTGCCGGAATGGCCGCGCAGATCACCGACGACCACATCGCGGTGTTCGCCACCGAGTCCACCTGGGACGGCCTTGCCGAGGCACTGCGCCACAAGTACGACGGCCTGGCGACGCGCATCGTGCTCTACAACGCGCTGGCCGATCCGGAAAAAGTTCAGCGCTATGGCGAGGTGGCGCAGCAGCTGCGGTGTTAATGTCCGCGACATGTCGGGTCTGACCGGGCTTCTCTCGCAGGACTGCATCGCCCTCGACGTCAATGCGGCGACGTGGGAGGAAGCCATCATCGCCGCCGGCGGCCTGCTCGAACACGCCGGTATCGCCGGGCCGGCCTACACCGGGTCGATGATCGACAACGTCGAGACCAACGGGCCGTACATCGTGGTGGCCCCCGGCTTCGCCTTCGCGCACGCCCGGCCGTCGGCGGCCGTGCACCGCACCGGCATGTCCTGGGTGCGCCTGGCGGCACCGGTTGCGTTCGGCCACAAGACCAATGATCCGGTGGACCTGCTGGTGGCGCTGGCCGCCACCGACGCGGCCGCACATGCGACCGCGATGGCCGAACTCGCCAAAGTCGTCGGCAGCCCGCAGAAGCGGGCCGCCCTGAGCACCGCCGCCACCCCGGCGGAGGTGCTCGCCATCCTCGGCGGCACTCAGGCGGCCCAGCGTGCGGTGAGCACCGGGCGCACCAGCAACCTGATCCTCACGGTGTGCGGAAACGGCTTGGGCACGAGCCTGTTTCTGAAGAACACCCTCGAGCAGGTGCTCGGCACCTGGGGCTGGGCGCCCTTCATCACCGTCGAGGCCACCGACACGATCTCGGCCAAGGGCCGGGCCAAGGACGCCGACCTGATCCTGACCTCCGGGGAGATCGCCAAGACGCTCGGCGATGTGGGGGTCCCGGTGCGGGTCATCGACAACTTCACGTCCACCCGCGAAATCGACGCGGCCCTGCGCGACTCCTACGACGTATAGGACTTCCCCATGAACTGGTTGGTCGCCGTCGCAGAGTTCGTGGTCAACGAAATCCTCGCGGTCCCGGCCTATCTCATCGGCATCATCACCGCGGTCGGCCTCATCGCGTTGCGCAAGGGCACCGGCCAGGTGATCGGCGGCGCACTCAAGGCGACCCTGGGCTTCCTGCTCATCGGCGCCGGCGCCGGGCTGGTGGTGGCATCGCTCAAGCCACTCGGCGTGATGATCCAGGGGGCGGCGGGCACCAAGGGTGTGGTGCCCACCAACGAGGCCATCGTCGGCATCGCGCAGAAACAGTTCGGCGCGCAGGTGGCCTGGCTGATGATCCTCGGCTTCGCGATCAGCCTGCTGCTCGCCCGGTTCACCCCGCTGAGCTACGTGTTCCTCACCGGCCACCACACGCTGTTCATGGCCACGATGCTGACCATCGTGCTGGCCAGCGCCGGACTCCCCGGCGCGGTCGTCGTCGGCGTCGGCGGGCTGCTGCTCGGCGTGGTGATGGTGGCGCTGCCGGCCATCTCCCAACCGTGGACAAAACGGATCACCGGAGACGACAGCATCGCCATCGGCCACTTCGGCACGCTGGGCTACATCGCCTCCGGTGTCACCGGCCGGGTCGTCGGCGGTGCCAAGAGCCGTTCGACGGAGGATCTCAAACTGCCGGAATCGCTTCGCTTCCTGCGGGATTCGATGGTCGCCACGGCTCTGTCGATGGTGCTGATGTACATCGTCGTCGGGCTGATCTATCTGGCCAGGGCCGGCAGCGGCACGGCGTTCGCGGCGTTCGCCGACGACTCCGGCGCCGGCGCGGCGACCAGCGTCGGCAACTACCTGATGAAAGGCGTGACCGAGGGCCTGAGCTTCGGCGTCGCCGTCGCCGTCATCCTCTTCGGCGTCCGCACGATCCTGGGCGAACTCGTCCCGGCGTTCCAGGGCATCGCCGAACGCGTGGTGCCCGGCGCCATCCCGGCACTGGACGCGCCCATCGTCTTCCCCTACGCCCAGAACGCCGTGCTGATCGGCTTCGTCTCCAGCTTCGTCGGCGGTCTGGTCGGACTGGCCGTGCTGTCGGTGTGGCTGGGTCCCGCGTTCGGGTGGGTGCTGGTGCTGCCCGGCCTGGTACCGCACTTCTTCACCGGCGGCGCGGCCGGGGTGTACGGCAACGCCACCGGCGGCCGGCGCGGCGCGGTGGCGGGCGGCTTCGTCAACGGCCTGCTGATCACCTTCCTGCCGGCCCTGCTGGTGCGGGTGCTCGGCGCGTTCGGGGAGGAGAACACCACCTTCGGCGACGCCGACTTCGGTTGGTACGGCTTCCTTCTCGGCAACGCCGCCAAGCTCGGCACCGTCGCGGGCGTGATCACGATGCTGCTGATCGGGGCGGCGCTGCTGGTCCTGGCGATCGCGGTGCAGCGCAAGCTCGTCGACACCGATTGGGATCCCTCACCCGGGCGCGAGCGGCCACTGGCCGCCGGCGGCGGCGCGGTCACGGTCGGCCGCAGCTACCCGAAGATCCCGCCGCCGGCGGGGGCCCCGAAGCCGCCGCCGCCCCCCGCCTAACGCGCCGAGTGCCCCGCCAGGCAGGCCTCTACTCGGACTTCTCCTGCGAGTTGGGGCACTCGACGGCACTAATCGGGGAAGTTGATGACCTCGCCCCGGTTGATCGACACCCAGTCGCGCGCTTCCAGATAGGGCCGGAACGTCTCGGTGATCAGCCGGCCGTCGGCCTCGGTCTTGGGCCGCTGCAGTTCGTAAAGGTGCGGGAACTCCGTCCACGCGACCACCGCATCCCACAGTCGCACCGCGGCGTCGCCAGTCGGCGGGTCGATGAGCACCGGGCCGAACAGGCACTGGCCGTCGGGGAAGAACAGCGTCGGCACCCCGTAGCCGGAGGCGTCGACCACCCGCTGATGGTCCGCCAGCACCTCGTCGTTGGTGGTCGGGTCGGCGATCGCCTCGTCGACCAGCCCGGGGTCGAAGCCCAACTCTCCCAGCAGGTGTCGGGCGACGGCCTTCTCATGCGGCTTGTGTCCCTCGACGTGCAGGGCGCGTCCGGCGCGCTCGTACCAGGCGCCCAGGTCGGCCATCGACCGCCGGCGCAGCAGGGCGCCGATGCGCATCATCGACCAGCCGTAGGACCACTCCCGCTCCCACGGGTGCTTCTTGCCCTCGACGCGGTTGATCTCCTCCAGGCTGAAGAACCGCCAGTTAACCTGCAGCCCAGTCAGATCGCTGACCTCACGGATCCAGCGCGACGTCTGGTAGGCGTAGGGGCACATCACGTCGAAGTGGAAGTCGACGTATTCGGGGCGGCCGGTCATGCTCACACCGCCGCGTTCGGCAGCAGTGCCGGGCAGTTGCCCGCCGCGTCCGTGGCGAGCTCGAAGTGCCACACCTCATTGGCGTAGATCCGGCACAGCCCGAAGCGGGCGCCGTTGTTGATCAGCCACTGATCGGCCCCGACCCCACCCATGTCGACGGCCTGTCCGAGGACGTGCTTGGACCGTTCCGGGGTCTGCACGTACTGGCGAGCCGCGGCGAAGCTGCCGTAGGTCGCGATCGCGTCGTCGAGCAGCTCCTGCTGGAACTGCGGCGAGCGCCAGCCGGAGGTGATCGTCATGGTGACGCCGTCGGCAGCCGCCGCGGTGGCGGCGTTCTGCACCGCGATCAGCAGCGCGGGGTCGAGGTTCCCCACCGCCGGGTTGGATGTGTCGTAGGGGCTCAACGCCTGCGCGTCGGCGTGCGCCGGCGCCATCGGCGTTGCTGATCCGGCGATGATCAAACCGATCATCGGTATAAGGAACCTTCGCATGATGTAGACATCATCCCAGGAATCGAGGACCGACTCGAATCGCGAGCTCTCGGGAGGCCGCCCGTGGCGTTGGTGCTGGCGTTCGGTGTGGTGTTGCTGATCAGCGTGTCGCTGTCCGGCCTGGCCGCGCGCACCGTGCTCTCCACGGCGTTGTTGTTCCTGGTGGCGGGTGCGCTGTTGGGACCCGGCGGGTTCGGGATCGTCACGCAGAGCGCCGAGGACGACATCGTCGCGGTCCTCGCCGACATCGCACTGTTCACCGTACTGTTCACCGACGGTCAGCGGGCCAGCGTCCCGGCGCTGCGGGAGGGCTGGCGGCTGTCGGGACGGGCACTGGGCCTGGGCATGCCGCTGGCGATGATCGGGATCGCGATTCCCGCGCACTTCCTGGCCGGCCTGGACTGGCCGACGTCGTTTCTGCTCGGTGCGATCCTGTCCCCCACCGACCCGGTGTTCGCCTCGGCGCTGGTGGGCCGCCAGGACATCCCGCTGCGCCTGCGCCGGCTGCTGAACGTGGAGTCCGGTCTCAACGACGGCCTCGCCCTGCCCTTCGTGCTGATCTTCCTGGCCATGGCCAAGCACGAGAGCTCGCACTTCACCGAGGTGCTGCTGGAGTTGGTCCTCGGTCTGGTGATCGGCGTCGCGGTGGCGGCACTGGTGGCACTGGCCTGGCGGCTGCCCATCCTGACCGCCGAACCCCGCCTGCAGCCGCTCGGCCCGGTGGCGATCGCCATCGTGGTGTACGCGATCTGCCATCTGACCCATGCCAATCCGTACCTGGCGGCGTTCGCCGCCGGTTCGGCACTGGCCACCCTCGACCACGTCGCCGCCGAGACGTTCGAGCCGTTCGGGGACCTGCTCTCCGAGCTCACCAAGTTCGCCGCGCTGCTGCTGTTCGGGGCGCTCATCACCCCCGAGCGGCTGTCGCACCTCGGCTGGCAGGGCTGGCTGCTGGCGGTGCTGGCCATCGTGGTGGTCCGCCCGGCGTCCATGTTGCTGTCGTTGATCAGAACCGGCATGCCGCGCTCCGAGAAGCTCACCGCCGCCTGGTTCGGGCCGAAGGGCTTCGCATCGGTGGTGTACGGCCTGCTGGTGCTGCAGGCCGGAATCCCCGACGGCGAGAAGCTGTTCGATCTCATCGCCGTGACGATCGCGCTGTCGATCATCCTGCACTCGTCGACCGACGTGCCCGTCGCGCACCGGCTTCGCATCGAGCCCCCCGACCATCTGCCGGCGGGGCATGATCCGGTGGAGGCACCCGAACCCGAGCACGCGCCGCCGCCGGCGCCCAAACCCAGCCGGGACGTGAACCTCTAACCGGGGACGATCGGCCTCAGATCGTGGATGTCGATGCCGACCAGCAGCGGCCCGGGCAGGGGACGCCCCGACGGCCCGCGCGGATACACCCGCCGCCGGGTCGGCGCCCACAGGCCGCCGAACTTCCGATAGTCCGAACACAGTTGCGCCGCCTTCGCCCAGCCGCCCACCACCTCGGCGGTGTAGTCATGACGCACCAGCCGTCCGGAGGGATCGAAGTACAGCGTCTGCACCGGTGAGTGCACCGGCAGGAAGTCGGGGAACCTGACCGTCAGGATCGCCGAGCCGTCCGAATCCTGCCGGCAGCGCTCGATGTTCACGCCGGGACCCAGCAGCAGGAACGGCAGGGTCAGATAGCACCACATCGCGTATCCGCTGAAGTAGACGAAATCCAGGTCGTCCCAGTACAGCGTGCGGCGTCCCGGCCCGAACGCCCGGCGCGGGTTGTCCCGGTGCCGCAGCACCGTTCCGGACGCGTCGCGGATCTCGACCCGGCGGGTCCCGAGCAGGGATGCCGTGCATCCGGGCTTCGGGAAGTCCTTCATCACGGCCCGCGGATCGTGAGCGTCGACGACGACCACCGCGTGGTTCAGCGGCCGGATGTGTTTGGCCCGGAACAGGAATCCCCGCGCCGACATCGACACCTCGACCGCCGAGACCGACTGCCAGTACTCCACACCGCCGTGCGCACCCAGGATCCGCTTGACCACCTCAGCCGGGTCGGCGTTCACTGCGGACCGGTTCGGTGGGCGCGTTCGGGCGGCAGCGTCTCGCCGCGGAAGAAGGCCGGTGACTTCAGGTTCCAGAAGATCATCAGCAGCACGCCGAGGAACAGGCTGAGCACGCCGATGATGAACACGGTCCCGATTCCGGCCAGTGACCCGCTGGAGACGCTGTCGGGTTTGGCCATCTGGTAGGCCTGGATCACACCGACCGGGATGAGGATAAGGGCCGCGATGGCGGGCAGGATCACCTGTTCCAGGGCGGTGCGCCAGTGGCTGAACGCGGTGTCCCAGAAGTAGAACACCGAGGAGATCGCGACGACCGAGTAGTAGGTCATGATCGCGATCCCGACGCTGTAGACGGTGTCCTCGACGATGCTGTCGCTCACCATCACCAGCCCGGCGTAGATCGCCAGGGTGGTCAGCCCGATGAACCACGTCGCGAACGTCGGGGTCTGCCGAACGTCGTCGACGGAGGCGAACCGCCCGGGCAGCGCCTTGTAGGTCGCCATCGACAGCACACCGCGGACCGTGGACATGACCGTGGACAGCGTGGCCGAGAATGCGGACAGACCGATGATGAGCGCGGCGACGACGGCACCGGCCGGGCCCACCGCGTCGCGGGCCAGGCTGGAAAAGATGTCGTCGATGCTGGCCTGGTTGGTCAGGCTGCCGGGGCTGTTGTCGTCGACACCCGCGTAAGCCAACGCTGCGACACTGAAGGCCACATAGGTGATGACGGTGATCATGATCGCCGTCACTCCGCTGCGCCCGGACTGCGCGGGGGTGCCCTTGGTCTCCTCCGACATCGACAGCGATGCGTCGAACCCCCAGTAGATGAAGACGGCCACCAGGAATCCGCCGAGCAGGGCGCTGACACTGCTGATGGCGAACGGGTTGAACCACTGCCAGGAGAACGGTTCGGCCGTCGGGTTGTGGTGCTCCCGCAGGATGTTGATACCGAGGATCGCCGCGAACAGCATCAAGCCGCCGTATTGCAGGACCGTGAGAATGACTGTGGCGCGGGAGGATTCCTCAGCCCCGCGGACGACCAGCCAGGTCGTCAGGATGATGAACGCGCCGGCGATGAGGATCTTCATCCACTCCGGCTGGGCGGGCGGCTGATCGCCGAGCGGAGCCGGATCGACCCCCAACAACGCGCTCACGGCATTGACCACGACGCCGGCGGCCCCGACACCGGCCAGGACGCTCGACAGGGTCAAAGCGAATCCGCCGATCCAGCCGATGTGCGGCTGGATCGCCTTCGACCCCCAGGTGAAGACCGTGCCCGCGTCCGGGGCCGCATCGGTGAGGTGCTTGTAGGCCAGCGCGACGAAGTACATCGGGATCACGGCCAGCACGAAGATGATCGGCATCTGATAGCCGACCTCGTCGGCTCCGTGGCCCAGCGCACCGGTCAGCGAGTACGCGGGGGCGGTGGCGGCCAACCCGATCGCCACCGCGCCGATCAGCGAGACCGACCCCTTCTTCAGGCCCTTGGACTGTAAACCCTCCATCGGAGGGTCGAGCTCTCCCCCATCGCCACCCATGCCCGGATTGTGCCACCGGGCCGGGAGTCTGAAGTGCAGATCAGATCATCACGACGAGGAGCGCGGCGAACACCGCGGCCGGCGCGGCCATCCCGGCGGTGAATCCCAGCCCGAAGCGCCGGCCGCCCGCGGTGAAGGCCAGTGCGATCTTCACGAGCAGGTTGGACCCCAGCGCCGCGCCGATCGCGGCCAGTGCCGTCGCGATGGTGATATCGCCCTGCGCGGCCAGGGTGGCGGCCGCGATGGATCCGGCGTGGGCGTCGGCCAGGCCGGCCGCGAAGGACGCCAGGATCGCTCCCTGTGGACCGAGAACCGCTGCGCCCCAGCGTCCGACGAGCAGTGCGGAGATCAGAATGGCGGCGAGGATCAACGCCGGCCGCAGCGCGAAGGGGCGGGCCGCCGGGGTGGCCGTGCCCTCGGCCGCCGGCTCCTGGCGGTCCCTCGCCGCGCCCCGGTACACCACGACCGCCACTCCCACCAGCACCAGCGCAGCGGCGACTACGGGTAGCCACAGCCGCCGCAGCACGTCAGCGTAGACGTAGCCGATGACCACCAGCAGCTGCAGGAACGTCGCGATGCTCGCCGCCAGCGCACTGGCCAGCGCGGCGCGCAGGCCCACCCCCGTCTTGCTCAGCCGGGCCATCGACGCCGTCGTCGCGCTCGCCGACACGAAGCCGCCGGCGAGACCGGTGATCAACAGCCCCCGCTGCGGGCCGAGTGCGCGGACGGCGATGTAACCCACCCAGCCGATACCGGTCAGCAGCACCACCAGCAGCCACACCTTGGCCGGGTTGAGCACACCGTACGGCCCGAGCGGACGGTCGGGCAGCAGCGGCAGCACCACGAAGGCCACCACAAAGAACTTGACTGCGTCCTCGAGTTCGACCTCGGTGACGATGTCGCGCGCGAATCGGTGAATCCGGTTCTTGGACAACAACAGGACGACGACGACGACGGCGAGTGCCACCGCCACAGCCGGCCGCGCGTAGGCGAGCGCACCCAGAAGATAGGCGACCAGGGCGGCGATCTCGCTCGTCGTGCCGGGATCCTCCCGGCTCGTGCGGACGTAGGCCAGCGCCACCAGGGCGCCGACGCAGGCCAGCCCGGCGATCACCACCCACGGCCCGAAAGATGCTGCGGCAGCGCCCATCAGCGCCAGCAGGGCGAACGACCGCGAGCCGGCGGCCACCGTTCCGTTGTGGCTGCGCTCGCGTTCGAACCCCAGCATCAGTCCGATGGCCAACGCCACCAGATACGGCTGAAGAACCGGCCAGCTCACCGATCCACGCTAGACCGGTGGGTCGATGTGATGGTGGTTCAGGTACAGAATCATCGTGAGAGCGACGAGGAACACGTAGACACCCAACGTGATCATGCTGACCTTGCGGTCGGTCGACCTGGTGACCGCTTCGGCCGCCGCCGCCAGATTCCTGCGACTGGCGTACACGGTGTAGGCCATCGCCACCAGAATGAAGACCATCGACAGGATGTAGATCAGGTCGAGCATCGTCAGGTACTCCACCGACGGCAGGTTGTCGTCGGTGGTCCATTGCAGGGCCACGATCGTCAGCATCGCGGTGATGCCGATGCCGGTGCGGGCGTCCTCCAGCCGTGCGGGCAGCGCGTAGATCAGCCACGAGATGATGATCACGATGAAGATCGGCAGCATGATCTTCACCAGATAGGGCAGGATCTCGCGCTTGACCGGCATGGTGATGATCACCCGCGAATACTCCACCTCCGGCGGGGCGGTCAGGTCACCGAAGTTGGTGCGGTACAGGTGATTGACGATGGACATCTGCGGGTCCTCGAGCCGGTAGCCGGGGTTGGTCACCGAACGGCTGATCCGGATCGGTGTGGTGTCCGGCACGAACTGGAGTTGGCGCGAGTCCAGACCCTGGTCCTCGAAGATCAGCTCGAGGTTTTGCACGTCGAACGGGTACTTTTCCAGGTTCATCTTGCGGCTGAACACGCCCTGGAAGCGCATGATCATGTACTTCGACCCGTCGGGCATGTCCTTGGGGTTCTCGAACAGCGGCTCGCCGACCACGCCTCCGGTCGAGGAGCTCGTGGTGTTCTGCGTCCCATTGGAATTCATCACGTCGATGGTCTGCCACGGGTTGATGTTGGGGTTCTTCCACCGCATCCACAGGTACATGTCGACGGTGTAGCTGTCCTCGGCGAGGTTGATGTCCTGCAGGTCGTTGATGAAGGCGCCGACGACAACCCTGTCCGGACCCGTGTCGGCGTGTGCGTCGGCCGGAAGCACCATCGCCGTCGAGCCGGCGGCGATGAGGACGAGCGCACCGTGCACGAGAGTGACGAGCCACCGCCACGCAGTCGGCCAAGCAGAACGTCTCTTCATGGAGGGCCTCCCCCGGCGGCCTGCAGGCATCCTTGAGCCGGCAGCGGATGAGCTTACCGGTGGGTTTCCGTTCACCACCGCGAAACCTGGATCGCCTAGGTTGCCGACATGAGTGAACCCGCGGAGCAGTTGCGGTTGCTCCAGCGCGACATCGCCGCGCTGCTGGACCGGCTCGCCGACGCCGAGCAGCGCTGGCGGCAGTGGACCGAACCGGTGGCCGATGAACACCGGCGCAGCGCGATCAACATGGTGCATTACTGGGCGCTGCGCCAGGTCGATCTGACGGCCTTGCAGAGCCGTCTGGCCGAGTTCGGATTGTCATCGCTCGGGCGAAGCGAGGCTCACGTCCAAGCCACGCTCTCGCGGGTCTCGGCTGCCATCTCGGCGATGCGAGGAGCACCATTCCGGCCCGCCGGACAAGCGGTTGTGCACTTCGAGGACGGCCGGCGGTTACTGGAGTGCAACGCCGAGGCCCTGCTGGGGCCCGCAGCGACGGACCGGGCGGCCCGGATCATGGTCACGCTGCCCACCGAAGCGGCCACCGACCGCGGTCTCGTCGACGCCTTGATCGCTGCCGGGATGCGCATCGCACGGATCAACTGCGCACACGACGGCCCGTCGGTGTGGACCGCGATGGCCGCCCACGTCCGTGCCGCGGCCGACGCACAGGGCAGGACGTGCCTGGTCGCCGCGGACCTCGCCGGCCCGAAGCTCCGGACCGGCCCCCTGGAACCGGGACCGAAAGTCGTCAGGCTCCGCCCGACCCGAAACGCGTTGGGGAAGGCCATATCTCCGGCGCGCTTCTGGATCACCGACGAGCGCAGCCCCAGCGATCCGCCGCAGGCCGGGTTCGTCACGGTGCCGGTCGACGGCCGATGGCTGAAACGGCGCGCCGAAGGTGAAGAAGTGGTCGTCCGCGACGCACGTGGCTCCAAACGGCGCTTCACCCTGGCGGCGTCGATGACCGGCGGTTTCATCGCGACGACCCGCAAGACTACGTATCTGGAAACGGGCAACGTCCTGCGCGCCGTCGTGACCGACGATTCCACGCCCGTCGGTGACCTTCCGGCGACAGAGCAGGCAATCGTTCTCAAGGCCGGGGACGTCCTGCGACTGACGCGTGACTACACGCCGGCAGCCGTGCATGACGGCGAGCGGCCCAGCATCGGGTGCACGCTGCCCGAGGTCTTCCAGACCGTCGAGATCGGCCACCGCATCCTGTTCGACGACGGCAAGCTGGCCGGCAAGGTGGTCGCGATCGCCGACGATCACCTCCTGGCCCGCATCGATCGCCCCTCCCTGGGACCGGTGAAGCTGCGCGGCGGCAAGGGTATCAACCTTCCCGACACCGACCTGCTGATTCCTGCCGTAACCGCCAAGGACATCAGCGACCTCGCGACCGTCGCCGGCATCGCAGACGTCGTCGACGTCTCCTTCGTCCGTCAGCCCTCGGATGTCACCACGCTTTTCAGTGAGCTGAATGCGCTGGGGGCCAAGGACATCGGGGTGGTCCTCAAGATCGAGACCGAGCAGGCCTTCGACCACCTGCCCCAACTGCTGCTGACGGCGATGCGCCGGCGCCGAGTCGGGGTGATGATCGCCCGCGGCGATCTCGCGGTCGAATCCGGGTACGAGCGGATGGCCGAGTTGCAGGAGGAGACACTCTGGCTGTGTGAGGCCGCGCATATGCCGGTCATCTGGGCCACCCAGGTGCTCGAGCAACTGGCCAAAACCGGCCAGCCCTCGCGTGCGGAGATCACCGACGCTGCGATGAGCGAACGAGCCGAGTGCGTGATGCTCAACAAGGGTCCCTTCATCGTCGATGCGGTGTCCGCTCTCGATGACATCCTCGCCCGGATGGCTCGTCACGAGTACAAGAGCAGCGCACTGCTTCCGGGTCTGCATTCGTGGCGGGCGGAAATCGCCTGACCGTCAGCCCCGAGCGGCCCGCACGCAGTTCTCGATCGCCTTGTCGGTGTAGACGCGATAGCCCAGATCGGGTCGGTAGCCGTGGATTTCGGGGGTGTCCAGTTCCCGGATGAAGGTGAGGATCTCGCGGCTGAACACCTGCCCGGGCACCAGCACCGGAAAGCCCGGCGGGTAGGGCGTGACGAAGGTGGCCGACACCACCTGGGTGCCCGCGTCCATCTTGGCCTCGATCTCCTCGGCCGAGAGGTACTCGCAGTTGGTGTCGTCGTAGGACAGGTAGAAGGCGCGGCGGACGTCGCCCTCGGGGGTTTCCACGGCACCCGAGTCGTCCCGGAATACGGCGTGGAATCCGCTGAAGTCCGGCAGCGGAGCGGAATTCGACGTCAGCCGGTGCACCTTCTTCTCGAACCGCGCCCGCTCGGACAGACTCATCTCCGAGTCACGCTCCTCGAGCTCTCCGGCGATGTTGACCAGGACCTCGACCAGGAAGGCCACCGAGCTGCGCGTGGTGCCGATGTTGGTCATGAACAGCACGGTGTTGCGCGAGGTCTTGTTGATCTGCACCCCGTGGCGGTCCATCAGCTGGACCCTCTTGAACTCGTCGCCGTTGTAGCCGGTACGCCCGATGGACAGCGTGATCCGGGTCGGATCGAGCACGAACTCGTCGGAATCCCACGCGCGCATCATGTTCCGCAGACCTGAACGCAGCGGCTGACCGATGTGACTGGCCCGGAACTCGTCGGGGATCATGTCCGAGGTTCGCAGACAGGCCATGTACTTGCTCAGCACGGGATGGTTGTCGATGGCGTCGCGCAGTTGCATCGCGTTCTCCACCTGCTGGGCCACCAGCTCGAAACCCTCCAGCGCAACCTGACGGCGGCCCAGGTCCAGCGACGCCAGGATCTGGTAGTTGGGCGAGGTCGAGGTGTGCGCCATATAGGCCTCGTGGAACGGCTCGGCCACCTTCTGATCGAAGTCCTGATCGAAGACGTGGATCATCGACCCCTGGCGCAGCGCGGTCAGCGTCTTGTGCGTCGACTGGGTGGCGTACACCCGGACCCGCGCCTTGGCCGGATCCGGCCGCAGCGGGCGCTCCAGCAGCTCGTCGTCGGTGGGCGGGTTCCCCGCGTCGCGGGCCAGCTCCCGTTCCGCCTCGGCGGCATAGTCCTTGTCCGCCAAACGTTCCCGCAACCGCCGGGCCGCCTCCATGGCGGTCCGGGTGCGCAGCACCGGGTGGAAACGCGCGAAGGCGAACCATGCCTCATCCCACAGGAACACCAGATCCGGCTTGATCGCCAGGCACTCCGCCATGACCCGCTCGACGTCGTAGACGATGCCGTCGAAGGTGCAGTTGGTCAGCGCGATCATCTTGACGCGGTCGAGCTTGCCCGCCCGACGCAGCATCAGCAGCTTGGACTTGAGCTCGCGCAGCGGCACGGCGCCGTACATCGTGTAGTCGTTGAGCGGGTAGGCGTCCAGATAGATGACGTTGGCCCCGCCGAGCATCATCCCGTAGTGGTGAGACTGGTGGCAGTTGCGGTCCAGCAGCACGATGTCGCCGGGTGCCACCAAGGACTGGGTGACGATCTTGTTGGCCGTCGAGGTGCCGTTGGTGACGAAGTAGGTCTGCCGCGACCCGAACGTCTGTGCGGCCAGCTGCTGGGCTTCCCGCAGCGGCCCGGTCGGCTCGAGCAACGAGTCCAGGCCGCCGCACGTCGCCGAGGTTTCCGCCATGAAGATGTCGAGGCCGTAGAAGTCCACCATGTCTCTGATCCAGTGCGACTTCACGATCGACTTGCCCTGCGAGATGGGCAGGGCGTGAAACACGCCCGTCGGCCGCTGGCTGTACTCCTTGAGCGCGCTGAAGAACGGCGTACGGTAGCGCGCCGCAACGCCTTTCAGCAGGCTCAGGTGCAGTTCCAGCAGGCCTTCCCGGGCGTGGAACACCCGGCGGAAGTCCCGGCCGAGCCGGCCGGCGACGTTCTCCACGTCGACTTCGGTCATCAGGTACAGATCCAGGCCGGGGCCGATCTTGCGCAGCGCCGCGGCCAGGATGGCCGAGCGCACGTCCGGCGGCTCGTCCTCCCCGAGCCGGTCGGCGATCGTCATGTCGACGAAATCGGCCAGGGCACTCAGATCGCGGGCGGTCTGCGTGGCGAACCGCCGCCCGATCACCACCGCCTGCAGATTGACGTTGAGCCGGGCCGCGATCAAGGCCTCCACCGCGTTGGGCACCACGACGATCTCGTAGACGAACTCGTCGTCGGGGCGGCGCCAGGCGCGGGCCTCCTTACGTAGATTGCGCTCCTGCGCCTCGGTCAGCGTCTCCACCAGGAGCACCTCGAAGTACAGCGGCTCGCGCTTGCCGCTCGGGTGGACGTCGCTCCAGTGCAGATCCGACGACGGGTCGTCCTCGTCGAGGACCGGCATCTCGGCCTCCGGCGAGCGGTAGGTCTCGAACGTCAGCGCGTGGTTGATGGCGACGACGGCCTGGGCGAACTTGTCGAACTCGCCGGCGGCAAACATCCGGTTCAGCCGGGCGAACTGCGCGCCGCTGGGATAGGCCCAGTACGGCTCGATCGGCGCCAACTGGTCGAGCAACTCGGCGCAGACGGACTGATGCTCGTCAGCCGGCCGGCCGGCGGCGGCCAGCCGCGTGAGCTGGCCCGCGGCGTCCTCCAGGCGGCACCAGGTGTCGGCCCGTAACTGCCAGACGCTGTTGTAGGACTTCGCGGCCACGACTTTCCCTCCCGTTGCTGTGATCCGGATGCTAGCCGGGGGGCCGTTGCGATCGCGGTGATTCGATCTAGCGGCCTGAACCGCTGAGCAGCGGCCGAGCCGCCGGTTCCGCCGGCTGTGTCGCGGCCGCCGCGTCGCGCGGGTGCCGGCGGATTCGTAGTGTTCGGCCACATATGTCCACTTCGGAGTGAGGTCAACCGCGTGACGCAGAACCTTCGGGGCTCGGCGGCGTCGGCCTCCGCGTGGGCCCGGCCCGCGCTGGCCGTCGGTGACTTCGTCGTGCTGGCGGGTGAGACGTTCGCGGCCATGTTCCGCCGGCCCTTCTACTGGCGCGAGTTGCTCGACCAGATCTGGTTCGTCGCGCGGGTGTCGATCGTGCCCACCGTCATGTTGTCGATGCCCTACACCGTGCTGATCGTGTTCACGCTCAACGTGGTGCTGCTCGAGGTCGGGGCCGGCGACCTGTCCGGCGCCGGGGCGGCGCTGGCGTCGGTGACGCAGGTGGGACCCGTGGTGACGGCCATCGTGGTCTCCGGAGCCGGAGCGACGGCGATGTGCGCCGACCTCGGCGCCCGCACCATCCGCGAGGAGATCGACGCGATGACAGTCATCGGCACCAATCCCATTCAGGCCCTCGTCGTCCCGCGGGTGATCGCCGCGACGTTCGTCGCACTGATGCTCTACTCGGTCGTGGCGGTCGTCGGGCTCACCGGCAGCTACGTCTTCGTGGTGTTCGTCCAGCATGTGACGCCGGGATCCTTCGTGGCCGGCATGACGCTGCTGACCGGTCTGCCGCAGGTGATCGTCTCGCTGGTCAAGGCACTGCTGTTCGGGCTGTCCGCCGGCCTGATCGCCTGCTACAAGGGGCTTTCCGTCGGAGGCGGGCCTACCGCGGTGGGCACCGCGGTCAACGAGACCGTCGTCTTCGCGTTCATGGCCCTGTTCCTCATCAACATTCTCGCCACCGCGTTCGGTGTGAAGGTCGCCCCGTGACCGTCGTCGACTACGCCCGCAATCTGGGCGAGCGGACCGCGTTCTACGGATCGGCGCTGGCGTCGACGGGCGAGGCGGTGCGCCGCTACCCCGGGGAGGTGCTGCGGCTCATCGCCGTCATGGGTATGGGCACCGGCGCGCTGGCCGTCATCGGCGGCACCGTCGTCATCATCGGGTTTCTGACGTTGTCCACCGGCGCACTGATCGCGGTGCAGGGCTACAACACCCTGTCCAACGTGGGCATCGAAGCCCTCACCGGCTTTCTGTCGGCCTTCCTCAACGTCCGCTTCATCGCGCCCGCCACCGCCGGTGTGGCACTGGCGGCCACCATCGGCGCCGGGGCGACCGCGCAGATCGGCGCCATGCGGATCAACGAGGAGATCGACGCCCTGGAGGTGATGGGCATCCGGACCATCACCTATCTGGCGTCCACCCGGATCGTGGCCGGGGTCCTCGTGGTGATCCCGCTCTACACCGTCGCCGTGCTGATGTCCTTCCTGGCAACACGTTTCGGGACGACGATCGTCTACGGCCAGTCGCGCGGTGTCTACGACCACTACTTCTTCAGCTTCCTTCAGCCCTCCGACCTGCTGTGGTCCTTCATCGCGGCACTGTCCATGGCGGCCGCCGTCATGGCGGTGCACACCTACTACGGGTTCACCGCGGCGGGCGGGCCGGCCGGCGTGGGAGAGGCGGTGGGCCGGGCGGTCCGCACATCGGTGACCGCCACGGTCTTCGTCCTGCTGACCATCACGCTGGCCGTCTACGGGCAATCCGGCAACTTCCACCTGTCCGGGTGACACCGGTGTCCACGCAACGAAACTCGGTACGGCGCGAAAGGATCGACCCGATCTGGTGGGCGCCGGTGATGGTCCTGGTGTTGACCGGCATCGTGGCGATGACCGCGCTGCTGTTCAACGGAACGCTGCGCAAGGTCGTCCCGCTCACCCTGGTCTCCGACCGCGCCGGGCTCGTCATGGAACCGGGCGCCAAGGTCAAGCTACGGGGCGTGGAGATCGGTCAGGTGGGATCCATCGGCGCCGACGCCGCCAACCGGGCCACCCTCGCCCTGCGCATCGATCCCAAACCGTTCGGATACCTGCCGAGCAATGTCGAAGCGGAGATCAAGTCCAGCACGGCATTCGGCGCAAAATACGTCGACCTGGTGGTGCCCGACACCGGCGTCAGCCCCGCACCGCTGAAGCCGGGCGCGGTGCTGAAGTCGCGCAACGTCACCGCCGAAGTCAACACCGTGTTCGAGAACCTGCAGTCCATCGTGACCGCGATCGACCCCGCCAAACTCAACGCGGTGCTGTCCGCCTTCGCCGAATCACTGCGCGGCAAGGGCGAACTCATCGGCCAGGCCATCACCGCCTCAAACGACGTCCTGCGGGCCGTCAATCCGCGGATGCCCACCGTGACCACCGACTGGAAACTGTTCGCCCAGACCACGGCAGCGTATTCGACAGCGGCACAGGACATCCTCTCGGTGCTCGACTCGTTCACCACCACCGGCCGCACCATCAGCACCCAGGCTCAGGCGCTCGACGACGTGCTGCTGTCGGCCGCCGGATTCTCCCGGTCGGGCATCACCGTGCTCGGCTACAACCACGACAACCTGGTGCACTCGCTCAACGTCCTCGAGCCGACCACCGCTCTGCTGCAGTACTATTCGCCGTCCTACACCTGCATGTTCCAGGGCGCCCAATGGTTCCTGGAGAACGGTGGCCGGGATGCCCTGGGCGGCAACGGCAAATCGGTGATCATGGACTCGGCCCTGCTCTTCGGCGACGACCCGTACCGGTTCCCGGACAACCTGCCGAAGGTCAACGCGCGCGGCGGCCCCGGCGGCAGGCCGTCGTGCGGCTCGCTGCCCAATCCGTTGGAGAACTTCCCGGTCAAATACCTCGTCACCGACACCGGCTTCGGCACCGGCCTGGACGTCCGGCCCAACCCCGGCATCGGCTTCCCCGGCTGGGCCGACTACTTCCCGGTCACCCGTGCGGTCCCCGAACCGCCGAGCATCCGCTACCCCGGCCCGCCGGCACCCGGACCACTGCCCGGCCCCCCGCCGCCACCGCCCGCCGCACCGGCGCCCCCGCAACCGGCCGTGCCGCAGCCATGAGACGCCGAACAATTCGCAACGCCGTCCGCGTCGCCCTGTTCACCGCCATGTGCCTGGTGTTCGTCTTCGTCCTCGTCACGGTCTTCGGGCAGTTCCGCTTCGACTCGCGCGCCCACTACCGCGCCGACTTCACCAACGTGTCCGGGCTCAAGGGCGGCAACTTCGTCCGCATCGCCGGAGTGGAGGTCGGCAAGGTGACCGACCTCAGCCTGCACCGCGACGGCACCGTCACCGTCGATTTCGCCGTCGACAAGAAAGTGCCGCTCACCGGTGGCACCAAAGCCGCCGTTCGTTACGAAAACCTCGTCGGCGACCGGTATCTGGCGCTTGAGGACGGACCCGGACCGGTCGACCGGTTGACCCCGGGCGCGACGATCCCGCTGGCCCGCACCGCACCGGCCCTCGATGTCGACGCTCTCATCGGCGGGTTCCGGCCATTGTTCCGGGCCCTGGATCCCGACCAGGTCAACGCGCTGAGCAGCGAACTGCTCAGCGTCTTCCAGGGGCAGGGGGCCACCGTGGCCTCGGTGCTGACCCAGACGTCCGCCCTGACCAGCACCCTGGCCGGGCGCGACAAACTCATCGGCGACGTCATCGACAACCTCAACACCGTGCTGGCCACCTTCTCCCAGCGCGACGACCAGTTCGCCGCCGGACTGGACACCCTCTCCCGCCTGGCGCAGGGTCTGGCCGACCGGCGAAGCGATATCGCCACCGGGACGGCCTACATCAACGCCGCGGCCGGATCGGTCACCGATCTGCTCACCGCCGCCCGCGAGCCCCTCAGCGAGACCGTGACGCAGACCGACCGGGTCTCCGGACAGATCATGGCCGACCACGACTACGTCGACGACCTCGTGAAGACCCTGCCCGACGCCTATCAGATCCTGGCCCGCCAGGGCCTCTACGGCGACTACTTCGGGTTCTACATGTGCGACGCGATCCTCAAACTCAACGGCAAGAACGGCCAACCGGTCTTCGTCAAGGTCGCCGCCCAGGACTCGGGACGGTGCACACCCAAATGAAACTGACCCGACCCCGGATCAAACCGTTGGCCGAACGCAACCGCGCGGTCGTCGGCGCGGTGGGCATCCTGCTGTTGCTCGGCCTGGTGATCGCCACCTTCTCCTACGACAAACTGCCGTTCATCAAGGGCACCGACGATTACGCCGCCTACTTCTCCGAAGCCGGCGGCATCAAACCGGCGAGTGACGTCCGGGTCTCCGGGATGAGCGTCGGCCGGGTCTCGGCCATCCATCTGGAGGGCAGCCAGGTGCGGGTGGACTTCACCGTCCGGCGCGGGATCGAACTCGGTGACCGCACCGAGGCGGCGATCAAGACCGAAACGGTGCTGGGCACCAAGATGCTGGAACTGACGCCGCGCGGGGAGGGCACCCTCACCGGCCCGATTCCCCTGCAGCGCACCACCTCCCCCTACGACCTGCCGTCGGCCCTGGGCGATCTGACCACCACGATCAGCGGCCTGGACACGGTGAAGCTGTCCCAGGCGCTGACGACGCTGTCGCAGACGTTCGCCGACACCCCGCCGGCGCTCAAAGCCGCTTTGGAAGGCGTCAGCCGGTTCTCCGACACCCTCAACACCCGCGACGCCAAACTGCGCGATCTGCTCGCCAACGCCAACAAGGTCACCTCGGTGCTGGCCAAGCGCAGCGACCAGATCGCCGCGCTGGTGGCCAACAGCAACGCGCTGCTGGCCGAGCTTGTGGCCCAACGCAATTCCGTCGACCAGCTGATGGAGAACCTCGCCGGGGTCTCGCGGGAGATCTCCGGTCTGGTCGCCGACAACCGCGGTCGGCTCAAGCCCGCTTTGGACAAGCTCAACGGCGTGCTCAGCATCCTCGACAACCGCAAGGCCGAACTGCAGCGCACGCTGTATCTGCTGCGGCGCTACGCGATGTCGTTCGGAGAAGTGCTCGGTTCCGGGCCGTTCTTCAAGGCCTCGGTGGTCAACCTGGTGCCCGGCCAGTTCGCCCAGCCGTTCATCGACGCGGCGTTCTCCGACCTGGGCCTGGATCCGAACGTGCTGCTGCCCTCGCAGCTCACCGACCCCGGGGTGGGCCAACCGGGCACACCCCCGCTGCCGGCGCCGTATCCGAGGACCGGCCAGGGCGGGGAGCCGCATCTCACGCTGCCCGATGCGATCACCGGCAAGCCGGGCGATCCCCGCTACCCGTACCGGGAGCCGCTGCCCGCACCACCGCCGGGCGGACCCCCGCCCGGGCCGCCGGCACCGGCACCGCCCGGCGCCGAGCCCAGCCCGGCGCCCAGCCCCAGCCCGCTGTACGTGCCGGGACCGCCGCCGTCGCCCGCCGACAACGGGGGTCAGTGACCATGGCGCTCAACACTTCCCGGCTCGGGTGGCCGCGCGCCGCCGCGGCGGTGACGCTCCTGGCGACACTCATCACCGCCATCACCATGGTCACCGCGGGCTGGCACCGCGCCCGCAACACCTACGTCGCCTACTTCGCCAACACCAACGGCCTCTACACCGGCGACGAGGTCCGTATCCTCGGCGTGGCGGTGGGCACCATCGACCGGATCGAACCGCAGCCCGACAACGCCAGGGTCACCTTCTCGGTCGACGCCCGCTATCCCCTCCCGGCGGACGCCAAGGCCGCGATCCTGTCCCCGTCGCTCGTCAGCGCGCGCGCCGTGCAGATCGTGCCGGCCTACTCCGGCGGCCCGCAGCTGGCGCCCGGCGAGGTGATCCCACAGGAGCGCACCGCGGTTCCCGTCGAGTGGGACGACTTCCGGGCCCAGCTCGAGAAGCTCACCGACTCACTGCAGCCCACCGTTCCCGGCGGCCCGAGCCCACTCGGGGAGTTCATCAACACCACGGCGGCCAACCTGCGCGGTCAGGGCGCCACCGCCCGCGACACGGTGATCAAGCTGTCCCAAGCCATGTCCGCACTCGGCGATCACAGCACCGATATCTTCTCCACCGTCCGCAACCTGCAGCTGCTCGTCTCGGCGCTGTCCTCCAGCAGCAACCTGCTCGCCGACTTCAACACCAACCTCGCCGACATCACCGGTGTGCTCTCCAACACCCCCGGCGAGATCGCCTCGGCTACCAGGGGACTCGACGGCGCGGTAGGCGACCTGCGGACGTTCGTCGCCGAGAATCGGGAGGGGATCGGCACCACGATCGACCACCTGAATGCGATCACCACCGCGCTCAACGACAGCCGCGGAGACCTCAAGCAGGTCCTCCATATCACCCCGACCGTCTTCCAGAACTTCACCAACATCTACCAGCCGGCGCAGAGTGCGATCTCGGGCATCCTGGCCCCGGTGAACTTCGCCAACACCGTCCAATTCATCTGCAGCGCAATCGAAGCCGCCTCGCGCAAGGGCTGGGACCAGTCCTCGAAGCTGTGTGTTCAGTACCTGGCGCCGATCATCAAGAACCGGCAGTACAACTACCCGCCACTGGGCCTCAACCCGTTCGTCGGCGCCGCCGCCCGACCCGACGAGCTCACCTACAGCGAGGACTGGCTGCGGCCCGACGCGGCGCCGCCCCCACCTTCCGTGGACCTACCGGCCGAGGTCCACAACGCCGACCCGGCCGCCGGGCTGCAGGGCCTGATGCTCCCACCCCCGGGACCCACACCGTGAAACGCGCGCTGACGGCCCTCCTCACCGCCGCCTGCCTTGCGACCCTGCCGGGCTGCCAGTGGCGCGGACTGAACTCCCTGGCGCTGCCCGGCACCCAGGGCAACGGAGAGGGCGCCTACACCATCACCGCGCAGCTGCCGGACGTGGCGACCATCCAGCAGAACACCCGGGTGCGCGTCGGCGACGTCAACGTCGGCAACGTCACCAAGATCGAACTGCAGGATTGGCACGCCCTGGTCACCATGCGGATCAACGGTGATGTGCACCTGCCGGCCAACAGCACCGCGCGTGTCGGCCAGACCAGCCTGCTGGGGTCGATGCACATCGAGCTCGCCCCGCCGAAAGACGAAGCGCCACAGGGTCAACTGCACGACGGGTCGATGATCCCGCTGTCATCAGCCGGCGCCTACCCCACCACCGAACAGACGCTGGCGTCGGTGTCGGTGCTGCTGAACGGCGGTGGGCTGGCCCAGCTGCAGGAGATCAACCGCACCTTCGCCACCGCGCTGGCCGGGCGCGAGGACGACATGCGCAGCCTGCTCACCCAACTCGACACGTTCATCACCGAGCTGAACAAGCAGACCGACGACATCATCACCGCGACCGAGAACCTCAACGCCCTGGCCGGCCAGGTCGCAGCCAAGAACCAGGTCGTCGACACCGCGCTGACCACCATCCCGCAAGCCCTGTCGGTGCTCGCCGACTCACGCACCAAACTCGCCGACGCCATCGACGCGCTCGGCAAGTTCAGCGCCGTCGCCACCTCGACGATCGACCAGAGCCGCGACGCCCTGGTAGCCAACCTGCGCAACATCGCCCCCGTCCTGCGCTCGCTGGCCGACGCCGGCCCGGCGCTGACCAGGAGCCTCGACTTCCTGTCCACCTACCCCTGGGTCAAGAGCACGATCCCGAACTGGTTCCGCGGCGACTTCGCCAACATCACCCTGGTCATCGACCTCACCCTGAGCCGGCTGGACAGCGGCCTGTTCACCGGCACCCGCTTCGAGGGCAACCTGACCGAACTGGAACTGCAGTGGGGCCGCACCATCGGCCAGATGCCCAGCCCGTCCACCGGCGGCAACCCGCTGACCGCCCCGTACCGGACGGACGGGTACTGATGATCCGGCTGACCCGGACCGTGTGGCTCCAGCTCGCCATCCTGGCTTCGGTCACCGTTATCGCCTGCGGTGTCATGGCTTTCGGCTTCCTCAAGGCCCCCGCGCTGCTGGGCATCGGGCGCTACACCGTCACCGTCGACATGCCCGCCGCCGGCGGTCTGTACCCGACCTCGGTCGTGACCTACCGGGGCACCGAGGTGGGCCGCGTCCGATCGGTCGACGTGACGGCCACCGGCGTGCGGGCCGTGCTGACGATGAACTCGGCCATCCCGGTCCCCGGTCCCGTCACCGCGGCGGTGCACAGCCGCTCGGCCATCGGCGAGCAGTTCCTGGACCTCACTCCCAACGACAAGACCGGCGGACGACCGCTGCGCGACGGCGACGTGATCGGCGCCGCGCAGGTCCGGATCCCTCCCGACATCGCCGGGCTGCTCGACGCCACCAACCGCGCACTGGCGGCCATCCCGCATGAGAACCTGCGCACCGTGGTCGACGAGGCCAACACCGCGGTCGCCGGACTGGGCCCCGAACTGTCCCGCATCGTCAACGGCTCCACGGCGCTGGCCATCGAAGCCGGCAAGACGCGGGACCCGATCACCACGCTGATCGACCAATCGCCCGCAGTGCTGGATTCCCAAGTGCGGACGGCAGATTCGATCGCCGCCTGGGCCGCGCACATGGCCTCGATCACCGGGCAGCTCAAACAGAACGACGACGCACTCGCGGGCCTGCTGGCTCAGGGCGGCCCCGGCCTGCGGGAGGGCACGGCATTCTTCGACCGGATCGCCCCCGCACTGCCAGTGCTGCTGGCCAACATGAGCAGCCTGGGCGATATCGCCCTGGCCTACCGCGCCGACATCGAGCAGCTACTGGTGCTCTTCCCGCAGGGCACTGCGGTGATGTCGGCGATCGCCGCCCCCAACGCAGGCACCAAACAGGACTACAAGGGCATCTATCTGGACTTCAACCTGAACCTGAACCTGCCCCCACCGTGCAACGCCGGATTCCTCCCGGTGCAGCAGCAGCGCTCCCCCGCGGCGGTCGACGCCCCCGACCGTCCGGCGGGCGAACTGTACTGCCGGGTCCCGCAGGACTCCCCACTCAACGTTCGCGGCGTGCGCAACATCCCCTGCGAGACCGTGCCCGGCAAGCGGGCCCCGACCGTCGAGATGTGCGAGAGCGACGAGCAGTACGTCCCACTCAACGACGGCTGGAACTGGAAGGGCGACCCGAACGCCACGCTGTCCGGTCAGGACGTGCCGCAGTACCCGCGCAACCAGGCGCCGCCGCAGCCTCCGGGCACGTCTCCTCCGATCACGTCGGTTCCCTACGGTCCGGCCACCAGTTCCGGGGCTCAGAGCTGGAAGGACATGCTCACTCCGGCGGGCCGCTGACGTCGGGCCGACTTTGATTCGCGCTGAGCGTAGGTATTCATTCCCCGGGGCGGCCGGGGCACTGTGGCGAGATGTCTGTGTTCGTCGACATCGCACCGGATGAGGCCGCCGGCACGCGCGAAACGCAGGCCTCCGGGGACTGGCGGGGCCGGCTGACACGAGCGGCACTACCGGTGCTGTCACTGGTGGTGTTCTTCGTCGTCTGGCAGCTCGCGGCGGCCAGCGGCA
Organism: Mycobacterium sp.; assembly: GCA_046330855.1. Lineage (GTDB taxonomy): Bacteria > Actinomycetota > Actinomycetes > Mycobacteriales > Mycobacteriaceae > Mycobacterium. Next base: position 287,895 of record JAXLRX010000004.1, read on the forward strand.
TCTGGAACGAGACGTTCGTGCCGTTCCCCAGCACCGTGTGGCGCGCCTTCGTCGACGTCTCGACCGTGCACGACGGCGTCCGCGGCTACGCCGGCTACCTGCTCTGGGAACACCTGTACATGACGTTGCGCCGGGTCCTGGTCGGCGTGGTCATCGGTGTGGCACTCGGGGTGCTGATCGGCCTGCTGATGGGGTCCATTCCCTGGGTCCGCAGCATCCTCGAGCCGTGGCTGACGTTCCTGCGTGCCTTGCCGCCGCTGGCCTACTTCTTCCTGCTGGTGATCTGGCTGGGCATTGACGAGGCCCCGAAGGTCACCCTGCTCGCCCTCGCCGCGCTACCCCCGGCCGCGGTGGCCACCACCGCAGCCGTCGTCGCCGCACCGGTCGGCCTGGTGGAGGCCGCGCGCGCCCTGGGCGCCTCACGCTGGGATGTGATCAAGGACATCGTGATTCCGTCGGCGCTGCCGGAAACCTTCACCGGCATCAGGCTTGCCGTCGGCATGGCTTACTCCTCGGTGGTCGCTGCGGAACTGTTCAACGGCATCCCCGGTATCGGCGGCCTGGTCAAGGACGCCAGCAACTACAACAACACCCCGGTGGTGCTGGTGGGCATCTTCGCCATCGGCATCTCGGGTCTGATCATCGACGGTCTGCTGCGCGGCGTGGAGCGCCGGGCGGTGCCCTGGAGAGGAAAAGCATGAGATTCACGAAACTTTCGGCGATCGCAGCGGCCCTGATCGTGGGGCTGAGCGGTTGCGCCATCGACAACTCCAAGCCCGACGCGTCCAAGCCGACCGTCCGGATCGCCTACCAGACCTTCCCGAGTGGCGACCTGGTCGTCAAGAACAACAAGTGGCTCGAAGAGGCCCTGCCCGACTACAACATCAAGTGGACCAAGTTCGACTCCGGCGCCGACGTCAACACCGCGTTCATCGCCAAGCAGGTCGACTTCGGCGCCCTGGGATCCAGCCCGGTGGCCCGTGGCCTCTCTGCGCCGCTGAACATTCCCTACCAGGTGGCGTTCATCCTCGATGTGGCCGGCGACAACGAGGCACTGGTGGCCCGCAACGGCACCGGCATCGAGTCCATCGCCGACCTCAAGGGCAAGCGCGTCGCCACCCCGTTCGCCTCCACCGCCCACTACAGCCTGCTGGCCGCGCTGGCGGAGAACGGATTGTCCGCCAGTGACGTTCAGCTGGTCGACCTGCAACCGCAGGCCATCCTGGCGGCCTGGGAGCGCGGTGACATCGCCGCCGCCTACTCCTGGCTGCCGACCCTCGAGCAACTCGAGAAGAACGGCAAGGTGCTGATCAGCAGCCGTCAACTGGCCGACAAGGGTAAGCCGACTCTCGACCTGGCCGCCGTGTCGACGTCGTTCGCCAAGGACAACGCGAAGGTCGTCGACATCTGGCGCCAACAGCAGGCCCGGGCGCTGACCGAGCTCAAGAACGATCCCGCCGCCGCGGCCAAGGCGATCGCCGCCGAGGTCGGTTTGAGCCCCGCCGATGTCGAACAACAGCTGAAGAAAACGGTGTTCCTGACCCCGGACCAGGTGGCCTCGCCGGAGTGGCTGGGTACCGACGGCAAACCGGGCAACCTCGCCGCCAACCTCGAGAGCGCGTCGCAGTTCCTGGCCGACCAGAAGCAGATTCCGGCGCCGGCACCCCTGTCGGTATTCCAGAACGCCATCTACACAACGGGATTGCCCAATGTCCTCAATCGCTGACGTATCACCGGATTCCCTCGCCGATACGGCCACCGCGGCGGTCCGCATCGACGGTGTCGAACACCGCTACGGGCCCACTCAGGTGCTGGGCCCGATCGACCTGTCCGTCGAACCCGGCTCCTTCCTCGTCCTCGTCGGCGCATCCGGATGCGGAAAGAGCACCCTGCTGCGGCTGATCGCGGGTTTCGAGACGCCGACGTCGGGCCGGCTGCTGGTCTCCGGTGTCGCACCGGTTCCCGGCAAGACCGCCGGCGTGGTGTTCCAGCAGCCGCGGTTGTTCCCCTGGCGCAAGGTCGGCGGCAACGTCGAACTGGCCCTCAAGTACGCCGGTGTGCCCCGGGAGGATCGGCCGGGCCGTCGCGACGAACTCCTGCACCGGGTGGGTCTGGAGGGGCTGGCCAACCGCCACATCTGGGAGATCAGCGGCGGGCAGCAGCAGCGTGTTGCCATCGCGCGGGCCCTGGCGTCCGAAGGCAGCGGCAATTCCCTTCTGCTGCTTGACGAACCGTTCGCCGCGCTGGACGCGCTGACCCGCGAGCGTCTCCAGGAGGACGTCCGGGCCGTCAGCGCCGAGTCCGGACGCACCACGGTCTTCGTCACGCACAGCGCCGACGAGGCGGTGTTCCTCGGCAGCCGCATCGTGGTGTTGACGGCACGTCCCGGACGCGTCGCCCTTGACATCTCCGTCGATCTCCCCCGCTCGGGCACCGACACCGACGAACTGCGGCGAACCTCCGAGTACCAGCAGCTGCGCCAGGAGGTCAGCCACGCCATCAAAGCCGCCGCGGCCTGACGCCGTCGAGCCTTCACGAGGAGACCCATGACCGCGAAGTTCTTCTGGTTTCTACCCACGAATGGCGACAGCCGCTCCATCGTCGGCCTGTCCCACACCGCGACCCACCAGTCGATCCCCACCGGCTACCGCGCGCCGAGTCGCCGCTATCTGGCCGAAGTCGCCCGTGCCGCAGACCGTCTCGGCTACGAAGGGGTGCTTACCCCTACCGGCACCTTCTGCGAAGACGCGTGGCTGACCGCCTCAGCTTTGCTGGCCGAAACCGAGCGGCTGAAATTCCTGGTGGCGTTCCGCCCGGGCCTCGTGCCGCCGACACTGGCCGCCCAGCAGGCGGCGACATTCCAGCGATTCTCCGACGGCCGGTTGTTGCTCAATGTCGTCAGCGGCGGGGAGGATGCCGAGCAACAGCGCTTCGGCGACTGGCTCGACCACGATCAGCGTTACGCCCGCACCGCCGAGTTCGTCAAGATCGTCAAGGACATCTGGACCAGGGATTCCGTGGACTTCGACGGCGAGCATTACCGCATCCGCGACGGGCGCGTCTCCGAGCCGCCGAATCCGTTGCCGGAGCTCTACTTCGGCGGCTCCTCACCCGCCGCCCTGCCCGTCGCCGCACAGTACATGGACTCCTACCTCACCTGGGGCGAACCACCGCAGGCCGCGGCGGCGAAGATCGCCAAGGTGCGGACCCTGGCCGAACAGTACGGCCGCAGCCTGCGCTACGGAATCCGGCTGCACACCATCAGCCGGGACACCTCCGCCGAGGCCTGGGCGGTCGCCGAGAAACTTCTGAGCGAGTTGTCTCCCGCCGACGTCGAGGCCGCGACCTCGCTCAACGCCAAGTCCGAGTCGGAGGGCCAGCGGCGCATGACGGCGCTGCACGGCGGGCGCCTGGACCAACTCGAGATCTACCCGAACCTGTGGGCCGGGGTCGGCCTGGTGCGCGGCGGAGCCGGCACCGCTCTGGTCGGCAGCCACGAGGAGGTGGCGAATCTGATCGTCGAGTACTACTCCGGCGGATTCGACGAATTCATTCTCTCCGGCTATCCCCACCTGGAGGAGGCCTACTGGTTCGCCGAGGGAGTGCTACCGATACTGCGCGCAAAAGGAGTTGCCGACTAATGATGAGGGAGCAGGCATGACCAAGGAGTATGACTGTCCGGTTCTGACCGCCGCTGAGGCCGTCGACGTCGCCGAGGCCCTCGCGGCTGAGTTCGCCGTCGGGGCGGCCGATCGAGATCGCCACCGCCAGTTGCCGTTCCACGAGATGGACCGCCTGTCGGCTAGCGGCCTGCTGGCGATCACCGTGCCCGCCGAGTACGGCGGCGCGGACCTTCCACCCAGTGTGGTCACCGACGTGATCCGGATTCTTGCCAGCGGTGACCCCAACATCGCCCAGATTCCGCACAGCCACTTCGTCTACATCAACCTGTTGCGGCTGGCCGGCTCTCCTGAGCAGAGACGGCAGTACTCCCAGAAGCTGCTCGCCGGCGCCCGCATCGCCAACGCCCAGGCCGAGCGGAACGGCCCGACGGCAGCCGACGTCGCCACCACACTGACGCCCACCGCCGACGGTTTCCGCATCGATGGCACGAAGTACTACTGCACCGGTTCGGTTTTCGCCGACGTCCTGACGGTGCTCACCCGGCTGAACGATCCGGACAGCCGCACGGGCCTCCCAGACGGCCAGTACATCGCGTTTCTTCCCGCCGATACTCCCGGAGTGCAGATCGCGGACGACTGGGATGCTCTCGGGCAACGGACAACCGCCAGCGGCACAATCGTTTTCGACGGCGTCACCGTCGACCCGAGCCAGGTGATCGCCCGGGCATCGGCCGTCAACGCCCCCACCGGCTACGGCGCGTTCGCCCAACTCATGCACGCCGCAATCGACCTCGGCATCGCCCGCGGAGCCCTGGAAGCCGCCGCATCATTCGCGCGGGACAAGACCCGACCGTGGTTCGAGGCCAGCGTCACCCGGGCGATCGACGATCCGCTGCTGATCCAGCGCTTCGGGCAATTGGCCGTCACGGTGCGCGCCGCGGAGGCCGCCTTCTCCGCTGCCGGCCAGGCACTGGACGCGGTGCTGGGCGATGCGCCGAATGCCGAGCGCGCAGCGGAGTCCTCACTGGCCGTCGCGACCGCGAAGATCCTCGCCGACGACGCCGGCAACGAGGTCTCCAGTGCGCTGTTCGAATTGTGCGGCACCCGCAGCACGGCCGCCGACCTGAACCTCGGCCACTATTGGCGCAACGCCCGGACGCACACCGTTCACGACCCGATCAGGTGGAAGTACCAGCACATCGGCCGATCGCTGTTGCACGGCACCCCGCCGCCACTGCACTCGGCGATCTAGGCCGCAATCCAGACGCCTAAACCGAAGCGGCCCAGTCGATATCGAACTCGACCACCAGCTGCGCGGGCACCGCGAGCGCGAGGGGGGTGTAGCGTCCGTCGAGCTCGTCGCGCGCCACGCCGGTGATGACCCGTCCGCCGAAGCCGTCGGCGTCCCCGGGAACCTTGGCGGTCACCGTGACTCCGCGCGAACCCGGTACGGGGCGGATGAAGAACTCCGCGCCGGGTTGCAGGGGCGCGTCGACCGGATTTCCGTTGCGGTGCAACAGCGATCCCGCGGAGACCTCAAGCGCCGCCGATGCGGTGGCCTCCAGCCGGAACGGCCCGACGACTGCGCGGTCGACGACGGCGTCGGTAGCCACCAGCGATGGCGTGACGACCGATTCGCGCGCCGCCCTCGCCCCGGCCAGGAGGTACCGGTAGAGGTAGACGATCGGTTCGGCGTTGCTGAAGAGCGGGGCCCCATGCAGCCGGAAGCTCACCTCACCGAGGATCTCCCCGCCGGAGACGAGCAGCCGGTAGTGGCTGTGCCCGCCACCGTGCCGGCCGAAGCGGCTGTGCGACACCGTGCTTCCCACACCCAGTGACCGGGTGACCTCACCGCCACCGGGGCCGACGGTGACCATCGACGCCGCGACGTCCTCCCACTCCTGCCCGTCAGCCGACTTCTGCAGCGACAGCGTCGCGCCGCCGGCCGTCGAGACCGTCGCGGTGTAGCCGGCCAGCTGGCGCTCGCCGTCGAATTCGACGGTGACTCCGGTGGCGTCCTTGCTGACCCGGGTCGGCACGTTGTGCGCCCGGGTGTCCAGTTCCAAGCCGTTGGAGAGGTACCAGATCGCGGCCTGCGTGCCGGCGATCGCCTCGTGCTCGGCGATGTTGCGCCCCCCGAGCGGATAGCCGGCCGCCCGCAGCCGCGCACTGAGCGTGGTGGTCGACAGCGTCGGGTAGGAGTTCCGCAGAATCCAGTCCACCTCGGCCTCGTGCGCTCGAGCCTGCAGGTGCGGAACCGCCGCCCAGGTGTCGGCGGCGTACCGCGACGGCCGCGTCGGCGCGACGCCGGTGAAGTCCAGCGAGTACGCCTCGATGTTGGGGTTGAGCCGGATCAGGTCCGTGCGCGCCGAGGAACCGTCGGCGAAGACGATGGTGTCCACGGTGTGGGAGTACGTGCCGCCCCGGTACCGGGTCATCCGGGACAGATCGACGCTGGGAGTCGGCTGGATCCGCCTGTCGACCCGGACCCGCTCCGGTGCTGGAGCGAGCGTGGACAGCAAAGACAAAGAAGGCATCGGTTGATCTTTCGTCAGTCGTATTGATCAGCGCAGATGACGTCGTCGGACAGACGGCGGGAGTGAGCGCGGGAAACTACGGCGTCAGAGAAATCAACAACAACAGGAGCACGCGAGAATGCAGCGCGAAGACACGAAGCGCAGCGTTGCGTGGTGTTGCATGACTCACACCATACAAGACGGGTGCGACCAGCCCGGTATTTGCATCACGGCTGATTAAAACCTCGCGCTATCTGCCGGTGAGGTCGAAGATGAACCGACCCATCGACAACACGGAGGAATACATGGCGGCCGCCCAGAATGAATCGCAGGCACTCGGAGCTCTTGCGGCACGGCAGTTGGCCAATGCCACCAAGACCGTTCCGCAGCTGGAGACCATCACCCCGCGGTTCCTGCTGCACCTGCTGAGCTGGGTTCCCGTCGAGGCCGGCATCTACCGGGTGAACCGGGTGGTCAACCCCGAGCGCGTCGCCATCCATGCCGAGGTCGGCGGGGAGAACATCGAGGACCCGCTGCCGCAGACCTACGTCGACTACCAGACCAGCCCCCGCGAGCTGACGCTGCGGGCCATCTCGACGCTGCTCGACGTCCACACCCGGGTGTCGGACCTGTACTCCAGTCCGCACGATCAGGTCACCCAGCAGTTGCGCCTGACGGTCGAGACCATCAAGGAGCGTCAGGAGTCCGAGCTGATCAACAACCCGGAATACGGGCTGCTGTCCCAGGCGACGTCCGAGCAGACGATCTCGACGCTGGCGGGGGCACCGACCCCCGATGATCTCGACGCGCTGCTCACCAAGGTGTGGAAGACCCCGGCGTTCTTCCTGACCCACCCGCTCGGCGTGGCCGCATTCGGGCGGGAGTGCACCTACCGCGGCGTGCCGCCGGTGGTCGTCAACCTGTTCGGCGCGCAGTTCATCACGTGGCGCGGCATCCCGATCATCCCGAGCGACAAGGTGCCGGTGGAGAAGGGCAAGACCAAGTTCATCCTGGTGCGCACCGGCGAGGAGCGTCAGGGCGTCGTGGGCCTCTACCAGCCGGGCCTGGTCGGCGAGCAGGCCCCGGGCCTGTCGGTGCGGTTCACCGGCATCAACCGCTCGGGGATCGCGTCCTACCTGGTGACGCTGTACTCGTCGCTGGCGGTGCTGACCGATGACGCGCTCGCCGTGCTCGAGGGCGCGGCCGTCGACAACTACCACAACTACAAGTGAGCGACGAGCTTCCGATCAGCGAGGCGGAACTGGCGGCCCTGGCCACCCAGCTGTTCGCCTCCGGTTTCCGTCCCGGCAATGACAGCCCCCCACAGTCGGTGCCGGTGGCCCCACGCGGGTCGATGCCCGACACCACTTCGGCGACGTCGCTGGGGGCCGGCGCACTGGGCCTGGAGCCGTACGCACTGCCGACCGGAGCTCTGCCCGCGTCCACCGGCGTCGTACTGCCGCAGCCGGTGAGCCCGGGACCGGATCCCATTCCGCCACAGACGGTTCCGGTCGCTCCGCGCGGTGAGATGCCCGACACCGCGGCACCGGCTTCGTACGCCGGTGCCGCGGCCGGGCTGGAGCAGCGCAGCGTGCCCACCGGGTACGTGCCGTCGCCGAGCGGTACCGGTTCGGTGCCCTCGACGGATCTCATCGGGGGCCACTCCCCGGTGGCGCTGACGGACTTCGCCGTGCCCTCCGGCATCGTACCGACCATCCCGGGTGTGCTTGCCGGCCCGGTGACGTCCGTTCCGTCGCCGAATTCCGTTGAGGTACCGGGCTTTCCGGCTGAGGCGCCGGGGATACCGGACCTCGGGCTGCTGGCGCTCCCGACGGTCCCGGGCGTGCCGGTCACCGGCGACGAGGCGAACTACTACTTCACCTCGGCGCTGACGTCTGCCGTGCCCGGCGTGAGCGGCCCGGTTCCGCAGCTCACCGACGACCACGAGATCTTCGACGTCCAGGCGATTCGCGCCGACTTCCCGATCCTGCGGGAGACGGTCAACGGCAAGCCGCTCATCTGGTTCGACAACGCGGCGACCACGCAGAAGCCGCAGGCGGTCATCGACCGAATCTCCTACTTCTACGCCCACGAGAACTCCAATATCCACCGCGCCGCCCACGAGTTGGCCGCCCGCGCCACCGACGCCTATGAGGAGGCCCGCGACACGGTTCGGCGTTTCATCAACGCGCCGAAGTCCGAGCAGGTCATCTTCGTCCGCGGCACCACCGAGGCCATCAATCTCGTCGCGAAGTCCTGGGGCGCAAAGCATCTGTTGCCCGGCGACGAGATCGTCGTCACCATCCTCGAGCACCACGCGAACATCGTGCCGTGGCAGATGATCGCCGCCCAGACCGGCGCGGTGTTGAAGTTCGCTCCCGTGGACGATGCCGGCAACCTGCTGCTGGACCGGTTCGAGGATCTCCTCGGACCGCGCACCAAGCTGGTTTCGGCCACGCACGTCTCCAACGCACTGGGCACGGTGAACCCGGTGCACGACATCGTGGCTCTCGGTCATCGTTACGGCGCAAGGGTTCTCATCGACGGGGCCCAGTCAGTACCGCACGTGCCGATCGATGTGCAGGGCTGCGGGGCGGACTTCTTCGTGTTCTCCGGGCACAAGATCTTCGGGCCCACCGGCATCGGCGTGCTCTACGGAACCGAGGAAGCGCTCGCCGAGACGCCGCCCTGGCAGGGCGGCGGCAACATGATCGCCGACGTGACCACCGAGCGCGCGATCTATCAGGGTCTGCCGAACAAGTTCGAGGCGGGCACCGGCAATATCGCCGATGCGGTGGGCCTCGGCGAAGCGCTGCGTTATGTCGAGAAGGTGGGCGTCGAACGGATCGCGGCCTACGAGCACGCCCTGCTCGAGTACGCCACTCCCCGCCTTGCGGCCATTCCCGGCGTGCGCATCGTGGGCACCGCCGACCACAAGGCCAGCGTGTTGTCCTTCGTGCTGGCCGGGCATGATCCCATCGAGGTCGGCAAGGCGCTCAACGCCGAGGGCATCGCGGTCCGCGCCGGACACCATTGCGCGCAGCCGATCCTGCGCCGGATGGGCCTGGAGATGACCGTCCGTCCCTCGTTCGCCTTCTACAACACCTTCGACGAGATCGACACCTTCCTGGCGGCGGTCCGGCGCATCGCCGACGGAAGCGCCTCGGCCGGGCAACCGTCCGGGTACGACACCGGCGGACGGCACGGATGCGGCGGCTAGCCGGAACGCGAAAGGCGGACAGATGACCAGGATCGCCAACGACATCACCGAGCTCACCGGGTCCACCCCGTTGGTGCGGCTGCGCCGGGTGACCGACGGAGCCGGAGCGGAGGTGGTGGCCAAGCTGGAGTCGTTCAACCCTGCCGGCAGCGTCAAGGACCGCATCGGGGTGGCCATGATCGACGCCGCCGAACAGGCCGGTCTGCTTGGGCCCGACACCATCATCCTGGAGCCGACCAGTGGCAACACCGGTATCGCGCTGGCGATGGTGTGCGCGGCCCGCGGCTACAAGTGTGTCCTCACCATGCCCGAGACCATGAGCATCGAGCGGCGGATTCTGTTGCGCGCCTACGGCGCTGAGCTCATCCTCACTCCCGGCCCGGAGGGGATGCCCGGCGCCATCGCCAAAGCCGAGGAGCTCGCCAAGACCGACCAGCGGTATTTCGTGCCCCAGCAGTTCGAGAACCCGGCCAACCCTGCGGTGCACCGGGCCACCACGGCCGAGGAGATTTGGCGCGATACCGACGGAAAGGTCGACATCGTCGTGGCCGGCGTCGGCACCGGCGGCACCATCACCGGTGTCGGCGAGGTGATCAAGGAGCGCAAGCCGTCGGCGCAGTTCATCGCTATCGAACCGGCCGCCTCCCCGGTGCTCTCGGGCGGCCAGAAGGGCCCGCACCCGATCCAGGGCATCGGCGCCGGCTTCGTTCCTCCCGTGCTCGACACCGACGTCGTCGACGAGATCATCGCCGTCGGTAACGACGAGTCCTTCGACATGGCGCGCCGTCTCGCCAAGGAGGAGGGCCTACTGGTGGGCATCTCCTCTGGCGCGGCCACGTGGGCCGCGGTGCAGGTGGCCAAGCGGCCCGAGAACGCCGGCAAGCTCATCGTGGTGGTCCTGCCCAGCTTCGGCGAGCGGTATTTGAGCACCGCACTGTTCGCCGGCCTCGCGGACTGAACGTGCTGTCGGACCTGCTGCACGACGTACGCCGGGTCAGAGACGAGGATCCCGCGGCCCGGTCCACCCTTGAGATCGTCCTGTGCTACCCGGGCCTGCACGCGGTGTGGGCGCACCGCCTCAGCCATTGGCTATGGAGGCGCGGCGCCAAGCTGCCGGCCCGCTTTCTCGCCGAGTTGATGCGCAAGTGGACCGGGGTGGAGATCCATCCGGGGGCGGTGCTCGGCCGGGGCGTGTTCATCGACCACGCCACCGGCGTGGTCATCGGTGAGACGGCCGAGGTCGGCGACAACGTCACCATCTACCACGGTGTGACACTCGGCGGCACCAGCCTGGACCGGGTGAAGCGGCATCCGACCGTCGAGGAGAACGTCACCATCGGAGCCGGAGCAAAGGTATTGGGCGCCATAACGATCGGCGCCGGTAGCCAGATCGGCGCCAACTCGGTCGTCATCAAGGCCGTTCCGCCGGGCGCGGTGGTCGTCGGCGTCCCGGGGCAGATCGTCGACCGCGACCAGACCCACCAAGCCCCCACCCAGTCGCAGATGCCCGACCCGCTGGGGGTCAGCCTCTACTCACTGCTCAACCGGGTGGCGCGTCTTGAGTCCCAGAGCAACACCCCGCAGACCGAGCGCGTGATCCGCGCGCCCGAGGCCGGGGTGTGGCACGGCGAGGACTTCTCGATCTGAAACGTCGTGTGCGGGGGTTTCGCTCCGCCGGATTCGATCCTTTCGCACTGGTCAGAAGTTGTGTCAGGACCGCCGGCCGGATCGGCGAAGCCTTTCGCGCCCATACGATTCACTCGACTGCGGCCATGAGGAGTTGCCCATGACAGACCTCGACGCTCCCGGCATCGACCAGGTCGACATCCGTGGGCCCCGGTTCGCTGCGTGGGTCACCACGGCAGTGCTCGCCGCGGTCATCCTGCTGTCCGTGGTGAGCGTCCCCGCGGCGACGGCACTGTTGGCCGTTCAGGCGTTCGTCTTCGCGATCGGTGCCGCCCGCGGACCCCGGAGCCACCCCTATGGTCTGCTCTACTCGAAACTCGTCGCGCCGCGACTCGGACCCGTCACCGAACGCGAGCCGGTGCCTCCGCTGCGGTTCGCCCAACTCGTCGGCCTCGTCTTCGCCCTTGTCGGAATCGTCGGGTTCATCTCGGGTAGTCCGGTATCGGGCATCACCGCAACCGCCTTCGCGCTGTTCGCGGCATTCCTCAATGCGGCCTTCGGAATCTGCCTGGGCTGCAAGCTCTATCCGCTGGCCGCCCGGTTACGGCCGGCGCGTGATCGCGTCTAGGAGAATCCTCACAGTTCTCCTCGGCGTGACCGCCGCCGTAGCGACCGCGCCAGCGGCAGGCGCCGACACGGTGGCCTACCTGGTGAACGTGACGGTCCGGCCGGGCTACAACTTTCCGAACGCCGACGCCGCGCTGAGCTACGGGCGCGGCGTTTGCGAACGGGTCCGCGGCGGTACGCCGTTCGCCCGTCTCGCCCGCGACGTCATGGCGGACTTCTCCTCCACCGACGAGTACCAGGGGACCTATTTGATCAGTCAGGCAGTCAACGAGTTGTGTCCCGAACTGACCTGGCAGTTGCGCAACTCAGCGGCGCACTACACCGGTCCCGCATCGTGAGGTGCACCGGCGCGCGCTTGACGGCATCACTCGCACTGACCGCGCTCTGGGTGGCCGGCGCCCCGGCCGCCTCCGCCGACAACACCCGTCTCAACAACGGCGTCGCAGCCAGCGTCTACACCGTGCGTTACCAGGCCGGCTGCGCCTCCCCCGATATCAGGATGATTCCACCGCTCGGCCTGGCCGCCCAGCGCTACGCCCGCGACCTGGTGAGCCATCCCGAGCTCGACGGCCAGATCGGCTCGGACGGGTCGACACCCCAAAGCCGTTCGGCAGCAGCCGGTTACCCCGGGCCGGTCAGCCAGACCGTCGCGATCAATGCGTCACTGGCCATCAACACCCTCGACGCCATCACGCAGTGGTACCACGACCCGGCCGCGTGGGCGATCATGTCGGACTGCGCCAACACCGCCATCGGGGTCTGGTCGGAGAACAGCCTCGACCGCTCGGTCGTCGTCGCCGTCTACGGCCGGCCGGCCTAGCCGGCCGACCCTCACGCACCTGCAAGATGACCCTGGTCGAGGGAGAAGTCGAGACGCTCTTTCCCGAGGCCCCGGCGATCAGTCCGCGCGATGCCCGTCGTCGCCGCATCCTGGCCTGCCAGAGCAGCCCGAAGACCGACGTTGTGGTCAAGCCGACCTGGGTCCAGGACGGACCCCGCGACGGGATGGCCACCCGGCGTACGCGGGCGGTGCTCACCGAGAAGGACGAGATAGGTCCGGCGATCTTCCGGTTGCGCTTCACGCTCGACGCGGTCGTGCCGTTCCATGAGGGCCAGCACGCGGTGATCGAACTGCCCGGCGGGCTGCGGCGCTGCTATTCGATGTCGAACCGTCCGGGAACCACCACGGCCGAGTTCATCATGAAGCGCTACACCGGACGCGTCGGCAGCGAGGCGATCTCGGCGCTGTCCCCTGGCGACGAAGCGGTCATCGAAATGCCCTACGGGGAGATGTGGATTCGCGACACCGACGCCCCGATCTGCATGGTGGCCGGCGGCACCGGCATCGCCCCCATCCTGGGCATGCTGCGCCGGCTGGCCGCCGACCGCGACGGCCGCGCGGTGCGGGTGGTCTACGGCGCCAACATCTATGACGAATTGGTGTGCTGGGACGATCTGGCGAATCTCGCGCTGGAACTTCCGCACGCCGAACTGGTCGGCGCGCTCTCCACCGCACATCCCGGTTGGAGCGGTGTGGAGGGCCTGGTGACCCATGCCCTGGAGCCGATGCTCGCCGATCTCAGCGACGGCGATTTCTACATCGCCGGTCCCCCGGTGATGACCAATGCGGTGCGGGAACAGCTGTCCCAGGGCGGAATCCAGCTGGACCGGATCCGCTACGACAGCTTCGGGTAGGGAACGTCGCCCTAAAAGGGCGGCGGATCGATCGCTTCGATCTCGGCGACACGGACGACGTGCGCTTGCACTTTGTCGGCGTCGATCTCGCCCCGCAGTCGACGTTCGCGCTCTATTCGTGCCCGGCGGTCCGCTTCGCGCGTCCGGGAGCGCGTGGGCATCGCCAGCCCGCGGTTCGCGGCCACCGAACCGATAACCGTCGCGGCGACCGGTTCGCCGGTAGGCACGGACAACGCAGGGAAGAGTGCCGCCCCGGCGGGATCAGTCGTGTAGCGGTGACCCGTGGGTGAGGTGAATACCACTGTGCCGTCGGGTGCTTGGCGCTCGGACCAGCCGCCCGGCCCGCAATAGAAGGTCTTGATCAAATGATGGGTGCGGCAGTAGAGCTTGAGATTCGCACGACTCGTCGGGCCGGCCGGATACGGCACCGTGTGGTCGGCATCGCAGACGGCGGCATCACAACCGGGCCACCGACAGGTCAGGTCCCGCCATCGGATGAACGCACTCAGAGCTGCTGAGGGCCGGTATCCCGACTGAGCCTCACCAGCCCTGGTCAGCGGCGTCAGTCTTGCCGTCTGCGCCTGAGCCCGAACCGATTCTGACGGCTGGATGCCGAATTTCGGCAGGTAGCCCGGATTGGAACCGGCACCCTCGACGGTCGCCTGCTCGGCCAGCAGATGGATCACCACCGGCGCGGCACCACCCTCAGCGAGTGCCGGACAGTCCGGAGAACCGCAGGCGCACAATAACTTATCGGCTCCGGCCGCCATAGCGCCCACCGCATCGCTTCGCCGTTGCATCGCGGTCCGCGGATCGTCTTTGCAGACCGTGCCGGCGAGGGCATCGAGTCGTTGGTCGAACGCGGCGGCATCTACGGCGTGGATGTTCGCCCAGATGCCACCCATACCGGGGACCGTCGGCCCCACCTCGACATAGCGACCCTCGTCGATGTCGGGCGGGACCCGGACACCGTCGGGATCGAACCGGGCGATCCACTGATCGATACGGTCTGCCAGCTTGGGGCCGGACAACTTCATCCACCCCGGGATGACCCGGGCCAAAGCGGCGTCGAGCGTTGCGATGAGTTCGTCGGCGACGTTCGCCGTCCGGTTGATGATCACCACGATCATTCGGTAGTCGACAGCGCCGGTGGCGAACACAGCCGCCACCTCCGGCAGGCGCTCGCGAAGTTCACGGGCATAGCGGATCTGGGTGCCCGCCCGCCCTCGGCTGATGTTCTGCGCAGCCGACACCTCGGCCGCGACCGCCTCGAAGGGGTCCGTGCACCACAACTCACGATCAGCCCACTCCGCCGCCCGTCGCGCGTAGAGCTCGCCGACCGCGGTGAGCCGACGCGCGATCGCCGCCGACTCGGCGCGCGACGCCTCAGCCATGGTGTCGATCAGCGCGGCATCAGTACCTAACATGTGTTCGATACTGCCGCGGTCCACTGACAGATTCAGTCAGGCGACTCGCGGTTGATCTGCATGACGACCGCAGTTCACCCACACCGTGCCGGCACTGAGCTTTGCCGCCACCCGATGGGCGCGGGTGAGGTTCTCGGTGAACACCATCGCGTTGAGGCCGTAGCGGTTGTCGTTCGCCCGGGCGATCACCTCGGACTCGGTGTCGAACGGCAGCACCGCCACGACGGGTCCGAAGATTTCCTCGCACAACAGCTTTGAGGAATCGGTCAGGCCGGTGACGATGGTGGGCTTGACCACCCAGCCCTCACCGCGGCCCCCGGTGGCGATCGTGCCGCCCTCGCTCCCGACCAGGTCGAGGTAGCGGCAGACCTTCCTGGTCGGGGCACTGGGATACGTGCTGAATGGCGTGGTGTCCGCCTACCCGGAGACCAAGGACCGGCGTGCGAGCCCGCATTCAGGAGATGCCGCTGGCTCAGGCCGTGCGGCACGTAACGGCGAAAACCCAAAATGCCCCGACCGAATCGCGGCCGGGGCACTTCGCGTTGTTTCGATTCGGGGTCTAGCCCGCGTCGTCGCAGAGGTAGACGCCGTCCTCGGTCCAGAGGCAGGTCGCCGACGCTGTACCGACACCGAAAGACATGAAGGCCGTGGCGGCCACGAAGAACGCTGCGATCAGTTTCCGCATCTCCATCGAATCCTTTCCGAAACGACACCCCGCCGAAACGGGCTCATGGTCGGAAGATACCCCCGCGGTTCGGCGGCCGCGGCGCGAACTGTGAATCTCCTGTAGGGCTACCTGCGGCCGGGGATCTTCATCAGCGCACGGACCGTCGGGAACAGCGACTTGCGCCAGAGCGTCTGCGAGATGCCCAACGGCGGATCGAGATTGAGCACCCGGGCCGTCGCGATCGTCTGGGCCTCGGTGTATTTCAGCAGGCCCTCCGCCCCGTGGCGGCGACCGACGCCGGAAGTGCGCATGCCGCCCATCGGAGCGCCCAGGCTGCCCCACGCGAGGGCGTATCCCTCATTGACATTGACTGTGCCGCAATGCAACTGGGCAGCGATCCTCTCGCCCTCCGCGTCCGAGGCGGCCCACACGCTGGCGTTGAGGCCGTATTCGGTGTCGTTGGCCTTCTCGATGGCCTCGGCGACCCCGGCCACCGGGTAGATCGCGACCAACGGGCCGAACGTCTCGTTGCTCGCGCACTCCATGTCCGGGGTCACTCCGGTCAGGACCGTCGGCTCATAGAACAGCGGGCCGATGTCGGGGCGGGCCTTGCCGCCGGCGACGACCGTCGCCCCCTTTTCTCTGGCGTCCTCGACGTGATCGGTGACGGCCTTGAGCTGACCCTCGGAGATCAGGCTGCCCATGTCGGCGCTGAAGTCGTAGCCGGTGTCGAGCTTCATCTTCCGGACGACATCGGCGAACTTGGCGGTGAACTCCTCGGCGATGCCCTGCTCGACGTAGATCCGCTCGATGGAGATGCACAACTGCCCGGCGTTGGAGAAGCAGGCACGGGTGGCCGCCTCGGCCGCCTTGTCGAGGTTGGCTCCCCGTGTCACGATCATCGCGTTCTTGCCGCCGAGCTCGGCGGAGAAACCGATCAGCCGACGACCGCACTGCTCGGCCAGTTGCCGCCCGGTCGCGGTAGAACCGGTGAACATCAGGTAGTCGCAGCGATCGATGATCGCCGTGCCCACCACCGAGCCGGGCCCCGGGACGATCGCGTACAAATTCTTCGGCAGCCCGGCGCGGTAGAGCAGCTCGGCACATGCCAGCGCGCTGAACGGGGTCTGGCTGTCGGGCTTGAGCACCACGGCGTTGCCGGCGATCAGCGCGGGCACCGCGTCGGAGGCGGTCAGCGTCATCGGGTAGTTCCAGGGCGAGATGATGCCCACCACACCCTTGGGCTGGTATCCGACGGTGGTCTTGCCGATCACCGGCAGCAGGGACTGCACCCGATGGCTCTTGAGCAGGCCTTCGGAGACATGCGCGTAGTAGTTCGCGTTGGCCATCAGGTCGATGACCTCCTCCTGGGCGGCCCAGCGCGCCTTGCCTGCCTCCGCCTGCAGCAGGTCCATCAGGAATTCGCGATTCTCGATGACCAGGTCGCGGTATCGCCGGATCACCGCAACCCGCTCGGAAACGGGCCGGGCGACCCAATCACGCTGGGCGGCGTGCGCTTTGGCGAACGCGTCCGCCACGTCGGCGGCATCCCCGACCGGGATGGTGGCCAGCGGCAGGCCGGTGAACACCTCGTCGACGGTTCTGGTCGGGCGGGCGGCGACATCGGTGATCGCGGCCAGGGCGCGCAGCCGGTCGAGGACGACGGCAGACGGAGTGGGCATGGGGGCCACCTCGGATCGAAGGGTTTATCTCACCAGACTATCCATCGCCAGGGGCGCGCTTGTTGATGCACTGCAAATGCATTATATTGCACTCATGGACAACGGTGCCTCAGCGCTGGCCGCGGTGATCGGCGCGCGGGTGAAGTCCGAACGCCAGGCGCGGGGCTGGACGTTGGACCACCTGGCCGAGGCGGCGGCGGTGAGCCGACGGATGGTCGTCAACGTCGAGCAGGGTGAGGTCAATCCGAGCGTCGGCACCCTGTTGCGGCTGAGCGAGGCACTGGGCGTCGGCCTTCCCGCGCTTGTCGAGCCACCCGAACCGCACAGGGTCAAGATCACCCGCCGCGGTGACGGCGCCGTTCTGTGGACGGGTCCTGCTGGCGGACAAGGGATTCTGATGGCCGCGAGTACCACCCCGGAGGTTGTCGAGTTGTGGGACTGGACGCTGGCCGCGGGCGAGACGCACGCCAGCGAGGCGCACGCACCGGGAACCCAGGAGTTGGCCCATGTGCTGCAGGGCGCGCTCACCATCGAGACCGCCGGCCAGACGGTCACCCTGAACACCGGGGAAGCCGTCGCGTTCGCCGGGGACACCGACCACCGCTACACCAACGCCGGGAAGCGCACCGCCCGGTTCGCCCTGGCGGTGTTCGAGCCGAATGTCCGCGCCGGTGCCCGTACAGGACCCCGATGACCAGCTCGCTCGACCGGTTCCTGGCCGGCGCACACGTCGATGACGCGGTGTTCGCGCTTCGGCCCGACTACCGGGCGCTGCTGATCGTCGCCGAGGGCATACCGCCGGCGCCCAGCGGCGCCGACAGCGAAGCGCTGCTTCAGCGCGCCGAAAGCGTTGCGCACCAAGCCTTGCGCACCACACCGGTCGAGGAGCTGGCGCACGTGGCGGCATGGCGGGAGGCCTACCGGGCCTTCGGCGCCAAACCCCAGCGGACCCGCAACAGCGTCGAGGCCCTGCTGCGGCGTGCCGAAACCGGCCTGCCGCGCGTCAACCGGCTGACCGACGTCTACAACGCGGTCTCGGTGCTGCACCAGATTCCCCTCGGCGGTGAGGATATGCACCGCTACGCCGGATCGCCGCGCCTGATCCGCGCCGGCGGCAACGAACCTTTCGACACCGTCGCCGGCGGGGCGACAGTCGTCGAGCACCCCGAGCCCGGCGAGGTGGTGTGGTGCGACGACGACGGCGTCACCTGCCGCCGCTGGAACTGGCGCCAGGCCCGGCGCACCCAACTGCGCGACGACACCACCGCGGCGTTGTTCATCCTCGACGCGCTGGATCCGATCACCGACGACGCGGTGACGGCCGCCGCCGACGAACTCACCGAGCACCTGCAACGGATGAGCACCGATGTGCGCACCGGCCGAAGGATGATCGCCAATCCCGCTGCGGCGCAGGGTGACTGACATGCCGTCCGCAGTGGCGCAGCCGCGTGCGCTTCCGGTGCCGCCCTGGATGCTGGCGGTCACCGCCATGTTCTGCGTGCAACTCGGGTCCGCGCTGTCGTTGCCGCTGATCGAGAAGGTGGGCCCGGCCGGCACCGCATGGCTGCGCCTCACCGCGGGCGCGCTGATCTTCCTGGCGTTGGCCCGTCCGCCGATCCGGTCCATCGCCCGTCGCGACATCCCGGCACTGCTGGCCCTCGGCGTGACCATCGGGGCGATGACGTGTCTGTTCCTGGCTGCGATCGACCGCATCCCGCTGGGCACCTCGGTGGCCATCGAGTTCCTGGGACCGCTCAGCGTCGCGGCATTGCGCAGCCACAGCCGCCGGGCACTGCTCTGGCCGGCCCTCGCCCTGGTCGGTGTGCTGATGCTCACCGAACCCTGGCACGGTGCGGTCAACCTCGCCGGAATCGGCTTCGCCGTCGCGTCGGCCGTCGGGTGGGCGGCCTACATCCTGTTGACCCAGCACGTCGGCGACCGCTTCAGCGGGCTGAACGGCCTGAGCCTCACCATCCCGGTGGCGGCGGCCACCGCCGCCGTCGTGGGCGTGCCGCAGGCAGCCGGCCACATCACCGCATCGGTCATCGCAGCGGCGATCGGGCTGGCCGTATTGCTTCCGGTGCTGCCGTTCGCGTTGGAGATGACCGCCCTGCGACATATGAAACCCGCCGCCTTCGGCACGCTGATGGCGCTCGAGCCGGCGATCGGCGTCGTGCTCGGATTGCTTGTGCTGCACCAGCAGCCGTCGCCGCCGCAGGTCTTCGGCATCATGCTGGTGGTGTTCGCCGGCGCCGCGGCCCAACGCAACGGCGAACGCCGGCCGGCCAACGCCTATCTGACTCCGGAGTGACCTCAGCGGGCCGCCGGTGCGGCCGACCGGGTGGCCGACATGATGAAGGTCGTCATGAACCGGATCAGTTCATCGCGGTCGACGTTCAGATCGCCCCGAAGCCACATCGCACCGAGATCCAACCCGCCGCTCATGATCGTGAGCGCCATCAGACGGGCGTACTCCTCGGACGGGGCGTCGGCGCCCAGCAGTGGACGCCCGGACAGCATGACCTCGGCCAGCGCGGAGACGAGTTCCTGGCGCTTGGCCCGGAGGTCCTCGGTGGCCTGTGACTCGATGAGGATCCGGCCGCGGCGCGGATCGAGGGTCACGAAATCCACGGCGGCGGACACACAGGCCCGCAGCCGGGCGTTGGCTTCCGGTTCCGTAGTGGCGAACGCCAAGGAGATCGCCCCGGTGCCTTCCGCGATGAGATGGTCGTAGAGCGCCATCAACGCCTCATCGCAGTCCCGGAACTGCTGGTAGAAGTACCGGTCGTTGAGGCCGGCGGCGTTGCAGATGGCCTTCACCCCGAGCCCCTTGACGCCTTTGGCGGCGACCACGTCCAACGTGGCGTCGAGCAACGCGGCGCGGCGCCGGCTGCGCCGCTCCTCCTCGCTGGCCCCGCCATAGGTGCGCGCCCGGGTCGTCATAGGAGTGTCCCCTTGACTGTCGAAGGATTGTGGTGAAGCCTAGCACCAGACCGCATCTGGTGATTTGCTTCACCACTTCTTGGAGGTGCTCGGGTGACCGATCTCGCCGATCCCCCACTGTTCCGTGAATTCCCCTTCAACGTGTGGGTTCGCTTCCTGGCGCCCGGCAATATCCGGCCGACGGCCGCACAGCGCGACAGCTATCTGCGCTTCACCCAGATGGGCGATCCGATTGCCGATGACCTCGTCGCGGCCTTCCGGCGACTGCCCGCCGGCGTGGGCCGGGCCCAGTTCGAGACCGCGGTCGAGAGCGGGATCGAGGCGGTCGAGGATCCGATGCCGGAACTGGTGGCGTTCTTCGGCCAGGTCGACAACCGCCCGTACTGGGTGGATCAGAAAAAGCTCGACTACGCCGTCCGGGTGTCCGCTCGCGTCGGCCTGTTCCCCAGCCTGACCGCGCTGTCGATGTTCTCGCTGATGGGCGGTTACCTCGCCTCCCGGGCCGACAAGACCCTGGTGGCGACCGGAGACCTCGAGGCCATGGCGCCGCGACGGCTGTCGGAAACCCTGAACTGGGTCGTCGACGTCACGGCGCCGAATGCGTTGGAGCGCTTCGGTTCCGGGTTCACCAGCACCCTGCGGGTGCGGCTCATGCACGCGATGGTCCGCGCCGGGATGGCGCGGCGGCCCGACTGGGACTTCGAGGACTGGGACTATCCGGTGAACCAGTCCACGATGGCCGGCACCCTGATGCTGTTCTCCCTCGGTAACGTCCTCGGCTCGCAAGCGCTCGGGGTGCAGTTCAGCCGTCAGGACAAGGATGCGCTGTATCACTTCTGGCGCTACGTGGGTTTCCTGCTCGGTCTCGATCCGGAGTTGCTGCCGGCCGACGAGGCCGACACCTGGCGACTGCTGTGGCTGCAGGCCGACTACGAGTTCCGCCCCGACAGCGACTCGCTGCGGCTGGGCCAGGCGCTGAAGTCCGCGCTCGGTCCGCTGGCCATCGGCGACAGCCCCAGCCCCGTGGCCGCGGCCGGTCGCACCCTGGCCACCGAAATCCTCTGCGCCTACAGCCGATTGATCCTCGGATCGGCCAATGCCGACGCGCTGGAGCTGCCCGACAACAAGGTGGCCCAGGTGGCCGTCGCGGGCATCGCGGCGACGAACTTCGCCGTGCGCTACCCGATGCGGTTCGTACCCGGGCTGGACCGGGTGTACGAGGCGGTGGGCCGCTACACCATCGAACGGTTCGCCAGGCAGACAATGAAGATCCACCGCGGTGACCGGAAGTACAGCCGCCACGACGCCCTCGGCACCGCGCCGCGGCGCGCCCGGGCGAGAGTGGTCGCAGGGGGCTGAGGGTGGGCCACGCCTACACCGACAGGATCAGCAACTCAAGGAGTTCGGGTCGAGCCTGACGGGGTCCTACCGAAGCGGAACCGGCTGCTGCTGGGTGATGCAGTGGATGCCGCCGCCCCGCTCGAAGAGCGGCCGGGCATCGACGGTGACGACTTTACGGCCGGGGTACTCCTCGGCCAGGATCGCGGCCGCCGACGTGTCGTGCACGTCGTCGAAGCCGCACGCGATCACGCCGCCGTTGACCACCAGATGGTTGATGTAGCTGTAGTCCACGAAGCCCTCGTCGTCGGTGAGCGTTGCGGGAGCGGGCATTTCGATGATCTCCCAGGCGCGCCCGGCGGCGTCACGGCTCGCCTCCAGGGCGGCGCGGATCTCGCGGGACACCTGATAGTCGGGGTGTGACTCGTCGCCCTGGGTGTGCAGGATGACCCGGCCCGGCGAGGTGATCGCGGCGACGATGTCGACGTGCCCGCGTGTGCCGAAACGTTCGAAGTCCCGGGTCAGTCCGCGGGGCAGCCACACGGCGTGGGTGGCGCCGATGGTGCGGGCGAGTTCCTTCTCCACGTCCTCCCGGCTCAATCCGGGATTACGGCCCGGGTCGAGCTGGACGGTGTCGGTGACAAGGACCGTGCCCTCGCCGTCGACGTGAATGCCGCCGCCCTCGTTGACCATGTCGGAACTGATCACCGGCACGCCGGCGACGTCGGCGACGAAGCGGCCGATCTTCTCGTCGCGGTCCCACTGCGCCCAGTCCTGAGCGCCCCACCCGTTGAACACCCAGTCCACCGCTGCCACCGACCCGTCGGACGCGTGGACGAAGGTCGGCCCCATATCCCGCATCCAGGCGTCGTTCAGTGGCGCCTCGACGATGTCGATGTCCGACGACAGGTAGCGGGCGGCGATGGCGCGTTCGCCCTCATTGACCACCATGGTGACGGGCTCGAACTCCGCGATGGCGTGTGCGACGGCGGCCCAGGTGGAGCGCGCCTCGTGTTGCGCTTCGGGGGTATCGCCGAGGGTGTAGCCCACGCATGGGAACGCCATCCAGATACGTTCCTGGGCAAAGGTTTCGGGCGGCATCAGGTACGCGGGCGAATTCATCTGCGATGACCTCTCATAGGGGTGGCGTGCGGGGCGGTGGGACGCGTCGCTGCCCGGTGGCCTCGAACGCCGCCGCGTAGGACAGGATCTTGGTGTCGTCGTAGGCGTGGCCGGCGAAGGTCAGGCCGACGGGCATCCCGGTATCACTCATGATGCCCATCGGGACGGTGACCGTCGGGATGCCCAGGTGCCGGGGCACCAGGTTGCCGTTGGCCACCCACACGCCGTTGCGCCAGCCGAGGTCGGCGGAGGCGGGGTTGACGTCCATGTCCGCCGGGGCGACGTCGGCGACGGCCGGGAAGATCACCGCGTCCAGTCCGCGCCGGTGCATCCACTTCTCGTAGTCGCTCTTGCGGGTCTCCTCGAGTCCGCGCAGGCCTTCCTCGATGAGCGGGATGTCGAGGAAGGACTCGATCGGATGCTCGCGGATGAAGTCCGGGTAGGTGCAGATGTCGTCGTCGAAGCCGTAGTAGCGGTCGGGTAGTTCCCCGGGCGCCTTGACCCAGATGCGGCTGCCGTCGACCGCGGCGAGGTTCGGGATGGCGGGATCGCCGTTGCCACGAAGGAAGTCGTCCCAGGACCACGCCGAGAGGTCGACGATCTCGCGCTTCAGATACTCGGGGCTGACCAGGCCGCGGGTCTTGATCGACGGGGCGCCTGGCCGGTCACCCTCGTAGTTGGACACCACCGGGAAATCCACCAGAACGACGTCGGCCCCGGCGGCAATCAGATCGGCGGCGGCCGCCTGGAACAGCTCGACGATGGACTGGCGTGTCTCGATGCGCTGGCCCGTCGAACCCCCGATACCGAGATCCTCGCCGACGCCTTGCTCGGGGTCGGCGTTGATGTACATGCGGGGCACCCCGAAACGCTTGCCTGCCAGTGTCTTTCGGGCCGCATCCGGGTCGCCCGGCAGCAGGGCGAGGTAGGACTCCGGGCGCACCGCCGAGGATTTCGGAATCGTGATCCACGGCTGCAGCCGCCACAGGTCACCGCGCGGCTCGGGGTCGTCGGCGACGATGACGTCCAGGACCTCGGCCATGTCGGCCATCGTTCGGGTGTGCGGCACGACGACGTCCATGGTCGGGACCAGCGGCCAGTTGCCACGGACCGAGATCATCCCGCGCGAGGGGGTGTAGGCGCACAGCGCGTTGTTGGTGGCCGGCGCCCGGCCGCTCGACCACGTCTCCTCCCCCAGGCCGAACGCGGCGAAGCTCGCCGCGGTGGCGGTCCCGGATCCGTTGGAGGATCCCGAACCCCAGGCGGATGTCAAATAGTCTGCGCTGTAGGGGCTTTCAGCCCGGCCGTACACGCCGCGCTGCATCCCGCCGTTGGCCATCGGCGGCATATTCGTCAGCCCGATCAGGACGGCTCCGCCACGGCGGAGTTGTTCGATGGCGAATGCATCCTTCTGGGCGACCAGGGAGGCGAATGCATGCGACCCCGAAGCGGCGGTCAGGCCCTTGGCCAGGTAGCTGTCCTTGGCCGTGTAAGGGATGCCGTCGAGCGGGCCCAGGAGCTCGCCGCGCGCGCGCCGCTGATCCGAGGCGGCGGCCTCGGCCAATGCGTTGTCGTTGAAGACGACGACGGCGTTGAGCTTCGGGCCGTTGCGGTCGTAGGCGTCGATGCGACGGAGGTAGGCCTCGACCAACTCCACGCTGGACACCCGGCCGTCCTGCAGGGCGCGGCGGATGTCGGCAATGCCCGCTTCGGTGACTTCGAACGAACTCACGCCCACCTCCTCGCGGGAATCATTCCATGCGTCGGTAGCCGACCCGGACCATTCGCCCGGGCCGGCTACCGGCATCGGCTACTCGGACTCGCCAAGGATCTGATAGATCTCCCGGCGGGCGTTGTTGAGGATCTCGATGATGCGCTGCTGCTGCTCCGGTCCGGCGGCGTGGGCGGACTGGGCGACTGCCCCGAACAACTGGCCGGCGGCCGCGCGGAGGTTCTGCTCACCCGGGTCGACGCCTTCAGCGATTTCGTCCCACGGCGGGGTGGCGATCTTCTCCGCGACACTGCGGCCCTCATCGGTGAGCTCGAACAGCTTCTTCTTGCCGTCGGTTTCCACGCCGACGATCAAGCCCTCGTCGACGAGCAGCTGCAGCGTCGGGTAGACCGAGCCGGGGCTGGGCTTCCACGCCCCCTGACTGCGCTCGACGATCTCGTGGATCATCTCGTAGCCGTGCATCGGGCGGTCCGCCAGCAACACCAGGATCGCGGTGCGCACGTCCCCGCGCCGACCGCGGCCGTGACCGCGCCGCCCGCCGGGCCGGCCGGGACCGAACCCGAAGCCGGGGCCGAAGCCCGGGCCGAAGCCGCCGCGCGGGCCGAAGCCGAACGGGCCGCCGCTTATGGCCTGGTGGCGCAGGTGTTCACGCAGGTGATTGCGCATCTCCCGGTGGGCATGGCGATGCGGGTGTCCCGGGCCGGCGAAGCCGAATCCGACAGGACCTGGTTGTGGGTTGAAGGGAATCTCCATTGACGTTCTCTCTCTGACGGGAGGGCGGGATGCACCTCCGATACGTCGACGATATATCGTGATGTGTCGCCTGGCAACCCACGCGTGCCGAGTGCCCCGTCAGGTAGGAGAAATGCGCGTAACCCTCTGCGAGGCGGGGCACTCAGCGGTCGTAGGCTCAGCGCCGTGGAACTCAATGGAGCTAGTGCAATCGTCACCGGTGGGGCCTCGGGTATCGGCGCCGCCACCGCCCGTCAGCTGGCCGATCTCGGCGCCCATGTCGTCATCGCCGATATGCAGGCCGAGCGCGGGCAGGCGCTCGCCGAGGAGATCGGCGGCGTGTTCGTCCCCGTCGACGTCACCAACACCGGGCAGATCATCGACGCGGTCAACACCGCCAGTGACCTCGGTCCGCTGCGCGCCCTGGTCAATTCAGCCGGCGTGGGCTGGGCCCAGCGCACCATCGGCAAGGACGGCGAGTTCGCCTCGGCGCATGACCTGGAGCTGTACAAGAAGGTCTTGATGATCAACCTGGTCGGCACCTTCGACTGCATCCGCATCGCGGCCACCGCGATGAGCCGCCTGGAGCCCACCGCCACCGGCGAGCGCGGCGCGATCGTCAACATGACCAGCGTCGCCGCCTTCGACGGCCAGATCGGTCAGGCCGCGTACTCGTCGTCCAAGGGCGGCGTGGTCGGGCTGACGCTTCCGGTCGCCCGTGACCTCGCCGCGGTCGGCATCCGGGTGAACACCGTGGCCCCCGGCCTGATCGACACCCCTATCTACGGCGAGGGTGAGGCCTCTGAGGCGTTCAAGGCCAAGCTGGGCCAGTCGGTCCTGTTCCCGCACCGCCTCGGCAAGCCGGAGGAACTGGCGTCGATGGTCATCGAGCTGATCACCAACTCGTACATGAACGCCGAGGTGGTCCGGGTCGACGGCGGCATCAGGATGCCTCCGAAGTAGTTCTCCAACTCCCATTCGGAAATCACGTCCACCAGGCATGATCACGCCATGAATATGACCCCCATCCTCATCATCGTTGCGGCAGTCATTCTGGTCGGGATCATCACGGTCATGCTGCGCAAGACGATCAAGCACGACCGGGCGGCGATCGCCGGCGACATGGAGAAGCCCGAGGACGTCGAGACCTACCGGCAGCAGTTCGGCGGGGAGAATTAGTCCTGCTGATCCAACGGGCCGGCTGACCGGACGCCGCGGTGCCGCGGTGCGTGCAGTCGGCGTGAGCAACTTACAGTTGATCGCCGGCCTCAGATGCGCGACGGCAGCCGCCCCGTCAGGTAGCGGTCCCGGGTCTTGAGACGCTGGATTTTTCCACTCGTCGTTCGCGGTATCGACCTCTTCGGCACCAGCACGATGTCGTCGAGGGAGAATCCGAAGGTCTCCCGAACCCGCGCGGCCACCTCCGCCCGGATCTGGAGACATTGATCGGCGTCGCCGGAGCCGGTCGCAACGACGGCGACGAGTGATTCACGGCCTCGGCCGTCGTCTGGCGCGGAGAACACGACGGCCTGTCCCGGACCGACCTGCGCCAGTTCTCCGATCGACCTTTCGACGTCGTACGGCGGCATGTTGCGGCCGCGCACGATGAGCATCTCCTTGCTCCTGCCGACAACGAAAAGCTCTCCCCCGCAGATCAATCCGCGATCACCGGTGTCGTGCCATCCGCCGGGCGGACCGACGACCTTGCCGTCGGGCGCGAGGTAGCCGGCCATCACCGACGGACCGCTGATCTGGATCTCGCCGACCGCTCCCTCGCCGACGTGCGCGCCGTTCGGATCGACGATACGGACGCACATTCCGTCGATCGGCGGCCCACACGACACCAAGGGTGCGCTCATGGAGTCGGACTGCAGCGCGCGGACGCGACCGAAATTTCCGGGGCCTTCCGGCGCAGGGTGCGACGCGATGGTGGTGGCCAACACCGACTCGGCCATGCCGTAGGAGGGAACCAGCGCATCGGGCCGAAGTCCGCACGGCGCAAAGCTTTCCGTGAAATCGCGAAGCGTGGTGGCTGCGATCGGCTCCGCGCCGATGTAGGCGTGCCGTAGTTCCGACAGGTCGAGACCACCTGACGGGCTCCCGGCCCGTGCCAGCGCGTCGGTGGCGGCCCGATAGGCGAACGTCGGTCCGGCCGTCACGGTGGACCGGTGGTGTGTCATGTTCCGCATCCACGAGAGCGGATCGCGCAGAAAGCCCAGTGGCGTCATCAGCCCGATCCGGCCGCCGTAGATTAAGGCTCCGAGCACCTGGATGAAGCCCATGTCGTGGTACATCGGCAACCAACTGAAGAGGCCGCCGGTATTGCGGACCGTCGCCATCGCCCGGCTGACGGTGGCGATGTTGTGGGCGACGTTGCCGTGAGTGAGCACGACCGCTTTGGGCGCGGACGTCGAACCGGAGGTGAGCTGAAGGTGATGGGTGTCGTCGGGTGTCGGGTGCGGTAGCTCCGGAAGCAGAAGCGACCCTGCGTCCTCGAGGTCCTCGTAGCATACGGCCGCGCGATGTGCCGGGGCACTTCGCGTGGAGGCGAGAACCATGGCAGGGGCGACGACACCGATCGCCGCCCGAAGATGCAGCACCCCAGCCGATTCCGGGCGCGAGGGTGCCGGCGGCGGAGCCACCGCGCACGGAACGGCACCCAGCAACAGCACGGCAAGCAAGGTCGCGAGGTACTCCTCGGTGTTCTCGGCCACCATCACGACCCGGTCGCCCCGGGCCAGGCCGCGCGCGGTCAGCGCACCCGCGCGACCCCGCACGCGCTCGGCCAATGCTTCGCCAGTCAGCGCTCCGAGGTGGCGGCGGCTGTCGTAGAAGTCGATCTGCGGAAGTCCGTGCTCCAGCAGCGTGGGGTAGTCCACCACACCGCTGACCAGAGCCGGCGCATGCGATTCGACATGCCTGCGGACGGCCAGGGAGAAAGTGCTCACGGACCGTCCGACCGGCTGGCTTTCGCGGCCAGCCGTTCCCGGATGTAGTCGGACACATCGCCAACCGACTCGAACGAGAAGGCCGACTCCTCCTCGATGTAGACCGCGAAGGTGTCCTCAAGGTCGTTCATCAGGGCCATCAGCACCGCGGAGTCCACCGGCAGGCTCAACATCGGTGTGCTTTCGTCGAGTCCCGGCAGGTCCACCTGCGCGAGATCGTCGGGCGGAAGCAGCCTGGTCAGCCCGTCGCGGATAGCCGAAACGACTTCTGCGGGTTCGGGAATACGGGCCATCGGATCGTCCTCAGCGCCGGAAGGCGACCGCGGGGTCGATACCGAAGACGCGCCTGAGCGGCAACAGTGATCCGAGGACGGCCATCGCGGCGGTGGCCGCGGCCATGGCGGCCAGCATCGCCGGTGTGATGGCCACCGTCACATCACCCATCCGCTCACCGATGAGGAACTGCGCGCCGTAGGCGATCGCGGCCCCGAGAACGTATCCCACGGCGGCGACGAGTGCGGCCTGGGCAAGAACGATGCGGCACAACTGGATCGGTCGCACACCCAGGGCGCGCAGCACCCCGAAGTCAGCAGCCTGCTCGACGGTGAGCGTCCACACCACCAGGCCCACCAGCACCACGCCCACCAGGGTGGAGATGGCGATCATCGTCTTCAGCGGCCGTCCGACCATCGAAATGATGATTTCGCGGCTGTTGTGTGCGAGTTCCGCCGAGGTCAGGGCGTCCATCCCCGGCAGCGACGCGCGAATGGCCGCCACGGTCTGCTCAGGGGTGTAGCCGGGCCTGGGCTGAACCAGGAAATAAGAGACCCGGTCACCCGCGCGTAGGAGTCGCGCCGCCTCGGGCAACGAGATGAATGCGTAGAAGTTGCCCAGTGCCGCGGTTTCGTCCGAGAGGCCGACGACGGTGAACGTGCCGTCGACGATCTCGACGGCATCTCCCAGGTGAATGCCGTTCTTGCGGGCGAGAATCCGGTCCAGGACGACTTCCCCGGGACCTGCGACAGCACGGCCCTCGGCGATCTTCCACGGGCCGCCGACGCCGGTGGCGGTGTCGTAGCCGAGTACAAAGTATGCGGTCTGCTCCCCGTTGTGGACGAAGTCCGACGGCTGACCGAGGATCGGATCGGCGGAGGCGACCTCAGGTGCGGACAGCAGACGCTGCCTGTCCCCGGCCGGCAGCCACGACACCGCGCGGAACATCTGGGACACCCCGGGCTGGGTCACCCACACCGCGTTACGGGAATGGTCGATGTAGGTGGTGACCTGGTTGATCGTCCCCACGAAAATGCCGGCCATCACCAGCACCAGCAGCACCGCGAAGCCGACGCCGGTGACGGACAACGCGAAACGGGTGCGCTCGCCGACGAGGTTGCGCACTGCGACTCCCGGCGAGCGTGGCAGTTCCGCGGGTGTCCTCACCGCGCCGACCGTGTCCAATCGAACCTCCTGCACAGGCATGCCGAGACTGCCGCGGTGGTTCCCGCCGCATATCAAGAGTCGGATCGGCCGGCGCGAAAGTTCCGGATACGGCAGGGAGATTCGCGGGTACGCTCCCCGCCGTGGAAGACCGGTATCTGAGATCGACGGCTCTGCTCGATTTCGACAGTCCAGGACTGCGGGCGATCCTTGCCCGTCACAACTGGGCGGCGTTGCCCGAACACGAGCGGATCGGCGCGGTCTACGACTTCGTCCGTGACGGGATTCCGTTCGGGTACAACAGTTCTGACGATCTTCCCGCTTCCGCGGTGCTTGCCGACGGGTACGGGCAGTGCAACACCAAGACAACCCTGGTGATGGCACTGCTGCGCGGCAGCGGAGTCGGATGCCGCTTCCACGGCGCCACCATCGACAAGAAGCTCCAGCATGGGGTTATGGTCCGTCCGCTGTACTGGTTCGCCCCCGCCGATATCATTCACACCTGGGCCGAGGTGTTCGTCGGTGGTCGGTGGGTGGGCCTGGAGGGTGTAATCCTCGACAGTGCCTATCTGGCCGGGGTGCGCACACGCACCGGTTGCTCGGGCCCTCTCCTGGGTTACGGCGTCGGCACCGACAACCTGGCGGCTCCCCCGGTCGAGTGGCGAGGAGACGACACCCTGATCCAGGCGACGGGAGTCAATCAGGACTTCGGCGTCTACGACGACCCGGACTCGTTTTACCGAGCCCACGGAGTCAACGCCCGCGGCATCAAGGGGTGGCTGTACAGCCAGGTCATGCGCAAGGCCATGAACCGGAGGGTGGCGCGGATCCGCGCTCAGGCAGACCGAGTCCTCAGCCCACAGCACTGAGCAGTCGGCCGTCCTCAAGGTGCAGCACGCGATCGGCGATACCGTCCAGACGCGAGTCGTGCGTGACGATGACGACGGCGGCGCCGAACGCCTTCGCCGCCTCGGCGAGTTGTTCGATGACCGTCCTGCCGGTGGCCGAGTCCAGGTTTGCCGTCGGTTCGTCGGCCAGGATGAGATCGGGTCCCATGGCCAGCGCGCGTGCGGTAGCCACCCGCTGCTTCTCGCCGCCCGACAATGCGCCGGGGCGATGCCCCGCACGATCGGCCAGCCCCAGGGTCCCGAGAAGTTCGGTCGCCCGCGCCAGGGCGTCGGCCCTGCGCACCCCGGCGTAGCGAAGCGGAACAGCGACGTTCTCGACGCTGGTCAGTGACTGGAGCAGGTTGTAGTCCTGGAACAGGTAACCGAGACGGAGCAGACGAAGCGTGGCCCGATCGCGTTCCGA
Source organism: Mycobacterium sp. (assembly GCA_046330855.1). Classification (GTDB taxonomy): domain Bacteria; phylum Actinomycetota; class Actinomycetes; order Mycobacteriales; family Mycobacteriaceae; genus Mycobacterium. The sequence goes on from JAXLRX010000004.1 coordinate 318,541, forward strand.
CAGCGTTCCGACATCCTGCCCGCCGATGCGGACCGACCCGCTGTCCGGCGTGAGCAACAGGCCCATCACCAACAGCGCGGTCGTCTTGCCGCCGCCGGACGGTCCGACGATCGAGACGATCTCACCGCGGTCGACCGACAGTGTCACCCCGCTGAGCGCATGGACCGCCGTCCCGGCATCCCCATAGTGGTGGTCGACGTCGGTGAGTTGAAGCACCGGGTCGCCGGTGGGCTCAAGCAGCGGCCTGCGGCACCGGGAGCACCGCGGCAGAGAAGCATCATGTTGGCAGACCGGGCAACGCATGGGATTCCTTTCAGCGCCGGAACGCGGCTACGGGGTCGATGCGGGAGACACGGCGCAATGGCAGCAGAGCGCCGAGGGCCGCCATCACAGCGGTGCCGGCGGCCATTGCGCCGAGCATTGGCGGGGTGATCGCCACCGCGACGTCGCCCATCCGGTCCCCGATGAGGAACTGCGCGGCGAACGCCACGGCTCCCCCGAGGACGAACCCGCATGCGGCGATGACGGCCGCCTGCGCAAGGACGATGCGGCTCAACTGGATCGGACGCACACCCAGCGCACGCAGGATGCCGAAGTCCGCCATCTGCTCGGCGGTCACCGCCCACATCGTCAGGCCGATCAGTGCCGTTCCGACCAGGACCGCAATCGCGATCATCGTCTTCAGCGGCCGGCCGATCATCTTCACGATGATGTCGCGGCTGTTGTCGGCGAACGTCGCCGATGTCAACGCCGAGACGCCGGGCACGTCCCGTCCTATCGCTGTGACAACGTCGTCGGGGCTGTATCCGGGTTTGGGCTGGACCAGGAAGTAGGAGACGCGATTTCCGGCCCGCAGCAACCGCTTCGCATCGGCGAGCGAGATGAAGGTATAGAAATTGGTCGCCGCCGCGGTTTGTTTGGACAGCCCGACCACGGTGAAGTCGCCGTCGACGATCCGAACCGTGTCACCGACGTGGACATGGTTGATTCGGGCCAGTGCGCGGTCGAGGACGATTTCTCCGGACGCATCGACGTTGCGGCCCTCCGCCAGTGCCCAGGGACCGCCTACGCCGGTGCTCGTGTCGTACCCGACGACGAAGAAGGCGGTGTGGGTGCCGTTGTGGACGAAGTCCGACGGCAGGCCGAGAATCGGCTCTGCCGAGGCGATTTCGGGCACCGCCATCAGTGCGGCCTTGTCGTCGTCAGGCAGCCAGGAGACGGACTTGAACATCTGCGAGACGCCCGGCTGCATCACCCACACGGCATTGCGCGAGTGGTCGATGTAGGTGGTGACCTGACGAGTGGTGCCGACGAAGACGCCCGACATCATCAGTACGAGGAGCACGGCAACACCGACGCCGACCACCGACAGCGCGAATCGCACCTTTTCGGCGAGAAGGTTCCTCAGGGCAACGCTCACCGCAGGGCCGCCGATCTCCCGGCAGTCCGCCGTAGGCGATCGACTGCCTCAATCGTCGCGACCACGACACGGTCGATGTCCTCCACAGACAGATCCGCACCGAAGGAGAGTCGCACCGCGGAGCGTGCCTGCTCCTCCGTCAGGCCCTGAGCGGTCAACACATGCGACACCGTGTCCTCTCCGGCGTGGCAGGCAGACCCCGTTGACACGTAGATGCCACGGATGTCGAGCGCGTCAGCCAATGCGTCGGCCCGAATCCCGTCGATGCGGATGCTGACGGTCTCCTCGATCACCGGATCGGATGCGTTCAACTCCACTCCACCGATCGTCTGAAGTCCGCCGACCAAGCGTGATCTTCTGGCCCGCAGGGCATCTCGATACGGCGCAGACTGCCGGGCCATGCACACCTGTGCGGCAGCTGCCATCCCCATCGCACCCGCGACATTCTCGGTGCCGGCACGCCGACCGTGCTCCTGGGAACCGCCGCGGATGAGCGGAGACAGTCGGCAACCCGTCCTCACCCCGAGCGCACCGATGCCATGGGGAGCGCCGAACTTGTGACCGGAGACTGAGACCAGATGCGCACCAAGTCGGCTGATGTCGATCTTTCCGGCCGTATGCACGGCATCAACGTGAACAGCAACCCCGGCGTCCCGGGCGATCTCGACGACCTGCTCAATGGGCTGGATGGCCCCTGTCTCGTTGTTGGCATGCATCACCGAGACAAGCGCGGTGTCCGGGCGGATCGCCGCGGCGACATGACGGGGGTCGATACGGCCGGTCGGCTGTGGAGCGACGAACGTCACCTCAACACCCAGGCCCTGGAGCGCGCGGGCAGTCTCGAGGACCGCCGAGTGCTCGATCGAGGTCGTCACCAGATGTCCGGCGAATCCGCGCGCCGCGAACGTTCCCCACAGGGCCAGCGCGTCGGACTCACTCCCGCCGGAGGTCAGCACCACCTCGTCGGCGTCCACGCCCATCAGTTGTGCGATGCCACCCCTTGCCACCGAAAGTGCCTCGGCAGCAGCTACTCCCGCGCTGTGCGCGCTGGAAGGATTGCCCACGAGCGATTGCCCGGCCAGCACAGCGGCGGCCGCTGCCGGGTGCAGGGGTGCGGTCGCGGCATAGTCCAGGTATATGGCCTCATGCACCGCAACTCGGCCCTTCGTCGCTGATCCCGTTGCGGAAGTTCCCGGCGAGGCGGTGAGCGACGTCAGCACCCAACTCAGCGACATGGCGCTGATCGGGGCTCAACCCGCCTGACCACTGCAGTACCTGTTCTGTTGTGAGGGCGGCGATTTCGGAAATCGGCAGTCCGGCTAGACGCTCGGTGAGTATCGAGGCGACTGCCAGGGACGCTGAGCAGCCAAAAGCCTCAAAGCAGAGCTCGTCGACGGCGTCCTCGTGAACCCTTGCGGTGAGCAGGATCTGGTCACCGCATACCGGATTTCCAACGAAGGCAGCGACGTCGGGGGCTGGCAGCCGCCCGCAGTTCCGGGGGTTGCTGAAGTGGTCGACAACCGTAGGACTGAACCGCCCCATGGTCACGCCCCTCCCGCGGCTTCGGCGAGCTCACACTCGGCCACGACCTCGTTGGAGTCGAGGTATTTCTCGATACTGACCGCGCAGCAACCGAGTTCGGCGCCTTGACGACGCCGACGGAACCGCACGGTCTGTCCGGTGCGGCCGCATGCGCAGTCGCTGTCGTCCACTTCGCCGACGTCGTCGGACAGCAGGAAACCGGGGTAGGCGGTGTTGAGGGCATCGAGGATGGCGATGCCGCCCGTTTTTCCTGGTTCGAGTTCCACTGCGGGTTCGTTGATATCGCGGATCGACACATAGCACCACGGTGGCACGTGTTTGCGGTGGTACTCGCATTCGATGGCGAGCATGTTCGACTCGATCATCCCGTACATGTCGCGGATACGGGAGCTCGCGATCCCGAGGAATCGTTCCGCCTTCTCGTTGAACTCGTCGCGGCTGATCGAGCGCCCGGTGTACTGCTTCCACCCACCGAGCATGATGATCATCGACTCCGGATCCAGGGTGAGCGGAATGGCCTCGAGTTCGAGGAACCGCATAAATCTGGCGATGATGAACGGCGGCCCGATGATGTGCCGGGTCATCACGCCCTCCCAGCGGCGCAGATAAGCCAGTGCGTCCTCTGGGTTGAAGGCGTAGCTGTGCACCAGATAGCGATGGTCGTCCAACATCGCCGTCATCAGGTTGAACACCTTTACCATGCCCATCTCGGGGACTTCGGCCGTGGACGGGCACAGGAACAGGCCGGCGCCCTTCGAGATACCGAAGAAGTCGCGGTAGCCGCCGAGGATCCCGACCGAGGCGCGGGTCGTCGTCAACGCATCACGTCGAGCCACCGGGGGCACTCCGCTCGTGCCAGTCGATCGGATCTCGGTCTCGATATCGGCGAGGTCTGCGGTCAACAGGACATGTGCCCCAGTCTGTTTGAACATGCCGACCGGCAGTAGAGGGATCTTGTGCAGGTCCCCATAGCCGGTGACATCCGCGGGGGTGACCCCTTCGCACTGGGCCCGGTAGAAGGCATTCTCTTCGTAGTGATAGGCGAAGGCCTCGCGCAACGCATCGGTGAGCGACTGCCGCCATTGCGCCCGCGGCACCCGCAGCGCCTCGCCGGGCATTCCGATCATCGCAGCCAGATTCACGTCCCGCTCACTTCCCCTCTTGTCTCTCAAGGCAATCCCGCGAACGCAGGGCAAACCTGCGTTCGCGGGATTCGCCGATTCGGCGTAGCCGGCCTGTGACGTCAGCCCATACCGCCCATGCCGCCGCCCATGCCGCCGCCGCAACTCGGGGTTCCGTCCATCCCCATGTCTCCGAGCATCCCGCCCATGCCGCCCATGCCGCCGCAGCCACCGATCCCTGTCCCGTTGCCGCCGTCACCGCCGTCGCCCAGGATCGGTGTGGAATTACCGCCGTTCCCGCCGTCGGCGGGTCCGACCCCGTCTCCGGCATCGCCGCCGTTGCCGGCGTTGCCGATGAAGACGGAGCCGCCGCCGTCACCGCCGCGGCCGCCGGCACCGAACTCCGAGGCGCCGCCAGTACCGCCCGGGCCGCCGTCACCGATGACTCCGGAGGTTCCGCCCGCTCCGCCGGCGCCGCCGTCGGCGTTCATTGATCCGGCTTCGCCACCCCGCCCGCCGGCCCCGCCATTGCTCATGCCGACGCCGTTGCCGCCGCGGCCACCGGCCCCGCCGTTGCCGGTCCCGTAGCCGTTGCCCCCGTCGCCGCCGTCGCCGCCGTCGCCGGCGATGAACCACGCGCCCGGCCCGCCGTTGCCGCCGGCACCGCCGGTGATGTTGCCGTGGTTGCCGCCGACCCAGCCACCGCCGTTACCGCCCTTGCCGCCCGAGGTGAACATAACCATGGCCATTGCGCCGTTGCCGCCGGCCCCGCCCGTGCCTCCGCCCATCCCCTCGACGATGTTGCCGCCGTTGCCGCCGTCGCCGCCGGCGCCGATCAACCAGCCGGCCATGCCGCCGTTGCCGCCCCTGCCGCCGGTGCCGCCGCCCATTCCGACGATGTTGCCGCCATTGCCGCCGATCCCGCCGTTGCCGAAAATGCCGGCCAATCCGCCGCCACCGCCCGCCCCTGCCGTTCCCATGACGGCGTCGCCGCCGATGCCGCCGATGCCGCCGTTGCCGAAAAAGCTGGTGGGCAGGCCCAGGTTGCCGAGCATGAGCATCGTTCCCGCCATGCCACCGTGGCCGCCCGCACCGCCGTTGGTCATCATTCCGGTCGCGGCGGCGCCGCTGCCGCCATCACCGCCGCTACCGAAGAACAGGCCGCCCCGTCCGCCATCCCCGCCGGCGACGCCGGCAGTAAGCGCGTCGCCGCCCTTGCCGCCGTTGCCGAACCAACCCGCAGCCCCGCCGGCGCCGCCGTTGTAGCCGCCTCCACCGTTTCCGATCAGGCCGCCCTTGCCGCCGGCGCAGGCGCCGCTGGTACAGGCGCCGGCGTATTCGGTGTAGCTCCAACCGTTTCCGATCAGGATCCCGCCGTCGGGGTTGTCGGCCGTGCCGTTGCCGAACAGCTTCCGGGCTGAAGCCTTGGGAGCGGTGACGACTTTCGCCGTGGCAGCACTTGCCGGCGAGTCCGCACTCGTGTCGGGCACCGCCGCAGCCGCTTGAATCACTGAAGGCGCCTCAATCACCGGTGGGGTCGAATCGGTGGGATCGACCGGATCAGGGAGTGTCCGAGAGGCGGCCGGCGCCGGGGTGGCCCCGCGGCGGATCGTCGATTCCGTCGCGGTCTCCGACGCACGCGCCCGCGGGCCCGCCTGGCCACGAGCAGTCGGATGCGACGCGCGCGTGCCCGTTGACGACGTTGCGCCTTCGTCATCGGCCCAGGCCGCGACCGGGGCGGTTACCCCCATTCCGACTCCGAGTGCGACGGCCAACACGCCGATGCGTCCAACGAGGATCCCAGTGGTCATGGTCATTCTCCCTTGAATCGGTGCCGTGAAACTCGTGGTACTAGTCGGGACAGAGACCGGAAAGTTCCCGCCGTGCAGGAGTCGTCGAACCGCATCGTTGATCACTTGTCTTGGCAGCAGGCCGGAACCTTGCCCCGTAACCGGCAGACGATCATGTACGGCCCGCGGTTGATGCATATGCCGAACACGGAGCGCATCAAGGCCGCGAAAAAGGCGAAACCCGTGGCGACCATGCCGACCAGGTGCGGTCCGAATGTGAAGCCGCCCAGCCCTATGGTGCAGAAGATGAATCCCATCATCTGCGCGAACCGGAGTTGCTCCACTGGGTCGCGCTTCGTCGCGGGGCTGAGCCTGGGAGCGATGAACCGGCGAAATGTCATGCCGTAGGGATGCCGGGCCGGACCCCACAACGCGCCGACTGCGAAAACTAGGGCTTGGGCCGCGAGCAGAAAGGTCGCGGCGCGCATGTCGACTCTCGTCAGGGCCAACACCGAACCGAGGACGATCGCGGTGATCGTCGCCGTGAAGCGCGGACCTCGAGCATCCACTTTGTCGGGAACGGTCGAAGTGGTGGTGTTGACCGACATGGAAATCCTCTCTCCGGGCGGGCCGAACACTGTCGGCCCACGTCAAGAGGATTGGTCGTATCGCCGGGCGGTTCAGTTCCCGAAGTTCGGCAGGCGGTCAGCGCTTGGCCAGGCCTCGCTGATGTAACACTTGTCAACATGGCATCCGCGACCTACCACCACGGCAACCTGCGCCAGGCACTGCTGGAGCACGCGGTGGACCTGGCCCGGGCCGGCGGGCCGGACGCCGTGGTGTTGCGCGACGTGCAACGCGCGGCGGGCGTGAGCAACTCGGCGGCGTACCGCCACTACGCCGACCGGCAGGCCCTGCTGACCGCGGTGCAGATCTACGGGATGACGCTGCTGGGTGAGGCCATGCAGGAAGCGCTGGCCGAGGTGTCCAACCGCGGCCCGCGTGAGAGGCGCGCGCTGGCCCGCTTCCGCGCGACCGGGGAGGCCTATGTGGATTTCGCCCTGACCGAGCCGGGGCTGTTTCGCACCGCCTTCGCGCCGGCCGGAGTGCAGCACACCGACGAAAGCGTTGCGCCCGAACGACATCCGTTCATGATCCTCAGCAGCTGCATCGACGATCTTGTCGCCACGAGCGTGCTCACGCCCAGTCGTCGCGACGGACTCGACGAGGCCGCCTGGGCCGCCGTCCACGGCCTGGCGGTGCTCTTCCTCGACGGCCCGCTCCGCGGGGCAGAGGACGACCGCAAGCAACTGATCACCGACCGCCTGCTGGACCTGATGCAGAACGGCATCCGCTAAACACGCGCCTCATGTTGACAGCGTCAACTTTTACCGTCATGCTTGGCGATGTTACTGCTGTCAACATGAGGACCGCCGATGACCATCGAAGCCCCCACCCGCCCGCACTCCCACGCCGCGCCCCCGCGGCGCGTCCGTCCCGCCGCCATCCTGGCCGTCGTCCTGATCGCCTCCCTGGCGATCAACGTGGAGACGACAATCGTCAACGTCGCGCTCCCCACGTTGAATTCGGCGCTCGGCGCCTCTACACGGGGCCTGCAATGGATCGTCGACGCCTACAACCTCGCCTTCGCCGCACTCGTTCTGGCCGGCGGGACCATCGGTGACAAGTTCGGCCGTCGCGGCACACTGATCGCAGGACTGGTCCTGTTCGCAGTCAGCAGCGCCGGGGCCGCCCTCGCGACCACCACCGGGTCGCTGATCGCCTGGCGACTGGTGATGGGCGTCGCGTCCGCGTTGATCTACCCGACCACGCTGGCGATCATCACCGACACCTTCCGCGAGGCCAAGCAGCGCGCCGTGGCGATCGGTCTGTGGGGCGCGGTCACCGGCCTTGGTGTGGCGATCGGCCCGATCATGGGCGGTGCGCTGCTGGAGGTGTTCTGGTGGGGAAGCCTGTTCCTGGCACTCGTCCCGATCGCGCTCGCTGCTGCCCTCGCAGCGCCCGTCGTCATCCCGGCGTCCTCGCCCGACCGTAATTCCCGTCTGGACCGTGGCGGTCTCATGCTGTCGGTCGTCATGCTGGGGGCCCTGGTGTACACCATCATCGAGGCGCCCGAACGGGGCTGGACCTCACCGCTTACTCTCGGCGGTTTCGCGGTCGCGCTCGTCGCGGCGGTCGGCTTCGGGTGGTGGGAGCGCCGCCGGCATGACCCGCTGATCGACATCACGCTGTTCGCCAACCTGCGGTTCAGCGCCGCCAGCGGCGCGGTCACCGTCGCCTTCTTCGCTCTGTTCGGCTTCATCTTCCTGATCACCCAGTTCATGCAGATGCTCCAGGGCTTCGGTCCGCTGGGGACCGGGGTGCGCATCCTTCCGGTGGCGCTGTCGATCGCCGTCGGCTCGATCCTCGGGACCAAGCTGGCCGTGGGTCGGATCGGGACGAAAGCGATTGTGGCCGTTGGCCTGGTGATGATGTCCGCCTCATTCGCCTGGATCCACTTCATCGACCTGAGCGTGAGCTATCCCGAGATGGCCGCGCAGATGGTCTTGCTGGGCGGCGGCCTTGGCCTGACCACCGCACCGGCCACCGACTCGATCATGGGAGTCGTCCGTCCCGAGCAGGCCGGCGCCGGGTCGGCGGTCAACGACGCCACCCGTCAGATCGGCGGCACTCTCGGAGTCGCCGTGATCGGGAGCATCTTCTCGACGCTCTACATCCGTCACCTCACCGACAGCCCCGTGCTGCAGGCGCTTCCGGCCCCGGCCCGCTCGATCGCCGAGGAAGGTCTGGCCCAGGGGCTTGCGGTGGCCGCACAGTCCCCCGGCGCGGCGGCCGGAGCCGTGAAGGACACGGTCCGCGATGCCTTCCTGTCCGGCATGAGCGCCGGCTGCCTGACGGCCGCGGCGATCTGCCTGGCCGGAGCGCTGTTCGTGCTGGCAGTTCTGCCGGCACATCCGGTGGGAGACCAGGCATGAGTGGGGACTACGGGCCATGGGCCGTGATCACCGGGGCCAGCGACGGGATCGGGCGGGCGATCGCCAGGCGCGCGGCGGCGGAGGGAATCAATGTGGTTCTCGCAGCACGCAATCGGACTCGCCTCGATGAGATCGCCGAGGAACTCAGTCGCCGGCACGGGGTCGAGTCGCGCGTGGTGGCCGTGGACCTCAGCCGACCTGACGGTCCGCACGGGCTCATCGAAGCCGTCGACGGTCTGGATGTGGGCCTGGCAGTTCTGGCCGCCGGGTTCGGGACCATCGGACCGCTGGCCGACGCCCCGACTGAGAGCGAACTGGAGATGATCGCCGTCAACGTCACCGCCGTCGCCCGGTTGGCGCAGTTCTTCGCGCAGACGATGACCAGACGTGGGCGAGGGGGCATCGTTCTGTTCAGTTCGGTCCTTGGGTGGCAGGGGGTTCCGGGGCAGGCGAACTACTCGGCGACCAAGGCCTACGTTCAGACCCTGGGCGAGGGACTGCGTGGTGAGCTCAAACCGCACGGCGTCGACGTGCTCTGCGTCGCACCGGGACCGGTGCACACCGGCTTCGCCGCGCGGGCGGATATGACGCTGGCAACCGGAACGACGCCGGAGGTGGTGGCCGAAGCCACGTGGTCCGCCCTCGGTCGGCGGGGCACCGTCGTCCCGGGACTGCAGGCCAAAGCGCTCACGGCTGCGCTCAAGGCACTGCCCAGGAGGGCGCGCAGCGCGATCATGGGCCGGGTCATGGCATCGATGCGGAACGGCGATGGCCACTAACCGCCGCATCCCCACCACAGTGGGCACGCTGGCAGTCGCCGATCGCGGCGAAGGGACGCCTGTGGTCTTCTGGCCCTCGTTGTTCAGCGACCACCGGCTTTACGACAGTGTGGTGGCCGGGCTCGGTTCGGACTGGCGCACGATCAGCATCGACGGTCCCGGCTTCGGCCGCAGCGACCCACCGAGGGGCGATGTTGCGCCGGACCGCTATGCCGATGCTGTCGCCGACCTACTCGACGAATTGGCCATCGGGACTGCATATTTCGCCGGCTGCTCCTGGGGCGGCCAGATCGGCGCGCATCTCGCGGTCCGGCACCCCGAACGGGTACGCGGTGCTCTGCTGATGAACACACCACTCGGCCCCAACCCGGGCGGCATCTCACCCCTGGCCGTTGCCACCCGCTGGGTCGGTTCGTCGGCCTTGTTCGGCCGAGGGGTGGCGCGGTCGATGGCCAGCACGGCGACGCGACGGGCTCATCCGGATCGCATCGACGAGTTCGTCACGGCGATAACGTCTTTCGATCGGAAACCCGCCGCGAGAACGGTGCGCACAGTGCTGGGACGCTCAGCAGGTCTGGTTGATCTGTTGCCTCGGATCGAGGTGCCGGTGGCCTTCCTGATGGGAGCAGATGACGAGTTGTGCCCCGCAGATCGGCTGTTGCCCGTCGCCCGGACCACACCCGGCGCAACGCTGGAGACCGTTCCCGGCTGCGGCCATCTGGCTCCGCTGGAGGCCCCGGAGACCGTCGCACGGATGCTCACCGAGCTCGCAAGCCGGGTGGCGCCCGTCAGCGAGTGACGACCAGCCGACCGGAAAGGGACCCGGGAAGATGCCGAATGCCGCCATCGCGATGTCCAGGCCATTCGAGCGTGCCGGGCTCGGTGAAGACCAACTGCTTCACGGGGTTGCTCCTTGCGACTCGGCGGGGACGATGAGACCCAAGGCCATCATGCGGGCTTGACGCAGGAAGTCGATCACCTCTGCCGCGGTCGCTGTGATCTGTCTTTGGGTGGCGCGCTCAGGGCCGAGGAGCGCGGTCACGCCCAGACTGAGGACGCGGAGTGGATCGTCGCACTCCACCGGAGAAGGGCCGATGATCGACATCGCGACGCCGGTGATGAGCGCGTGCAGCGCGAAGCTTTGGTCCGCCACCGCCCAGTCGTTGCGAGCCAACCCGTTACCGCGCCACACGGGCAGCAGGGCACTGAGGACCGCACCCGGTCCGAGTGCATCGTGAAACGCGACCGAGCGAGGATGCCGGGTCAGGACACCGAGCAGGTCTTCATCGTGGCGCTGCAACGCGGCGACGAGTGGCTTGCTGGTGGCAACCTGCAGCATCAGCGGGCAGAAGCGTGAGGGGCGGGCGAGATCCGGCTCGTCGGAGAGTGTCTGAATCAAATCGTCGACGAGCCCGAGGAATGCCCGGCCGACGAGGCCGACGAGGAGGTCCTCTTTGGTCGGCCAGTACAGGTACACCGTGCCCTTCCCGACGTGGGCACGCTGCGCCACATCGGCGACGGTGAATCCCTTGGCGCCCCGCCCGATGAGCAGATCCCCGGCCGCCTCCAGGAGCCTGGCCGCCTTGGCGGAATGCTGTTCAGGCAGTTCACCGACCGATGTGCTCATCGTTGCGACTATATCGGCGCCCGACGTCCGTTGAGACAAACTGACCAGAATGGTCGATTGGTCAGTTCGGGTGTACTGTGGCGATCAGCTCACAACCGACAGATGGGATGGACAATGAGTGACCTCGTCAACCAGTCCAAGCGGGTACAGGCGATGAGTAAGGCCATCTTCACGGTGGCCGACCGCCTCCACCCGGTCGTCGATCTCTGCAAGCCCTACGTCGACGGTCTGGAGAACCTCCCGCACGATGGGCGCTTCCTGCTGGTCGGCAACCACACGAGCTTCGGCATGGCCGAGATCGTCCTGATCCCCTACTTCGTACACCGCGAACTCGGCGTGCGGGTCCGCGGGCTGGCCGAACGCAGGCTCGCCAGCCAGCGCGGCCTCCCCGGCGACCTGCTTGCGGCGGCCGGCGCGGTCGTCGGCAACCAGGAGAACGGCTCGCAGTTGATGCGCCACGGCGAAACGCTGCTGGTGTTCCCCGGCGGGGGCCGGGAGATGCCGAAGTTCAAAGGCGAGGAATATCAATTGTTCTGGAACGGCCGGAGCGGATTCGCGCGACTGGCCATCGCCCACGACTACCCCATCGTTCCCGTGGGCCTGGTCGGCGGGGACGATGTCTTTCACAGCCTCGTCGAACGGGACAGCGCCTGGGGGCGGATGGGCCGACTGGTGTCCAAACACGTTCTGCGCCAACCGGAAGTCAACATCCCGCTGATCCATGGCATCGGACCGACGCTGATCCCCCGCCCGCAACGGATGTATCTGAGCTTTGGAACCCCGATCGAGACCAGCAAGCCCGCGCGGATGCCGGCGGCCAAGTGGGAAGCCACCGTGAAGCAACGGACCCAGACCGCGCTCGAGAGCTTACTGGCCGATCTTCAGGACCTCAGGTCCTCGGATCCCTTCCGGAACTTGAATCCGCTCGGGTGGCAGAGCGCGCTGTCCTCAGATCCGGAGCAGGAAGTCGGCCGGGCAAGCTGAAGCGGCCACCCCTTCCTCGACCTTGTGTTCGGGGGACAATCGAGATCATGACCGTGGAGAACCGCATCGCGTCGGCATTCGGCCTCGACGACGCCGGGTGGGCGCGTCACGCCAATCCGTGGAGCGGCTGGTCCCGCATCATCACCACTCTGCCGCTGCTGATCGCGGCGGTCTGGAGTCGAGCATGGCTGGGTTATTGGTCGCTGGTGCCCATCGGAGTCGCGCTCTGGTGGATCTGGTTCAATCCGCGCGCTTTCGGGCCGGCCAAGGACGACCACGCCTGGATCACCAAATGCGTTCTGGGTGAGCGGTTCTGGTCCGATCGCAGGGAAGTCCCCGTCCCCGACCGCCATCGGACGATTCCCAACATCCTCAACGTCGCGTCGTTGGCCGGGTTTCCGTTCCTCATCTGGGGACTGGTCACCTTGCAGCCGTGGCCCACTGCGCTGGGCGCGGTGCTCATCGCCGGAGCCAAGCTCTGGTACATCGACAGGATGGCCGTCCTCTACGACGACATGGTCGGCGCCCGCCCGGAACTCCGCTACCGCGGACCAGGATCAGACACGCTCTGAGTGGCCTTACGGTTCACTCCGTTCCCACGTCCAGTCCCGGCGCCGGAGCGCCGAGTGCCGCCGCCTGAGCAAGCGTCACCTCCGGCATGAGCCGCGCGAGCAGGGGAACCCGGTCACCGTAGGCGCGTCCGCGCAAGACCCGGTCACCCCGCAGGGTGACGCAATACACGGTTCCCCACTCGAGAACGTCTCCCCCGCCCGGTCGGCCGCTGTTGCGGGCTTCGACGAACACCGTGCCGTCGCGCTCGGCCCACGAGGCGATGTCGAAACGGAACTCCGACACCCCGGCCAGATACGTCGTCATGTAAGCCCGGACTTGGTTGCGGTGCAACGGGGCAGTCATACCGGGATGCAGCACCGTGCCCTCGTCCGGATCGAAGAGGTTCTCGTATTTGTCCGGATCGGGCGCGCCGCCGAAGTCGGCGAAGCGCTCAAGGAAACGTTGGACGTCATCGCTCATGAGTGCATCGTGCTCCGGGAATCTGCTCACGGGAAGAGGAGCAGCGCGACGACAACGGCTCTGAAGTCCGCGAGTAGGCCCAAAAGCCAGGGTCAGCCAGCCAATCGATAGTGGCGCAGAATCTCTGTCTCACGGTCCAAGGATCGCCGCCCAGCCGCTGCGGGCCAACACCGGCGCCGGCGTCATCCGCAATCCCAGCTGGACCAGCGGCCCGATCCCGAAGGCGTACAGCACCGTTCCGATCCCCACGCTGCCGCCCAGCAGCCAACCGGCGGTCAGCACGGTGGCCTCGATGGTGGTGCGCACAAGGCGCACCGAAAGTCCGCTTCGCGCCACAAGACCCGTCATCAATCCGTCCCTTGGGCCGGGACCCAATCCGGCCCCGACATACAACACCGTGGCCACCGCATTGAGCAGGACCGCGCCCACCATCAGCGCCACCCGCGCCGGAAGGGTCTGCGGCGCAGGAAGAAAAGCCAATGCGGCGTCGACGGTGACCGCGATGACGACGACGTTGGAAACGGTGCCGACGCCCGGCCTGTTGCGCAACGGGATCCACGCCATCAGGACCACCACCCCGACGACCGCCGAGGCCACCCCGATCGTCATCGGGGTGTACCGGGACAGGCCCTGATGAAAGACGTCCCACGGGTCGAGGCCGAGTTCCGCCCGGACCATCATCGCCATCGAGAGCCCATAGAGACTCAACCCGGTCAGCAGCGCGGCCGCCCGGGCGATCACAGGTGGCCGGAGTAGCGCACGCGGATCGCGTCGAGGTCGCGGCGCAGCCGCCGCACGTCGGCGTCGACGTCACCCCAACCCGCCGACGGCGGGATCCACGGACCGTTGCGCAGGTCGGGCGGCGCGGTCAGGCGCGCGGCCAGTCGGGAAAACCACGAGTTCATACCAGCCATATTTGGCCACAGTGGCTTGCCATTCAATAGCCAGTTAGGCAATACTGGCATTCTAATGACCGCAACGATGCCGACACGAGCGCTGGAAGCAGAGTTGGTGGCCCGTGAACTCGGCAACTGGCGGACATCCAGCCGAAGTGGCCCAACCTATCGAGGCCTGGCCGACGGGCTGCGGATGCTGATCGTCGACGGCCGGCTGCCGGTCGGCTCGCGGCTACCCAGCGAACGTGCCCTCGCCGACGCCCTGCGCGTCTCGCGCACCACCGTCACGGCCGCCTACACCGAATTGCGCGACGACGGCTACCTGTACGCCCGCCGCGGTGCGCGCAGCACCATCGCTCTCCCACACGCCCCCGCGCCGACGGCCGATGATGGGGTTGCCACCATCAACCTCGCCGCCGCCGCACTCGCCGCGCCCGCCAGCGCCATCCAGGAGGCCTTCACCGAAGCGGCCCGGCAGTCGGCCGGCTACCTGCAGCAGTCTGGTCACGATATGAAGGGGCTGACCGCACTTCGGGCTGCTATCGCCAAACGCTATTGCGCACGAGGGCTTCCGACCACCGCCGAACAGATCATGGTCACCAGCGGCGCGCAGCACGCCATCGCGCTGATCGTGGCGACCTACGTGCAGCCCGGCGATCGGGTGCTTGTCGAGCAGCCCACGTACCATGGCGCGCTCACGGCTATCGCGACGGCAGGTGCCCGCGCGGTACCGATTCCGGTGACCAAAGACGGATGGGATCTGGAGGCGCTGCACACCGCAGTGCGGCAGGTGGCGCCCACGTTGGCCTACCTGGTACCCGACAACCACAACCCGACGGGCATGTCGATGCTTGCGGAAGACCGTAATCGATTGTGCGACATCATCTCCGAGACACGCACTCGCACCGTCGTCGATGAGACCCTGACCGACGTGTGGCTCGACGAACCGGTGCCGGCACCGGTGGCCGGATCGATGCGCACCTGGACCGATCTGCTCATCACGGTGGGCTCGATGTCGAAGACGTTCTGGGGCGGTATGCGCATTGGCTGGATCAGGGCTGAACCCAGCGTACTGGCCACGATCCGCGCCATCCGCCCGTCGATCGACCTGGGCACGTCGGTGATCGAACAACTCGCTGCGGCATGGCTTCTCACCGAACGCTCCGATGACGTGCTGCCGGAGCGGCGGGAGATCCTGCGGGCCCGGCGGGCCCTGCTGATCGACCTGCTCGACCGCCGGCTGCCGGAATGGCGGCCGCTGCCCGGGACCGGCGGAATGTCGCTGTGGGTGCAGCTGCCCGCACCGGTCAGTTCGGCCATGTGCGCCGCAGCGTCGCGCCTCGGTGTGGAGTTGCCCCCGGGTCCCCGCTTCGGAGTCGACGGCACACTGGAGCGATTCGTCCGAATCCCCTACGTACTGCCCGAGGAAAGCCTCGCCGAGGCGGTGGAACTCATCGCGCGGGCCTGGCACAGCGTCACGGGCCCAGCCACCCCGCAGACCACCGACGTGGTGATCTGAAACGCCGCCTAACCGACAAACTCGACATCATGCTCGCCGTCGTCGACGACTTCTGCGCCGGTGACCCGCGGATCGGCCGCAGAAGAACCGCACGGGCAGAATGCGATTCCGCCGCTCAGCCCCGCGCCGCCCACAGCAACGCGGTCGCACCCACAGCTTCGACGAGGAAGTAAAACCAGTTCGGGTAGAACGCCTTCGGCCTATCGACCACACCGGAGACCAACCGTCCGAACGCCATTCCGCCGAGCGCGGCAGCCACCGTCAGGAGAATGCCATCGCGCGCCGGATGGCCGGTCGCGGCTAATCCGAGCATCCCCGCGATCGCCAGACCGAACCCGCCGTAGACCGCTCGCACCTCGGCCCGCGATTCGGGTCTCGGCAACGTGATGCCGAAGGGCCGGATCATCACGGCGGGTCGAGCCAACGCGAAGACGCCCATCCCGACGAAGAAGACGGTAGCCAGGACGATGACGGCGGTCATTGACGGCCTCTAACCGACTGACGCACCCGGGCGGGGAAACTGCCCGGCCAGGAACCGGTCCCACATGCCGTCGCTCATGATGCCGTTGAGGCCCAAC
Organism: Mycobacterium sp.; assembly: GCA_046330855.1. Taxonomy (GTDB): domain Bacteria; phylum Actinomycetota; class Actinomycetes; order Mycobacteriales; family Mycobacteriaceae; genus Mycobacterium. The sequence goes on from JAXLRX010000004.1 coordinate 334,825, forward strand.
AGGACATGCGCCGACGGGGTGACCCGCATCCGGATCGGTGGGTGTTTGGCGGTGATGGCTTTCTCAACTGCTTTGGCCACACTGTCGGCGTCTCCCCCGAGTTTGGCCAGCGGACCCTTCGCGTAGGCGTCTTCGGTGGCCGCCCCGACCGAGGCGTTGAACTCGGCATACGGACCGTCGTCGGTCGCCAGACCGGTCTGGGCCGTGGAGGCGAATTCGGTACGGATCAAACCGGGCTGGACCACCACGACGTCGACCCCGAATCCCTTGACCTCGAACCGAAGTGCGTCGCTGATCGCCTCCACCGCGTACTTGGACGCGTGATAGGCGCCGCCGCCGGGAAAGGTGAAGTTCGCGCCCATCGAGCTGATGTTGACGATGCGCCCCCAGTGCTGCCGGCGCATCTCCGGCAGGACCAACTGGCACATACGGACCAGACCGAACACGTTCGTCTCGAACTGCCGGCGCAGGTCGTCCATCGACAGCGTCTCCACCGCACCGGACTGGGAGTAGCCGGCGTTGTTGATCAGGACGCCGACGGCACCCTGTTCCGCGACCACCTGGTCGACGGCAGCGACCATGGACGCCTCATCGGTGACGTCGAGGGCGAGGGTGCGCGCGCCCGCGGCCCGAAGATCGGCGATGGACTCGGCTCGCCGGGCGGTTGCGTAGACGGTGTGACCGGCTTTGGCCAGGCGCAGTGCTGTCGCGCGGCCGATGCCGGTGGAGCAACCGGTGATCAGAACTGCTCTGGATGTTTCGACCATCGGTTCAAGCTAGACAATTCTTGCGAAAAATGTCAAGTATGTAGATCATGTACGGGTGGCCGGTACCCTGACGACGAGCGAGGTGATCGGCCTCGCCGCCTTGGCGGAGTTCACCGCGTTCGGTTATCGCAGGACGTCGATCGAGAGCATCGCCCGCCGCGCCGACGTGTCGCGAGCGACCGTCTACGCGCACTGGAGCAACAAGGAGGAGCTGTTCCGGGCCTTGGTGTCCCGCCTGCACGAGGATCACCTGGCCGAGATGCAGGCCGTGGCCAACAATCCCGGCCTCGATATCGAGACTCGCATCACGAAGCTGCTTCGGGCGCAGTTTCTTCAGTTCGTCGAACTCACGTCGAATTCGCACTACGCCGCCGAACTGTATGACCGCCACGGCACTCTGTGCGGCGAGATCGCGCGCGATGCCAACGAGCGAGCGGGGAAGATCCTGGCCACCGCGCTCAGGCGCGCCGTGAAGACCGGGGAAATCGACCTCACCGCATCGGGGCTCACCGTCGCCCAGTTGGCCGGCGTCCTCACCGACTGTGCACACGGCGCCAAGGGCGAAGACCCTGCTACCGCCACCCCGGCCGACTTCACGACTCGACTGGCCAACAGTGTGCGGGTGATCATCGCCGGGGTGGGCGCGCGCCGCTCCTAGTACATGACCCGATGGTCATGTACTCTCGTTTCATGGCACGCCGGCCCCACCTCCACGTGCAGTCGCACGGCTTCGGACCATCCCTGGTGCTGTTGCACGCCAACGGCGGGGATGGTCGCGACTTCGAGACCGTCATCCCCGACCTGGTGGAATCGGGTTGGCGCGTGACCACTCTCGACTGGCCCGGCCACGGTCAGACGCCCCGAACGGATTCGGAGACCGCCATCGGCTTCGGTGAGTTGCTGGCGCAGACGCTCGACGAACTCGGCGGTGAGCATGTGCTGCTGGGCAATTCGGTCGGCGGATTCGCCGCCCTGCACGCCGCCGCCCACCGGCCCGAACGGGTGGCAGGTCTGGTGCTGGTGTCCCCCGGAGGATTCTCGCCACGCTGGATCGGTACGACGTTGGCCTGCCGCGCATTCGGGTCACGACGCCTGGCGCCCGTCGTCTACCGCAACCTGCCCCGCCTTTACTTGAGAGACCGCAATGCCAACGTCACGGCAGCGATTCAGCGTGCGGAGAGGGCGTCCCGATCTGCCGAGGGGTCTGAGGCCTACGGCAACCTGTGGCGCAGCTTCACCGATCCCGGCCATGACGGCCGCACACTGGCCGCCGGCGTGCGGTGCCCAATCCTGCTCGCGTGGGGGACGCACGATCCGGTCCTGCCCTGGCACCTCGACGGGCGGCGCGCCCGCGGAGCGCTGCCACAGGCGCAGACGGTCACCTTCCCCGGTGCCGGACACCAGCCGTTCATCGAGCGCCCCGATGAGTTCCTCGCCGCCACAGCACCCTTCCTATCGGGTCTGCGCGACGCGGTGGCTCGGTGAACGAGGCCCCCGCCCGGCGGCGCGGGCCCGGCAGCCGGGCCGGCGAGAACCACCCGACGCGTCGGGAACTGCTCACGGCAGCAGTCGAGCTCGCTGAGCGCGATGGTCTGCGCTCATTGTCGGTCGCCGAGATCACCGCGGCAGCCGGCCATGCGAAGGGCACGTTCTATGTCCACTTCCGCGACCGCACCGCGCTCCTGGTCGCGCTGCACCGCTGGTTCCACGACACCGCTTTCGACCGGGTTCTCGCCAGCACCGCCGAGGAGAAGCCCGGACCCGGGCGTGCCAGGCATCGTCTCATCGCCTTCCTCGACGCGTGCCGCGAGCTGCCCGGCGTCCGCGCGCTGCTCCTCGACGCCCGGACCGAGCCGGCGATCGCCGCCGAAGTCGACAGCCGCAATCAGCAGGCTACCCAGATTCTCGCCGCCGACCTCACCGGGGTTGCCCATCCGCGCGAGACGGCACGCATCCTGGTGCTGGCCGCGGCAGACATCGCGGCGCGCGAATCGACTGCGGGACGGCGGATTTCAGCAGCGCGCGAGGCCCTCCTGAATCTCGTCTAGGTGCAGCAGTTCGGATCGAGCGCCGCGCACAACGCCTGCAGCGCCTCGGGGCGAACCCGGTGGAAGACGTTCATTCCCCGCCGCTCCGAGGTCACCAGGCCGGCTTTGCGGAGTTGGGTGAGGTGATGGCTGACGGTCGACTCGGTCAGGCCCAGCACTGTCGCCAACCGGCCGGAGACCTCTTCGCCGGCTGGTGAGCCGAACAGATAGGACACGATCTTGACCCGCGCCGGATCGGCTAATGCTTTGAGCCGCAGTGCGATATTCAGGGCGTCGTCGTCGCTCATCGGGCCGGAGGCCATCGGGGCACAGCACACGGGAGCGGTGGTGTCGATGACCGGCAACGCTTTGGGCATGGATCCAGAGTGCCAGAGATATTGACATATATCAAAGAGGTGGTCCATGCTGAAGGCAGCCACTAGTTCGATATATGTCGCACGACTCGGAGAATCTGCCATGTCCCGCATTCAACTCGCACTCAACGTCGACAACCTTGAGACCGCAATCGCCTTCTACTCCAGGCTTTTCGGCACGGCGCCGGCGAAGCTCAAACCCGGCTACGCCAACTTCGCCATCGCCGATCCCCCGCTGAAACTCGTCCTGCTGGAGAACCCGGGTCAGGGGGGCACGCTGAACCACCTCGGCGTCGAGGTGGAGTCCAGCGAGGTCGTGCATTCGGAAATCGCCCGCCTGACCGAAGAAGGCATGTTCACCGAGGAGGAGATCGGCACCACCTGCTGCTTCGCCACCCAGGACAAGGTGTGGGTCACCGGCCCGGGCGGGGAGCGGTGGGAGGTCTACACGGTGCTGGCGGACTCGGAGACCTTCTTCGGAACGATTCCCGTCGAGCCGGTTGCCAGCGCGCAGGGTGGGTGCTGCGGATCGTGACGTCGACCACCGACCATCTCACTGCACGGCTGTCGACCCTGGACCGACTGCTACCGGTCTGGATCGGCGCGGCGATGGGGCTGGGTCTGCTGCTGGGTCGGCTCATCCCCGGACTGGGTGACGCCCTCAGCGCCGTGCAGGTCGACGGCGTCTCGCTCCCGATCGCCATCGGATTGCTGGTGATGATGTATCCGGTGCTGGCCAAGGTGCGCTACGACCGCCTCGATACCGTCACCCGCGATCGCAAATTGCTTGTCAGTGCGCTGTTTCTGGTGTGGATCATCGGCCCGGCCCTGATGTTCACCCTCGCCTGGCTGTTCCTGGCCGATCTGCCCGACTACCGAACCGGGATCATCATCGTCGGCCTGGCGCCGTGCATCGCGATGGTGATCATCTGGAACGACCTCGCTCGGGGCGATCGCGAGGCCGCCGCCGTCCTGGTGGCGATCAACTCGGTGATCCAGGTGCTGTTCTTCGCCGTCCTGGCGTGGTTCTACCTCTCGGTACTGCCGGGCTGGCTGGGCATGAGACAGACCGCGATCGCGACGTCGACGTGGCAGATCGCGAAATCGGTGCTGATCTTCCTCGGAATACCGTTGGTGGCGGGCTACCTGACCCGTCGCTATGGCGAAAAGGCCAGGGGCCGGGAGTGGTACGAGAAGACTTTCCTTCCCCGGATCGGGCCGTGGGCGCTGTACGGCCTGCTGTTCACGATCGTGATTCTGTTTGCCCTCCAAGGCAAGCAGATCACCTCGCGCCCGCTGGACGTCGTCCGGATCGCGCTGCCCCTGCTGGCCTATTTCGCAATCATGTGGACGGCCGGCTTCCTGGTCGGCTGGGCGGTCAAGCTGGGCTACCCGCGCACGGTGACATTGGCGTTCACGTCGGCGGGCAACAACTTCGAACTCGCCATCGCGGTGGCGATCGCCACGTTCGGGGCTACCTCGGGCCAGGCCCTGGCCGGTGTGGTGGGTCCGCTCATCGAAGTCCCGGTGCTCGTCGGACTCGTCTACGTCTCGCTGGCGCTGAGCCGGCGATTCCCCACCCCCACAGGAGATGTCGGATGAAGCCCAGCGTTCTCTTCGTGTGCGTACACAATGCGGGACGGTCCCAGATGGCGGCCGGCCTGCTGCAGCACCTGGCCGGCGACCGCATCGAGGTCCGTTCCGCCGGCACACAACCGCGTGATCAGATCAACCCGACTGCCGCGCAGGTGATGGCAGAGATCGGCATCGACATCACCGCAGCCACCCCGAAGGTGTTGACCGACAACGCCGTTGAGACCAGCGACGTCGTCATCACCATGGGGTGCGGTGACACCTGTCCCTACTTCCCTGGCGTCTCCTACCGCGACTGGAAGCTGGACGATCCCGCCGGGCAGCCGATCGAGGTGGTGCGCCGCATCCGCGACGAGATCGCCGCACGGGTGCGGAATCTCGTCGACGAACTGGCGCCCCGGTGAGAACTCCGGTCAGCAGCGACGCCCCATCGGTGTGGACCAGCCGTGACTTCCCCGACGAGGCGCAGTGGTCATTCGACCTCTCCCCCGATGATCAGGCCGTGCTGATCGACTACGCACGGGGCGGTGCCGACCCGACCCTGCAGACCCACTTCGCCTCTAGCGCAGCGCGGTGGAACCATCTGCTCGCCCGGGGACCGGGCTTCGTGCGATTGCGGCGCTTCCCCGTCGACACACTCACCGACGCCGAGATCGAACGCGCCTACCTCGGCCTGGGCCGCGTGCTCGGTGAGCCTGTGGGCCAGGACCGCGACGCCAACGTCCTTTCCCACATTCGCGATGAACGGCTCCCGGCCGCACCCGGTGTGCGCAAGTACCGCACGAACCTGCGTCAGGACTTCCACAGCGACGGCTCCGACCTCGTCGGCCTGCTGTGCCTGAACTCGGCCCGCTCCGGCGGCGAGTCCAGGATCGTCAGCGCCCACGCCGTCTACAACGAGATGCTCAGCCGCTCAACGGATCTACTCGACGTGATGTACCAGCCGATGCCCTGGGACCGCAACGACGAGCAGAGCATCGGCGAACCACCGTACTTCGAACTACCGCCGATCATTGACATCGATGGGCTGCCGCGGCTGTTCTTCATCGCCTGGTACATCCGCGACTCGCAGCGTCACCCGCAGGCGCCACGGCTGACCGACGAGCAGCGCGCTGCGCTGGATCTGGTCGAGTCCATCGCCAACGATCCGGCGTTCCACATCCAGATGGTCTTCGAGCCCGGCGATATCCAGTTCCTCAACAACACCACGGTGTTGCATTCCCGCGAGGCCTATGTCGACGAGGACGACCCGGCACGCCGGCGCCACCTGTTGCGGCTCTGGCTGAAGACGCCGACCGTCACCACCCACGAGCTTCTGCGCGGCGGCGTTCCGCGGCAGAAGTCATAGCGCCCAGCGCTATTCGAGCAACCGTTTGGGGTGCATACCATCGACCTGGCCGATAAAGGGCGGATGGATGCTGTAGCCGAGCATCCGGCGAATGTCCTCGGACACCGCCCGCACGGTGTCCCGGGTCATCGACAGGGTAAACGCCTCCTGTGGCCGTACCCAGGGCTCGCAGTACTGGGCGGTCACCGCCAACCGCGGACGGTCAGATCGGTTAGCCCCGCCGCCATGCCACAGCGTGCCCGGGAAGAACACGCACGACCCGGCGGGCATCACCACGGGTTGCCGGTCGGCGGGGTCCGGCGCTTCCTCACCCCACAGGTGGCTGCCCGGGATGATGTCGGTGGCGCCGTTGTCGGCGGTGAAGTCGTCGATGGCCCAGATCGTGGCCGCGCCCAATGCTTTTCGCGGCCGCGGCAGTGGGTAGAACGCGTCGTCGGTGTGCAGCATCTGCGCCTTTTCACCGGGCAGGATGTTGATCACCTGCAGCATGGACAGCAGGTAGTTGGGCAGCAGAAGGCGGTCGAGCAGGGCAAGCACCCTCGGATGGTCGGCGATCACGTCGCAGGCCCGGGTCTTGTTCAGCACACTGTAGATGCGTTGGGTCAACCGGCCCTCAAAGGGGTTGCGCCCGTGATGATCCAGCAGCGGCGTCACCGCCGCCCGGATCTGTGCAAGCTGTTCGCCGCTGAGCAGGTCCGGCAGGATGACGAATCCATCCCGCTGTACAGCGGCCAGATCAGCTTCGGCGACAACGGGATCCACGCTCTGGCCGGCACTCTCCGTCCGCGGATAGGTGCCGGCGAGGTCGGCACTCAACAGATCAGCGAACGCCTTGTTGTCGCCGCTCACGGCACCTCCTTGGAGCGAAACGGCTGGTTGCCGTAGCGGTCGAGATGGACGACATCGCCGATCGGCGGACGCTGTGTCGGCCCGTAGCGGCCCTTGGCCCACCCGATCGGGATGATGCACACCGGCACGATCGTGCGGGGCAGCCCGAGGATGCGCCGGGCCGAGGGCACCCACCAGATCGGCAAGGTCTGCAGGGATGCGCCGAGCCCGACGGCACGGCAGGCCAGCAACAGGTTCTGCACGGCCGGATAGACCGATCCGTAGAAGGAGGACACCGAGATCTGCGGATGCCCGACGGGCCGGTGATTGGTGTTGCGCCGATAGCACGGGATCACGAAGACAGGGAGTTCCTCGAAATGGTCGGCCTGCCACTGGCCGGGCCGGATCGTGCGGAGCTCCTGCTCGTCACCGCGCGCTCGGCGCTCGACGATGGGGTTGAACAACCGGTAGAGCCGCCGGTAGAGCTTGGCCAGGTTCGCCTTCTGCTCGGGGCTTTGCACCACCAGGTAGCTCCAGTCCTGGCTGTTCGAGCTCGTCGGCGCCTTCAGCGAGAGTTCGAGCAGCGGCAGCAGCACCTCGAGGGACACCGGTTCGAGGTGCAGGCGACGCACGGCGCGCTGGGTGCGCATCGCCTCGTCCATCGGCATGCCGAGACGGGCCAGGGCCTCAGCCGGTGCGGGAGGGACAAACGGCGCGGACTGGTCGCTCACACACCGATCGTAGATACCAGTGTCGGCATGAGGGAGCCGAACTTCGGCGTCCACGCCTGCACGGTGTTGCGGCGCCACCCCATCACACCGAACGGCTCGCGTCCTCGATTTCGAATGGCGTCATGGCGTTCACGAGACACTCCTGCGCTCAATCTGCGGAATGCCCGGCTTGGGATCGTTGATGCCCCAGCTCCAGATCACCTCGGGCCGGATGCGAAAGCGCTGACCGCCGCCGTCTTCCTCGATGCCGGCCGCGCCGCGGACTTTGACACCGCGGGGGGTCCAGGGTTCCCGGGAGGCGAGATCGTCGATGACGACCGTGGCGCGCGGGTTGGATTGGACATTGCGGTAACGGACGGTCTTGGTGATGTCGAAACCTGCCGTGACGATGTCGTTGCCGTCCACGGAGAAGGCAACCGCTGCGACGTCGGGCAGGCCCGTCGGGGAGGCGGAGGCGAAGCGCATCAGCGGCTGCTCGCTCAGGTAGGCCAGTTCCCGCTCGGTGAACGCTCCCACGATCGATCCCTTCCAAAAGGTTTGCTGAAGGCCGACGGTCAGGTTGCCCACGTGGTGATTTCGCCCACCGACCTGCGCTCGGTCGGCGGCGGGGGCGCGTCGTCCACCGGCGGCAGTCCGAGCCGGATCAGCGTCTGCGGATGCGCCTCGCCGTCGAACACCTCGCAGGCCAGGGCCAGCCGGCTGCGCATGTCGTTCAAAGGTTCGGTGAGTGGGCAGCTGGCCAGACCCATGGCGGTGGCCGTCAACATGATGTGGCTGAGCGCCTCGCCGGCCCGCAGTCGCATCTCGTCGTTGTCCTCCCGAGTGCCGAGCACCAGCAGAACCGCACCGTCGTCCGGCTCCTCCGCAACCTCCGGAAAGCGAAGTGCGACAGTACCGTCCGCCCGCCGGACCCATCGAGATCGTGGAACGACCGCCAATTCCACGCCCAACCGAGCGGCGCGAATGAACATCAACTCCAATGTGGAACCCGGAATACGGCCCGCCCGGTAGCGGCGGCGGTCGGCACGGCGACGGGAGATGGCTTCGGCCAACTCGAGTTGCCCGGCTTGCGGCGGTTGGCCGATGACCTCCAGGATCGCCAGATGGCTGTCGTCCCCGCCGTCGGGTAGCAGCCGCACCCGCGGAGACCAGCCCGCCGCGCCCAGCGCGACAACGCAGTGGTCCAGAAGCGCTCCACAACTGAGCAGCACATCGCGCCGATCCGTCGGCGATGCACCGGCCTCCCGCCGCCAATCGGCATACAGGTGCACCGCGGTGCCGTCGACCCGCCACCGCCACGGCTGCAGGTTGCCCGCCGACGGGGCACGGGCCGCGACGTCGAGCACACTCTCCAAGGTTGCCCGGTCCGGGAATGCGGTCGCCAGCGGTCTCACCTCCGTCGTTGCGGTGTAGCCCGATTATGCATCGACGGGGCCCCGCTCAGAAGTAGCGCGGGAACCGGCTCCAGTCCGGATCGCGCTTCTCCAGGAAGGCATCGCGACCCTCGACGGCCTCGTCGGTCATGTAGGCCAAGCGGGTGGCCTCGCCCGCGAAGATCTGCTGACCCACCAGACCGTCGTCGAGAAGATTGAAGGCGAACTTCAACATCCGTTGCGCCTGAGGCGATTTGCCATTGATCGTCGCGGCCCAGTCGAGTGCCACCGTCTCCAGCTCCGCGTGGTCGACCACCCGGTTCACCGCACCCATATGGTGCATCTGCTCAGCGGTGTAGGCCTCGCCCAGGAAGAAGATCTCCCGGGCGAACTTCTGCCCCACCTGCCGGGCGAGGTAGGCACTGCCGTAGCCGCCGTCGAAGCTGCCGACATCGGCATCGGTCTGTTTGAACCGCGCATGCTCCCGGCTGGCCAGGGTCAGGTCGCAGACCACATGCAGACTGTGCCCGCCGCCGGCCGCCCACCCGTTGACCAGACAGATCACCGGCTTGGGCATGAACCGGATGAGCCGCTGCACCTCCAGGATGTGCAGCCGGCCGGCGCGGGCGGCGTCGACGGTGTCGGCGGTCTCCCCCGCGGCGTACTGGTAACCGGTCCGCCCACGGATCCGCTGATCACCGCCGGAGCAGAAGGCCCAGCCGCCGTCCTTGGGTGAGGGGCCGTTGCCGGTCAGCAGCACGACGCCGACATCCGGCGACATCCGGGCATGGTCGAGGGCGCGGTAGAGCTCGTCGACGGTGTGCGGCCGGAAGGCGTTGCGCACCTCCGGCCGGTTGAAGGCGACCCGCACCGTCGGATACGCGACGCCGTCGGCGACGTGCCGGTGATAGGTGATGTCGGTCAGATCCTCGAAACCCTCGACCGGACGCCACAGTGACGGATCAAACGGATTGTCGCCCATGGCGGTCATGGTAGGGCGCGCTGAGATTGTCGGGGGTCGCAGATAGCCTCGCCGACACGGGGATGATGAACAGGGGGATTTGGAATGTCGGGTGCCGCAGCACTGCGGGGGCTGTCTCGCGGGGTCGTTTGGTGTCTGATCGGCGGGGCACTGTTGTTGCTGTCGTCCTTCGGCAACGGATCGTGGTCATCCGGTTTGGTCGGCCTCGCCTTGTTGGGCGGCGCCGGGTGGGTTCTGTATCACCGCAATCAGGCGGGGCGCCCTCTCGAGCCGTGGCCGTGGCCGCCGGACTTCCGCGCGCAGGCCGAGGCGATGGCCCGTCCGATCGACCCGACGCCCAAACGCATCCTGCCGCCGGATGAGAAGTCCGCCATCGTCGCGAAGGTGGCGACGACCAGCGACGCACTTACCCGGCTCATCGCCGACAAACCGCCGGCGTGGCCGTATGCGGTCTTCACCTCTGTTCTGCTCCAGCGCCGTAACGGTGTCGGGGCCCGGCTTCGGCAATGCGTCTCGGGTTACCAACCCAAGCCCGGCCTGGTGCCGTTGAGCGGGCAGTCGTACTCGCAAGTGGCGTACCGCACCATGAACGAGATCGCCGACCTCGTCGCGCAGCTCGAGCAATTCATGCTCAGCCCTGCGTTCACCGGAACCCTGGGCGGTCCCGCCGATGAGAGCAGTGCCGATGCCGATGCGATCGTGAGCATCGCCCAACGCCTGATGGACTACCACCAGACGTTCCTCGTCCACGCCGAGACGTGCGTCCAGACACCGGTCCAGCCCGACGCCCGCGGGCTCGTGCAGGACATGAGCGCTTTCACGCTGTGCCCGCTGATGGGGTACGACCGGTTCATCGAGACGATGTGCGCGCGGGTCGGCGAAGCCCAGGACCTCCTGCCGTACACCAAGGGCGGCGACCTCGTCGCCCTCGACGACGCCAGCCTGGCGATGTCGCTCCCGGACGGACTGACTGACCGAATCACCGCGCAGATCAAGCAATTCAACGAAGCCTGAAGATCAGGATCGGCGGCACGCCTCGGAGCAGAACCGGACGTTCTCCCAGTCGCGCGCCCACTTCTTGCGCCATTCGAAGGGCCGGCCGCACCGCTCGCAGATCTTGGGAGGGTGCCCGTTCTTCACCCGAGCCTGACGTTGTGGCCGCACAGCCATCCTCCGATCATCCAGCGGCCACACAAGCCCGGCAAACCCGGTCCCCACTGTCCGCGGTGCCCCTATTCTCGGTTCATGACCTCGATCTTCGACCGGACCCGGACACCCGAGCAACGCCGGCAGGCGGTCTCGAACCTGTGGGACTTCCTCGTCAAGGGCGGCATCGCCGACACCACCCGGATGCCCTCGGTGGTGATCGACCAGAGCCACAAGTCGACGCTGCATCGCTACCTCCCCGTCGACGGTGTGCCCCTGCAGGGCGACCCGGTGCTGCTCGTCCCGCCCCTCGGTTCGCAGGCGATCTGCTTCGACCTGCGGCGCGGCTGCTCGCTCACCGAGCATCTGCTGCAGGAGGGCCGGCCGACCTACCTGGTGGACTACGGGGAGATCGGCCTGCGGGACCGCGATCTGGGGATCGAGTTCTGGGTCTCCGAGGTCGTCCCGAACGCGATCAGGAAGGTCTCCGAGGATGCCGGCGGCAAGCCCGTGCACCTGATCGGCTGGTGCCTGGGCGGGCTGATCGCCATCCTGACCACCGCCGCCTATTCCGAGCTGCCGATCAAATCGGTCGCCATGGTCGCCAGCCCCTTCGACCTCAGCAAGCACCCCATGGTCGCCCCCATCCGCAAGGCCGGGAAGTACACCGGCGGCCGCATCATCGGCACCGTCCTGAAGATGCTGGGCGGTCTGCCGTCGCAGATCGTCGGACCCGCGTTCAAGGCGACCTCGCTGACGACCTACCTCAAGAAGCCCGTCACGCTGATCAAGCACCGCGACGACCGGGAGTTCCTGGCCCACGTCGAGGCGGTGGACGGGCTGATGAACAGTATGCTGGCCTATCCCGGGCGGGCCACCTTGCAGGTGTATCAACGGCTGGTACAGCGAAACGAATTGGCGGACGGCAAGATTCAGGGCCCCAACAAAATCGTGGACCTCGCCGACGTGCGCGTGCCCGTGATGAACATCGGCGGCACCGGCGACGTGCTGGTGCCGGTCGACGTCGCCCACCATGTCGGGGACCTGCTGCCGAACTCCCCGGAGGTACGACTGGAGACCGCCCCGGGCGGGCATCTCGGGGTGTTGACCGGACGGTCGGCGCCGGCGACGACGTGGGCGATGATCGACGACTTCCTGGCCAAGCAGTCCGCCTGAGCAGCTCATGGGACGTTTGCAACCTGCCCTGGTCGTGACAGCCGTCTTTGCGGCGATGGCACTGGCCGCCGGTGTGGCGGCACCTGCCCGCGCCGACGCGCAGGAGGACAAGTTCATCGCCGACATCAAGAACTCCAACTCGGTGGCGACGAACATCCCCGGCACGCCGGACCGGTGGCTGGCCGCGGGCCGGGCCTCCTGCGACCGCATCACCAGAACCTCCGCGCAGGGCGTGCCGATCCGGGCGGCCATCAACAACGAAGTCATCGCCGCGACCACGTTCAACGTCATCCCCCGGCAGGACGCTGTCGCCCTGGTGACCTACGCGGTTCTGGACCTGTGCCCCCAGTTGATCCCTGCCCGCACCGGCGGCGACGGCGGTAACTGACGGACGGCGGTCCTTAATGGTTTTCTGGCAAAACTTTTTAGCGACGCGTTAGCTCCAGAGACCATCCGCCTTAATTTCCGGCGTTACCGTTGGCGGCATGTTGCTCGACGTTCGGTGGCTCCAGTACATGCTCAAGCGGTCAGGCCGCAGGTAGTCCCCTGCTTTTCTGGTTCCTCACGGAACCGGCCCTTTGTGACCGGTCTCCCCGAACTGAGTCGTCCCCTTTTCGTTGCTCAACCTTTACCGACCACCTCGCCCAGAGGCCCTTTTGTGTCGGTGCCCATTCCTAGCGTTGTCGGCGTATTCCAACCCGTACCGGAGCTCGCCCACCGCAAGGAGAACCACTCGTGTCCACTACAGCGCACACCGGCATCGCCGACTATCAGGACAGCTTCGACGCCTACTGCAGCCGCCACCGCGTGGCGCCGGAGTCAGCGCTGGCCGAACTGGTCACGATGGCGCTGGGTCTGCCCGCCGACATCCAGGACTACCTGCGCGAGCAGAAGGACGTTCGGCGGGCGGTGGCCTGACGGACAGCCGGCTAGCGGAGGCGGGGCATGAAAATCCGCTCCTCTGAACGGATTTCACCCGTCGCCTGAAAGATGACGCGCCGGGCGACTTCGACCGCGTGGTCGGCGAACCGCTCGTAGTAGCGGCCGAGCAGCGTCACGTCCACCGCCGCAGCCGTCCCGTGCTTCCATTCGCGTTCCATCAACACCGTGAACAGGTGCCTGTGCAGGTCGTCCATCGCGTCGTCAGATTCCCGAATGTAGCGGGCCCTACCGAGGTCATGCGATGAGATGACCTGACGTGCGCTGTCTCCGAGCTCGACAGCGATGCGGCCCATCTCGGCGAAGTAGCCGTTCACCTCTTCGGGCAGCGCGTGCCGCGGGTGGCGGCGACGGGCGATCTTGGCGACGTGCAGGGCCAGCGCGCCCATACGCTCCAGATCGGCGACGATCTGGATGGAGCTGACGATCGCCCTCAGATCTCTGGCGACCGGCGCCCGCAGCGCCAGCAGCAGGACGCCGGCCTCCTCCGCGTCGGCTCCGGCGGTCGTGAGGTTCTCGTGCTGACCGATCACCTGCTCGGCGAGGACGAGATCGGCCTGCAGCAAGGCGCGCGTCGCCTGCTCCATCGCTGAGGATGCCAGCTGGCACATCTCGGCCAGCTGGGCGGTCAAGGCATCAAGTTGGACGCCATAGGCGGTCCGCATGGCCCACAAGCTATGAGACGTAAACCACACCAACTCCGCACGACGCTGAACGGCGGGTGAATGTTTGCCGACTTGATCGGCACCTGCTGGGGCTACGCTGCCGGTGTGAACCTCGAGAAAGTGGTTTTCGGTTTCTTCGTGCTGCTGGCGGCGACGCTGAACTTCGGTTTCTTCGTCGGCGACATCAGCGACCCGGAGGTCCACAACTCCTGGGAGTTGTTCCTGGCGCTCATCGTCGCACTGATCACGACGATCCTGAAGTTCGGCGACAGCACCCAGCTCGGCGCCGTACATCTGGCCACCAGCCTGGTCGCCTTGCTACAACTCGCCGCCGCGGCCGGAACATGGGTCTGGGCCACCCAGGTGTCGGCCGCCGGACTGAACGGCCACGCAACGGCCAGCGTGGTGTCGCTGTCGGGCGGCGCGCTACTGGCCAACCTGGTGTCCGTCACGCTGCTGGTGGTCGAGACCGCGACCTTCCGTCGCCGGTAGACGCTTCCCTTCCTATGTCGAACCCGCAGCACAGGTTCCACCTCTGGGGCCGTCGCCGGGTGAGCACACCGCACACAGTGGTCGACATCCCGACGTCGGTGCCGACCACCGAAGTGATCTTTCTGATCATGCGGCGCATGCGGATCCCGCTCATCGTCGTGATCGCGACATTCAGTTTCTGCACGGCCGGGATGTTGTTCATGCCCGGCGTCGACCCGCAGGGAAACCCGCACCGTCTCAACATCTTCGACGCCTTCTATCAGATGACCATCACCTTGACGACGGTCGGCTTCACCGAGGCGCCGTATCCCTTCAGCTATCCGCAGCGGATGTGGATGGCGATGTCGATCTTCCTACTCGTCATCAGCTGGGCCTACGCGATAGCGGTCTTCTTCGCGCTCGTGCAGAGTGCCGCGTTTCAGGCAGCCGTCGACGCGCAGCAGTTCCGCCGTCAGGTCCGCCGACTGGTCGAGCCCTTCGTCATCGTGGCCGGCTACGGGGCTGCCGGCCGGATAGTCGGGGCAGACCTCGACGAGCATTACCGAAGGTTCGTCGTCATCGACAAGCGCGAGGAGCGCGTGCAGTCGGTGGTGACCGAACAACTCGCCTTCGACGTCCCCGCGGTCCAGGGCGACTGCGCCACACCGGCGGTGCTCGGGATGGCCGGCCTCGGGCATCGCGAGTGCGAAGGGGTGCTGGCGCTGACCAACGACGACGACGCCAACCTCGCGGTGGTGATGACCGCTGCTCTGCTGCGGCCAGACCTGCCGGTGCTCGGACGCTGTGCGGCGAAACGCACCCGGACCCGCATGGAGCATTTCGCCCCAGACTCGGCGATCAATGCCGATGACCGGTTCGGCGACTACCTCGCCCTGTCGATCCACCACCCGGTGAACCACCAGCTGCTGCGCTGGCTGATGGACAACGAACAGGAGCAGCTTCAGCCGGCGCGGCGGGATCTCGCCGCGCGCCGATGGGTGGTTTGCGCCGAGGGCGAGTTCGGCGAAGCCGTGGTCAGCGACCTGGCCGCGATCGGAATCACCGTCGAGCTCGCCGACCCCGCCGGTCCCGATCCCGACGTCTCGGGATCGGTCGGCTTCGTCGCGGGCGCCGGCAACGACACCGTGAACATCGCCATGGCCGAACACGTCCGGCACACCAACCCCGACGCCTACCTGGTGGTGCGCCAGGAGACGAACGACAAGAAGGCGTTGCTCGACACCCTGCGGATCGACTCGGTGTACATCGCCACCGAGGTGATCGCCCGCGAGGTGCTCGCCCGCATTCTGACGCCGGTGTTCTGGAGCTTCGTCGAGCATGTGCTGACTCAGGACGAGGAGTGGGCCACCCGGGTGCGGGACCATCTCGAACAACGCTGCGGCCGACGGACGCCCGAACGTGAGGTCATCACGCTCTCGGCCGAGCACGCACCGGCCGTGGCGGAGTGGTTGGGCCGGGGTAAGACCCTGACTCTGCAGACCCTGATGCGACGCCCCGACGACCGGGAGGCCACCCTGCCGCTGGCCGCCCTCGTGCTCATCCGTGACGGCGAGACGACTTTCATGCCGGCCGAGGACACCACGCTGGCTCTCGGCGATCAGGTCCTGCTCGTCGGGAAGCCCAGCGGCCTGTCGCAGGTCAGCGAGATCCGCCACTATCCGGCAACCGTGGAGTATCTGGCCACCGGCCACGACGTGCCGTTGACGTGGGCATGGTCGCGGCTGACCGCCCGCAGCCGCTCCACAAGGGGCTGAGAGGCGAGGGGTGACAAGCCACCGACTCAGACTCACCCGCGCCAGCTGAATGGAGATACCGCCGCCGCGTGGGAACTCACCGCTTCTTCGCTCGCCGGAGTCGGTAGCTGGGCAACAGCGGATAGCCGCGAACGTGTCGTGGAGCGCTGGCAGACAGGGTGAACTGCTTGGCGTCCTGGAGTTCAGTGGCCATGGCCTGGTCGATTCTGACGGTTTCCTTGCGCGCCAGGCTCGAAAGCCGCGCTGCAATGTTGACCACGGGGCCGTAGACGTCACCGCCGCGGTACAGCACAGGCCCGAAAGCGAGGCCGGCGTGGACGGGGGGCAGATCGGCGTCGGCGGCGAAGACGTCGAGCAACTCAACCGCGGCCTCCGCGGCCCACACCGGATCCTCGAACACGAAAAGAATCTCGTCGCCGAGATTCTTGATCACCCGGCCTTCGTGTCTGACCACGACATCGAGTACGGCCGTCTCGAATCGGTCGAGCAGTCTGGCCAGTTCAGGTAGGTCGACATTGCGCGAAAGACGCGTGAAACCGGTGATGTCGACGAAGCCCACTGCGGCCGAACGGGTTTGCGCGTCGTCGCCGAGGGTGGTCCCGCCGGGAATCAACGCGCGTCCCACTTCAGCGGCGAGGTGACGCCGCCACGCGTGAACCGTGGTGAGTTCAAGAACCGGCAACAGCTCGCGGGTGGTCGTCAAGGCCTGACGGGCAAGCCGGCTGGCCAGTTCAGGATCATCGGCCGTCAACCCGTCGGCGAGATGAGCACCGAGAACCTCCGAGATGAAACCGGTCTGCGCCGCGGCGAGACGTGACATCAGATTCCCGAGCGGTCGCGCCAGGTCGACCAAAGCGTCGGCGTCGACGACGCCGGACTCGATGAGTCCCGTTGCCTGGGCCAAGGCGGACACGTCGGCATTGGTGAAGAGGCGCTGATCGTCGTCGGCGTCCGGGAATCCGAGAGCCCGCCAGAGCCGTCGCGCTTCTTCAGGGGTGGTGTGGGCCCGTTCGGCCACCTCCAGCCGGGTGTAACGGCCCTGCCCGACCAGTAGGCCGCGGGTGATCAACTCAGCAGGGGACAGATCCGCCTCCGCGATGGCGCCCAAGTCGACGGAGTCGGTCAACTGACCGGGCTCGGAGTCCTGATCGCTCCTACCCAGCCGGGCAAGAATCGTGGCCAGGAGTAGGTCGCTGCCGAGGCGGGCTATCTCGTTAACCCCCGCGACACCGAGCTCGACGATGCGCGCGACGAAATCAGCCGAGCTGCGTAATGGATCCGGCACTGACGATTCCTCCGCTCCCGCCGGCGATGCGATCAGGAATCCCTCTCTCCGGCATTACTTGCGAGAGTGGCGAGCGTAACGCAGGAAATCGACGCCAAGGTGAACAAACGTCAGGGGCGGCCTCATCCATCAACTCCCTGTCTGGCAGCGACGGGATGACGAGGGCGGTACGTTCTGCGAGGTGCCCTACTTCCGCCGCGTCTCCGCTGACTCCTATCGAGCCACCGAGCATGCCGGGGGCGCGTGGAGCCGTTCCGAACAGCACATCGCCCCGTCCCTCGGCCTGCTGGCGCACGCCGTCGAACTGGACCGCGACGCCCGGGGTAACGGCCATCTGGTGATCGGCCGCCTCAGCTACGACATCCTCGGGACAGTGCCGGTCGAGGTCGTCGTCGACGTCGACGTGACGGTGATCCGGCCGGGGCGCACCATCGAACTGGTCGAGGCGACCATGGGGCATCAGGGCCGGACGGTTGTGCTCGCCCGCGCCTGGCTGATGAAGCGGTACGACACGACGGCATTGCAGGGCAGCGGCCTTGACCCGATCCCCGCTCCAGAAGACATGCCCGTCTGGAAGCCTTCCGAGATCTGGCCCGGAGGTTTCATCGCATCCGCCGAGGTTCGGCGCGTCGAGGTCGAACCCGGGCGGTCTGCCTGCTGGGTGCGCACCGCCAAGCCGCTCCTCGACGCCGAACCGGTGAGTCCGACGGCTCGCACCGCCGGGCTTCTCGACATCGCCAACGGCATGGCGGTACGGGTCGACCCGCGCGATGCCGCGTTTCCCAATCTGGACCTGACCGCGCACTTCTTCGCCGAGCCGACCGGAGAGTGGATGGGCTTGGACACGGCGGTGTCGATCGGCCCGAGTGGTATCGGGCTGACGCACAGCATCATTCATGACGTGACGGGCCCCATCGGCGCCGTCTCGCAGATTCTGACGGTGCGGCCCGGCGCCAGCAGCGTCTGAGCCGCGGCTACGACGACCCGCCGAGCAGGGCCCGCGCACGCAGTGCGATGAGCAGCGCTGCCCGGTTGTCAGCGGAGTCCAGCGGCATGTCGAGAAGCTCACCGATACGGACCAGCCGATTACGCATGGTGTGCCGGTGTACCTCGAGAGCGGCTGCGGCGCTCTCGATGTGGCCGTTGTTCTCCAGGAACGCGGCAAGGCTGGGCACCAGATCCTCACCATCCAGGGGCTTCAACACGTCCACGAGCACGGCGAGTTCCGCGGGCGTCTTGTCGCCGAGCAGTGTTCCGACCAGTCCGCGCCTGTCGAACCAGCGCGGCGAGTGCTCGTCTCCTGCTCTGCCGGCAGCCTCCGCCTGGTTCACCATCATCGCCATCTCGCCGAATTCGCCTGCGGGACTTACTCCCATGGCAAGATCGCGGCCCAGTTGCCGGGACAGCTTGCCATGCAGGTCGACCACCCCGTCTTCCTCGGCCGCGGGCAACACGACCACGATGTCGTCGTCCCGCGGCCACATCAGGAAGGGACACCCGGCTCGCTGCAGAACGCGGTGTACGGTCGCCTGTTCGGCCAAGCCGGCTCCGCCACCGCTGAGGACCGTGGCGATCACCTGATCGTCGGGGTCGAATCCGAAGTAGCGCAACAACGTCGGCTCATAGAGCGGTGGTGTGGCGACCAGACCCTCGGTCACGGCGACGCGGAGACGCTGCTCGGCGTCGAGGATCCGCATCGGCTTCTCCAGTTCGATGCTGATCAGGGAAACCGAGTGTGAGATAAGGAGACGTTCGGCCGCGGTCGATGGACGGTCCGCCCGGACGATGAGGTATCCACGGGGGCTCGACGCGGCGCGCAACACCTGCACCGTGCAGAAGGCGTCACCGTCGGCGACCACGCGACTGCTGGGCTCCCGGCCGCCCCGGCGGGACTCGGCGGCGATCATGTCCGCGCCCACCGCCACGGCCCGGTCCTGATCCGGTCCGGCGCCGGCGAGCACCCGGCCTGCGGTCGACAGCGCCACCACCGACGCGTCCAGTGCCTGGGCCAGCGCGGTCACCACCGCGGGGATTCCGCCCTGCAGGGTCTCGCGGGCAAGTCGCTCCTGCTCGTCGACGGTCCGCTGAATAGCCTTCACCTGATCGGCGTTGATCCGGTCGATGACCGTGCGGGTGATGGCGATGAAGGGCGTCGACGCCGGAACCTGCAGCACCGGAAGGCCCTGCGCATCGGCGGCGTCGATGATGCCCTGCGGCACCTGCTCGTAACTGATACCGGTGTCGAAGGCGAGCGCCGCGGCTTGGGCGGCCACCAATCTCCCGACGTAGTCGGCGTGGGTCCGAGCGTCGGTTCCCACGGTGATGCCGGTGGTCATCACCAGCTCACCGCCGGACAGGTACGGGCCGGGATCGGGCAGTTCGATCGCGTGCGCCCAGAGGATCTCGCGGTCCAGGTGCTGCGCGCCGGCCACCACGGTCAGGCCCAGCTTGGCCTGCCGGACCAGCCACGCGACCGTGACCGCCATCGGCCTAGAATTCGCCGCGGTCGGGCCGGTGACTCGTTCCCCACTCGGCCTCTTCCTCTCCCAGGGATGGCGGAGCCAATCGATAGCTGACGGGGGTCGCCGAGAGGGTCAGCGGATTTGCGACCTGCGGCGTGGCGGTACCGGGCACCGGGACGATCGGGCCCAGTCCGAGTTGTTCGGCATAGGAGAACGCCTCCGCGAGGCTGTTGATGGGTCCGGCCGGCACACCGGCCTCGGTCAGTTCGCCATGCCAGTGGTCGGCGCCGCGGGTGCGGAAGGCCTCAGCGAGGATGGCGCACAACGCTTCCCGATTGGCCACCCGGTCCGGGTTGGACCCGAAACGCGGGTCGGTGCAGATCTCCGGGAGGCCGAGTCGGTCGGCGAGCGCGGCGAACTGCTTGTCGTTGCCGACCGCCAGGGCGATCGGCCGATCGGCGGTCTCGAACGTCTCGTACGGCGTGATGCTGGGATGCCGGTTGCCCATGATTCCCGGCACCACCCCGGCGCCGAGATATCCCGAGGCCTGGTTCACCATCGACGACAGCAGCGAGGACAGCAGGTTGGTCTCGACCCGCTGGCCCTCACCGGTGCGGTCCCGATGATGCAGGGCGGCAAGCATTCCCGACAGCGCGTGCAATCCGGTCAGCACGTCGACGAGGGCGACGCCGACCTTCGTGGGCTCGGCGGGAGTGGCGCCGGTGACGCTCATCAGACCGCCGACGGCCTGGACCAGCAGGTCGTAGCCAGGCAGCGCCGCTCCCCCATCCCGGCCGAAACCGGTGATGGAGCAGTAGATCAGGCCCGGTCGGATCTGCCGCAGATCGTCGTAGCCCAGGCCCAGGCGCTCCATGGTGCCAGGGCGGAAGTTCTCCACGACGATGTCGGCGGTCTCGATGAGCTCACGCGCCCGCTCGATGCCCTGCGGCGTGGCCAGGTCCAGGGTGAGCGATCGCTTGTTGCGGTTGATCGCGTTGAAATACGTTGCGACGCCTTGCGCGTCGTACGGCGGCCCCCAGGCGCGGGTGTCATCGCCCACCCCGGGCCGCTCCACCTTGATGACGTCGGCGCCGAAGTCGCCGAGCATCATGGTGGCGTACGGGCCGGCCAGCACCCGGCTGAAGTCGACGACGACGACGCCGTCGAGGGCTCCAGGGCTCATACGCCCGGGTTCCCGCCGCGCAAGTAGACGGTCGTGGTGTGGGTGAAGAACTCCCGCGCCGCGGCGCCCTGTTCCTTGGGGCCCAGCCCGCTCTTCTTGGCGCCGCCGAACGGAACGTGCGGGTCGGCCCCGGCGGATTCGGAATTGATGTGCAGCACACCGACATCCACATGCTCGATGGCTTGCAGCGCGCGGGTGAGGTCCTGGGTGAACACCGCGGCGGACAGCCCGAACTCGCTGTCGTTGGCGAGCGCGAAGGCTTCCTCCGGGCTCCCGGCCCGCCGCACCGCCAGGACCGGCCCGAACAGTTCGGTCTCCCAGATGTCGGCCGGGCCGTTGAGTTCGACGATGGTCGGCGCGATGAAATGGCCCTCCGACAACGGGCCGTCGCTGTAGGCGCCGCCGCCCACGAGGACGGAGACGCCCTGAGCTGTGGCAGTCTCGATGCCGGCGATGATGCTCTGCTGGGCCGACTCGCTGACGACCGGACCCATCTCGGTCGCCTCGGCGGTCGGGTCGCCGACCGCCAGGGCGTCGGCCCGCTTCGCCAGGGCCTCCAGGAAGCGGTCGGCGATCCCGTCGGTGAGCACCAATCGGGATGTGGCGGTGCACTTCTGGCCGGTGGACCGGAATGCGCCGAGCATCACCTGTTCGACGGCGAGGTCGAAGTCGGCGTCGTCGAGCACGACGGCGGCGTTCTTGCCGCCCATCTCCGCCTGGACCGGCACGCCGCGGGCGGCGGCGGAGGCGGCGATGCGCCGGCCCACGCCCGTCGAACCGGTGAAGGTGACGGCGTCGACATCGGCGTGGTTGATCATCGCGTCGCCCACCTGGCCTCCGCCGATCACCAGGTTGAGCACCCCGGTCGGCAGTCCCGCCTCGGTGAGAGCCTGGGCGAGCCGGATCGCCAGCAGTGGAACGGTGCTGGCCGGCTTCCAGACCACGGTGTTGCCGTAGATGAGGGCCGGGGCGATCTTCCAGGCCGGAATGGCGATCGGGAAGTTGAACGGGGTGATCACGGCGACCACACCGATCGGCTTGCGGGTCACCAGGATCTGCTCGCCGGCGCGCGGCGAGGAGAAGATCTCACCGGCCTGCCGGTCGCCTTCGGCGCCGTAGTACCGGAGGATCTGTGCGGCCCGGCGGACCTCGCCGATGCCCTCCGCCCTGGTCTTGCCCTCCTCGGTCGCCAGCTCCACGCCCCAGGCCTCGGCGTTGCGGTCGACGATCACCGCGGCGGCGGACAGCACCGCGCCCCGGCTGTGGATCGGGGTGGCGGCCCAGGAGCCGAGCGCCTGCCGTGCGGCCTCGACGGCCTGGTTCACATCGGCCGCGGTGGCCGACTTGCCCTGCGCCACAATGTGGCTGGGCCGGGTCGGGTTGAGGCTGTGCACGTCGGCGCCGACACCCTCACGCCACTCCCCCGCGACCAGGTGCTGGATGGCGGCGGTCATGTCAGCGGAACGCCGCGTGGCCGGTGAGTGCCTTGCCGATCGACAGCAGGTGCATCTCCGAGGTGCCCTCGTAGGTCAGCACTGACTCGAGGTTGTTCGCATGCCGCAGCGGCGAGTACTCCAGGGTGATTCCGCTGCCGCCCAACAGGGTCCGGCACTCGCGGGCGATCGCCAGTGCCTCCCGCACGTTGTTGAGCTTGCCCAGGCTGACCTGTTCGGGCCGGATGCCCTCCGCGTCCTTGATACGGCCGAGGTGGATGGCCAGCAGCACACCCTTGCCGAGCTCGAGCGTCATGTTGGCCAGCTTCTCCTGGCTGAGCTGGAAACTCGACAGCGGCCGGTCGAAAACGTCGCGGTTCTGGGTGTATTCCAGAGTGGTCTCCAGGGAGTCGCGCGCCGCACCGAGCACGCCGAAGACGATGCCGAACCGGGCCTCGTTGAGGCAGGACAGCGGGGCACCCAGCCCGCGGGCCTCGGGCAGCTGCGCCGATGCGGGCAGGCGGACGTTGTCCAGCACGAGTTCCGAGGTGACCGAGGCCCGCAGCGAGAGCTTCTTGTGGATCACGTTCGCCGAGAACCCGGGGGTGTCGGTCGGCACCAGGAAGCCGCGGATGCCGTCGTCGGTCTGCGCCCACACCGTGGCCACGTCCGCCAGGTTGCCGTTGGTGATCCACATCTTGGTGCCGTTGAGCACCCAGTCGGAACCGTCGCGGCGGGCGCGGGTCCGCATGCCGGCCGGGTTGGAGCCGAAGTCGGCCTCGGTCAGGCCGAAGCAGCCGATGGCGTCGCCGGAGGCCAGCCGCGGCAGCCACTCCTGCTTCTGCTCCTCGGAGCCGTAGCGGTAGATGGAGAACATCGACAGCGAGCCCTGCACCGAGACGAAGCTGCGGAAGCCGCTGTCGCCGGCCTCCAACTCCATGCACGCCAGGCCGTAGGACACCGCGTTGGTGCCCGCGCAACCGTAGCCCTCCAGGTGCATACCCATCACGCCGAGCGCGCCGAACTCCTTGGCGAGTTCCTTGGGCAGGCTGCCGGATTCGAACCAGTCGGCGACGTTCGGCTTGAGCCTCGTATCGACGAATTTGCGCACCGTGGCGGCGATATCACGCTCGTCTTCGTCGAGTAGACGGTCGACACCGAACAACTCCAGGGGTGCGTAGATTTCCTTCTTCGGCGCCGGGGCGGTGATAGTCATCTCGGGTTCCTTTCGGTCGGGTCTAGAGGGCTGCGAAGGCATCGGCGAGCACGCCGCTCGCGTCGTCGAGGAGTTCGTCGGTCATGGACAGCGGGGGCAGGAAGCGCAACACATTGCCGAAGGTGCCGGCGCTCAGCGTCAGCACGCCGTGGTCATGGCAGTACCGGGTGATCGCGGCAACGGCCTCCGGGTTCGGGTCGCGGGTACCGGGCTTCACGAGTTCGACGGCGATCATCGCGCCACGGCCACGCACCTCACCAATGACGGGGGACGTGATGGCGCGCAGACCGTTCGTGAGCCGTTCGCCGATCTCGCGGGCCCGATCGAGCAGATCGTTGTTCTCGATTTCCTCGATCGCGCCGAGTGCCGCCGCGCACGCGGCCGGGTTGCCACTGTAGGTGCCGCCGATACCGCCGGCAGGCGCGGCGTCCATGATCTCCGCGCGTCCGGTGACCGCGGCCAACGGCATGCCGCCGGCCAGGCCTTTGGCGGTGATGACCATGTCGGGCACCAGGCCCTCATGCTCGCTGGCGAACCAGGCGCCGGTCCGGGCGATCCCGGCCTGCACCTCGTCGGCGACGAACAGGATGCCGCGCTGCCTGCAGAAGTCGGCGACCGCGGGCAGGAAACCCGGCGCCGGAACGATGAAGCCGCCTTCGCCCTGGATCGGTTCGACGATCACGGCGGCCACCATGTCGGCGCCGATCTGGGCCTCGATCAGTTGGGCGAACTGCGTCATCGCCTCCTGCGCGCACCGCTCCGGCCCGGACGGCCACCGGTAGGGGTAGGCCATCGGCGCCCGGTAGACCTCAGGTGCGAAGGGGCCGAAGCCATGCTTGTAGGGCTTGGATTTGGCGGTCATCGTCATGGTCAGCAGCGATCGGCCATGGAACGCGTGGTCGAACACCACGATCGCCGGGCGCCCGGTCGCCGCCCGCGCGTACTTCACCGCGTTCTCCACGGCCTCGGCGCCGGTGTTGAACAACGCGGTGCGCTTGGGATGATCGCCCGGGGTCAGCCGGTTGAGCGCCTCGGCCACCTCGATGTACGGCTCGTACGGGGTGGCCAGGAAACAGGTGTGGGTGTAGCGGGTGAGTTGTTCGGCGGCGCGCTCCACGACGCGGGGCGCGGCGTTGCCGACAGTGGTCACCGCGATTCCGCTGCCCATGTCGATGAAGGAGTTTCCGTCGACGTCGATCACCACGCCACCGCCGGCCGCGGCGACGTAAACTCCTGCCGCGCTGGACAATCCGGCCGGGAGCGCATCGGCCCGTCGGCGCGCCAACTCGCGGGAGCGGGGACCGGGGATCTCGGTCACCAGCCGACGCTCCTGGACCAGTCCGGGACCGCCCGCGGTGTTCACCGTCATTTCCAGCGTCGTCATGGCATCACGGTAAGTGAGTCCAGACCCCGGCGTTGATGTCCATCTTGGACAGCTAACCATATTTGGCTATCCATTTGGGCGATCCTGATCGAGGTTGACCAGCGTCCACTGCGTCCCGGGGACCGGCTGGCCGGAGGCGATCGCCGCCCCGCGCAGCCGGGAGCCGGCGACATGGTCTGCGCTGACCGCAGTGCGCACGGCGTTCATTCCGTCACGGTAGGCGTCCGTCGCCGGTTTCGTCACGGAGTCAACTCCATCCGCAGACCGATGAGTTGCCGGATGGCGGCGGCGCTGTGCTCCTCGGCGAGCCCGCGGGTGAGCCGCGACGACTGGGAGCAGACCGTCACCTCGATCTGGAACCGGCTGTCGGCCCTCCTGCTCTGCACCGCGTCGGTGCTGTCGTTGAGCTTGCCGGCCAGCGCACGCAAACGGTCCACGTCGGCGGCCGCGACAACTGCCTGTCGGAGAAGGTCAAGGCCGGCACCACGGATCTAGTAGCGGATGAGGCCGCGGATGTTCACCCCGGCGTGCATGTCTGCGTAACCCTGGTTCACATCCTCGAGGGTGTACTCGCGGGTGATGAGCTCGTCGAGCTTGAGCTGACCGGACCTGTGCAGGTCGAGCAGTCTCGGGATGTCGCGGCGCGGATTGGAGGATCCGAAAAGTGAACCGCGGACCTGCTTCTCATAGAGGGTCAGGTCGAACAGCGACATGTCAACGGTCACGTCGGTCGGGTGCGGGATCGCGGTCATGACCACCCGACCGCGCTTGCCGACCAGGCTCAGGCCCTGGGCGACGTAGGCGCCCTCGGCGGAATCGGTGGTGACGATGCACGCATCGGCCATTGCCCCGCGGGTCAGGTCGGTGATCAGCGCCTGGGCCTCCTCGAGGGTGGCCGCGGTGTGGGTCGCGCCGAATTCCACCGAGCGGGTCCGTTTGTACTCGACGGGGTCCAGGGCGACGATCACCCGGGCACCGGCGACCCGCGCACCCTGGATCGCGTTCATGCCGATGCCCCCGACACCCATCACGACCACGGCGTCGCCGTCGCGCACCTCGCCGGTGCGTACAGCGCTGCCGAAGCCGGTGGTCACCCCGCAACCGACCAGAGCGGCGGTGTCAAGCGGAATGTCGTTGTCGATCTTGACGATCGAGGCCTCGGGCACAACCGTGTACTCGGAAAACGTTCCCAGCACACACATCTGACCCAACCCCTGCCCACGGGCGTGGAAACGGAAGGTGCCGTCGAGCTGCGGGCCCGCGATGATCGCCGCACCAAGCACGCAGAGGTTACTCATGCCGCGAGTGCACGGCTCGCACCGGCCGCAGGCCGGGATGAAGCTGAGCACCACGTGGTCACCCTCGCCGACATCGGTGACACCGGGCCCGACTTCCACGACGACGCCGGCGCCCTCGTGGCCGCCGACCACCGGCAGTTGCATCGGCATGTCACCGGTGATCAGGTGGTCATCGGAGTGGCACAGGCCGCTGGCGGTGAGCTTGACCATCACCTCGCGCTCCTTGGGCCCGTCGAGTTGAACCTCCTCGACCTCCCACTTCTCACCCAGGCCCCACAGCACTCCGGCTTTCGTCTTCACCGGTTTCAGGCCTTCTTCTCGGGGGTCCACGTGGCCGGCAGGCGGTTGATGCCGTTGATGAAGTTGGCGATCTGGAACTCCGGCTCCGGAGCGGAGATGTCGGGGATGCGGGTGTAGACCTCGGTCAGCAGCGAGCGCAGCATGGTGCGGGCAAGTGCGGCGCCGAGGCAGAAATGCGGACCCCCGCCGCCGAATGCGATGTGCGGGTTCGGGTTACGCAGGATGTCGAAGTTGAAGGGGTCCTTGAAGACGGCCTCGTCGCGGTTACCGGAGATGTACCAGAGGACCACTTTGTCCCCGGCCTTGATCTCCGAGCCGTTGACGGTGACGTCCCGGGTCGCGGTGCGGCGCATGTGTAGCAGCGGTGAGGACCAGCGCAGAACCTCCTCGACGGCGGTGTCGATGCGGCCCGGGATGTCCTCGATCAGCAACGCCTTCTGCTCGAGGAATTTTGAGAAGGTGTAGATGGCGTGCGCCGAGGCGTGCCGGGTGGTGTCGTTGGCCGCGACCGCCAGCAGCACGAAGAAGGCCCGCAGCTCGTCGTCGGTCATCTTCTTACCGTCGAACTCCGCCTGCACCATCCAGGTCAGCAGGTCCTCGCCAGGGTTGGCCCGGCGCTCGGGGATCAGCTCAGTGGCCACCGCGTGCAGGTCCATGACCGCGCCCATGAACAGTTCCAACTCGCCCTGGTCGCCGCGCACCTTCGGGTCGGTCCAGCCCAACAGGCGCTGGGCGGCGTTGGTGGCCTTGTCCCGGATCTCGCCCTCGGGTAGGCCGAAGAAGCTGCCGAAGATGCGGGCCGGCAGTTTCACCGACACCAGTTCGACGAAGTCGCCCTCGCCGAGGTGGGACATCTCGCTGACCAGATCGCGGGCGTGGCCCTGGATCCAGCCCTGCAGGCGGTTCATGTTCTTGGGCTTGAAGGCGTCCAACGTGATGCCGCGCAATTGGGCGTGCCGCGGCGCGTCCATCGCGATGAACGATTGAGCCACCTCGCGGGCCTCGGGCGCGAAGTCCTCCATGGTGATGCCCTCGGCGGAGGAGAAGATCTCCGGATGCCGGCTGGCATAGCGGATGTCCTCTTGGGTGGTCAGCGACCAGAAGCCCCTGATGTTGAGTTCAGGTGGGAGCAGGTCGGATTCGGCCGGCCGGCTCCACGGCACCGGGCACTCCGCACGCAGTACGGCGAACGCGGCGTCCCGTTCCTCGGGGGACTTGGCCCAGAAAGACCGGGCGCTCAGGTCGATGTCGCCGTACGTGGTCTCGGGCATCACTGTGGTCATGGTCGCAAGACTTCCCGCCGAAGCAGGGCGACAGGTCCGTCACGCGTGCCAATCCGTGGCCTGCGGGGGCCAGGATCCCGCGGGAGCGGTCAGCCCACCGGTGTCCGGAACGTCGCGACCAGGCCCCCACCGGCCCGGGCGCTGAACTCCACCCGGCCGCCCATCGCCTCGGAGATCTGCTGCACGATCCAGAGCCCGAGTCCGGCAGTGCCGCGCTGGCCGCCGGCGCTGACGTATTTGGCCGTCACTTCTCCCAGGCTCTCCGTGGGGATTCCCGGGCCGCGGTCGGCCACCGAGACGACCAGATCGTGACCGTCGCGGCCGCAGCTGACGTCCACCGATGCCTCGCCGCTGTGCCGGGAGGCGTTCTCCAACAGGTTGGTAAGCACTCTCCGCAAAACCTGGGCGTTGACTGCGACATCATCGGTGCCCGCACCAACCATCATCCGCAGCCGCGGTCGGGTCAAACCCGCAGAGTCCGCGGCGGCGACGATGACGTCGCTGACGGCGACTCGCTGCACACGACCGGCTGAGAAGGTGGGGCGGCGGCTCAGCGCGACGTCGGAGAGCGCGTCGATCATCTCGCCCAGATGGTGCACGTGGCGAGCCGCCAGTTGAAGGCTCATCTCGCGGTCGTTCGGGGGCATCTCACCGGTTGTGACGGCGTCCATCAGCGCTTCCAACGACGCGATCGGGGTGCGGAATTCATGAACGAGCACCTGCAGTCCGTCCTGCTGGGATTGATACGACTGCAGCAGCCTGGCACGAAGGTCACGTTCTTCCTCCGCGGCGGCGTGCTCGGCTTCGGCCTCCACGATGGCCCGCAGCCGATCGCGTTGCTCGCGTTCGGCCAGTGCGGACAGGCCGGCGGTCATGATGGCGACGAAGATCAGATACAGCGCCGTCCACCCGGCTTGATGCCAGGGATTGGGCGTGACGACGACCGGTGCGGGAGACCGCAATGCCACGGCCAGATAACCCACCCCCAGGAGCGCGGCGAACACGAGTGTCTCCCGGAACGACATTCGCGCCGCCGACGCGATGACGGCCAGGACAAGCACCGCGGCGACCGGGCTGTGCACTCCACCGGTCAGGGCGATGAGCGTCAGGGTGAACCCACCATCGACAAGGCTGACACCCCAGGCATACCGGGTGCGTCGGATCTCCGGACGGGGATTAGCAAGCAAGACAAGGGAATAGAGCATCGCCGCGGTAAGAACGGCCGCACTTGCAGCGGTGTGGCGGCGCACCCAATCCGGGCCGATCACCAGTAGCAGGCCGATGGAGATGACCACGGCGGTCCGGACCGCGACCACGGTGCGGGCAAGGCCGTAGTCGTCACTGTCGATGACGGGACCCTCCATGCCAGCGTGCCACTTCATCGCCTGCGACCCTAGGCCCGCGTTAGCATCGCGGCAATGGAACCCCGCAGGCGGATCGTCGTGGTCATCGTCGATGACCACGAACTGTTCGCGCAGGGCCTCGCCCTGCTCCTGGGCCGGGAGTGGGGTGGGATGTTCACCGTCGGCGGGCAGACGACCCACGTCGAGGAGGCTGCCGACCTGGTGGCCAGGTGCAACGCCGACGTCGCGATCGTCGACCTGTCCATGCCGCCTCTCGGTGGCGTCGCGGCCATCCGCCACATCAAGGCACGCCGCCCCGCGACGCGGATCCTGGTGCTGTCCGGCACCGACGACGTGGGCCTGGCCGAGGAGGCCCTGCGTGCCGGGGCCGACGGATTCCTGCCCAAGACTGCACGCCCGGAGGCACTGGCCGGGCCCCTGTCGACCGTCGCCGAGGGACTCCGCGTCATCGACGGCGCGGTTCTGGACACCCTGCTGGGTAATACGCGGCGTCCGCCGTCGGAGTTGTTGGACCGTTTGACCGCCCAGGACCTGCAACTGTGGACCCTGCTGGCCTCGGGCATGGAGACCGCGGACATCGCCGGTCGGATGCTGGTGTCCGAACGCACCGCCAAACGGATGGTGGCCTCGCTGTTGAACAAGATCGGTGTGACCAACAGGATCGCGGCCGCCGCGAAGGCGGGCCAGTTCGGCCTGCTGGACGAGCGCTAGGGACGCTGAGGTCCTCAGCTGATGCTGATGGCCAGAGCCGGGCACATCGCCGCGGCGCGCACGGCGCGATCACGCTCGGACTCCGGAGGGTCGGCGTCCAGGACGACCACCTGATCGGCGCCTTCCGGCAGGTCGAACAACTCCGGCGCCGCCATCAGGCACTGCCCATGGCCCTCGCACAAGCCGTAGTCGACGGAGATATGCATACCTGGAAGTATTGCGCCGCGATGGTGGCGCGCGGCCGGGCCGTCCGCGCCAAAGGTGGCCTGTCAGGGCCAGAACGCGGCTCA
The DNA here is from genome assembly GCA_046330855.1 of Mycobacterium sp. Classification (GTDB taxonomy): domain Bacteria; phylum Actinomycetota; class Actinomycetes; order Mycobacteriales; family Mycobacteriaceae; genus Mycobacterium. Next base: position 365,229 of record JAXLRX010000004.1, read on the forward strand.
CAGGCTGCGCTGGAGCAGGACGTCCCCGGTGTCGACCGCCACGATCTGAACTGCGGCGATCTGGTCGACGGGCATCGAGGTGCTGCCGCTCGGTGAGACGGTCGCGCCGTCCCTGGCGACCCAGCTCGCCAACTGGGTGCGCGTGCCGTCACGGCCGACGGCGAACATCGCCAACTCGTCACCGGCGTCGTCGGCGGTCGGGGATTCCGGGCGATAGGTACAGGTCATCTCGATGCGGGTGCCCCAGCCTCGGCCGGTGACCAGCACCGTCGCCTCCAGCGATGAGGGAGCCACCGGAGTCATGCTGAGCGAGGTCGGCGCGGCGATCGCGGGTGGGCCTGCCGGCGGTTCGGCCGGCCCCGGTCTGAGGACGAGCAGCAGTGCGGCGATGACCGCAGCGGCGGCCGACGCCGCGAGCATCCACGCTCTGCGGCGCGTCCGTGTGCGACGCCGGGACACCTCCGCGAGCAGATCGTCGAGCAGGTGGGCCGGCGGCGCGTCGAGACGGCCGTCGTCGATGGACGCGACCTCGTCTCGGCTGAACAGTTTGAGCAGGGCGGGCATACCGCTGAGTTCGCCCACCGCAGAACGGCATTCGCCGCATCCGGACAGGTGCGCCTCGTACTCGTGGCGCTCGGCGCTCGACAAAGAGCCGAGCACGTAGGCGGCATCCCACAGCGCGTAGGGATCGGTCATCGCGTCACCCCCATCTCCTGCAAGGCCAGCCGGAGCGTCCGCATCGCGTAATGCAGCCTGGACTTCACCGTGCCCTCGGGAATCTGCAGATCCTCGGCGATCTGGGCGTTGGTCCAGCCCTGGTAGTAGGAGCGACGGATCACCGCGCGGTGGTCGGCGGACAGCTGCGCCAGGGCGTCACCGAGCAACAGCCGGTCCAGGGCCGTGCTGACCTCGTCGCCGCCTGCCGGGTCCGGCGCGCCGGGGACGTCGAGGGACTCACTCTCGCGGCGGAACCGGGGGCTGCGCTGCTCGTCGATGATCATGTTGCGGGCGACGGTGAACAGCCAGGCCCGTGGCGAGCGCTGGGAGTCGTCGGTCACCTCGGGGTGCTGCCACGCCCGCAGCAGGGTTTCCTGGACGACGTCCTCGGCGCGCGACGGATCCCCGGTGAGCCGCACCGCATAGCGCCACAGCACCGCGGCGTGCTCGGCATAGAGTCCCCGCATCAACGCGGCCTCCGGATCATCCATCACCGACCTCCCGAACCGGATACGAGACTGCGGGGCGCCTGGTTCAAGTGTGCGCCCGCCAGGGTCCGGATTTGAACCCTTCCGCCCCGCCGATCGTGGAATGGGTAGACACGTTGTGACAATCCCGAGGAGGGGTCGTGAAATCCGATCCGCTATCGCCGGCCAGGGGCATCAGCCGTATCGCCGGCGTTCAGGTGGCTCTCCCGCCGCACCGGTACCGGCAGGGCGAGATCGTCGAGGCATTTCTGGCGATGCGCGGTTTCGGCGAGCACGAACAGATCGTGCGGGCGCTGTTCGACTCGGCCAGGGTCGAGCACCGCCAGTTCGTGCTGCCGCTCGAGCGGTATACCGGCCTCCAGGACTTCGGTGAGGCCAACGACCTCTTCATCGAGCATGCCGTCGAACTGGGCTGCGCGGCAGTCTCTTCCGCGCTGGACGAAGCCGGTCTGTCCCCCACTGCCGTCGACACGATCATGTCCACCACGGTGACCGGCATCATGGTGCCGTCCCTGGAGGCACGGGTCGCCGACCGGCTGGGAATGCGTCCGGACGTCAAACGGGTCCCGATCTTCGGCCTCGGTTGTGTGGCCGGCGCGGCGGGGGTCGGCCGCATGCATGATTACCTGCGCGGCGCCCCCGACGGCGTCGCCGTGCTGTTGTCGGTGGAGTTGTGTTCGCTGAGTTTTCCCGCCGTCACCCCATCGGTGGCCAGCCTGGTCGGGACGGCGCTGTTCGCCGACGGCTCCGCTGCCGTGGTGGCGGTCGGCGAACGCCGCGCCGAGAAGATCGGCGCCCGCGGTCCGGCGGTGCTGGACTCCTGCAGCCATCTCTACCCGGACTCGCTGCGCACCATGGGATGGGACGTCGGCCCGACGGGTTTGAAACTCGTGCTCTCGGTCGACGTTCCGGACGTCGTCGCCCGCCATCTGCCGGGCGACGTGGCCGGGTTCCTCGATGCCCACGGCCTGGCGATGGACGACATCGGCACCTGGGTCAGCCACCCCGGTGGCCCGAAGGTGCTCGAGGCCATCCTCGAGGGTCTCGGGCTGCCCGACGAGGCGCTGGAGCTGACCTGGCGCTCACTGGCCGAAGTCGGCAACATCTCGTCTTCGTCGGTGCTGCATGTGCTGAGCGACACCATCGCCAAGGGTCCGGCGGCAGGCCCCGCGATCATGATGGCGATGGGTCCGGGCTTCTGCTCGGAACTCGTTCTGCTGCAGTGGGACTGATCCTCAGGCCAGGCTGGCGAAGATGACCCCGGCGGCCGACACCGCCGTGAACACCGTCAGCCCGATCAGATCGCCGGTCTTGAGCGCCGCCGGATCGGAGCCCGCCAACTTGCGCTCCCGCGCGATCAGGAAGAGGGGGAAGGTGACGCTGACCGCGGTGAGCATGCTGCCGACGATGTAGGCCCAGACATAGGGAATGCCGATTCGGCGGGCTTCGACAACCATGAAGATCGCTGCGGCCAAAAAGAACAGTACGAGGTCGACGGTGATCGACCGCGTCGCCGCGTTGGCCTTCAGGTCCTGCAGGAAGCCGCCCGGGAATCCCTTGCCCGTGTGCATGTGTGCCAGGTTCTGGGTCCAGGTTGCGATCAACGCCGCAACGGCGATCACGGCGTACACGCCGCAGAGAATGCGTCGACTGGTGGTCATGTGTTGCTCCGGTTCGGGTGCGGCGGCAGGTTGCGGCAACGGTACTGCAGTGGATTCGTTGACGTGCGGGCCCGCATCGTCGACTGTGTGGGAGTGTTGCGGGCTTGCGACGGCGTCGGTCTTGCGTTGTTTGACGATGCCTTCAGCCAGGACCCCTTGCCCTCAGCGGAATGACCGTGCATCCACTCCCGTCAATGCGGCAATCACATCAAAGTCGGCGTCGCGGTGAACGATGCTGGCGCCATTGCGGATTGACACTGCAGCGATTAAGCAATCGTTGATGCTTCGGATCGTCTGGCCCGTTCGACGCGCGGCGCGATAGATCGTGGCGGCTCCGCGGAAGTCGACGGCGTTGTCGATTCCGAGCGACGGCAACCCGTTCACCAATCGCTCAAGCCTCGCATGGCGGTCGTCATCGGTGGCCCCCGCAAGGATCTCCATGGCAACGGGCTCGCAGATGACGACGCGCTCGGATTCGGTGGACAGCAATCGGCGCACTTCGAGGGCTGCGGCAGACCCCGTTGCACGGAAGTACTCGATCCAGGCCGACGTGTCGATCAGGATCATCCGATTTCGCCCGGCCGGTCCCGGCGGATCTCGTCGAGATGCCCTTCCCAGCCGATTCCCTCCAGGCTCAGCAAGAAGTCGCGCTCCAACGGAACCCCGACCAGCCGGCGTAACGCAAGGTCAACCGCCTGCCTTTTGGTGGTGACGCCGTAACGCCGCATCACCTCAGCCACCAGTGCGTCGTCGAGTTCGATATTGGTACGCGACATACACCAACGATACACCTCTGATACACATCATTGGATCGACAGCTCCACCGTTCCCCCGCGGAAGTCAACGCCCTTCAGGATCCCCGACGGCACTCGAAAGACCCGGCCTGGCGACGCCGGCCAGGGCAGCGTCAATCGGCCGATCACCCGGCCATCTTGTCTGGCTGTGACTTTCGGGATGCGGACCAGGTCGTCGGTCCATAGCAGGAGCCGGCCGCGGGCGGGGTTCGGATCGCCGGGCCGGATGAGGTTGGGGGCGACCCAGCGCAGGGGTGACTCGGTCCGCAGGCGAACCCCTGATCCGGTTGTCCCGCTGCCGTTCAGGTGAGCCCGGACGTGTTCGGCGACATGACGGCCGTCGAGGGCGGCGATGTCGGCGGTGTCCACCGGGTGCACGAGGTTGCCGATGGCGAACACCCCGGGGCGACTGCTGCGTAGTGCGGTGTCGACGATCGGGCCGAGAGTGCCCCGGTCGATATCGAGGCCCGCGGCACGGGCGAGTTCGTGGTCGGGGACCCAGTCGCCGGTCAGGACAACGGTGTCGCACTCGACGATCCGGCGGGCTCCGGTGTCGAGGTGTTCGAGTTCGACTGCTGTCACAGCAGGCTTGCCGATGATCCGGGCGAGCCGGGTGCGAGTGGCCACCTTGACTCCGAGCAACGGCGTACGGGCCGCCAGATTGAACACACCGTAGGACTCCGGTGAGGCGAACTGGCTTGTCATCAGGGCTGTTTCGCAACCGGCATGCTTGAGGGTGAGCACGGCGGAGTAGCTGACCAGCTCGGCCCCGACGACCACGGCACGCCGGCCCACAGTGCCCTGCTTGAGGTGGACGAGGTTCTGCAAATGGCCGGTCGTATAGACGCCGGCGGGGCGATCGCCGGGAATCAGACGCGCCGCACGGGGACGTTCGCGGGCCCCGGTGGCCAGCACGATGGCGCGGGCGTGGAGAAGCTCGCGGCCCTCGGGCGAGGTGAGCTCCAGGGTTGTGTGGTCTGCCCAGCCGGTCGCCATGGTGTCGGTGCGGATGCGGGCTCCGGCGTCAAGCGCCTCCCTGACGAGCCGCCCGGCGTAGTCCGGTCCACCGATGAAGGTCCTCATATCCCGGATGCCGTAGCCGAGGTGATCGCTGTGCCGGGGTATGCCGCCTGCCTGCGATTCACGTTCCAGGACAACGACGTTGAGCGACGGGTCGCGGGCCAGGCTTGCCGCGGCGGTTAGTCCGGCGGGGCCACCGCCGACGACGGCGACGTCGACGGTGGTGGTCATCGGGCGGCCGACTCGAACAGCGCCTGGACCTCAGCGCCGCAGAAGAAACCTTGACAGCGGCCGTTCATCACCCGGGTGCGTCGGCGCAACCCTTCCAGGGCGGTGGGCGGAATCGTGGAGTGGCAGGCGTCGCGGATCTCGCCCGCTGTGACGCGTTCGCAGAAGCAGACGATGCGGCCGTAGGCGGGATCCTGGGCGATGAGGTCTGCGCGCTGGTAGGGCCGTGGGAAGGCCTCGCCGAGATTCGGCATCCGAGGTGTTCCAGGAAGTGTCGCCTTGGGGGTCAACGTCATTCCGGCTGAAGTGAGTTGATCGCGGACGTACTCGGCGATGGCCATGCCGGCGGTCAGGCCGGTGGAACGGATCCCGCCCACCAGGAGATAACGCTGCTGCGGATCGGCGTCGATGAGGTAGTCGCCGTGGTCGATGGCCGCCCGCAGCCCGGCGTAGGTGGCGGTGACCTCCTCGCCCAGCAGTTCGGGCATGAGCCGTCGGCCTTTGTCGAGAAGGAACTTGAACCCGGCTTCGGTTGTGCCGGTGGCGGTCCGGTCCTCGATGTCGTCGGCGGTGGGCCCGAGCATGACGTTGCCGTAGATCGTGGGGCTGACCAGAACGCCTTTGCCGATCGCGGTGGGCACGGGCAGGACGATCTTCTCGACCAGGCGGCGGGCGAGCTTGTCGTAGACGATCAGTTCGCCGCGCCGCGGTGTCACAGTGAACCGCGTGTGCCCGAAGAGCCCATCGATGATGTCGGCACCCAGCCCGGCTGCGTTGACCACCCAGCGGGCGCGCACCTGCCCCCCACTGGTGTGCAGGGTGGTGGCGTCGCTGTCGGCGTCGACGCGGTCGACGCGGTGGCCGGTGAGCAGCGCAACACCCCTGTTGACCGCGTCGGTGGCCAGCGCGAGGTTGACCGTCCACGTGCAGATGATCGACTCGTCGGGAACGGTCATCCCGCCGAGCACTCCGGGCCCCAGGTGAGGAAGTTGGGCGCGGACCGCCTCGGCGTCGATGAGTTCGCACTGCTCATAGCCGTTGGCTTCGGCCTTGTCCTTCAAGGCGGGCAGGGCGTCGAGTTGTTCGGCGTCCCAGGCCACCAGGACGGCGCCCGTGCGCTCGATGGGAATGCCGGCGCGGCCGGCGTATTCGGACAGGAGGTGATAGCCGCGGGCCACCATAGCCGACTCGAGCGTTCCGGGTTTGGCGTCGAAGCCGGTGTGCAGGATCGCGGTGTTGGCCTTGCTGGTGCCGTCGCCCACGTCGGCTCGTGCTTCGACGAGCGCAGCCGACACCTCGTGGCCCGCCAGTTCACGGGCGATCGCGGACCCGACGATCCCGGCACCGATGACGACGACGTCATAGGTGGCGGTCATGCGGACGGGTCCTGTTCGCAGTAGGTGGTGGCGGCCAGATCCCGCCACCGGCACCGGAAGTCCGCGGCGCGTTCGGGCGTCCACTGCGGTTCGTAGCTCGCCGACGGTATCCAGGCGTCGACGACGTCGGCGAGTGACCGGGTGGGGTTCAGACTCAACCTGGCCAGCGCGGCGGCGCCCAGTGCGGTGGCGTGCGGGGACGGGTAGACGTCGATGGGCACACCGACGATGTCCGCGCATGCCTGCATCAGGACCTCCGATTGGGTTAGTCCCCCGTCTACCCGCAAGCGGCTCAACGGGTTTGGAGAGTCGGCGTCGATGGCCTCGACGAGTTCGGCGATCTGGGCGGCGAGGCCTTGCAGTACGGCGGTCACGACGTGTCCACGTTCGGTGGACAACGTCATCCCCGACAGCGATGCCGTCGCATGGGGCTTCCACCATGGAGCGGCAAGCCCGGCCAGCGCGGGAACGCACAGCACTCCCCCGGCGTCGTCGGCGGCGACGCTGTCCATCTCCTCGGGTCCGGCGATGACGCCCAGCGAGCACAGCCACCGCACCGCCGAGGCGGCGGTGTAGACCTGCCCATCGACGCAGAAGGTGTCCCGGCCGCCGATGCGCCACGCGACCGAGGACGTCAGCCCGGCGGCGGAATGGACTGCGGCACTTCCGGTATTGGCAAGCAGGAACGCGCCGGTGCCCAGCGTGCACTTGGCCATACCGGGCTGCAGACAGGCCTCCGCCAGCAGCGCCGCCTGCTGGTCGACCACCACGCCGCCGAGGGGTATCTCGGCTCCGAATGCCGTTGTGGTGCCGATGGTCTCGTCGTTGCCGACGATGCCGGGCAGTTCCTCGTCCTCGAGCCCGAACAGTGACAACAACTGCGGGTCCCAGCCCGCGGCTCCCAGTTCCACGATCAGTGAGCGGCTGGCGGTGGTGGCGTCGGTGACGAAAGCTCCGGTGAGTCGGTGCAGCAGCCAGGTGTCCGACGTGGTGACCACGCCGCCGGTCTGGACGTTGCGGCGCAGCCAGGCCATCTTCGGTGCCGAGAAGTAGGAGTCCAGAACCAGGCCGGTGCGGGCAGCCACCATGTCGGCGTGTCCGGCGAGCTCGGCGCACACGCTCTCGGCACGGCGGTCCTGCCAGACGATTGCCGTGGTCAGCGGCAGACCGGTATTGCGGTCCCACACCAGCACGGTCTCACCCTGATTGGCCAGTGACACCGCCTCGATGGGCCGGGCGGCCTGCGCGACGGCGGCACGGCCGGCGGCGAGCACCGATTCCAGCAATTCATTCGGGTCCTGTTCGACCCCGCCGCCGTCGAGATAGCGCGGATGGACCGGCACCTCGGCCACCCCCACAACCCCGTCTTCGGGGTCGACGACGATGGCTTTGGTTCCCGACGTGCCCTGATCGATGGCCAGGACGGTCACGGCAACATTTCAGGGCGTTCCACACCGGTCACGGTATCGGGGTCAACGGCTTTCGATCCGGGATCGGGGTCGACTCACGCTCCGTCGGTGGGCTTCGCCTCCACGAAGCTGAACGGGGACGCGGTCGGCACCACCCGGGTCAGGCGCCATCCAGCGCTTTCCAACAGCTCTGCGTACTCTGCTGCAGTGCGCTCGCGACTACTTCCCACTAGCAGCATCTCCAAGTCGCTCCAGTTCCCCGAAAACTCACGGCTGTGCCCGGGCAGAACGGTTTCCAGCAGCAACACCGTCGCCCCTGACCCCGCCGCCGCACGCACGTTTCGCAGGATGGCCACGGCCTGCTCATCGGGCCAGTCGTGGATGACCTGCTTGAGGATGTAGGCGTCTGCCCCCGCGGGGACGCTGTCGAAGAAGGATCCGCCTTCGATGCGCACCCGATTCGCGAGACCGGACTTCTCCAGCAGCGCCGGTGCGCCCACCACAACGCCGGGAAGATCGAAGAGAACACCCTCGGCCGTAGGGTTCGCGTCCAAAATCCCGGCGAGCAGCTTCCCGTGGCCACCACCGATGTCCGCGATCGTCGAGAAGGGACTGAAGTCGTAGGCGGCAAGCGCGATTGGCTCCACCATGTCGGACAAGCTGGTCATGGCGTCGTTGAACACTTCAGCGAATTCGGGCTCGCCGGCGAGATAATCGAAGAATTCCTTTCCGCGCAGATCCGGAACGATGGCCTTGCCTTTCCTCACCGCTGTCGACAAAAGGCTCCAGTGCTCCCGGTGCTGTTTCGAACCGATGAATCTTGCCCACCCGCGGACGGATTCGGGCGCGTCGCTTCGCAGGGTGGCGGCGGTCCGGGTCAATTCGTAACGACCGTCACGACGTTGGCGGAAGACCCCGCGACCAATCAGCGCACGCATCAACCGCTTGAGGGCGTCGGGATCGGCTCCGACCCGATTCGCCAACTCGTTCAACGGCAGCGGCCCGTCGGCCAGAGCGTCGGCGATCCCCAACTCGGCGGCAACCTGGACGGCCTGCGACACCCACGCCCCCAGACTTAACTCGATCATCGCGACCTGCGCGGGAACCAGTCGTTGATGAAGACGATCCAGATTCCAGCGAACCCGCTCCAGCACGCGGACGATCCGGGCAGGCGGAGCCACGATGTGCGGCACGAGAACCCTCCTGCCTAGCAATTCGCTGACAGCCGATCGGCAGGTCAAGTACAGCACTTTCGCACCCTGATGCACAGAGGAACGACGCGTGGGCGGCGTCGTTTGTTGCCCGTAACGTCGACCGGGAGATCAGCTGCCTGCGCCCTCCGGGATCACCGGCAGGATCAGCGCGGAGGGGTGGGCGGCGTCGTGCAGGATGGTCTGATCGGCCGGTTGACGCGCGGCACTGACGCCGAAGGCCTTCCCGGTGTTGGGGTTGGGCGCGAATTGCGGGTAATCACTGCTGGAGATCTCCAGGCGGATTCGGTCGCCGGCGGAGAACAGATAGCTCGTCGGCCAAATCGCGATGCGGTATTGGTACGGCGTGTCGGGCAGGCCCGGTTCGAGGTGTTCCAGCGAGTCGCGGACCGCCGTGCGCAGGATGCCGTCGTTGAGGTTGGTCACCGTGCCGTCGGGCTTGACGACGTCGAGCTTGGCGGTGAAATCGGTGTCCGTCGCTGATGAGGCCGCCCACAGGTCCACACTCACCGGGCCGGTGACCTCGGTGTCGGCCTTCAGCGGTTCGGTGCTGTAAACCATGACATCGGAACGCTTCTCGACATCCTGTTGGTCGTAGGGACCCTGGAATCCGGACCGTGCGCTGCAGCAGGAATGACCGCCCACGCTCGGCACGGGGTTGGCCGGGTCGTAGGTGTAGCGGTCGGGAGGCTGTCCGTCGGGTGGCGCTGACGTCGACAGTTGACCGGTGCGTGAGGCGGCGTCCCCGGCGCCGGAAAGGTACAGACGCTGATAGTCGGTCTGCGGTAGCGGCCAGCTGGTCGCGGTCTTCCACGCGTTTGCGCCCATCAGGAAGTAATCCACCCGCGGCCCGGTGGCGACTTGGTTGTCGACCCCTTTGAGGAAGTGGTCATACCACTCGAGCATGAGTTGGTTGATGGGGCTGTCGGCGATCGGGCCGATGCCCTTCAGCATGGGCGCGGGCATGGAAGTTGCTCTGCCCCAAGCCAAGTGATCCCACGGCCCGATCACGATGCGCTGGTTGCTCCGGGCTTCTTCCGTCGCGCCGTCTGTCACCATGCCGCTGAAGTTTTGCAGTGCCCCGGCTACGAAGGCGTCGTACCATCCGGCGAAGTGGAGCACGGGGACGCGCACTGCCCTGTAACGGTCGCGGATGCTGAAACGGGTCCAGAAGTCGTCGCGCGTCGAGTGGGTGATCCAGTCGAAGTACCAAGGGGCGACGGCGGGGTTGTCCGGTTGCAGCACCGGGAGGTCGCGGTAGGGCAGGAATGCCATCCACCGCCCCGCATCGGCGCCGGCGGCTTTGATCGAGGCCTCCGTCGCCCTGTCGTTGCGGTTGCGCGCGGCCGTCTCGGCCAGTCCCAGCGCCCACGGGAGGATGAACGCCAGCCGGAACTCACCGCCCTCGTAGGTCCAGCCGTCGTAGTAGTCCGAGGCCGTGTTGGCCGGCACGATGGTGACCAGATGCGGCGGTGCGGTGACGGCGGCCAGCCATTGGGTCGCCCCGACATAGGAGGACCCGTACATGCCGACTTTTCCGTCAGATCCCGACAGGTTCGCCGCCCACTCGACCGAGTCGTAGCCGTCGTCGCCGTCATGGGTGTATTCGTCGAAGGTCCCCGACGATGATCCGGTTCCCCGAACATCCTGAATCACAACGAGATAGCAGTGCGATGCGAACCAGTCCGGGCTCTCGTAGCGCGACGGCTCGGTCTGCGCCCCCGACTTGGAGTACTGGGTACGCATGAGGATCACCGGCGCCGGCGACTGGGAGGGGCGGTAGACGTCGGCGCGCAGGGTGGTGCCGTCGCGCATGGTGGCCGGGACGTCGTTCTCTTTCGTCACCGTGCAGGGTCCCCGTTCGGCCGCCGCCGGGAAGGGGCGCGATTCCGAACGCGGCTCGGCGGATTCGGCGCAGCCGGCGATCAGGCTGATCATGGCCAGCAATGCCACGCCGCGACGGATGCGAACTCGCCGTCGTGTAGCCGTCGCGGTCACGATATTCCACTGTAGGTTCGGTGAACCGCCCGTGGAGTGTCATTCATTTGCCAGCGATTTGAGGATTCGTGCACAAGTCGGACATCGCCACCGTCCTCGCTCTGGGTTCGGCAGCCCTGATCGCCGTCGGTGACGTGTTTCAGCAGCACTCGGCTCACCATGTCACCGACGAACAGGTCGGTCACATCGGACTTCTGCTGCGGTTGCTCAAGGACCGGCAGTGGTGGCTGGGCAGCGCGCTGGCCGCAGGCGGTTTCGCATTGCAGGCCGCGGCCCTGAGCCTGTCGTCGGTTCTGCTCGTGCAGGCCCTACTCGTCACGTCGTTGCTCTTCGCCCTGCCGCTCAGCGCCCGCTATGCGGGACGGCGGATCACCCGCGCGCAGTGGATGTGGGCGGTGGTGCTCGCCGCCGCCGTCACCGTGGTTGTCACGGTGGGCAATCCCTCCAAGGGTCAGGCGCGGGGTTCATGGGAGATCTGGGTGTGGGTGCTGGCCCTCGGCATTCCCCTGCTGGTGGCAGCGATCGCGATCGCCGGCGTGCGGTCGGGCACGCCGTTGGCGGCGGTGCTGCTCGGACTCGCCGCGGGATCGTTGTGGGGTGTATTCGCGGTGCTGACCAAGAGTGTGGTCGACCAGTTGGGGAGCGGGATCTGGCGGTTGCTCAGGCTCCCCGAGCTGTGGGCGTGGGTTGCGGTGTCGCTGACCGCGACGACGCTGCAGCAGTCATCGTTTCGGGCGGGTTCGATGGCGGCGTCGCTGCCGGCCGTCACCGTCAGCGAACCGTTGGTGGGATCGGCGCTGGGCATCGTCGTACTCGGCGAGGTGTTGCGGCCCGGCGAGTCCGGCTGGTTCGGGCTGGCTCTCGCGGTCATCGCGATGGTGCTGGCGATGGTGATGCTGGCGCGCGGCGAGGCGATCAGTCACACGGGCCGCCCCGCATCGGCGCACCGGCGTTGGGTGCCGCCGTCGTGAGATCACCGAGATGGTCATCCACCCAGCTGCGTGTTTCGCCACCGCACGGCGGCACGGGGAGGCGCACGGCGCGAGTTTAGGTCCACGGGCTGGCCCGCCTCTGCGATTACGCGTACGCATGCTGAGATTAGGGCTATGGCCTCCATGACGGGCTTTCCCGTGCAGCCACCGCCATTGCGCCCGCCGGTGTTGTTCGACCAGCAGTGGAGCGATCTGACGTTCGTGCACTGGCCGGTTCACCCCGGCGACGTCGCACATCTGTTCCCGCAGGGAACCCGCCCGGACGTGTTCAGCGACGGGATGACCTACGTCGCCCTGGTCCCGTTCGTGATGAGCATGGTCCGACTCGCCGCCTCCCCGCCGGTGCCCTACTTCGGGAAGTTCCTTGAGACCAACATCCGGCTCTATTCCTGCGATGAGGCCGGGCGGCACGGTGTGCTGTTCCGCTCCTTGGAGACCAGTCGCCTGGCGATCGTCCCCGCGACTCGGCTGGGACTGGGATTCGCCTACACCTGGGCCCGAATGAGGTTGATGCGCAATGGCTCTCGCATCACCTACGACAGCACGCGGCGCTGGCCTCAGCGCGGACTGCGCAGTCGGCTCACCGTCGCCGTCGGTGAAACAGTCGACCCGACCCCCAGGGAGGTCTGGCTGACGGCGCGTTGGGGCGCCCACACCCGCAAGGCGGGCCGGACCTGGTGGATCCCCAACGAGCATGAAACCTGGCCGCTCCGCGAAGCCCGGATCGTCGACATCGACGACGACCTGCTGCCGGCCAGTGGTGTGAAGCCCAGCGGAGGACCGTTACGCGCGCTGTACTCCCCTGGCGTGCGGACACGCTTCGGTCGGCCCACCGTCGTCGCTTAGCGGACCCCGAGTTTTCGCTCTGCTGGATTCTGTGGGCGGTGGTGGTGTTGGGGCCGGGCCCCTCAGCCGGCTTGAGTGGGGTGGGCGAACGCCGCGTAGATGTCGGGAAGGAAGCCGGCCAGGTGGTTCATCTCCTGAGCGCAGTGCACCATCAGGTCCCGCGGGTCGGGCAGCTGACGATCCGCCAACGGCCTGATGACGTTGTCGGCCAGACGGATTCCGCCACGTACCGTCACTTGTCGCCCACCCATCCAGAAGCGGGAGCGCATCTCCGCGCCGTCGCCGGTGGCTCGGACCTGGTGGACGAACCGCCCGATGTCCACCGGCAAATCGGCGGCACCCAGTCGCACACAGACCACGATGTCGTCGCCGAGTCCGCTCGCGTCCAGGCCCATGACGGCCGGCTCGATGAATTCGATCGCCGCTTTCGCGTAGGTGGAGCCGATGTACTCCTCGATCATCGAGGTGCGACCGACGTAGCGCCCTTCGCCGCCGTTGTCAGCCCAGTGCGCCGAGACGTGTGCGCGTGGATGCCAGAGCTTGTAACGGCGGGAGTCATTGCCATGCCAGCCGAACCACCAGTCCCACATCGCCGGCGTGACACCCGGCATGTCGGTGCGGACCGACACCTGAATTCCGCCCTCCCGAAGCCGCCCGTACCCGTTCTCGGTCTGGTGATAGCCCTCGTCGAGCAAGGTTGCCACATCGTCGTAGTCGAGAAGGATCTGGTCGGCCTGCGGTCCGTGCTCCAGAGCGGTGACGACGTGCTTGGGCAACGCGGCCATGTCGGGAGTGAAGAACCTGCCCCAGGCGGTGTCGCCGTCGCCGGACCGGTAGCCGAGATATTTCTGCGCCATCACACCCGGCCCATCCACTCATAGAAGCGTCCGTCCGGGTCGTACTCGGCCCGGATCCTATCCAGCCTGGCCATGTTCTCGTCAGACGCGAACTTGGCCGGCCTGGCGCCGAGGTTCTCGTCGGCAAGCTGAATGCCGCTGGCCAGTGAAGCCATAGCGGCCATGTTGGAACGCGGCCAATCGGCGTAGCGGGCGTCGTCGGCGGGGTCCTGCCAGCCTGCGTACAAGGCGAGATACACCTCATCTTCGAGGCTGTAGGCCATGTCCACACGCTCTGGCGAGGGCCCCCAGGCCAACCAGAGGAAATGCGCGGGGTGTGGGGGCAAGGTTTTCAGGATGTTGCGGATGCCGGGCAGCAGTTGCTCCGCGGGTGCCGAGGTCCACATGTTGTCGGCGGTGTATCGATGATCGGCCAGATAATTGCTCATCACCGCCTCGTACCAGGCCGGCATCTCGACCGGGGCATAGGGAACCGCGACCAGTGCCCGGTCGACGACCGGGCAGCGGTCGAGAATGCCGAACGCCTCCCGAGCTTCGGCCTCGGAGTCGGCGAAAACAGGCGAGGCCAGCACTATCGCCGGCTGGTCGATACCCGCATTCGGCACGCTTCTCGACGCAACGATCTGAACTTCGACCCGCCGGTCGATGTCGGCCGAAATACCCCGGGCCCAGGTGTAGATCTCCTCGGCGCAGTCGATCGGGTAGGCGTAGAAGCTGCTGCCGAGCACCGGCGGTTTGGGATAGAGCTTGAGGTGGAACGCGGTCACCACGGCGAAGAAGCCCGGTCCTGCCCCGCGCGCCGCCCAGTAGAGGTCCGGGTGATTCTCGGCGTCGATGTAGAGCTTCTCGCCGTCGGCGGTGACGACGTCCAGACCGATGACGCTCTCGCAGGCCGGACCCCACACCCGGCTGTTCCATCCGTAGCCGCCCTGCAGCAGATATCCGCCGATCCGCACGCCCTTGCAATGCCCGGCGGGGAAGAACAGGCCGAGGTCGGTCAGTTCGTTCATCAGTTCGCTGCCGCCCTTGCCGGGGCCTGCTATCGCCACCATTCTGTCGGCGTCGACCGTCGTCTGATCGAGCCGGCTCACGTCGAGGCATACCGAGCCGTCGCGCAGGTGGTTGGCGGCCCAGCTGTGACCGCCTGACTTGATGCTCACACGCTTGCCGCTTTCCTTGGCATAGCGGACGGTGGCGACCACGTCGCCGGCATCGACGGCCTGCACGATCACGTCGGGAAAACGATTGGGCACCAGCTGATTCCAGACCGTCGCACGGCGGGCTGCTTCGTATCCATCCTCGCCGCGGAAGAAATGCCGACCACTCGGGAGCGATGCCACGGGAAACCCCCTACAGTCGGGCGGCGCTGCCGCGCGGTTGGATCGTCTTCTGGAAAGAATAGAGACCGAGCGGTCGCGAGGAAATGGGCAATAGTCGCGGTGTCCCACGTCCGCCTCGGGACCACTGGCCAGTCGGAACCATATGCCGTTGCGTCGCAGGATCTTTGACGGATTCGCGGGGATCCAACCGTGGTTTGGGTTGTCGAAGATCGCCCCGACCGCATGCATCGTGCGCAAGCGGATCCGGGCCGGACAGGGAGCATGTTGCGAGGGTCTAAGTCCTGCCGATCATCGGCAGCCGCAAGAAACACCATCGCATCCGGGCAGAAAGTATGGAAACGTACGTACTCCGGGGGTCGGGCGCCGATTCCGCCTTGGTTTGCAGAACGAAAGGCGTTGGACATGCTTCGCGAGAGGTACATCGTCGCCGGGCTGGCTGCCCTGGCAATTCCATTCGGGGTCACGTTCGCCCCACCGGCAGCAGCGGACTGCACGAGCGCCGGCTACGCAACCATCTGTGCGGACGGCCAGGTCCGCGGTGGCGGCCCGACACCTCCCTCCGCCGTGTACCCGTCCTACTGCGCCGACCCGTGGTACTGCGACGATAACTTCGGCGTCGACGTGTACTGGCCGATCCGCCCCGGCGGCGGAATCGGCGGACCCGGTGGACCCGGTGGACCGGGTGGACCCGGCAGGCCAGGCGGGGGTGGCGGTATCGGTCCGCGTTGACCTCCCTCCCCAACCGGCAGACCCGAACTCAGACCGTCCGACCCCTCGTTTGTTAGGAGAACCCCATGATGTTTCAACGCTTCATCGGAGCCGGCGTGATCGCCGCCGCGGCAGCTCTCGGAATGGCGGCCACCGCCCAGGCCGACCCGCCGAACTGCACGGCGGGTGACCTCGCAGTGGTGATGTCGGGCGTCAACGCCGGCATGGGTGCTTATCTGCTGACCCATCCCGACGTCAACGCCTTCTTCACCAGCCTCAAGGGCATGAGCCGCGACCAGATGCGTGACGCGGTCGTCGCCTACGGGCAGTCGAACCCACAGGTACAGAATGACATTCAGGCGATCCGGCAACCGGCGAACGATTTCCGTGACCGCTGCCAGGCGCCAGTGCCCGACGGCATGCCAGGGAACTGACGGGGGACGGCGCACTCGTCGGCCGAGACGCGCGGTTGCACCACGCGGCCGGCCGCAGCATACCCCCGGGCTACGCCATGTGAGCAGAAGAATTGGTCAAACGGACACTGGAACAAAACCGGTATCCTGCGCGACTATTGACGCATGGAGTGCGACACCGCCCGTGAGGCCCTGTCGGCCAGAATCGACGGGGAACGCGAACCCATCCCCGCTGCTCGAGCCGATGAGCATCTGGCCGGGTGTGAGTCGTGCCGGGCTTGGCAGGCGGCCGCAGTCGAGCAAACCCAGCTGCTGCGCAGACTGGCGGGGCGCTCACAACTGGCCGCGGTGCGGCAACCGTCGACCACGCGGGCCCCACGAGGAGCTGACGCTGCGATTTCGTGGCGGCGGTGGGCGCTGGGTGTCGTCGGCGTCGTGCAGCTGGGTCTGGCGCTGGCCCAAGGCCTCGGCGCTGAACTCGGTGTTCCGCACGCCGCATCGGCGGGACATGTTCTGAACGAGTCGACGGCCTGGTCTGCGGCTCTCGGTGTGGCGATGTTGGTCGCGGCGCTGAGGCCGGTGATGGCAGGTGGGCTGACGTGGGTGCTGGCCGCATTCGCCGGTTTTCTGCTCATCTACGAGGTGGTTGACACCGACGAGGGCCGGGTGAGCTTCGACCGCCCGTTGACGCACCTTCCCGTGGTCGTGGGCGCCGTCCTGGCGATCCTGGTGTGGCGGCGGGATCGTGGGAGTGACGGCCATCGGCCCGACCGGACAGCGGAGGTCGTCTCCGACGAGATTGCACTGCCGGAGGATGCCTCTCGCGGCCGGCGTCGGGGGCACCTGGGGTCCGCGGATGGATCTGCAGCGTGATGCGGTCTAGAGCATGACGCCGAACATGATCGCCATTCCGGCCGCCATGGCCAACTGACAGAGAATGCC
>JAXLRX010000005.1:0-291797 GCA_046330855.1 Mycobacterium sp.
GCCGTCGCCGCCGATACCGCCGGGGCCGACGGCGTCGCCGCCGTCGCCGCCCATGCCGCCGCCGTCGAGGAACATCGCGCTGACGCCGCCGTTACCGCCCTTGCCGCCCTTCGCGTAGCCGGTGCCGCCCTTACCGCCGGGGCCGCCGTCACCGGCCGGGGACAGCAGACCGGTGTCCCCGCCGTCGCCCGCGTCACCACCGATACCGCCGACATTGATTGCGCCGCCGCCGTTTCCGCCGAACCCGGCGTTGTTCACCGGGGACAGCAGGCCGGTGCTGCCGCCGTTACCGCCCTTACCGCCGTGCCCGTTCACGCCGGTGGCGTCACCGCCGTCGCCTCCGGTGCCGGCGAAGCTCAGTCCCGGGGGGAAGCCGGCCAGCGAGAGCAGGCCGCTGTTGCCGCCGACACCACCTGTGCCGCCGACGCCACCGACGCCGCTGGCCGTGCCGCCCTTACCGCCGTCACCACCGCGGCCGAAGAACACACCGCCCGTGCCGCCGGCACCGCCGGTTGCGCCGGTCGACGTGCCGGCCACCCCGTCTCCGCCCTTGCCGCCGTTGCCGAACAGCCCGGCCGAGCCGCCGTCGCCACCCGCGAAGCCGCCACCGCCGTCACCGAACAGCAGGCCCGCCCTGCCGCCATTGCACGGCCCGCTCTGGCAGGCACCCGCATAACCCGTGTAGGTGTAGCCATTGCCGCCGAGCAGACCCGCATTGGGGCTATCCGCAGTGCCGTCGCCAAACAGCCGGAACTGGCTGGCCGTGAGCTTGGTTGCTGAAGCCGTGGAACCGAGTGATAAGCCCGTCGCCGTCACAGCCGCCGGCTTGGCCGTCGCCGAGGAACCGCCGACCTCACGGCGCATGAAGGCCACCGCCGTCCACGCCAACGGGGCCGCCGCCGGAACCCTGCCGCCACCGCCGATACCCAGCAACTCCAGCAAGCGAGAACCCGGCGTAATCAAGCCAGACGCCGGCATCAGCGGAGCCGCCGCCGCGGAGGTGGCAACCGGCGCCACCGCGTGGGCCGTGAAGACCGCGGCGACTGCCGCCGGGCGGGTGACGGCTGCGGCTGGGGAAGGCAGCGGGGAAGGGTCGAACACGGTTGACACCGAGGACGTCACCGTCACGACGGTAGGCGTCAGGGCAACCGGCTCCGGCTCGACCGCCGGCTCCTGAACGCTCACCGTCGATGCCGGCGAACTGCCAGGGCGGGGCGTGGAATCGGCTGCCAGTGCGAAGCCGTTGACCTTGCCTGCCTCAGGGATGCTCACGCCGCGCCTGCGCGATATCGGGGACGTCGCGGCCGAGGGAGAGACTGATCCGGCCACCGACGAGTGCCCGCGAACAACTCCGGACTGCGCCGCGGACTCACGGGTCTTCGGCATCGACGAGTGCTCATCGACGGAGCCCGTCGAACCGGCCGATCCGCTGGTGTCGGCCAATGCCACAGCTGGCATGGCCACCACCGCCGCACCGATGCCGAGGGTCACCGCCAGCGCACCCACGCGACCGACATGCCGGTCCTCAACAAGACGTAACGACAGTGCGGACACAACCAACCCCTTCCCGCGCACTCGCGGACAACCGCCCGAGGTTAAGGCGTGGTGAAGCCGGTAAACAGACCAAATCCCAACAAGTGGAAGGATGGAATCGAGGTGGAATGTGCGCGTTTTGCCGGCTGAGTCTGAGGCCAGGCCTCGGGCAGGGTCGACACCTAGATACCTTTGGTCGCGGGTTCGATTCCTGGGGGCGCCCATGTCCCGTCGCCGTGGCGACCCGCCGCCGTATTTTGCGCTACCGTCAATCCGAATGTGGTGGTCAAACGGGGGACGCAATGCATTCGGAGTCACAGTGGCGCTATCGCGCCTCCTGCCGTGGCTTGCGGCTGGTCAAGTACAAACAGGACTCCACGGCCTACCAGCAGTACGGCCCGTACTCACTGGTGGACCGCGCCACCAATCGGATGGCGTTCACCGGCCTCGACGCCGAGGCCGTCGAGCGGGAACTGTTCTCCGGCCCTGACGAGGAGCCGGCTGAGGCCCCCGGCTGCTGTTAGCCTCGGTGACCGTGGCTGATCTGGTTCTTTTCGAAGTTGTCGATCGCGTCGCGGTGATCACCGTCAACGATCCGGAGCGCCGCAACGCCGTCACCGACGCCATGTCCGAGCAACTGCGCGATGCCGTGCAGCGGGCCGAGGCCGACGCCGGCGTTCACGCCGTCGTGGTGACCGGTGCCGGTAAGGCGTTCTGCGCGGGAGCCGACCTTTCGGCCCTGGGGGCCGCGGCACGTGACGGACTGGAGCGGATCTACGCCGGGTTCATGGCGGTGGGACGCTGCGCCCTGCCGACCATCGCGGCGGTCAACGGTGCCGCGGTGGGCGCGGGCATGAACCTGGCACTCGCCGCCGATGTCCGCATCGCCGGGCCGCATGCGGTGTTCGACCCCAGGTTTCAGAAACTCGGTATCCATCCCGGCGGGGGCGCCACCTGGATGCTGCACCGGGCGGTGGGTCCGCAGGTCGCGCGGGCGGCCCTGCTGTTCGGGATGAGCTTCGACGCCGAATCGGCCGTCCAGCACGGCCTCGCGCTGAGAGTCGCCGACGACCCGGTGGCCGCGGCACTGGAATTGGCGGCCGGCCCGGCAGCGGCGCCGCGCGAGGTGGTGTTGGCCACCAAGGCGTCGATGCGCGCCACGGCGATTCCCGGGTTCAGCGACGTCGAGCACCACGAGGCCGCCAAGAACATCGAACTCGGGCCGCAGGCCACCTCGGTGGAATCTCCGGAGTTCAAAGCCCGCCTGGCCGCCGCCAAGAAGCGCTGAGAATCACGCCACCCGCAAGCCGGGCATGAGCCGGTTGTTCAACCACACCTCGATATCGCTCAGCGGCATCCGTGGCGTGCCCGGCGCCGGCGGTGCGGTCGAGTGGTAGTGGGCCCCGGTCGGGGTGGTGAATCGAACTGTGTGCCTTCCTCTTTCACCGGAGTCGGCGCTGACGTTCCACCCCGGCGCCTCTTTGGTGTAGTTGCACCCCTCGCACAGACCCTGTCCGTTTGCCGCGCTGGTGGCACCGCCCCGCCGATGCGGCACGGCGTGGTCCCGGTGGCGGACGGGGGCGTCGCAGTACGGGGTGCGGCAACGCTGGTCACGCAACTCGATGAACTCGGACAGCCCCTTGGGGAACGCCCGGGCCCTCGAGTCCATGGCCACCAGCGCGCCGGTGGCCGGGCTGGCGTAGAGGCGACGCAGCGTCGCCAGCGCGTCGGGACTGTTCACCGCGGACGCGATAAGCCTCTGCGCCACCGCTGACGGCACTGAGCCGTATCCGGCGATGACGGCAGCGGCGTTCTCGGCCCCGAGCAGCGCCTGGTCGGAGATGACCACGTTCACCGACACCGGAACAGGCTGCGCGGCAGGCCGACCGGTGACGCGCTCGACGAGGGTGTCGGCCATCACCTGTCCCCGGGAACGTCCGTCGCACGTTGTATCCGCCTGACGCTTCAGCGCGGCGTAGACCGAAACACCCTGCGCCACCGGAAGCAGCGCCGTCACATACGTCATGGTGTCGGGGGCCGGCCGGATCGTCACCGTGCGGTCCTCGGCGGCCCGAGCGGAGCGGTCCACCACCGCGTGCGGATCCAGGTGATAGGCGATCGCTTTGGCGGCAGCCGCTAACGCCGCGTCACCCACGCCGTCCAGTTCCGTGACATCCGAACACAGTTCGGCGTCGAGTCGGCGCCGGTCGTCGACGTCTAGGCAGGCGGACTCCCGGACAACGATGGTGGCCCGCCACTCCGACAGGACCCCGGCTTCCAACGCGGCAAGCGTGTGCGGCATTTCATGAACGAGCGCCTTGGCGAACCCGAGGTGGCGGCCACCGCGAGCCGGCGAGTCCCGGCGGGCCAACGCGACCTCGGCTGCCACGCCTCGGCCCCGCCGTGCGGCAGGCATGCCGATCGCGGCTTCCGCAGATCTGCGGGCGGCGTCGAGCGCAGCGGCCAATCGCGCCTGACGAGCCGCTGCGGCAGCCTTGAGGCGCTCCAGCGTGGCGATGCCCGCCACCAACTCGGCCTCACCGGCGTCCGGCGGCGGCGGATCCCATATCAGACCATCGAACATATTTCGATAGTAGGGATGGGTACCGACAAAAACGGCTTACCCGATCCCCATCTCCCGTGCGATCAGCATCAGCTGGACTTCACTTGTGCCCTCGCCGATTTCGAGGATCTTGCTGTCCCGGTAGTGCCGCGCCACCGGGTACTCGTTCATGAATCCGTAGCCGCCGTGGACCTGGGTGGCGTCCCTGGCGTTGTCCATCGCGGCCTCACTGGCGACCAGCTTCGCGATCGCGGCCTGCTTCTTGAACGGCTTGCCCGCCAGCATCAGCGCGGCCGCGTCATAGTAGGCGGTCCGCGCGGCGTGGGCCCGCGCCTCCATGCGGGCGATCTTGAACTCGATGGCCTGGTAGCGCCCGATCGGCCGGCCGAATGCCGTTCGCTCCCCTGCGTACTTCACGCACTCGTCGACACACCCCTGGGCCGCCCCGGTGGCCACTGCGGCGATGGCGATCCGCCCCTCGTCGAGAATCCGGAGAAAGTTCGCGTAGCCGCGGCCGCGCTCGCCCAGCAGGTTCTCCTCCGGCACCCGCACATCGGTGAAGGACAGCGGGTGGGTGTCCGAGGCGTTCCAGCCCACCTTGTCGTACGCCGGTTCGACCGTGAAACCCGCTGCGGGAACAGGGATCATGATGGCGGAGATCTCCCGACGGTCACCGTCGGTCCCGGTGACGGCGGTGACGGTGACCAGACGCGTGATGTCGGTCCCGGAGTTGGTGATGAACTGCTTGGAGCCGTTGAGCACCCAGTGGCCGTCGTCGAGCCGGGCGGTCGTCCGCGTCGCACCGGCGTCGGTGCCGCCACCGGCTTCGGTCAGCCCGAACGCACCCAGCGCCGTGCCGCCGGTCAGGGACGGCAGCCACTCCTGCTTCTGCGCATCGGTGCCGAAGCGGTAGACGGGCATCGCGCCGAGTGATACGCCGGCCTCCAGGGTGATGGCCACACTCTGGTCGACCTTGCCGAGTTCCTCCAGCGCGAGGCAGAGCGCGAAGTAGTCCCCGCCCATCCCGCCGTACTCCTCGGGGAAGGGCAGGCCGAACAAGCCCATTTCGGCCATCCCGGCGACCACTTCGTAGGGGAAGGAATGCTCGGCGTCGTGCCGGGCGGAGACCGGTGCGACCACCTCGCGCGCGAAGTCGCGGACGGTCTTGGCCAGCTGCTGGTATTCGTCGGGAAGTGTTGCGGTGGAGAGAAACTCGGTCATCCTCAGGGTCCTTCCGTATGAGCGGTGATGCGGGCCAGCGGCTGGCCGACCTTGACTTGATCGCCGACCGCGACGAGTAGCTGCACCACGCCGGCCACCGGCGAGCGCAGCGAATGTTCCATCTTCATGGCTTCGACGGCGACGACGACCTCACCCGCCTCGACTGTCGCGCCGTCGGAAACGCCCACCGCGACAACGGCTCCGGGCATCGGACTGACGATATCGGCGTCGCCTTCGTGTTCGTCGTCCGGGCGGGCGGGCGCCTCCCGCACCTCCTCGAGCATGACGGTGCCAAATTCCCCGGTGAGCCAGATCTGGTGGCGGTATTCGGCTGCCAGGAACTCGCACCCGATGTCGTCGAGGGTGAGCGTCAGGCGTCCGTCGTCCAGAGAGGCTGTGAACGATCGGCGTTTGCCTCCCTCGACCCACACCTCGGCGCGCCGGGGTGTTCCGACGATGTGGACGTGGTCGGTCCGCTCGCCGCCGCTGAGCCGGATGGTCCAGCCGGCGTGCTCGCCCACCCGCCAGCCGCTGGGAATGTCCCAGAGATCGGCAGACGCATCGGGCCAGGTGCGCAACCACCGATAGATCGCCGCGGCGATGAACGCCTCGTCGTCGACGTCCGGCGCGATGTAGTGCAGACGCTCCAGCAGTTCGGTGTCGAGCTCGCCGGCGGCGACGTCGTTGTCGGACAACACGAATCGCAGGAAGTCGATGTTGGTGCCCACACCGAGTACACCGGTGCGGCTGAGCGCTCCGTCGAGGCCGCTCAGCGCCGCGGCGCGGTCGTCGGCGTGGACGATCACCTTGGCCAGCATGGGGTCGTAGTCGGTGCCCACCGTCATCCCGGGGATGAGGCCGGAATCGACCCGCACCCCGGCGCCCGTCGGCTCGACCACGGCCAGGACCGGACCGCCGGTGGGCAGGAAGCCCGCCGCCGGGTCCTCGGCGTACACGCGGGCCTCGATGGCGTGGCCGTTGAGCGTGATCTCGTTCTGGGTGACCGGCAACTTCTCACCCGCGGCGATGCGAACCTGCCACTCCACCAGGTCCCAGCCGGTGACCATCTCGGTGACCGGGTGCTCCACCTGCAGCCGGGTGTTCATCTCCATGAAGAAGAACTCGTCGGGCCGGTCGGCGGAGACGATGAACTCGACGGTGCCTGCGCCGACGTAGTCGACGCTGCGGGCGGTGTCGCACGCGGCTGCGCCGATCCGGGCCCGGGTGGCGGCGTCCAGCAGGGCCGACGGCGCCTCCTCGATCACCTTCTGGTGCCGGCGCTGCAGACTGCATTCCCGCTCCCCCAGGTGCAGCATGTTGCCGTGCGCATCGGCGAGCACCTGCACCTCGATATGCCTGGGCCGCAACACGAAACGTTCGAGGAACAGGGTGTCGTCACCGAACGCGGCCGCCGCCTCGCGGCGGGAGGAGGCCAGCGCGGCCGGGAGGTCGGCCGGACCGTCGACGCGGCGCATCCCCTTCCCCCCGCCGCCGGCCGACGGCTTGACCAGAACCGGGAAGCCCACGGCGACCGCCGCGCCGATGAGGTCGGCATCGGCGAGACCGGGTTCGGCGATCCCGGGAACGACCGGCACGCTGAAGGCCGAGACCGCCGCCTTGGCTGCGATCTTGTCGCCCATCGTGGCGATCGCGGCGGCCGGCGGCCCGATGAAGACCACGCCGACCGACTGCAGCGCGGCCGCGAAATCGGCGTTCTCGGAGAGGAATCCGTATCCGGGGTGCACCGCCTGGGCTCCCGTGCGGACGGCCGCGGCCACGACCGCGTCGATGTCGAGGTAGCTCTGCCGGGCGGGCGGCGGTCCGATCCGGACCGCGATATCGGCCTCCTTGACGTGCCGGGCGGCGGCGTCGGCGTCGCTGTAGACCGCGACGGAACGGATGCCCATCTTCCGCAGGGTGCGGATCACCCGAACGGCGATCTCGCCGCGGTTGGCGACGAGAACCGTCGAGAAGGGCTGGGTGGTGATCGATTCGGTGTTCACTGTCACATCCGGAAGACGCCGTAGGAGACCGGTTCCAGCGGCGCGTTGGCCGTAACCGAGAGAGCAAGGCCCAGAACGGTTCTGGTGTCGGCCGGGTCGATGACGCCGTCGTCCCAGAGCCGTGCGGTGGAGTAGTACGGGTTGCCCTGCTCCTCGTACTGCGCGCGGATGGGAGCCTTGAACGCCTCGGTCTCCTCGTCGCTCATGTCCCCGCGGACGGTGGCCAGCACCGCGGCGGCCTGCTCGCCGCCCATCACCGAGATCCGGGCGTTGGGCCACATCCAGAGGAACCGCGGCGAGTAGGCCCGGCCGCACATCGAGTAGTTGCCGGCGCCGTAGGAGCCGCCGATGACCACCGTCAGCTTGGGCACCCGTGCGCACGCCACCGCCGTCACCATCTTGGCGCCGTGCTTGGCGATGCCGCCCGCCTCGTAGTCGCGGCCGACCATGAAGCCGGTGATGTTCTGCAGAAAGACCAGCGGGATGACGCGCTTGTCGCACAGCTCGATGAAATGCGCTCCCTTGAGCGCGGATTCGGCGAACAGCACTCCGTTGTTCGCCACGATGCCGACGGGGTGGCCGTGGATCCGGGCGAAGCCGGTCACCAGGGTGCTGCCGTATTCGGCCTTGAATTCGGTGAAGTCGCCCGCGTCGACGATGCGGGTGATCACCTCGCGGACGTCGTAGGGCACCCGCGCGTCGGCCGGCACGACGTCGTACAACTCCTGCTGATCGGCGATCGGGTCCTCGGGCGGCCGGACGTCCCAGGGCGCCGCCGGGCGCGGGCCGAGGGTGGCGACGATGTCGCGGACGATGCGCAACGCGTCGCGGTCGTCGCGGGCCAGGTGATCGACCACCCCCGAGGTCTTGGCGTGCAGGTCCCCCCCGCCGAGGTCCTCGGCGGTGACGACCTCGCCGGTGGCCGCTTTCACGAGTGGCGGGCCGCCGAGGAAGATCGTGCCCTGGTTGCGGACGATCACCGTCTCGTCGCTCATCGCCGGCACGTAAGCGCCTCCGGCGGTGCAGGATCCGAGCACCGCGGCGATCTGCGGGATTCCGGCGGCGCTCATGGTCGCCTGGTTGAAGAAGATCCGGCCGAAGTGGTCGCGGTCCGGGAAGACCTCGTCCTGGCGTGGCAGGAAGGCCCCGCCGGAGTCCACCAGATAGATGCACGGCAGGCGGTTCTGCGCGGCGATCTCCTGGGCACGCAGATGCTTCTTCACCGTCACCGGGTAGTAGGTGCCCCCTTTGACTGTCGCATCGTTGGCGACGATCATGCACTCCCGGCCCGAGACCCGGCCGATCCCGACGATGATCCCGGCCGCCGGGCACTCGTCGTCGTACAAGCCGTCGGCGGCCAGCGGGGCGATCTCCAGCAGCGGGCTGCCGGGATCGAGGAGGCCGTCCACCCTGTCCCGGGGCAGCAGCTTGCCGCGGCCGACGTGACGCTCGCGGGCCTTGGGTGGACCGCCGGGCGCGGCGGCCGCCAGTTTCTCCCGGAGCTCGGCGACCAGTTGCAGGTGCGCCTCGCGGTTGGGTGATGCCATCGACTCACCTTTGGTTAATGACCGCTAACTGATGTTAGGTTAGTGAAGATTAACTCATGACTGGCACCGAACTGACCCGGCGTGGTCGGCAGAAGTCCGACCGGCGCTCCGCGCTGCTGTCGGCGGCCGAGCAACTGATCGCCGAACGGGGCTTCCTGGCGGTGCGGTTGGAGGACATCGGTGCTGCGGCCGGGGTCAGCGGTCCGGCGATCTACCGCCACTTCCCGAACAAGGAGGCGCTGCTGGTCGAACTGCTGGTCGGCATCAGCACCCGGCTGCAGTCGGGTGGCCGGACGGTGGTGACCGACGCGAAGGACGCCGCGGCCGCCCTGGACGGCCTCATCGACTTCCACCTCGATTTCGCCCTCAACGAACCGGATCTCATCCGGATTCAGGATCGCGACCTGGCGAATCTTCCTGCGGCAGCCCAGCGGCAGGTGCGGCGTGCGCAGCGCGGCTACGTCGAGACCTGGGTGGGAGTGCTGCGGGAAGCCCATCCCCGGCTCGACGAAGACCGGGCGCGGGTGATGGCGCATGCCACCTTCGGTCTGCTCAACTCAACCCCGCACAGCGTGCGTGGGGCCGGCCGGGATCAGTCGCGCGACGTCTTGCGGGCCATGACCGTCGCGGCCCTGTCGGCTGATCCGGCCCGCCGGTCGATACCAGTAGCGGCGGCCGGTCACCGGGCGTCCGACTGAACCGAGAATCCCCAGCACGTTAGGACTACTGGCAAACGGGGCTTACCCGAACGAAACTTCTTTAAACAGCGGCGGCAACGGCGGGGTGGTGCAAGAAGCCGGTAGCCTGCATGGCGTGAGGCGGGAATGAGCAACCCACGCGGTCCGGAATGGTCGGACCCCACGCAGGCCGGTTACGGCTATCCGCCCAATACCGATCCCGCCTATTCGGGTCAGTATTCGGGCCAGTACTGGGGTCCGACATACCAGGGCTACGGCAATCCGATGACGCGGCCGACCGAGCAGTTGCCGCCGGTCTGGCAGGCCGGTCCGGGATATCCCGCGGCGCCGCCCCCGCCCCCCGAACCGCCGAAGTCCCCGCGCTGGTTGTGGATCGCCGCCACCGCCGCCGTGCTCCTGGTCGCCGGCCTGGTGCTGGCCCTGGTGATCGTCAGCAGCAACTCCCGGGAGTCCACGGTGGTGGCTCCGCCGGAGACCACTCCGACCACCACGAGCAGGATCCCGAGCACCACGACGACGCGGACGCAGCCGCCGACTACGCCGACGCGCGTCCCGATGCCGGTTCCCACCACGTCGTCGGCGCCGCTGCCGACGGAATCGGTGGAGCCGACCGACTCGGAGGCACCCGCGCCCACGCCGGCCGGAACGGAGACGGTGGTCTACTCCGTCTCGGGCGAGGGCCGGGCCATCAACATCACCTATGTCGACACGGGCGGCGTCATGCAGACGGAGTTCAACGTCGCACTGCCGTGGAGCAAGGAAGTAAGTCTCTCGGCGCCGGCCCGGAACTCGGCCAGCGTCGCGGTGGTCAACGTCGGCCGTGACGTCACCTGCACCGTCTCGGTGAACGGCGCCCAGATCCGGCAGCGCACCGGCCGCGGTCTGACCATCTGCACCGGGGTGGCTTAGGCCGCGGCGCGCCCGCCCGGTCGATCCGCGGGGACGCGCACCAGCAACATTCCGGCCAGCCCGGCCGCGACGACGAGGAGCACGCCCGCCAGTCCGGCCCGGTCGGCGTGGAAGAAGTCGACGAAGACGAAGAACAGCCAGGGCGCGACGAACGCGACCGCCCGGCCGGTCATGGTGTAGAGACCGAAGGCGACACCCTCCTTGCCCTTGCCGGTCATCCGCAGCAGAAGTGTGCGCGCCGAGGACTGGACGGGGCCGACGAACAGGGCGAGTCCGAGGCCGCACACCCAGAAGGCGGTCGGACCGGAGAGTGCCAGCAGTGCCACGCCGACCATCAGCAACACGGTCAGGGCCGTCACGATGACCGGCTTGGCGCCGAACCGGTCGTCGAGCCGGCCACCCAGCACCGCCCCCACCGCGGCCACCGTCGAGGCGACCACCCCGAAGACCAGGACATCGGCCTGCGAGATTCCGTAGACGCTGACGCCGAGCACGGCGGTGAACGCGAAGATGCCGGCCAGACCGTCCCGGAACACCGCGCTGACCAGCAGGTAGTAGACGAAGTTGCGATCGCGCCGCCACTCTTCGCGCAGGTCCGCCCACAGCTGCCGGTAGGCACCGAAGAGCCCGCGAGGCGGCGCTTCGCCCTCGGGTCCGGCAGCCAGGGTGTGGGCCGTCCACAACAGCGGCAGCGCCAGCACCGCCAGCCAGCAGGCCGCCATGAGCATGGCCGCGCGGACGTTCCACCCGTCGGCCACCGACACGTGCAGCAGGCCGCGGGTCGGCCCGTCGCCCATGATGAAGCCGGTGTAGATCAGCAGCAGGAGCAGGACGCTGCCGGTGAAGCCCGCCGCCCAGCCCAGCCCGGAGATGCGGCCCGCGGTCTGCGGTGTGGACAGCTGACGCAGCATCGCGTTGTAGGGAACGCTGGCCAGGTCGCCGCAGGCCGCGGTCAGCGCCAGCAGGGCAAGGCCCGGCGCCAGGTAGTGCGGATCGGCCCGGATGAAGACCATCAGGGCGGTGAACGTCACCGCCAGAGCCGTCAGGACCGTCAACGCGACCCGGCGGCGACGGGGAACCTGAACGACGACGCCGACGAGCGGTGCCAGGAAGGCCACCGCCAGACCGGAGATGGTCAGGGCCCGGCCCAACCAGCTGGCCGGGGAGGTGTCCCCGGGCAGGTCGACTCCGACGGTCCCGGTCAGGTACACCGAGAAGACGAACGTCGCCACAATGGCGTTGAGGCCGGTGGACCCGCAGTCCCACAGCGCCCACGCGGCGACCTTGGACCGCGGGGGTGTCGGCACCGCCGTCGGCTCGGGCGTCCCGGCGCTGCGCATGCGGGCCACCCTATCCACCGCGCCTACGATGACCGCATGCCAGTCCCCATGCCCTCCCCGGACGCCCGGGCCGTCGTCACCGGTGCCTCGCAGGGCATCGGCGAGGCCCTGGCCACCGAACTGGCCGCCCGCGGCCATCACCTCATCGTCACCGCTCGCCGGCGCGAGGTGCTCGACGGCCTCGCCGACCGGCTTACCCGGCGCTACGGCGTGACGGTCGAGGTGCGCGCGGTGGACCTGGCCGACCCGGGCCAGCGCCGTCAGCTGGCCGACGAACTCGCGGGGCGGGACATCTCGATCCTCTGCGCCAATGCGGGCACTGCGACGTTCGGGCCGGTGGCCAAACTGGACCCGGAGGGCGAGAAGGCGCAGGTGCAACTCAACGTCCTCGGCGTGCACGACCTGGTGCTCGCGGTGCTGCCGGGGATGCTGGCCAAACAGGCCGGCGGCATCCTGATCTCCGGGTCGGCGGCCGGCAACTCACCCATTCCCAACAACGCCACCTATGCCGCGACCAAGGCGTTCGTCAACACGTTCAGCGAATCGTTGCGGGGCGAGTTGGTGCACAGCGGAGTGCATGTCACGCTGCTGGCGCCCGGACCGGTACGCGCGGAGATGCCCGAGGATCCGTCGTTGGTGGACAAGCTGATTCCGGATTTTCTGTGGATCTCGGTGGAGCACACCGCGCAGCTGTCACTGGACAGCCTGGAGCGCAACAAGATGCGCGTGGTGCCCGGCGTGACCTCCAAGGCCATGTCGGTGGCAAGCGGCTACGCGCCGCGGGCGATCGTCACGCCGATCGTCGGGCTGGTCTACAAGAAGCTCGGCGGGGAGTAGGCGGGAGCCGGTGCGGCGGCGGGGCTTCCGCGGGGCGGTCTAACCCAACTGTCCCGCAGGCGTTTTCGCCGCGTGCAGGTTCTTCGCCGTCGGCGACGTCGGAACCGACGAGGGATCCGGGTAGGTGCCCAGAACCCGGTCGGCCAGACCCGGCGTGGTCACGGCGAACCAGTAGTGCTCGTTCTTGAAGTGATGCCACCGGTGGTTGCGGTACATCGTCCGGTAGAACCACGACTTGGGCTTGTAGTCGGTGTGCACCAGGTAGTGACTCCACTCGTAGATCACACCGATCCCGAACACCACCACCAGAAAGGTCAGGCCCAGCCCGAGGCGCGGGATGATCAGGAACGCGGTGACCAGAGCGGCGCCGAACGCGCCGAACAGCGACTGCAGCGGGATGAAGATCAGCTTGGTGATGCGCGGGTCGGCGTGATGCTCGCGGTGCTTGCGCGCGAGCATCGGATCGACCATCAGCCCGGCGATGCGGCGCGGGCGCCAGTGCAGCACGAAGACGTGAATCATCCACTCCACGAACGGAAATACCGCCAGCACGACGAGTGGCAGCACCGCGTCACTCGGGCGCCAGTCACCCACGACGAAGCGTGCCGCCAGCGAGATGACGAACGCCAACGACAGCAGCCACGGTGTCGGGTGACGCCAGAATTCGCGGACGGCATCGGCGAGGGTGACGCCCCGGCGTTCGGGCCGCGTTCGGCTCATTGTGATTCCTCCATTGCGGTCAGTGCGGCGAGCAGGGTCTCGGTAGCCGGCTCGAGAAGGTTGCGGGCGGCCGCCTCGGCGGCCGCGGGCTCACCGGCCAGCACGGCACTGGCCAGGGTGCGGTAGGCCGCGATGTTGCCGACCTCGGCGGACATCATGGTGGCCAGGGCGGGCAGCGCCGGTTCGTAGGCGGCCCGCAGGGTGTTGAACATCAACCGGAAGACGATGGAGTCGGCGCCGTCGACGATGTGATCCCAGAAGGCGAGTGCATGCCGCTGTTGACCCACCGGGTCGGCATCGGCTTCGAGGTCGGCGATGGACTCCTCCAGCCGGACCACCAGGCCGTCGGGCCGGCGCTCGGCCGCAAGTTCGGCGACCTTGGGCCCGTTGTGCAGGCGGGCTTCGAGGATGCTGCGCACCACCGAGACGTCGAGCCGGCCGTCGCGCAGCAGCAGCCGGGGCAACAGGTCCAGTCCGGCATGGCGGCGGAAGTCGCGGACCGTGGTGGCGTCCCCCTGCCGGACCTCGACCAGCCCGGCCGCGGCGACCCGCTTGAGAGCCTCGCGAACCGCCGGTCGGGAGACGCCCAGAACCTCGGCCAGGCGGCGCTCGCTGGGCAGCGACTCCCCCGGCGCCATCTCACCGCTGAGCACCTCGGCGAGGATCTGCTCGAAGACGTCCTCGGGAACCGAGCGGCGGTTGATCGGCTGAAGGGCCATACCGGCAGCATGCCGGTTCAGCGGCCAGAGGTCAAGTGGTCAGACCAGTGACCTAACGCCGCCTCCGACGTCCCGTCCCGAAGATGCTGCGGGTGATCTCCCGCCCGATCACCG
This sequence comes from Mycobacterium sp., assembly GCA_046330855.1. Taxonomy (GTDB): domain Bacteria; phylum Actinomycetota; class Actinomycetes; order Mycobacteriales; family Mycobacteriaceae; genus Mycobacterium. The sequence goes on from JAXLRX010000005.1 coordinate 14,205, forward strand.
TGCCGGCCGAGCGCATGGCGCTCTTGAACGCCGGGTTGTCCATCATCTGCTCGAGCATGCCGGGTTCGGCCTTATCCACCGGCGCCGGCATCGGCGGGAGGTCGATCCCGGTCGGAATCGGCGGCAGATCGATGGAGACGCCGCCGACGCCGGCGTCGGCCTCGGCGGGTTCCGACGGCGGCGGAGCCATTTTTGCGGCCAGCATCTCGTAGGCCGACTCACGGTCGACCGTCGCGCCGTACTTGAGGAACAACGGGCTCGCCTGCGCGGCGGCCTTGATGTAGTCGGGCCCGATGGTGTCCATCAGCGAGCGCGGGGATCGTAGCCTGGTCCACGCGACCGGCGTCGGCGCGCCACGCTCGGAGAGCACCGTGACGATCGCCTCGCCGATGCCCAGCGACGTGAGATCCGTTGCCAGATCGTAGAACTGGGTCTTGGGATAGGTGCGTACGGTCTTGGCCAGCGCCTGCTGATCGTCGGGGGTGAAGGCGCGCAGCGCGTGCTGAACGCGCGCGCCCAGTTGGGAGAGCACCGCATTGGGCACGTCGGTGGGCAACTGGGTGCAGAAGAACACGCCGACCCCCTTGGAGCGGATCAGCTTGACCGTCTGCTCGACCTGGTCGAGGAAGGCCTTGGAGGCGTCCTTGAACAGCAGATGCGCCTCGTCGAAGAAGAACACCAGTTTGGGCTTGTCGACGTCGCCGACCTCGGGCAGTTCGTTGAACAGGTTGGCCAGCACCCACATCAGGAACGTGGAGAACATCACCGGCCGGGCGGCCTGGTCGCCGAGTTCGAACAGGCTGATGATGCCCTTTCCCTGAGCGTCGACACGGATCAGGTCGGCGGGCTCGAGTTCGGGCTCGCCGAAGAAGGTGTCGCCGCCCTCGGCTTGCAGGTTGATCAGGGCGCGCAGGATCACACCGGCGGTCTGACTGGACACCGCACCGAGGCTTTTCAGCTGGGCCTTGCCCTCGTCGGTGTTGGTCAGGAAGGTGATCACCGACCGCAGGTCCTTGAGGTCCAGCAGCGGTAGGCCCTGCTGGTCGGCGTAGTGGAAGATCAGACCGAGGCTGGATTCCTGATTCTGGTTGAGCCCCAGCACCTTCGACAGCAGGATCGGGCCGAAGGCGGAAATCGTCGCCCGCACCGGAATGCCGAGGCCTCCGGTGCCCAGCGACAGGAACTCCACCGGGAACGGTGTGCCCACCCAGTCGTCGCCGGTGTCCTGGGCGCGCGCCACGATCTTGTCGTTCGATTCGGCGGGCCGCGACAGGCCCGACAGATCGCCCTTGAAGTCGGCCATCACCACGGGCACACCGGCGGCGGAGAGCTGTTCGGCGATCAACTGCAACGTCTTGGTCTTGCCGGTGCCGGTGGCGCCGGCCACCAGTCCGTGGCGGTTCATCATGGCCAGCGGAATGCGGATCCGTGCAGTCGGGTCGCACGTCCCGGCGACCATCACCGAACCCAGTTCCAGCGCCTGCCCCGTGGTGTCGTAGCCGGCGGCGATCTGCTGAGCAGGAGTCGCTGTCGCTTCGGTCATGGCAGAACCTTCCTGGAGAGCTCGGATTCGGTCGTTCGAATTTGCCCGTCAAACACTACTGGGCGACGTGCGCCTAGGGTGGATCGCTGTGCGCGACGAATTGGTGTGGATCGACTGTGAGATGACGGGCCTGGACCTGCGATCGGACCGGCTCATCGAGATCGCGGCGCTGGTGACCGACGCCGACCTGAACATCCTGGGCGAGGGGGTGGACGTCGTGATCCACACCGACGACGCCGCCCTGGACAACATGGTCGAAGTCGTGGCCCAGATGCACAAGCGGTCCGGTCTCATCGAGGAGGTGCGGGCCTCCACCGTCGACATCGCCACCGCCGAGAAGATGGTTCTGGATTACATCCGCGGTCACGTCAGGTCCGCGAAAACCGCTCCGCTGGCAGGGAATTCGATCGCCACCGACCGCGGATTCATCGCCCGGGACATGCCCGCCCTCGACGACTTCCTGCACTACCGGATGATCGACGTGAGTTCCATCAAGGAGCTCTGCCGGCGCTGGTACCCGCGGATCTATTACGGGCAGCCGGAAAAGGGCCTGGCCCACCGGGCGCTGGCCGACATCCGGGAGTCGATCAAGGAGTTGAAGTACTACCGGCGGACGGCGTTCGTCCCGCTACCCGGGCCGTCTACCAGCGAGATCGCCGAGGCAGTGGCCGAACTGGACCGCCCGTTGGGCAACGACGAGGAATTCGATTCGGCCGTCGAGGGCGAAACCGGCTAATATCGACCACGCCGCTGCGGCGGTGATGGTGGCTGTAGTTCAGTTGGTAGAGCACCAGGTTGTGATCCTGGCTGTCGCGGGTTCGAGTCCCGTCAGCCACCCCAACGCGGAAAAACCGCTCCTGCCCGAAAGGACAGGGGCGGTTTTTCCGGCTTCAGGACGCGATGACCTCGGTGGTTGCGCCGAGCGCCTCGTAGGTGGACCGGGCGCGGGCATCTCGCGTCGCCAAAACGACGCCGTGTTCGCGCGCTGCCAGCGCGATCAACCCGTCATATGCCGCCCCGCCGGCGACGCCCCGTCGCGCGAACTCACGATAGGCCGACCGGGAGGCTCGAGCACCGAGTTGGGCGGGGGCGGGAAAGTTGTCGTCGATCAGGGCGACGGCATCGGCGGGGGCGACCCGGGCGTCACCCGGCAGCCGGGTCAGAACGGAGTAGGTCTCGGTCAGGGCGTGCCCGCAGAGGCCCAAGGTCCGGCCTCGCGCCCACTCGATCACCGGCACGTGGTGCGGGTGTGAAGTAACCAGGAGCGGTATCGCGACGCTGGTGTCGATCGCCGTGAACGCCGCCGTTGTCAACGGCGCACGGAGTCGATCAAGGCGAACATCGTCTCGTCGGTGACCTCGGTGTCTGAGCGGGCTATCAAGCGCCCGTGCGCATCTCGCTCAACACGGGCTGTACGGCCACCTGGCACGATCCGCAGTCCATCCCCATACGCCGAGATGTCGACCGTCGATCCCGGAGTCAGCCCCAACGCATCGCGCAGTTGCTTGGGCAGGACGACGCGCCCCCCCGAGTCTATGACCGCCTCCATGGGAGCAGAGTACCATCTGAATCCCATTAGCCGTTACTGGCCGACAAGGCTTCGAGTGCCGCGTCGATGCTGGGCAGGATCGTCTCTCCGTACTGGTTGACGACTTGGCCGAGGGCGCGGCTGATGTGCGGGCCGACCACTGCGGCATCGAGGGATTCCTCGGCGATCACGATGCCGTGCACCAGATGGGCCACGCGTAGGCGCCCGTCGGAGGCCAGCTCGTAGCGCCAGTCGCCGATCTGGATCCGTTCCGGCGACTTGGAGAACAGGCCACGCCGGGCGGGGGTGTGAGTGACGCCGGGAAGCCCGGCGAAGATCTTGACCACCAGAGCGACCCCGCCGGGCCCCGAAAGTGCGCCGCTAACCGTCTTACTCACGCGGTGGTGATCAAGGCCCATCAGTCGCCCATGGGCAGGACGAATTGGGGGGTGATGGTTTCGGTATGTCCGGTCGGCCGGACCGCGGTGCCAGCCGTGTAGAACTCCACGGTGTGGGCACCCCAAACGTAGTTTTCGATCCGGAAGTGGACTCCGACCACGCCTTCGGCGCCGTCACGCTCGGCTTCGGCCTGCATCCGCGACATCGCGAGTTCGCGCGATTCGTAGTTGCCCTGCGTCCACTGCGGCATTTCGGTGTTCTGCCCGATCTGACGAAGGGTTTGCATGAAGCCTTGTACCGCAACGTGATAGACGCAGTTGCCCATGACGAAGGCGACCGGGGCGTAGCCGGAGCGCAGCAGGGTGATCATGTCCTGGCCACTGAGGTGGCTGCTGAATGCCTGCCCGTTGGCGCGCCGGTAGATGCCGGGCTGGGCGGTATAGCGCACTGCGGTTCCGACCGCGATGAACTCCAGGTGTTGTCCGTTCTCGCCCTGAGGGCGCCACTCCAGGCGCACGCCGACGATCCCGTCTGCCTGCAGGGCGTCGGCCTCCGCCTGCATGCGGGCCATAGCGTTCCAGCGGGCCCGGTAGGTCGCCTCGGTCAGGACGGCCAGTTCGCCCTGCTGGCGCAGGCCGGTGGTTTGGAAGCCGACGTGGTAGACCGACACGCCCATGACCAGGTCGATCGGCTCGAAGCCGGCGCCGCGGAGCAGGGCGAACTCGTTGATAGACAGGTCGGATGTGAAGACCTTGCCGGCGTGGGAGAGGCGTTCCTGCGCGACGGGGTCCATTGAATTGGGTTGCACGGCCACCACCTTGGCTTGGGTCAGTCGGCGCTCGGGTCACCGTCGACTCAATCACGGGAAGCCCAGCCCCGTGGCAGATTCACGACTGGGTGAGCAGCCGGCAAGCGAACCTCCCGTCACACCGACCGCCACGAGCGCGCCTTCATGATCGACGAGTCGCACAGGCGTGGTCGCCGGCGAGATCTCGAGGCGTCCCTCAAACCTCTGTCGACACGGGATGCGCATGCGCTATCCGTTTGGAAAGCGAGAACCGCTTTTCAGGGGTGTTTATCCCCGACCGGACGGGGCACTCGACGCTGCCGACTTCGCCGCGTCACCGCCCCGCGCTCCCGACTTCGTCAACCGCTTGCGCGCCGGGGCAGGAGCACTCTCCTCCGGAGCCGCCGAGGCCTCAGCCGCAGAGGTCGACACCGATGTGACGGGATCGGAAGCCGCAACCGCCGGAACCTCCGTGACGGCGGTGACCTCGGGCGCAACCTCGACAGCCGGGGCGGCTTCGGCAGCCGGGGCCGACTCGGGCGCGCTCTGCGCAGCCGGGGCCGACTCGGGCGCGCTCTGCGCAGCCGGGGCCGACTCGGGCGCGCTCTGCGCAGCCGGGGCCGACTCGGGCGCGCTCTGCGCAGCCGGGGCCGACTCGGTGGCCGCAGCCTTGTCCGACGAAGCCGGCGCAGCCGGTGCGGCAACGGCTTCAGGAGCCGCCGGGGCCTCAACCGCCGCGGCGGCAGCCGGGGCAGCCAGGCTGACGACGGCCGGCGCGGAAACCGCGGCGGCAGCCAGCGCGCGCGGAGCCGTCACCGCGGCGCCGGGAAGAACCCCCGGGAGGATCTTCGAGATCAGACCCGCCAGCAGGTCGACCAGGGGCTTGATGTCGATACCGACCACCTTCTGCACCGCCGACCGAAGAATCTCCGGCAGCGCACCGAGCACCGTGCCGGCCTTCGTCACGATGAACGACTCGAATTCCGGGGTGAACAGCAGTTTGGTGATCTGGCTCAGCGAGACGGACAGCCCGGATGTCAGCGCCTTGACCACACCGCCGATGTTGCCGCTCGCGATAGCGGCGGCGACGGTCGTCAAGACCGCTTGCAGGTCGATACCGGGCCCGGTCAACACCGTGGTCGCGAGGTACTTCACCACGTCGCCTGCGAATGCGCTGACGACCGGCAGAGCCTCCTTGGCGAACTCCGTGCCGATCGAGCCGATCAGCGAGGTGATGCCACCCTGAAGCGAGCCACCCGTGGACAACGCCTTCACCACCGCGATGATCGCTTCCCACGGGACGGTGGTTCCGGTCAGCGCAATCTCGGCGACCACCGGCGCCGGCAGAGCCGCCGCCCGCAGGTCCGGAGCGGGCAGAGCAGGAGAAAGACCGATGGCGGCGGCACCGACGACGGCGGCCGTCCCCGCGGTCAAGTACGAGCGAACTGAAATCTCCATGAGCCCTCTCCCATCGTCGTGGCGGCCGAGATATAGACCACACCTGAGACTAGCCTGAGTGGGGCCGATATATCACATCGCCGGATTATTGGCCGGAGTTGCCCGCTTTCCACTGCGACCACGGGATATTCCAGTCACCGAGGCCTTCGGTGCCCGACAGCGTCGACCCCATCGTGCCCGACACCTGGACCACGTCGCCGCGCTTGGTGTTGTTGTAGAACCACTCGGCGTTCTCGGGGCTCACGTTGAGGCAGCCGTGGCTGGTGTTGGCGTTGCCCTGCGCACCGACCGACCAGGGCGCCGAATGCACGTAGATGCCGCTGTAGGACATCTGCGTCGCCCAATCCACCTCGAGCCGATATCCCTTGGGAGAGTTGGACGGAACGCCGTAGGTCGAGGAATCCATGATGAGGTGCTGGTAGCGGTCGCCGATGATGTAGACGCCGTTGTTGGTGGGCGTCTCGTCCTTACCCATAGAGGTCGGCATGGTCTTGATAACCTCGCCGTTACGCCGGATGGTCAGCGTCTTGGTCGCGTCGTCGGCCGTGGCGATCACCCGGTCCCCGATCGAGAACGACGTGTCGATGTCCTCCTGGCCGTACAGGCCGTTGCCGAGGTCCACGCCGAAGGTCTTGACCTTGACGTTGACCGTGGTGCCCGGATCCCAGAAGTTCTCCGGACGCCAACGCACCTCCCGATTGCTCAGCCAGTAGAAGGCGCCTTCGACCGCCGGACTGGTCGTGATCGTGATCGCCTTCTCGGCGGCCGCCCGGTCGGGGATGTTCTCGTCGAAGCGGATGGCGATCGGCTGACCGACGCCGACCACCGCCCCGCCGCCGGGAGACACGTAGGGCATGGTCAGATTGGCCGGCGAGTGCGACTTGAAACTGATCGCCTCGGTGGCGACGCCGCCCAGGCCGAACGACTGCGCAGTGACGGTGTAGTGCTTGTTGTAGCCGAGCGGATCGGTGGTAGACCAGGTGAGGCCGTCAGGGCCGATCTCACCCTTGACCGTCTCGCCCTCGTCGTCAATCATGGCGACCGACCCGAGGACGCCGCCCTGGACGGTCAGGGTGACGGGCTGGTCGACGGGCACGCCCACCGCTCCGTCCTTGACGCTGGCGGTGAGCTTCGGGACCAGAAGGTCGCTGTAGGGGGTGCCCTTGTCGGCGAGGATCCCCATCCCGGACTGGCGGCCACCGCAGCCGCTGAGGCCCGCCATCGCAACGATCACCATGAGGAGCGCGAGCCAGGTGCGGGGGCGCAACCGGCAAGCCGGTCCGACGTTGCGCATCCGGGCTCCAACCTGGCAATCAAGGGGCGCCGTAATGCGCCCGGGGAATCAAAGTCATTCTAAGGTGACCCAAAGAAGCACGCGACTTCGCAGGTCAGCCCATATGGGGTATGGATTTCACCTCACCGGCGCGGGCCTGTTATTGTCGCTCAGACGCGCCGTTAGCTCAGTTGGTAGAGCAGCTGACTCTTAATCAGCGGGTCCGGGGTTCGAAACCCTGACGGCGCACTGAAAACCCCTGCAGAGCAGGGGTTTTTTGTTCTCACACTCAGGGATCCGACGCGCCCCTCGACTGACGGACCGGTGACCGGACTCCGTTCCTGAATGTCAAATGACGTTCTACACTTCGGGTCGGGATGGTCCCGGCCGGCCCGAGCAAGCGCGCCGGGGTCCGGTTTGCTGTCGGAAGGACCGCGCGGCGATGAGCGAAGAGCCGGATCCCTACGCCCTTCCCCCGGAGCTCGAAGCCGAACGCTTGCGGTCACTGGATCAGCTTCACGTCCTGTACTCTCCGCCGGAGGACAGGTTCGCCCACATCACCCGGATGGCTCGCGTCGCGATGGGCGTGCCGATGTCGGCCATCAACCTGATCGACCGGGATCGCCAGTGGTGCAAACAGTTCAGCGCCGACCATGAGCTGCATTTCAACGTCCCACGCGAAGAGTCGGTATGCCGGGCGACCATCGCACGGGCCTATCGGGAACCCGAGGATCCTGCCCTGATCTTCGAGGACCTCACCGACTCGGAATTCGCTTCGCTGCCGGCGATCGCGACCGAGGGTGGGGTGCGGTTCTACGCCGGCTTCCCCCTGTACGGGCCCGGCGGACACCCCGTCGGCACCTTCTGCGTGTACGACACCGAGCCGCGCCGGCTGAGCACTCAGGACCGGGCCACCTTCGCCGAGTTGGCGGCCTGGGCGCAGCGTGAGCTGGAGAGCACCGACGATCTGCAGCGCGCCGCCGACGTCCAGCACCAGCTACTGCCGCCGCCACTGGGCGATCTGCCCGGGTACACCGTGGCCACCCTGTTCGAGCCGGCCTTCGCCGTCGCGGGCGACTTCTACGACCACTATCCCGTGCCGGGCGGACTGAACATCTCCGTCGCCGACGTGATGGGCAAGGGTCTGGGGCCGGCGATCGTCGCTGCCAACGTGCGCTCCGCGCTGCGGGCCGCGTCCCGCGCTTTCGACCACACCGCGCGCAGCGGCGGTCTGGCCGCCGAGGTCTCCGCGGTCGACGAGCAGTTGACCGACGATCTCGCGGCGACCGACACCTTCGTCACCCTCTTCCACGCCTGCCTGCAGACCGCGACGGGCAGGCTGACGTACGTCGACGCCGGCCATGGGATTGCCGCGGTGCTGCGCAGATCCGGTGCGATCGACGACCTCAAGGGCGGCGATCTGCCACTGGGCATCAACATCGGCGGCACCTGGACCACCCATGAGCTGGTCATGGAATCCGGCGACATGCTCGTCATCGCCTCCGACGGCCTGCTCGACCTTCTGGGCGACAAAGCGGTTTCCGCAGATGCCTTCACATTCCTCAGCCGACATACCGATCCGTCCGAATTGTGTTCAGCGGTCAGCATTCTGGCCAAGGAGCGGCCACCCACCGACGACGTCACCGTGATCGCGGTGTGCCGGGGACAATGAGCGCGATATGACCTTCGACGGCTACGCGGTCTCGTCGGCTAAGGCGATCAGCCGCGCCCGCACCAGGTCCGGGCGCTCGTCGATGACGAAGTGCCCGGCGTCGACCGGTTCGAACGTGTAGTCGTCGGCGTTGGCGGTTGCGGGCGACGCGAGCGAGGGATGGACGGCGAAATCCCCCATCCCGAACAGCGCCCGGATCGGAACGGTCGTGCGGCGCCGCTCGGGAGTGTTTGCCGCGGAGGGCAATTCGCGCAATAGGAAGGTGCGGTAGGTGTCGGTGGCCGCCCGGGCGCACACCGGGTCGCGGAACCGCTCGGCGTAAACCTTCGCGGCGGCACGCCCGACCCGCTGCTCCTTGGGGCCGAAGCCGAAGATCACCCGCTCCAGATACTTCGTGCGTTGCTGCAGGGCCATGCCGACGCTCGCCACGAACGGCTGATAGGCCAGGAAGCGCCAGAAGTGCGGCAGCGTCGTGCGGGGGGTCTGCCAGGGATGGGCCATATTGCACACCAGACAGCCGTCGAACCGCTCCGGCGCCGCCAGCACCATCCGATAGCCGACGAAGCCACCCCAGTCATGGCCGACCAGCAGCGCCCGACCCACCCCGAGCGCGTCCATCAGGGCCAGCACGTCGGCGGCGACGTCTTCCTTGGCCCACCGGTGCGGCGCCGGCCCCGACCAACCGTAGCCGGGAAGGTCGGGGGCGATGATCCGCAGCCCGTCCGGCGGGTCGCCCAGCAGGTCGCGGTACACCCAGTGGTGTTGCGGCCACCCGTGCAGCGCGATGACCGGCCTGCCGTCTTCCGGCCCCGCCTCGGTGACGTGGAACCGCACTCCCCGCGCTACGACGAAGGAACGCCGCACGCCGGCGATGTCGGGCGGGCCAATGGCGGTCACACCGGTGCCAATAGCCATGGCTGAACTATAGAAACCCGGGCGGGGCCGGAAATCGCCGGCCTATCGGCAAACCGGATCAGATAACTGGTAATCCGTTGATCCTGGGATTCCGTACCATTTTAATGCGTTGATCAGCGATGTTATCGTGAGAAGGCATCAATAATGAGTTAGCTCAGATACCAACGGGAGAATCATGGCGACGGATCGAGCCGGGCCAGAAGGTCCGCCCTCCGACCGTCATGACGGCGATCCGACGACGCTGGGCGTTCACACCTGCGGCCGCGTCGGGATGCAGGCAAGCCCCCCGCGGCCGCGGCTGAGGCTACTGGGCCGGCGTCAACGTCCTAGCGGCGGATGCTCCGGACGACGATGACCACGGTCACCACGCCCAACCCGGCCAGCGTCGCCGCCACCGCGGGTTGCTTGAGAAAACGCAGCGCCGCCGCCTTGAGGTCGTCGGCGACCCGCTGCGGATTGGCGCGCACGGCCAGCGAATCGACGGTGACGGCCAGACGGTCGCGAGCCGCGGCGATCTCCTGCTTGATGACCTCGGGATCCCGGTCCACCACTTGAGTCCTCGCTTCCGCCCGCCGCGATGCGGCACTGCCGATCTACCCTAGATCAGCGCGGGCCCCAGAGACGTCAAAGGGGGCAGCCCACAGCCGAGGAAGGGATCAGAAGTGACCGAATCAGCACGACTGGAAGTAGGCGACAAGGCACCGGCGTTCAGCCTGCCGGATCCGGACGGCAAGACCGTCAAGCTGTCGGACTTCAAGGGCCGCAAGGTGATCGTCTATTTCTACCCGGCGGCCTCGACGCCGGGCTGCACCAAGCAGGCCTGCAGCTTCCGGGACAGCCTTGCCCGACTCAACGACGCGGGGATCGACGTCGTCGGCATCTCACCGGATAAGCAGGAGAAGCTGGCGAAGTTCCGCGACGCCGAGGGGCTGAACTTCCCCCTGCTCGGCGATCCGGACAAGAAAGTGCTCACCGCGTGGGGCACCTTCGGCGAGAAGAAGATGTACGGCAAGACCGTCCAGGGCGTGATCCGTTCCACGTTCCTGATCGACGAGAAGGGGAAGATCGCCGTCGCGCAGTACAACGTCAAGGCCGCGAACACGGCCGGCGCGATCGAGAAGATCATCGCCGAGCACTCCTAAGCGCTGGCCTGACCCGCCAGCGTTCCGCCGCAGGGCCCCTGTTGGGTAAATCTCAGTCCACCGCGTAGATCAGTCGTGCGAACTGGCCGTAGGCCTTCGCCGAGATCAGTCGGAGCCGTTCGGAACCCACGTTCCTGGGCAGCAGGGGCGCGCCCCCGCGCAGGGCGACCGGCGCCACCGACAGCCTGATCTCGTCCAGCACCCCGGCATCGAGGAACTGCCCGGCAAGGTCCCCACCGCCGACCACCCAGATGTCACCGCCGCCGGCGGCCTCGCGAATCGCCGGGAGCAGTTCGGCGACGTCTCCTGCGACGAAGCGGACGTCGGCTCCCTCGGGCGCCGGCAGCGTTCGCGAGGTGAACACGAAGGTCGGCTTGTCGCCGTGGAACTCGCGCCACTTCTCCGGGTGGTCCAGGAGGGAGTCGTGGTCGAGGAGCCACTGATACGTCGTCGAACCTTCGACCAGGACGGCGGCGCCCGTCGGGATCAGGCGATCCTCCGGCAATCCTTCCTGGTCGACGGCGAACAGCCACTCCAGCGAGTCCTCCGGATCGGCGATCCAGCCATTGAGCGTCGTCGCGGTGTCGAAGATGACGCGGCCCATGGTTTCAGGCTAGGCAATCCCCGAAGGGCCGCGGTGACGCTGTCCCTCTGGTTTCATCCAGCCACATCAGTAACACCTGACCCGGTAACGCCGACATCACAGTCAAATAACGTCGCGGGGCACGCCGCGAGGGTTGATGACCGGAGGGCCGATGAACCGTCGTGGGCGCGCCTTGACATGGCTGACAGCGATCCTCGCCGTTCCGATGGCAGTGGCATTCGCCCCCGTCCACCCCGCGGAGCCGATCGGCTGGGAGCCACAGATCGTCCTCGCGGCCGCCTCCGTCGCCTCGCCTGCCGATGCTCCGCGCGCCGCCCGGTCCGCCCGTCAGGCGCTGCCCCCGGGCGTCTGCGACGAGCGCGGCCTGCAGGTTCAGACGATTCTGGCCGAGCGTGCCATCAGCAAGCGGTTTCCGGAGATCAAGGAGATGAGCGGGGTCCGGCCCGACAGCATGAAGTGGCATCCCAACGGCCTGGCGATCGACGTGATGATCCCGGACTGGGATACCCCGGCCGGCCGCGCCCTGGGTGATCGCATCGTGGACTTCGTGTTCCAGAACGCCGACCGGTTCGGCCTGGAGTACGTGATCTGGCAGCAGACCTACCGGCCCGCATCCGGCAAGCCGCACTTGATGGAGAACCGCGGCAGCCCGGACGCGAACCACCTCACGCACGTTCACATCTCGAGCTATGGCGGGGGCTTCCCGAAGGGCGGCGAGGTCTACTGGGGATGATGTCAGTTCAGCTGAAAACGCGCGACCTGGTAGCCGCCCCGGCTGTCACGCCCGGACTGCGCAAGCTCCATCGTGGGATAGTCGACGACGTTGGTTCCATCCGGCTTGTGCTCGCTCCAAACGACTTTCGCGGTCACGGTGTAGTCCCCGGCAGGGAGTCCGCTGGTCGGTAGCACGAATGCGTCGTCGCTCGTCGCAGCGGCCGGATCCCGGCTCGCATCGGAATAGTCCTGCTCGGCGGCGAGCGTACGCAGCAGCAGACCCGACTTCACCTCCACCACCGTCGTTCCCTCGTGATCGAGGACCTGGTACCAGATTTCCCAGTCGTCATAGGACGGCGCAGTGCCGAAGTTGGTCCAGCGCAGGGTGATCGGCACGTCGGCACCGACCGCTGTGTGCTCGGGCAGAACCGCAGACGTCACCGCGTAGCGGAAGCCGGCGTACTTGTTCGCGCGCTGCCACATGTCGTACACCCCCGGCTGCGGAGCCAGCACATTACTCGCGACCAGCGAGACATGGTAATTGACAACGTCTTTCACGGCGGTCGTGAAGTACTGCGTCATCCCATCGGGCTGCGAGTTGCACCATTCGGTGACGACCGGAGCGCTCTTCCACCGCGACAGGACCTTTGACACGAGTTCCTTGTCGTTATGCACGTACCACGACTGGGGGTCGGTGACCCAATATTGTGCGGGCGGAATCACACCGAGGCAGTCTCCGCGGATGCCGACCGGCAGCGTCGGCGAAGCAGCCAGGAACTGGCGGGTGATCTCAGGGTTGCCGGCCGCGACGACGATCCGGGTGTCCGGGAACGCCGAAAGGGTCGCGTCGACCAGCCGCCTGATGGAGGATTTCGTGATCGCCTGATCGTGATACTCGTCGTAATAGCCGAGTTGCGCGACGCTCTCATCCGCCCACGGCGTTGGTGCGCCAAGCTCTTTCGCGACGAAGCCGACGTGGTTCTCCGACCAGTCGCCGTAACCGGAGAATTCGTACCACTCGACACGCTCGTCCTTGTTGTAGCGGGCGCCCAATGCGGCGATCAGCTTCTCCGCGGCTGCCAGGTAGGCGTCGCTGTTCCAATTCGGCACCACATAGGTTTCATCCCCCTTCACGAACTCGCTGGTGGCCCCTTCGCGGGACCGCAGCCAATCCGGGACCGCACTGCGGAGCTTGCCGCGCTCGCAGCCCTCGCTACACAGGGCCATGACCCGGAAATGGAACCTCTCGTCCTCCCTGTGTGCGGACTCGATCGCCTTGTCGATGACCGAGAAGTCGAACTCTTCGCCGCTCGTCGGCTGAAGGTCCGACCAGAGGAAGCGATCGCCGGCATCGTAGGTGCCGGGCCACGGCGGTCTGCCCGCGTCCGCTGTCGGGTACAGGTCGACGCCGATGTCCTGGTACTGGCCCCGCAACGGGTTGATGATTTCGGGTGCGGAATACGGAATGACCGTCCCGCCGTGGATGTCGGCGGGACGGCGCACCGCAAGAAACGGTCCCACCACGAGCGTGACCATGAGCATCGCCGCGATCACCGACACGGTGCGCGGAACGAATCCCATTCGGCGCACGGACATCACACTTGCAGCAGCGCCGGCTGACCGTCGAGTACCAGGAACGACGCCCCGGTGTTGACGGGCGCCCCAGGCCGTGAGACGTAGGGCAGTGTGCGGAAGTCCGCTCGAAGCAGCTCCGGCGTGAGGTTGACGCGAAGGTAGCCGCGGCGGTTACTGAAGTAGCGGATGTGCGGATTTTCGGGAAGCACCGCAACGATTTCCGGCTTGCTGTCCGATCCGTCACCCCCCGATGTGACGGAGGTGGTCACCAGTTCGACGGCCACTCGCCGGGAGTGCGGATCATCGAAGGACTGCCATACCTCGGCGGCGCAATGCGAGTGGATGTCGCCGGACAGGATCACCCCATTGCGGACCGGCGATTCGGCGATCGCCGTCACCACCCGGTCGCGCTGGGCCACGTAGCCGTCCCACGCATCCGGATTGAAGCTGCGTCCAGGTCCCGGGGTCAGGTCGAGTTGGGAGAACAGCACCTGCTGGGCGATCAGGTCCCACCGGGCCGAGGAGTGCGCGAATCCGTCCAGCAGCCAGCGTTCCTGCTCTGCGCCGATCAGCGAGGCCGAGGGGTCCAGTCTCGCGGGACAGTCGCTGGGCAGCTTGTCGTTACAGGGTTGATCGGTGCGGTACTGGCGGGTATCGAGGAGGTGAAACGTCGCGAGGCGCCCCCAGGGCACCCACCGGTAGAGCTGCATGCCGGTTGCCGTCGGCCGGGCCGACGCTCGCAACGGCATGTTCTCGTAGTAGGCCTGCAGTGCCGCGGCCCGACGTCGCGGGAAATCCTGCTGCGGAACCTCCGGGGTCTCATCGGCCCAGTTGTTGGCCACTTCGTGGTCGTCGAACACCACCAGCCACGGTGCGGCGGCCTGTGCGGCCTGCAGGTCCGGATCGGTTCGGTACTGGGCGTATCGCAATCGGTAGTCGGCGAGGGTCATCGCCGTATCCGGCCCGGCGTGCCTGCGCACCGCGGGGGCGCCCCGCCGACCGGGGCCGTCCTCGTAGATGAAGTCGCCGAGTTCGACGACGAGATCCGGCTGTTCCTCGGCCACGGCACGGTAGGCGGTGAACCAGCCGTCCTCGTAGTCCGCGCAGGAGACCGCACAGATGCGCAGCTGCGCCACAAGCGAATCCGGCTGAGGCGCCGTACGGGTGCGTCCGGCCGGTGACAGAAATCCGCCCGCGCGAAATCGGTAGAAGTACGCCGCATCGGGGCGCAGGCCGGTCAGTTCGACGTGGACACTGTGCGCACTCTCCGGTCGCGCGGCGCTCAACCCGCGCCGGACGACGTTGGCGAAGCCCTCGTCGTCGGCGACCTCCCACTCAACATCGATCACCTGGTCGGGCATGCCGCCCCGGCCGTCGTCGGCCAGCGGACGCGGCGCCAGCCGGGTCCAGATCACCGACCCGTCAGGGGAAGGGTCACCCGAGGCCACACCCAGGGTGAACGGATCAGCGGGCAGGGAGCCGGCACGCTTGGTGGTGGTGAATCCGAGGGCCGGCACGGCTCCTATCAGGACGGCGCCCTTGAGCACCGCACGTCGACTGGCAGGCCATCCGCGCGCGCTCGGCCGGAAAGTCACGCCCCATGGTAGCGAGGGACGGCCGACGGAGAGCCGCGGTAACGGCGCTCCGCCGGATGTCTGTCAGTCGCCGAGACGATCGAGCAGCAGCGCCTCGGCGACCGCAGCCCTTTCCAGCACACCGAGATCCAGGCTTTCGTTGACGCTGTGCGCCTGTGTTCCAGGGTCCTCGACGCCGGTCACCAGAATCGTCGCGTCCGGGAAAGTCGCGGCGAACTCGGCGATGAACGGGATGGACCCGCCCATGCCCATGTCGACCGGATCGACTCCCCACGCCTGACGGAACGCCGCCCGGGCGGCGTCGTAGACCGGACCGGTCGCGTCGATCACGTACGGCTGCCCGACGTCGCCGGCCGTGACGGTGACGTGCGCGCCCCACGGCACATGGTCTTCGAGGTGGCGACGCAGCACCTCCAGGTGCGTGGCGGCGTCCCCGCCGGGGGCCACCCGCATGCTGATCTTCGCCCGCGCCCGGGGGATCAGGGTGTTCGACGCCTTGCTGATCGGCGTGGTGTCGATACCGATGACGGTGATGGCCGGCTTGGCCCAGATCCGCTGCGCCACTGTGCCACAACCGATTTCGCCGACACCGTCCAGCAGTCCGGATTCGGCGCGGACCCAGCCTTCGTCACGGTCGACCGGTGCGGCAGTGCCTTCGTGCAGTCCGGTTACGGCGACGTTGCCGTCGTCGTCGTGCAGACTTGCCAGCAGCCGGACCAGGACGGTGAGCGCGTCGGGCACCACCCCGCCCCACAGTCCGGAGTGCAGGCCGTGGTCGAGGGTGGCGACCTCGACCACACAGTCGGCCAGGCCGCGCAGCGAGACCGTGAGTGCGGGGATCTCGGTGGTCCAGTTGTCGGAGTCGGCGATCACGATGACGTCGGCGGCAAGCTTGTCCCTGTGCGCGGCGAGCAGCCGGCTCAGCGACGGCGAACCGGACTCCTCCTCCCCCTCGACGAAAACCGTCACGCCGACCGGCGGATTGCCGCCGTGCGCGCGGAACGCGGCCAGGTGGGTGGCGATGCCCGCCTTGTCGTCGGCGGCACCGCGGCCGTAGAGCCGGCCGCCTCGCTCGGTCGGCTCGAAAGGCGGTGAATCCCATTGTGCGGCATCGCCTTCGGGCTGCACGTCATGGTGTGCGTAGAGCAGTACGATGGGCGCGCCGGGCGGTGCGGGGTGGTGGGCGATGACGGCCGGGGCGCCGCCCTCGCTGACGATCTCGACGTTCGCGAAACCGGCCGCCCGCAGCAGCTCGGCGACCTTCCCGGCGCTGCGGTGCACCTCGTCGCGGCGGGCGGGGTCCGCCCACACCGACTCGATGCGCACCAGATCTTCGAGGTCGCGGCGCACCGCGGGCAGCACCGCGCGCACGCGTTCGGTCAGATCGGTCATGACGGCGAGGTTACCCACGCGCGAGCAGACGTAAAGGACCCCGACACGCCGGGCGGGTTCACACGGTCGTCGCAACGCTCTCGATTTGAGAGGTTGCGGCGGCCGTGTCGTTTTCGGAGGACTGTGTTGGGTTAGGGGAGCAGTTAGCAAAGCTGGTTGATGCCGGTGTTGCGGTCAAGGATGCCGCGGCGGCGGTGGGGGTCTCCCGGGGTCGGTGTTATGCGATCTTGCGGGCGATGGGCCGCCCGGTAGGGACGTCGCGGTCGAGGTGGCGAGGTGTCGAGTCGGCTGCGGTCATGGCGGTGTTTGAGGCCACCGGCTCGATCAATCAGGCTGCGAAGACCAATGGCATTTCCCATAGCCGTGCCCGGCGGGTGCTCGTCGAGCAGGGTCTGGTCGAGGAGGATCGGCGGCCGGTCGGCAAGGCTGAGGCTAAGGCGCGGTTCTTCGAACTGCTCGATGCCGGTTGGTCGGCATCACGGGCCGCCCGGGAGGTGGGGGTCCATGTGCGCACGGCCCGGGACTGGCGTGACGGTGTCCGCAAGATCGGCAACACGCGGGTCCGCCCCGACGGCGTGGTGATCCGTTATGGCGCCGGTCCGGCGCAGTACAACGGCCCAATGACCATGGCCACCAGGGCTGAACCGCCGGTAATCAGCAGCCGATATTTGTCGTTGGAGGATCGGCTTGCCATCGCCGACGGGCTGGCCAATGCCCAGAGCATGACCGCGATCGCCGAACGAATCGGCAAGTCCACCTCGACGGTGTCCCGCGAGATCACCAACCGCAGCCAGGCCGGGTTGTACCTGCCCTATCAAGCACACAACGCGGCAGCCGCGGCTCGCGCTCGACCCAAGCCGTCCAAACTGGTCACCAACCTGCCGCTGCGGCAGGCCGTCGAAGACGGGCTGGCGCAGCGGTGGTCACCAGAGGAGATCTCCTATCGTCTGATCAAGGACTTCCCGGATAACGAGAGCATGCGTGTGAGCCATGAAACGATCTACCAGGGGCTGTACTTTCAGGCCCGCGGCGGACTGAAACGCGAACTGACACAAGCGCTTCGGACCGGGCGCACGGTCCGCAAACCGCGGCGACGCCCCGACCAACGCACGTCGCGGTTCGTCGACCCGATGATCATGATCAGCGAGCGGCCCGCCGAGGTCGAGGACCGCGCGGTCCCGGGCCACTGGGAAGGCGATCTCATCATGGGGGAAGCCAACAAGACCGCGATCGCGACCCTGGTCGAACGCACCACCCGCTACACGATGCTGGTGCACCTGCCCGAGGGACATCACGCCGAAGCCGTCCGCGACGGTCTGGTCGCCACGATCGCCACCTTGCCGGCCCACCTGCGTGGATCCCTGACCTGGGACCAGGGCTGCGAAATGGCCCGCCACCAGCAATTCGCGATGGCCACCGACATGCCCGTCTACTTCTGCGACCCGGCCAGCCCCTGGCAGCGCGGCACCAACGAGAACACCAACGGCCTGCTGCGCCAGTACTTCCCCAAAGGCACCGACCTGAGCGTCTTCAGCCCCGCAGACCTCGAACACGTCGCCCAGCAACTCAACGGCCGCCCACGCAAAACGCTCGACTGGGATACCCCAGCCGAGCGCTTGCGTGATCTACTACTGCCTCACTAACCACCAGCGTTGCGACGACCCCTAGAAACCGCCCCGAGCACCTGGGGTCTTTTACGTCTGCTCGCGGGAGTTACACGGTCTCGAGGATGGCGACCGCTGCGGCGGTGTCGCCCTCGTGGGTCAGCGACACGTGGATGGTCACCTCGGCGAGGTGTTCGGCGATCGCGCCGGTGAGCCGGACCTTGGGGCGGCCCCACATGTCGGTGACGACCTCGATGTCGCGATGGATGCCTTCGGGAAGCACGGGGCGCTGGGCGAACCGCGATCCCGACCACGCCTTGATGACGGCCTCCTTGGCGGCCCAGCGGGCGGCGAGGTGTCGTGCGGCAAGAGAACTCTTGTCGGCGGCGTCGCGGCGCTCCCCCGGGGTGAACGTCTCGGCGAACACCGTGCCGGGCTGGTCGACCTGTTCGGCGAAGTCCGGGATCGACACCACGTCGATGCCCACTCCCACGATCGCCACGGGCAGACTTTATCGGATGTACGTTCCGTCCTCGCCGAGACGCGCGGCCGGGTCGAGCAGCATCGCGGCCTCCTGCGGCTTCTCCGGGGCGTCGTGGCCGAACCGGCGATCGGCGGGCCGCTCGTAGAGCGGACGTCCGCCGGCGATGGCCGACGACAGCCGCCGCTGACCGGCCAGCACCCGGGCCTGTGCCCGCTGCTGGTAATCCCGCCGCTGCTCCTCGCTCAGCGTGGCCAGGAAGGCCTCCGGGTGTGCCAGCGCGATCAGACCCGACACGTGCCCGAAGCCGAGGCTGGTGAGCAGACCGGCCTTGAGCGGGAAGCGATCTCCCATGTGCAGGGTCTGCCGCGGCCACACCAGGTGCTCGGCCACGGCGAGCTCGTCGTCGACGCAGTCCAGGCTGCGGTTGGGCGGGATGACGCCGTCGCGCAGCACCTGGCACAGCCCGATGGTCTGGAACACCGCCGCGCCGCCCTTGGCGTGTCCGGTGAGGCTCTTCTGCGACACCACGAACAGCGGCGCGCCCGGTGAGCGGCCCAGCGCGTCGGCGAGACGCTCATGCAACTCGGTCTCGTTGGGGTCGTTGGCCAGCGTCGAGGTGTCGTGCTTGGAGATCACCGCGATGTCGTCGGCGGCCAGACCCAAGCGGTTGAGCGAGCGCGCCAGGGCCGAGTCGCGACCGCCGCGGCCGGCGCCCAGAGCGCCGAGTCCGGGGGCCGGGATCGAGGTGTGCACGCCGTCGGCGAAGCTCTGTGCGTAGGCGACGACGGCCAGCACCGGCAGCCCCATCCGCAGGGCAAGGTCGCCGCGGGCGAGCAGGATGGTCCCGCCGCCCTGGGCCTCCAGGAAGCCGAGCCGGCGCCGGTCGTTGGCGCGGGAGATGTGCGCGTCGCTGATGCCGCGGGCGCGCATCATCTCGGTGTCCGCGGTGGCGGCCATGTCGGCGAAGCCGGTGACGGCCTCCTCGGTCATGTCGTCGAACCCACCGGTGACCACCAGTTCGGCCTTGCCGAGCCGGATCTTGTCCATGCCCTCCTCGATGGACACCGCAGCGGTGGCGCAGGCGCCGACCGGGTGGATCATCGCGCCGTAGCCGCCGACGTAGGACTGCATCACATGCGCGGCAACGACATTCGGCAGGACCTCCTGCAGGATGTCGTTCGGCTTCGGGGTGCCCAGCAGGTTGCCGTGGAACATGGTCTGCATGCTGGTCAGGCCGCCGATGCCGGTGCCCTGCGTGCTGGCCACCATGCTCGGGTGCACCCAGCGCATCAACTCGGCCGGGGTGAAGCCGGAGGACAGGAATGCGTCGACGGTGGCGACCATGTTCCACAGGGCCACCCGGTCAACGGCATTCACCATGTCCGGGCTGATGCCCCACACCGTCGGGTCGAAGCCGGTGGGGATCTGGCCGCCGACGCTGCGGGCCAGTTTCGCCTTGCGCGGCACCCGGATCTCGGTGCCGGCCCTGCGGATCACCTCCCAGTCGCCGGAGTCGGCGACGGGGCGCACCACGGTGTGTTCGGGGTCGGACTTCTCGAACGCCCGCGCCTCGTTCTCCGAGGACACCACGAAGCTGAAGTCGCGGTCCAGGAAGACGCTGACGAGCAGATCGGTGTTGTGGTCGGCCTGCAGCGCGCCGTCGCCGACGAACTCGCGGATGCCGCAGCGCTCCAGGACGGCGTCGTGATAGCGCTCGACGATCTCGTCCTCGGGTACCAGGTCGCCGCCGGCGGTGTCGTACCAGCCGGGCTTGGGATCGTTCTCCCACTTGACCATTCCGGTGGTCCACGCCAGTTCGAGCACGCCGGCCGCGGAGAGCTCTCCGGAGACCTCCATCTCGAAGCGGGTGCGCGACGAACCGTAGGGGCCCAGTTCGGCGCCGCCCACGATGACGACCAGTTCGGCCGGATCGATGTCCAGGTCCGGCCAGGCCGGCGGGGTGGCCCCGGCGTATCCGCGCGGCGGGGAGGGCAGCGCGGCGATGGTGCCGGCGGTGCTCTGGTCCGCCGATTTCTTTGCCGCCGAGGTCATCTCCTCACGGGCCCGGGCGGCGAGATCGGCCATGTCGAGCTCGATGTCGCCCAAGCCGCCGGTGAGATCGGCCTTCAGCGGCGCGGTGGCGGCGGCCACCTTGGCTTCGACGGTGCACAGGTCCAGCAGCATCGCGGCCATCTGGGCGGTGCTGTAGGTGGTCACTCCGGCTTCCTCGACTGCGTCGACGATGGCGTCGTTGTGGCCCATCAGGCCGGTGCCCTTGGTCCAGCCGATCAGCGCGTGGGCGATCGTGACCCGTTGCGCCCAGGACGATTCCGCGCTCCACCGCGCGACGACGGCGTCGAGGGCGGACTTGGACTCGCCGTAGGCGCCGTCGCCGCCGAACATTCCGCGGTTGGGCGAACCGGGCAGCACCACGTGCAGCCGGGAGGCGATGTCACGCTCGGCGCCGATGGCTGCGCAGCCGCCGACGAGCCGCTCGACAGCCCACAGCAGGACCTTCATCTCCATCTCGGAGCGGGCGCCGGCCTCCGAGAGGTCACCGGCCACCCGCGGGGCGGCGAACGGGAACAGCAGGGTGGGGTTCAGCGCGTCCTTGATGTGAATGGATTGCGGCCCAAGGTTTTCGGACTGCTCGTTGCCCACCCAGGAGATCAGCGCATCGATGTCGGCGTAGGAGGCCATGTTGGCCGGAATCACCCACAGGGAGGCGCCGAACCGGGCGTGGTCGCGGTAGAGCGACTTGTAGAACGCCAGCCGATCGTCGTCCAGGCGCGAGGTGGTGGCGATGACGGTCGCACCGCCGTCGAGCAACCGGGCGACCACGGCTGCGGCGATGGAGCCCTTCGACGCACCGGTGACGACGGCGACCTCGTCGGCGTGGCAGCCGGGGGCCGGGTTCTCCGCCCCGGCGGCGATGCGGGCGAACAGCGAGGCGTGCACGCCGCGTCCCTCGCGCAGCGCACGGCCGCGCCACCAGTCGGCCTGGGTGGCCACCACGTGGCCGGCGCCCTCGAAGCGTGATGACAGCCGATCCCAGTCGGCGTCGATGTCGGCCTCGTCGGCCAGCCACAGCGTGACCAGATCCTCGCGGGCGCTGGCCCAGCGGTCGTCGAGCAACACCGCCTTGCGGGAGTCGAACACCGGCGCCACCAGGCGCGGCCAGTCGGCGCCGAGTTCGGCGGTAACCAGGTCGATCAGTTCG
Source organism: Mycobacterium sp. (assembly GCA_046330855.1). Taxonomy (GTDB): domain Bacteria; phylum Actinomycetota; class Actinomycetes; order Mycobacteriales; family Mycobacteriaceae; genus Mycobacterium. Next base: position 36,110 of record JAXLRX010000005.1, read on the forward strand.
GTGTCGGGATTGCCGGCAGGAGCGCTCACCGGAGCGTCGATTCCGAGCTGCCCCAGCACCATCCGAGCCGCCGACGCCAGCACGCCGTCGCGGCCGGTGACCTTGGCGGCGAACTCGTCGAGCGCCGCGGAGTCCACCACACCGCCGCCGGCACCGCCGGCCGAGGGCAGCGCGACCGCAATACCGCGCCGGGCGGCCACCGCGGCGACCGCGGCGTCGATGGCCTTGTCCACGGCGGCGGCGTCGGTCAGCGCGCCCTCGTGCAGCCCGCCCAGTGCACCGCCGCGCACGCTGCTGCCCTCGCGGGTGCCCAGCGCCATCTCGACGGTGACGTGCTTGGCCCAGCCGGGACCCAGTTCCCACGTCTTGGTCACGCGCTCGGCGATGGCGCCCGGACGCTTGCCCGACGGACCCAGCGCTGACCGCAGCTGGTCGTTGACGGCGTCGGTGAGCACCGGGCCGAACGGCTTGTAGGTGCGGGCCAGCTTGGTGACCTGTCCGCGCAGCGCGGTCAGGTCCGCCTCGGCCGCTCCGTCGATGGCCCCGAGGTTGAGCTCGGAGCCCAGATCCACCAGCAGCTGGTTGCGTCGCGACGAGGCGCCGTCGGTGATGGACTCGATGGAGTCCAGCGGCTCGATCTGGTCGATGCGCATCTTGGCCGACAGCGCGATCAGCGCCAGGGTGGCGTCGGCGGCGTCGAACGCGATGTCGTCGGGGCGCGCGGAGCCTGGGGCAGCGGTCGGCGCGGCCGGTGCGGCGGCGGGGGCCGCCTCCAGCGCGGCGGGCTCGCCGGCCGGTGCGGCCCCGACCTCGGGCTCGGGCTCCTCAGCCGGGTCCTCGTCGGTGGCGAACAGCACCGCGGCATCGCGCTCGGCATTGAGCACTTCGACTGTGTTGTAGGCGAATTCGGGCAGTCGCAGGGTGTTTCGGGCCAGTCCGGCGACCGTGGGGGCCGACCGCACGCCGATCTCGACGAACCGCTCGATGCCCACCCCGCCGGCCGCCTCTTCGGTGAACAGCAGGTCCTGGGTCTCGATCCAGCGGACCGGGCTGGCGAACTGCCACGCGAGCAGTTCGATGACCACGCGGCGGCCGACTTCCTTGGGCCGCTGGGTGATCCAGGTGTCGTAGTCGGCGAGGATCTCGTCGAGCGGCTCGGCCGGGACCAGGTCGCGGATCTCCTGGATGAAGTCGCGGTCCAAGGTGAACAGCCGCGGCACCAGGTTGGGGATGTAGCGGCCGACGAGCACCGCGGGGTCGGCGTCGCGCGGCATGATGCGGTCCAGCGAGCGGCGGAACTCGTCGACTCCGACACGCAGCACGTCGGAGTGGAACGGCACATCGATGCCGGGCACCTGGATGTAGGCGCGCTTGCCGCCGGTGATCTCCCGGCGGCGCTCGATCTCCTCCTCCAAGGCGTCCAGACCGCGCACGGTGCCGGCGATCGCGTACTGCGAGCCACGCAGGTTGAAGTTGACGATCTGAAGAAACTCACCGGTATTCGCCGCTATTTCGGCGACGAACGCCTTGACGTCGGCGTCGTCCAGATCGATCTGGGAGGGCCGGATGGCGGCCAGCCGGTAGTTGGACCGGCCGAGTTCGTCACGCGGGACGATGTCGTGCATCTTGCTGCCGCGCTGGAACACCACCTCCAGCAGCGCCTCCAGTTCGTAGACGTTGGTGACGCACGCCAGTGCGGTGTACTCGCCCACCGAGTGGCCGCACGCGATGGCGCCCTCGACGAACGCGCCCTGCTCGCGCATCTCAGCCACCTGGGCGGCCGCCACGGTGGCCATCGCGACCTGGGTGAACTGCGTCAGATACAGCACACCCTCGGGATGCTGGTAGTGCACGCCGCGGGCGATCAGGCTGGTGGGGTTGTCACGCACCACATGCAGCACCGAGAAGCCCAGCGCGTCGCGGGTGAACGCGTCGGCCCGATCCCACACCGCACGGGCCGCCTTGGACCGGGAGCGGACCTCCATTCCCATGCCCTTGTGCTGGATGCCCTGGCCGGGGAAGGCGTAGGCGGTCTTGGGCGCGGCCAGCCGGGCGGTGGCCGACATGACCAGTTCACCCTTGACCTTCGCGGTGACCTCGAGAACCTCTGCGCCCAAGTCGATTCCGACCCGGTCGGCCCGGATGTCGACCTCGTCGCCGGGGAGAACCATGCCGAGGAACCGGGCCGTCCAGCCGATGAGCTTGCCGGGTGCGCCGGGCTTGCCGTCGGTGGCGGTGACGACGTGCTGGGCGGCCGCCGAGAGCCACATGCCGTGCACGATGGGCGATTCCAGGCCGGCCAGCAGGGCGGCGGTCCGGTCGGTGTGGATCGGGTTGTGGTCACCGGAGACCACCGCGAAGGGACGCATGTCCGCCGGCGCAGTGACGGTGACGTCGCGGCGGCGGCGGCGCGGGGTCTCGGTGGCGTTGACCGACACCGCTCCCCCGGCCCGAACCGGGTCGGTCAGATCGCGCTCGCCGGTGCGGCCGCGGATGGCGAAGCGCTCCTCGAGGACGGCCAGCACGGTGCCGGCGGTGTCGCTGACGTTGACGGTCACCGGGACGACGCGGCCGACCTCGGTGTCGTAGGCGTGCGACGAGGTGGCGGTGACGACGAGTTGGGCCGGTTGGGCGGGCAGCGGCTTGAGCAACCGGGCCGCGTGATCGAGGTGCACGAGGCTGAGCAGGCCCTCGATCACCGGGAAGCCGCCGGCGGTGACCGCACCGCCGATGGCGGCGAACACCGCGGGCCAGCAGCGGCCGACGAGAGCGTCGGGCACCGTGGTCAGCGTGGGGGCCAGGGGCGCGCCGAAGACGGCGGTGACGCCGGTGTGGTCGGCCACCTTCTCCGGGTCCCAGTCCACCGTGACGGTGGCCGATCCGTTCACCAGGGCGGGTAGCGCCTCGGGTGAGTCCGCGCCCGCGGCGATGGCGAGCACCGCGCGCATGGCCGCCGCGGCATCGGCGGTGATGACCACCGGGGCACCGCCGTCGACCACGGTCGGGGGCAGCGTGAAGGTGATGTCGATCCAGGTTCCCGACAGCGGCACCCGCAGCGCCACCCGGTCGGAGCCGATGACCTCCAGGCGGGATCCGGTGGAATGGTTTGTGGCGGAACGGGAATCGTGAACCTGCCAGTCGGCCGGCTGGGCCAGCCGGTGCACCGGATTGGTGGCGGTGCGGCCGGCCCACAGCACGTCCGGCGAGTCGAGCACGATGCCCAGCGGGCCGCTGACGTCGCTGCGGACTTGCAGGCGGGAGGCGACAGGTTCGGGCTCGGCACCGGAGGCCAGCACCTCGGCGACGGCCGCGGCTTCGAACCGGTCGAGCAGTTCGCCCACCGGCTCGTCGACGCGGGTGATGCCCGCGACGGCGGCGGTTCCGGGGATGATGCAGACCTGATCGGCGGTGTAGCGGGCGTCGTGGGCCTGCCACAGTGAGTCGCTGCGCCACCAGCGGCGCACGTCCTTGTCGATGACCGGGACGAAGTTCACCGGCTTGCCCAGCGTCTTGCACAGCTCGACGAAGAACGGCGCATCGGCGGGATGAAGCAGCACGGAAGCGGCGTCGGGGTAGCGCTCCAGCAGTGCGGCGATCGCGCGGTCCGGATCCTCCAGCAACTCGGAGTCCGTGCCGAACAGCGTTTCGATGCGGCCGGTGTCAACGGCGTCGAGGCGGGCCTCGGCACGCTGGAGCATGGCGGCGAAGCGATCGCGCCAGGTGACGTCGAGCCAGGGCGAGCCGGGGGCTTTGGTGTCGGCGGTACTGTCGCCGGCGCCGATGGACAGTTCGACGTAGCGGGCCAGCCACTGCAGGTAGGTCATGTCGGCGACGTCGCCGAAATACGGCTTGGCGGTCGGCGCCATCGCGGCGATGATCTCGTCGCGGCGGGCCGCCACCGCCTCGGCGTCACCGGCAACCTCGTCGAGCAGCCGGCCGCAGCGGGAGGCCGAGTTGTCGATCTCGTGGATGTCGGCTCCGAGCTGGCTGCGCCCGGACGCCATGCCGTTCAACGCCTTTCCGGCGCCCACCCACTGGTCGGTGCCGGCGGTGTCCACCAGCATCTGCTTGACCGACGGCGAGGTCGTCGCCTCCAGGCAGGCCATCGCGGCGGTGCCGACCAGGATGCCGTCGACCGGCATCAGCGGGTAGCCGTAGGCCAAAGACCAACGGCCGGTGAGGTATTCGGTAGCGCGCTCAGGCGTGCCGATGCCGCCGCCGACGCAGATGGTGATGTTGGACTGCGAGCGCAACTCGGAGTAGGTGCTCAGCAGCAGGTCGTCGAGGTCCTCCCAGGAGTGGTGGCCACCGGCGCGGCCGCCCTCGATGTGGGCGATGACGGGCTTGGTGGGCGCCTCGGCGGCGATCCGGATCACCGAGCGGATCTGCTCGACGGTGCCGGGCTTGAAGCAGACGTGGGTGATGCCCGCGGTGTTCAGCTCGTCGATGAGGTCGACGGCCTCGTCGAGGTCTGGGATACCGGCGCTGATGACCAGCCCGTCGAACGGGGCGCCGGACTGACGGGCCTTCTGCAACAGGCGTTTTCCGCCGACCTGCAGCTTCCACAGGTATGGGTCGAGGTAGAGCGCGTTGAACTGGACGGCCCGGCCGGGCTCGAGAAGTTCTTCAAGCTCGACGACCCGCCGCTCGAAGATCGGCTCGGTGACCTGGCCGCCGCCGGCCAACTCGGCCCAGTGCCCGGCGTTGGCGGCGGCGGCGACGATCCGCGCGTCGACCGTCGTCGGGGTCATGCCGGCCAGCAGCATCGGCGAGCGTCCGGTGAGCCGGGTGAACTTGGTGGAGAGCTTCACCGATCCGTCGGGCAGGGTGATCACCGACGGGGCGTAAGTGGACCACGGCGCACCGACTTCCGGCGCGGCGCCGACGGTGAACAGGTTGCGCTGGCCGCCGCGGGTGGCGGCCGGGATGATGCCGACGCCCAGTCCGCGGATCACCGGCGCGGTGACCCGCGTCAGGATGTCGCCCGGGCCCAAATCGAGAATCCAGCGGGCGCCAGACTCGGCGATACCGGTGACAGCTTCGACCCAGTCCACCGGCTGAACCAGCATGGACTCGGCCATCCGGCGCGCCAGGACCGGATCGATGCCCACCGCGTCCGCCCAACGGACGACGATGTCCACGCCGTCGGCCAGCCGCGGGGTGTGGAAGCCGACCTCCACCTGCACCGGATCGAAGACGGGGTTGAACACCGCGCCGCCGCGCAGCTTGTTCTTGCGTTCGGCGGCCTCGCGGTCGGAGATCTGCTTGCAGTACAGCTCGAAGCGGGACAGCTGCTCGGGCGTTCCGGTGATGACGACGGCGCGACGGCCGTTGCGGATGGACAGTGCCGGGGGCTGCACCGTGCGCACGTCGCGGGCGAACTCCTCGAGGAGCTCGGCGATGCGGTCGGGTTCGGCGTTGGTCACCGACACCATCGGGGTGCGGTCGCCCAGCGCGGTGATGCCGCGGCGCCGCGCCACCAGGGTGCCGGCCGCGCCGATCAGCTGCGAGAGCGCGAGCATCTCCACGTCGCGGGCGCCACCGGCGCGCAGGGCCTCGACGGCGAGCACACCCTGGGAGTGGCCTGCCATCGCGACGGGCGGGGCGGCCGCGAAGTCCAGGCCCTGGCGGTCCAGGGCACGGATGGCGGCGATCTGGGTGAGCAGGACTCCGGGCAGCGACACCGCCGCCGACGTGAGCTGGGCGGTGGTGGGCACCGGTTCCCCGGCGGCCAGTGCGCGGACCCAGCGCAGCGGCTCGAACCCGATGGGCCGCACGACCACAAGTTCGTCGGCGACCGGTTCCAGCAGCAGTTCGGCCTCGCCGGCGATCCGGGCGAGCTCGGACTCGATACCGGCCGTGGTGACGAGTTCCTCCAGGCTGGCCAGCCACGAGCTGGCGCCCTGGCCACCGAAGGCCACCGCATAGGGTTCCCCGGCGTTCAGCCGGTCCACCAGCGCGTGCGCGGTCACCCGGTCGGCGTCATCTCCGGTGGGCAGCCTGTCGTGCTCGTGGATCGTCATCGGTCTCCCTTGCGCTACTTCTTCTTTCCTGCGCGCCAAGAATCGCACGAGAACCTGGGCAATTTCGCGCCCACGATTTGTTACTGACGAGTTCTACGGACGGGTAACCGGCTATTGAGGTCGCGTGTCGAGCCGCCGCGCTCCGAGCGGTTCCGGCAAACCTCCTGCATGCGGGTGGTTACGGTTGAGTAGCTAAGACTTGCCTGCTCACAGCCTGATCGTTATCGAATCGTTACCTGAGTTCGAGCGACGGGTGGGCCTGCGACACGGCAGCCCGACCAAGCAGTTGCCGAGTAATTGGGTCCACAATTGTTCACCGGAATTGTGCCGATTTCTTCGGTCGCCGATAACCTACTAATCGGTAGGTATTTCGACAAATACACCGCGGGCCGCGACAAGGCTTGGTGCCGCCGCCATCGCGGCAGAGGTGCGGAAGCCCCAATTTCACGGGCCGACCTAGTCCCACTGGCCGAATTGGGGCTTGAGAATGTTGTTGAGGTCCACGCCGACGCCGGCGACCTTGCGGGCGTCGATCTCGAACTGGTGCAAGTGCGCCGCCGGGTGGACGTACCCCGTGGGCGAGCCCCAGTTGTGCTGCCAGAACCATGATCCGAGACCGTCCTGCAGCGCCCAGTCGATGACCTTTGAGTTGCCGTAGACGCCGACGCGCTGATGGCCGAGCACCGACTCCCAGCCGCGCAGGTAGGGGGCAACCTGCTGCTTGTACTGCTGGTAGGTGGGGTTGTCGTCGACGGAGGCGTAGATCGGGGCGCCGGTGGGCCCGCCCGCGGCGGTGTGCAGGTCCCAGCCGCGTTTGGCGCAGGCCACCCCGGCCGCCTGCCCGCCGAGCCAATCGGCGGTCTCCTGCTTGCCGAACTGGTAGTTGGAGACGATCTTCAGCCCGCCCCGGTAGAGATCACGGGCCTCGTCGATGGTGACCGGCTTGCCCAGCATCCATTCCGCCCCCGGCCGGCGGTCTGACACGTAGCGGATGGAACCCAGCGCCCCGGCGGCTTTGATGTCCGCGGCGCTGAGCACGCCGGCCGCGTAGTCCAGCAGCACACCGAGGGAGTCCGCCGATGCCGTGGCGGCGGTGACGAGGTCGGCCACGGCGCCGAGGCTCAGGGCGGCAGGCGTGGCGGCAGCGAGTCGGAGCATCGTCCGGCGCGACACGGGCATGCGCCCAACCTAAGTGAGGCGCGGTCGGGTCCGCGGGATTGAGTCGCTACTGGCTGCGCCGGGCTTCGCGGCGGTGGCCGTCTCGAGCGCGGAGGCCAACTCGTCTCGGGCATGCCGATCGCGTACCCGCGACGGGGCTATCGCAATCTCCCCGAGTGGCTGAATCGTGCTGCGCGACGGTGAATCCGGTGGGTGCGGGCGCGGGTGCGGTGCGGCGGCCCGGGTGGGCGCACCGGTTCGGCGTAGAACACCGCCTTGGTGATCTCCACCAGTACGAGGTAGGCGACGACGAAAAGGGCCAGCGCCCCGAAGAACTGCCACGGCAGCGCCGCGAAGCCCAACGTCCCCGCCAGGGGCGAAACGGTCAGCGCGACGCCGACGGCGATGACCGCAAGCGTCGCCGCCGTCAGCACCCCGCCGGGCCGGCTGCGGAAGAACGGGATCCGGCGGGTGCGGATGGCGAAGATGATCAGCGTCTGGGTGGCCAGCGACTCCACGAACCAACCGGTGCGGAATTCGGGTGCCCCGGCGTGCAGCACGCCCAGCATCAGCCCGAAGGTCAGGAAGTCGAACAGCGAGCTGATCGGGCCGAAGGTGAGCATGAACCGCCGGATGAAGGCGATGTTCCAGTGCGACGGCGCGTGCAGCTGTTCGGGGTCGACGCGGTCGGTGGGGATGGCCAGCTGCGAGGTGTCGTAGAGCAGGTTGTTGAGCAGGATCTGGCTGGGCAGCATCGGCAGGAACGGCAGTACGGCAGACGCGGCGGCCGCGGAGAACATGTTGCCGAAGTTGCTCGAGGTGCCCATCAGCACGTACTTGATGGTGTTGGCGAAGATGCGCCGGCCCTCGGCGACCCCGGTGGCCAGCACGCCGAGATTCTTCTCCAGCAGCACCACGTCGGCGGCGTCCTTGGCGACGTCGGTGGCGGTGTCCACCGAGATGCCGACGTCGGCGGAGTGCAGCGCCAGCGCGTCGTTGACGCCGTCGCCGAGGAATCCGATCGACCGTCCGGTCTGCCGCAGGACCCGGATCAGGCGGGCCTTCTGCTCCGGTGAGATCCGGGCGAAGACGGTTCCGCTCTGCGCGGCCGCGGCGAACGCGGTGTCGTCGAGTTCGGCGAGCTGCGTCCCGGTGAACGTGCCCTTCGACGCCAATCCCAACTCGGCACAGACCTTTTCGGCCACCTGCGGGTTGTCCCCGGTGGCCACTTTGACCTCGATGCCCAACGCCGCCAGTTGGGCCAGCGAGTCACGGGCGGCGGCCTTGGGCTCGTCGGCGAAGACCAGGAACCCGTGCAGGGTCAGCCCGGTCTCGTCGGCGGGGATGATCGCGGTGAGCTCGCCGGCGGGACGGCCCGCCACGGCCACCACCCGGCGGCCGTCGGCGAACAGCGCGTCGAGGGTGGGCTGAACGCCGTCGGGCACGGCCACGCAACGCTGGAGCACCTGCTCGGGCGCACCCTTGACGATGAGCGTGCGGGTGCCGCCGTCGTCGACGAGGGTGGAGGCGGCCCGACGGGTGTGGTCGAAGGGCAGTTCGGCGACCCGGTGGGCGGCGGTGACGTCGAGGCGCCGTGCGGCGTCGGACTCCCAGAGCGCGGCGTCGAGCGGGTTGGCGCTGGTGCCGCCGACGGCCGGGTCGACGTCGGTGGCCAGCATGCCCAGGCGCAGGACCGCGTCGCTGTCACGCCCTGCGGGGTCGACGGCGGCGACGAGGGTGAGCCGGCCATCGGTGAGAGTGCCGGTTTTGTCGGTGATCAGCACATCGATGTCGCCGAGGTCTTCGATGCAGACCAGCCGCTTGACCAGCACCTTGAGCTTGGCCAGCTGCCGGGATCCGGTCGCCAGGCTGGTGCTCACCACCGCGGGCAGCAGCTGCGGGGTGATCCCGACGGCGATCGCCAGCGAGAACAGCACGGCGTCGATCACTGGGCGGCGCAGCAGCAGGTTGGTGACCAGGATCAGCACCGTGAGTGTCAGCGCCACCTTCAGCAGCAGGTAGGAGAACCGTCGCAGCCCGATCTGGAAATCGGTCTCGGGCTGGCGCTCCCCCAGCCCGGCGGCGATCCGCCCGAACTGCGCCTGCAGACCGGTGGCGTACACCACCGCGGTGGCGCTGCCGGCGCTGACGACGGTGCCCATGAACGCCAGGTCCGCCGCGTCGGCCAGCGCCGCGCCCGGAGGGGCCGGGTCGGCGGTCTTCACCACCGGCTGGGACTCGCCGGTGAGGATGCTCTCGTTGCATTCCAGTGCGTTGACGCTGAGCAGCCGGACGTCGGCGGGCACCAGTTCGCCGAGGGTCAGTTCGATGACGTCGCCGGGCACCAACTGGTTGACGTCGATCTTGCAGTTGCGCCCATCGCGGCGGACGACAGCGTTGTGCCGAACCCGGGAATGCAAAGCGGCGCTGGCCTGTTCGGCCCGGTACTCATTGACGAAGCCCAGTCCGACGGAGACCACCAGGATGATCCCGATGATCAGCGCCTGGGTGCGATCGCCGAGGAAGACCGACACCACGGCGGTGAGCGCCAGCAGCGCCAGGACGGCGTTGTTGAGCTGACGACGCAGCACCGCCCATGCGCTGACCCGATGCGTCCGCAGCGAATTCGGGCCGAACCGGGCCAGCCGGGCGGCGGCCTCCGCACTGGACAGCCCCGTCTCAGTGGTGGCGAGGCCGGCAAGGACCTCGGCGGCCGGAGCACCGGCCACCGACTCCGCGCTGAGCTGGTCGGTCAATCGCCGCGAGCGGCTTCCAGCAGCAACCGCCGCTCGGCCGCGGCGACATTGCGTCGGGTACGCGCCGCCGCGTCGGGGGTGACCGAGATCGACGTGATGCCCATCCGCACCAGGTGTTCGGCGAAGTCGGGCCGGCTCGACGGGGCCTGCCCGCACAGCGAGGCGGTGATGCCGAGGCGCCGGGCGGTGGTGATGATCCGGCCGATCGCGTCGAGGACGGCGGCGTCGGACTCGTCGTACAGCTCGGCGCACAGGTCGGAGTCGCGGTCCACGCCGAGCATCAACTGGGTGAGGTCGTTGCTGCCGATGGACACTCCGTCGACGCCCATGCCGACGTACTCGGGCAGCCAGTAGACCACCGAGGGCACCTCGGCCATCACCCAGCGGTGCAGGCCGCGCTGGCGCCCCAGCGGACTGGCGTCCACCAGTTCCAGGCACTTCTCGAGTTCCCAGCGGGTGCGGACGAAGGGGATCATCAAGTGCAGGTTGGGGTTCCGCTCCCGGACCCGCGCCAGCGCCTGGAGCTCGAGACCGAAGAGGTCCGGGTTGCTGATGTAGCGGTAGCAGCCTCGGTAGCCGATCATCGGGTTGTGTTCCTCGGGCTCGTACTCCGAGCCGCCCTTGAGGTTGCGGAACTCGTTGGTGCGGAAGTCCGAGGCCCGATACACCACCGGACGCGGCGAGAACGCGGCGGCCACCCGGCCTACCGCGGTGGCCAGCGACTCCACCAGACTGTCCTGCTCGCCGTGGGCGATCAGGTCGCGGGGGTGGCGGTTCTGGAGCGCGTCCTCGAGGATCAGTTCGGCGCGCAGCAGGCCGACGCCGTCGACGTCGAGGGCGGCGGCCTCCTCGGCCTTGTCCGGCATCGCGACGTTGACGTAGATCTTGGTGGCCGTCACCTCCGAAGCGACCGCGGTCACCGTGCCCACCGGCGCGGTCTGCGCGCCGCCGGTCTTCTGCTCCTGCTCGACCCGGCCGGCCAGCACCCGTCCGTGGGTGCCGTCGACGGTGACGACGGCACCGTCCTTGAGGTCCTTGGTGGCGGTGCGGGCGCCGACGATGCAGGGCACGCCGAGTTCACGGGCGACGATGGCGGCGTGACAGGTCATGCCGCCGGTATCGGTCACCAGAGCCGAGGCGCGGCGCATGGTGGGCAGCCAGTCCGGATTGGTCATCTGGGCGACCAGGACCTCGCCGTCCTGCAGGCGGGCGCCGTCCTGGGGATCCTTCAGCACGCGCACGACGCCGGAGGCCTCGCCGGGAACCGCGGGGAGGCCCTGCAGCAGCACCTCGTGGGTCTCCGGAACCGGCTTGCCGACGCGGTGCAGGGTGGTGATCGGGCGGGTCTGGACGATGTAGGTCTTGCCGTTGGCGATCGCCCACTCGGTGTCCTGCGGGCAGCCGGCGTGGCGTTCGCTGCGGACGGCGATGTCGGCGATGGTGCGGACCTCGTCGTCGTTGAGGACCTGGGCTTCGGCCTGGGCCTCGCCGAGCTCGACCCGCAGGTCTTTGCCGTCGTCGCCGCGGATGATCTTGAACGACTTGTATCCCATTCGGCGGGAGAGGATTTCGCCGTTCTCCTTGGACACGACGTAGGTGTCGGGCTCGACCGAACCGGACACCACCACCTCACCCTGGCCGAAGGCGCCCTCGACCACCACCCGGTCGGTGGCGTCGGTGGTCGGGTCGGCGGTGAACGCCACGCCGGAGCGTTCCGAGGCGATCATCAGCTGGACGACCACCGCCATGGCCGGGTCGGCGGTGAAGCCGCGGCTGGCCCGGTAGGACACCACCCGCGGCCCGAACAGCGACGCCCAGCAGTTCTGCACCGCCTCGATGAGGTCGTCCTCGCCGCGGACGTTGGTGAAGGTCTCGTTCATGCCGGCGAAGGAGGCGTCGGCGCCGTCCTCACCTGTCGCCGAAGATCGCACGGCCACATAGCAATCCGGGCCCATCGCCCGGTAGGCGGCGAGGATGCGCTCGCGGACGTCGTCGGGTATGCCGGCCTTGAGGACGAGGGCCCGCATCTTCGCGCACATCCCGTCGAACCGGCTGGTGTCCAGAGCGGCCAGCAGGGCTTCGCGGTGCGCGGCGTTGAGTTCGTCGGCGACGCCGCCGGCCTTCATGGACTCCAGGTAGGAGTCGCGCAGCACCACGAATCCCGGTGGGACAGGGAGACCGGCGGCCACCATCTCCCCCATGTTGGCGCCCTTGCCGCCGGCCTCCTCGGCGTCCGGCATGCCCAGATTCGCGATGTCTTCGACGTAACGCATTCGGCTCTCCTCGGTTGGGTTCAACTGGTGGTCTGGCAGATGGTCAGGGCCTCGGCGCCGGCGGCGCCGGGCGGTCGGCTGGTGTCCAGGCGGTGGGCCTGCGGCCACTCGTCGTGCGGGCGGGCGGCCAGTGCGGTCGCGATTTCCGGGGTCACCTGGGAGGTGGTGTGGGTGCGGGTGCGGATCCGCTCGACGGTGGCGTCCAAGGCTGCGACACAGACGAATTCGACCATGGCCGCCGCGGCTTCGCCGGCGACTTCGCGCGCGCGGTCGCGGTGGAGCGGGTCCGACCAGGTGCCGTCGAGGACCACGCTGCGGCCATCGGCGAGTGCCCGACCGGCCTGGCCGAGCACCGCGCGGTAGACGGCCTCGATGTTGTCCGGGGTGTAGAGCCCTTCGCCGAGGACGCCGGGTTCTCCGGAGATCTCCCCGCGGCGGGCCATGGCGGCGCGCACGTCGTCGGTCGAGATCACCACGGCGCCAAGCTCGTTGCCCAGCGCGCGGGCAACGGTGGTCTTGCCGGTGCCGGGACCGCCGCCGACCATGATCAGGCGCACCGTGGCGGCGCGCAGGTGATCCAGAGCGATGCCGAGGTGCCGCCGCGCATCCGCGGCGGACTCGGTGTGGCCCTGGGTGTAGCGCACACACTCCACTTTGGCGCGCACCACGGCGCGGTAGGCGATGTAGAAGTGCCGCAGCGATTCCGGCGCATCGTCGCCGGACAGTTCGACATACCGGCGCAGGAAGGCGCGGGCGAGATCGGGGCGGCCGAGGAACTCCAGGTCCATCGCCAGGAAGGCGGCGTCGTCGATGACGTCGACGTAGCGCAACCGGTCGTCGAACTCCAGGCAGTCCAGCAGGGCCGGACCGTCGGCAAGGCAGAAGATGTCGTCGGCGAGCAGGTCGGCGTGACCGTCGACGATGCGTCCCTCGGTGATCCGGCGGTCGAACAGCGGCCCCCGCCCCGCGATGAAATCGGTGACCCGGCGGCGGGTTTCGGTGACCGCGTCGGGATCCAGCCCGCGCACCACACCGGCGGCGTAGCGGTCGAGTTCGGTGAGGTTCTCCTCCCAGCGCGCGCGAACGGCCGGCAGGCGGGCCTCATGGTCCACCTCCGGACCGCGGTGGGCGCCGCGGTGGAAGTCGGCCACGATGCCGGCGATCGCCGCGAGGTCGGCGGTCACGTCGTCGCCGCGGCGGACCATGGTGGCCAGCCGCCGGTCGTCGGGGTGACGACGCATCACGATGACGGGTTCGGGCGCGTCGCCGCGCGGGGATTCGAAGTGGCCGACGCCGAAGTAGCTCGCCGGGGCGAGCCGGCGGTTGAGCTCCACTTCGTGCCGACAGGCCCGCTCCCGGCTGGCGGAGCTGGAGAAGTCCAGGAAGTCGGTGGTGACGGGTTTCTTGACCTTGTAGGCGTACTGGCCGATGAGAATCACCAGCCCGGTATGGGTTTCGGCGATCTGGGGCAGCAACGGACCGCCGGAAAGGGCCGCAGCGATTTCGGCCACGTCCACCCCTTCCGCCCGATCGGCCCTCTCTGATCCTGCCTCGCCCGGGCCACCGGCGCGAGGGTACAAAGGCCTCCCGAACCCCCCCTATGGTGGAGGGTTGAAACGGAGGGATGCCCATGCCCGCAGGAACCATCGACCGGCAGACGCTGGGGAACGTGGTGCAACTGGCGTGCCGGGCGCCGTCGTTGCACAACTGCCAGCCGTGGCGATTGATCGCCGAGGACGGCCAGCTTCGGCTCTTCCTCCAGCCGCACCGGGCACCCGGGGCAGCCGACCACAGCGGCCGGGAGGTCGTGATCAGTTGCGGCGCCCTGCTGGACCACCTGCGGGTCGCCGCCGCCGCCGCGGGGTGGGACGCCGACGTCGCGCGCTTCCCCAATCCCAACGACCTCGACCATCTGGCCACCATCGACTTCCGCCGCAGCGAACTGGTCACCGACGCCACCCGGGCCCGCGCCGACGCGATCCTGGCCCGCCGCTCAGACCGGCTGCCGTTCGCGACACCGGCGGGCTGGCCGGTGCTCGAGCCGCTGCTGCTCGACGCAGTCGATCCCGCACTGGCGACGCTGCACGTGCTGCCCGACTCCGCGCGCCCCCAGGTGATCGAGTCGTCCCGGCTGACCGAGGTGGTGCGCCGCTACGACAGCGCCTACAACGCCGAGTTGCATTGGTGGACAGCGCCGTTCGAAGTGGCCGACGGGCTGCCCTACGACGCCCTGGCGGCGGCCTCCGAACGGGACAGAGTCGAGATCGCCCGCAGCTTCCCGCTCAGCGGCCCCGAGGGCCGCCGCCCGGAGGTACCGGAGGACCACTCGGTGATCGCGGTGCTGTCCACCTCCGGCAATGACCGCCGCGCGTCGCTGGGGTGCGGGGAGGCGCTGTCGTCGGTGCTGCTGGAGGCCACCCTGGCCGGGCTGGCCACCTGCCCGGTCAGCCACATCACCGAGATTCAGGCCGGCCGCGACATCCTTCGGGCGCTGACCGGGGGCTCCGAGGATCCGCAGCTGCTGATCCGATTCGGCACCGTGCCCGCGCTGGAGGATCCGCCGCCGGCCACGCCCCGGCGGCCGTTGGCGGATGTGCTGACGTTCCGCTGAGCCGGACTGTCTCGCTCTTCCTCCGCCGCGACGCGGCGCCATCGTCGGCTCTACTAAAAGCTCTGCTCCACCCGGCGTTTGATGCCCAGCAGCATGCCGCGGGTCATCAGCGACATCACCGGCCCGGCCGCCTCGGCGCCGATCATTCCCCGGGTCGCTGCGCTCCTGCCCGCCGAGACCGCCCCGCCGGGCACCCGCATGCTCAGCCGGGTGCGCACCAGCAGCCGGCAGCGGTCCTCCCAGCGCGGTACGACGTGAAACGACCAGACGCCGTCGACCGGCAGGTCCGGCGGCTGCAGCCGCAGCACGATCGACTCGCCCTCGACGAGCCGGGCCACCGGCAGGCCGATGCCCTCACTCAGTCCCATCCAGCCGCGCGGGAACACCCGGATCACGTCCCCGACGGCCAGGTGCTGCCACTCCGGGTGAATCCGGTCGGCGTTGCGGTGCTCGGCGCCGAACAGGTTCTCCAGCTTCTCGTAGCTGTACAGCCCGCCGCGGTCCTGGCCCATCTGGACCAGCCACGGCCACACCTCCTCAGCGGTGGCCTCGATCCAGACGCCCTCGGTGGTCTGCAGCACCGGTTCGGGCACCAATTCGTCGCCGGGCAGCGGTGATTCGCACTCGTCCTTGGTGGTCCCCCAGTTGCGGTAGTACCGGCGCGCCGCGTACAGCCCGGCGCCGGCGACCGCACTGCCGGCCAGACCTTTCCACATGACGCCCCTTCCGCCACCGCCAGTCTCCCCCACCCAGGGCGTCCCCGCGAGGGGACTTCGGTCCCTACCGGGACCCGGCGTGCCGTGCTCCTATTGGAGTAGCACTCCCGTGCAAAGGGGGCACGATCATGACCCGAGCCGTACGACGGCAGCAGCCGCGCCGGGTGTTCAAGGACCGCCGGGAAGCCGGCCAGGTGCTGGCCGGGCTGCTGGGCGCCTACCGGGGCCGACCCGATGTGGTGGTGCTGGGCCTGGCACGCGGCGGTCTTCCGGTGGCTTTCGAGGTGGCCCGAGCAATCGGCGCGCCGCTGGACGCGTTCATCGTCCGCAAGCTCGGGGCGCCGGGCCACGAGGAGTTCGCCGTCGGCGCCCTGGCCAGCGGGGGCCGCGTGGTGGTCAACGACGACGTGCTGCGCGGCCTCCGCGTCACGCCCCAACAGCTGCGCGAGATCGCCGAGCGCGAGGCGCGCGAACTGGCCCGCCGCGAGCACGCCTACCGCGGCGACCGGCCACCGCTGGACGTCACCGGCAAGACGGTGATCCTGGTCGACGACGGGCTGGCCACGGGCTCGTCGATGATGGCGGCGGTCCAGGCGCTCGACGAGTCCCATCCGGCCCAGATCGTCATCGCGGTTCCGGCGGCGCCGGAGTCCACCTGCCGGGAGTTCGCCGGGATCGTCGACGACGTGGTGTGCGCCTCGATGCCCACGCCGTTTCTGGCTGTGGGGGAATCGTTCTGGGACTTCACCCAGGTGAGCGATGCCGAGGTGCGTGAGCTGCTGGCCACGCCGACCGCGGGGAGTCCCGCCGCCGTGGTGACCGGACCCGCCGAGCTGGTCGCCCGGACGGCGATCGACGCCCCCAGCGGGGTGCCGCCCCTCGATGTTCTCGATGACCTGATCGGCGACGCCCGGGTGGTGCTGATCGGCGAAAGCTCGCACGGAACCCACGAGTTCTACGACGCCCGCGCCGAGATCACCAAGTGGCTGATCGAGAACAAGGGCTTCAATGCCGTTGCTGCCGAGGCGGATTGGCCGGACGCCTACCGGGTGAACCGGTACGTCCGGGGCTCTGGTACGGACGGATCGCCCGAGGAGGCGCTGCGCGGGTTCCAGCGATTCCCGGCCTGGATGTGGCGCAACACCGTGATTCGTGACTTCGTCGAATGGCTGCGCTGGCACAATGTGCGCTGCGCGGCCGAGGGAGGCTCGGAACTCTCCGCACGCCCGACCGGCTTCTACGGCCTCGATCTCTACAGCCTGCACCGCTCGATGCAGGAGGTGGTGGACTACCTCGACACCGTCGACCCGGCCGCCGCGGCACGGGCGCGGGCCCGGTACGCCTGCTTCGACCACTCCGCCGGCGACGACGGGCAGGCCTACGGCTACGCCGCGGCGTTCGGAGCCGGACAGAGCTGCGAGCGCCAGGCCGTCGAGCAGCTGGTTGAGTTGCAGCGCAACGCGATCGGATACCTGAGCCACGACGGCGAGCCCGCCGAGGACGAACTGTTCTACGCCCGGCAGAACGCGGTGACGGTGCGCAACGCCGAGGCCTACTACCGCGGCATGTTCGCCGGACGGGTCACGTCCTGGAACATGCGCGACAAGCACATGGCGCAGACCCTCGAGGCGCTGATCGGTCACCTGGACCGCGATGGCGGTCGGGAGCCGGCCCGGATTGTGGTGTGGGCGCACAACTCCCACGTCGGTGATGCCCGGGCCACCGAGGTGTCGGCCGACGGTCAGCTGACCATCGGCCAATTGGCGCGGGAACGGTACGGCGACGCCTGCCGCCTGATCGGCTTCTCCACCTACAGCGGCACCGTGACCGCGGCCAGCAGCTGGGGCGGCATCGCCGAACGCAAGACCGTGCGCCCCGCGCTGTCGGGCAGCATCGAGGAACTGTTGCACGAGACCGGAAAGCCGGCGTTCTTCCTCCCGATGCACGACGGCTCGCCGGGCGCCGCCGCGCTGGAGGTGGTGCGGCTCGGCCGCGCCATCGGGGTGATCTACCAGCCGCAGACCGAGCGCCAGAGCCACTACTTCCATGTGCGGCCGTCCGACCAGTTCGACGCGATGATCCACATCGACTCCACCCGGGCCCTGGAGCCGCTGGAGCCGACGAGCGTGTGGGTCGCCGGACAGAATCCGGAGACCTACCCGACCGGGCTGTAGAGGGTGTCTGCCATAAAGATATTCACCGTGGACATCGTCACCCTGTGCATGAACCCGGCACTGGACATCACGACGTCGACCGACGTCGTACGGCCCACCGACAAGCTGCGCTGCGCGGCGGCCCGATACGACCCCGGCGGCGGTGGCATCAACGTGGCGCATGTGGCCGAGGTGCTGGGTATCCGGTCCACGGCCGTTTTCCCGGCCGGTGGCCCGGCCGGCGAGCTGGTGCACAATCTTCTGGTCGCCGAAGGCCTTGCGATACAACGGATCCGGATCGGCGGCTCGACCCGGGAGAGCTTCACCGTCAACGAGCTCACCAGCCAGAGGCAGTACCGGTTCGTGCTGCCCGGACCGCAGCTGACCATCGCCGAGCAGACCGACTGCCTGCTGCACCTGCGGCACGCGGCGGCCAACGCCCGGATCGTGGTGGCCAGCGGCAGTCTGCCGCCAGGCGTTCCGCAGGACTTCTACCAGCAGGTGGCGCAGGTCTGCGCGGAGCTCGGCACGACCTTCCTGCTGGACAGCTCCGGCGGCGGGCTGACCCACGTGAAGTCCGGTGTCTTTCTGGTCAAGCCGAGCATCCGGGAACTTCGCGAGGACGTCGGCGCCGAACTGGCCACCGAGGCCGAGCAGGTGGCTGCGGCCCGAGGCCTGGTGTCACGCGGTGTGGCCCGAAATGTTCTGGTGTCCTTGGGGTCTCAGGGGGCGCTCCTGGTGGGGACCGACGGTGCGTGGCGGTTCGCTGCGGTGGACGTGCCACCGGGCAGCGGGGTCGGCGCGGGCGACGCGATGCTGGCCGGGGTGGCCGTCGGCATCGCGCGGGACTGGCCGCTGACCGAAGCGGTGCGGCTGGGCATCGCCGCGGGCGCGGCGATGCTGCTCACCCCTGGCACCGCGCCGTGCACCAGGGAGGACACCGAGCGGCTGCTGCGGCAGACTGAGAAACCCGTCCCCGTACCGGAAGGCCGACGTGACTGAGATACCGGGGACGTTCACCCCGCCCTCGATCGTGGTGGGAGTCGACGGGTCGCGGGCCGGCGAGCGCGCCGCCGTGTGGGCCGTCGACGAGGCAGTCGGCCGGGACCTGCCGCTGCGGCTGGTGGCGGCCGCCGAACCCGGCGGCGACGCCGGCCGGGCCGAGGCCGCCATCCGGTCCGCCGCCGCGGCCGTGACCGCCACCGGCCGGCCGGTCAGCGTGCAGACCGACGTCCTCGCGGGAGAGCCGGTGCCGGCGCTGCTCGCTGCGTCGCGCGCCGCGGCGATGCTGTGTGTGGGCGCGGTGGGCCTCAAACACCTGGCCGGCACTCCCGCGAGGGGTGACCACCGGGTCGGCTCGACGGTCGGCGGAGTCGTCGCCTCCGCGCACTGCCCCGTCGCCGTCGTCCGCGGCGAGCACCACCGCGGCTGGATCGTCGTCGAACTCGACGACACCGCCGACAGCGCCGCGGTGCTGCAGGCCGGTGTGGAGGAGGCGCGGCTGCGCCAGGCGCCGCTGCGGGTGCTGGGTAGCTGGCAGTCCGACGGCCATGACACCGAGGAGCGCAGCCGGCTGGTCCGCTCCCAGCTGGACCGGCGCCTGGAAGTCTGGCGGCACCGCTACCCGGATCTGGACGTCGAGCCGGTCGCCGTGCCCGGCAGCGGGATGGGCTGGCTGACCGACCACGCGGCCACGATCCAGCTTCTGGTCATCGGCGCCCGCAACATCGTCGCCGTCACCGAACTGCTGGGGCCGGCGGGCCTGGCGGCCCTTCCGGGGACAACGGTCCTGATCGTGGATCCGCAGCGGCTGCTCTGAGATCCTCGGAGGGAGTGCCGGTTGCCGACGCCGCCAGCGGTTATGGTTGCAGCCATGGTGAAGGTCTTCCTCGTCGACGACCATGAGGTGGTGCGCCGGGGCCTCATCGACCTGCTCGGCGCCGATCCCGAACTCGACGTCATCGGCGAGGCGGGCTCGGTGGCGCAGGCCATGGTCCAGATCCCCGCCGCCCGGCCCGACGTCGCGGTGCTCGATGTCCGCCTGCCCGACGGCAATGGCATCGAGCTGTGCCGCGACCTGCTCTCCAAGATGCCCGACCTGCGCTGCCTGATGCTGACGTCGTTCACTTCCGATGAGGCGATGCTCGATGCGATCCTGGCCGGCGCCAGCGGCTACGTGGTCAAGGACATCAAGGGCATGGAACTGGCCAAGGCCATCAAGGATGTCGGCGCGGGGCGCTCGCTGCTGGACAACCGCGCCGCCGCCGCGCTGATGGCCAAGCTGCGCGGGGCCACCGAACGGGAGGATCCGCTGTCCGGGCTGACCGACCAGGAGCGGGTGCTGCTGGGGCTGCTCGGTGAGGGCCTGACCAACAAGCAGATCGCCGCCCGCATGTTCCTGGCCGAGAAGACGGTCAAGAACTACGTGTCCCGGTTGCTGGCCAAGCTGGGCATGGAACGCCGCACCCAGGCCGCGGTGTTCGTCTCCAAACTCGACCAGCGCCAGCGCCGGGGCGGCTGATCCCCATGGGGAACGAGCGGGACGCCAGGACGCCGCCGCTGCGCGACACGCTCTCAGGGCTTCGCCTGCGCGAGTTGCTGGTCGAGGTGCAGGACCGGGTGGACCAGATCGTCAAGGGCCGCGACCGCCTCGACGGTCTGGTGGAGGCCATGCTCGTGGTCACATCCGGGCTGGAGCTCGACCACACCCTGCAGACCATCGTCGAGACGGCCGCCAAGCTCGTCGACGCCCGCTACGGCGCGCTCGGGGTCCTGGGCAACGAAGGTCTGGTCGAATTCGTGGTGGCCGGGGTCGACGAGGAGGCCCGTCGACGAATCGGGCCGCCGCCCTCGGGTCGAGGCGTGCTCGGGGTGCTGCTGCGCGACCCGAAACCCATCCGGCTCGACGACATCCGCAAGCACCCCGACTCGGTGGGCTTTCCGGCCCACCACCCGCCGATGCACACCTTCCTCGGGGTGCCCGTCCGCATCCACGACGAGATCTACGGCAATCTCTACCTCACCGAGAAGGCGAACGGGCTGCCGTTCGACGAGGACGACGAGGTTCTGGTGGAGGCGCTGGCCGCCGCGGCCGGCATCGCGATCTCCAACGCCCGACTCTACGAGCAGACCCGGGCACAGCAGTCCTGGATCGAGGCCAGCAGCGACATCGCGACGGAGCTGCTTCGGGGAACCGAGCCCGGCGGGGTGTTCCGGCTCATCGCCGATGAGGCGTTGCGGCTCAACGACGCGAGTTGCGTGCTGGTGGCGGTGCCCTCCGACTCCGAGGTCCCAGCCGCCGATGTCGACGAGTTGGTGATCGTGGAAACCGCCGGGCAGCTGGTGGACCCGCAAACTCTGCCGCCGATCTCGTTGCCCGACAAGGCGATTGGCGTGGTTTTCACCACTCTGACACCCCAGCGGCTGACGGCGGCGCAAGCCGGGGCCGAATTGGAGCCGCACTGCGAGTCAGGCCCGGGTCCGGCGATGGTGGTGCCGCTGCGGACCACCGACACCGTCGCCGGTGTCGTGGTGGTGCTGCGCCAGCCCGGCGCCCGGGAGTTCACCAAGGAGCAGCTGGCGATGACGGCGGTCTTCGCCGATCAGGCCACGCTCGCCTGGCAGCTGGCCAACAGCCAGCACCGCATGCGGGAACTCGACCTGGTGTCCGACCGCGAGCGGATCGCGCGCGATCTCCACGACCATGTGATCCAGCGGCTGTTCGCCGCGGGGTTGTCGCTGCAGGGCACCATGTCGCGGGCGAAGTCCCCGGAGGTACAGCAGCGGCTCAACGGCACCGTCGACGAACTGCAGGCCGTCATCCAGGAGATCCGCACCACGATCTTCGACCTGCACGGCGGCTCGTCGGCCACCACCCGGCTGCGTCAGCGCATCGAGGATATCGTCGCGTCGTTCTCCGGGCATGGCCTGCGGGCCGGGGTGCACTTCGTCGGGCCGCTGTCGGTGGTGGACGCGACGCTGGCCGACCACGCCGAGGCCGTGGTGCGTGAAGCCGTCAGCAACGCGGTGCGCCACTCGGGGGCGCACCGCCTGACCGTGACCGTCCGGGTCGAGGACGAACTGTCGTGCGAGATCACCGACGACGGCTGCGGCATGCCGGCCGACGTCACCGCCAGCGGGCTGAACAACCTGCGGGCGCGCGCCCAGGAGGTCGGCGGGTCGCTGGAGGTTGCCGAGGCCGCCGGCGGCGGCACCGTGGTGCGGTGGGTCGCGCCGCTGGTGTGAGGGTTGGCGGTCTGCCCTGCCTGCGCGTCTACTTCCGCGCGACGATGACCGGCATCTTGGCGCCGTGCACCACGGCCGTGCTCACCGAGCCCAGCAGCGCCCCGGCGAAGCCGCCGCGGCCGTGGCTTCCGACCACCAGCAGCTGTGCCGACTCGCCCTGCTCGAGCAGCTGATGGGCCGGCCGGTCGGCGGCGACGACGCGGCGCACCGGCACGTCGGGGTAGCGCTCCTGCCAGCCCGAGAGCCGCTCGCCGAGGGTCTCCTCGCCCATCGCCTGCAGGGTGGTCCAGTCCACGCCGGGGAACTCGAACACGCCGGTGTCGCTCCAGGCGTGTACGGCAACCAGGTCGACCTCGCGGAACGAGGCCTGCTCGAAGGCGATCTCCAGGGCGTGCTCGGAGGCCGGCGAGCCGTCCACCCCGACCACGACCGGCGCCTGCGACGGCTGCGGCATCAACGGATCCTCGTCGTGGATGATCGCGACCGGGCAGTGCGCGTGGTGCACCAGGCCGGTGCTGACCGAGCCCAGCAGCGTACGGGCCATCGCTCCCCGGCCGTGGCAGCCGACCACGATCATCTGGGCGTCGGTGGACAGGTCGGCCAGCACCGGGACCGGCGGGCCGCTGACCATCTCGGTGGTGATCTCGATACCGGAGTCGCCGGCGGCCTCCCGGGCCGTGGCCAGTGAACTCTCCAGCAGCTTGCGCCCCTCGCCCTCCTGCCATTCCAGGTAGGCCGGCGGCAGCGGCACATCGGGGAAGGCCATCACCGCCGGCGGGGTCAGCACGTAGACCAGCTTCAGGCCGACCCGGCGACGGGCTGCGTCACGAGCCGCCCAGTCCACGGCCACCCTGGACGGCGCCGAGTCGTCCACACCGACGACGACGGGCTTGGTGCTTGCCGCAGTTGACATTTCACTGTCCTTCCTTGCGCACTGCCCGCTGACCGTACCGGGAAGCGGATGCGCGGCTCCGCCGATGACCTTAGACCTCGATGCATCCGAGAGTCAGAGTCCTAGGTCACCTCGTGTCCTAGGGTCGAGTTTCAGTGTCAAGGTGAGGTCGCCGCTTCTTGCGGTGGTTGGATCCTGATCACCTGGTGTCTGGCTCGTAGAGTCGGTGCCGCCTTCGGGTTGGCGTCCATGAGTTTTGTCGGCATCAGGTGTGAAGGACCGGCCGGCGTGACTTGATAGGAGCGTGGCACCGCCCCCACTGAGATGTGTCCGCCGACCGGCCCAACCGTCACCTCACAGTGAATGGAGGCAACCACCATGGTTGTTGTTGGAGCCGATGTACACAAGCGCACGCATACGTTCGTCGCCGTCGATGAGGTCGGCCGCAAGCTGGCCGAGAAGACCGTGGCGGCGACCTGTGCTGGGCATGCGGAGGCGGTGATGTGGGTCCGGGAGCGTTTTGGGGGGCAGGTGGTGTGGGCTATCGAGGATTGCCGGCATCTGTCTGCGCGTCTGGAGCGCGATCTGCTGACTGCCGGGCAGCAGGTGGTGCGGGTGCCCCCGAAGTTGATGGCTCAGACCCGGGCCTCGGCACGTACCAGGGGCAAATCCGATCCGATTGATGCTCTGGCGGTGGCCCGGGCCTATCTGCGAGAGCCGGACCTCCCGGTCGCGTCTCACGATGAGGTGTCGCGGGAGCTCAAGCTGCTCGTGGATCGTCGGGAAGTCCTTGTCGCCCAACGTACTGCGACGATCAACCGGCTGCTGTGGCGAGTCCATGAATTGGATCCAACCCGCGCTCCCAAGGCCCGTTCGATGGACCTGGCCAAGCATCAGGGCACCCTAGCGGACTGGCTGGCTACCCAGTCGGGCCTAGTGGCCGAACTGGCTCGCGACGAGCTAGCCGACATCATCCGGCTCACCGAGGCCATCAAGGCGTTGGGGACACGCATCGGTGAACGCGTGCGCGAGGCCGCCCCGGCGCTGCTGGCGATGCCCGGCTGTGGGGAGCTGACCGCGGCCAAGCTCGTCGGCGAGTCCGCCGGCATCACCCGGTTCAAAAGCGAAGCGGCCTTCGCCCGCCACGCGGGGGTGGCGCCGATCCCGGTGTGGTCTGGCAACACCGCCGGGCGGGTCCGGATGACACGCTCGGGCAACCGCCAACTCAACGCCGCCCTGCACCGCATCGCGGTCACCCAGATCCGCATGGATGGCAGCCTCGGGCAGACCTACTACCGTCACCGACTCGCTGAAGGCGACTCCACCCGCGAGGCCCTGCGCTGCCTCAAACGTCGCCTAACCCGAGTCGTGTTCGGCCGCCTCCACACCGACCACCAAAACCACCAAAACGCTTGCCAACCGGCAGCGGCTTGACATAGGAGAAACTCATGGTTACCGCCCGGGTGTTCGGAGATCAGCGCGAGGCCGCCGAGGGCCGCAGCCGGGTGCGGATCGATCCCCGCTACACCGACGCCGTCCTGTTCGACCTCGACGGCGTCATCACCGACACCGCCGCGATTCACCAGGCGGCCTGGGCGCAGATGTTCGACGGGTACCTCGGTGGCCGTAGCGCCCGCGACGGCGAGAACCACGGCCCGTTCACGGCCGAGGACTACCGGCATTTCGTCGACGGCAAACCCCGCCACGACGGGGTGCGGGACTTCCTGGCATCCCGCGGCGTGACGTTGCCGTGGGGCAACGAGACCGACGGCAAAGACGCGGAAAGCGTGTGCGGACTGGGTAACCGAAAGCAGAGGCTGTTCGCCGCCCGGATCGCCGAGGGGGTGCCGGTCTTCGGATCGACCGTGGCCCTGGTGCGGCGGCTGCGGGATGCCGGGGTGCGCGTCGCGGTGTTCTCCGCAAGCCGCAACTGCCGTTCGGTCCTGGAGTCGGCCGGAATCGAGGACCTCTTCGAGGCGCGGGTCGACGGGGTGGTGGCCGAGGAACTCGGTCTGCCCGGCAAGCCCGACCCGGCGATGCTGACCCAGGCCGCGCGTCTGCTCGGCATCCGGGTCGGCCGCACCGCGGTGGTGGAGGACTCCGAGGCCGGGGTGGCCGCGGCCCGGGCCGGCGGCTTCGGGCTGATCATCGGCATCGACCGCACCGGCGAAGAGGCCGTGCGGCTACGGGAGTGCGGCGCCGACACGGTGGTGCGGGATCTCGCCGAGGTCCAGGTGCGCACGATCGCCCGGCGGATGTCCAACCTTCCCGACGCCCTGGCTTCCTTCGGCCAGATCGCCGGGGTGGTCTCGGCGCGCCGGCCGGCGATCTTCTTCGACTTCGACGGCACGCTCTCCCCGATCGTCGAACAGCCCGGTGCCGCCGCGCTGGCGCCCGGCGCCGACAAGGCCCTGCGCTCGCTGGCTGCGCTGTACCCGGTGGCTGTGCTATCCGGCCGCGACCTCGCCGACATCCGGGAGCGGGTCGGCATTCCGGGCCTCTGGTACGCCGGCAGCCACGGATTCGAAATGGTCGGCCCGGACGGGGCCTACCACCGTAATGAGACTGCCGCACAGGCGATTCCGTTGCTGGAGCAGGCGGCGGCCGAACTGGCAGAGCAGCTCGCCCCGATAGGCGGCGTGGTGGTCGAACACAAGCGCTATGCGGTGGCGGTGCACTACCGCAACGCCGCTCCAGAGGCCGCGGCGACGGTGACCGCGGCGGTGCACGGCATCGGAAACCGCCTGGGGCTCAAGGCCACATCGGGCCGGATGGTCGCCGAACTGCGGCCGAACATCGACTGGGACAAGGGCACCACGCTCGAGTGGATCGCCGACCAGGTGAGCGGCGAGGAGCCGCTGCTGCCGATCTTCCTGGGCGACGACCTGACCGACGAGGACGGATTCGACGCCGTGCTGCACGACGGCATCGGCATCGTGGTGCGCCACAGCGAGGACGGCGACCGAGCCACCGGCGCCCGGTTCTGCCTGGAGGACCCCGACCACGTCCGCCGGTTCGTCGAACGGCTTGTCGAGCAGTGCGACATCGACCGCCAGATGATGTCCAGCCCTTGGTCTTTCACCTTCGGCGGCTACATCCCCGACCAGGAGCGGCTGCGGGAGGCGCTGTGCGCCACCGGCAACGGCTACCGCGCCACCCGGGGCTGCGCCCCGGAGGCCGACGCCGGTGAGTTCCACTATCCCGGAACCTACGCGGCCGGCCTCTACAACCGGCTCACCGACGAGGTGGCCGGGATGCAGATCGAGAACGAGAGCCTGGTCAATCTGCCGAACTGGCTGTCGCTGAAGTTCCGCATCGACGGCGGGGACTGGTTCGACGTCGACGAGGCCGACCTGATCTCCTACCGGCAGAACATGGACCTGCGCCAGGCAGAGCTGACCCGGGAGTTCCGCTTCCGCGACGCCTCGGGGCGCACCACGCGGGTGCTGCAGCGGCGCATCGCCGCGATGCACAAGCCGCACGCCTGCGCGCTGGAGACGACGCTGTGGGCCGAGGACTGGTCGGGCACCGTGGAATTCCTGTCGGTGGTCGACGGCGACGTCCGCAACTCCGGGGTGGAGCGCTATCGCGCGTTTTCCGACGACCACCTGGTCGCCTACGAAACCCGCGAGCTGTCACCGGATTCCGCGCTGTTGGTGTGCCAGACGGTTCAGTCCCGCATCCCGATCGCGGTGGCCGCCCGCACCACCGCGTGGCGTGGCGACGCACCGCTGCAGGCTGACGTGCGCTTCGTCGACGAGCCGCGCCGCACCGGCCACGACCTTCTGGTTCACCTCGACGCCGGCGACTCGGTGACGGTGGAGAAGATGGCCGCGATCTTCACCGGCCGCGACCACGCCATCGCCGAACCGGGTGACGGCGCGGCCCGGCTGCTGGACCGGCTGGGCCGCTACGGCGAGTTGCGCGACGGCCACATCCGGGAGTGGTCGCACCTGTGGGAGCGGTTCGACATCGACTTCGACGAAAACCCGGACGCCCTGAGAGTGGTGCGGCTGCATCTGCTGCAACTGCTGCAGAGCGTGCCGAACCGAGCCGAGGACCTCGACGCCGGGCTGCCGGCACGCGGCCTGCACGGCGAGGCCTATCGCGGCCACATCTTCTGGGACGAGCTGTTCGCCTTCCCGGTGCTGAACCTGCGCTCCCCGGCCAGCACCCGCGCACTGCTGCGCTATCGCTACCGCCGGCTCCCGGAGGCCCGGCAGGCGGCGCGCGAGGCGGGCTACGCCGGCGCGATGTTCCCGTGGCAGTCCGGCAGCAACGGCCGCGAGGAGAGCCAGAAGCTGCACCTCAACCCCAACTCCGGCCGGTGGAATCCGGACGCCAGCGCCCGGGCGCACCACATCGGCATCGCGGTGGCCTACAACGTCTGGCAGTACTACCAGGTGACCGGGGACCTGCAGTACCTTGCGGAGAACGGCGCGGAGATGCTCGCCGAGATCGCACGGTTCTGGGTCAGCCGCGCCGAGTTCGACAACACCAAGGGCCGCTACGTGATTCGCGGTGTCATCGGCCCCGACGAGTTCCACTCCGGCTACCCCGACCGGCCGTACGACGGGGTGGACAACAACGCCTACACCAACGTCATGGCGGTGTGGGTGATCGTGCGCGCGCTCGACGCCCTGGACGCGCTGCCGCTGCGCGACCGGCTGGACCTGATGGAGACCCTGGGCATCCGGGGCCGCGAACTCGACCGCTGGGACGAGGTCAGCCGGAACATGTACGTGCCGTTCCACCGGGGGCCTGACGGGATCGGCGTCATCAGCCAGTTCGAGGGCTACGACGAGCTGCTGGAACTGGACTGGAAGGGTCTGCGGGAACGCCACGGCAACATCCAGCGTCTGGACCGCATCCTGGAGGCCGACAACGACAGCGTCAACCGGTACAAGGCCTCCAAGCAGGCCGACGTCCTCATGCTGTTCTATCTGCTCTCCGCCGACGAGTTGCGGGAGTTGTTCGCGCGCATGGGATATCGGTTCACCCCCGAGCAGATTCCGGCGACGGTGGACTACTACGTGCACCGCACCTCACACGGGTCGACGCTGTCCGGGGTGGTGCACGCCTGGGTGCTCGCCCGCGGCAACCGCGACCGGGCGATGCGCTACTTCCAGCAGGTGCTGATGTCGGACGTCCTCGACATCCAGGGCGGCACCACGGCAGAGGGTATCCACATCGCCGCGATGGCCGGCAGCGTCGATCTGCTGCAGCGCTGCTTCACCGGCCTGGAGACCCGCGCCGACCGGCTGATCCTCAACCCGGTGTGGCCGGAAAGCCTTGGGTCGCTGCGGATGCCGATCTACTACCGCGGCTACCGGATGCACCTGACCATCAAGGGCCGCAGCGCGGAACTGAGCGTCGACCCGACCGATCACCCGCCGGTCGAGATCGAATGCCACGGCCGGATCGAGGCCCTGACACCCGGTACGTCACTGCGCTTCGGCTGAAGTGGCGCCGGGCGGGTGATCAGCCCGCGAGGTGAACCCTGGGGGCCGCCGAGGGACCTGGCGCCACCCATTCGGCGACCTCGGAGAGCGGACGACGCGGCGTCGCGGGCAACGGGTCGGCGTGGACCGGCGCCCAGCCCACCCGCACCAGCATCTGCGGGTAGCCGGTGGCGCCGAAGACGTCGGCCCGCACAGCCTCACGGATATCGCCGAACTCCAGCGGCTCGGTCACCGGGCAGGTCGCCAGGCCCATCGCGGTGGCCGAGAGCAGCACCAGGCTGGTGGCCTCCCCCGCCCGCAGCCGGGCCAGGTCGTCGTCGCCTTCAGTGCCCAACGCCACCAGGACGCCGTTGTCCTCGGTGGCGGGGCTGTCCCCAGGGTGGGGCAGTTCGGGTTCGGCGAACACCCGTCCGGGAATGGGCGCCGCGGCAACCACCTCGGGGATGTTGCCGGCGGGCACGCCCGACACCGAACCGCGCCGTCCGCTCCAAGCCCTCAGCTCGGTCACGTAGGCGGGGTCGGCGGCGTGCCGGGCGGCGGAATCGGCGATGAGCGTGCTCAGCCGCGGAGCGGCGTCGACCTGACGCAGCATCACCCCGGCCCGGGCGGCGCGGGCGCCCATGAGGGCGATATCACCCCACGGCACGGGCCAGGAACCGTAGATCCGGCGGTCGGTGCGACGCCGGCCGATGGCCGCGGCCAGCATGAAGTCGAGTTCACCGGCGGGCCGCTCGACGACGGTGACGACCGCCAAGTGGTCGGCGTCAGCGGGATTGGGCAGCCGCTGAACCTTGGCGTGCCAGCCCGAGGCCGCCAGCGCGACCACGCAGTGGTGCAGCGCCGCGCCACAGCTGACCAGCAGGTTGCGCCGGTCGGGATCGGCGTGCGTCAGCCGCCGGCTGGGATCGGCGTACAAGCTCAGGCTTTGTGGGCCGACCTTCCAGTTCCAGGGCTGACTGTTGTGCACCGACGGGGCCTGCGTCGCCATGGTCAGGACCGTGCGGATGGTCGCAGGATCGGGGAAGCTCAACATTCCACCCCTTCCGTCTCAGCCGATGACATGGCGCCAGCGGTGGCCGGCTCAGTGACACTGTCGCTGACGCGGACTTCCCCGCAACAGGGAAATAAGTCCTCAGCTGTGGGGACTTCGGGGCTATAAGTCAGGTGATGCTAGACGGGGTTGAACTCGGAGATCAGCCACTGATCCCCGTTCTTGACCATCGTCACCCGCACCGTGCTGGTCGCCAGGGCCGGCGTGGGGCGGTCCTTACTGGTCGTCACCTGATTGACGAACACCAGCACCTCGGCTCTGCCCGGCCGCATCTGGGAGACCGCGGCACGCGCGACGTTGGCCTCGGTCTTGACGCCTTTCTGCTTGGCGGCCGGGGTGACCACCTTCGCGGTGAAGTCCGAGTAGTAGTCCAGGAACTGGCCGGTGAGGTGCGACTTGGCGGTCGCGAGGTCCTTGTCGAGGTTCTCCGGCGAGTACGACAGCGCGGCCTCGATGCCCTCCTTGGCGGCGGCCACCACCTGCTGCTGGGCTTCCGGGCCGGTGAGCTGGTCGGGTCGGTAGAGGAACCAGTAGACCGAACCGGCCGCGAGGGCCGAGGCGAGCACCAGCGCCGCGGCGACGACCGTCACCCGGCGCTGACGGCACCAGGCCAGTGTCCGCTGCAGCGGGGTGGCGGGCGTGGGGGTCGCGACGACCGGCGTGGGGCCCGCGACGACGGGGCCGTCCTCCGACGACTCGGTCTGCTCCACCGTTTCCCCGCTGGTGCTCAATGCGCGATCCGCCTTCGGCTCCTCGCTGGTGCTCAATGCGCGATCCGCCTTCGGCTCCTCGCTGGTGCTCAATGCGCGATCCGCCTTCGGCTCCTCGCTGGGCTGTGTCATGGCACGAACTCCACATCCGACATCTTGCACGTGTCCCCCTCACGGTCGACGGTCACGCTCATCCGGAACGGCCGCGGGTCCTGCTTGGCGCCGCCGGCGTTGGTCACCTCGGAGGTGGCCGCCAGCAACACCACCGCCCGGTCGCCGTCGACGCGCTCCAGGGCCGCGATGTTGACCGTCCCCTTGGTGACCGCCTTGGAATCCTCGGCCGTCTTGACGAAATCGTCTGCGCTGCGGGCGAAGTCGTCGTGGAACTGACCGGTGGACAGGTCCAGGACGCGCTGCACATCGGCGCGGGCATGGGTGTGGTCGATGGACAGCAGCGCGACGACGCCGTCGCGGGCGGCGTCGACGAAGCGGCGGTCGGAGGAGCGCTGCGCGGCCACTTTGCCGTGCTGCACGACCATCAGGACGGTGAGGGTCAGCGCGCCGGCGGTCAGCAGGACCGCGAGGGCCAGCCCGGCGGTCTGGGCGATCCGGGATCGACCGGCCACGGGAGCTTCGGAGTGGTCCTGCGCCTCGGCCGACTCGGCGGCGCTGTCGTCACCGGTTGCGTCGGCCTTGGCGCGGGCCGCCGCGGCCTGGGCCAGCGCGTCGGCTTCGGCGGCCTCGGCCTCGGCGAGCTCGGCGAGCATGTCGGCCAGGGCCGGTCCGCTCCCGCGGGCGTCAGGGCGTTCGCCAGCCATGCAGCCGAACACCTCCTCGTGGAAAACCCCTGCGATCGTAGTGGGCGCAAACGCCCTTCGCGCCGGGCAGCTGACATGCCATGCTCACACTATGCGGCTCGCGTCGATGGGTTTGAGGATGGGTTGCGCCGTTGCCCTGACGGCCACCGGGACGGCCGGCGCCGGGGCTGCGACGGCCGAAGGTCCGGTCCTGCACGACGTGACCTACACCGTCTCCGCCGACAACCCGTTCAACGCCGACATCTACTACCGCGACACCGAGCCGCCCAACTTCGCCGATTACAGCCACAACCCGTATGAGTTCAGCCCCAAGATCGAGGCCGATGTCGGGCCCGGCCAGCCGTGGGTGCTGACCGTTCGGCTGGCCAACCCGGAGTTCTGGGCGATGGTGGCGGCCACCAGCGGCCAGTCCCCCAACCCGCCGAACTTCCACTGCACCCTGGCCGTCGACGGTGCGGTGGTGGCCAGCAATTCCGGGCCCAAGGGCGCACTGTGCTCCCTGCGGCACTGGTAGTGCCGGTGCTCCCTGCGGCACTGGTAGTGCCGGTGCTCCCTGCGGCACTGGTAGTGCCGGTGATGGTGGCGGGTCAGGCGTCGCCCCGCGCCCACACCATCCGGTTGTCGGCGGTGGCCGCGCAGGTCAGGAACAGCCCGTCCGGGGCCTGAGCCACCGAGTTCTCGAAACCGGTGCAGCTGGAGTCGAGGTCCTTGATGCCCACCATGGGCGGCGAGCGGAAGTAGCGGGGCTCGTAGCGGCGTGGTGATCCGCAGAACACCAGCCGTCCCCACGACGTCGTCCCGAACACGTAGAACGAGGTGTTCGCGCACGGCGCGCCGAGAACCACGCCGCCGGTGATTCCCGGGGTGCAGAAGGCGTCATTGCACTCGTTGGCCGAAACCGGAGCGGAAGGGACGAGACCGACCGCTGCCAGCGCCACGGCGGCGGCTAGGGTCGATCGCACTGTCTCACTGTCGCATACCGGCTCCGCCGGGGTCCGGCGGTCAGGAAAGTTCGGCTGAGGGGAGGACTGGTGGCGAGCAGCGATCCGGAGTCGTCAGTGCCGGTCACCGACGAACTGGCCCGCGCCGCCGAGGCCGAGGCCGCTGCCGCCGAGGCGCGCGCGGAGGCGGCCCGGGCCCGTGCCGAGGAACTCCGGCAGCGGATCGCCCAGGCCGAAGAGGCCGAGAAGGCAGCCCGAGCCGAAGAGGCCGAGAACACCGAGAACGCAGCCGAGGCCGAGCAGGCCGACGAATCCGCCCCAGCAGAGCGCACCACCGCGCCGACGCCGACCCCGGTGCTGAACGCGGTGGCGGCGGGCCTCGCAACCCTGCTGACGGCCGCACTGCTGGCCGCGACGGGATACATGGTCTGGCAGCACCAGAAGACCACGCGGCTCCAGCACGGCGCGGCGGAGTTCACCGCCGCCGCCCGCCAGGACGTCATCAACCTGATGTCCATCGACTTCAACACCGCGCAGGACAGCGTCCAGCGGGTGCTCGACGGTTCCACCGGACGGTTCCGCTCCAATTTCGCCGACACCGCAGACGATTTCGTCAAGGCCCTCAAGGACGAGAAGATCATCACCAAGGCGACCATCAACGACGCGGCGGTGGAATCCATGACCGGCGACTCCGCCGTCGTGCTGGTGTCGGCCACCTCCCGCCGGGAAGGTGAGAAGGCCCCGAAGGAGCAGCAGCAGCCCCGGCTGTGGCGGGTGGTGGTCACCCTCGAACGGGAAGACGGCCAGATCAAGATGTCCGGCGTCGACTTCGTCTGACCGTGGCAGCGCACATCGAGGGACCCCAGTGGCGACGGTTCGCGGCCGCCTCCGCGCGCTACGGCGCACCCCCGCCGACCAGACCCGGCGATTACCCCGCGCTGTGGGAGTGGTCGGTGCAGAACCCGGCGCGGTTCTGGCGCGCGGTGTGGGACTACTTCGACATCGCGGCCGCGACCGGACCGGCACCGGGTGACGGCGGGGTGCTGGCCGATCCGACGATGCCCGGTGCGCAGTGGTTCCCCGGGGTGCGGCTCA
This sequence comes from Mycobacterium sp., assembly GCA_046330855.1. Lineage (GTDB taxonomy): Bacteria > Actinomycetota > Actinomycetes > Mycobacteriales > Mycobacteriaceae > Mycobacterium. The sequence goes on from JAXLRX010000005.1 coordinate 69,014, forward strand.
ACTACGTCGACCAGGTGCTGCGCCACGGCTCCCGTGGCGGGGCGGCGGTGATCGGCATCGACGAGGACGGCACCCGCACCGTGATCGACTGGGCCGAACTGCCCGGGCGAGTGGGCGCGGTGGCCGCCGAACTGCGCCGCCTGGGTGTGCGCCCGGGTGACGGGGTGGTGGCCTATCTGCCCGACATCGCCGAGGCGGTGATCGCGTTCCTCGCGACCGCCGCCGTAGGGGCGGTGTGGTCCTCATGCGGGCAGGACTACGCCCCTGAAGGCGCGGCCGCCCGGCTGGGACAACTCGACCCCAAGGTGTTGTTCAGCTGTGACGGCTACCGGTTCAACGGCCGCTGGATCGACAAACGCGCCGACACCGCCGAACTCGCCGGGCTGCTGGGTGAGCCCGCCGTGTTGCTGCTCGACGGTGAGGACTATCGCACGATCGCGGCGCGACCGGCGACGCCGGAGGTCACCCCGGTGCCGTTCGACCACCCGCTGTGGGTGCTGTTCACCTCGGGCACCACCGGGCGTCCGAAGGGCATCACCCACGGCCACGGCGGCGTGGTGCTCGAGCACCTGAAAGCCGCCGTGCTGCATGCCGATCTGGGTCCCGGCGACGTGTTCTTCTGGCAGACGGCGCTGAGCTGGATGATGTGGAACTTCCGGGTCGGCGGGCTGCTGTGCGGGGCGACCGTCGTCGGCTACAGCGGCCATCCGATGTACCCCGACGCCGACCGGCTGTGGCAGCTGGTGGCCGACGAGGGCGTGACCTACTTCGGCACCAGCCCCGGCCAGCTGCTGGCCTCCCGCAAGGCCGGACTGCACCCGGGCCGACAGCACGACCTGAGCCGGCTGCGCGCCCTGGGCAGCACCGGCTCGCCGCTGCCGGCCGACCTGTTCGAGTGGGTCACCGCCGAAGTGGGCGAGCAGGTCGAGGTCTCCTCGATCAGCGGCGGCACCGACGTGGTGACGGCGTTCGCCGGCGGCACCACCGGTGTGCCCGCCGTCCCCGGCGAACTGGCCACCCGCTACCTCGGTGTCGACCTGCACAGCTGGTCGCCGCGGCGGGAGCCGCTCATCGGCGAGGTGGGCGAGATGGTGATCACCGCCCCGATGCCGTCGATGCCGGTGCGGTTCTGGGACGACCCGGAGGGAAAGCGTTACCGGGCAGCCTATTTCGACCACGAATGGGAGGACGGGCCGGCCCCCGGCGTGTGGCGGCACGGCGACTGGGTGACGGTGACCGACCGGGGTTCGCTGGTGATCCACGGCCGCAGCGACGCGACCCTGAACCGGCACGGCATCCGGATGGGCTCGGCGGACATCTATGAAGTGGTCGAGGGCCTCGACGCGGTGACCGAGGCGTTCGTCGTCGGGATCGACGGCCCCGGCGGCGCCTACTGGATGCCGCTGTTCGTGACCCTCGCCGACGGCCACGACTTGGACGACGCCCTCATCGACACCATCCGCACCGCGATCCGCACCCGGCTCTCGCCGCGCCATGTGCCCGACGACGTGATCGCCGCCCCCGGCATCCCGCACACCCGCACCGGCAAGAAACTCGAGGTGCCGGTCACCGCGATCCTGGCCGGCCACAGCGAGGTGTCGATGGATCCCCGTGCCATCGACCGCCCCGACCTCATCGACTGGTACCGCGAGCAGGGACGGCGGCACACATGGACCTGAAAAACCCTGGGCTGCAACGCATCCACCACACCGCGATCATCTGCTCGGATTATCAGCGGTCGAAAGACTTCTACACCGGAATCCTCGGGCTGCCCGTGATCGGCGAGCATTATCGCGAGCCGCGACGGTCCTGGAAGCTGGACCTGGCCCTGCCCGACGGCGGCCAGATCGAACTGTTCTCCTTCCCCGATCCCCCGCCGCGGCCCAGCCGCCCGGAAGCCTGCGGCCTGCGGCACCTGGCGTTCGCGGTGGACGACGTCGACCAATGGTCGCGCTACCTGGAATCGCGTGGAGTGGCCGTCGAGCAGATCCGGGTGGACGAATACACCGGGCGCCGGTTCACCTTCTTCGCCGACCCCGACGGACTGCCACTGGAGCTGTACGAAAGTTGATCTGACCGGTTCGCTTGCACCGTCGTCGTCGAAGGGAAAGTGTGAGGACATGACCGAAGGTTCACCCACCGTCTTCATCTCGGGCGCCGCCGCGGGCATCGGCCGTGCCACCGCACTGGCCTTCTCCCGGCGCGGCTACCGGGTCGGCGCCTACGACATCGACCTCGCCGGGCTGGCGTCGCTGCGCGAGGAGATCACCGCCCGCGGCGGCGAGGTGGCGATCGGGGGCCTCGACGTCACCGACGCCGCGGATTGGGCCCAGCAACTGGAGGCGTTCACCGGAACGTCGCGCCGGCTGGACATCCTGGTCAACAACGCCGGCATCCTCAGTTCCGGCCGCTTCGAGCAGATCCCGCTGGAAACCCAGCGCAAGATCGTCGACGTCAACGTCTACGGCGCGATGGCCGGACTGCACACGGCGTTTCCCTACCTGCGCGACACCTCAGGGAAATTCGGGGGCGCGCAGGTGGTGAACCTCTGTTCGGCATCGGCGATCTACGGCCAGCCCGAACTGGCCACCTACTCGGCCACCAAGTTCGCCGTCCGCGGTCTCACCGAGGCGCTGGAACTGGAGTGGCGGCGCTACGGCATCCGGGTGATCGCGATGTGGCCACTGTTCGTTCAGACCGCGATGGTCGACGGCATGGAGACCCACAGCAGTAAGCGGATGGGGATCCACCTGACCCCCGAGGACGTCGCCCAGGAGATCTACGACGCGACCCACCCGACCCGCAGTTTCCTACCGAAGGTGCACTACCCCGTCGGCCGGCAGACCAAGGTGGTGGCCGGGGTGTCCCAGGTGCTGCCCAACTGGGCGGCCCGGATGCTCAACAAGACGGTGACGGGCACCTGACCCGACGCGACGATGCGGAGCGTAGCGACGAGGAGGAGCGGCGGAAGCGGGATCAGACGCGACGATGCGGAGCGTAGGAATCAGCGTGATTCTTGCCGACCGGCCCTCAGCCGACCGGACGCGGCCCGCGCGGGGGCTGCTGGTTCTGGACGAACGACGAGCACAGCCCGATGTTGCTGGCGATGCACGGCTGGCCGTTGATGATGGGCGTGCTGACCGGCGCGAGACACTGCGCGGTGTAGGGGTTGGGGATGAAGCCGGGGGCACAACCCTGAGCGTCGGCCGTGGTCGCGAGCGCCACGGCTCCCGACGCCAGCACGCCGCCACACATCATGGCCACCACCTGCCGGATCGGCCTCATCGCCATACCTCGCTTTGCTGACAGCATCCAGGGTACGCCTCCGACCGGGCGCCGAGCGCTCATATGTTCCACATCCCTCTCACAGCCTGGATTCATTCACCGTTCATCCGAGGTTCGCGTGCGGGCTACGGCGTAGCCGGTCCGGCGCAACGGGGTTAGCGTTTGCTCCTCTTTGCTGGCCGCAGTCGGCGGCCACTGTGCTGTGAAGGGATCCACCCGTGCCGAAACACCGCAAAACCGGTGATCGCCCGTCCGTCCTCGCCACCAGCGTCACCGGTGCAGCGGTGATCGGAACCGGCCTGCTGATGGGGTCGATCCGCCCCGTCTCCCAGCATCCGGAGATCGAGCTGACCTCAGTGCAGTGCGCCCTGGGCGCCGCGGGCTGCGGCGAAGCCCCCCCGCTGTTCGGCCCGGCTGCATCGACCCTGAAGCCCCTGACCGCCAAGGCGTCCAGCGGCCCGTGGCTGATCGGCAACGGCACCCCCGACCATCCCAACGGCGGCCTGCTGATCGGCGACGGCTACAGCTTCACCGAGAACGACGTCGACGTGTCGCCCTACTGCAAGCAGGGCGATCCCTGCAACGGCGGCAGCGCCGGGATCCTCTTCGGCAACGGCGGTAACGGCTACGACGGCGGACTGGGCGGCAACGCCTACTTCTACGGCCGCGGCGGCAATGGCGGCAACGCGCTGGACACGAAGCTGCCGGGCGAGCCGTTCAACGGCGGAAACGGCGGCCACGGCGGCATCTACGGCGGCACCGACACCCTGGGCAACCTGTTCAAGGGCGGCGGCGGCAACGGCGGCAACGGCATCAACGACGGCAAGGGCGGCAACGGCGGCGACGCCGGCTGGGGCATCGACTTCGGCGTGGCCCTGTTCAAGCGCCTGCTCGGCAATGACACCACCAACAACAACTCGTCGACGAACCCCGTCCTCGGCTTCAACTTCCTGTCGTTCTCGGGCACCGGCGGTAAGGCCGGCAACGGCGGCGACGGAACCGCCAAGTACCCCGACGGCGGTGCGGGCGGCAACGCCGGCAACTCAGCGCAGCTGCCTCTGCTCGATCCCGGGTCGACCGTCCACACCGGGGGTGCCGGCGGCAACGGCTACAACAACCCGTCCGGGCCCGGCGGCAACGGCGGCCAGGGCGGCCAGGGCGGGTCCGGCGGCCTGTGGGGCGCCGAGCCGGGTGGCGACGGCGGCGCCGGCGGCAAGGGCGGTAGCGGAACGTCGGGCGGAAACGGCGGCGCCGGCGGCGACGGCGGCTATGCCAGCCTGATCGCCGGGCCCGGCGGCGCCGGTGGTGCCGGCGGCGACGGCGGCGCGGCCACAGCGGGCGCCGGTGGCGCCGGCGGCAACGCCGGCAATGGCGGCGCCGGCGGCTCGCTGTCCTCGAAGGGCGGCCGGGGCGGCAACGGCGGCAAGGGCGGCACGTCGACCAACGGCGCCGGTGGCACGGCCGGCAACGGCGGCAACGGCGGCTCGTCGGGCAACATCGGCGGCAACGGCGGCATCGGCGGCGCCGGCGGCGGCGGAACCACCACGCCGGCGCCCGGTGGCGCCGGCGGCAGCGGCGGGTTCGGCGCCTTCCAGGGTGGTGTCGGCGGTGGCGGCGGCACCGGCGGTGCGGGCGCGACGGGCGTCGCTGGCGCCCGGGGCGGCACCGGCGGCCAGGGCGGCGGGGCGGTTCTGCTCTCCGGCAACGGGGGCGACGGCGGAACGGGTGGCAGCGGCAACGGCGGCAAGACGTCGGGCAAGCTGGGCCGCAACGGCGTGAGCGGCAACGGTCCCGGGATCCGGGGCGGCGCCGGCGGCGAAGGCGGCGCCGGCGGCGCCGCGGCCTAGTTAGAACCGATTGGGGCCCTGCCACTTTCGTGTCAGGGCCCCAATTCGGATCGGTGAGATTTTTACCCGGTAGCCGTCTCGCCGTGGATGAGATATCCCGAAGTCGGTCGGTTGCTAGGTGCGAAAACCGTTGGTAACGCAAGCCATTTGACCGTCGTGGCCGATGACGTTCAGTTCGGCCACTGAGCTGTTGAGAGTGTCGCCACCACCGTGCAGGCCCATGACCAGAAGCAGCTTGGTGGCGTGCAGCGACCATGACCGCATCGGGTCGGAGACCTCAGGCGGCAGGCCGGCGGTCTGCGAAGCACTCAGCGCGGCGGCAGCGGCCTGTCGCAGAGCTGTACGGCCAATCACGTTGGTGCGACCCACATCCGGGTTCTTGTAGTCGACATAGTTGCCGTTTCCGGCCGTCGCGTAGGCGAAGTCCTCGTAGTTGATCGCCGCAACGCTGAGCGCGGCATTGAAGAGCTTGCAGGCGTCGCCCACAGGATTGTCCGACGGTCCAGGAGCCACCAAAGGCTCTGCTGCAGATTGATTTTCGACCGGTGCGGGATTCGTCGGCGACGCCGGATCGACCGGACCGGGGGCCGGCCCGGTGGGGTCCGCCAGGCTGGGTGAAGCACATGCAAGAGACGAAATCCATGCTGCCGCAGTGATTGTCACGAGTGTTCGATTCATCGCTGTCCTCCTCGGCCGACCACCATGGTGGGGTCGAGATTACCCGACCAGACCCCCGGCAGACGCCTCAGAACAGGCCGCTCCTGTTGGACTGCAACGTGGCGTCTGGCGTTTACGGCTTGTTTGCCATTTGTCTACTTTGACCGTCGAAGGTAACTGCGCGCCCTACAGACACGATGTGGTCTCATGAGCGCAACCACCCGATCACGAGCGAGAGGCGACGAGAACCCCATGCTCAACAAACCTGCCGTGCTGCTCGGCGCCTGCCTCCTGGTCGCAGTGACGGCGGCGCCGTACGCCGTCGCCGATCCGCCGGCCGACCCGCCGGTCCAGCCAGTGGCCAACGCCGCCCCCTCGCCGGCGCCTGGTCCCGTCCCGGAGCCGCCTGCGGCACCGATCGCCTCGGCGCAGCCGGGCACGCTCACCACCCCCGACGGGTGGGTCCTGACGGTGACGGCGACCAAGGAGTCCATGGAGCCCGTCGCCTCGCTCACCAACTCGCCGTGGTCGCGGGAATACCTCGTCGACGGCAGCTTCGAGGGCACGGTGACCGGCAAGGGCAAGACCAAGCTGTCCGGCGGGACGCTGGAGGCCGGCTACCAGATCGGCTGCGGCATCACCCAGGACGACATCGAGTCGATCTCCAGCGCGACCGGGATCGCCGGCATCGGCCTGCCGTTCGCCACCGGATCGATCTTCCCGCTCGTGCTGGGCGCCCAGATCGGTGAGCAGGGCAAGATCGACCTGAAGCCGGGCACGGTGAACGTCGTCCCGGTGGACAAGAAGAAGTTCAAGGGCACCAAGACGCACGTCAACATCAACGGCTACCGGATTAAGGTGGACGGTTGCGCCGGGCAGTCCTTCATCCGGTCCTACGCGACCTTCACCAGTTCCACCGACAACACCGACGACGTCGTGACCTATTACGGCGTAACCCGGGCCGTCTGACCCCGGCACGACAACCGCCCCTGACTCGAAAGGCCGACATCCGCATGTCGATTCGACTGTTCTCGGTGGCAGCCGCCGCGCTGGTCGCCGTCGGTTCCGCAACAACGGCCAACGCCGACCCCGCCCCGGCTCCCCCGCCGGCCGTTCCGCCGCCCGCCGCGGCCGAAGCCGCGCCGCTGGCGGCCCCGGCCGCCAATGCGGCACCCGCGCCCGACGCTGCGCCGCCGGCGGACAACGGAGCCGTCGCCTCGGAGCCGCCCGGCATCGCCAAGACCCTGGACGGCCGCACCCTGACCGTCGTCGGGAAGGACGAGACGCTGCTGCCGATCCCGCCGCTGACCACCTCATTGGGCGCCCGGGACTGGCTGGCCGGCGGCACGTTCACCGGGACGACGACGGGCGACGTGTCCGGCGGCACCCTGGAGGTCGGCTACCAGATCGGCTGCGGCGTCGAGATGGACAAGTACAAGCTCAACGGCGGCCTGACCGGCATCCTCGGCAACACCAACTTCGGTGCGGCCGGCGTGATCCTGCCACCGTCGCTCTCCATACAGGCCCAGGGCCAGTTCGAGGTCGAACCGCGACCTGGCACGATCACCAACGTGACCGTGGACAAGAAGGACTTCAAGGGCACCTCGGCGCGCGTCACCGTCCGCGACATCCACATCAAGGTGGACAACTGCGTCGGCGCCTCGACCCTGCGGTCCTACGCGGTGCTGACCAGTTCGGCCGAGAACGACGACGACGTCGTCGCCTACTACGGCGTCGCGAAGGTCTTCTGATGCCGGGCCGGGGCGCGGTCGCGGGGTTGCTCGCTTCGGCCGGGCTGGGATTGGCGGTCGTCACCGGTGGGGTCGGTGCGGCGGCGGCCGACCCGGTGCTGCCGGTGGATCCGGCCATCCCGCTACCGGCGCCCGGGGACCCCGCCGCGCCTCCGCCCGCCGACGCGCCCCCGGCCGACCTCGCCGCCGCACCAGCGGACCCCGCGGCCGTGCCGAACGCCGCGGCAGAGCCGCCGTCGCTGCTCGGGCAATTCGCCCAAGTGGCGCAAAGCAATCCGCTGGCGACCATGAAGGATCTCATCGGTGCCGTTCCGCAGCCGACCATGATGCTTGGAGCGACGCCGCTGCCGCCGGAGGTGGACACCACCTACCTCAAGCCGGGCCAGGATCCGTTGAGCCTGGCGTCCCAGTTGAAGCCGCAGAACTTCCGGATGCCTTCGCCCGATCAGGCCTCGCCGTACGCCTTGTCGCCCAACGACAACCCGAGCCCGTTCGCCAGGGTCAACGCGTTCAAGGGCGTCCACGCGATCACGCACAGCAGCCTCGGCCGCATGCCGGGCTCCGAGCTCGGCCAGCCGCTGCCCGGCACGGCGCCCCCGCCCGGGACCAACATCCCGGCAGGGCTGGAGCAGTTCTACGTCGACCCGGCCGCGGCTCCGCCACCGGGAGCGGCGAGTGTCCCGACGCCCGGCGCCCCGCCGACCGACCCCGCGGCTCCGGCCACGTCGGTTCCCGGCCCCCCTGCGCCGGTGGATCCCCTACTGTTCGGATCCGGTGCGGGCTGAGCTCACTTGGGGCAGCTGATGGTCACATAGGCCAGCGGCTGGCTGCCGGCCGATCCGACGGTGTTGATGTCGGTGACCGTGCACGTCGACAACGCCGACCCGGGCGAACCGTTTTCGAACTGCAGCTGCACGTCGTAGCCGGCGTCGTCGAGATCGCCGACGGTGGCCGCAGCCGACTCCGAGCCGGGCTGCGGGATGCTCGGCGGGTCGGCTTGGGCCGTCGGCGCAAAGACGCCGATCGCACTGAGGGTTATCACGGCCGCGGGCAGTGCACGGTTGAGCATGGCGGATCCTTCGAGTAGTACGGGGGCTCAACGTTAACCGTCAGGGACTACGGTGTGCGGAGACATCGGAAAGAGGGAATGCAGATGGCAGCGGCGTTGAGGGCATTCGCCGGGTTCGCGACCGCCCTGGCGTGCGCAGCTCCCGCGGTGGCCGACCCCGGGCCGCAGGATTCCGTGCCGGCCCCCGCGCCCGCCCCGCCGTTCATCCCGCAGCAGACCGGTATCGGAAACCCGTTGGCGCAGAGCGGAGATCAGCCAGGCGGGGTGATGGGCCTGCCGGACCTCTCGGCCTACGGCAGCAACCTGCTACTGGCGCAGAACCCGGACCCCGCGACGCCGGGAGCGCCCGTCGTCCCCAATCTCAGCGCGTTCAACCCGGAGTATCTGCTGGGTCAGAACATGACCCCTGCCGCCCCCGGCGACGGAGTGGCCGCACCCGGTCTGGCACCGGACGGCGACATCCCCGGCACCGGCCGGATCGCCTTCCTGCGCCGGATTTACGAGATGTACGACGCGGGCGCCCTCAAGGGCGCGCTGCTGGGTCAGCAGTCTCCGGAGCAATTCGCCGACCAGGCCGCCGCACCCCCGCCGCCGGCCGGTTGAGCAGCATTTTGCTGTTAGCATCGTCGCACCGTGACTGAGATGGCGCCCCAGCTGATAGTCGAGCCCGACGACGGCATCGAGCCGGTCCGCGCGTTCATCGGCAGCGCCCGCGACACGCTACTGATCAAGCAGTTCACCTTCACCGAGTCGAGCCTCGTCGAGGCGACGATCGAGCGGGCCGACGCAGGTGTGAACGTCCGGGTGATGCTCAACGCCCAGCGCTCCGGGGGGGACCGGGCCAACGACGACACCTACCACCAGTTGCGCGCAGCCGGTATCGACGTCCAGTGGTCGAGCCCGAAATTCTATGTGACACACGAGAAGTCGATCGTCGTCGACGAGAAGGCCGCCATGGTGGCCACCTACAACCTGATGCTGAAGTACTTCACCGCCACCCGCGACTACGGGATCATCACCCGCGACCCGCGGCAGGTGGCCCAGATCGTCGAGGTTTTCAACGCCGACTGGGAACACGTCGACATCCATCCCGACGACTCCGCCGGACTGCTGTGGAGCAACTCCAACTCCCGCCACCAGATGGCCCACTTCCTGGACAAGGCGACCCACACCCTGCACCTGCAACACCCGAAGTTCGTCGACGCGGTGATCCTGGACCGGCTGGTGGCGGCCGCCGAACGCGGCGTGAAGGTCAAGGTGCTGTGCGGCGGTAGGCACGGAATCAGCGAGTGGGACATCCTCGACACCTTCTCCTCGCTGCGCACCCTGCGCCGCTTCGGGGTGAAGGTGCACAAGCAGAAGAACCTGCGGGTACACGCCAAGCTGATCGTCGTCGACGGTCAGGAAGCGCTCGTCGGCTCGATGAACATCGACCGCAGCGCCTTCGACCTGCGCCGCGAATTGGGCCTGACCACCACCGACCCGTCGGTCGTCGGCCGGCTCCTGGAGGTGTTCGACGCCGACTGGGAGTCCTCGCATCAGTACGAGCCGCCGGACCCGCTCGACGCCACCGCCCACCACGAGGACGACTTCCCGCACGACCACGACCTCATCCATGAGTGAGGAGGGTCCGGTCGCCTCTTCCGAGGTGACCCGGCCCTCGCTGGCGGAGATCGCCCTGACCTTCAACCACATCGCGCTGGCCTCGTTCGGGGGCGGCCTGTCGGCGTGGTCTCGCGAGATCGTCGTCGTCCGCAAGAAGTGGATGGGCGAGGAACAGTTCCTGTCCGCCATGACGATGTGCCGAATCATGCCCGGCGCCAACCAGATCAACCTCTCGGTGTTCGTCGGAAGTCACCTGCGGGGCGGCCTCGGCGCCGTGGCCGCCGTCGTCGGGCTGTGCCTGGTGCCGGTGACGCTGATGCTGGGTATGGGCTTCATTTACTTCACGTTCAAGGAGGTGCCCGCCGTCAAGGGCGCATTGCACGGCGCCTCGGCGGCCGCGGTGGCGCTGACCATCACCATGGTGATCAAGACCGGCAAGAAGTGCCTCACCGGGCCGGTGCCCATCGCGCTGTTCGCAGCGGCGTTCATCCTCAACGGTGTGCTGCGCTGGCCGCTGCTGCTGACGCTGGCGATCCTGGCCCCGCTGAGCCTGGTATGGGCATGGCCGCGCGAACGCGAGGCGGCCGCGTGAAGACCATGCTGTCGCTGCTGGGCCTGTTCGGCTCGCTGTCGCTGATGTCGATCGGCGGGGGGAACACGGTGTTGCCGGAGATGCACATGCGGGCGGTCAACGGCTACCACTGGCTGACCGACGGGCAGTTCGCGGACATCTTCTCGATCTCCCAGGCCGCCCCCGGCCCGAGCATCCTCATCGTCGCGCTGGTGGGTTACGCCGCCGGACTGCAGGTGGCGGGTGTTCTGGGCGGGATCCTGGGCGGTGTGGTCGCGACCGTCGCGATGATCGTGCCGGCGGCGCTGCTGATGTATCTGGTGACGCTGTCCTGGAAGCGGGCACAGAAGTCCAAGTGGCGGATCGCGGTGGAGAAGGGCTTCGCGCCGCTGACCGTAGGTTTGATCCTGGCAACCTCGCTGGTGATGAGCCGGGCCGCCGACCACGACTGGAAGGCCTACCTGCTCACGGCCGTTTCGACGGTGATCTTCGTGCGCACCGACACCAACCCACTGCTCGTGGTGGGCGCCGCCGCGTTCGTGGGCTACCTCGGGTTCGTCTAGTTCTTCGATAGGTTCAGTTCGTGCAAGGAGCCAGCACGTCGGTCCGCCGAGTCCACGCAGGCGCGGTCAGGCAGTCGACCTTCCGCGTCGACGGCCGCGAGGTCACCGTCACCGGCAACCTGCTGGCCCCGCTGACCCGCCGCACCACCGACATCGTCCGGCTGTCGCTGGCAACGCTGTTCCTGGCGATCGTCGTCTTCAGCTCGCTGGTCACCCGCAGCGACTGGGTGGGCCTGGAGAAGTCCATCTCCCGGATCGTCGGCGTGCTGACCCCGGCCCAGTCGAACATCGTCTACCTGGTCTACGGCGTCGCGATCGTCGCTTTGCCGTTCATCATCCTCATCGGCCTGATCGCGGGCCGGCAGTGGAAGATGCTGGGCGCCTACGGCGCCGCAGGCTTCATCGCGGTGCTGTCGCTGTCGATCAGCGGCCAGGGCATCACCGCCCCCCGCTGGCACTTCGACCTGACCGAGCGGCTCTCGACGACGCTGTCACAGTTCCTCGACGACCCCCGCTGGATCGCGATGCTGGCGGCGGTCCTGACCGTGTCCGGACCGTGGCTGCCCTCGCGGTGGCGTCGGTGGTGGTGGGGGCTGCTGCTGGCCTTCGTGCCCATCCACCTGGTGGTCAGCGCCGTGGTGCCGGCCCGCTCCCTGCTGGGCCTGGCGGTGGGCTGGTTCGTCGGCGCTCTGGTGGTGTTGGTGGTCGGCACACCGGCACTGGAGGTGCCGCTGGACGGCACGGTGCGCGCCCTGGCCCGCCGCGGCTTCGTCACCGACGCGCTGACCGTCGTGCGTCCGGGTGGTCGCGGTCCGCTGGAACTGTCGGCCACCGACGCTTCGGGCCTGGACGCAATCGTCGAGCTCTACGGACCCAACCAGCGCAGCGGCGGTGCCCTGCGGCAGTTCTGGCGCTGGCTCATGCTGCGGGACAAGGAAACCGCTCCCCTGCAGATGTCGCTGCACCGCGCGGTGGAGCACCGCGCGCTGATGACCATCGCGGTGGGCGACCTCAAGTTGGCCAACACCAGCACGCTGTGCCTGGCGGGTCTGGAACGAGGCTGGACGGTGTTCGCCCACAGCGCCCCGCGCGGAACGCTGATGTCGAAGCTCTCCGACGAGGATTCGGTTGCGCCGGTGTGGAATTCACTTGCCGTACTGCACAGCCACCAGATCGCCCACGGCGACCTGCGCGCCTCCGAGATCAGCGTCGACGGCGACACCGGACTGTTCGGCGGGTTCGGCAACTCCGAATACGGCGCCCCCGACGAGCAGTTGCAGTCCGACGTCGCTCAACTGATCGCCACCACCTCCGACCGGTTCGGGGCCAGGGCGGCCGTCGAGGCGGCGATCGCCGCGCTGGGCACCGACACCGTGCTGGCGGCCTCGCGCCGGCTGACCCGTTCGGCGATGCCGACCCGGATCAACCGCAGCCTCACCGACCCCAAGGCCGTCCTGGCATCGGCCCGCGACGAGGTCAAACGCCAGACCGGTGCGGCCCAGATCCAGACCGAGACCGTCACCCGCTTCACCCGCAAGCAGATCATCCAGACCGCGCTGCTGGTGGCGCTCGTCTACGTCGCCTACCCGTTCATCAGCACTGTCCCGGCGTTCTTTTCCGAACTGCGCCAAGCGAACTGGTGGTGGGCCCTGCTGGGGCTGGCCGTCTCGGCCCTGACCTACGTGGGCGCCGCCGCCGGTCTGTGGGCCTGTGCCGGCGAGGTGGTCTCCTTCCGGAACCTGGTCATCATGCAGTTCGCCAACACCTTCGCGGCCACCACCACCCCCGCCGGAGTCGGTGGGCTGGCCCTGAGCACCCGGTTCCTGCAGAAGGCCGGCCTGGGCACCGTGCGGGCCACCGCGGCGGTGGCGGTCCAGCAGGCCGTGCAGGTGATCACCCATATCGCCCTGCTGATCTTCTTCTCGGTCGCCGCGGGCGCGTCGGCGGACCTGTCGCATTTTGTTCCTAAGCTGACGCTGCTCTACCTCATCGGCGGGGTGGCACTGGGCGCCATCGGGGCGTTCCTGTTCGTGCCGAAACTGCGGCACTGGCTCGAAACCGCGATACGGCCCAAGATCAACGAAGTGGGCGGCGACCTGGTCGAGCTGGTGCGGGAGCCGAAGCGGTTCGCGATCATCGTATTGGGTTGCGCTGGAACGACTCTCGGTGCCGCGCTGGCGTTGTGGGCCAGCGTGGAAGCGTTCGGCGGCGGAACCACCTTTGTCACCGTCACGGTGGTCACCATGGTCGGTGGGACACTGGCGTCGGCCGCCCCCACGCCGGGCGGTGTCGGCGCCGTGGAAGCCGCGCTCATCGGTGGCCTGGCGGCCTTCGGCGTCCCGACCGCCATCGCCGTGCCGTCGGTGCTGCTGTACCGGGTGCTGACGGTCTGGCTGCCGGTCTTCGTCGGCTGGCCGATCATGCGCTGGCTGAACAACAAGGACATGATCTGAAGGAAGGAGCGGGCGTGGACCCCACCTTTGCGCAGGGGACCTCGTGGCACGACCTCACCGGGCACGTCGCCCTGGTCACCGGCGGCAACAGCGGTATCGGTAAGGGCATCGCCCGCGGACTGCACAATGCCGGCGCCACCGTTGCGATCTGGGGAACCAACACCGAGCGCAACGACGATGCGGTGGCCGAGTTGTCGTCGAACGGCGGGGCGCCGGTGGCCGCCTTCACCGTCGACGTCAGCGACGAGGACGCGGTGGCCAGCGGGACCGCCGCCGTCCTCGGGCGATTCGGGCAGATCGACTCCTGCTTCGCCAACGCCGGGGTGCCCGGGCGACCCGCACCGGTCGACGAGATGACCACCCAGGAGTGGCGCCGGGTGATGTCGGTCAACCTCGACGGGCAGTTCTTCACCGTGCGCGCGGTCGCCGGTCACATGAAGTCCCGGGGCACCGGGTCGATCGTCTTCACCAGTAGCGTCTCGATGAGCGACGGGTTGCCTTACTCCATCCACTACGCCGCCGCCAAGGCCGGACTGACCGCGATGGCGCGCGGGCTGGCGGTAGAGCTGGCCCGCGACGGCATCCGGGTCAACGCGATCGTGCCGGGCTGGACCGAGGCCGCCATGACCGAGGGGCTGCTGAACTCGCCCGCCGCACAGGCCAAGATCCTTCCCCGAGTTCCGTTGCGGCGCTGGGGAACTCCGGAGGATTTCGAGGCGCTGGCGGTGTGGCTGGCCGGCCCGGGTTCGGGCTACTTCACCGGTCAGACGCTGGTGCTCGACGGGGGCTACACCGTCTTCTGACGGCCAGTTGCACCATGTTCCGGGCGTCCGGTTCCAATTGACGCAAATTGCGAATTATCCCTCAGCGAACATCCGATGTGCCTAATCTCTGGCTACGCACTTCCGTGAACACACCAGGGGGATCTTGTGTCTGCAAACAAAAACCTGTCCGTCGTGGCACACAACAGCTATGTCGGTCGGCTGGGCGCCTTGGCGGTTGCGTTCGGCATCGGTTCGGCTGCCCTGGCGCTCCCGGCAGTGGCCTATGCCGATACGACGGGTTCGGCAGGCGCGGCAGGTTCGGCGGACGGTCACGGCTCCCGACCCTCCCGTGGCTCGGATTCGGCCGGGCGCTCCGGTGATCGCATCGGTTCCGGCGGGGACTCAAGCGCGGTCACGCCGTCGCCCAGGCCGGCGTCATCGGTGCGCGGGTCCCGCAGCGCAACGGTCGCGCAGGAAGCGACAGCGAACGACGCCCCTTTGGTGGAGCGCAGCGGATCGGGTGCCGGTTACGTAGCGCCGGAGACCGAGCCGGGCACGCCCGACAACGGGCCCAGCTCGGTGTCCACCCCGGTGCCTGTCACGGCGCTGCTTCCGACGGTCTCCGAGGCGCCGGCCAGGGCAGCGGTCCCGGCGACAAGCCGGTTGGAGATTTCCCACCCCTCTGCACCGGCCGCTTCCGTGGTGCCCGTTCGCGCCGCAGCCACGGTGTCGTCGCCGAAGGCGTCGTCGGTGGTGGTGTCCGCTACCGCGGCCACGGCTGCGGCCTCCGTGCCGGCGACGTCGGCGAAACTGGTAGCAGGGGGCGGGCTTTCGGGGCTGTCCTCTCGGCTGCTCGATTGGCTCGGTGGTGCCGCTGGTGGAGGTGCGCCCGGCGCGGCACCGTTGGCGTGGACGGCGTTGGCGTTCTCCCGCCGTGAGCTCAACGGCAAGGCCGCGGCCACCCAGTTCAAATTGTTCGGGGATGGCACGGCGGAGAACCCGAACGCCGGTCTGCTGGGCGGCAACGGCTTCACCTACACCCAGTACGAGGGCGCGTGCACCTCTGGTCCGTGCGACGGCGGCAAAGCCGGTCTGCTCTTCGGTGACGGCGGCGGCGGTTTTGCCGGTGGCGCGGGTGGTTCCGCGGGATTGTTCGGCGATGGCGGCGAGGGCGGCGCGGGCGTCGACGGCGTGGCCTCCGGCGGTCAAGGCGGTGCCGGTGGCACCGGCGGCCTGTTCTTCGGCCGCGGCGGCGCCGGTGGTAAGGGCGGCACGGCCAGCGGCGTCGGTGGCGTCGGCGGCACAGGTGGTGTCGGCGGCAACAGCGGTCTGCTCTCGCTGGCGGGCTTCCCCCCGGGACTGAGCTTCGCCGGCACCGGAGGCGACGGCGGTGACGCCACCGGCGTGAACGGCCACGGCGGCAAGGGCGGCAACGGCGGCAGCACGGGTCTGCTCTCCCCGGTCAACAACGCAGGGTTCGGCGGAAACGGCGGCGACGCAATCAATGTCGGCGGTATCGGTGGTGACGCGGGCGACGGCGGGGACACCGGTCTGCTCTCCCCGGCCGGTGACGGCGGCCCCGGCGGCAAGGGCGGCACCGGCTACGCGAAGGGCGGCAAGGGCGGTAACGGCGGCGTCAGCGCGATGTTCCTCGACGGCGGCGGCATGGGCGGCGACGGCGGCGACGGCGGCGACGGCGGCGGCGTGCGGGCGACCACGTTGTGGGGCGCCGGCGGTGACGGCGGCAAGGGCGGCAACAGCACGGCGGCCCCCGTCGACGGGGTGGCCGGCGGCAAGGGCGGCAACGGCGGCAACGGCGGACCCAACTCGCAGATCATCCCGTTCACCATCGACGGCAGCTCCCCCTACGAGGACAACGGCACCGGCTCCGGTGGCGCCGGCGGGCACGGCGCCGACGGCGGTGCGGGTGCAGTCGGCGGTGACGGCGGCAAGGGTGGCAACGGCGGCCGCGGTTCCATCCTGCTGGGTCACGGCGGTGCCGGCGGCACCGGCGGCACCGGCGGTAAAGGCGGTTCCGGCGCGGCCGGCACCGACGGCGCCACCGGCGACCCGAACTTCGTGATCGACTACGGAAACGGACCCGGCGGCGGTGGCAACGGCACCTCCGGCGGCACCGGCGCGGCCGGCGGCAACGGCGGCCAGGGCGGTAACGCCGGCGAGGCCACCATCGTGTTCTTCATCCCGGCACCCAACAAGGCCGGTGACGGCGGCAAGGGCGGCGACGGCGGCGCCAGCGGGCGTGCCGGCAACGGCGGCCGTGGCGCCGACGGCACCTTCGACCATCCCGATGCCGGCAACGGCGGCAACGGCGGATCAGCCGGAGGGGCCGGCGGCTCGGGCGGCAAGGGCGGGGCACCCGGGCAGGGCGACGGCGGAGCCACCGGCCAGGACGGCAACGGCGGCGCGTCATCGACGCATGCCGGGGACGGCGGCGATGGCGGCAATGGCGCCACCGGCCTGGTCGGCGCCATCATCCAGGGCGGCAACGGCGGTACCGGCGGCAACGGCGGATCGACGACCAGCGGCGTGGCCGGAAACGGCGGTAAGGGCGGTGTCGGCGGTGACGGCAGGTCGGGTCTGACCGATGAGCTGGGCACCAACGGCGGCAACGGCGGCGGCGGCGGCGCCGGCGGAACGGCCACCACAGGCAAAGCCGGAAACGGCGGCACCGGTGGCACCGGTGGCAAGGGCGGCAACGGCGGTAACGGCAGCAACAGCAACACCTTCGCAGCCGAGCACGGTCGTAACGCAGGCAACGGCGGCAACGGCGGAACCGGCGGTGCCGGTGGCATCGCCAGCGACCCCGCCGGCACCAACGGCAACGGCGGCAACGGCGGCGATGCCGGCAAACCCGGCGACGGCGGCAAGGGAGGCAACGGCTCGGCGGCGTTCATGGACGGCGCCACGGGCGGTAATGGCGGCAACCCCGGGGCCGCTGGGAGCGGCGGCACGGCCGGCACCGGCGGCGTTGCCGGTAAGACGGGGGCCGGGCTGACGAGCCCGGCCGGTAACGGCGGTGCCGGCGGCGACGGCTACGCCAACCCCGGCGGGGTCGGCGGCAACGGCGGTGACGGCGGCGATGGTGGCCTGTACGGCAACGGCGGCACGGGCGGTAACGGCGGCACCGGCGGAACGGGTGCCACCGGCGTCAACCCAGGCGGCACCGGCAGCACCGCCGCCTCGGGAGCGACTGGAGACGACGCTGTCGGGCCCGGGAACCAAATCGCCGTTGCGGGAGGCGCGGGCAGCAATGGTGCCGGCCTGCAGAACGGCGGCAACGGCGGCAACGGCGGCTACGCGGAAAATGCCTTCACGTTCCCCAACGGGGACTTCACCCAGGGCCTGCAGGACTGGACCACTTACGACCAACGGGTGGTCCTGGGACCCACTCCGACCGGCGCCGGGTGGACCAACTCGATCGCGGGCTGGCCCACCCCCACCGATCCGACCCATCCGACGCCCAACGGCCAAGAGTCGCCGACTATGACGAACTACAACCCGGGCCCAGTCGTGTTCACCACCACGGTGATCCCCTACCTGGGCGACAACCGCGCACAGATGGTCTCCCAGAACCTCAAGGGACAGTCGTACTCGGTGATCAACGGTCCCGCGATCGTCAGCGACAACGCCGTCACCATCCAAAACGGCGCCATCGTCTCGTTCAACTGGGAGGCAAGCGGTGGCGATGACGCCTACAACGTGTTCGCCTACCTCCTCAACGTCAGCGATGGCAACACGATCACTTTGTTGAATCAGACCGGAGCGAATGCGTCGGCCACCCAGCCACCGACAACGGTGTCGGTGATCGTCAACACCCCGGGCGACTACAAGTTCGTGTTCGTCTCCGGCACCTGGGACGCGAGCGGGGGAACCTTCATGGGGGCGTCACTGAGCATCACGAACGTCAAGGTGACCAACAACCCCAACCCGAACCCCGACGGAATCGCGGTCGGCGGCGCCGGCGGCACAGGTGGCAACGGCGGCGCTTCGGGCGGCAACGGCGGCAACGGCGGCACTGGCGGCAACGCCGAGAGCAACTATGCCGGGGCCAATCAGGGCGGACGCGGTGGCGACGGCGGCAACGCCGTCCTGGCCGGCAAGGGCGGCAACGGCGGCAACGGCGGCAGCCTGACCACCATCACCGGCGGCACCGCAGGCGCCGGCGGCAACGGCGGCAACGGCGGGACCGGTGCCGGCGGCGGCAGCGGATACGCCGGCGGCAAGGGCGGCAACGGCGGCAAGGGAGGCT
Source organism: Mycobacterium sp. (assembly GCA_046330855.1). Taxonomy (GTDB): domain Bacteria; phylum Actinomycetota; class Actinomycetes; order Mycobacteriales; family Mycobacteriaceae; genus Mycobacterium. Next base: position 87,849 of record JAXLRX010000005.1, read on the forward strand.
CTCAGCTGGGGGTCGGCGGTGCCGGCGGCGTGGGCGGTGCCGGTGGTGTCGGCGGTGCGGGTGCCAGCGGCGGAACCGGCGGCAACGGCGGCAACGGCGGTGACGTCTTGGGCAACGGCACCGTCGGCGGCGGCGGCGCCCGAGGCATCGGTGGCACCGGCGGGATCGGCGGCACGGGCGGCGTGGGCGGCCTCGGCGGCGTGGGCGGAACCGGAGTCGGAGGAACAGGCGCGGCGGGTGCCACCGGTGCCACCGGCGCTACGGGCGCCACCGGTCAGCAGGGTGCCAACGGCACTCCCGGCCAACCGGGGCAGATCCTTTAGGAGTTACCTCGTCTGCTGAGCGTCACAACAAAGAAGCGGCCCCTCCGATCGGCGGGGCCGCTTCTTTGTTTGTTCAGATACCCGATAACGATATTCGAGTGCGGGCGGAGGGACTCGAACCCTCACGCTCTCTCGAGCAATGGCACCTAAAGCCATCGTGTATGCCAGTTTCACCACGCCCGCAAGCCCGTCGATCCTATCGCGGCCGGGCCGGGCGACCGGCCGTGCGCGGTACCGTCGTGGGATGCCCGTCCCCCATCGTCGCCGCGTCGGCCTCATCCTCGGGGTAATCGTCGCGGCCGCGGGCTGCCTCGCTCTGGGGTGGTGGCAGTGGACGCGGTTCGAGTCCAACTCGGGCACATTCCAGAACCTTGGCTACGCCGTTCAGTGGCCGATGTTCGCGGCGTTCTGTGTCTACGCGTACCGCAAGTTCATCCATTTCGAGGAGACTCCCCCGCAGCAGGCCGCCGATTCCGGGGAGCTGACCGAGATCCCCGCCGGACTGCTTCCCGAGCGCCCGTCGGTCCCGCGCGAGGCGCAGGACGCGACCATGCGCGAATACAATGCCTATCTGGCCCAATTGGCCGACAAGGACCGCGCCGACCAGGACAGGACAACCCCATGAACCCCGACGCCCAGCCGATCACGCCGGTCGAGAAGATCCGCTCGGCGCTGACGGGCTACCGGGTGATGGCCTGGACGACGGGCATCTGGCTGATCGCGCTCTGCTACGAGATCATCCTCAAGTACGTCGTGAAGGTCGACCATCCCCCGAGCTGGATCGGCGTCGTGCACGGCTGGGTCTACTTCGTCTACCTCCTGTTCACCGCCAACCTGGCGCTGAAGGTGCGCTGGCCGATCGCGAAGACCATCGGGGTGCTGCTGGCCGGAACCATCCCGCTGCTCGGGATCATCGTCGAGCAGGTTCAGACCCGCGAGATCAAAGAGCGCTTCAACCTCTAGCCAATCGTTGCAGCGCCGGCACCAATAGCCGTAGCGCCCGGCCGCGGTGCGATACGGCGTCCTTCTCGGCCGCGCTCAACTGGGCGGCACTGCGCCCATCTCCCAGGGTTTCACCCTCCGGCACGAAGACCGGGTCGTATCCGAAACCGCCGGCCCCCAACGGTTCTCGCGCGATGACGCCGGGCCATTCGCCACGCACCACCACCTCGCCGGCACCGTCGACCAGAGCGCACACCGACACGAACGCGGCACCACGCCGCTCGTCGGGCACATCGCTCAACTGGGCCAACAGCAGCCGGTAGTTCCCGACGTCATCCCCGTGCCCGCCGGCCCACCGCGCCGACAGCACCCCGGGCATGCCGTTGAGCGCCGCCACCGCGATCCCCGAGTCATCGGCCAGCGACGGCAAGCCGGTCGCCGCGAAGGCGTCACGGGCCTTGGCGATCGCGTTCTCCTCGAACGTTGCGCCGGTCTCCGGAGCCTCCTCGAACGGCGGGACGTCGTCGAGCGTCAGCAACGTCAGCCCCGAGATCCCGGACCCATCAAGCACCCGCTGCAGTTCGGCCAGCTTCTTGCGATTGCGGCTGGCCACCAACAGCTGCGTCATGCCGGCGTGCCCTACGACCCGAAGGCCTTCTTGGCCGGCCCCGCCTCCGGCAGCTCACCCGGATACGGCAACTCCAGCGCCTCGCGCTGGGCGGCGAACAACTGCTCGCACGCGGCCAGTGCCGCGTCGAGCATCTTGTCCAGCGTCGAGCGCGGGAACGTCGCGCCCTCTCCGGTTCCCTGGACTTCCACCAGCGTCCCGGTGTCGGTGGCGACGACGTTCATATCCACCTCGGCGCGCGAGTCCTCCTCGTAGGGCAGGTCGACGCGCACCCGGCCGTCCACCACCCCGACACTGATCGCCGCGATCGCGCACGACAGCGGCTTGGGGTCGGTCAGTCTTCCAGCGGCCGCCAGGTAAGTCACGGCATCCGAGAGCGCCACATAGGCGCCGGTGATCGCCGCGGTGCGGGTCCCGCCGTCGGCCTGCAGCACGTCGCAGTCGATCGCAATCGTGTTCTCTCCCAACGCCGCAAGGTCGATGCACGCCCGCAGCGAGCGGCCGACCAACCGGCTGATCTCATGAGTGCGGCCGCCAACCCGACCCTTGACCGACTCGCGGTCCGAGCGGGTATGGGTGGCCGAGGGCAGCATCGCGTACTCGGCGGTCAGCCAGCCGAGCCCGGAGCCCTTGCGCCAGCGCGGCACCCCTTCGGTGACGCTGGCCGTGCACATCACCCGGGTCTCGCCGAACTCGACGAGCACCGACCCGGCTGGGTGGGAGGTGAAGCCGCGGGTGATCACCACCGGCCGTAGTTCGTCGTCGCGTCGGCCGTCCTGTCGTGCAGTCACACCGGAAACCCTATCCGGCCCGTCACACCCTCATCGTCGGAGTCAGTGCGGCGCTCAGGATGTGCGCGTCGCGGGACGCGATGGTCAGGCCACGGCGGGCGGCCTGCGCGACGATCATGCGGTCGAACGGGTCACGGTGTTCCCACGGGAGTCGGCCGGCCATGATCGCGTCGGCCGATTCGATAGGCAGTTCGGTCAACGCCATCGACGCCATCACGTCCGGCCACGCCGCCAGCAGCGGCTCCCCCTCAAGGCGACCCAGCCGCGTCTTGATAGCGATCTCCCACGCCGACACCGCAGACACTGTGACGTGACAAGCAGGATTCGCGATGGCCTCGCGCGCGGCGGCGGCCACTGTGTCAGGGGTGCTGACCAGCCAGAGCAGCGCGTGGGTGTCGAGCAGGATGGTCGGCGCCGAGGCGTCAGACACCCGTATTCCCTTCCCAAGCAGCTACTTCCGACTCGGGGAGCGGCTCGTCGAAGTCATTACCGACGACGAGTGCGGGAATCTGCCCGAAGACACGTGGTCGGGGCTGGACGGGCCCCAGCACCGCGACGGGCCGACCGTGGGACGTGATCGTCACCGGCGAACCGGTGCGCTGCACCTCGGCGAGGAGCGCATTGAGCCGGGCCTTGGCCTCGGTACTCGAGACGGTCTTCATGGTGCAAGTTTACCGAATTTCGGACCATACGGACTAGTCCGATTGGTCAGATCAACCTGACCCGGCCCCCGCTCAGAGCTTGTCGCTGCAAGGCGGGCACATCAAGTAATTGATGCTACAAGGCGGGCACTGAACTCCACCCACCTCAGCCAGTGGCCCCTGGGACGCATGTGACTCGCCCCGGCGGACACCGCACCTCAGACCTTCCGGACCTCGATCGCCTCGCCCGGCAACACCGCATGCACCGGCCCGTCGAACTCCGCCTTCGCCTCGGCGATCACGTCCTCGCGCGACGTCCACGGCGGGATGTGGGTCAGCAGCAACTGCCCCACCGCGGCCCGCTTGGCGATCTGGCCGGCCTCGGCCCCCGACAGGTGCAGGTGCTTCGGCCGCTCCGGAGAGTCGGTCCACGAGGCCTCGCACAGGAAAACGTCTGCCCCGGTTGCCAGTTCGGCGACCGACTCGCACATTCCGGTGTCACCGCTGTAGACCAGCGTGGCGCCCGACGGGTCGGTGATCCGTAGCCCGTAGGACTCGGTGGGGTGGCTCACCAGCCGCGGCAGAATCCTCAGCGCGCCGATTGAGATGGCCTCCCCGTCCACCCAGGGATTCACCTCGAAGATGTCGGCGAAGTCGTCGAGGTCACCACCCAGGGGCGAGGACGCCGCTGCCAGCCGCGTCCAGGTGTCACTGGGCCCGTACATCAGTCCACGCTCGGTGGCCGGCGTCGGGTGGTAGCGCCGCCACACGAACAACCCCGGCAGGTCCAGGCAGTGATCGGCATGCAGATGCGACAGCAGGACGTGCACATCGTTGGGGTCGACGTAGCGCTGCAACGCGCCCAGCACACCCCCGCCGAAGTCCAGCACCAACGGCGGGGTGTCCGCCGCGGTCAGCAGGTAACCGGACGCCGGCGAATCAGGCCCGACAACACTGCCGGAACAGCCGAGGACCGTGATTCGCACACGCCAAGCTTGCCACGCGCCGAGTGTGAGGGATGTGGTTTCCGGTGTCAGTGTGACGTTCGGGTGGGGGTGTGCACGCCGGTCACCACCGGGCCGAGGAAACGGGCCGCCAGGGTGGTGAACGCCTCGGGATCGCCGGTCGCCTCGAACACCCGCACCGCGCCCGGCCGGTCGGGGTGTGGCCGCAGCAGATCCTGTTCGGTGAGCACCCGCAGCAGGTCCTTGGCGGTCTCCTCGGCGCTGGACACCAGCGTCACCGAGTCACCCATCACCAACTGGATCACCCCGGACAGCAGTGGGTAGTGCGTGCAGCCCAGCACCAGGGTGTCGACCTCGGCACGCTGCAGCGGCTCGAGATACCCCTCGGCCAGGCCCAGCACCTGGCGGCCACTGGTCACCCCGCGTTCGACGAAGTCGACGAACCGCGGGCAGTCCACCGCGGCCACCTCGATGTCGCGGGCCGCGGCGAACGCATCCTGATAGGCCCCCGACGAGATGGTCGCCGACGTGCCGATGACACCGATCCGGCCGGAGCGGGTGGTAGCCACCGCGCGCCGGACCGCCGGCAGGATCACCTCGACCACCGGCACGTCGTAGCGTTCGCGGGCATCCCGCAGGCAGGCTGCCGAGGCGGTGTTGCAGGCGATCACCAGCGCCTTCACCCCGCGCTCCACCAGGTCGTCGGCGATCGCCAGGGCATGCGCCCGCACCTCGGGGATGCTCAACGGCCCGTACGGACCGTTGGCGGTGTCGCCGACGTAGATGACGTCCTCGTCGGGGAGCTGGTCGATGATCGAGCGGGCTACCGTCAGCCCGCCGACACCGGAGTCGAAGATGCCGATCGGCGCGAACCGGTCGCTCACGGGAACGTTCCGGGCAGCGGCGGCGCGGTCTTCCTGCGGGCGCGGGCCTCCCGCTCCGGGCTGGACAGCCAGTAGGCCGCCAGCACGCCGGAGATCGCACCCGACAGATGACCCTGCCAGGACACCCCGCCGCAGCCGCTCAGCACAGGGATGGCGCCGAACAGGATGCTGCCGTAGTAGAAGAGCACCGCCAGGCTGACCGCGATCTGCCAGAGATGACGGGTCAGCCATCCGTACACCAGAAGAAAGCCCAGCCAGCCGAAGATCAGTCCGGAGGCGCCGATGTGGTTGGTGCCCAACGGGCAGCGGTCGATGTCCCCGAGCATCCAGGTGCCCAGCCCGCCGAGGATCCAGATGATCGCGGTGGCTTTGAAGAACCGGCCGATGCCGGTGAGCGTCACCAGGAAGCCGAGCACCAGGGCCGGCAGCGTGTTGGAGATGAGGTGACCCCAGTCGGCGTGCAGCAGCGGGGCGAACGCGATGCCTTCGAGTCCGTCGAGTTTCCACGGCTTGATTCCGTTGCGCTCCAACGACCCTCGGGTCAGCTGGTCCACGATCTCGATGACGTAGAGCAGGGCGACGAACGACAGGATGATGACGCCGCCGGTCTTCCACACCGGCCACTTGGCAGGCGGGGCGGACGACGGGGTCCCAGTCATGGCAACAGGTTAACCGCTGGCGCCGAAAACGCCGGGCAGCATCTCGCGGACCGTGGGAACCCCGGCCACCGACTCGGCGGCCAGCACCCCGGCCAGCACGGCGCGCGCCAGCACGTCGGCCGCCGCGGTGCCGATCGCGGTCACCAGGGCCGTCTCCGGAGACAACGCAGACGGGGTGTCCGGGTCGGGTTCCACAGCCACCGCGCCGGTGGCCAGCGCAAAAACGGTGTCCCCGTCCAGCGGGGTGTGCGCGGGGCGGATCGCACGGGCCAGACCGTCCTGGGCGGCGACGGCGACGCGGTGGCAGCCCGCCGGGCTCAGCGCCGCGTCGGTCGCCACCACCGCGATGGTGGTGTTGAGCGGGCTGGTGTCACGGTGGCGAGCGGCAAAGCCCGCGACCTGATCGGCCGGCGGCGCGGTGAGCCCGAACTCGACGGTCAGTTCGGCCATCCACGGCAGCCCGGTCGCCGGGTCGAGCACCTCACCGGCGGAATTGACCACCACGATCGCCCCGACCGTCACCCCGGAATCCAGGACCGTCGAGGCGGTGCCGACCCCTCCTTTGAGCACCCCGGCCCGCGCGCCGACCCCGGCACCGACGCTGCCCACAGCAACGTCTCGTCCCGCGGCCTCGGCTGCCGCGTACCCGAACCCGGCATCGGGCCGACTCGACCACGCGCCCACCGGAAGGTCGAAGATCACCGCGGCCGGCACGATCGGGACGGTGCCGCCGGTCATCTGGACGCCGCGTCCCTGTTCCTCGAGCCAGGTCATCACGCCGTCGGCGGCCACCAGCCCGAACGCACTGCCGCCGGTCAGCACGACGGCGTCGACGTGCCGCACGCTGTTGGACGGGTGCAGCAGTTCGGTCTCGCGGCTGCCGGGCGCCCCGCCCCGGACGTCCACCGCGCCGACCGTCCCCTGAGGGGCAACGATCACCGTTGTGCCGCAAGCCCATCCGGTTCCCGGCGCGTCCTTGGTGCCCACCGTCGCGTCGTCGTCGCAGCGGTTGTGATGCCCGACGAGGATTCCCGCGACGTCGGTGATCGAGCCGCGCATCCCGGCCCGGCTCATCGGATCGGTTTGCCCATCAGCCCCAGCACCAGATACTCCTGCAGCACCGTGAGCCATTGGTACACCTCCAGGTGAGCGGCCATCGGGTGGCCGGCCGGCAATCGGTCGGGTCCTTCGGGGCTGATGCCCAGGATGGTGCCCAGCGCCAGCCGGATGTCGTTGACGGCCGCGATCCAGGCATTGGCGTCGTCCTCGGTCAGCTCGACCGGACCACCGCCGCCGGGCAGGGTATCGAGAAGTCGTTGCGCCGCAGCGATTTTCGCGTCGATTATCTGTGGTTCGTGCAGGCTTCTCAGCGCAGCGCTGGCGGCCGCCTCATCGTCGCCGCGCCGATCGGAGACGAAGTCGGGCAGCAACCGCTTCATCGTCGCGTCCTGCGGCGGGGCCGGGTTACCGGTGCGGATCCCGGTGAGCGCTTCCAGCGGATCGGACGGCGCACCGGACTGGCGGTCGTCGAGCATCTCCTGCACCGAGGTGGCCATGTTCGTCAGCAACGCCACCTCGTGAGGCTCGAGCGTGGAGACGAACCGGGGACCGTCGACGGCGACGACCCGCTTCCAACGGCGCACCCGGATGCCCGCTCAGCGGTCCTGCTGCATGGTGGCCCAGAGTCCGGCGGCGTGCAGTTTGGTCACGTCCACCTCCATGGCCTCCCGGCTGCCCGCGGACACCACCGCCTTGCCCTCGTTGTGCACCTGCATCATGAGTTTCGTGGCGTGCGGTTCGCTGTAGCCGAACAGCTTCTGGAACACGTAGGTCACGTAGTTCATCAGGTTGACCGGGTCGTCCCAGACGATGGTCACCCATGGCGCGTCGATGGCTTCGAGGATGTCGGTCTCGCGGACCTCACGGGTACCCGGCCGGGTCGGTGCAGCGGAGGCGGCCATGGGACAAGGATAGCGAGCGCTGGCAAATCCCACCCCTGCTCTTTTCACCCGTTAAGTTGAGCGTGTGACACAGGGGTCGCCGGCGCTGCTGACCGACAAGTACGAGCTGACGATGCTGTCGGCCGCATTGCTCGACGGTACCGCGGCACGGCGGACCACCTTCGAAATGTTCGCCCGGCGGCTGCCCAACGGCCGGCGCTACGGGGTGGTCGCCGGTACCGGCCGGTTCCTGGAAGCCTTGGGCCAGTTCACCTTCGACGACGACGCGCTCGAGACGGTGGCCGGCTTCGCCGACGAGGCGACGTGCGACTTCCTGCGCGGCTTCCGGTTCAGCGGCGACATCGACGGCTACGCCGAGGGCGAACTGTACTTCCCCGGCTCCCCGGTGCTCAGCGTCACCGGCAGCTTTGCCGAGTGCGTGCTGCTGGAGACCCTGGCGCTGTCGATCTTCAACCACGACACCGCGATCGCCTCCGCCGCCGCCCGGATGGTCACCGCCGCCGGGGGCCGCCCGCTGATCGAGATGGGATCCCGGCGCACCCACGAACAGGCCGCCGTCGCCGCCGCGAGGGCCGCCTACATCGCCGGCTTCACCGGAACCTCGAACCTGCAGGCGCACCACCGCTATGGCATCCCCGCACTGGGCACCTCAGCCCACGCCTTCACCATGCTGCACACCCGTCCCGGGAAAACCACCGACGATTGGGAGCAGGCGGCGTTCCGGGCTCAGGTGGCGGCATTGGGGGTGTCGACGACGCTGCTGGTCGACACCTACGACGTGCGCCGCGGGGTGGCCAACGCGATCGCCGCGGCCGGCACCGGCCTGGGTGCGGTGCGCATCGACTCCGGGGACCTCGGCGTGCTGGCCCGCCAGGCCCGCGACCAACTCGACGCGCTGGGCGCCACCGACACCAGGGTCGTGGTGTCCGGGGATCTCGACGAGTACTCGATCGCCGCGCTGCGCGCCGAGCCGGTCGACACCTATGGCGTGGGCACCTCGGTGGTCACCGGGTCCGGCGCCCCGACCGCCAGCATGGTCTACAAGCTGGTCGAGGTCGACGGCACGCCGGTGCAGAAACGCAGCCTGCGCAAGGAGTCCCACGGCGGGCGCAAGGCCGCGATGCGGCTGGCCAAGCCATCCGGGACCGTCATCGAGGAACTTGTTTATCCGGTCGCGCAGCGCCCCGACGTCACCGAGCCCACCCGGGCGCTGACCGTTCCGCTGGTGCGCGACGGTCAGGTGCTGGCGCCGCCGGACCTGGAGGCCGCGCGCGCCCTGGTCGCCGGCGGCCTGCACAGCCTGCCCTGGGAGGGCCTGGCCCTTTCCAGCGACGAACCGGCCATCCCGACCCGCGTCCTCCCCGCCCGGTGAACGAAGTCCCACCGGTCACCGAACTGCTGGCGCGGGCGGTCGCGGCACTGGGCGGCGCCGAACGGCCCGGCCAGGTCCAGATGGCCGAGGCGGTGGCCAACGCCTTCGCCACCGGTGAACACCTCGCGGTCCAGGCCGGCACCGGCACCGGCAAGTCGCTGGCCTACCTGGTGCCGGCGATCGCCCGGGCCGTCGCCGACGACTCCCCGGTGGTGGTCTCCACCGCCACCATCGCCCTGCAGCGCCAACTCGTCGACCGCGACCTGCCCCGGCTGGCCGAGGCGCTGGCCGGCGCGCTGCCCCGCACGCCCACCTTCGCCCTGCTCAAGGGACGGCGAAACTACCTGTGCCTCAACAAGATCCACAGCGGACCCGGCGAGGACGAACCAGCGCAAGACGGACTGTTCAATCCGGCAACAGTCAGCGCACTGGGTCGCGACGTCGCCCGCCTGACGAAGTGGGCCTCGGACACCGAGACCGGCGACCGCGACGACGTGCGCCCCGGCGTCACCGAACGCGCCTGGTCGCAGGTCAGCGTCTCGGCCCGGGAGTGCCTGGGTGCCGCCCGCTGCCCGTATGCCCTCGACTGCTTCGCCGAGAAGGCCCGGGCAACAGCGGCCGAGGCCGACATCGTCGTCACCAACCACGCGCTGCTCGCCATCGACGCCATCGCGGAAGCCACAGTGCTGCCCGAGCACGAATTTCTCGTCGTCGACGAAGCCCACGAACTGGTCGACCGGGTCACCTCGGTGGCGACCGGGGAACTCACCCCCGGCCCCCTCGGTGTCGCCGTGCGCCGGGCGGGGCGGCTGATCTCCCCGGAACTCGCCGAACGGCTCGACGCCTCCGTCGCCATCTTCGCCTCGGCGATCCACGACACCGAGCCGGGCCGGATCGACTACCTCGACGACGAGCTCGCCACCTACCTGAGGGCACTGCGGGATTCGGCCTCCGCCGCGCTGTCGTCCATCGACCCCAAGCCCGCCGACCCGAAGGCCGCCGCCGCCCGCGCCGAGACCATCGCCGCGCTCACCGAGATCTCCGACACCGCCGCACGGGTGCTGGACTCGTTCGTCCCGGCCATCCCGGACCGCACCGACGTGGTGTGGCTGGACCACGAAGAGCCTCTCGGAAGGTCGGTCTCGGGCACAACCATCCCGGTCGTTCGGGTGGCGCCGCTGGCGGTGGGCGGCCTGCTCGCCGAGCGGGTGTTCGGCAGAGCGACGGCGGTGCTCACGTCGGCGACGCTGACGATCGGCGGATCCTTCGACGCGATGGCCGCGGCCTGGGGACTGACCGAATCGACGCCCTGGCGCGGCCTCGACGTCGGGTCGCCCTTCGACCATGCCAAGGCTGGAATCCTTTATCTTGCACGGCATCTGCCCGCACCCGGCCGCGACGCCGCCTCGCCGGCCCAGCTGGACGAGATCGCCGGCCTCATCGAGGCCGGCGGCGGGCGCACACTCGGCCTGTTCTCCTCGATGCGTGCGGCCCGCGCCGCGGCCGACGCCATGCGCGAGCGCCTCGACACCCCGGTGCTCTGCCAGGGCGACGACGCCACCGCCGCCCTCATCGAGCAGTTCGCCGCCAACCCGACGACGTCGCTGTTCGGCACGCTGTCGCTGTGGCAGGGCGTCGACGTCCCCGGTGCGTCGTGCTCGCTGGTGATCATCGACCGCATCCCGTTTCCGCGTCCGGACGACCCGCTGCTCACCGCCCGCCAGCGCGCCGTCGCCGCCCGCGGCGGCAACGGCTTCATGGCGGTGGCGGCCAGCCATGCCGCGCTGCTGCTGGCCCAGGGCGCCGGACGGCTGCTGCGCCGCGCCGACGACCGCGGCGTGGTGGCGGTGCTCGACTCCCGGATGGCCACCGCCCGCTACGGCGCCTATCTGCGCGCCTCGCTGCCGCCCTTCTGGACCACCACCGACCCCGAGCAGGTCAGGGCGGCCCTGCGGCGGCTCTGCCCACCCGCGGCAGGCTGAGCCGTAGCGCCCCCCGGCGAACTATTGTGGTTGCATGCGCCGGCCCCGAACGCTGTCCCGACTGCTCGTCGCGGTCAGCGCTGCGACCTTGCTGGCCGGCTGCGGTACGGCGGTCTCCGGCCGGGCGGTCTCGGTGTTCGAAGACCCGTTCAAGGTCGGCGGACTGGAGGCCACCGACGGGCCCACCGGACTGCGGCCGGACGCCAAGGCCGAGTCCCGCGAGGTGAACGGCACCGACGGCGGCGAGGTCGACAAGCTCGCCGGACAGTCGGTCAGCGATCTCGAGGAGTTCTGGAAGTTCGCCTATCCGGACACCTTCGACGGTGAACTCGAACCCGTCAAAGCGCTGTACTCCTGGGACTCCGACTCCTACGACGGTGAGTTCTGCGGCGACACCACCGAGGGACTGGTCAACGCCGGGTTCTGCGAAAAGGACAACACCATCGGATGGGACCGCACGGTCCTGATGCCGTCGTTGCGAAAGTCCTACGGCGACATGGCCATCACCATGGTCCTGGCCCACGAATACGGGCACCATCTGCAGAAGCAAGCGGGCCTGAACCCCAAGGGGGTCGCCACGCTGGTCGCCGAGCAGCAGGCCGACTGCTTCGCCGGGGTCTACATGCGCTGGGTCGCCGAGGGCAAGTCGCCGCGCTTCACCCTGAGCACCGGCGAGGGGCTGAACAACCTTCTGGCAGCGATGATTTCGTTCCGCGACCCGCTGCTGAGCGAGAACGACTACTACGACGGCGACGACGAGCACGGGTCGGCGTTCGAACGGATCTCGGCCTTCCAGTTCGGCTTCACCGACGGCACCGCGGCCTGCGCCGGGATCACGCTCAAGGAGATCAAGGAACGCCGCGGCGACCTCCCAGTCGAGTTGCCCAGCGACCAGACCGGGGAACTGCCGATCGACGAGAAGTCGGTCAAGTCCCTCGTCGACGCGCTGAACATGATCTTCGCCCCCAAAGAGCCGCCGAAGCTCAGCTTCGACGCGGCGTCGGCGTCCACCTGCCCGGACGCCCGGCCCAGCCCGCCGGCCTCCTACTGCCCGGCCAGCAACACCATCACCGTGGACCTGGCCGGCCTGAAGGCCATCGGAACGCCCGACGAGGGCTTCAACGGCCCGCCCCTGCAGGGCGACAACACCGCCTACTCGGCGCTGGTGTCGCGCTACATGATGGCCGTCGAGCACCAGCACGGCGGCTTGTCGATGGACACCGCCGAGGCGGGTCTGCGCACCGCATGCCTGACCGGGGTGGCGACCACCCGGCTGTCCAAGCAGATCACCACGCCCGACGGCAACACGGTGGCGCTCACCGCCGGCGACATCGACGAGGCGGTCTCGGGCCTACTGACCAACGGACTGGTCGCCGGTGACGTCAACGGGGAGACGGTGCCGGCCGGGTTCTCCCGCATCGACGCCTTCCGCGTCGGGGTGCTGGGCGACGAGGAGCGCTGCTACAAGCGCTTCCGCTGAACAACCCCGCGGCCCGGGGCGACTAGACCTTCTTGGTCGCGCCGTACCAGGACAGGATCGCGTCGCCGGACTTGTCGGACTTGGTCAGAATCGCGTACGAGCGGATGAACGACTCCCCCACGCAGCCGTCGATCTTGCTCCGGAACCCGGTGATGGACACCCACGGCGTGGCCGACTCGAACTTCTTCTTGGTGACCGGGACGGTGTTGATGATGCCCGGCTTGAGGCCGACGGTGACCGCGCCGCTGACGTTTGCGCCGATCGCCGGCGCCAGTCCGTCCGGCAGCACTCCGGGGAAGTCGAAGCCGAAATACCCGATCGAGGGGTTGATGCCGGCGGTACCGGTCAGCGAGACGCCGTTGGAGGTGCTCATGTCGATGCCGCAGCCGATCTGGTAACCGACTTCGAACACCCCGGCCGGGGTGGTCTCGCCGCCGGTGAGCTCCCCGTTGAAGACCCCGCCGACCTCGTACTCGCGGGTGGAGATCGCCGTGGTCAGCGGCGCGATCGGCGCCTGCTTCTCGTCCTTGGCCGACAGCTTCAGGGTCCAGCCGTCGGGTGCGACCGTGGTGGCCGGCGGACTGGAGACCACCTTCCCGTCGTCGACCGGCGGGGGTGGCGCACCGGGATCGGTGGCCGCGGCCGGGACGACGGTGGGGTCACCCGGCGCAGCCGAATCAGCCGGGACGACGGGGGCCGCCGGGGCTTCGGCCGGGCCGGGGGCCGGCGCCACCGGTCCGGGCGCGGGCGGGGCGGGATCGGCCGCCGCGGGCGCCGACGCCGCCACCACCGTGGCGAGCGCTGCGGCCAGCGCCACCCTGCGCACTCTCATGCCCCGGGAACCTACAGGTGTGTGTCGGAGGGCGCGAAGGCCTCCCCCGGCTCGACCGGACCGGCGAGCTTCACCAGACCCAATTCGGCCGGTCCGGCCAGCAGCGGGTGGTGCGGCAGCACCCGCACGGTGTAGCCCATCGACCCGGCCAGCGGCAGCGGGATCGTGGCCGAGTAGATCCCCGTGCCGCCGTCCCCCGAGCCGGTGTGCACCATGTCGGTATAGCCCGGGTCGCTCAGGGTGTCATCGCCGGAGTCCACCCGGCCCAGCACGCCCTGAACCACCACCTCGTCGGGCCGAAGTCCGGCCAGCCCGACACTCGCCGTGAGGGTCAGCTCCGACCCGAGCAGCGGGGTATCCGGCAGTCCGGTGCTGTCGACGTCGGTGATGGTCACATGCGGCCAGGCCTCGACCACCCGCTGCCGGTAGGCCGCCAGTTCCCGGGCCTGTCCGAACGGCAGCCCGTCGATGGACTCGATCGTCCGCCGCAGCGACGCCGCAGCGGGCGCGTAGTACTGCTCGGTGTAGTCACGCACCATCCGGGAGGCCAGCACCTTGGGTCCCAGCGACTGCAGGGTGTGGCGCACCATCTCCACCCAGCGGCCCGGAACGCCGTTGTCGTCGCGGTCGTAGAACTTCGGCGCCACCGAGTTCTGCAGCAGGTCATAGAGCGCAGCCGATTCCAGGTCGTCGCGGCGCTCCTCGCTGACCACCTCCGCGCTGGGGATCTCCCAGCCGTTCTCGCCGTCGTACCACTCGTCCCACCAGCCGTCCCGGATGGACAGGTTGAGCCCGCCGTTGAGTGCGCTCTTCATCCCTGAGGTGCCGCAGGCCTCCAGTGGCCGCAGCGGGTTGTTCAGCCACACGTCGCAGCCCCAGTACAAGAGCCGCGCCATCGAGATGTCGTAGTCCGGCAGGAAGGCGATGCGGTGGCGCACCTTGCGCCGGTCGGCGAAGCGGACGATCTGCTGGATCAGCGCCTTCCCGGCGTCGTCGGCGGGGTGCGACTTGCCGGCGACGATCAGCTGGACGGGCCGTTCCTCATCGAGCAGCAGGGCCTCCAGCCGCTGCGGGTCGCGCAGCATCAGCGTCAGCCGCTTGTAGGTGGGGACCCGGCGGGCGAAGCCGACGGTCAGCACATCCGGGTCGAAAGCCGTTGCGATCCAGCCAAGTTCGGCCGGGATCGCCCCGCGCTCCAGCCACGACCTACGAAGCCGGCGCCGCACATCCTCCACCAGCTTCGCGCGCAGCTGGCTGCGGATCCACCACAGATGGCCGCTGTCGACGCTCTGGATTCCGTCCCACATCGTCTGGTCGTCGACACGGCGCTCCGAGAGCCGGCGGTCCAGTCCCAGATCCATCCATTCCGGGGCCGCCCAGGTAGGCCCGTGCACGCCGTTGGTGATGGACCCGATCGGCACCTCGGCGGGGTCGAAGCCGGGCCACAGGTCGTTGAACATCTCCCGGCTGACCCGGCCGTGCAACTGCGACACCCCGTTGGACCGCTGCGCCAGACGCAGCCCCATGTGGGCCATGTTGAACTTCGACGGGTCGGGCTCGGCCCCGAAGCCCAGCACCCGCTCCACCCCGACCCCGGGCAATAGACCGTCGTCGACATCCCCGCCGAAGTAGCGCTCCACCATGTCCAGCGGGAACCGGTCGATCCCGGCGGGCACCGGGGTGTGGGTGGTGAACAGCGTGCTGGCGCGGACGATCGCCAGCGCGGTGTCGAAGTCCAGGTGGTCGGTCTGCATGTACTCCCGGACGCGTTCCAGGCCCAGGAACCCGGCGTGCCCCTCGTTCATGTGGAACACGTCCGGGTTCGGCCGGCCCTCGATCGCGGTGTACGCGCGGATCGCCCGCACCCCGCCGATGCCGGCCAGCAGCTCCTGCTTGATCCGGTGTTCCTGGTCCCCGCCGTAGAGCCGGTCGGTGACGTTGCGCATGTCGTGGTCGTTCTCCGGAATGTCGGAGTCCAAGAGCAGCAACGGGACTCGCCCGACCTGGGCGACCCAGATCCGCGCCCGCAGCACCCGCGACTCCGGCATGGGCAGCTCCACCAGAACCGGCGAACTGTCCTCGGGCCGGGTCAGCAGGCGCAGCGGCTGGCCCTGCGGGTCCAGTGCCGGATAGTTCTCGTGCTGCCACCCGTCGGCGCTCAGGGACTGCCGGAAATAGCCGGAGCGGTAATTGAGGCCGACGCCGATCAGCGGCAGGCCCAGGTCCGACGCGGCCTTGAGATGGTCACCGGCCAGGATGCCCAGGCCGCCGGAGTAGATCGGCAGCACCTCGGCCACGCCGAACTCCATCGAGAAGTACCCGATTCCGGTCGGCAGCACCAGGTCGGAGTGCGCCTGCAGGTCCTGGTACCACAGCGGTCTGGTGAGGTACTCGTTCAGATCGGCCGACAACCGGTCGAGGCGTTCCAGGAACCCGTTGTCGGCGGCGAGTTCGTCCAGGCGCCCCGGGTTGACCTCTCCGAGCAGGGCCACCGGGTCACGGCCGATGCGGTGCCACAACTCGGGGTCGATGCTGGCGAACAGCTCCTGGGTGTAGCGGTCCCACGACCACCGCAGATTCGTCGACAACTGGCCGAGGGCGGCGATCCGGTCCGGAAGGTGCGCGCGAACGGTGAATCTGCGAAGAGCTTTCACGCGTGATGACATTACTGAGGTTTCGGGTTGCCCGTGGTCGGTCATCTGGCCTCACGGTGTGCCGTTGGCCACTACGGTGTGAACCGACGGTGATGCGGTTACCCGCGGGTTGGTCACTTCAGTGCCTGACCCCGGGTGAGCCCACGGGGCCGGAACGGAAATGGGGTAACGGGTGCCCGGTCGGATCGAGATCGACGACGTCGCGCCCGTGGTGTCCGGCGGCATCTACCCGGCGAAAGCCGTTGTCGGGGAAGTCATACCGGTCCGGGCGACGGTCTGGCGCGAGGGCCACGAGGCGGTGGCGGCCACGCTGGTCGTGCGCTATCTCGGCCAGGTGTACCCGCAAATCGGCCACTCGTCGGTCCCCCGGGCGAAGACCGACACCGGATCCGACGAGGTGCCGAAAATCAAGCCGGCCTCCTACCCGATGACCCTGGGCCGCACCCCGGACGTCTTCCACGGCCAGTTCACGCCCGACCGGGTCGGGCTGTGGACCTACCGGGTCGACGGCTGGGGTGATCCGATCACCACCTGGCGCCACGCGGTCACCGCCAAGCTCGACGCCGGGCAGGGCGAACAGGATCTCGACAACGACCTCGTGGTGGGTGCCGCGCTGCTGGAGCGGGCCGCCACCGGGGTGCCACGCGCCGATCGCGGCCCGCTGCTGGCCGCCGCCGAGGCGCTGCGCCGGCACGGCGACCCCGTCGACCGCGCCGCGCTCGCTCTCTCCCATCACCTCACCGAAGTCCTCGACCGCTATCCGCTGCGCGATCTGGTCACCCGCGGCCAGCAGTACGGCATCTGGGTGGACCGGCCGCTGGCCCGCTGCAGCGCCTGGTACGAGTTCTTCCCCCGCTCCACCGGCGGTGTGGACGCCGGCGGTGACCCCGTGCACGGCACCTTCGTCACGGCGACGGCCGCGCTACCCCGGGTGGCGGCGATGGGTTTCAATGTCGTCTACCTGCCGCCGATCCACCCGATCGGGACCGTGCACCGCAAGGGCCGCAACAACTCCGTCACCGCCGAACCCGGTGACGTCGGCTCGCCGTGGGCGATCGGCAGCGCGGACGGGGGGCACGACGCGGTGCACCCGGATCTGGGCACCCTCGAGGATTTCGACGACTTCGTCGCAGCGGCGCGCGACAACGGCCTGGAGGTGGCCCTGGACCTCGCGCTGCAGTGCGCGCCGGATCACCCGTGGGCGCGCGAGCACCGGCGGTGGTTCACCGAACTGCCCGACGGCACCATCGCCTACGCCGAGAACCCGCCGAAGAAGTACCAGGACATCTATCCGCTGAACTTCGACAACGATCCGCAGGGCCTCTACGAGGAGGTGCTGCGGGTGGTGCGGCACTGGATCGCCCACGGCGTCAACATCTTCCGGGTGGACAATCCGCACACCAAGCCGCCGGACTTCTGGGCGCGGCTGATCGGTGCGGTCAAGGCGACGAATCCCGACGTGCTGTTCCTGTCCGAGGCGTTCACCCGCCCGGCCCGGCTGTACGGGCTGGCGAAACTGGGCTTCACCCAGTCGTATTCGTACTTCACCTGGCGTACCGCCAAGTGGGAGCTGGAGGAGTTCGGCCGGCAGATCGCCGAACACGCCGACTACGCGCGGCCCAACCTCTTCGTCAACACCCCCGACATCCTGCACGAGAGCCTGCAACACGGCGGCCCGGGAATGTTCGCCATCCGTGCGGTGCTGGCCGCCACGATGGGTACCTCATGGGGGGTGTACTCCGGCTACGAGTTGTTCGAGGGCACCCCGGTGCGTCCCGGCAGCGAGGAGTACCTGCACTCCGAGAAATACGAACTGCGCCCGCGTGACTTCGCCACCGCGCTGCGGCAGGGCCGCTCGCTGGAACCTTTCCTGGCCCGGCTCAACGAGATTCGCCGGGTGCACCCCGCGCTGTGCCAGATGCGCACCATCCGGTTCCACCACGTCGACAACGACGCCATCATGGCCTACAGCAAGTTCGACCCGGTCACCGGCGACACCGTGCTGACGGTGGTCACCCTCAATCCGTTCTCCGGCGAGGAGGGCACCGTGTGGCTGGACATGGGGGCCCTCGGCATGCACGAGTACGACAGGTTCTGGGTCCGCGACGAGGTCACCGGGGAGGAATACCAATGGGGACACTCCAACTACGTTCGCCTGGAGCCGGCGCGGGCCGTCGCGCACATCCTGAACATGCCGCCCATCCCGTCCGAGCAGCGGGCCGCCCTGCTGCGCCGGGAGTGACACGGGAAGTGAGCCCTCGATGAGCCGCAAGGTCAGCACCCTCAACCTCGTCCCCGACCCCGGTGAGCTTTCCCGGCTGGTGGCCGGGATGCACCACAACCCGCACAGCATCCTCGGCGCCCACGAGTACACCGACCACACCGTCATCCGAACCTTGCGCCCGCACGCCCTGGAGGTCGCGGCGCTGGTCGGCGGGGTCAGCCATCCCATGACGCATGTCGACGCCGGGCTGTGGGCGGTGGCACTGCCGTTCACCGACCTCGTCGACTACCGGCTGCAGATCACCTACCCGACCACCGACGGCACCTACACCCACACCGTCGCCGACGGCTACCGGTTCCTGCCCACCCTCGGCGAGGTGGACCTTCATCTGTTCGCAGAGGGCCGCCACGAGCGGCTGTGGGAGATCCTCGGGGCGCACCCCCGCTCGTTCACCACCGCCGACGGTCAGGTCGACGGTGTGTCGTTCGCGGTGTGGGCGCCGAATGCCAAGGGCGTCAGCCTGATCGGTGAGTTCAACGGCTGGGACGGCAACGACGCCCCGATGCGGGTGCTCGGTTCCTCCGGCGTCTGGGAGTTGTTCTGGCCCGGCTTCTCCCCCGCCGGCCTGTACAAGTTCCGGGTGCACGGCGTCGACGGCGCGGTCACCGACCGGGCCGACCCGATGGCCTTCGCCACCGAAGTCCCCCCGCGCACCGGCTCCCGGGTGTTCGCCTCGCACTACTCGTGGAATGACGGGGACTGGATGACCCAGCGCGCGGCCGCCAATCCGGTGTTCGGCCCGATGAGCACCTACGAGGTCCACCTCGGGTCGTGGCGGCCCGGGTTGAGCTATGTCGAACTCGCCGACCAGCTCACCGATTACGTTCTGGCACAGAGCTTCACCCACGTCGAGCTGCTACCGGTTGCCGAGCATCCGTTCGGCGGATCCTGGGGCTACCAGGTCACCTCCTACTACGCGCCCACCTCCCGCTTCGGCACACCGGATGAGTTCCGGTACCTGGTGGACCGGCTGCACCAGGCCGGCATCGGCGTGATCATGGACTGGGTTCCGGCGCACTTCCCCAAGGACAGCTGGGCGTTGGGCCGGTTCGACGGCACTCCGCTCTACGAGCACTCCGATCCCCGCCGCGGCGAGCAGTTGGACTGGGGCACCTACGTTTTCGACTTCGGCCGGCCCGAGGTGCGCAACTTCCTGGTGGCCAACGCGCTGTACTGGCTGCAGGACTTCCACATCGACGGCCTGCGGGTGGACGCCGTCGCCTCCATGCTGTACCTGGACTACTCGCGGCCGGCCGGCGGCTGGACACCGAACGCCTACGGCGGCCGGGAGAACCTGGAGGCCGTCCAGTTCCTGCAGGAGATGAACGCCACCGTCCACAAGATCGCGCCCGGAATCGTCACCATCGCCGAGGAGTCGACGTCCTGGCCGGGCGTCACCCGGGCGACGAACCTTGGCGGCCTTGGCTTTTCGATGAAGTGGAACATGGGGTGGATGCACGACACCCTGGACTACGTAAGCCGCGACCCGATCTACCGCAGCTACCACCACCACGAGATGACGTTTTCCATGCTGTACGCATACAGCGAGAACTACGTCCTGCCGATCAGCCACGACGAGGTGGTGCACGGCAAGGGCACGCTGTGGGGCCGTATCCCCGGCAACGACCACGTCAAGGCCGCCGGGCTACGCGCCCTGCTGGCCTACCAGTGGGCCCACCCCGGCAAGAAGCTGCTGTTCATGGGCCAGGACTTCGGGCAGCGCGCCGAATGGTCGGAGGAGCGTGGCCTGGACTGGTGGCAGCTCGACGAGCACAGCTTCTCCTCGGGCATCCAGCGCTTCATGGCCGACGTCAACACCCTCTACCGCAGCCGCCCCGCGCTGTGGAGCCAGGACACCCGGCCAGAGGGCTACTCCTGGATCGACGCGAACGACTCTGCAAGCAACGTGCTGAGCTTCCTGCGCTACGGCTCCGACGGATCGGTAGTGGCCTGCGTGTTCAACTTCGCCGGCAACGAGCACAACAGCTACCGGCTGGGACTGCCGCGGGCCGGCACCTGGCGCGAGGTGCTCAACAGTGACGCGACCGTCTACAACGGTTCGGGCATCGGCAACCTCGGAGCGGTGCAGGCATCCGACGAGCCCTGGCACGGCCGGCCCGCGTCAGCACAGCTGGTGCTGCCGCCGAGTTCGGCGCTCTGGCTCGAACCCGCCGACTGACGTCAACTCTCTCGGCGAGGCCCTAGTACAGCGCGTTGGCGAGGTTGCGCCGCCCGGCGATGACGTCCGGGTCGGCGGGGTCGAACAACTCGAACAGCTCGATCAGCCGGGTCCGCACCCGGGTGCGGTCATCCCCGGAGGTCCGCTTCACCAGGCCGGTCAGCCGGGCGAACGCTCCGGCCACGTCGTGGTTGAGCACCTGCACGTCGGCCGCGGCGAACGCCGCGTCGATGTCATCGGGCGCGGCGTCGGCGGTGGACACCGCACCTGCCGGCTGGGCCGAAGCACGCTGCAGGAAGGTGATCTGGCGCAGCGCACCCTTGGCCTCCTCGTGCTTGGGATCGGCGTCCAGCAGCGCCTGATACGCCGCGGCGGCGCCGACGAAGTCACCGGAGTCCAGCTTGTCGCGGGCGTCGGCAAGCACGGGATCGACGCTCTGTTCGGGCTCCCCGGCGGCCCCCGACAGTTTCCCGGCGGTCGCCGCCAGCAGCGAGTCGATCCAGCGTCGCAGTTGCGACGGTGGTTGCGGCCCTTCGAAACTCGCGATCGGCTGCCCGCCGGCCAGGGCGACGACGGTGGGCACCGCCTCGACGCCGAACATCGCGGCCAGCCGCGGCACCGCGTCGACGTTGATAGTGGCCAGCGACCAGGTGCCCTTGTCCGCGGCCGCCAGCGCGCCGAGTGCGTCGGCCAGGGCGAGGCAGATCTCGCTGCGCGGCGACCACAGCAGCACCACCACCGGAACCTCACTGGAGCGGACCAGCACCTCGGCTTCGAGGTTCGACTCGGTGATCTCCACGCCGGGTGCGCCGCCCCCGCCGCCCGAGCCCTGCTGGGCACGTTGTTTGAGGCTGGAGAGATCCACCGCGCCGGTCATCACCGGGGCGGTTCGCGGACGGGGACGAGTCACGGCCCCAATTTTGTCATGCCGGCACCGGGTGGTGCTGAAACGGTCCTGCGGGCAAGGGCCGTCCTGTATTGACAGAAGGCATGGAGGCATCGACATGCGTCGGCCGGGTCGGTGGTTTGGCGGTTGGCCTGGGAATCGGCGTGGCCATCGCATCCGGCGCGGGTGCGGCGTGGGCGGACCGGGGCGACGCGACTGACGCGGGCGCGGGCGCGGGCCACACGGCGAACCTCTCCCACGCCGGTGCGCCGAACTCCCCTGCCGCAACCCGACGCGGGGTGCGATCGGCCCTGGCGGCGGCCACGACGTCGCGGGCCACGGCGGCACCGATCACCCCGGTTGCCGTCGTCGACAAGGTCGCCTACAGGCCGCTGCACACCGCTGCCGAGGCCTGGATTAACAGCGATGTCGGACAGCGGGTCAATGGCGTCATCAACACGATCACCCGCACATACGCGATCGGCGACGGCGCCCCGGGCACCGAAGCCCACCCCGACGGCGGCGCTGGCGGCAGATGGTTCGGCGACGGCGGTCCCGGTTGGAACAGCACCACAGCAGGTGCCGCCGGCGGCAACGGCGGTTCGGCCGGGCTGCTCGGCGACGGCGGCGTCGGCGGCGCCGGCGGCCCGGGCGCCGCAGGCGGTGCGGGCGGAACCGGCGGGAAGCTGATGGGTATCGGCGGCACAGGCGGCCCCGGCGGCGGCGGCCCTGACGGAGGCCGCGGGGGCACTGGCGGAAATGCCGGGGGCCCCCTGGGCAGCGGCGGCGACGGGGGACCCGGGGGCGAGAGCGGAGTCGGCGGCGCACCCACCGGCCTGCCCGCCCTGGGCGGGGCCGGCGGCACCGCCGGAAAACTGGGCACCCACGGCGCTGTCGGCCTCTCCGGCAACAACGGCATCGCCGTCAGCGCCACGGCGATCGCCGGGGCGCCGCTGCTCGCCATCACCACCACCGGAACGTGGTTGACCAACAGCGACGGACAGGTGGCGATCCTGCACGGCGCCAACGAGGTCTACAAGCTCCCGCCCTACGAACCGTCGGCGAGCGGGTTCGACGCGCAGGACGCGGCCTTCCTGGCCGACAACGGCTTCACGACGGTCCGCGTCGGCGTGATCTGGGCGGCCGTGGAACCCGAACCCGGCGTCATCGACACCGACTATCTCGACTCGATCAAGCAGACCGTCCAGACGCTGGCCGACCACGGCGTCTACAGCGTCATCGACATGCACCAGGACAACTGGAGCACCGAGTTCCAGGGCGAGGGCGCTCCGGACTGGGCCACCTTCGACGGGGGCAAGCGCAATCCGAAATTCGGCTTCCCCGCCAACTACTGGCTGAACCCGGCCGAGCAGCATGCGTGGGATTCGTTCTGGGACAACGCTTCTGCGCCCGACGGGCTCGGGCTGCAGGACCACTACGCGCTGGCGTGGCAGCACGTCGCGAGCTACTTCAGCGGCAACCCGGCGGTGGCCGGGTACGAGGTGATGAACGAACCCTTCCCCGGCTCGAACTGGCCGGCAACCCTGGTCGGTAACCCGTTCTTCGGCCGGCAGCAGTTGGCGCCGATGTACAACCAGGTGGACGCCGCCATCCGGTCGGTCGATCCCAGCACCCCGCTCTACATCGAGCCGCCGGCTCCGGCGGCCGCTCAGGTGGGCAACATCCTCGGTGTTCCGGTCATCCTCGGCGAGGTCGACGACCCGAACACCGTTCTGGCGTTCCACAACTACTGCGCGGGGGCACCCGGCCCGCTGTGCACGTTCATCGCCGAGCGCGTCGCTCGCGAATCGGACGAATATGCGACCAACCACGTCATGCCGGCCAACATGAACGAGTTCGGGGCCACCGACAAGGTCTCCGAACTCACCACCGAGGCGCAGTCGGCCGACAAGCGCTTGATGAGTTGGGCGGTGTGGGCTTTCACCGGGGTCGGTGACATCACCACCACCGGAAGCGGGAACGCCGAGGCGCTGGTCTTCGACCCGGCGCTACCGCCCACCGGTGCCAACGTCAACACGTCCAACCTGAAGACCCTCGCGACGCCGTACCCGCAAGCCGTTTCGGGCACCCCGAAAGCGTTCTCCTACAAAGACGGCACCTTCACGTTCAGCTACTCCACGGCCAGGGTCGACGGCTCCGGTGATTTCGACGCCGGCTCACCGACCACGATCTCGGTGCCGGCCATCGCCTACCCGGACGGCTACTCGGTGAGCGTCGCCGGCGGCCACGTCACCTCCGGGCCGAATGCTCCCCGGCTCGTCGTGGCGGCCGACGACGGGGCGACGACGGTCACCGTGCTGGTCACACCCCGGACGTGAGTCATACCGACCATCGGTATGACCAAAGTCACATGAATTACGGAGCCGGTCTTCGCGGCTGCCCGGCAAACTACCCGGCGCGCAGAATCAGGGCGTCACCCTGGCCGCCGGCGCCGCACAGGGCGGCCACCGCGTAGCCCGAGCCACGCCGCGCGAGCTCCAGCGCGGCGTGCAGGGTGATGCGCGCCCCGGACATGCCGATGGGGTGGCCCATGGCGATCGCGCCGCCACTGCGGTTGACCTTCTCCGGGTCCACACCGAGCTCCCGGGTGGACGCCAGCGCCACCGCGGCGAAGGCTTCGTTGATCTCGATCACGTCGAGCTGGTCGACGGTGATGCCCTCGCGGGCGACGGCCTTCTTGATGGCGTTGGCGGGCTGGGACTGCAGGGTGGAATCGGGTCCGGCCACGTTGCCGTGGGCGCCGATCTCGCACAGCCAGGTCAGTCCGAGCTCTTGGGCCTTGGCCTTGTTCATCACCACCACGGCGCAGGCGCCGTCGGAGATCTGCGAGGCCGATCCGGCGGTGATGGTGCCGTCCTTGCGGAAAGCGGCCTTCAGGCCCGCCAGCGAGTCCGCGGTGGTGTTGGCGCGGATGCCCTCGTCCTCGTTGAACTCGATTGGGTCGCCCTTGCGCTGCGGAATAGCAACGGGCACAACTTCATCGGCGAAGACACCGTCTTTCCATGCGGCCGCGGCCTTCTGGTGGGAGGAAGCGGCGAACTCGTCCTGCTCCTGGCGGGTGAACTTGTCGGCGTCGTTGCGCTGCTCGGTGAGCGCCCCCATCGGCTGGTCGGTGAAGACGTCGTGCAAACCGTCGTACGCCATGTGGTCCTTGACCGTGATGTCGCCGTACTTGTAGCCCGCGCGGCTGTCCATCAGCAGGTGCGGAGCCCGCGACATCGACTCCTGACCGCCGGCCACGACGACGTCGAACTCACCGGCGCGGATCAACTGATCGGCCAGCGCGACCGCATCGATCCCGGAGAGGCACATCTTGCTGATGGTCAGCGCGGGCACGTCCCAGCCGAGGCCGGCGCCCACCGCGGACTGCCGCGCCGGCATCTGCCCGGCGCCGGCGGTCAGAACCTGGCCCATGATCACGTACTGCACCATCGAGGCCGGCACGCCGGCCTTCTCCAGGGCGCCGCGGATGGCGATCGCGCCCAGATCGGTGCCAGAGAAATCCTTGAGCGAACCCATCAGCCGGCCGATGGGCGTACGCGCCCCAGCAACGATCACCGATGTCGTCATTTCTGCCTCCTACAGGCTCAAGCAAGCGTGTCGCGGGCTGATCTTCCGAACTCGGCTGACCAACCGCCCGGTTGACAGGTTACCGTTGCGTTATGACCACCGAGCACATCGATGCCCGCCCCCTGCTGGCGAGCTCTTTGGTTACGGCCATCGACCACGTCGGCATCGCGGTACCCGATCTCGATGCCGCCATCGCGTGGTACCACGACACCCTCGGCATGATCCTGGTCCACGAGGAGATCAACACCGAACAGGGCGTGCGTGAGGCCATGCTCGCGGTGCGCGGCGCTCCGGCCGGCAGCGCTCAGGTCCAGCTCATGGCGCCGCTGGACGACACCTGCACCATCGCCAAGTTCATCGACAAGCGCGGCCCGGGTATCCAGCAGCTGGCCTGCCGTGTGAGCGACCTCGATGCCCTCTCAGAGCAACTGCGCGCCGGCGGCGTTCGCCTGCTCTATGACGCACCGCGGCGCGGCACCGCGGACTCCCGGATCAACTTCATCCACCCCAAGGACGCCGGCGGCGTTCTGGTGGAACTCGTCGAGCCCGCGCACTGAACTCCTAGGACCGCCGCCGGGTCGGGCCGCGGTTGGCGCGGTTGCGCCAGCAGGGCGTATGCCAGTGCCGACGGTCGGTCCCCTCGGTGTCCTCCACCCGCCAGACCGCCACATGCGGTACGCCGGAACGGATTTCGTGGTCGCAGCCCGGGCATCGGTAGGTTTTGAGCGCCCGTGCCCCGGCAATCGGCACCACCTCGTAGTCGTAGCCGTCCGGGCCGGGCTCGATCCGGCCTGCATCGTCACGCCGCATCAGCCTGCTGGCGTCCCTCCTCCTCGGGCCGTCCCGGCCCGCATCGTCAGGCCGCCCAGACCTAATTGCGTCCCTCCTCCTCGGGCCGTCCCGGCCCGCATCGTCAGGCCGCCCAGACCCAATTTCGTCCCTCCTCCTCGGGCCGTCCCGGCCCGCATCGTCAGGCCGCATTAGAACAGCCGGAACTCGTCGCTGTCCATGCCCCGCATCGAGTCGTAATCCAAAGTCAGACAACGGATCCCGCGGTCCTCAGCAAGGGTGCGGGCCTGCGGTTTGATCTGCTGGGCGGCGAACACGCCGGCCACCGGCGTCAGCAGCGGATCACGGTTGAGCAGCTCCAGATAGCGGGTCAGCTGCTCCACGCCGTCGATCTCGCCGCGCCGTTTGATCTCCACGGCCACCGAGCGGCCCTCGGCGTCGCGGCACAGGATGTCCACCGGGCCGATCGCGGTCATGTACTCCCGCCGGACCAGGGTGTAGCCCTCGCCGAGCAGCTCGATGTGCTCGGCCAGCAGCTCCTGAAGGTGCGCCTCCACCCCGTCCTTGACCAGACCCGGGTCGGTGCCGAGTTCGTGGCTGGAGTCGTGCTCGATCTCCTCGATGGTGATCCGGAGCTGTTCACCCGACTTGTTCTCCACCAGCCAGATCCGGCCGTCCTCGTCCTCGGTGAGCCGGCACGGCGGGCTCATCCAGTTGAGCGGTTTGTAGGCACGGTCGTCGGCGTGGATGCTGACCGAGCCGTCGGCCTTCACCAGTAGCAGCCGCCGGGCCGAGGGCAGGTGAGCGGTAAGGCGGCCCAGGTAGTCCACGGTGCACTGGGCGATCACGAGTCGCACCGGTTCAGCTTAGGCAACGGCCACGGGCAAACTAGGCTGGCGCCACCATGAGTTCCCACCCGAGCGTGGCGCAGCGGCTGGGTCGCGTTCTGGAACGCATCACCCGGCAGAGTTCACGGCCGTCGCGCAACACCGATTACGGATCGCTGCTCCTGGGCCGGGTGGGCGAGAGCCCGGCCCGACGCCGGGTCCGGATCCAGACGATCCTCACCGTTTTCATGGTCCTGGCGAACCTGATCGGCATCGGAGTCGCCGTGCTGCTCGTGGTGGTCGTGTTCCCCGAACCAAGTGCGGTTCAGGACGTTCCGGTGTGGGTGCCGGCGATCCTCGCACCCGCGTACGCCGTCTCCGCACTGCTGTTCGGCGCGTGGTGGATCCACGTGCGGACCATCCGCGATCTGCGCTGGGCGATCGAGGGGCGCACCCCGACCAAGGCCGACCAGCGCAACACCTTCCTGACCCCCAGACGCATCGCCGATACGCATGCTGTCCTGTGGGTGATGGGCGCGGTGCTGCTGACGGCCATCTACGGCAGACACGACCCGTACTTCATTCCGCGATTGGCCCTCGCCGTCCCCTTCTGCGGCCTGTTGGTGGCCACGAGTGTCTACCTGTTCACCGAGTTTGCGCTGCGTCCTGTGGCAGCACTGGCGCTCGCCGCCGGCCATCCCCCGCACCGGTTCGCCCAGGGCATCATGGGCCGCACCATGTCGGTCTGGGCGATCAGTTCCGGGCTGCCGATGATCCTGTTCGCACTGACCGCCATGTTCTCTCTGATCATGCGGAACATGACGCAGCGGCAACTGGAGATCGCGATCCTGATCGCCGCACCGTCGGCGGCCGTGGTCGGCTTCCTGCTGATGTGGGTCTCAGCCTGGCTCACCGCCACCCCGGTCCGCAGTGTGCGCGACGCTCTGAAGCAGGTGGAAGAGGGCGACCTCGACACCCACCTGGTGGTCTTCGACGGAACCGAACTCGGCGAACTTCAGCGGGGGTTCAACTCCATGGTCGAGGGGCTGCGGGAACGGGAACGGGTGCGCGACCTGTTCAGCCGCCATGTCGGACGTGACGTCGCCGCCGCCGCCGAGCAACACCGGCCGACGCTGGGCGGCGAGGAGCGCCACGTCGCGGTGCTGTTCATCGACATAGTCGGGTCCACCAGGATGGTGACCAGCCGCCCACCAATCGAGGTCGTCGAGCTGCTCAACCGCTTCTTCGCCGTCATCGTCGAAGAGGTCGACCGCCACCGCGGCATGGTGAACAAGTTCGAGGGCGACGCAGCGCTCGCGGTGTTCGGCGCGCCCGTCGAGCTTCAGTGTGCCGAGGACGACGTGCTGGCAGCGACCCGCGCGATCGCCCGCCGGCTCCGTCAGGAGGTGCCGGAGTGCCCGGCGCGGATCGGAGTGGCCTCCGGTGGGGTGGTGGCCGGAAACGTCGGCGCCCGAGAGCGTTTCGAGTACACGGTGATCGGGGAGCCGGTCAACGAGGCGGCGCGGCTGGCCGAACTGGCGCGCTCCGAGCCCAGCCGGGCGCTGGCCTCGGCGGCCACTGTGGCGGCGGCCTCCGAACGGGAGCAACGGTTCTGGCGCCTGGGCAAGCCGGTGAAACTGCGCGGGTACGACGAGCGGGTGCAGATCGCCACCCTGATCGGCGGACGCTAACCGGTCGGGTCGAGGTGCATCAGTCCGACGACGATGCGGAGCGTCGGCGACGAGGAGGAGTCGGACCATCGGTCCAGAGTCGGGCGGCCTCCACCGCGTCGTCGAGCGTGCTGAAGACGACGTCGTCGAACCCGCGCCCCGGCCGGATCACGGCGGCGTCGGGATCGACCAGCAAGCCGAGCTTTCCCGCCTCGCGCAGTGTGGTGCTCATCCCGGCCAGCAGCAGCCGCGCCGGATCGTTGATCGTGTCCACCCGAGAGACGTCGAGGATGGCGACGGAAAACCCGTCACTGTCGCGGTCGACGGTACGGGCCACCTTCTCCGCGCCGGCGAACATCAGGTCACCGTGCATCTCGTACACCCGCACGCCGTCGACCGCGCTGTAGACCGCACGGATGGTGGCGCGCGACTCCCGGCTGACGTTGAGGAAGTGCAGGCCGAGTTGCTCGGACATCGCCCGGCACGCCAGCACCCCACGCACGCTGTTGCCGCGGCCGTCGAGTAGCGGCGAGTACAGACCGATGCCCAGCTGGCCGGGCAGCACGGCGGTGATCCCTCCGCCCACACCGCTTTTCGCCGGCATGCCCACCGCGCTGACCCAGTCGCCGGCGCCGTTGTACATCCCGCAGGTGACCATGACGCTCAGCGTGCGCTGCACCACTTTCGCGCTGGTGACCCGACGTCCGGTCTGCGGATTGGTACCGGCACGGGCCAGCGTTGCGGCCATTCGCGCGAGGTCGACGCTGGTCACCTTCAGTGAGCACTGCCGGAAGTACACGTCGAGGACGTCGTCGGGATCTGCGAGGACACCGAAGCTGGTCAGCATGTAGGCGATCGCCCGGTTGCGGTCTCCGGTCTCCTTCTCCGAGCGATAGACATCCTCGTCGAGGTCCAATGGCCTTCCGGCACAGGCCGAATAGAACTCCTGAATCTTGCTGAACCGCTCGTCCGGGCTGGCGCCCGGCACCAACGACACCGCAGCGATCGCACCGGCGTTGATCATCGCGTTCTTCGGCGCTTTGGTGTGCTCGTCGACACTGATCTCGTTGAAGGCGTCCCCGGACGGTTCCACGCCGATCTTGGCGTCGACCGCCTCGGGTCCCGACAAGTCGAGGGCCAACGCGTAGGTGAAGGGCTTGGAGATGGATTGGATGGTGAATTCGGTTCGGGCATCGCCCGATTCGTACAGGAAGCCGTCAGCCGCCGACAGTGTCAGGCCGAAGCCCGTCGGATCCACCTCGGTCAACTCGGGGATGTAGTCGGCCAGCGCTCCGTCGGTGACGCACGCGAACTCGGCGACCAGAGCATCGAGGTATCGCTGAACCAGGTCGGCCATCGTCGGTCGGGTCGCGCCGGTCTCAGCGACCGCGCATCATCGGGCAGCCCCGGGGTCGTTCGACGACCGGTGCGGTCGCCAACTGCTGCTGCATTCGGCGCTCGAGCACGGCGGGATCCAGCGAGTACCGGTCGGCATCCCAACGGCCGTCGACGAATCGCGCCGCCATCGATTGAGCGCGGGCGGCGCAGGAGGCCACCAGCGCACGCAGCAGGCCCGGCTTGTACAGGGCATTGGGCACGAAGCCGCTGAAGTTGATGATGCCGTCGCCGGAGGCGTAACTGCCCAGCCCGTATCCGGTCGGCGCGCCGGTGAGATCCGCCGCGTTGAGCGACAGCGCCAGTTTGGCGCCGTCTGCCTCCGCTTCGGCCGATGCACCGTCGATATCGATCGGGAAGCTCTGCAGCACCAGCAGACCGTTTCCGTACAGCGGATGCGGCTGATCGCCGACGATCCGGCACTGCGAGGTCATGTCCCCGAAAGTGAACTCACCCGAGAACCGCAGGCCCTCGGCGGCGGCCGCCACGACCGGAGGACCGGGGTTGTCGGCGGCATCGGCGAACTCCGCCTCCGCCCAGGCGCACGACCGATCCCCGGCAATGACGAATGCACCTGCGGCGGAGGTGATCCCGTCACCGTCACCGAGCTCCCGCCCACCGCTCTCCGGGTGCTCACTGGTGGCGGTCAGCGCGCCGGCCGCCTCGGCGAGAACCGGCGCCAGCAGGCGAGCCTCGGCAAGCTGGGTGACCGCCGCTGCCGCCAGGAGATGGCGCAACCAGTCGCCGTTGTCGTCGGTCACCCGGGCCAGCGACCACAGATCCAGGCGGCGGGCCGCGACGTCGTAGACGGGGCCGGCCAATGAGGCGGCCCGCATCGGAAGTGCGTTGATCGCCTCCAGTGCGGTCTCGCTCAGGTCCAGCTCGCGCAGCAACTCCGTGCGCACACACAACAGGTATCCGGGCTCACCGCTGGGCCCGGTCTCCTGGCCGAGAATTTCAACGGTCTGCGCGTACCGGTCCGCCCACCAGGTGAAGCCGGTCGGCAGGAGATAGGACCATTTCTCGTCGACCCGCAGTTGGTCGTGAAAGAGCCAGTCGATGATCTGCTCAGCGATGCTCACCGGCGGCGTCACGTCCCAGGCTTCGGCAGTCGTTCGGGATGCAGCATCTCCGCATCCCTGAGCTGCTCGGGAATTCCGAAGGCGTCGACCAAGGTTTCGGCATACGGGCGCAGATTGCGGCAGCGTTCGTTGATCCCGTTGGTCACCGCGCGGGCCCGTTCGGTCGACAGCAGCCGATGTTCGAGGAAGAAGGCTTTGTCGGTCTCGATCACGTTCAGCGCGTAGAGATCGCAGACCAAATTCAGGATGCGCCGGGCCTCCTCGTCCTCGCACCGGTCGATGCCGGCGATGAACGCCTCGAGCACAGTGCGGTCGATATGGGCCCGGGCGGTGTGCATCACGTGGTCCTGCACGGAGTTGAACGCATCGAAGCCCGACATGGTCTTGGACCGCTTCTGGAGGCGCCGGGCCAGTGAGTTTCGCAGGTACTCCTCGCGATCTTCGAACATCTGGGCCTGCGTTCCCCTGTTGAAGAGGCTGCCCTGCTCGCTGTTGTCCTGCCGGTTGTCGAGAATGCGCTGCATGATCTGGTTGGCAGCCGTCCGTCGCGATACCCGTTCGCCGGCGGCGTTCGCCGCGAACCGGACCCATTCGAAGGGACTCATACCCTTGATGTCGTCGTTGTACTCAGTGAGCAGATACTTGGCCACCAACTGCAGGAGCACGTGGTTATCACCCTCGAAGGTGGTGAAAACGTCGGTGTCCGCACGTAATTCAACCAGCCGGTTCTCGGCCAGGTAACCGGCACCGCCGCAGGCCTCCCGTGCCTCCTGGATCGCGGCACTGGCGTGCCACGTGCTGATCACTTTCAGCCCGGCGGCTCGAGCCTCCAGATCGCGTTGCGCCTCCAGATCGCGGACCGCCGCCGTCTCCAGATCGTGCATCGTGGAGACCAGTTCGTTCTGTGCGAACTGCAGCGCGTAGGACTGCGCCACGTACGGCAGCAGACGGCGTTGGTGCACCAGATAGTCCATGATCGGAACTTCGCGTTCCTCACCGGGAGCCTGGAACTGCTTGCGCTGCAATGCATACCGCACCGCAATGTCCAGCGCGACACGGGCGGCCTGCGCGGCGCTCCCGCCAACGGTCACGCGGCCGCGCACCAGGGTGCCGAGCATCGTGAAGAAGCGGCGGTTGGGATTCTCGATCGGCGAGGTATAGGTACCGTCGGGTGCGACATCGGCGAACCTGTTGAGCAGGTTCTCCCGGGGCACCCGGACGTGGTCGAACATGATGCGGCCGTTGTCGACGCCGGGCAGACCACCTTTGTAGTCGCAGTCCCAGGTGCGCACACCGGGAAGGTCGTTTCCGTCCTCGTCTCGGATCGGCACGATGATGCAGTGCACCCCGTGGTTGTCACCCTTGGTGATGAGCTGCGCGAAAACCGCTGCCACCGTGGCGCTCTCGGCAGCGCCGCCGATGTAGTCCTTGCGCGACGACGGTGTCGGGGAGTTGATCACGAACTCCTCGGTGTCCGGGTCGTAGGTGGCGGTGGTCTCCAGATGCTGGACGTCGCTACCGTGACCGGTCTCTGTCATCGCGAAACAGCCCAGCAGATCCAGGGTGATGAGCGGCCGCACATAGGTGTCGTGATGCCGTTCGGTGCCGAGATTCTCGACGGCGCCCCCGAACAGACCCCACAGCACCCCGGCCTTGACCATCAGCGACAGGTCGGACATCGCCAGCATCGCGATCTTCGTGACCGCCGCGCCCGCGTCCCCGGTGCCTCCACGCTCCTTCTGGAAACCGTCCTCAGCCTGTCCGGCCGCCGCGATGATCTTCAGTTGGGCGTTGACCCGTGCCCGGGCGACATCCTTCGTGGGGGTGAAGTGCGGACGGAAGATCTCCAGCGAGAGTTTCTCGCGGATCATGGCTTTGGTGTCACGCCAGCGGCCGTCGAGAGCCCGCTGGAGGTTCTCGCTAGTTGTGGTCATACGCTGTTAATACCCAATGTGTGAGTGCGGCATCGCGTTTTGGGTCACGACGTCACGGCCGGGCAGCAACCTAGGCGGCCGAGTTGACCCGAACGCGGAAGCCGAAGAGGTCCAGGCTGTACGGCAGCGCCCGCGACGGCGACAACCGGGCCCCGCTGAGCGACAATTCGCCGGCGCTGAGCAGGTGCGCCAACACCGCCTGGCCCAGGAAGACCGACATTCCGTAGCCGGGACAGCCCTGGGGGCCATGGCTCATGAAGTTGTAGGACCAGTCGTTGGCGGCGTCCCCGGACACCCATTCGCCGGGTGAGAATCTATCGGCGTAGGGAATGCGGTCCCGGTTTCGGTGATTGAACACGTTGTAGATCAGCACCTGAGTGCCCTCGGGAAGCACTGTGCCGCTGGGGAATTCGACGTCACGGGTGGAAACCCGCGCAAACAGCCCGGTGGTCGGCCACAGCCGCATAGCCTCGAGCAGGCAGCCCGCCAGATACTCAAGCGAAGCCACGCCCTTGGGTGTGCTGATGTCGGCGGCGGAGATTTCGGCGCGGGCCTCGGAACGCTGCTCGGGGTGGGTGGCCAGTGCCGCCAGGGCCCGCAACACGTTGGCAGAGAGGGTGTCGCCCATTGCCATCAGCCAGTGGATCACCTGCCCGGCGGCGCCACCCGGGGGCGCCGGTGTCTTGGCGATCCCGGCAGCCAGACTGCCCGCTTCGGCTTTGGCCAGGTGGCCCTCGATGAGGGCGATGAGCTCGGGATACTGTGGCCCCGGCTCACCGGGCATCTTGTTGCCCTGCGACATCAGTTCGCTCAGCAGGTCCATCATCGTGGTGTCGTCGGCGGCGTGATCGCCGAACACGATTCGACGGGTCATACGCTGGAAGGCGCGATCGATGATGTGGTAGTCGATCGACTGGCCGACGAGTTCGGCCGCGGTCTCACCGGCCACCTTCACGAAGTTCTTCGCCAGGCTGTGCAGTGGCTTGCCGGGCTCGAGCACAGCATCGGCGAACTGCCGCCGCTGGGCCCAGAGATCGCCACGGGAGATGGTCAAGGCGTCCGGCTGGAACGCGGACATCCCCTGCTTCTTCGGCTCCGGGTCGGAGGCGAACGGGTCCGGTGAGCCGCCCAGCACGAATTCCAGGTCCTCGGGGGAATGGACCAGCAGCGCTTCGTCCTTGGCGACCCGGACATAGAAGGGACCTGGCCCGTAGTTCTTCACCAGACCTGCGACCAGCCGATATCCGAGATGGTCGGTGCCCACCACGGACGCCACCTTGGTCGGCAACTCCCGCTTGCTGAACAAACCCTGGAGGACGTTCGGCACGCCGATCCGGGCGGTGAACCGGACGCCCTCCAGCACCGAGGCGTGCGGGAATTCAGTTGTCACAGTTGGTCAGCCCCAGGGTAGGTACGCGCGAACGGTGTCTGCCAGCTGGACAACGCGGTGCGGCTTGCCCGGGGCCGGCGCGCCCAGCTTCGCCCACGGCGCGAACACCCGCTCCGTGTCACCGATGACCGGCTCCAGCTCGGGATAGTGCCGCAGAATGACGTCCTTCATCGACGTCTTGTTCACCCAGTCGAAGCCGACCTGGGTGTAGGCATCGGCATTGAAGTCGCGGGTGAAGAAACGGTCGCTCTTGAGCCGGCGCGACGCCATCAGGATGAAGATCCGGAAAGCGGTGTCGGAGAAACCGAAGCCCTTGGGCGGCTGCTCGGCCTGCATGCCGATCTGCACATCCACGAGATCGACGTCGCCGTTGTAGACCTCGTTGATCTCCTTGGCCCACTCCTTGTTCGGTGTGATCTCGTCGATGCTCTTGCGCCGGGGCATGCGCAGCATCTCGCGGAAGTCGTTGTACCTCGGAACACCGCGTTCACGGTCGCGGACGATATCCAACGTCGCCAGATCGGTGACCTGTCCGTCGAGGCGCTCGAGCTTGCGCAACGCGTTGGGGTAGTTGTGCAGGCACACCGCACCGGCACTGGCCATGCCCATCGAATACCACAGGTCGCCCATCTGCAGGCTGTCCATGAAGTCGCGGGTGTACTTGCCCTGAATCTCGGTGAACGTCTTGTTGTAAAGGTGCTCGCCGGACTCCAGTGAGAAGAAGTTCCAGTCGTCCGGGATCAGGCCGTGCAACCGGTAGACGGTGACGAATTCCTCGGTCAGCGAGAACGGGGCGGTGTGGTGGTCCGTCGGCGATCCGACGATGCCCGACAGGGCCTCGCTGTCGCCGACGCGGCCGATCTTGTCCCGGAACGTCTCACCGAGGGCGCCGTACCAGTTGGCGTTCATGCCGATCTGCAGGGCGGGGTGCCGCAGGATGCACGGCGTCCACTCAACGGTGTGGATCTTCGCGATCAGCGCGGAGACCACCAGCACAGCGAGCTCGAAGAGCCGCTGGTCGTCGAGACTCGGGTAGGCCTTCTTCAGAGCGTCGCAGACCGCGTTATGCTCGCGGGAGAACAGGGTGTGCAGGAGCCCGACGCCGGCCCAGTAGTTCTCTTCGAAACCGGTGAGGTCGATGCCCTGATACTTCTCGCTCTTGTACAGACGGCCGTTGTCGTCGACCTTGATCTTGCCGTCCTTGAACGTCCGCATCTCGGACTGCTTGTCCTTGCCGGTGCCGTAGATCTGCGAGCCGTCCCACCAGTGGGTCTCGGTGTTCGCGAACGGCGGCGCGGGCTCGCCGTCGTGGATCTCGCCGCCGTTCATCGGGATGGTCCGGCGAATCTGCATCGGGTTGACCGGGAAGTCGTCACCCGGGCGCAGCGGGATGTCGATGACCTTGTCCGGTTCGCCGTGCCCGTGGAAGAACCAGTTGTGGTTCTCGAACTGGATCCACGCCGCCGCGATGGTGTTCACGATTCCGGCCGGTTTGAAGGTGTCGCGGGCCATCAGCTTGCGGCTGATCAGTCGCGGGTCCGGTTCGAGAAGCTTCTTGGTGTGGGTGATCGTCTTGTTCAGCGGAGCGTTGCGGCCGAACCCGGTGCCGGCCGCGCCCATCCAGGGATCAGAGAGGTCGTTGAAGGTGCCGTCCGGGGTGCGTGCCCGCTTGGCTTCTTCCGTCGGCTCGCCCAGGTCGTCCTTCGGCCTGATGTTGGGGGCCTCGAAGAGGTTCTTCTCGCGGAGATCTTCACGCAGATGGGAGAGTTCCCTGATCTGCAGAACCAACGACGGGTATTCGTACCATTGCCGATCACTCATGACTTGCCTGTCCCTGCTGTCGATGGTTGACGATTGATGTTGACGTGGAGGCTCGCGCGACGTGTTGTTCAGTGCGGCATGCGCAGCGCGAAGTAACCCAGCTTGTAATAACCCGATCCGGTGTTGTAGAGGATTTTGCCCAGGTACACGCCCGGCAAAAGCTCTACGAGCTCGTCGCGGATCTTGCGGATGACCAGCTTCGGGTTCTTCTCGATATCGGCGTAGTCGATGACCATGACGTCGACGTCAGGATCCTCTTTGCCCGGCTCGACGTAGGTCTTGAAGTCGAAGGCGAGCTTGCCGTCGACGTGGTCCTTCATCGAATACAGCGGCCAGAGCAGCTTGCCGACCAGGCCCGTGCTCTTGGTGAGCCGGTTGTCGCCGGTGGCTGCCTGATTGTCGAACCGCTTGCCCTGCCAGGGCATCCACAGTGCGGTGATGGCACGCACCACGGTGTCGAACTTCGGATTGGTGGTCGTCATCACCAGCATGCCCTCGGTGGCGCCGTGCAGATCGGTCGGCGCCGTACCCAGGCGGAACAACTCATTGAGCTCTTCGTCAGCGCTGTCGGCGTCGGTGCCGGCCCGCTTGGACAGCTCCTCGATCCACGCCCACGTCGAGTCGGCCGCACCTTCGGCGTGGGTCTTGACCGAATCGCGTAACCACTCCAGCTTGCCGGCTACGCCGCTAGAGACAGTGTCGGGTTCCTTGGCCATGAGAATTCCTCCTCGCAGTTCGCTTTCACGCGACGCGGACGTGCCGGAATCCTATTGGGCTGGGCAAGCCTTCCGCAGTGATTTCCGAAGCAAATTGACAAATCGGCATCGGAATTCCCTGCGGGTCTGCACACTCCGGAGGGATGGGGTCTAGAGCCTGAACGGCGGATCGCCTATGCCGGCGATCATGTGCGTGCCCCACGGCGTCTGCTCGACCACGCGGGCCGCAGCCGTGCGGTCGTCGATGGTCAGGGTGACCCCGGCCGACCGCGCTCGCGGCGTGTCGGGCAGCGCGTCGAAAACCGTTCCCTGCCAGTGGTATCGGCCATCGATGGCATCGAGATGGCCGGTGAGCCGCACCCGGCTGGCGATCTCGTTCCCGCCGACGGTCACGGTCGCCGGTCCGTCATACAGGTCATCAGGTCCCGGCTCGGAGCCGCTGAGGTAGAACCGCGACCACACGGCCGTCGGATACCAGCGGTGCAGCACGATCCTGCCCCGGGCCTCGACCCGCGTGGCACCCGAACGCTCGATCATCCGCAGGCACCGGGCGACGTAGCGGGCCTGACGCCGCACGTCCGGTCCGGGGATCCGGAAGTAGTTGGGGACGCCGTGCGCGGCGACGGCGGGGTTGGACGACGGCCGGGCGTCCACCACCACCCGGGCGGTGAAGCTCCTACCATCACTGGCCGTCACGGTCCACGTCTCGGTGGCGTTGTCGAAGTGCGTCGTCGCGACGTCATCGAGAACGGTGCAAGCGCCGAGGCTGAGCTCAGGCGGCACTGCGCGGCCGATGACGACGACGCTCACAGGAACCCGGCCCGGCGCCACATCCGGCGGCTCAGCCGGCCCATCAGTCCCACTTCCTCGAAGAAGGCGCCGAGCGGAGCGAACGACTCGCGGCACTTCCGGGTGAAATGCGGGTTCCTCCTGGCGATTTCGCGCATCTGCTTGCCGTTCAGCCCGGCCCGGTCGTAGTACACCGGCAGGGTGAACAGCATGCGGTAGAACGGGCCGCCCACGCCGTGCAGATTGGAGATCACGACCTTGCGGTACCACGGCATGGCCGGCGCCTCCTTGCGCAGGCCGTCACGGGCGAACTGGATGTGCCGCGCCTCCTCGGTGACGTGGATCCGCATGAGGCGACGTACGATCGGCTGCAGATCGGGGTCGTCGAGGATCTGGCGCTGTAGGGCATCGAAGATCTCTTCACCGACCAGAGCCGCGCCCCACAGGATCGGCCCGCGGAAGATGAATGGCAGCGAGTTGATGATGATCCGCTGATAGAGCCTGGGCCGCACCGGGATTCCCCCGACCCGATCGATGGTCTTGCCGAACATCACCATGTGGCGCGTCTCGTCGCCGAGTTCGGTGAGCATGTACTGCGTGGACCGCGCCGTCGGGTTGGTATGCATGATGCCCCGCAGCAGCGCCTGGTTGAGGATGTTCTCGAACCAGATGCCGGCTGAGAGCATGTTGACCAGCTGTTGACGCGAGAGCTCCCGCTGCTGCTCGCGGCTCATCGCGTCCCATTGCGACGTGCCGTAAAGAGTCACCATCTGCGGGGGGAGGAAGAACTTGTCCGGATCCAGCGGAGCGTCCCAGTCGATGTCGACGGCGGGCTCGTAGGATTTCTTGATCGATCCGTTGAGCAGACGTTCGGAGAACTCCTCGCGGGTGCGCCCCCGCGTCTCGGCGGGCGAAATCGACGTCGTCACCAGAGGACACCCTTCGTCGGCGGCAGTATCTGTGAAAGTAGAACCGCCGCCGCGTCATGTCAATACCGTCGGTATCGGATACTTGCGGTCCGGTCTTGCTTGAGCCGCTCGGCGCCTCGCCGCCGGACCGGAACTGTGGAAGCATCGGGGAAATGACCTCGTTGCGCTACCGCACGGTTGACAGTCCGGTCGGCCCCCTCACCCTCGCCGGAATCGGCCCGACGCTGATGCATCTGCGCATGGCAGATCAGACGCATGAGCCCGACCGCACCGGGTGGCAGCCGGCTGACGCCGGCGCCTTCGACGATGTCGTCGAACAACTCGAGGCGTACTTCGACGGCTCGCTCATCGAGTTCGACGTCGAATTTCACCTGGAGGGCACCGAATTCCAGCGCCGGGTGTGGGATGCGTTGCGCACCATTCCGTACGGTGAGACCCGTTGCTATGGCGAGATCGCGGCTCAGATCGGCTCGCCAGGGGCTGCCCGGGCGGTGGGCCTGGCCAACGGCCGTAATCCGATCGGCATCATCGTGCCCTGCCACCGCGTGGTGGGATCCACCGGCAGTCTGACCGGGTACGGCGGCGGTATCGACCGCAAACGGATCCTGCTTGACCTCGAAAAAGCCCGCCAACCCGCACAAGCCGCCCTTTTCGGGTAGAGGGGATACATCGAATGGTGGAGTTCACCGCGGACGGGATCAAGGACTTCAACAGCCGGATCGTGGCGGAGTTTCGCGCCAACGGCGGAAAGGTCGGACCGCCGTTCGAGAACGCGACGCTCCTGTTGTTGCACACGACCGGCGCCAAGTCGGGTCAGCCGCGGCTCGCCCCCTTGGCCTACCACCAAATCGACGACATGATCGTGATCGTGGGCTCGAAGGCCGGCGCCGACACCAACCCGGACTGGGTCCATAACCTGCGGGCAAACCCCCGCGCGCACATCGAGGTCGGCACCGACGCTTACGACGTGCTCGCGCGCGAAATGCCCCTCGACGAACGCGACGAGATCTACCCGAAAATCGTCGCGAAGGCGCCTGGGTTCGGGGAATACCAGGAAAAGACGAATCGCGTTATTCCACTATTCGAATTGCAGCGCGTCTGATCTTCGTTCCGTCGAAATCGGTCTGGAAATGCCTGAGCCCCCCAATTGAATTGGGGGGCTCAGGTCTTTAATTTGTGTTCGGCGGTGTCCTACTTTTCCACCCTGTTGGGTAGTATCATCGGCGCTGGCTGGCTTAGCTTCCGGGTTCGGGATGGGTCCGGGCGTTTCCCTGCCGCTATGGCCGCCGTAACTTTATGTAAATTTTTGTGTTTCCCGCCGGCCCCCTTTTTTTCGTGGGGGGTGTTTTGGTGGTGGGGTGGGTGTTTGTTGGTGTTTGTGGTTGTGGTTGCGGGTTTGTGTTGTTTGTAAGTTTTCGGCCGGTTAGTGCCAGTTCCCTGCGCGCATTGCTGCGTTTCTAGGTCTGGTCTATCGATCCCGTGGTCTGCGGGGGGCCTTATCCCACTTGATGGGTGAGAAGCCTGGTCTTGGAGAAGGTTTCCCGCTTAGATGCTTTCAGCGGTTATCCTGTCCGAACGTGGCTATCCAGCGGTGCCCCTGGTGGGACAACTGGTGGACCAGAGGTTCGTCCGTCCCGGTCCTCTCGTACTAGGGACAGGTTTCCTCAAGCTTCTGACGCGCGCGGCGGATAGAGACCGAACTGTCTCACGACGTTCTAAACCCAGCTCGCGTGCCGCTTTAATGGGCGAACAGCCCAACCCTTGGGACCTGCTCCAGCCCCAGGATGCGACGAGCCGACATCGAGGTGCCAAACCATCCCGTCGATATGGACTCTTGGGGAAGATCAGCCTGTTATCCCCGGGGTACCTTTTATCCGTTGAGCGACACCCCTTCCACTCGGGGGTGCCGGATCACTAGTCCCGACTTTCGTCCCTGCTTGACGTGTCAGTCTCGCAGTCAAGCTCCCTTGTGCACTTGCACTCAACACCTGATTGCCGTCCAGGTTGAGGGAACCTTTGGGCGCCTCCGTTACATTTTAGGAGGCAACCGCCCCAGTTAAACTACCCACCAGGCACTGTCCCTGAACCGGATAGACGGTTCGAGGTTAGAAGTCCAATACGATCAGAGTGGTATTTCAACAACGACTCCACCCACACTGGCGTGTGAGTTTCACAGTCTCCCACCTATCCTACACAAACCGTATCGAACGCCAATACCAAGCTATAGTGAAGGTCCCGGGGTCTTTTCGTCCTGCCGCGCGTAACGAGCATCTTTACTCGTAGTGCAATTTCGCCGAGTCTATGGTTGAGACAGTTGAGAAGTCGTTACGCCATTCGTGCAGGTCGGAACTTACCCGACAAGGAATTTCGCTACCTTAGGATGGTTATAGTTACCACCGCCGTTTACTGGGGCTTAAATTCTCCGCTTCACCCCGAGGGGTTAACGGGTCCTCTTAACCTTCCAGCACCGGGCAGGCGTCAGTCCGTATACATCGTCTTGCGACTTCGCACGGACCTGTGTTTTTAGTAAACAGTCGCTTCTCACTGGTTTGTGCCACCCCCCACCGCTGCCCACCGCGAGGGTGTTGACAGTAAGGGGTCCCCCTTCTCCCGAAGTTACGGGGGTATTTTGCCGAGTTCCTTAACCATAGTTCACTCGTACGCCTCGGTATTCTCTACCTGACCACCTGTGTCGGTTTGGGGTACGGGCCGTGTGTGTGCTCGCTAGAGGCTTTTCTCGGCAGCTGAGGATCACCGAATTCGCCTCACTCGGCTATGCATCACCTCTCACACCT
Organism: Mycobacterium sp.; assembly: GCA_046330855.1. Classification (GTDB taxonomy): domain Bacteria; phylum Actinomycetota; class Actinomycetes; order Mycobacteriales; family Mycobacteriaceae; genus Mycobacterium. Next base: position 129,040 of record JAXLRX010000005.1, read on the forward strand.
GATGACACCCGGATTTGCCTAGGTGTCGTGCTACGGGCTTGCCCCAGTATTACCACTGACTGGTACGGCTACCTTCCTGCGTCACCCCATCGCTTGACTACTACCACCGAAGGTCCCGCGCAGCCGGCGGCCCTCGCTCCCCGAAGGGATTGATCAGCCACCCTTTGGGCGGTTAGTACCGATGATTCGTCATTGGGCGCTCACACACGGGTACGGGAATATCAACCCGTTGTCCATCGACTACGCCTGTCGGCCTCGCCTTAGGTCCCGACTCACCCTGGGAGGACTGGCCTGCCCCAGGAACCCTTGGTCTTTCGGCGGGCAAGGTTCTCACTTGCCTTATCGCTACTCATGCCTGCATTCTCACTCCCACACCCTCCACCACTCGATTACTCGGCGGCTTCACCGGATGCAGGACGCTCCCCTACCCAACGTATCTAGTACGTTGCCGCGGCTTCGGCGGTGTGCTTGAGCCCCGCTACATTATCGGCGCACAATCACTTGACCAGTGAGCTATTACGCACTCTTTCAAGGGTGGCTGCTTCTAAGCCAACCTCCTGGTTGTCTCTGCGACTGCACATCCTTTTCCACTTAGCACACGCTTAGGGGCCTTAGCCGGCGATCTGGGCTGTTTCCCTCTCGACGCACGGAGCTTATCCCCCGCCGTCTCACTGCCACACTCTTGGACTTGTCGGCATTCGGAGTTTGGCTGACGTCAGTAACCCTGTGGGGCCCATCGGCCATCCAGTAGCTCTACCTCCAACAAGAAACATGTGACGCTGCACCTAAATGCATTTCGGGGAGAACCAGCTATCACGGAGTTTGATTGGCCTTTCACCCCTACCCACAACTCATCCCCTCAGTCTTCAACCTAAGTGGGTTCGGGCCTCCACGCGGTCTTACCCGCGCTTCACCCTGGCCATGGGTAGATCACTCCGCTTCGGGTCCAGAACACACCACTACACCACCCCCTACGGGATGGATACGCCCTATTCAGACTCGCTTTCGCTACGGCTACCCCACCCGGGTTAACCTCGCGACATGTCCCTGACTCGCAGGCTCATTCTTCAAAAGGCACGCCATCACCCCACCCCGAAGGGAAGGCTCTGACGGATTGTAGGCACACGGTTTCAGGTACTATTTCACTCCCCTCCCGGGGTACTTTTCACCATTCCCTCACGGTACTTTTCCGCTATCGGTCACTGGGAAGTATTCAGGCTTACCGGATGGTCCCGGCAGATTCACAGCAGATTTCACGGGCCCGCTGCTACTCGGGAACAGTTCACAGAAGCCATGGAGTTTTCAGTTACCGGGCTCTCACCGTCTACGGCAGGCCATCCCAGGCCACTTCACCTAACACCATGGTTTATCACTCCCGCTCCTGCCGGCAGACAGAAGAAGAACGTCCCACAACACCGCACACACAACCCCTGCCGGGTATCACATGTACACGGTTTAGCCATCCTCCGCTTTCGCTCGCCACTACTCACGGAATCACTTTTGTTTTCTCTTCCTACGGGTACTGAGATGTTTCACTTCCCCGCGTTCCCCCCCGACACCTATGTATTCAGTGCCGGGTGACACGACATCACTCGTGCCGGGTTTCCCCATTCGGACATCCTCGGATCACAGCTCGGTTGACAGCTCCCCGAGGCATATCGCAGCCTCCCACGTCCTTCATCGGCTCCCAGTGCCAAGGCATCCACCATGCGCCCTTAAACACTTACAAACACAAAACCAATTACAAAAAAATTTGAAATTGCACATCAAAGAACAACAACCCCAACCACCCGACACCACCACCCCCCACACGTGAGGAACAGCAGGACCGGCGGCCCTTACAGGTTGTCACTCGCTCGATGCTCGCAACCACTATCCACAAATCAAACACCACACCCCACCACCAAAGACGGGGCGACAACACGCCTCCGGGCCCGCAGACCCAGAACAACGGGCTTGTTGTCTCAAAGCCCAATAGTGTGTTGGTGATCCCGCCGGCACGCATCCCCGCGACCGGCACGTTTGTTGTTGCACCAGAACCGAACCCACTACAGGCCCAGCCCATCCAACGAATCGCTCAAATCACCGAACCCCCACAGGCGTGGGCGGGCTTGAGTCTCGTGGTGCTCCTTAGAAAGGAGGTGATCCAGCCGCACCTTCCGGTACGGCTACCTTGTTACGACTTCGTCCCAATCGCCGATCCCACCTTCGACGGCTCCCTCCCACAAGGGGTTAGGCCACCGGCTTCGGGTGTTACCGACTTTCATGACGTGACGGGCGGTGTGTACAAGGCCCGGGAACGTATTCACCGCAGCGTTGCTGATCTGCGATTACTAGCGACTCCGACTTCACGGGGTCGAGTTGCAGACCCCGATCCGAACTGAGACCGGCTTTAACAAGGATTCGCTCCACCTCACGGCATCGCAGCCCTTTGTACCGGCCATTGTAGCATGTGTGAAGCCCTGGACATAAGGGGCATGATGACTTGACGTCATCCCCACCTTCCTCCGAGTTGACCCCGGCAGTCTCCTACGAGTCCCCGGCATAACCCGCTGGCAACATAGGACAAGGGTTGCGCTCGTTGCGGGACTTAACCCAACATCTCACGACACGAGCTGACGACAGCCATGCACCACCTGCACACAGGCCACAAGGGAACCGACATCTCTGCCGGCGTCCTGTGCATGTCAAACCCAGGTAAGGTTCTTCGCGTTGCATCGAATTAATCCACATGCTCCGCCGCTTGTGCGGGCCCCCGTCAATTCCTTTGAGTTTTAGCCTTGCGGCCGTACTCCCCAGGCGGGGTACTTAATGCGTTAGCTACGGCACGGATCCCAAGGAAGGAAACCCACACCTAGTACCCACCGTTTACGGCGTGGACTACCAGGGTATCTAATCCTGTTCGCTCCCCACGCTTTCGCTCCTCAGCGTCAGTTACTGCCCAGAGACCCGCCTTCGCCACCGGTGTTCCTCCTGATATCTGCGCATTCCACCGCTACACCAGGAATTCCAGTCTCCCCTGCAGTACTCCAGTCTGCCCGTATCGCCCGCACGCCCACAGTTAAGCTGTGAGTTTTCACGAACAACGCGACAAACCACCTACGAGCTCTTTACGCCCAGTAATTCCGGACAACGCTCGCACCCTACGTATTACCGCGGCTGCTGGCACGTAGTTGGCCGGTGCTTCTTCTATAGGTACCGTCACTTACGCTTCGTCCCTACTGAAAGAGGTTTACAACCCGAAGGCCGTCATCCCCCACGCGGCGTCGCTGCATCAGGCTTGCGCCCATTGTGCAATATTCCCCACTGCTGCCTCCCGTAGGAGTCTGGGCCGTATCTCAGTCCCAGTGTGGCCGGACACCCTCTCAGGCCGGCTACCCGTCGTCGCCTTGGTAGGCCATTACCCCACCAACAAGCTGATAGGCCGCGGGCCCATCCCACACCGCAAAAGCTTTCCACCACAAACCGTGAAGTCCATGGTCCTATCCGGTATTAGACCCAGTTTCCCAGGCTTATCCCAAAGTGCAGGGCAGATCACCCACGTGTTACTCACCCGTTCGCCACTCGAGTCACTCCGAAGAGCACTTTCCGTTCGACTTGCATGTGTTAAGCACGCCGCCAGCGTTCGTCCTGAGCCAGAATCAAACTCTCCAAACAAAAACCAACCCAGAGACCAAACCCCAGGCAGAATCCGAATCAGAAAAATTCGACCAAGCAACCAGAAAACATCTGGCCAAAAAACATCACCTCTGACACGGGGGCGCCAGAAGCAACAAAAACAAAAAACAACAAACAAAAACCACCAAACACACTATTGAGTTCTCAAACAACACACCCTCGTTGACCTGCTCGCAGGGCAACCCTGCCAGCCTAAGTCTTCCGATGGGACCCAGTCAAATCGGGGGTTTGAAGGCCCCCGAACGGGTACCGGATCAATCCGGTGCCTGCTGGGTAACGCCTAGTGTACCCGTTCTATTTCCGCACCCAAAACCTGCAGGTCCTCGACGAAGGTCGGGTACCCGCGGTCGATGTGGAAGACGTCGTGCACCTCGGTCTCTCCGTCGGCGACCAGGCCCGCCAGCACCAGGCCGGCACCGGCCCTGATGTCGGAGGACCAGACCGGGGCGCTGGACAGCTGCGGGATGCCGCGGACCACCGCATGGTGGCCGTCGGTCCGCGCGTCGGCGCCCAGACGGATCATCTCCTCGACGAATCGGAACCGTGCCTCGAAGACGTTCTCGGTGATCATCGACGTGCCGTCGGCAATGGATGCCAGCGCGATCGCCATCGGCTGCAGGTCCGTCGGGAAACCGGGGAACGGCAGAGTCGCCACGTTGCAGGCCTTGGGGCGCTCGTACTGAACCACCCGGAAGCCGTTGTCGTGCTGGGTGACGGTGGCGCCCGCGTCATGCAGTTTGTGCAACACCAACTGGAGGTGGCCCGGGTCGACGCCGGTGACCGAGATGTCCCCGCGGGTCATCGCAGCTGCGATTCCCCACGTCGCCGCGACGATCCGGTCGCCGATCACCCGATGCTCGGTGGGATGCAACTTCGGCACGCCGGTGATGGTGAGCGTGGAGGTGCCGGCGCCCTTGATCTGTGCGCCCATCTGGTTGAGCATCTCGCACAGGTCCACGACGTCCGGCTCACGCGCGGCGTTGTGGATGGTGGTCACTCCCTCAGCCACGACCGCCGCCATCAGGATGTTCTCCGTCGCGCCGACCGAGGGGAACTCAAGTTGAATCTCGGCTCCGCGGAGATGCTCGGCCGAGGCGACGACGCAGCCGTGTTCGATCGAGCATTCCGCCCCGAGTTGGCGCAGGCCCGACTGATGCATGTCGAGGGGCCGCGATCCGATCGCGTCGCCGCCGGGAAGCGCCACCCGGGCGCGCTTGCACCGGCCGACGAGGGGACCCAGCACGCACACCGACGCGCGGAACTGCCGAACCGCGGCGAAGTCCGCCTCGTACTTGGGTTCGTCGGGCGAGGTGATCCGCACGACCGAGCCGTCGAGTTCGACATTCGCGCCGAGTCCCCGCAGAACCTCGGCCATCAACGGCACGTCGAGGATGTCGGGACAGTTGGTGATGGTGGTGGTGCCCTCGGCGAGCAGACTGGCCGCCATCAGCTTGAGCACGCTGTTCTTGGCGCCGGTGACATGGACCTCGCCGGACAACCGGTTACCGCCGGTCACCAGAAAGCGCTCGCCCACGGGGAGTCAGTTTAGAGCAGTCGCGCCGGGATTCCTCCGTCGTCGGCGCGGTAGGTTGACAGCCATGGGAGTGCACCTGACCCGCATATATACCCGCACCGGCGACGACGGCACGTCGAGTCTGAGCGATTTCTCGCGAGTGGAGAAGGGCGACGCCCGACTGATCGCCTACGCCGACTGCGACGAGGCGAACGCCGCCCTCGGCGTCGTGGTGGCGGTGGGCCGGCCCGAGGAGCCGCTGCGGTCGGTGCTGGTCCAGATCCAGAACGACCTGTTCGACGCCGGCGCCGACCTGTCCACTCCGGTGGTTGAGGACCCAAAGCATCCGCCGTTGCGGATCACCGAGGCCTACATCGAACGGCTGGAGAAGTGGTGTGATGAGTTCAACGAGTCGTTGCCGCCGTTGAACTCGTTCATCCTGCCGGGCGGAACGCCGTTGTCGGCGCTGCTGCATGTCGCCCGGACGGTGACCCGGCGCGCGGAGCGGTCGGCCTGGATCGCGGTGAGGGCTTACCCGGATACGGTCAGCGCACTGCCGGCGCGCTACCTCAACCGGCTCTCGGATCTGCTGTTCATCCTGTCTCGGGTGGCCAACCCGGACGGCGACGTGCTCTGGCAACCCGGCGGCGTGCGACGATCAAGCGGCGAAGAGCCGCGCTGAGGAGCACATCAATTGCACCCGGTGATCGCGAAAAGCCTTCCGGCGCCTAGACGATAGGCCGGCGCGCCCGTGGCGACGGCCGGGACTCCACCCACGAGAGGAACGCCGTCAATGCCCCACGGTCCAAGGCCATTTCGTAACCGCGCACCTGGCTTCCGGTGGCGTCCTGGAGTTCGAGTACCACGATCTCGTCGGTCATGATGTCGAACTCGTCGCCCCGCGGCGCCCGGCGGGAGAGCACCTCCAGACCGCGGCGGGTCAACCGCCGGTCCGGCCAGAGCCGCAGGCTGCTCAGCCGGTAGAACCGCGCCTCATCGCCGCGGTAACGGATCACACCGTGACGCCAGCCGTGACCACCGACCGCGGGTAGGTCACGAAGAATGGCGGGTGTACCGCCCTGCCCCATTTTCCACAGCCGGAAGCTGAGAGCCAGAACGACGGCCAGCAGAACGGCGACCAGCGCGACCATGATTGCCATCGACGCGCTCATCGGCGGCTCAGTCCAGTTGACCCAGCGCCCGCAGACGCGCCCGGCCGCGAGCGGCGGTCCTGGGATCGTCGGAGGCGGCATCCTCCTTGGCCTCGTCCGCGTCGATCTCTGACTCGAACTCGGCGTCCTCGGCGAGGATCTTCACCCCGGCTTCGGTCACCGACATGAAGCCACCGTGCACGGCGATGCGAAGGTCGTCCTCACCCTCCCGCTCCACGCGTACGACGGCGTCGTCGACCAGCTGCGCCACCATGGGTATGTGGTGCGGCAGGATGCCGATCTCGCCCGACGTGGTCCGGGTGAACAGGAACGTTCCCTTGCCCGACCAGATCTTGCGTTCGACGGCGACGATCGCAACGTCCAATTCGGCCATCTCACATCACCTCTCGGGGTCGGCGAGCGCTCAACTCAACCCGTTCGTTCTTCGCGCAAGCGCTCATCACAGCCCATTCGTTCTTCGCGCAAGCGCTCATCACAGCGTGACGCCGAAGCTTTCGGCCTTCTTCGCCAGATCGTCCAGGCCGCCGATGAGGAAGAACGCCTGCTCGGGAACGTGGTCGAAATCGCCCTTGGTGAGCTTGTCGAACGCCTCGACAGTCTCCTTGACCGGAACGGTCGAACCGGGCTGGCCGGTGAACTGCTCGGCGGCCATCATGTTCTGGCTCAGGAAGCGCTCGATGCGCCGCGCCCGGTTCACCAGCTGCTTGTCCTCTTCGGAGAGCTCGTCGATACCGAGGATGGCGATGATGTCCTGAAGGTCCTTGTAGCGCTGCAGGATCCGGATGACCTCTTGCGCGACGCGGTAGTGCTCGTCGCCCACGACCGCGGGGTCGAGAATGGTGGAGCTGGAGGCCAGCGGGTCCACCGCCGGGAAGATGCCCTTGGAGAACACCGCGCGGGAGAGCTCCGTCGTCGCGTCGAGGTGCGCGAACGTGGTGGCCGGAGCCGGGTCGGTGTAGTCGTCGGCGGGCACGTACACGGCCTGCATCGAGGTGATGGAGCGACCGCGGGTGGAGGTGATGCGTTCCTGCAGCTCACCCATCTCGTCGGCAAGAGTCGGCTGGTAGCCCACGGCCGAGGGCATGCGGCCCAGCAGCGTGGAGACTTCGGAGCCTGCCTGGGTGAACCGGAAGATGTTGTCGATGAACAGCAGCACGTCCTGGCCCTGCTCGTCGCGGAAGTACTCCGCCATGGTCAGCGCGGACAGGGCGACACGCATACGGGTGCCCGGCGGCTCGTCCATCTGACCGAACACCAGGGCGGTGTCCTTGAGCACGTTGGCGTCGGCGAGCTCGACCCAGAGGTCGTTGCCCTCGCGGGTGCGCTCCCCCACGCCGGCGAACACCGACGTGCCGCCGAAGTTGCGGGCGATGCGGTTGATCATCTCCTGGATCAGCACGGTCTTGCCCACGCCGGCGCCGCCGAACAGGGCGATCTTGCCGCCGCGCACGTACGGGGTCAGCAGGTCGACGACCTTCAGACCGGTCTCGAGAACCTCGGTGCGGGGCTCGAGCTGGTCGAAAGCCGGCGGGCGGCGGTGGATCGACCAGTGCTCGAAGTCCTTGCCGTAGCCCGGCTCGTCGAGGCACTGGCCGAGGGCGTTGAACACGTGGCCCTTGACGCCGTCGCCGACCGGAACGGAGATCGACGCGCCGGTGTCGGTGACCTCGACCCCGCGCACCAGGCCGTCGGTGGGCTGCATGGAGATGCAGCGCACCAGGTTCTCTCCGAGGTGCTGGGCGACCTCGAGGGTCAGCGTCTTGGCCAGCGAGCCGAACGTGATGTCCGCATGCAGCGCGTTGAACAGTTCGGGGACCGACCCACGGGGGAACTCCACGTCGACGACGGGGCCGGTGACGCGAACCACGCGGCCCGCCTTGTCGTTGCTGCTGCTGGAGTGGGTGGTGTCGCTCTCATAGGTGACGGTCATGGTCCTCTTCGTTTCCTGGTGCCGTTTGGGGTCTATTTGGTGGCGTCGGCGAGAGCGTTTGCGCCACCGACGATTTCGCTGATTTCCTGGGTGATCTTGGCCTGCCGCTCACGGTTGGCCATCAGAGTGAGGATCTTGATCAGATCGTCGGCGTTGTCGGTGGCCGCCTTCATGGCACGCCGCCGCGATGCCGACTCCGACGCCGCCGCTTCCAGCAACGCGGCGTAAATCCGGGTCGTTACGTAGCGCGGGAGCAGGTTGTCGAACAGCGTCGTGGCGTCGGGTTCGAAGGAGAACAGGGTCTTCGGCCCGGTCTCGACCTCCTCGACGTACTCGACGACCATCGGGGCGATCCGGCGCGCCTCGGCGTTCTGGGACAGCATCGACCGGAATTCGGTGTAGACGATGTGCAGTTCGTCGACCCCGAGGACGTTGTCCGCGCCCGGGTCATCCCCCTCGTCGTCGGCGCCGGCCAGGAACGTCTGCACCAACGCGCCCGCGATCTCCTGGGCGTGTTCGTAGGTCGGCTTCTCGGAGAACCCGATCCACGATTCGGTGATGTTCCAGTTGCGGAAGCCGAAGTAGCTCAAAGCTTTCCGGCCCACCACATACAGGATCGGTGTCTTGCCCTCCTGGCGCAGCAGGGCGATGAGCTCCTCAGCGCGGCGCAGCACGTTGGCGTTGTAGGCGCCGCACAGGCCGCGATCCGACGACACCACCAGGACAGCGGCCCGCCTCGGACTCTCGTGCTCCACCAGCAGCGGATGATCGAGTGCGGCCTCGGCCGCCAGATCGGTCAGCATGTTGGTGATCTCCACCGAGTACGGGCGTGCCTCCTCAACCCTGGCCTGGGCCTTGGCGATTCGTGAGGTGGCGATCAACTCCTGGGCCTTGGTGATCTTCTTGATCGCCGAGGCCGAACGGATGCGCCCGCGAAGTTCGCGAAGTGTTGCTGCCATTACTTCTTCTTCGGTGCGGGCTTACGAACCTGGACGGTCTCCCTCTCGAGGTCGGCCTCGTCGAGCGGAGCGATGTTCTCCTCGGGGATCACCGAGCTGCCATCGGTGGTTGCGAAGCCGTGCTTGAAGGAGAGGACCGCCTTATTGAGCGCCTCCTCGGTCTCCTCGCTGAGCTTCTGGGTGGTCTTGATGTCGCTCAGGATCCCGGAGTCGCCACCCCGCAGGTGCTCGAGGAACTCCGCCTCGAAGCGGGAGACGTCGGCGACCGGAACCGAGTCCAGATGGCCCTTGGTGCCCAGGAAGATCGCGACCACCTGCTCCTCGACCGGCAGCGGGCTGTACTGGGGCTGCTTGAGCAGTTCAACCAGCCGAGCACCGCGAGACAGCTGAGCCTTTGAGGCCTCGTCGAGGTCGGAGGCGAACGCCGCGAAGGACTCCAGCTCGCGGTATTGCGACAGGTCCAGGCGCAGCGAGCCGGCCACCTCCTTCATCGCCTTGATCTGGGCGGCGCCACCCACACGGGACACCGAGACACCGACGTTTATGGCCGGCCGCACGCCCTGGTTGAACAGGTCGGTCTCCAGGAAGCACTGGCCGTCGGTGATCGAGATGACGTTGGTGGGAATGTAGGCCGAGATGTCGTTGGCCTTGGTCTCGATGATCGGCAGGCCGGTCATCGAACCGCCGCCAAGCTCGTCGGAGAGCTTTGCGCAGCGCTCCAGGAGCCGTGAGTGCAGGTAGAACACGTCGCCGGGGTAGGCCTCGCGGCCCGGCGGGCGGCGCAGCAGCAGCGAGATCGCGCGGTAGGCCTCAGCCTGCTTGGTGAGGTCGTCGAAGACGATCAGCACGTGCTTGCCCGCATACATCCAGTGCTGGGCGATGGCCGAACCCGTGTAGGGCGCAAGCCATTTGAAGCCGGGTGAATCCGAGGCGGGCGCGGCCACGATGGTCGTGTAATCCATCGCGCCCCCTTCTTCCAGCGCGCGCCGCACGCTGGCGATGGTGGTGCCCTTCTGGCCGACGGCGACGTAGACGCAGCGGACCTGCTTGCTCGGATCGCCGGTCTCCCAGTTCTGGCGCTGGTTGAGGATGGTGTCGACGCATACGGCGGTCTTACCGGTCTTGCGGTCGCCGATGATCAGCTGGCGCTGGCCGCGGCCGATCGGCGTCATGGCGTCGATGGCCTTGATGCCGGTCTGCAGCGGCTCGCTCACGCTCTGGCGCTGCACCACCGAGGGGGCCTGCAACTCGAGCGCGCGGCGGGTTTCAGCGGTGATCTCGCCGCGGCCGTCGATCGGCTGGCCCAACGGGTTGACCACGCGGCCGAGGAACTCGTCACCGACCGGCACGGAGAGCACCTCGCCGGTGCGACGGACCTGCTGGCCCTCCTCGATCTTGTCGGACTCACCGAGGATGACCGCGCCGATGCTGTGCTCGTCGAGGTTCAGCGCGACACCGAGAACGCCGCCGGCGAACTCCAGGAGTTCCTGAGTCATCGCCGAGGGGAGGCCCTCGACGTGAGCGATGCCGTCACCTGTGTCGATGACGGTACCGACCTCCTCGCGGCCGGTTCCCGCCTCGAAGCTCGAAACGTAGTTCTCGATGGCGCCCTGGATGTCGGAAGCGGAGATTGTCAACTCTGCCATGGCTTTTCGTCTTCCTGCCTTCTTGTCTTGGGTGAGGCTTGGGTGTCTCTTGGGGGTGGTTAGTCGGGCAGCTTGGTGGCCGCAGCGTCCAGCCGGGATGACAGCGTTCCGTCGATGACCTCGTCTCCGATGGCGACCGAGAGGCCACCCAGCAGCGCGGGATTCACCGTGAGCTGCACAGAGACGGGGGTGTGGTAGATGCGGCTGAGGATCTCGGTGAGCCGGCGACGCTGGCTGTCGCTAAGGTCCGCTGCCGCACCGACCTCGGCGACCACCTCACCACGCCTCGCGATAGCGAGCTCGGCAAGATCCTGCACGGCCTCATCGGCCCGCTCACCGCGTAGCAACTCGACGGTCTGGCTGAGCAGAGCGGCCGCCGTCGGGTTGGCTCCGCTGGCGCGGTCGAGAACGTTGCGCAACAACGAAACCCGTTCGGCCGCTGGCCGGGAGTAGTCCCCGAGCAGCGTCGTCAACTGCGGTTCGGCCTCCAAGATCCGGCTGAAGCGGAACAGCTGCTCGGCGACATCGTCGGCCTGGCCCTCGCGCTCGGCCTTGGCCAGCAGGCTCAGCCGGGCGACATATTCGACGGCACCGACGAAGTCGCCGGTCTTGGACCAGCGCGCGGACACGGCGGTGTCGAGCAGATCAAGTGTCGTGGACCCGACCTTGCCGCCGAGAAGCCGCTGCAGCAGTTGCTTTTTGGCCTCGGCCTCACCGGTCGCCTCCGCGAGGTGGCGGGCCAGAATCGGCTCGCGCAGGAGCAGGTTGTCGACCGCGACGAGTTCGTCGGACAGCGTGGAGAGGTCACCGGAGCCCAGCGAGCCGGACAGCGCGTCGAACCGCGCGACCACGGCGGCCTGAGCGTCGCGGCTGGCCGAGCGCATGTTGGTGGAGGCCACCTCGGGAGCGAACGCCGCGGGTGCCATGGAGTCCAGCTCGTCGAGGAACCGGTCCACCGTGGACGACTGCGCCCCCGAGTCGGACACATAGGCCTTGACCAGATGGGTGGCCCGCTGGACCGACTCGACGCCGAGGTCACCGCGAAGCTGCCGGATCAGCTGAGAACGCAGCAGCGAAACCTGCTGGCCGCCTTGAACTCTGATCCGTTCGGCTTCCACGCCGGCCTGTACCCGCATCTGCTCGGCGATCCGCACCGAGTCGGTACGCGCCTCCTCAACGATCTCCCGGCCTTCGGCCTTGCCCTCGTCGACCCGCTTGGCGTGGTACTGGTCGGCCGCAGCCAGCCGCTGGGTGGCCTTGGCGCTCTCCTCAAGCTGGGTGCGGACGGCCGCTTTCTGGTCGGCCATCAGCTTGCGCACCGGCGGCGCCACGTATTTGGCGATGAACCAAACGATGACGGCGAACCCGACGAGCTGCCCGATAAAGGTTGACAACGGTGATCAGCCTTCCGAAACCGTGTAGGTGTACGCCGATGAATCCGGCGTGCTCTTGCCGACCGGAGCGCCCACCACGCGGGTGGCGAGCGTCTCCGACAGGGTCTCCACCGAGGCGCGCAGGGTCGGGGCGATCGAGTCGCTCTGCACCTTGAGCTCGTCGTTGGCCTCTTGCAGAATGCCCGCGACGTCCTCATTGGCCCGCGCCCGCGAATCGTCGACGACCTCACGGCCCTCCGACCGTGCGGCATCCCGGATGGCGGACGCCTCCGAGCGCGCGGCCGCGAGTTCCGAGTTGTAGTCGGCCTCCGCGGCCGCCTCCTGCTCGGCGGCCCGGCGGTTCTCCGCAGCGGTCTGCGCGATCATGCGCTCACGCTCACCGAGCACCTTCTGGACCGGCGGCACGACGAACTTGCCGATCACGCCGAGCACGATCAAGAAGATGGCCAGCACGAAGAAGAAGGTGCCGTTGGGGATGAGGAAGTTGGACGTTCCGCCACCCTCCTCAGCCGCCAACACGGTGACGCTTGGGTCCCCCATGGCGGACTAGGACGCGCCGGGCGTGGCGAACACGAACAGCGCCATGAACGCCAGGTTGATGAAGTAGGCCGCTTCCACCAGACCGACGGTGATGAAGAACGGGGTGAAAAGCCGGCCCTGGGCCTCGGGCTGCCGGGCGATGCCGGAGATCAGTGCGTTACCGGCGATACCGTCGCCGATGCCGGCGCCGATGGCACCGCCGCCGAGGATGAGCCCGCCGCCGATCAGGGCGCCGGAAATGATGGTGGGGTCTGCTGCCATTCCTAATTTCCTCCTTGATTGCTGGTAGGACTCCTACCAGGTGAGTGGGTAGTTCGTGATGGATTACGCGCTATCTGGAGACGCTCAGTGGTGCTCCTCATCCAGTTCCATGGACTGGCTGAAGTACAGAATCGTCAGCAGGCTGAAGATGAACGCCTGGATGAGGCCGACGAAGAGGTCGAAGGTCTTCCAGATCGCGTTCGGCGCCCACATGATGTACGGCGGGAAAAGCGCGATCAGGGCCACCATGATGCCGCCGGCGAAGATGTTGCCGAAAAGTCGGAGGGACAGCGAGATCGGCTTGGCGATCTCTTCGACGATGTTGATGGGGGCCAGGAAGGCCACGTGCCCCTTGAGCACCTTGAGCGGGTGGCCGAGGAGGCCACGGCGCCAGATGCCGGCGGCGTGGTAGCAGAGGAACACGAACAGCGCGAGCGCGAGCACGAAGTTGATGTCGGAGGCCGGCGGCTTGAGCAGCTCATGGGTGCCGCCGTCGGCCGTGCCGTACTGCACCGGCAGCACGGAGATCCAGTTGGCGATGAGGATGAAGACGAACAGCGTGACCGCCAGCGGCAGCACGAACGGGGCGATCTTCATGCCGATCGCCTGCTCGATCTGGCCGCGCATCTGGATGGTGATGGCCTCCCAGAACAGCTGTACGCCGCTGGGCTCTCCGGTGGAGGTGACCTTGGCGCGCAAGAAGAACGCGAGCGCGATGGTGATGGCCGCCGCCAGCGCGGTGGCGTAGACGGTATCGGTGTTCACCGTCATGCCCAGCCAGGTGGCCGTGGTGTGGTGGCCGACCTCGATGGCGCCCTCGGCGAGGATCTGTTCGGTCATGGTGCTCAATCCTTGGGTATCTCGGCGGGAATTGAGGCGGGAATAGGCGAATTGTCGGCGTCACCGGTCCGGATCTTCTTCCAGACCGGTAAGGCGGTGCTCAGCACCAGCACGACCTGGAAAAGGGCGAGCCCGAAAACGACACCGAGACCCATCGGCCGGAACACCCACGCGATCGTCAACCCGATGGCGGTGATGATCAGCAGGCGGGTGGCGGAATTGACCGCCATCTTGCGCTTCAGCGGATGGGCGTCGGCGGTGATCGCCGCCACCGACCGTTGAACCAGCAGCGCGTTGATGAGGCCCAGTGTCAGGCCGACCCCGAAGAACACTCCGAACATGATGTGGCCGGCCCACGCCGACAGCCCGATCGCCAGTGCGGTGAGCGCCGCGCAGACCGCGAGCAGGTGCATCGGCCGGAAGGCGACGGAGGGAAACACCAACGGCGCTTCTGGCGCTGGCGTCGTCACACACCTCACCCACAATCGTGTCATCTGAATCGGCGGGAAACGGCTGTCCAAGCCCGCGCGCCGAACCGGTAAACCCGTGCGGTTCCCCAGGTTCAGCAGCACCGTACCACATGGTAAACCGGCCTAAACGGCCTACTACTTGCCGTCGTAGGGGTGGCCGTAAATGCTGTCTCGCAGGAGGGTCAGTTCGTCGTCGTCGTCCATGTCGTCACCCCGGATCAACGGGATGACGGTGACGACGACGGCCACCGCAACGGCCGCCAGCATGACGGCCCCGGTGTAGCGGGGGTCGAAGAAAATGGTGCTCGCCACCCCCAGGGCGATGAGGCCCACCCACAGATAGATCAGCAGTACCGCGCGGCGGTGCGAGTGCCCGATCTGCAGAAGGCGGTGGTGCAGGTGCATCTTGTCCGGACTGAACGGGCTGCGCCCCGCGCGTGTACGGCGCACGATCGCCAGCAGCATGTCCAGCGCCGGCACGAAGACCACTGCCGCGACCAACAGGAATGGCGAGAGCAGCGCGAAGACGTCGCGCGCCCCGTAGGCGCTCTGGGAGATCGGGCCGGCGGCCGTCGTGGCCGCCGCGGCCAGCATCAGGCCGATCAACATCGACCCCGAGTCGCCCATGAAGATCCGGGCCGGGTGGAAGTTGTGCGGCAGGAATCCCAGACACGCCCCGGCAAGCACGACCGAGATCACCGCCGGCGGATAGAAGAGCACGTCGCCGCCGTGGTCGCGGAGCAGGCCGACCGAATAGATACAGATCGCCATCGCGGTGATCAGTCCCAGCCCCGCGGCCAGCCCGTCGAGTCCGTCGACGAAGTTCATCGCGTTGACCACCGCGACGGTCAGGGCCAGCGTCAGCAGGATCGAGGAAACCTGATCGAGCACGATGGTGCCGATCGAGCCGAACGGGATGTAGAGCACCACCCACGCAACGCCCATCGTCACCAGCACGCTGGCCGCGGTGATCTGCCCGGCGAACTTGGTCAGGGCGTCCAGACCCCACCGGTCGTCGATGAGTCCGATGCCCATGATGAGCCCGCCGGCGATCACGACGGCGGGCATTCCCGAGGAGTAGATGAAGCCTCGGGTCAGTGCCGGCAGCTGGGACGCCAGGAACACCGCGGTGACGACACCGAGATACATGCCCAGTCCGCCCATCCTCGGGATGGGTGCCAGGTGGACGTCGCGCTCGCGGGGGTAGGCGACCGCGCCCAGGCGGGTGGCCAGCACCCGTACTCCCCCGGTGACGAAGTAGGTGACGGCGGCGGCCGTCAGACCGACGAGCGCGAGTTCGCGCAGCGGAACGCCGGCGCCACTCTCCGCGAGCGCAAGCAGGACACCCGCGTCTCTTCCGGAGAGCGCAAGCATTACGGAGTCAGCGGCCATGTCCGACCGACGCTACCCCGCCACGGACGGCGCCGAACCGGTCAGCGTGGCCGCCTCCACGCCGAGCACCGAGGCGACCGCGGCCACGCTCACCGGCCCCTCCCGAAGGACGCGCGGCGCCGGGCCGGTCAGGTCGACGATCGTCGAGGCCGCCTGCTCCTGGGATGGGCCGCTGTCGAGGTAGACGTCGACCAGGGCACCGAGTTGGGCCTGGGCCAGTTGGGTGGTGGTCGCCGGCGGCTGCCCGGAAACGTTGGCGCTGGACACCGCGAGCGGGCCGGTCTCGCGCAGCAGTTCCAGGGCCACCGGATGCAGCGGCATCCGCAGCATCACGGTGCCGCGGGCGTCGCCGAGATCCCACTGCAGCGACGGGGCCTGCTGTACGACGAGACTCAGCGCGCCCGGCCAGAACGCACGGATCAACTCCCGCGCCGTGTCGGGAACGTAGTACACCAGACCTTCGATGGTGTGCCAGGAGCCGACGAGCACGCCTACGGGCATGTCTCGGCCGCGGCCTTTGGCGGCGAGCAGAGCCGCGACGGCGGGACTGTCGAAGGCGTCGGCGGCCAGGCCGTACACGGTGTCGGTGGGCATGACCACCAACCGCCCGCTTTTCAGCGCCGACGTGGCCGCGGCGATGGCAGGGGCCCGGTTCTTGGGATCACGGCAGTCGAAAAGCTGGGTCACTGGGCACCTCGGATGCGACGGGCGGTGACGAACCTCGGGCGTCCGGTGAGGTCACGGCGGGCGGTGACGCCGGTGAAGGCGCCGCTCTCCATCTCCGCGACGGTGGCCGCGGCGGTGGTGTCGTCGTGCTCGACGGCCAGCAGCCCACCGGGGACGAGCCAGCCGGCAGCGCGACGGACGATCGGACGGATCACCGACATGCCGTCGGCGCCGCCGAACAGGGCGTGGGCCGGATCATGCCGGGCCACTTCGGGTTCCAGTTCAGCGCCTTCGGGAATGTAGGGCGGGTTCGCCACCACGAGATCCACGGCACCGTCGAGGTCGGGCAGCAGGGCCGGATCGGTGACGTCACCGCTGAGCACCTCGACCCCGGTTCCGGCGGCGTTGCGGCAGGCGTAGTCCAGGGCCACTGGGTCGTCATCCACGCCGATCACCCGGGCGTCGGGCAGCGAGCGCGCCAGGGCGACGGCCAGCGCGCCAGACCCGGTGCACAGGTCGAGGATCACGGGGCGGGCCGGAAGCTGCTGTCGCAGAGCCCAATCGAGCAGCGCTTCGGTCTCGGGACGCGGGATGAACACCCCTGGCCCCACCTGCAGGTCGGCCGGGCCGAAAGCCGCGCGCCCGGTGATGTGTTGGAGGGGAATTCGGCTCGCCCGGGCCGCGACGGCCTGGTCGAAACGCTCGAAGAAGCCGACTTCCGGCGAGTCCAGCAGGGCCAGCCGACCACGCTCGGTGCCGGCCACGTGCGCGGCGAGCAGTTCGGCATCGGTTCGCGCGGAGTCGATGCCCGCCTGCGAGAGCTGTTCCGCGGCAGCCACGATCGCCGCCCGAATAGGCGTCATGCCTGTTGCAGCCGGGCTTGCTTGTCGGCGGCCACCAGAGCGTCGAGCAGGTCGTCCATGTCACCGTCGAGCACCTGGTCGAGGTTGTGCGCCTTGAAGTTGATCCGGTGATCGGCGATCCGGTTCTCCGGGAAGTTGTAGGTGCGGATGCGCTCACTGCGGTCGACGGTGCGGATCTGGCTGGCCCGGTCGGCCGACGCGTCCGCCTGCGCCTGCTCCTCGGCCAGTGCCTGCAGCCGCGCCGCGAGGACCTGCATGGCACGGGCCTTGTTCTGCAGCTGCGAACGCTCGTTCTGGCAGGTGACAACGATGCCGGTGGGCAGGTGTGTGATGCGCACGGCCGAATCGGTGGTGTTGACACCCTGGCCGCCCTTGCCGGAGGACCGGTAGACGTCGATGCGCAGATCGGACTCGTCGATCTGCACCTCCTCGACCTCGTCGGGCTCCGGGTAGACCAGCACGCCGGCGGCCGAGGTGTGCACGCGCCCCTGGGATTCGGTGACGGGCACGCGTTGCACGCGGTGCACGCCGCCTTCCCACTTCATTCGCGACCACACGCCGTCGGCCGAATCCCCTTTGGAGGCGATGGAGATGGTGGCTTCCTTGTAGCCGCCGAGATCGGAGAACGTCTCGTCGAGAACCGTCACCGACCATCCGCGACGTTCGGCGTACCGGATGTACATCCGGGCCAGGTCGGCAGCGAACAGCGCCGACTCCTCACCGCCCTCGCCGGACTTGACCTCGAGGACGATGTCGTCGGCGTCGTGCGGATCCCGCGGGGCCAGCATGTCGGTGAGTTGGTCGTCGAGTTCGGCGACCCTGGCCTCCAGCTCGGGCACCTCCTCGGCGAACGAGGAATCGTCGGCGGCCAGTTCGCGGGCCGCCTCGAGGTCGCCGCGCGCCGCCTCCAGCTTGCGGTAGGTCGCGGCGATCGGAGCCACCTGGGCGAAGCGCTTGGCCACCCGTCGGGCGTTGGCGGTGTCAGCGTGCAATTCCGGGTCGGACAGTTGCCGCTCGAGGTCGGCGTGTTCAGCCAGCACGGTGTCGATCGCATCAGCGGGTGCGCTCTGCGTCATCGTCCGTCCTCGTCGGTCTTACGTCTGGAAGTCCCGGACACAAACCGACGCCCGGACTCGCGCGCTGGCGAGCGACGGGCGTCGGTCGGTGAAGCTAGCTGTCGCTGGACTCGGCGGCCTTGGGGGCACGCTTGCCGTAGCGCTTCTCGAAGCGGGCCACGCGGCCGCCGCTGTCGAGGATCTTCTGCTTGCCCGTGTAGAACGGGTGGCACTGCGAGCACACCTCGACCACGATGTGGCCGCTCTCCTTGGTGCTGCGCGTCGTGAAGCTGTTGCCGCAGCCGCAGACCACGGTGGTCTCGACGTAGGCGGGATGAATTCCGCTTTTCATGAGGTCCTCTTCTTGTCTGGTCGCCGGGTCGCCCATCGGTGGCGGACGTGAACCGGTACCCGAGGTGAACGTGCACCAGTATGCCAGTTCGCCCGTCACCTGCCCAAATGGGCCCTTGGGTGTGATCTCGAGCCGTTGTGGGTACCCGACGGTTGCAGCCGCGGCCGGCGCACAGCCGAGCCGGGCCCGCCGTCCGGTCACCCGCCGGTCGATCTCCCGCAGATGGGAACGGTGCGCACCCCGCCGGAATTCCTGACGGTTCCGGCCAGCGGTGACACCGACGGTCGCCCTGCCAGATGTACCCGAACCGGACGCGGGCCCGGGTTCAGTGCGCCGGTCCGGTCCTGTTCACGCTCCGGTAGCTGCGGCTCCTGGGGGCACGTTCCCACAGGATTCCGTGGGGAATGCGGGCGGCCTGGGCGGTGAGGTGGCGCTTGATGACCTTGTTGGTGGCGGTGACGGGCAGATCGTCGGCGATCCAGACGTAGCGGGGCCAGGCTTTGGGCGACAGGTCCGCCTGGGCTGACAGGAAGTCGGTGAACTCGCCGGGACTCAGCGATGCGCCGTCGCGCAGCACGATCGCCGCCATCACCGCGTCGCCGACCAGATCGTCGGGCACGGCGTACACCGCGACCCTGTTGATCGGGTGCAGCCGGTGCAGGATCCGCTCGATAGGGGCGCAGGACAGGTTCTCGCCGTCGACCCGCAGCCACTCCCCCGTCCGGCCGGCCAGGTAGATCCAGCCGTCGGCGTCGCGGTAGGCGAGGTCACCGGACCAGTACATCCCCTGACGGAGGCGCTCACCGGTGGCCGCGTCATCGTTGTAGTAGCCACCGAACAGTCCGGGGCCGGTGGTGTTGACGATCTCGCCGATCGCCTCCCGCGGGTTGCTCAGCGCCCCGTTGGCGTCGAAGACCGCTGCGGGACATTCGGTGAGCGTCTCGGGGTTGTAGACGGCAACGCCGGGAAATCCCCGCCCGACCGACCCGGGCGGGCACTCGCCGTCACGGGTGATGATCACCGCGCCTTCGGTGGAGCCGAACCCGTCCCACACCGTGCAGCCGAAACGCCGGCCGAACTCGGCGATGTCGCGTTCGGCGGCCTCGTTGCCGAAGGCGACTCGCAGCGGGTTGTCGTGGTCGTCGCGCCGCTCGGGCGTGGCGAGCACGTATGCCAACGGCTTGCCGACGTAATTCAGGTAGGTGACGCCGTATCGGCGCAGATCGTCGAGCAGGCGGGAGGCGGAGAAGGTCGCCGGGGCCATGGCCGCGCCGGATGTCACCGCCACCGACCAGCCGGCCAGCAGCGCGTTGGAGTGGAACAGCGGCATCGACAGGTAGCAGACGTCGTCGGAGGTGATCGAAAACCGCTGCACCAGAGCCGTTCCCGAGAAGGGGATCATCATGTGCGCGACGCGCACCGCTTTGGGTTCGCCACTGGTGCCCGACGTGAAGATCAGCATGAAGGTGTCGGTGGGCGACACCTCCCGGTGCGGGACCAGCTCCGTAGCGTTCTGGAGCAGCGCGGTCCATTCCGCCGAATCGACGTCGAGGATCCGAACTCCGGGCAGGTGGAGGCCGTCGAGCAGTCCACGATGGGCGGCGTCGGTGAGCAGCAGCTGGCAGTCGGCCCGGAGGATGTCGCGGGCCAGCGCCTCGCCGCGTCGGGTGTTGTTGATGCCGGCCAGCACGTAGCCGCCGAGTCCCGCCGCGGCCATCGCGGTCAGCATGTCCGGACCGTTGGCCAGCAGCGTCCCGACGTGCAGCGGCCGGGCCCGGTCGGCGAGGGCGATCAGCGAGGCGGCTTCGCGTGCCGCATCGTCGAGATGCTGCGCCCAGGTCCAGGACCGGTCGCCGTACGCGACCGCCCGCCCGGCATCCCCGGCACGCTCCCGGAGCAGCTGCTGGACGGTCTCGGCCATCTCAGGGCTGTGCCCGCCCGGCAAGGATCATCACGATGTCACGGATCGGGGCCCGCACCTCGCGACCCTCCCCGGCCGCGAAGTCGGCGTCAGTGGCGACCAGGCGCACACCGTTCAACTGCCGCGCGGCGTTGATGGGAAACTTCATGCCGGCCAACCGGTTTGCCGCCTCCGCGGCGGCCTCGGGGGGCATGGGAAGGTCGATTCCGAGCGGTACCGCGATGTCCTGTCCATGCACCAGGAGTTCGATCAGGGGTTGCTGCACGCTGGTTCCGGGGACCTTCTTGCGGGCACCGACCATGCCCCGCAGCGCCTCGGCGATCTGCGTCTTGGAGCGCGGGTCCTCGACACCGAGCCGGCGGATCATAGGGTCGAACCGGAAGCCGGACTTCACCGCCTCGACCATCGCCCGGGCGGGCGACATGTGCGAGTGGGTCAGATGGGCCGCGACGTCGCGCACCCGCCAGCCGTCACACAGCGATGGCGCCATCCACTGCTGATCGTCGAGCGTGTCCAGCAGGCCGGCGATCTCGGCTCGTTGAGCGTCGACGAAGGACCAGATTCGGTCGGGATTCATCGCCGCGTCAGTCGACGTCGGCCATTCCCGGTGCGGTCTTGGACACCTGGACCAGGAACTCGTAGTTGGTCTTGGTCTTGCGCAGCTGGCTCATCAACAGGTCGATGGCCTGGTGGCTGTCCAGGCCGGACAGCACCCGGCGCAGCTTGTGCACGATCGCGAACTCGTCCGGGGAGAGCAGCAGCTCGTCCTTGCGGGTGCCCGACGGGTTGACGTCGACGGCCGGGAACACGCGGCGCTCGGCGATCTTGCGGTCGAGCTTGAGCTCGGCGTTGCCGGTGCCCTTGAACTCCTCGAAGATCACCGTGTCGCCGGTGGAGCCGGTCTCGACCATCGCGGTGGCGATGATCGTCAGCGAGCCGCCGTGCTCGATGTTGCGCGCCGCGCCGAGGAATCGCTTCGGCGGGTAGAGCGCGGTGGAGTCCACACCACCGGAGAGGATGCGCCCGGACGCCGGGGAGGCATTGTTGTACGCGCGGCCCAGACGGGTGATCGAGTCGAGCAGGACGACGACATCCTTACCCTGCTCCACCAGACGCTTGGCGCGCTCGATGGCCAGTTCGGCGGCCTGGGTGTGGTCTGACGGCGGCCGGTCGAAGGTGGAGGCGATGACCTCACCCTTCACCGAGCGCTGCATGTCGGTGACCTCTTCGGGACGCTCGTCGACCAGGACGACCATCAGGTGGCACTCGGGGTTGTTGCGGGTGATCGCGTTGGCGATGTCCTGCATGATCGTGGTCTTGCCGGCCTTGGGCGGCGAGACGATCAGCGCGCGCT
The DNA here is from genome assembly GCA_046330855.1 of Mycobacterium sp. GTDB lineage: Bacteria > Actinomycetota > Actinomycetes > Mycobacteriales > Mycobacteriaceae > Mycobacterium. Next base: position 151,046 of record JAXLRX010000005.1, read on the forward strand.
GGCCCTTGCCGATCGGCATGATGAGGTCGATCACACGGGTGGTCAGCTTCTCGCTACTGGTCTCCAGGCGCAGCCGCTGGTTGGGATACAGCGGAGTCAGCTTGCCGAACTCGGGGCGGTTCTTGGCCGCCTCGACCGGTCCGCCGTTGACGCTGTCGAGACGGACCAGCGGATTGAACTTCTGGCGCGAATTCTGGCCGGCGCCCTCGCCCTCCCGGGCGACACGCACGGCACCGGTGACGGCGTCGCCGCGGCGCAGCCCGTTCTTGCGGACCATGTTCATCGAGACGTAGACGTCGTTGGGCCCGGCCAGGTAGCCGGAGGTGCGCACGAAGGCGTAGTTGTCCAGCACGTCGAGGATTCCGGCGACGGGCTGGACGACGTCGTCCTCCCGCAGCTCGGTGTCGCCGCCGCCACCCTCTCCGCCGACCCGCTCGCCGCGCCGCCGCCGGTCGCGGAACCTACGGCCGCGACGGCCGCCGCGGCCGTCTCCGTCGTCGCCCTGGTCGCCCTGGTCGCGGTTGTCGTTGCGGTTCTCGCCACGGTTGTCGTTGCGGTTCTCGCCACGGTTGTCGTTGCGGTTGTCGCCACGGTTGTCGTTGCGGTTGTCGCCACGGTTGTCGTTGCGGTTTTCGCCACGGTTCTCGTTGCGGGTGTCGGTCTTGGCCTCGCCGGCTGCCGCGGGCGCCTCGCCGGCCGGGGCGTTGTCGGCAGCCGCCTTCTCAGCGCGCTTCTCCGGGGCCGGCACCGCCTGGGCCTCGCCGGGTTGACTCTCGGTGGCCTCGCCCTGGTGACCGCCGTTGCGGGAGCCACCGTTCTGGGGACCACCCTGGATCTCGCGGATCGCGGCGATCAGGTCGTTCTTGCGCATTCCCGACGTCCCCTTGACGCCGACCTGGCTGGCCAGGGCACGCAGTTCCGGCAGCACCATAGTGGCCAGCGAGCCTGTCTTGGGGGCGGCGGCCTCGGATGTGCTTTCGGAGTTCACGGCAGCCCCGGAATCTTTCGCGGGGGCATCAGCCGTGATGAGGTCCGTATCGGTCACGGATTTCCTTTCTTCCCTCGCGGTTGTCATCTCGCGAGGTTTCTGGCGCTCAGTGGATTCAGAACGCACGAAGTCTCACCGGGTCTCGGTGTCAGAGGTGGCCGCACCGGTGGCCAGATGGCCAACCGTGAACCACTGGATTCAAACACACGGAAATTTGTGGTGATCGTCCTACTGTCGGCGCAGAACACGCTGCGGTTGCTGGACGCCTACGAGGATAGTCCGGATGCCCCTGCGAGGCAAGGACCGCCTCATCGGCGATTCAGCTGTTCGTCACGGGCTCCGGCGCTGATGCGGGCCGTCCATCGCACCGGCTCACCGACGGCGACCTCGCTCACAGCAAATCCATGTTGGCGACCGAACTCCACCGCCTCGGCGGGTAGGTCGGCACCGTTGGTGAAAGCCAGGACCGAAGGCCCGGCCCCGGACAGCACAGCGGCAACCCCGCGCCGCCGCAGCAGATGCAGGTAATCCGCCGACGCGGGCATGGCCGGGGCGCGCTGCGGTTGGTGCAGCAGGTCCTCGGTCGCCGCCATCAGCAGGTCGGGACGCTCGGTCAACGCCAGAACCAGCAAAGCCGCCCTGCTCACGTTGAAGCGGGCGGCCTGGTGGCTGACCTGCTCGGGCAGCAACACGCGGGTTTCGGCGGTGCAGGAACGCACCTGCGGGATGCCCGGGAACAGCCGGATGTCGGGGTGCAGCCGCAGTGGCGCGGCGAAGTACCGGGTCGCCGACCCGGGGTCGCCGGCGGCATTCTCCGACCAGGACACCACCGCGCCGCCGAGCACCGACGCCGAGGCGTTGTCGGGATGACCTTCGAACTCGCTGGAGAGTTGGATCAGTTGATCGTCGGTCAGCGGACGGATATCCGTTTGCGCCACAAGGGCGTTGGCTGCCGCCAGGCCACCGACGACCGCCGCTGCCGAAGAGCCCAGCCCGCGGGAATGTGGAATCACGTTGCGGCAGTGGACTTTCAAGCCCGCCGCCTGCGCTCCCGCGGCGGCCAGCCCACGGCGGACGGCCACCGCGACGAGGTTGTCCGGCCCCGCGGAGACCTGCCCTTCGCCTTCGCCCTGGACTGAGACAACCGTTGTGCCCGAGGTGGTTTCGACACTGATCTCGTCATACAGGGCCAGCGCCAGGCCGAGGCTGTCGAATCCCGGACCGAGGTTGGCACTGGAGGCCGCCACCGAGGCATGGCCGGTCAGTCCGGCGGGCAATGAGACGGTCACCGGCAGTTCACCCCCGGGGTCATTTCAGGCCCAGGGCGGCCACGACGGCGGCCGGCTCGACCGGAAGCGGTGTCACGGGCGGGATGTCGCGCAGCGCGGTGTCGGGATCCTTGAGACCGTGCCCGGTGACGGTGCAGACCACGGTGGACCCGGCCCGCACCCAGCCGTCCGCCACTGCCTTGAGCAGCCCGGCGACGCTGGCGGCCGAGGCGGGCTCCACGAAGATCCCCTCCTCCCGGGCGAGCAGGTGGTAGGCCGCGAGCAGGTCCTCGTCGGTGGCGGCCAGGAAGCGTCCACCGGACTGCTCCTTGGCGGCCATGGCTCCGTCCCACGAGGCCGGCGACCCGATCCTGATGGCGGTGGCCAGCGTTTCCGGCTTGCTCACCGGATGTCCCAGGACCAGCGGAGCGGCGCCGGCGGCCTGAGTGCCGAGCATGCGCGGCAGCTTGTCAGTCACGCCGTCGCGGTGGTACTCGGTGTAGCCCTTCCAGTACGCGGTGATGTTGCCGGCGTTGCCGACGGGCAGCGCGTGGACGTCCGGAGCGCTACCGAGGGCGTCGACGATCTCGAACGCCGCGGTCTTCTGGCCTTCGATGCGGACCGGGTTGACGCTGTTGACCAGCGAGATGGTCGGGTAGTCGGCGGTGAGCTTGCGGGCGAGCTCGAGGCAGTCGTCGAAATTGCCGTCGATTTGAATGATCTTGGCGCCGTGCATGACCGCCTGGGCCAGCTTGCCCATCGCGATCTTGCCCTGCGGGATCAGGACCGCGCAGGTGATACCGGCCCGTGCCGCGTAGGCGGCGGCCGAGGCGGAGGTGTTGCCGGTCGAGGCGCACAGCACGGCCTTCTGACCCCTTGCCACCGCCTCGGTGACCGCCATCGTCATGCCGCGGTCCTTGAACGACCCGGTGGGGTTGAGGCCCTCGACCTTGATGTGCACTGTGCAGCCGGTCTTTTCGGAAAGCCGCGGGGCGGGCACCAGCGGTGTGCCGCCCTCCAGCAGTGTCACCGGGGTCCAGTCCGCGGCCATCGGAAGACGATCCCGGTAGGCCTCGATCAGGCCCGGCCAGGAGCATCCGGCGCGGCCACGGCAGTCCGCAAACCCTCGCGCACGACGCTGATCGGCGCTGGATGCTCCTCGCGCAAGACGCTCATCGCTCATTCGCTGGTTCCCTCCAGGCGCAGAACGCTGGTGACCTCGTCGACGACCTCGAGGCCTGCCAGTGCGGCGACGGTCTCCGACAGCGCCGCGTCGGTGGCCCGGTGGGTGACGACGACGATCCGCGCCCCGCTGGGCTGTCCGGCGCCGTCGAGGAGCCCCTCCTGTCGGACCTCGGCGATGCTGACCTCGCGCTTGCCGAATTCCGTTGCCACCGAGGCCAGTACGCCGGGGCGATCCTTGACCCGCATGCTGACGTAATAGCGGGTCGGGATCACACCGATCGGCGCCACCGGCAACTGCGCGTAGCGGGATTCGCGGGGACCGCGGCCGCCCTGGACCCGGTTTCGGGCCGCCATCACGACATCACCCATCACCGACGAGGCGGTCGGGTTGCCGCCGGCACCCTGGCCGTAGAACATCAGGCGGCCGGCCGCCTCGGCTTCCACCACCACCGCGTTGAACGCGCCGTTGACCGACGCCAGCGGGTGCTCGAGCGGGACGAGCGCCGGGTAGACCCGGGCCGAAACCCATTCCTGCCCATCGGAGTTGATCCGCTCGCAGATGGCCAGCAGTTTGATGGTGCAGCCCAGGGCGCGGGCGGCCTCGAAGTCCGCCGGGGTGACCTTGGTGATGCCCTCGCGGTAGACGTCCTCGGCGGTGACCCGGGTGTGGAAGGCGATCGAGGCCAGGATGGCCGCCTTGGCCGCCGCGTCGTAGCCCTCGACATCAGCGGTGGGATCGGCCTCGGCATAGCCCAACGCGCTGGCGTCGGCCAGCGCCGTGGCGTAATCGGCCCCCGTGGAGGACATCTCGGAGAGGATGTAGTTGGTGGTCCCGTTGACGATGCCGGCCACCCGCAACACGGTGTCACCGGCCAGCGACTGGGTCAGCGGGCGGATGACCGGGATGGCGCCGGCCACCGCGGCCTCGAAGTACAGATCGACGCGGGCCTTCTCGGCCGCTTCGGCGAGCTCGCCGGTGGACTGCGACAGCAGGGCCTTGTTGGCGGTGACCACGGACTTGCCGTGCTCCAGCGCGGTGAGGATCGCCTTGCGCGCCGGTTCCACCGGGCCCATCAGCTCGACGACGATGTCGACGTCCTCACGGGAGACCAGATCTTCGACGTTGTCGGTCAACATCGCCGCCGGCAGCCCCCGGTCGTCAGCGACCCTTCGCACCGCCACACCCCGAAGCTCCAGCGGCGCACCGATGCGCGCAGCCAGGTCCGGCGCGCTCTCCTCGATGATCCGCGCCACTTCGCGTCCCACGTTGCCCAGGCCGAGCACTGCCACACCGATCGGCTTCTCCACCTACACCACCTCCAGACTCAGCAGATCGTCGACCGTCTCCCGGCGCAGGATCAGCCGGGCCTTCCCGTCGCGCACCGCCACCACGGCCGGGCGGCCGATCAGGTTGTATCGGCTCGACATCGAATAGCAGTACGCACCCGTGGCGGCGACGGCAAGCAGATCACCCGGGGTGATGTCGTCGGGCACCCAGGCGTCGCGCACCACGATATCGCCACTCTCACAGTGCTTTCCGACGATGCGCGCAAGCGCTGGCTGCGCAGCGCTACACCGGGAAACCAGCCGCACGTCGTAATCCGCGCCGTACAGCGAGGTGCGGATGTTGTCGCTCATGCCGCCGTCGACGCTGACGTACCGGCGGTGTGACGAGCCGCTGATCGCCACGTCCTTGACGGTGCCCACCTCGTAGAGCGTGATGGTGCCCGGCCCGGCGATGGCCCGTCCCGGTTCGACCACCAGACGGGGCGCCGGTAGGCCGACGGCCGCGGATTCGTTGTGCACGATTGCCGCCAGCTTGGCGGCCAGATCGGCAACCGGGGGCGGATCATCCTGGGGCACATAGCAGATGCCCAGTCCCCCACCGAGGTCGACGGTGGCGATCTGGGCGGTCTTGTCGACACCGAACTCGGCGACGACGTCGCGCAGCAGTCCGATGACGCGTCGCGCCGCGAGTTCGAAGCCGCCGACGTCGAAGATCTGCGATCCGATGTGGCTGTGCAAACCCACCAGGCGCAGGTTGTCGGCGGTGAAGACGCGGCGGATCGCCGTCATCGCGTCCCCGGCCGCAAGCGAGAGCCCGAACTTCTGGTCCTCGTGCGCGGTGGCGATGAACTCGTGGGTGTGGGCTTCCACCCCGACGGTGACCCGCACCATGACGTTCTGCACCACCCCGGCGTGGGCGGCAACCGCGTCTAGGCGGTCGATCTCGGTCATCGAGTCCAGCACGACGTAGCCGATCCCGGCGTTGACGGCTGCGGTCAGCTCGTCGACCGATTTGTTGTTGCCGTGCAAAGCGATCCGCTCGGCGGGGAATCCAGCGTGCAGAGCGACCGCCAGCTCGCCGCCACTGGCGACATCGAGGCAGAGCCCCTCCTCGGCCACCCACCGGGCGATCTCGGTGCACAGGAAGGCCTTGGCGGCGTAGTGAACTTTGTCACCGCCGCCGAACGCGTCCGCCATCTCCCGGCAGCGGCTGCGGAAGTCGTCCTCGTCGACGACGAACAGAGGTGTGCGGTAGGTTTCGGCCAGCTCGGTCACCGCGACGCCGGCCACCCGCACCACGCCGTCGTCGCCGCGAACAAGGTTGCGAGGCCACACTTTCGGCGACAGTGCCAGCAGATCGGCGGCACTCTGCGGCCTCGGCGGAGCATCGCCGTGGTGGATCTCCTCGGCGTGCCGCGGTCCGGCGGGGTGAACGCTCACATCCGCTCCGGGGCCGTAACGCCAAGGATCCCAAGGCCGTTCGCGATCACCTGACGGGTGGCCTCGCACAGGGCCAGCCGAGCGCGGTGCAGGTCGCCCGCCTCCTCGTCGCCTTGCGGCAACACCCGGCAGGAGTCGTAGAACCGGTGGTAGTCACCGGCCAGGTCCTCGAGGTAGCGGCACACCCGGTGCGGCTCGCGAAGCGTGGCGGCCACCTCCAGCACCCGGGGGAACTCACCGAGGCTGCGGATAAGCGTGCCCTCTTTGTCATGGGACAGCAGGTCGAGGTGCCCGGTGTCGGCCTGCAGACCCAGATCGGCGGCATTGCGCGCCAGCGCGCACAGCCGCGCGTGCGCGTATTGCACGTAATAGACGGGGTTTTCGCTCGACGCCGACGACCACAGCTGCAGGTCGATGTCGATAGGGGTATCCACCGAGGAGCGGATCAGCGCGTAGCGGGCGGCGTCGACCCCGATGGCCTCGACGAGATCGTCGAGGGTGATGACCGTGCCGGCCCGCTTGCTCATCCGCACCGGCTGGCCGTCGCGCACCAGGTTGACCATCTGTCCGATCAGCACCTCGACGGTGTCCGGGTCGTCGCCGAGAGCGGCGGCGGCGGCCTTGAGCCGCGCGATGTATCCGTGGTGGTCGGCGCCGAGCATGTAGATGCAGAGGTCGAATCCGCGCTGCCGCTTGTCGAGGTAGTAGGCGAGGTCACCGGCGATGTAGGCGGGCTGGCCGTCGCTCTTGATGACCACCCGGTCCTTGTCGTCACCGAACTCGGTGGTGCGCAACCACGTTGCGCCGTCCTTCTCGTAGATGGCGCCGTTGGCGCGCAACTTCGCGATGGCCTGGTCGACCCGGCCGCTGGTGTGCATGGAGTCTTCGTGGGTGAAGACGTCGAAGTCGGTGCCGAACTCGTGCAGGGATTTCTTGATGTGATCGAACATCAGATCCACACCGATTTCCCGGAACGTCTCGTGCATCTCGGGCTGCGGCAGGCTCAGCGCGTCGGGCGCTTTGGCGAGGACCTGGGCGGCGATATCGGCGATGTAGGCGCCGGCGTAGCCGTCCTCGGGAGCAGGCTCCCCCTTGGCCGCGGCGACCAGGGAGTTGACGAACCTATCGATCTGGGCGCCGTGGTCGTTGAAGTAGTACTCACGGACCACCTCGGCGCTCTGAGTGCTGAGAAGTCGGCCCAGGGCATCGCCGACGGCGGCCCAGCGGGTGCCCCCGATGTGGATGGGGCCGGTCGGGTTGGCCGAGACGAACTCCAGGTTGATGTTGCGCCCCGAGAGCAGACCGGAGCGGCCGTAGCCGGCCGCCGCCGAGAGGATGTCGGCCACCAGCGCACCCTGTGCCGCGGTCTCGATGCGCAGGTTGACGAAGCCGGGCCCGGCCACCTCGGCCGACGCGATGCCGTCGGCGCCGGCCAGTGCGGTGGCCAGCCAGCCGGCCAGCTCACGCGGGTTGGCGCCGACCTTCTTGGCGACCTGCAGGGCGAGGTTGGTGGCGTAGTCGCCGTGCTCGGGGTTGCGCGGCCGCTCGACGGTCACCGCGGCCGGCAGGGCAGCCGGATCCATGCCGTGCTCGGCGAGCACCGTGGCAGCGGTGTCGCGCAGCAACTCAGCGAGATCGGCGGGGGTCACGGGGGATCATCCTATGCGTTAGGCTGGGTCCGCCCGACGGCGCAGCACACACATTGCGCCCCCGTAGCTCAGGGGATAGAGCGTCTGCCTCCGGAGCAGAAGGCCGCAGGTTCGAATCCTGCCGGGGGCACCCTCTGTCCAACCCGTTGAGCTGGCGTTTGGCTTTCTCCCAGCGCCGGCTGCACCCGACTTCTGAACGCGCAGCAAACGCCGCGCATATCGTGTTTGCTGCAACCTTGCACTCGTCTGGGGAGGCCGATGTGGATGAGGGCGGCAGAACCCGACGGCCGGTTCGTCGACGATATTGCCTCGTCGGCGCCGCCGCAGCCGTTGCGCTGGTGACGGCGGGCGCCATCGTCGCAGTCGTTGCCTCGAGGGGATCAGAGCCAAAACCGAGCGCCGCACCGCCGGCCGCCGTGTCGCCCAACACGATTCCGTTCACCGGCACCTACCGGGTCGACTACGGCCCAGCCACCGACCTCGACGGTAAGCCCGCGCAAGGCTCCCCACCACCGAACACCGTCACATGGGGCGTCCGCTCGGTGTGCCGCCCCAGCGGGTGCGTGGCGGCAGCATCAAGCCTTGACGGCGAATCCCCGGGATCGACCAGGATTTTCGACGAGGTCGACGGGCGCTGGGTAGCCGTGGTCCTTGAGTCGAACCCGTGCATCAACCCTCCGGCTGAATATTGGTCGGTCTTCGCCCTGCAGCCACGCGCCGACGGCACTCTGGCCGGCGAATGGAGCTTGACCAGCGCCGGTTGTGCCCCGTCAAGACGAGCAATGACCGTGACGCGGATCGGAGACGTCGACGTCAACCGCGTTGCTGACCCTGCTGGCCAACCGCCGCGGGTGGCGACCCCGGCGCAGGCACTCCGGGGCAATTACCACCTGGCGAAGACGTTTGGCGACGGGACCCGCTATGAGGCCGACATGGCTGTCCGCACCGAATGTCTACGCACCGGCGATCGGTGTGTGAGCTACTTCCACAATCCCGATAGCTTCGCAGCGCTGGTGTTCGGCGGCACAACGTGGACCGTGAACGGAGAGCACTACGCGCCGTGTCCGGCCGGCGGCACGTCACACGTGAAAGCGACGGCGGTGTACCCGCTGCCCGCACCACCGCAGGATCCGATCACGCTGCTCACCGGGCACGGTCACGAGGACGTTACCGGATCCGCTTGCAGCAGCGGCAATTTCGTCGAGACAATCGTGCGCACCGGAGACTAGGTCACGACTCTGCTATTCGGGTCCGCAGCGCCGCTTACCCTCGGCGGTTGGCGACCGTCCCGCTCATCGAAAGCACCGACGGCGGGACCGGGATCGCCGGATCGCAGTCCGGGGCCCGCACGGGCTCGCCGTAGGTCATCGTGATCGGCACGATGCCGGCCCACCCCCCGGCGGCGACGTCGTCGTCGGGGTCTTCAGGCCATCCGTCGCCGATCTTCAGCGACCAGTTGTCCGCGCCGATGGGCAGTGCGAGTACCAGGGTGGCGGCCAGCTCCTTGCCGCTGCTCGCCCGCAGTTCGCGTACCCGACCGGGAATGAAGGTGTCCACAAGGGCCTGCAGGTAGTCGACCTTCTCGTCGCCGGCAACGACGCGGAAGCTGCCGAACAGCACCGCGCTGCGGTACTGGAACGAAGACTCGAACCCGCTTCGCGCCACGAGGATTCCATCCAGCGCGGTCACCGCCACCGAGGCCGAAGCGCCGGCGGCCAATTCGCGCAGCCACGGGGATCCGGTCGAGCCGTGGATCACCAGTTCATCGCCGATGCGCGCGAAGCCGATCGGCAGGGCCACGGGATGGGCGTCGCGGATCAGCGCGATGGTGGCCAGCGGTGTGCTTTCGAGTAGGGCATCGAGCTGGTCGCGCGCGTGGCTCTGCTTCTCGCGCATGCGGGATACATCGGTAGACGGCTGAGGCATGGGAACAGCGTGACCGATCAGCCCACACGCCGCAATGCCCCGGGGTTCAGGTCACCGAGGGTGGGATACCCGTCAATGGCCATGATGAGGTCCGCCTCGGCGAGCAGGGATCGCAGCACATGCACGATCCCGTCGGTGCCGGCCAGTGCGGCCCCGTATGCGTAGGGCCGGCCGATGCCGACCGCGGCGGCGCCCAGGGCCAGCGCCTTGACCACGTCGGCGCCCGAGCGGACGCCGGAGTCGAACAGCACCGGAACCTCACCGGCGGCGGCGACCACGTCGGGCAGGCAGTCGATGGCCGGCAGCCCGCCGTTGGCCTGGCGGCCGCCGTGGTTGGAGCAGTAGATGCCGTCGGCACCGGCGTCGATGGCGCGGCGGGCGTCATCGGGGTGGCAGATCCCCTTGAGTATCAGCGGCAGCGAGGTGATGGACCGCAACCATGGTAAGTCGTTCCAGGTCAACGAGTTTCCGAAGATGCGGACCCATTGCATGACCGCGTTGCGGGGGTTGCTGAGGTCGCCGTCGACCTTGGCGCGGAAGTGCGGATCGCTGAGGTAGTTCGCCAGGCAGAGTCCGCGCAGTTGGGGGAAGTTCGCCGTTGTCAGATCACGGGGCCGCCAGCCGGGCACCCAGGTGTCCAGGGTCACCACGATGCCGGTGTAGCCTGCCGCCTCGGCCCGATGCACCAGGCTTTCGGCCAACTCCCGGTCGGTGGGCGTGTAGAGCTGGAAAAGCCCTGGGGTGTCGCCGAATTCCGCGGCGACGTCCTCGAGTGGGTCCATCGTCAGGGTGGAGACGCACATCGGCACGCCGGCGCGGGCGGCGGCACGGGCGGCGGCGAGGTCACCGTGGTGGTCGGTGGTGCACAATCCGATCACCCCGATCGGAGCCATGAAAACCGGCGCCTGCCAACGCTGTCCCCACAATTCCACCGACAGGTCCCGTTCGGTGGCGCCCATGAGCATCCGTGGGATGAGCCCCCAGTTGTTGAAGGCGGCGGCGTTGGCGCGCTGGGTCAGCTCATCGCCGGCGCCACCGGCGACGTAGGACCACACCGACGGCGACATCGCCTGCTGCGCCCGGGATTCCAGCTCCAGGAACGACATGGGCAACGACGGCAGCACACCCGTCAGTCCCTGAAAGTAGATCTCGATCTGGTAGTCGCCAAAGCTCATGACGCCAATCCTCCCTTCCCGGAGAAGAATTCGGCGGCGACGTCGGCCGCCCGCCGCAGCTGGTCGAGGTCCGAACTGGTCGGGATGAGGTGAACCTCGGTGGTTCCGATCGCCGCGAAGGAGCGCAGCACGTCGGCCAGATGCTCCTCGGTGCCGGCGAAGCCGGTGAGTGGCGCCATGGCATCGACGATCTCCGCCGGGATCCAGTTCATGTAGTGCCGCAGATGGCGGTGCATCTGAGCACGGGATTCCTCGGGGTCGCCGAGGGCGAACCAGAACGAGGTGGCCAGGTGCGGAGCCGGTTTGCCGGCCTCCGCCCAGGCGGCCCGTCCCACGTCGAAGAGCTCGCTCTGTTTGGCGACGTCGAGGTCAAGGGTGATGCCGGCGAGTCCCTCGGCCCACGCGGCGGCACTGCGCAGTGTCCTGGGCCCGACGGTGCCGACCAGCAGCCGGGGGCCGCCGGGTTGCACCGGCGTGGGGCCGACCGGCAACACCGAATCGGTGAGCTTCTCTCCGGCCCACACCTTCTTCATGGTCGCCACCCGGTCGGCCATCTCGCGGATGGTCTGCGTCGACGGATCGGCGCCCACGGCCCGGTAGTCCTCCTGGCGTCCCCCGACCCCGACACCCACGGTCAGCCGCCCGCCGCTGAGCACGTCGCCGGTAGCCAGCGACTTGGCCAGCAGGACCGGGTCGTGCAACTGCGGCACGACGACGGTGGTGATCAACGGCACCCGCAAGGTCCAGGCCGACAGCGCGCCGAGCAGGGTGACGGCCTCCGGGTTGTCGAAGGCGATGCGTTCCCCCCAGCACAGCGAGGAGAAGGGGCCTTCGTCGATCCGCTGAGCCCACTGCCGCAAGGTCGCCGCGTCGAGGTCGGGCTCCATCACCGGCATGGTCATGCCTATCTGCACGACCGCGATTCTGGCACGCCCGAGCGGCTACCGGGCCGGGTCCTTCCGGGCGCGGACCGGCCCGGTACTCGGCGGCGGCGCGAGAAGGGTGCCGCGCAGGGTGCCCCGGGCCGTACGGACCGCCACCAGCAGCCAGGTACTGAGCAGGCCGACGTAGGCGAGTACGGCGGCGACCCGGAAGGCCGGCAGGCCGGTGTGGCCGGCCAGTTGGGTGGTGCCGGTGACGAACGTGCCGACCGGGAAGGTCAGGCTCCACCACGTCAGCGCGAACGGCATGCCACGCCGCAGTGTGCGCACGGTCAGTGAGGTCGCCAGGGCGATCCACAGCACCGCGAAGCCCCACACCGGAACGCCGTAAAGCACCGCGAAAGTCTTCATCGCGCCGGCCACGGCCGGGTCCACGGCCGAGGACGCATTGCGGCCGAGAAGGCCTGCGGCGGTGATGGATTGACCCAGCGGACCCAGGACGATCCACAACGTCGGAACCCGTGCGGTGCCCGATGTGCCGTAGAGCGCCAGGCGGCTCCAGATCATCGAGGTGATGATGAACGCCGCCATCAGGGACAGACCGAACATCGCCCAGCAGCCGTACAGCAGCGTCTGCCTGCCCACGCCCTCCGGGGCGTGCGGGATGAGCAGCGCCCCCGCGGCCGCAGCCACCATCGGCGGGACCACCGGCATCAACCAGCCGCCGAATGCGGCGTCGGGTTCGACGTCGTGCTGGGTGAACATCAGATAGGGGATGCTGACCGCGGTGAACAGGCCGCCGATCGTCCCGGCCACCCACAGGATCCAGGCCAGGTCGACAGCCGCACGCTCGCCGACGACGTCCTGCCCCACCAGCAACGCGCCGGTCCCCACCGTCAGCAGGGCCATCGGCGCGGCTCCGTAGAAGTGCGCCATCTGCGGGTTGCGGGCGTGGCCGCGGGCCACCGTCGGGTGCCGCATCCAGTGGCCGCCCACCACCACGAGCAGCCCTACCAGCAGAACCGCGGCGGCCACCCACACCGCGCGCGTGAAGAGATGCAGGCCAGGGACATTGACGGGCAGCGTCGCGCCGGCATTGGCCACGATTCCGGTGCCCATCACCGACGCGAACCAGTTCGGGCCGATGCTGCCCAGGCGCTCGACCCCCAATTTGTCGGTGCCGCCGTCAGCCACTGCGCCGCCCACGCCGGTCTTCCTGGGTGAGGTAGTCCCGCGCCATCCGGTAGACGTGGGCGGGCAACGCGCCCAGGGCCACGTCGGCCAGCGTCGTCTCCTCCAGCACCGAGCGCATGCTGGCGCGCAACGCACGCCAGACGTCGGTCAGTGCCGCCGTCGGCCCGGAATACGGCAGGTCGCCCAGTCCGATGTCACGGACACTCGCCAGCGGTCCGTCGATACAGCGCAGCACGTCGGCGATGCTGATGTCGGCGGCCGGCCGGGCGAGTTCGTAGCCGCCGTCGCGCCCGCGGTGGCTGCGCACCAGCCGATCGGCCCGCAGGTCGGAAAGAATGTCGACGAGGAATTGCGCCGGAATGCCCTGGGACTTGGCCAGTTCGTCGGTCTTGACCAGATCCCCGGCCGGAACCGAGGCCAACTGTGTCATCGCACGGACGGCGTACTCCGCTTTCGCCGACATCCGCATGCCGCGGATTCTGCCATCCCGGCGGCAGGAAACGGCTCGTTAATCGCGAGCCGGACCGGCGGGCGCCTTGCCGGAGTGATCGGCGGCCTTGCGCACGGCGTCGACCGCGCTGCGGAGCATCCCCTGCACCTGATGACGCGCCTGGTCGACCGCGTCGTTCACCGGGCCCGACCATGCCGGCACCCGCGGCCGGGTCAGGGCGGGGTTGAGGTCCTTGGGCGTGCCGGAGCCGAGGCCATCGGCCAGGTCGGGCACCGCCGGCGGCGCGATGATCTCCGGGGTGTCAAGCACTGCCGTTCGCCGCTGAACCCGGTCGCCACCAAGGACTTCGGTCTTCGGCGCCGGCGGCGCCACCAGGCCGGGGCCGGGAGTCTGGGCCGGCACCGTTTCGGTGGATCCGGCGGCAACCGAGCGGGCGCCCTTGGCGGGCTGTTCAACGACGTCGCTGAACGCGTTGTCGATCGAGGTCTGCGGCTCACCGGCGGTGACCGCCGTCAGTACGTCGGCGACCGCCTGCACACCGGTGCCGACCAGACCGCGGACGGCGTCGGCGACCTGGCCGCCCTCTTTCACCAGAAGAGCGCCGACGGCGAACGCCGCCGTCACCGCGGTGCCGTCGGTCAGGCCGCGCACCCCGTCCATCAGGGCCACCACCACCTCGGCGGCGGCCGGCACGAGCTCGGCGGGAAGCGCGGCGACGGCGAGGAGTTGATCGGTCGTCATCGGTCCCGGCACCGCGGGAGGCAGCACGGGCGTCGGCAGCACCACGGCGCCGGCCGGCGGGATGTGGGGGACGTACGGGAAGGACGCGGCCGTCAACTCGGGGTTCGTGACGGCGTTGGCCCCGGCGAAGAATGCCGAGACAATCGCGTTCTTGGTGAGGTAGGTGGCGTCAGCAGCTAATGACGTGACGAGGTCCTTCAGCACCGCGAACGGGTTGCTCGGCGATTCGGCCGGTGCGGGCGCGATCCGGCTGAGGAAATCGTTGTTGAGCATGTCCAGGGCGTCGCCGGTGCCCGACAGCTTGACCGCCGGAATCTCCAGGTCGGCACGCGGCGCCACCACCGGATTGGCCACCACGACGGCAGCGACCGACAAAGCCACTCCCGTCGTGAGGAAAGGACCGATCCGGCCGGACACAGCACACCGCCTCTCGTGGTGAAGGATTTCCTCAACAATAGCTGAGATTCACCTGAGAAGCATCCCGGGGCCAGCGAATTCTCGTCAGATGTGGTCTATCCCACACTGCGCAGGCCCGCAAACAGGGGTAAAGGGGCCCGCGACCGGCAAATGGGCTACCGCAGCGCGGTGAGGACGGCGTCGGCAAACTCCGGCCGGCACACCACGACGTCGGGTAGCAGCGGGTCGGACTGGTTGTAGCGCAGCGGGCTGCCGTCGACGCGGGATGTGTGCAGACCCGCGGCCCGCGCCACCGCGACCGGCGCCGCGGAATCCCACTCGTATTGGCCGCCGGCGTGGACGTACACCTCGGCGCGGCCCTGCACCACCGCGGCCACCTTGGCCCCGGCTGAACCCATCTCGACAAGGTCGGCGCCGAGCGCGTCGCGCACCTGCATCGCAACCGCCGGCGGGCGGGTGCGGGACACCAGGATGCGCGGGGCGCCGGTGTGGGCCGGTGGTACCGAGACCCCGGGAGTCGCGAGGGTGACGCCCTGCCCCGGCAGTGCGACCGCCCCGGCCACCAGTTCGCCCCGCTCCCACAGCGCCACGTGCACGGCCCAGTCGTCGCGGTCGAGTTCGGAGAACTCCCGGGTGCCGTCGAGCGGGTCGACGATCCAGACGCGCTCGGCCGTCAGCCGCACCGGGTTGTCGACGCCTTCCTCCGACAGCACGGCGTCCCCCGGGCGGGACGCGGCCAGCTGTGCCATCAGGAATTCGTGGGAGCGCTTGTCCCCCTGGGCTTTCCGCTCGGCGGCGGTCGCCTCCGACAACTCGGAGCGCACCCCGAGCAGCAGAGTGCCCGCCTCGGTGGCCAACCGGGCCGCCAGTTGGTGGTCGTTCACGTCCGCGATTCCAGCAGGCCTACCACCCGGGCGGCAAGTTCGGCGGCGCTGTGGTCGGGGGTGAGCCGCAGGTCGGGCTTCCTGGGCCGCTGATACGGGCTGTCAATTCCGGTGAAGTGCGTGATCTCGCCGCGGCGGGCCTTGGCGTAGAGACCCTTGGGATCGCGTCGCTCGCAGTCCTCCAGCGGGGTGTCGACGAAGACCTCGAAGAACTCGATACCGGCGTCGCCGTGGACGCCGCGGGCCAGATCACGGTGCTCCTGCAGGGGGCTGATGGCCGGAACCAGAACCGTCAGCCCGGCGTCGGCCATCAGGGTGGCGACGTGCGCCAGGCGGCGAAGGTTCTCGGAGCGGTCGGCCATCGAGAACCCGAGGTCGGCGTTGAGGCCGTGCCGCAGGTTGTCGCCGTCGAGGATGTAGGCCGGGCGCCCGCGCTCCAGCAGCATCTGTTCCACGATCACGGCCACCGACGACTTCCCCGAACCGGACAGGCCGGTGAACCAGACTGTGCGGCCCTTGGTCAGCCGGTCCCCCGGTGTGACCAGCGGCTGGTGACGCACCGTGTTCGGTGAGGCGGTCCGTCCCGCAGCCGGCGCGGTGTCGCGCACCATGCCGGCCGCGACGGTGACGTTGGTGTCGGGGTCGATCAGGATGAACGAGCCCGTCGCCGAGTTGCGGGTGTATTCGTCGAGCAGCAGCGGCACCTGGGTGCGCAGGCTGACCCGGCCGAGCTCGTTGAGTTTCAGGGCGGTGGCGCCCTTGTCGCGGTGCAGGGTGTTGACGTCGAGGCGGTAGTCCAGTCCGGTGACCCTGGCCCGGGTCGAGCGCGTGGTGTGCTTGATCACGTAATCGCGGCCGGGTTCGAGCGTGGCGTCGTCGGCCATCCAGCAGACCATCGCGTCGAACTCGGTGGTCGCCTCCGGTTGGTTCTGCGGCCGGGCGAGGAGGTCCCCGCGGGAGATGTCGATGTCGTCGGCGAGGCTGATCGACACCGCCATGGGCGGAAACGCTTCGGAGACTTGGCCTTCCGGGCCGGCGATGGCGGTGATGCGGGTGGTCTTGCCGCTGGGCAGCACCACCACCTCGTCGCCCGGGCGCATGATCCCGCTGGCCACGGTGCCGGCGTAGCTGCGATGGTCGGCGTGGTCGCGGGTCTGCGGGCGGATGACGTATTGGACCGGGAAGCGGACGTCGACCAGGTTGCGGTCACCGGCGATGTAGACGTCCTCGAGGTGGCTCAGCAGCGGCGGACCGTCGTACCAGGAAGCTCTGTCCGACTTCGTCACCACGTTGTCGCCGTTGAGCGCGGACATCGGGATGGTGGTGACGTCGTGCACGTCCAGCCGGGCGGCGAACGCGTGGAACTCGTCGCGAATCCGGGCGAACCGGTCGCGGTCCCAGTCGATCAGGTCCATCTTGTTGACGGCCAACACGAGGTGCTGCACGCCGAGCAACGAGGCCAGGAACGCGTGCCGGCGGGACTGCTCCAGCAGGCCGTTGCGGGCGTCCACGAGGACGATGACCAGCTGCGCGGTGGAGGCGCCGGTGACCATGTTGCGGGTGTACTGAATGTGGCCCGGGGTGTCGGCGATGATGAATTTCCGCTTGGCCGTGGCGAAGTAGCGGTAGGCGACGTCGATGGTGATGCCCTGCTCGCGCTCCGAACGCAGGCCGTCTGTGACCAGGGCGAGGTCGGTGTAGTCGTTGCCCCGTTCACGCGAGGTGCGCTCGACGGCCGCCAACTGGTCCTCCATGACAGCCTTGGAGTCATATAGCAGCCGCCCGATCAGGGTGGACTTGCCGTCATCGACGGAGCCGGCGGTGGCCAGCCGCAGCAGGGTGGTGTCCGGTGCCGAGGTGAGGACATCACCGCTCATCAGCGTCCTCGCTTCTTCGCGCGAGCGCTCATCAACATCCTTGCTTCTTCGCGCAAGCGCTCATCAGAAGTACCCCTCGCGCTTGCGGTCCTCCATGCCGGCCTCGGAGATCCGGTCGTCGGCACGAGTGGCCCCGCGCTCGGTGAGCCGCGACGTCGCGGTCTCGGCGATCACGTCCTCGACGGTGGCCGCGGTGGACTCGACACAGCCGGTACAGGTGACGTCGCCGACGGTGCGGAACCGAACCGAGGCCTCGAACACCTCCTCGCCCGCGTGGGGCTGCATGTGCTCGTGGACGGCCAGCAGCATGCCGTCGCGGCGGAACACCGGCCTCCGGTGGGCGTAGTAGATGGGAGGCAGGGTGATGTTCTCCTCGCCGATGTAGGCCCAGATGTCGTACTCGGTCCAGTTCGACAGCGGGAAGGCGCGGATGTGCTCGCCCTTGCGGTACCGGCCGTTGTAGAGGTTCCACAGTTCGGGCCGCTGCGCTTTGGGGTTCCACTGCCCGAATTCGTCGCGGAAGCTGAAGACCCGTTCCTTGGCGCGGGCCTTCTCCTCGTCGCGGCGGGCCCCTCCGAAGGCCGCGTCGAAGCGGTTCTCCCCGATCGCCCGCAGCAGGGTCACGGTCTGCAGCGGATTGCGGGACGGGCCGTTGTCGACGACCCGGCCGGCGTCGATGTCGTCCTCGACACTGGCGACGACCAGGCGCAGCCCGTAGCGCTGCACAAGTTCGTCGCGGGTGGCGATGACTTCCTCGAAGTTGTGGCCGGTGTCGACGTGCATCACCGGGAAGGGAACCCGGGCCGGGGCGAACGCCTTGATGGCCAGGTGCAGCATGACGATGGAGTCCTTGCCGCCGGAGAACAGCAGCACCGGCCGCTCGAACTCGGCCGCGACCTCCCGGATGATGTGGATGGCCTCGGCCTCCAGCGAGCGCAGATGGCTGAGTTCATACTGGCCCGGCAGCGGGCCTGCAGGGTCGTCCGTGTCATGGCCGGCCGCCGGCCGGGACAGAAGCTGCTCCGCCATCGGTTCCTCGTAAAGTTGGCTGGATTAACCAGGATTACCTGCTTACCCTGACGGTAGCCACCACCGTGCGGACGTGTCAATCAGGCCTTCTCCCCCGTTGACTGTGCGCTCAGGGCCGCGATCGGCCGCTCGAATCGCGCCCTGAGCGCACACTCAATGCGGGGTTAGAGGGTGACTTCGTGCAACTTGCCGGTGGCCACGTCGAAGACGAACCCGCGCAGCGAGGTGTGCTTGGTGACGAACGGGCTGGCTTCGATGCGACGCAGCGACTGGCGCACGTCCTCCTCGACGTCGGCGAAGGACTCCGCCGCCCACTCCGGCTTGATGCCGGTCTCGGCCTGGATGTCGCGCTTGAAGTCGTCGTCGGTGAACGTCAGCATGCCGCAGTCGGTGTGGTGGATCAGGATGATCTCGCGGGTGCCCAGCAGTCGCTGGCTGATGGCCAGGGAGCGGATCTCGTCGTCGGTCACCACCCCGCCGGCGTTGCGGATGACGTGCGCCTCACCATCTTTGAGGCCGAGGATCCCGTAGACGTTCATGCGCGCGTCCATGCACGCCACGACGGCGACGTGCTTGCTCGGCGGCAATGGCAGCGGGCCGGAGAACGTCTGCGCGTACTCCGCGTTGTTGGCCAGGTAGTCGTCGGTAACGCTCACGGGGTTCGCCTCTCCTGTCGTGGCCGGAAGTCGGCCCGATCGTAGCGACATCCGCCGGCGACGGCAGTGCCGGAAATCGGCGTGATCGTAAGTGTCAGCAACGTGTCAGTGATTGGGCTGCGGCGGAATCGGGGCGCTTACCCGCGCCCACCGCCGACAAACGCCGTTCATCTCCTACCCTGTGCTGCATGCAACGGGTCGTGCGGCGCCGATGATCCGGTTTCTGGCGCGCCGGCTGCTCAACTACGTCGTGTTGCTGGCCGTGGCTTCGTTCCTGACGTTCGCGCTGACGTCGTACTCGTTCCGGCCGTTGGACAGCCTGCTGCAGCGCAACCCGCGTCCGCCGCAGGCGGTGATCGATGCCAAATCCGCCGAACTCGACCTCGACAAGCCGATCCCGCTGCGCTACGCGCACTGGGTGTCCGGGGCGATCCACGGTGACTTCGGCACCACCGTCAACAGCCAGCCGGTCGCCGACGAACTGTGGCGCCGGATCGGGGTGAGCCTGCGGCTGCTGGTGATCGGTTCGGTGCTGGGCACGATCATCGGGGTGGTGGTCGGCGCGTGGGGCGCCATCCGGCAGTACCGCCTCTCCGACCGGGTCATCACGGTGCTGTCCCTGCTGATCATCAGCACACCGACGTTCGTGCTCGCCAACCTGCTGATCCTCGCTGCGTTGCAGGTCAACTGGGCGACCGGGTTGCAGATCTTCGAGTACACCGGGGAGACATCCCCGACGCCGGTCGGTGGCGCGTGGAACCAGTTCGTCGACCGCCTGCAGCATCTGGTGTTGCCGACGATGACCCTGGCGTTGGGGTCGATCGCCGGGTACAGCCGGTATCAGCGCAACGCCATGCTCGACGTGCTGGGCCAGGACTTCATCCGCACCGCGCGGGCCAAAGGCCTGACCAGACGGCAGGCGCTTATCAAACACGGCCTGCGCACCGCGCTGATCCCGATGGCGACCCTGTTCGCGTACAGCGTGGCCGGACTGGTCACCGGGGCGGTGTTCGTGGAGAAGATCTTCGGCTGGCACGGCATGGGCGAATGGGTGGTCCAGGGCATCGGCACCCAGGACACCAACATCATCGCGGCCGTCACGGTGTTCTCCGGGGCTGTGGTGCTGCTGGCCGGGCTGCTCTCCGACGTCATCTACGCCATCCTCGACCCCCGGGTCCGGGTGACGTGACCACTAAGCCGGAAGCGCAAGGGGCAGAAGCGAAGTCAGGCGTCGCCTTCGAGGCGTTCGCCTCGCGTCGCACGCTGGTGACGCGGCGCTTCCTGCAGAACAAGCTGGCGGTGGCCTCTCTGGCGGTGCTCGTCGCGCTGTTCATCGCCTGCTACGCGCTGCCGCCGTTGCTGCCCTACTCCCACACCGATATCGACTACTACGCCCTGCAGAGTCCGCCGAGCGCTCAGCACTGGTTCGGCACCAACGCGATCGGGCAGGACATCCTGGCCCTGGTGCTGCGCGGCATGCAGAAGTCGATGCTGATCGGGTTGTGCGTGGCCGTCATCTCCACGACGGTCGCGGCCACCGTGGGGTCGGTCGCCGGATACTTCGGCGGCTGGCGCGACCGGCGGCTGATGTGGATCGTCGACCTGCTGCTGGTGGTGCCGGGCTTCATCCTGATCGCGATCATCAGCCCGCGCACCAAGAACTCCGCCAACGTAGCCCTGCTGATCGTGCTGCTGGCCGCCTTCAGTTGGATGATCAGTTCTCGCATGGTCCGGGGCTTGACGATGAGTCTGCGCGGCCGCGAATACGTCCAGGCCGCCCGCTACATGGGTGTGCCGAGTTGGCGGATCATCACCCGCCACATCGTCCCCAACGTCGCCTCCATCCTCATCATCGACACCGCGCTGAACGTGGGCGCGGCGATTCTGGCCGAAACCGGGCTGAGCTTCCTGGGTTTCGGGGTACAGCCGCCGGACGTGTCGCTGGGCACCCTGATCGCCGACAGCACCAAGTCGGCGACGACGTTCCCGTGGGTGTTCATGTTCCCGGCCGGCGTTCTGGTGCTGATTGTCCTGTGCGCCAACCTGATCGGCGACGGCCTGCGTGACGCCCTGGATCCGGGCAGCGCGAACCTGCAGCGCCGGAAGTCGAAGCGATGAGCCTGCTCTCGGTCCGCGACCTGACCGTCACCTTCCCCACCGACGACGGCGACCTGAATGCCGTCCGGGGCTTGAGCTATGACATCGCCCCGCGCGAGGTGGTGGCGATGGTCGGCGAGTCGGGGTCGGGCAAGTCCGCGGCGGCGATGGCTGTCATCGGCCTGCTGCCCGAGTACGCGGCGGTGTCGGGGTCGGCCACACTCGACGGTGAGCAACTTCTCGGCATGCCCGACGATGCGATGTCGACAATCCGGGGGCGCCGGATCGGGACCGTGTTTCAGGACCCCATGTCGGCGCTAACCCCGGTCTACACCGTCGGTGACCAGATCGCCGAAGCCATCCGGGTGCACCACCCGGAGGTGAACAAGGCCACCGCCCGTGGCCGGGCGGTCGAGCTGCTGGAGCTGGTCGGCATCAACCAGCCCCAGCAGCGGGCGCGGGCCTTCCCGCACGAACTGTCCGGCGGCGAGCGCCAGCGGGTCGTGATCGCCATCGCTATCGCCAACGACCCCGACCTCATCATCTGCGACGAGCCGACCACCGCCCTGGACGTCACCGTTCAGGCCCAGATCCTCGAGGTGCTCAAGACCGCCCGGGACGTCACGAACGCCGGCGTGCTGATCATCACCCACGACCTGGGGGTGGTCGCCGAGTTCGCCGACCGGGCGCTGGTCATGTACGCCGGCCGCGCGGCCGAGGCGGCCAGCGTCCACGATCTCTACACCGATCGCCGGATGCCCTACACCGCAGGGCTTTTGGGGTCGGTCCCCCGCCTCGGTGCGCCGCGCGGTGAGCGGCTGGTGCCGATCCCGGGTGCCCCGCCGTCGCTGGTGTCGCTCCCGCCGGGCTGCCCGTTCGCCCCGCGCTGCCCGCTGGCGATCGACGACTGCCTGGCTGCCGAGCCGGCGCTGGTTGCGGTCGACGGCAATCCGGGCCACACCGCGGCATGCATCCGCACCGACCGGGTTGCCGGCCGCAGCGCCGCCGACATCTACGGCGTCGCCGTCGAACCGGCCGACAGCGACGACGGCGCCGACGCGCCGGTCGTGGTCCGCGTCCGCGACCTGTCCCGGACCTATCGGCTCACCAAGGGCGTGGTGTTCCGCCGCCAGATCGGCGAGGTCCGCGCCGTCGACAACGTGAGCTTCGAGGTCCGGCAGGGCCGCACGCTGGGCATCGTCGGCGAGTCCGGGTCGGGGAAGTCCACGACGCTGCACGAGATCCTCGAGCTGCGGGCACCACAGTCCGGTTCCATCGAGGTGCTCGGCAACGACGTCGCGACGCTCACCGCGCAGCGCCGCCGCGAGTTGCGCGGTGATCTACAGGTGGTGTTCCAGGATCCGGTGGCCTCGCTGGATCCCCGAATGCCGGTGTTCGACCTGCTGGCTGAGCCGTTGCAGGCCAACGGTTTCGACAAGAAGGCCACCGACGCCCGGGTCGCGGAGTTGCTGGAAATCGTCGGGCTTCGCCGTGCGGACGCCGGCCGCTATCCGGGCGAGTTCTCCGGTGGCCAGAAACAGCGGATCGGCATCGCACGGGCGCTGGCCTTACAACCGAGGATCCTGGCCCTCGACGAGCCGGTCTCCGCACTGGACGTCTCGATCCAGGCCGGCATCATCAACCTGCTGCTGGACCTGCAGCGTGAGTTCGACCTGTCCTACCTCTTCGTCTCGCACGATCTGTCGGTGGTCAAGCACCTGGCCCATACGGTCGCGGTGATGTATCGGGGAGCGATCGTCGAATACGGCGACAGCGAACAGGTCTTTGCCAACCCGCAGAATGAGTACACCCGGCGCCTGCTGGCCGCGATCCCACAGCCGGATCCCTCCCGCCGTTAGCATCTGCAGATGTGACCCGTCTTCTGCGCCTGTGGGCGTCCCTGTTCTGCGCGCTCGTTCTCGTCGTCGCCGGTTGCGCCTCGAACCCGAACCGCACCACCGGCTCGGCGGGTGGCAACGCCGAACTCGGCAAGGCAAGCGACATCAACCCGCAGGACCCGGCGAGCCTCAAACAGGGCGGCAACCTGCGGCTGGCGATCGGCGCGCTGCCGTCGAACTTCAACACCCTGAACATCGACGGCAACGAGGCCGAGACCGCCGCGATGTTGCGGTCCACCATGCCGCGCGCGTTCTTCATCGCGCCGGACGGGTCGATGAAGGTCAACACCGACTACTTCACCAGCGTCGAACTGACCAGCACCAAGCCGCAGGTGGTCACCTACACCATCAACCCGAAGGCCACCTGGTCCGACGGCACCCCCATCACCTGGGAGGACATCGCCGCCCAGATCAATGCCACCAACGGCAAGGACAAGGCCTTCGCGATCGCCTCCCCCAACGGCTCCGACCGGGTGGCGTCGGTGACCCGGGGCGTGGACGACCGCCAGGCTGTGATGACCTTCGCCCAGAACTACCCGGAGTGGCGCGGCATGTTCGCCGGCAACACCATGCTGCTGCCCAAGAGCATGACCACCAACCCCGACGTCTTCAACAAGGGCCAGCTCGACAAACCGGGTCCGTCGGCAGGTCCGTTCATCATTTCGTCGGTGGACAAGACGGCACAGCGAATCACGCTGAACCGCAACCCGAAATGGTGGGGCACTCCGCCGCTACTGGACTCCATCACCTACCTGGCGCTCGATGACGCCGCGCGCATTCCCGCACTGCAGAACAACACCATCGACGCCACCGGGATCGCGTCGCTGGACGAGTTGAAGATCGCCCAGAGCACCGCGGACATCACCATCCGGCGCGCCCCCGGGCCCAGCTGGTATCACCTGACCTTCAACGGCGCACCGGGATCGATCCTCTCCGACAAGGCCCTGCGCCAGGCGGTGGCCAAAGGCATCGACCGGCAGGCCATCGTCAACGTCAGCCAGCGCGGTCTGGTGGACAACCCCACGCCGCTGGGCAACCACATCTTCGTCGCCGGCCAGGAGGGCTACCAGGACAACAGCGCGGTGCTGGCCTACGACCCGGAGAAGGCCAAAGCCGAACTCGACGCGCTGGGCTGGAAGCTGAACGGTCAGTTCCGCGCCAAGGACGGCAAGCAACTGGTGATCCGCGACGTGCTCTACGACTCGCAGAGCGGACGACAGGTGGCACAGGTGGCGCAGAACAACCTGGCCCAGATCGGAGTCAAGCTGGAACTGGATGTCAAGCCGGCCAACGGCTTCTTCACCAACTACGTCAACGTCGGCGACTTCGACGTCACCCAGTTCTCCTGGGTCGGCGACGCCTTCTCGCTGTGCTGCCTGAACCAGATCTTCACCACCGGCGCGGAAAGCAACTTCGGCAAGATCTCCAGCCCACAGATCGACGCCAAGGTCGAGGAGGTCCTCGACGAACTCGATCAGACGAAGGCACGTGCGCTGGCCAACGACGTCGACAAGATGCTGTGGGAGGAGGTGTTCAGCCTCGCACTGTTTCAGTCACCGGGCAACGTGGCGGTGCGCAGCAACCTGGCCAACTTCGGACCCGCCGGAATCGGCGACCTGGATTACAGCGCAATAGGTTTCATGAAGTAGGCCCACCAAGCAGACGTGGGACCGCGCCGGGCAGTGCGCCCTCGATCCGGGCGCCGGCCTTGATGGCCCAGCCCATCAGCCGCAGCTCCGGACGCACCGGCAGTCCGTCGAGTTGGGCTCCCATCGCGGGCAGATCGGCGATATCGCCCGCACACACCTGTGCGGCGATGCGCAGGGCCGCGGCTTCGCGGGTGTCCAGAATGCTGTGCCCCGCCGTCGGCAGCCGCACCAACGCGGATTCGGGAATCAGGGCCGCGATCCGGTCGGCGACGGCGGGCGGGGTGATCAGATCGCGGCCACCGGAGATCACCGCGGTCTGCCAGCCGAACGCCGGCATGGCCGCCACCAGATCGAACGGCTCACCCTGGAACTCCGCGGGCTCGTCGTCGGCGGACTCCCGCATGGCCACGGCGGGGTCCAGCGGCAGCCCGTCGGGAGTCCCGTGAAAGTTCAGTTCGCGGAATCCGATCGGGCCGACCAGATCGGATTCGTTGCGGTACGGCATCTTTCGGCCGGCGACCCGGCCGACGTGGGTCATCGTGGTCCACAGCAGGCGCCGGCCGTCGAGCAGCAGGTCGAACAACCGGTGCAGCATGCCCTCACCGCCGATGCCGTAGAGCGCCGCCGCCAGCTGCGCGTCGCTCGGGGTCAGGGCGCCCTGTTCGGCCAACTCGCGCACCTTGGCCGCCAGGTCGGCGGTATCCGGATCGCCCCCGTGCCACAGCAGCCGACGCAGTTCGTCGCGCACGATCTCGATGTCGTCGCGGTTGAGCAGCGGGGAGTCCAGGATCATCGCGCCCACCCGGCCGGGATGGCGCACCCCCATCCCGGCCGCCAGGTAGCTGCCGTAGGAGGTTCCGTAGACGACGGCGTCGGGAACCTCGGCGTCGTCGAGGACCGCGGCGACGTCGTCGACCACCTGCTCGATGGTCAGCGCGTCGTCGGGCAGGTCGGCACCGGCGTCGTCGTGGCGCGACATACCCACGCCGCGGTGCTCGACCATGATGACGTCCAGGCCGGCGTCCGCGGCGCGTCGGCGCAAGCCCTGGTAGCCACCGATTGAGGCCATGCCCGGGCCGCCGGGGATGATCAACAACGGTCGGTCGCCGGGCCGGCCGGTGCGCACGTAATAGAGGTCGAACTCCTCGCCCGCGTGCGGCGTGAGCGGGCGGCGGATCGAGCTCACCCCGGGCAGCGCCGCGAGCTTGTCGTGCGCGCGGCGCCGCTTTTCCCCCATCGTCATCAGCGCGCTCCCGCCATGAACCAATTCTGCCGCGCGGCGCCGAGCCGGTCCCAAGTAGGCGGCGCTGGCGGCATCGGCAGCCGGTCCGGCGCCAACGAGGCCGCGGACAAGCGCGTCGGTTGGAGTGCGGTCACGATGACCGCACCCCACACCGTCTGAAGGAAGAAAGTCACCAGTTGCACCAGGGGTCGTGACGGCGCCACGGCACAGTCGTAGCGTGGAGACACGATGAGTGAATTCATGAGCCAGACCGACGCGTTCACGTGGGCGATGGAGTCCGATCCCCGGCTGCGGTCCACCGTAGTCACCGTCATTCTGTTGGACCGCTCCCCGGATTGGGATGTGGTGCGCCAGCGCTTCGGGGTGGTGGCACGCAATCTGCCGATGTTCCGCAAGGTCGTCGTCGAGACCCCCGGACCCACGCCGCCGCGTTGGGAGTTCGCCCCGGACTTCGATCCCGACTTCCATCTGCGCCGGATGTCCGCGCCCGAGCCCGGCAACCTCGAGGGTGTGCTGGAGATGGCGCGGGTCGCGGCGATGTCCGACTTCGACCGGGCGCGGCCGTTGTGGACGGCGACGCTGATCGAGGGTCTCGACGACGGCGGCGCGGCGGTGCTGTTGAAATTCCACCACGCGCTGACCGACGGGGTGGGCGGTGTACAGATCGCGATGACGATCTTCGACCTCACCGAGGAGCCGCGCGAACTGGAGGCGGTCGCCGCCGGCACCGACGAACCGGAGGTGCATGAGCACGGTCCGCTCAGCGACTACGTCGACGCCCTGCGGTACGACGTCGGCCTGGTTCGCCGCGCCGTCACCGGCGCGGCGACGGGCGCCCCGAAGCTGTTGTTCAACACCATCCGCAGCCCGTTGAAGACGTTCGATTCCGCGACCGAACTCGCGGCTTCGGTCTACCGGTTCGTGCGTCCGGTGAGCGAGACCGGTTCGCCGCTGATGAAGGAGCGCACCCTGGTGCGCCGGCTGGCGGTGCACGAGGTGCCGCTGGCCAAGCTCAAGGAGGCTGCCCACCGCGGCGGCGGGGCACTCAACGACGCGTTCGTCGCCGGTATCTCGGGCGGTCTGCGCCGCTACCACGAGAAGCACGGTTCGACCGTCGGCGATCTGCATCTGACGATGCCGATCAGCATCCGCAAAGAGGGCGATGATATGGGCGGCAACCACATCACTCTGGCACGCTTCGACGTGCCGGTGGGCACGGCCGACCCGGCGGCACGGATCAGTTCCACGCGGGAGCGCACGACCCAGGTGCGCAATGAGCGCTCAACGGCCTACGTGCAGATCCTGGCTGGCGCGATGAACCTGATGCCGCGCTGGTACATCGGGTCGATGCTGCGCAAGGTCGATTTCCTGGCCAGCGACGTGCCGGGCCTGCCGGTGCCGGTGTACCTGGGTGGGGCAAAGGTCAAGGTGCAGTACGCGTTCGGGCCGACGATCGGCGCGGCGGTCAATGTCACGCTGCTGACGTATGTGGACACCTGCGCGTTGGGTATCGATGTCGACACCGGTGCCATCCCGGACTTCGAGGCGTTCTACGACTGCCTGGTCGAGGGCTTCGACGAGGTCCTCGCGCTGGCGGACTAGCACTACAGGGCCCCTGCACGGTGCTAGCGTCGGCTCTATGAGGGTCGCGGCCCGCTTGGAATTCGCCGTCTTGTCAGTCCTGCTGCTTCTCCTAGGGCTGGTGAACTGCCAATCCCATCGCTCCGCCGGGGTGCACCTGAAACCGGAATATGTTGAGCCCGTTGCGCTTTCGAGCCGGGACGGGTTGCTCGACGTGACGTTGAACGCCCATCAGGACAGCATCGTCCTGAACACCGTGGCCGGCCCGGTGTCCGATGCGCTCGTCTACGGCTACCGCGTCAACCACGGCGATGCCTCCGACGGACGGATGCAGAACGACAGCAACTATCCCGGACCGACTCTTCACGTGCAGCCGGGCGACCGTCTGGTCATCCGGATGGAGAACAACCTGCGGGGACTGACGATCCGCGACCTTCTCGACCCGGCGACAGTGCCGACAGGCCAACCGATTCCGGAATACCCCGCGGCTGCCGAAGACTCCCCCATCAACCTGCACACCCACGGCCTGCATGTGAGCCCCAAGGGCAACGCGGACAACGTCCTGCTGGATATCCCCGCCGGCGCGGCGAACGTCTACACCTACCAGATCCCCACCGATCACCCGCAAGGCCTCTACTGGTACCACCCTCACCGGCACATGGAAACCGACGGCCAGGTCGACTCCGGACTTGCCGGGATGCTCATCGTGGGCCGCGCGGACGGCAATCTCCCACTCGTCACCGCCCATCAACTTCCGGTCCGCACGATGGCATTGCAGAACAACTTCGTCTCCAATCGGCGAGGCGGTGGGAAGACCTTGAATCGGCCCGACTGGCCGCAGTACGGAAGCACCCTCGTCCCGCCCAAAGGTGACGAGCTCGAAGCCGGCACGTACCAGCCGTCGCTGGCGCCGTTTGATTTCGGGAGCTCCCCTGCCGGAACCACTTTCGTGACGAGTTGGTTCGC
The DNA here is from genome assembly GCA_046330855.1 of Mycobacterium sp. GTDB lineage: Bacteria > Actinomycetota > Actinomycetes > Mycobacteriales > Mycobacteriaceae > Mycobacterium. The sequence continues at coordinate 179,528 of JAXLRX010000005.1, forward strand.
CGGACCGCTTACACCCGAAGACAAACGCGGCAACTTCCAGATCGTCCCGCAGAACCTGCTGACCTTCACGTCATCGGTCGACCCGAGTGCGAACCAGGCCGTCGACCGCAACCTGCCCGACAGCCAGCGCGATGTGCAGTTCACGGTCAACGGGCAGTTCCAGCCGTCGATCACCGCCCGTCCGGGTCAGACCGAGATCTGGGTGCTGGCGAACGTCACCGCTCATGCGTTCATGAATGTCGCGGTCCGTGAGACGGCCACCGGCAAGCTGACGAAGATCAGGATCGTCGGCGTCGACGGGGACCCCTCCCCGGCGGTGCACGTTCCCGCGTCGAACGACGGAACCACCCTGCTGATCCCGCCTGCGCAGCGTTATGCCATCGCGGTCACGATGCCGGCCGAGGGCGGATTGCAGCTCGAGATGCCACCGGTGCAGGGCACGGAAGCCCGCTATACGCAACCCATCTCGCTGCCCGGCATCAAGTACACCTCCACCGGGACCGGCAATCCCAGCGCGGTGCTCGGCACGATTTCGATGGACCTCGCGGACATCAGCTGGAACGACGGCTTTCTGACCTTCCCCACCCAGACGTTGCTGACCGCCGAACCGGCCGCCGGGACCGCGGAACCGGTGCCTTTCGAGTCCGGCCAGAAACTCGACGGCAGCGGCAAATTCGTCGACCTCGCCACGGCCCCGGTCGCCGTGAACCGGAAGTTCACCATCACCGGAGCGTTCAACAACGCACTGGCCAACGACCAGTACAAGCGGTCCTTCTTCTACAACTTCAGCGATTACACCTGGCCCAACGGGCCCCTCGTGCAACCGCGTCTGGGCAGTGTTGAGCAGTGGGAGTTCATCTCAGCCCACCACGACCAGCACCCGACCCACGTCCATGTCAACGACTTCCAGGTCATGAGCACCGTCACCCCCGTCCAGGGCACGCGAACCGGCGTCCAGGGCTGGCAACAGGACACCTTCCAGATCCCCGGTCTGCTGCCGGGCGTCGGGAACCCCGACGGCTACGGCGGCGACACCTTCGGCAAGGAGACGGTCAACGGAAAAGCCACGATACGAACCCGTTTCGAGGACTACACCGGCACCTACGTGATGCACTGCCATCGGCTGAACCACGAGGACAACGGGCTCATGATGACCGTCAACGTCCTGCCCGCGACCACGATCTACGCCGTCGGGCAACGGTCCGGCGCCGACACGGCGCTGATCACGGTGTTCGATCAGCAAGGCGATCGAGAGATCGCCCGGATTCCGGTTGCCGATCTGGGGCCGCACCCCTCGATCGCCATCGGGGACATCGACGGCGACCAGATCAGCGACGTGGTGCTGGGGGCCGGAAAGGGAGCCCGCCCATGGATCGTCGCGTACTCGGGCGCGCCGGTGGACGGCAAGCCGGCGTTCTCCAAGCAGCTCGCGCGCTTTCTCGCCGGGCCCGACGGCTTCACCGGCGGGGTCAACGTGACCGTGGCCGGCGTTGACGGAAATCCGCTCGCGGACAACATTGTTGCCGCCCAGGGAGCCGGGGGTGACGGGAATGTCCGGATCTATTCCTCCGAGCTTCCCGAGCCGGGGCAGGCACCCGCGGCCTATTCGTCCTTCCAGCCCTACCCGGGTGGCACCACCGGCGTCGTGCTGGCTGCGGGCCTGGTCGATCCGATGTCGGGACGGGTCAGCATCGTCACCGCGCCGGGCGAGGGAGCCCCGGCCTGGATCAAGACGTTCCGCAACAGCCTGTTCCATCAAGCGCCGCAACAGAAGACGGGGGACCACTCCGGTCATCCGGGTGTGACGCTCTCGGGTACGGACCCGGTGCGCAGCTGGAACCATCCCGATGGCGCTGACCCGGCGTGGGACGAGACTGCGTCCTTCGTCGCGTTCGACAACGCCTATCTCGGGGGTGTCGATTTGTCGACGGGCTGGGTTGCCGGTGAACTGGGCGGCGTGCAGCGAGTCATCGCGCGAGCCAAGGCGACGGGCGAGGTGATCGTCTACTCGAGCGGTTCGGGCCTGACCGGCCAGCCCGCAGCGTATGTCCAGTCACCCAGCACGCACGACGCACCGGTCACCTTCACTCCGATGGCGCGGTTCTCGCCGGGGTCCGGCATCGGGGTCGGCACCGCGAGCACGTCCTACGGAGCGGATCTGTTGACGACACAGGGCAGTGGTGACAGCTGGAGACTCGTCCGCTACCGCCTCGCCCGGCCCACCCCGGACGCCGTCACTCTGAATCCGGAACCTGTTGCGAGCGTTCCTCTCCCGGGCGGCGAGCCGTCGTTGGCCGGCTCATAGCCTTCCGGGCCCGTTCCAGGTCGCCGGGTGTGTCGATATCGGTGACCGAGCCGACATCACCACATTCCACCGTGAGCGGCGACAGGCCCCGCACAACCGCGGAGAGGCCGATGTCGCCGCGGATCCGCTCGGCCAGCCCCCACTGCTCGCGTGCCAGCAGGACCGGGTTTCGCAGCGCACCGCCGAAGGTGGCGACGATCACTGAGCGGCCCGAATGCCGGTAGGTGTCGACGATTCTGCGGTACACCGGCTCGCCGCACCACGGCTGGTCTGCCGGTGCGATCACCGCCGCGGCGATCTCGGGTGTGTTCTGCAGGGCGGTCAGGCCGGCCCGCACACTGGTGGCGACGCCCTCGAGTGAGCGTTCGTTGACCACAGTCCTCACCCGGTCCGGAACCGGCCGATCGGAACCGGCGGCAACCACGGCGACGACGGGGTCCAGTCCCGCCCCGAGCATCGCTGCCGCGGCTCGCCAGAGCATGGTCTCGCCGTTCAGGACAACCGCCAGTTTGTCTGCGCCGTAACGCTTTCCCGCTCCGGCGGCCAGGAGGACTCCCCCGATGCGTTCAGCGGGCATGCAGCGGCCCGGAGGTATCCCGCAGCGGCGCCGCCCCGCGACTGCGGGCGACCGCGATGATCTGCGCGAAGATGGACACCGCGGTCTCCGCGGGGCCGGCCCCGCCCAGATCCAGCCCCACCGGCGAGTGGATGCGCTGCAGCGCGGTCTCGGTGACACCACGGGCACGCAGGCGCTGGAGGCGCCCGGCGCTCGTTGACCGGGACCCCAGAGCGCCGATGAAACCGGCGGGTGTCGTCAACGCGGTCGCCAGGGCGGGCTCGTCGAACTTCGGATCGTGGCTGCAGACCACGATCACGGTGTGGTCGTCGAGTCGACCGTGTTCGGCCAGCCTCTCCAGCGCCGCATCGGGCCAGCTGCCGATCACCTCGTCCGCGCAGGTGATCCCCGCGGCGAAGCGGGGCCGGGGTTCGATCACGACGGTCAGGTAGCCGAGCAGACGGGCCTGGGCGCACAGCGCTTCGGTGTAACCGCTGAAGCCCACCACCACGAACAGGCCCCGGCGTCCGAACACCTCGAGGAAAGCCTCACCGCCGTCCGAGGTCTGGAGGAACTCGGTGCGCCGCCGGGAATCGAGCAGCCATCGGGCCGCAACCGAGCGGGACGGTCCCATCGCGACGCTCCCACACGCGTGATCCGTTGCCTCCGAAACCGATACGGCCTCCTGGTGAATGTGCGCCCCCACTCTGGTGGTGACCACCACTGCGTCCGCCGGCCCGAGAATCGCCGCCACCGCGGCCGGGGCCAGTTCGTGCACCCACACGGTGAGCACACCGCCACACGCCAGTTCGCTGGTGGTCTCGTCATCGGCACCGAACCTCAGGACCTCGGGAGGTCCACCGGACAGCACCCGGTCGCAGGCGAGCACGACGTCGGCATCGACGCACCCGCCCGACAGGGCGCCCACGCTCTCTCCCGCTTCGGAGGCCACCATCGAGAGGCCCGGTTGGTGGGGTGTCGAGCCGTCCGAGCTCACCAGGGTCGCCCCCGCCAACCGCCTTCCGGCAGCCGACCACGCCGAGATCGCGTCACGGAGTTGCCGCACGTCCTCCGTTATAAGCCAGTCTTGGTTACGGTGCAGTGACAACCGGAGGATGGACGAACGGACATGACCGGCACCCTGTTGACCCCCAGGACTCTGGCGGAGGCGGTCGCGGCTCGGCGGATGAACCCACGGGCACGACCCATCGCTGGCGGCACCGACGTCGTGGCCGAGATGAATCGAGGCGCTCCGGTGACAGGCTTCATCAGTCTGCGCGAGCTGCCCGAGCTTCGCGGCATGCGCCATGGCGACGGCCAGTGGCGGCTGGGCTCCATGAGCACCATCGCCGAGATCCGCGCGAACCTCGACCTGGCGCCGGCAGGGTCGGCCCTGGGCCAGGCCTGCCGATCGTTGGGTTCCCGACAGGTACGCAACCGTGCGACCGTCGGCGGCAACATCTGTGGTGGCGGGCCGCAACGGACGCTGATTCCGGTCCTGCTCGCTTATGACGCAGTCGTCGAGGTCGTCGGCGTGCAGGGGCGGCGCCGCGTGCCGCTGTCGGAGGTGCTGGAACCCGGGGGCGCCCGCCTCGCCGGGGACGAAATCCTCACCGCCGTGCGCTTCTCACCCGCCTCCGGGCCACAACGGTACTACCGGGTCGGGCCCCGCAACGCCGTGTGCTGGGCCACCGCCTCGGTCACCGTTGTGGTGGACGAACCGTCCCACTCGGTCCGCGTCGCGCTCGGCAGCGTGGCGGCCACAGCCGTGCGGGCGCCCGTCGCCGAGGCCATCGGTGGCGACGGGATCGACTGGCGGCGAAGACGAGTCGACGACGACCTGGCCGAGGCGTTCGGCGCGGCGGCCGCGCAGGCCACCGCGCCGGTATCCGACCTGGCAGCCAGTGCCGGATACCGGCGTCACGCCGTTGCGGTGATGGCCCGCCGGGCATTGCGCCACATTTTCGAGGAGGAAACAGATGAGTGATGACGAACGGTTGTCCTACTCACTGACCGTCAACGGTTCGGATCATCGAGTCGAAAACGCCTGGTATTTCGAGACATTGCTGGATGTGCTGCGCAACCGGCTCGGTTTGACCGGCACGAAGTTCGCCTGCGGGACCGGGCAGTGCGGCGCCTGCACCGTTCACCTCGACGGCCGCCCGGTCAACGCCTGCCTCGAGTTGGCCGCGCTGGACCAAGGGCATGAGATCACCACGATCGAGGGTTACTCGCCGGCCGACGGCGGACTCACCGCGTTGCAGGAGGCCATCGTGACATGTGCCGACGTGCAGTGCGGCTATTGCGTGCCGGGCCTGGTGATGTCCGCCGCCGCGCTCATCGAGGAGCAACCCGATGCCAGTGCCGAGGACGTTCGCGAGGGCCTGAGCGGAAACCTGTGCCGTTGCACCGCGTACGGCGGCTACGTCGAGGCGGTCCGGCAGGCTGCGGAGGGACGGACACCGTGAAGAAGGGCTTGGTCACCGACCCGGACGCTGTCGGGGTGGGAAGGCCGCGCCGGCGCCAGGATGCGCACGCCAAGGTGCGCGGCGAATTCGATTACGCCACTGATCTTTCCGCCCCCGACATGCTGTGGGGAGCAACCGTTCGGTCGGTGCATCCGCACGCCCTGCTCGGCAGTGTCAACCTCGACGCCGCCAGGCGCATGCCGGGGGTGCGGGCCGTGCTGGGCGCGGCGGACGTTCCGAACAACTCGTTCGGCATGATCCGGTCCGACACCCCCGTCCTCGCCGCCGACCGGGTCCGTTACGTCGGCGAGCCGATAGCGATCGTCGCCGCGGAGGACCCGGTCCTGGCGCGGCGCGCGGCAGAAGCGGTCGAGGTGGAGTACGAGCCGCTGACGGCGTTGCTGGATCCGGTTTCCGCGCTGCGGGCCGGGGCGGTCTACCGGCACGTGGCGTTCACCCACGGAGACCCGCAGGCCGTGGGTGACGTTCAGGCGGAAGGGGAATACCTCACCGCCCGACAGGACCACGCGTTCCTGGCGCCCGACGCGGGCATCGCACGCCCCGACGGCCGGGGCGGGGTCGAGATCATCGGGGCGGCGCAGTGGGTCCACGCCGAACGCCCACAGATCGCGGCGGCGCTCGGCCTGCCCGAAGAGATGGTCCTGGTGCGCAACTCGGGGATCGGCGGGGCATTCGGGGGTCGGGTCTCGATCATCTGGCAGTTGCACGGCGCCCTGCTGGCGCTGCACACCGGACGGCCGGTGAATTTCCTCTACTCGCGCACCGAGACCATGCTGGCCCGCTATCACCGCCACCCGTCGCGGATCTGGGTCCGGCACCACGCGACCCGGGACGGTCGCCTGGTCAAGCTGGAGGCCAAGATCCTCCTCGAAGACGGCCCGTACATGCACGCCTCCGACGCGGGAATCGGCAACAGCTGCTCACTGATCCAGGGCCCCTATGCGATCCCGAATGCGGTGGTCGAGGGCTGGTCGGTGGCGACCAACAACGGCATGTGCGGATCGATGCGCGGCTTCGGCGTGGTGGAGCCCATGTTCGCCTGCGAATCCAACATGGACAACCTCGCCCGGGTGCTCGGCATGGATGGCGACGAGCTGCGGCGCATCAATGCGATCCAGCGCGGGGACCGCTGGATCTTCAACCAACTCCAGGACCGTCCGACACCTACCCACCCGGTGATGACGGCCGCGGCCGCGATGCCGTTGCCGGCCGAGTCCGGACCCCGCCATCCGGTCGATCGTCCTGGTGGGGTGTCGAGTCCCGCACGCGCCCAATATATTCGGCGCGGGATCGGCTTTGCGGCCGCGGCGAAGAATGTCTGCCTCTCCGAAGGCGCGCAGGTGAACTCGACTGCGACAGTCAGCCTGCGCGACGGCGAAGCGGTGATCGAATGTGCGGCCGCCGAAGTCGGCCAGGGCTTCGTCGGCGCAGCCGTCCAGATCGCCCAGTCGACCCTCGGTGTGACACGGGTCCGGATCGGCGGGGCATCGACGGCGATGGCGCCTGCGGCGACGACGGACGGCCAGCAGCAGACCATGACATCCGGGCCTGCCATCGACCGGGCCGCGGCCGCGGTCAAGAGGCAACTTCTCGATCACTACGGTCGCGAATGCGGTCTGGATCCAACCGAACTCGATATCCGGGACGACAGCGTGGTGGACCGTGCCGGACGGCGGTTGGCGTCGGTCACCGAGGCCGGTGGAGGACGGCAGTTCAGCGCAACCGAACGCTTCGACCAGCGGCGCACCCGGCGTTTGGAAGACGTCGACAGCCCGGACCCGATCCACGTCACCATGGACTTCTCGGCGAACCGGTGCGTGGTCGATGTCGACACCGAACTCGGACTCGTCAAGGTTGTCCAGATGGACGTCGCCCAGGACGTCGGCTGTGTGGTGAATCCCATTGCCGCCCACGGTCAGGTCGCGGGCGGTTCGGTGATGGGCATGGGTCTGGCCTTGATGGAGAACCTGCAAGCCGTCGACGGGCACCTGCGCAACACCGACTTCTCCAGCTACCTGATTCCCACGGCTGTCGACGCTCCGGCCATCAACACCCGCTTCGTCGAGGAGCCCGAACCGGGTATCTCCTACGGCATCAAGGGCATGGGCGAGTTGCCGCACGTCCAGTCACCGCCCGCGGTGCTGTCCGCGCTGCGCGCCGCTACGTCGCTGCAGCTGCCGGCCGCTCCGGCGACCGCGGAGACGATTGCCGGGATCACCGGCCAGAGCGCCGCCGACGACGACCAGTGGTACCGCCGCGAATGGCCATGACCGCTTGCGCACCGGCGGGGGTCAGTGCAGCTTGAGTATCCGCTCGGTCAGCACGATGAAGAACACCGCCCAGGCCGCGTTGATGCCCAGCACCGCCAGAACGCCGAGAACGTTCGTTCGTGGTTGTGGCGCATCGGTTTTGGGCCGCAACCACCACCCCAGAAGGGGATTCCCGTAGAAGGGCATCGTGACATAGCTCATCACGAAACTGGACAGCAGGTTCCCGATCAGGATGTTGGCCCACAACGGCCAGTCGAACGGAATCGTCAACAGTGTGAGGAACATGATGGTGGGGTACAGCCCCACCCACACCGCAAGGGAAGTCTTGAGATTCGACGGCGGGAGTGCCGCCCGACCGCCCAGTGCGAACCAGTTGCCGAATGAACGGTCGATGCTGCGCAACGAGAAGTTGCCGAACGGCGCCGACTGGATCAGGTCCCGGCGTTGATCTGAGCCCAACCATGCGTCGAGATGCTCGGCTGTGTCGAATTTCAGGCATAGATTCCACTCGTCCTGGACGCCCTCGATCGGGCGGAACACTTCAATGCCGCGAAAGCCCGGGAACTGGCGCATGGCTTTCGTGACGGAGTCCTGCCAGCCGAGGAACTCCTCCACCTGAGCGGCCGGCACCTGACGAGACACCAGAACGGTCACCAGCGCATCGTCGGGTTGCCCCTCGTCGGCGATGACCTGGCGCGTCCCCGGTCCGGCGAAATAGGGCGCAGCTTTCTCGAGCAGGCTCTGTCGGACGGGGCTGTCGAGCCAGTGCTGGGCGTTGGCGACCGAGTCGAAACGATAGATGGCCGTCCAGTCCGGCTGCCGTTCAGTCGGCCGATTGAGTTCCGAACTGAGGTACCCCGGGAAGCGTGCCGCCTCATCGGTGAGCCTGTGCTCCCAACGGACGTAGTCGTCCTCGTGTCCTGGCTTGATCGCCTGGCCGATCACGATGCTGACGCTGCCGGTTCTCACGGCTTGATCTTCCCCGATCCCGTCGGGATTGAGGCGGTGGCGCCGATCGTGTTGGTCACGGCCGCTTCGTTTTGAACGCCTTCCAGATGCGACGCCAGGCATCCTCGTTGGCGGGTTCCAGCTCCAGCATTCGATACCCGACATCGAAGTATTCCGGCCGCACGATCGCCGACTTGAGGTTGGCCGGGATGAGGCCGCTCGACACGAGGTAATCCGGGTTGAGCGAAACCTGCGGCGACAGCGAGCCGGCAGCCGCGAAGTTCTCCTTGGCGACCTGGGGGTCAAGCATGTGGTTCATGAACAGCTGCGCCGCAACGGGATTCTTGCCGCCGCGGAGAACGACCAGCATGTCGTTGTCCACCAGGCCTTTGCCGTCTGCGGGGAACCAGTAGCGCAGAATGTCGGGGCTGACGCCCTCGGGCAGGAAGTTCTTCGCCGAGATCATGTCGTCCGACCACATCTGCGCGAGACCGATCAGCCCGGCGGGGAGTTCGGTGAACATCGTCACGGTGATCGCCGGCGCAGTGTTCTTCCTCATCTGGTCGAGGGCGGCCGCGACCTTGTCGAGATTCTCCGGCGATGAGGTGTTGACATCGGTGATGCCGAGTTTCAGCAGCACCATCGACATTGCGGTGTGCACGTCGTCGATGATCGCTGTCTGGTCCCGGTGCGCCGGATCCCACAGCGCGTCATAGGGATTCGCCAACGCGCCGATGTCGGCGGTGATCTGGTCGGTGCGCCAGCCGATGCCGGTGCTGTAGACGGTGTAAGGCACGCTGTAGCGCCACTCGCCGTCGTACCACGGGTTGTGGAAGGCCGGCCAGACATTCTTGATGTTCGGAAAATAACTGTGGTTGAGCGGCCTAAGCAGACCGCCGGTCACCAGCCGGCCGATCTGGTCGTAGCTGGGGGTGTAGATGTCGAAGTCGGCGCCGTCCCGGATCTTGTCCAGTGCGTCGTCGGTGCCGTTGAAGGTCGAGACCTCCACCCGCGGGCCGTATCTCTTCTCGAAGGACTCCACCGCTTCCCGGGAGATGTAGTCGTCGTAGGTGAAGATCCGCAGTGTCGCGTCTTTCTCCGGCGCCAGACCATCCGGGATCGGCCTGTTGTCGGCGGGGATGTCCCACGTCACGGGTTTCTCCGGCGTTGCGATCTTCAGGTCCGACGGCCAGTCGGGCCCCTCACCTTTCGAACAGGCGTCGAGAAGAACGGCGATCGCGGGCGCGCCGGCCAGCAGGGCCGTGCCGTGGAGGAACTGCCGGCGGTTGGGTCGGCGGCGATGGGTTGGCGGCATCCGAGCCCTCCGTCGTCGGAAAGTCTGGCGGTTGTCTGGAGCACGGCCGTTGCGCGGCCTCTGCGTCTCGTTCGAGCCGATTCACAAGCGACGATCGGTACAATAACGGCCGTGGCGTGAGTTGGAGGGGGGCGTGATGAAATCAACTTATTCCCATCGGGCCACGCTGCGGTCCGCCGCGGTCCTGGCGACGGCGCTGCTGGGATTGACCGCGGCCGCGGGCCCGTCGGTGGTGCCGACCGCGCGGGGTGGCGAAGTCATCACCGGCCCGTACGCGCACCTGTTGGCCGCATCGGAGAACCTGGGCCCCTCGGCTGCCGACGATGCCCAGCTGACGGTGACCCTGGCGACCGCGGAGCGGCCCGGCAGACTGATGGAGTGGGCCGCCGCCCGGGGGCTGGCGGTCCGGTGGCAACCCGGTGAGGCGTGGGCGGTGGTCACCGGCGCCGCGGAACGCCTGGCCGCTGCCTTCGATGTTCCGGTCCGTGACTTCAGGGGCCGGCAGGGACAGGTTTTCTACGCATCGCCCCTGCAGCCGGCGCTGCCGCCCGGATTGAGCGGCGAAGTCAACGGGATCGGGAGGATTCTGAGCTACCTGCCGCATCGGATGGCGCGCCCGGCGTTGCCGCTGGATGTGCCCAGACCCGGGCTGAAGCCGAAGGACCTGCTGACGGCCTACAACGCCTTACCGCTCGCCCAGGCCGGTTACACGGGCAAGGGACAAACCATCGTGGTCTTCGCCTTCGACGGTTTCGAGCAGGACGACCTCGACATGTTCGCCGACACCATGCATCTGCCCCGTTTCACGCCCGAGGTGGTCGGCGGCCCCCTTAGTGAGGCCCGCAGCGAGGCGTCGATGGACCTTCAAGTGGTGCACGCCATCGCTCCGGACGCCCGGTTGGTGCTGGTCAACGCCCGGCCCACGGTCGCGGGCGGCGGGACCTTCGAGAAGATCGGCCAGATGTTCGACGATGCGGCCGAGAGGTACCCGGCGTCGGTGTGGACCCTGTCGATCGGATGGGGGTGTGAGGCCCTGGTCTCCGAGGCCGACATCGCACCCGTTCGGGCCGCCCTCGTCCGGGCGCACCGCCGGGGAATCACGGCGTTCGACGCGAGTGGCGACAACGCGGGCCTGGAATGCCGGGGCGGCAAGGACTGGTCGTCCCCGCCGGGTCCTGATTACATCGGGGTGGACACGATCGCGTCCCTGCCGGAAATGACATCGGTCGGTGGAACGACGCTGTCGACCGATATGCAGGGCCGATGGATGGAGGAGTGGGGATGGATCGACCCGCCGCTGTCCCAGGGGTCCAGCGGTGGCGTCTCTCGCCTGTTCGCCCGGCCCGACTATCAAGAGGGTCTTCCTGAAGTCCGGGGCTCGATGAACCGGCTTGTCCCCGACGTGTCCGCGGTGGCCGATCCGTTCACCGGCGTCCAGATCGTGATCCGCCAGAACACCCAACTCGGTGGCGGCACCTCGCAGGCAGCACCGATCTGGGCCGGGATGACGGCGCTGATCAACCAATACCTCGTCGACAACGGCGGGAAGTCGGTGGGAAACATCAACCCGCTGCTCTACCACGTCGCGAAGGGATCAAAGCTTCCCGGCTTCCGGGACATCACCGCCGGTGGCAACGCCGTCGACTCCCCCGTCGAGGGCTTCGACCTGGTTTCCGGGCTGGGAAGTCCGAACGTCGACAACCTCGCTCGAATTCTCCTCGATGAGCAGAAGGCGGAGGCGGTGGCCTCCAACTACCTGTCGGACGGCGGATAGGCGTTGCAGACCGAGGTGTGCCCCGGCTGCGGCGAGGACATTCGGGACGGTAATTTCTGTGCGTCCTGCGGAGCCCGCCTGTCCGCCGGCAGTGCTGTGGGCCGGTTGCGGCTCGACGCCTACGCAGCCGCGCCGCGGCAGCGCGTCCTTCGTCCGTGGGTCACCACCACCCTGTTCCCCCAGCTGCCGCCACCTTCGCGCCGAGTCTTCCGGGTAGGGCTGATCGTGGTGACGGCTGCCGCCGTACTGTTCGCCCTTCTGGGCTGGCACGGACCGGTCCTGGCGACGAGCGTATTGGGGCTGCCGATTCTCTTCGCCGTCTACCTGCACGAGATCGACTTCCGCCGCACCCTGCCGGGCCGCTACCTCGCGCTGGCATTGGTCGTCGCGGTGGGGTTGGGTTTTGCGTGGGCACGCATCGCGGGCCCGGTGGTCGCCGACGCCTACCTCGACCAGATGGGTGGCCGGTTGGGACTCGGTCAGTTGCTGCTGTGCGGTGTTGCCATTCCCGCCACGTACGCGCTCGTCCTGGTAACCCCCGCCGCTATTGTGCGCGTGCTCTATCGCTCGCGCCGGGAAGCCCTCGCCGGCTTCACCATCGGGGCAGTGGGCGCGACGGTCGTCAACGCCGCTGCCACCGCCACGCTTCTGGCGCCCCAAGTCGTGATGGGGGAAGACCAGCAGGTCGACACCCTCCTGGCCGAGGTCCTGGTCGAGGGTGTTGCGTGGCCGCTGGGATCGGTGGCTGCCGGCGGCGTGTTCGGCCTGGCACTGTGGTTCAGCCCTAGGGCCGGCGTTCCCCGCCGGTATCGCAGGAAGCTCGTGGTCTGGGGCGCCGTCGCCGGCGCAATGGCTTTTTCGATCATCATGGGCGTGGTCGATGTGGCGCCGATACCGGTCAGTGTCTACCTTGCACTGCAGCTGCTGATCGCAGTGGGGGCGGTGCTGGCCACCCGCGTCGTCATCACCGATGCTCTCCTGCACGAGGCGGCGGACGACGACTCCGACGGGCAACTCAGATGTTCGGAATGCGATCACGTCGTCGCAATGAAGGCCTTCTGCACCGAGTGCGGGGTGGCGATCCGCGCGGGATCACGGACATCACGGCAGGCAAGGCATGTGGGGCCGACGGGACTCGACGAGGCCACCCACGAAGGAACGCGGGGCGTCGGGTACGTCAAGATCCTGGGCCCGGTGATCGCCGGTGTCGGACTCGCGGCGGCGGCAACGATCATGGTGGCCACCTTCATCAAACCGGCTCCGGCGCCCTACGCATGTCCGCCGGAGTGCGGCCGCCCTCCGGTCGGCAACCCGGTCGAGACCAATCCCCGCTACAGCGGTGACGACGGCGCGTTCTCAGTCGCCTACCCCGGCGAGGGCACCGCGTACGAGATCACGTTCGACCCGCCGGGGATGAACGGCGTCCAGGCCAGATATGTCGGGGGCGACACCGGCATGCTCAACCTCTTCGGGGAGCCGGCGCAGGGCCAAACAGCCAAACAGATCGGCGAGGCGGTGTTGAAGTCCAAGTTTCCCGGCGCGAGCGTCGCCTACGAGATCCCCAACGCCTCAGTCGGTTACGAGCCAGGCTACGGCGTCGTCGCCGACGTGTATCCCCGCGACACGTCCAGCGCCTACAGCCGGTTGCGGGTGATCGTGATGACGGCGGTCAGGCATGACTACGCGTTGATCGCGACTGCCGCGGGCCCGTACCACGAGTTCAGTCCGGACTACGGGACGGGCCATCCGTCGGGCGCCAACCTCGAGGTCGCGATGGACATGGGCAAGTACGTCAACAGCTTCAAGTGGTTCGGCGACCGTCGTAGGCGGCCGCAATGAGCGCGGCCGCCGGTCAGGCGCTCAGTTCGATGATCTCTGCGTCGGCGACGCCGTCGTAGCGTCCCGGCGTGCAGGTCAGCACGATGACCTGGCCGCGGTCGCCGACGGTGTTGAGTACCGCGCTCATCCTGGCCAGACGCTCCGGGTCACTGAAGCCCAGGGCGTCGTCGATGACCACGGGCACGGTGTCGTCCTTGGCCACCAACGCCGCCCCGGCCAGCCGCGCCAGGATTCCCAGCTGCTCCCTGGCCCCGCCGGACAGGGACTCGTAGGGGACGGTGCATCCCTTCAGCGTGCGCGTCTGGATGGTCAGTTCGGTGTCGACGTCCACTTCGAAGCTGGAGCCGAAGACCTCCCGACCCAACCGCTCAAGCTCGGTCCGGTACGGCTCGATGTAGCGCTGGCGAGTGTTGTCACGGTGGCGGATCATTGTGCTGCGCAACAGCTCGGCGGACTCAGCCCGCTCCCGGATGCGGGTGTGCTCGGCGTGCGCCCGCTCGAGTTCGGCACGGGCCTCGTCCAGCCGGCCCTGCCGTCCTTCGGTGCCGATGACCCGCAACTCGGCGGTCAGGGTGTGCAGCTCAAGCTTGGTGTCGTCGCGTTCGGCGCTGATCGCCTCGACTGCCGCCGCGGCGGCGGCGAGTTCGGCCTCGACCGCGTCCGGCTCGGCGGCTGCATATCGTCCGGTGAGATCGGCCACGGCCTCGTCGGCCTTGCGCTGTTCCTCGGCGTCGGCGGTGGCTTGCTCGGCGACGGCCTCGTCGGAGACGGCGGCCCGCAGCGTCGCCAATTGGTCACGCACCGTGGCGAATTCGCTCTTCGCGGTCGCGAGGCGGTCGCGCAGAACGGTGGCGGCGGTGGACGCCGCGGTCACCGCCGCGGCTGCGGTGGCAGCGGTGCTCTGGGCGGGCTCGGCGGCGGCCTTGGCAGCGCGCAGCGCCTCGTCGGCCGCTCTCAACTCCGCGGCGGCGGTCTCGGTGTCGAGGGATTGGTCGGCGGCGGTGGCGCGAAGCTCGGTAAGCCGAAAACGCAACACCGCGGCGTCCTCCCCGGCACAGAGGCCCTCGAGTTTGGCGGTGAGAGCGCTGCGGGCTTCGGTGAGGGCGCGGCGCCGCGCATCGAGCTCCCGGGCAGCCTGCACATCCGGGACCCCGGCTGCCGTCAGGTGGGAGTCCAGAAGCTGTTGGGCCGCATCGAGATCCGCGAGCAGCTTCACCGCGGTGACACCCGGGTCGATGCGCACACTGAGCACACCGGGCACATCCACCACCACGGCGGCTGATGCCGGCTGTGTCCAGCTCTCGCCCGCCGTGAGGGCGCGGACCCGGCCGTCGACGACGATGTCGAGATCTGCCGGTGCGGTGAACTCGACCACCGCAGCGTCGGCCTGCAGCTGTGCGTCGATGCGCTGAACGGCCGACCACCGCTCTTCGATGCCGGCCAGCATGGCAGGAGTGAGCGTGATCGCCGCCAACTGCTCGGTGATCCCGGCGAGCTCGGCCTCGACGTTCTCGATGCCGGTGACGCGGGCCGCCAGCCGGTCCGCCTCGTCGCGCGCGAGGCAGGCCTTCGCGGCGGCGTGCGCCGCCTCGAGGCGCAGCCGGGCACCGTCCAGCGCGTCACCGGCCTGCTCGGCAGCCTCCGCAGCCGCTGCCGCGGCCTGCTTGGCCTCGCACTCGGTCCGCTGCGCCTCGGCGAGTTCGTTTTGCAGCGCGAGCAACGTCGCGCCGCGGGTTTCGGCGTCGGCGATCAGCTGCCGGCGGGACCCGTTGGCCATCCGCGAGGTGACGCTCTTGGCGGCCGCCGTCTCGGCGGCCTGGCTGGCCTGACGCAACTGCTCGCGCAGCACGGTGAGTGCCTCCTGCGCGGTGCGGGCCAGGGTCAGCCGTGCGGTCGCCGGCGCCAGGGAATCCTCGAAGTTCTTCAGCGTCACGGTCAGCGCCTCGTGGCGAGACACCCGATCGTCGACGTCCGCCACGGCCTGCGCCCAGCGCTCCACCTCGGCCGCGGCGGATTTCACGCGTTCGGTGGCGGCCTTCCACGCACCGGTCGGGCGGCCGGTGCCGGTGAAGTACCTCAGGTACTCGGCATCGATGCGGTCGATCAGCAGCGCCTCGTCACCCGCGGGGGCGACGTCGGTCTCCCCCGCCGCGGCGTCCAGTGCGCGGGAGAGGGCGTCGGACCCGGACAGGTTCACCGCATGGGTCGACGCCGACTGCAGCACCCGCTGGGCATCCCACAGCTTGGTGTCGAGCGTCTCGGCGAGCATCGCCTCCACCCGCTCGTGCGCATCGTCGCCGGACAACTGCTCACGCCGGGGTTCGATGATGTCCAGCTCAGTCTTGGCTCCCTTGTGGAATCGCTTGCGGTACACGAAACGGTAAGGGCCGGTGCTGATTTCAGCCTCAACCTCGGCACCTACGTCGGCATTGGCAGGTTTGACCGCCTTGACGTCGCGGTGGTTGGAACGGTCCCGGTAGGTCAGCAGGAGATCGAGCGCCTCGAGCATCGAGGTCTTGCCGACTTCGTTGGGACCGCACACCACCACCACGCCGTGGTCCGGGAAGGCGATCTCCCGGTCGGCCACGCCACGGAAGTTCGTGAGCCGCAGCCGGTGCAGGATCACGCCGCGTTCCCGTCCCGCAGGCGCAGCAGCAGGGCGAGCGCCCCGCGTGCGGTGTCGGCGGAGGCCGACGCGGAACGCGCGGTGTCGACGAGTTCGGCGACCGCGTCGGCGGCGAACCCGCCGATCCCCAGGTCGTCGAACTCGCCATCGGCCGGCATCACGGCGATGTCGGTGTGCCGTTCCCACATCCACAGCGAGGCGAACCGCCGGGAATACCGGTCGATGGTGGCGTCGAGCGCCGCGCGATCGGTGACGGTGAGCGTGCCGACCAGACCGAGCTTGACCACGGTGCGTTCCTTGTCGGGCAGCTGGTCGAGGTTGAGGTCGAGGTCGGCGAGGTCACGGCTGTTGTTGATCTCGCGTCTAAGGGTGACGAACCGCCATGCGCCGACTGAACGGGATTCGACGGTCACCGGGTGCGCCGGGTCGTCGAGATCGATGTCGACGACCAGCACGGAACCGGAATCGGCTTCCTTGTGGTCGTAGTCGGTGACCTCGGGTGATCCGGCGTACCAGACGCAGCCGCTCTCGCCCACGCAGGTCCGCGAGTGCTTGTCGCCCAGGGCCACATAGTGCATCGCGGAACTGTCGATGGCGGCGGTGAGCCCCGCCAACGCGATGCGCGCGGGGTTGTCGCGATCCGGGTCGAGAGAATCGACGGCGCCGTGGGCGAGCAGGATCCGGACAGTGCCGTCGGCCTGCACCCCGGCGAGAACCTCCGCCGTCAGATCGGTGGTGGGCTTCTTCGACCGCCACGGCGCGGCGAGGATCTCCACGCCCGGGCGAACCGCCCATACGCCGGCGCGGTCGAGCACCGTCACATGCTTCGGGCATTCCGCGACGAACAACTCACTGGTGTACACCGAGGACGCATCCAGCGGATCGTGGTTGCCGGGCAGCAGGTACACCGGGACGTCGATGGCGCGCATGGCGTCGAGCGACTGGCTGACGACCTTCGGAGCCAACTGATTGGCGTCGAACACATCGCCGGCGACCACTACGAACTCCGCGCCGGTCTCCCGGGCCAGCGCGCCGATGGCGACGATCGCGTCGCGGCGCGCGGCGGAGTACCGGGCCTGCGCCTCCCCCTCCAGAAAGTGCCGCGTCATCCCGAGCTGCCAGTCCGCGGTGTGCAAGAACTTCATAGTGGCGCGAGTGTATGGCCGGGCTCCGACAACTCCTGGGACCTCGATCGGCATGTGCAGCCGATCTCCTCGCCGGCGGGTCTAACGTGATGCGGATGAGAACCCTGGTGCTGATGCGACACGCGAAATCGGCCTATCCGGCAGGCGTCGACGACCACGACCGTCCCCTCGCCGACCGTGGCGAACGGGAGGCCGCACTGGCCGGGGACTGGCTGCGCGAGAACGTTCCGCCGATCGACGCCGTGCTGTGTTCGTCAGCGCTGCGCACGCGCCAGACGCTGGCCCGCACCGGCGCCGAGGCGCCGACGAGTTTCCTGGACCGCCTCTACGGGGCGAGCCCGGGCGACGTGATCGACGAGATCAACAAGGTCCCCGACGACGTCTCCACCCTGCTGGTGGTGGGCCACGAGCCGACGACGAGTCACCTGGCGCTGGGGCTTGCCGGGCCGGGCAGCGACCGCGGCTCGGCCGAGCAGATCGCGCTGAAGTACCCGACGTCGGCGATTGCGGTGCTCCGGGTGCCCGGCGAGTGGGCCGGAGTCCAACTCAGCAGCGCGGAGCTGGTGTCATTCCACGTCCCGCGGTAGCTCAGCTGTTGGTGGCCAGCGTCAGCTCCATGAGCTTGATCGCCTGACCGCACGCGTCGATCCCGGGAGCCTGCGGGTTGATCCACCAGCCCACCACGCCCGCCGCGTCACTGGCCACGCCGCACGCGCCGTTGGGGTCGTTGGCGCGCATGACGATCGACGCGATGCCGTTGATGGCGCGGTTCTCAACCTTGTACTTGAGGAAGTCCGCGACCTTGCGCTCGTTGTCCAGGCTGCCCTCCTCGTACCAGAACCGGGTGATGTCGATCAGGCCGGCCGGGTTGGCCGCCTGCCAGCGGCAGACCGCGCCGACGAAGGTGCTCTGGATGTCCAGCGGATCGGCGCCGACCGTCTTGGCCAGCACATCCGAGGTGAGCACGTCGCATTCCTTGAGCAGGTTCGGATACTTGTCCGCGGAGTTGTCACCGCGCGCGGGCCCTCGTCCGGACTTCATCGCGGTGCCGTCGACGGTCTTGGCGCAGCCGGCGAGCAACGCGGGAGCGAGCAACGCGGCAGCCGCGGCCGCTGTCAGACGACGACGCATCGAATGGCTCATTTCTTGGCGTTCACAATCGACTGGCGGGTCAGCTCTTTGGCCACGTCGCAGGCCGGCGGATAGGGCTTCTGCGCGAAGCTCACCGACCACTCGATGAAGTCGTCGTTGAAGCCGATCGCGACCTCGCACAGGTTGTCACCGAGCTGTGGATCGGTTCCCACCGCGACCCAGCCGTCGTGTCCCTCGATGTTGATGTCGTCCACGCTGGTGCGGGTCAGCTCCTCGGTCTTGCGTTCCCGCCCGATCGGGCTGCCGCGATACCAGGAGAAGGAGAAATGCGGGCCCAGGATCCCGCCGCCGGCCAGCCACTGGCAGCCAACCGAGTTGACGGCGGTTTTCACCAGACCACCGACCCGGGTCTGCTCGGCGATCGTCTGATCGCTGACACCGCCGCACTCGGGGAACATCGGGCCGTGTTTGCCCTCCCCGGAGGCCGGACCGCTCTGCCCCGGCTCCTGACCCTGCGGCTGCTCGGGATTCGACGATGACGAGGAACACGCCGGAAGCGCACCGATGGCCAGGACGGCCAGCCCGGCCGCGAAAGTACGCGCCGCTGTCATGCGGACCCGCTGGTTCTCACAGCATGCACTGTAGCGGCAGCGACGGTACCCACCGCCGGGACACGGCCTGAACTGGCTGTTTGCCGCCTCGCCGCGGTGTGGGACAGTAGCGAAATGCTCCTGGCGCTGCTACGGCGGTTCGTGCCGCCGTACCGGTGGCTGGTGGCCGCGGTGATCCTTCTGCAAACGCTGAGCACGTGCGCGTCGCTGTATCTGCCGACCGTGAACGCCGCGCTGATCGACGACGGGGTCGCCAAGGGCGACACCGGGCTGATCGCCCGGCTGGGTGTGGTGATGCTCGCGGTCACCGGGGCGCAGGCCCTCTGCGCGGTCGCCGCGGTGTACTTCGGCTCCCGGACCGGGATGGGCGTCGGCCGCGACCTGCGCTCGGCCATGTTCCGCCGCGTGCTCGGCTTCTCGGAGAGCGATGCCAACCGTTTCTCGGCGCCGTCTCTGCTGACCCGGACCACCAACGACGTGCAGCAGATCCAGGTGCTGGTGCAGATGACGGCCAGCGTGGTGGTGACCGCGCCGATCATGTGCGTCGGCGGCGTCGCCATGGCGATTCATCAAAGCGCCCGGCTGTCCTGGCTGCTGCTGGTCAGCGTTCCGGTGCTGGCTGTCGGCAACTACCTGATCGTGTCGCGAATGCTGCCGATCTTCCGGAGCATGCAGCAGCGCATCGACGGCATCAACCGGGTGTTGCGCGAGGAGTTGTCGGGCATCCGGGTGGTGCGGGCCTTCGCGCGGGAACCGTTCGAGCAGCAGCGCTTCGCCGCGGCGAACGAGGCGGTCTCCAATGCCGCGTTGACGGCGGGAAACTGGCAGGCGCTCATGCTGCCGGTCACCACCTTGACCATCAACCTCTCCAGCGTGGCGCTGATCTGGTTCGGCGGCCTGGGCATCGACGCCGGCCACATTCAGGTGGGCTCGCTGATCGCCTTCCTGTCCTACTTCATGCAGATTCTGATGGCGGTCCTGATGGCCACCCTGGTGCTGGTGATGCTGCCCCGGGCGGCGGTGTGCGCCGAACGGATCACCGAAGTGCTCAACACCCCGACTCCGGACGACAATCCGGCCTCGGCGCGCCACCCGGCCCGGAGCGGTCGGGGCGTGCTGGAACTCGACGGGGTCACATTCCGCTATCCGGGCGCCGAAGATCCTGTGCTCCAAGGGATTACGTTCACCGCTCGCCCGGGGACGACGACGGCGATCGTCGGGGGAACCGGATCGGGGAAGTCCACCCTGGTCGGCCTGATCTGCGGACTGCACGACGTCACCGCCGGATCGGTTCGACTGGACGGCATCGACCTCAGGGCCTGCGACTCCGAGGATCTCTGGGCGTCCATGGGGCTGGTGCCGCAGCGCGGATATCTGTTCTCCGGAACCGTCGCCGACAACCTGCGGTACGGGAAAGTCGATGCGAGCGACGAGGAGATGTGGACGGCCCTGCAGGTGGCGGCCGCCGACGACTTCGTCCGCGCCCATCCCGACGGGCTGGCCATGCGGGTGGCCCAGGGTGGCGTCAACTTCTCCGGCGGTCAGCGCCAGCGCCTGGCGATCGCCCGCGCCGTCATCCGCAGGCCGGCGATCTACGTGTTCGACGACGCCCTGTCGGCGCTCGACGTGCACACCGACGCGCGGGTGCGCGCCGCGCTGCACGACGTATCGGCCGACGCGACCGTCATCATTGTCGCCCAACGTGTTTCGACGGTGTCCAGGGCCGACCACATCGTGGTTCTCGACGAGGGCCGCATGGTGGGCCGGGGCACCCACGAGCAGCTGATCGGCCACTGCCCGGTCTATGCGGAGCTGGTCGATTCGCAATACGTCGACGCCGGCGGTCCGCGATGACGGCGCCGCCGATGCGCCCGGGAGTCCGGGCGATGATGGCCGAACCCGCCAACGCACGGTCCCGGGACTTCATCGGCTCGGCCCGCCGGCTGTTCGGCCGGCTGTCCCCGCACCGCGGGCTGCTGGCGGCCGTCCTGGTGATGTCGCTGGGCGGGATCGCGTTGTCGGTCGTCGGGCCGCGGGTGCTCGGGCACGCCACCGACCTGTTGTTCAACGGCGCAATCGGCCGAACCCTGCCGGCGGGCATCACCAAGGAGCAGGCCGTCGCCGCGGCGCGGGCCCGCGGGGACGCCACCTTCGCCGACATGCTGTCGCGGATGAATGTCACGCCGGGCCGCGGCGTCGACCTCGCCGCCGTCGGCCGCACCCTGTTGCTGGCGCTGGTGCTGTATGTGATTGCCGCAGCACTCATCTGGGGCCAGGCCCGCCTCCTCAACGTGATCGTGCAGCGCACCATCACGACGCTACGGGCCGATGTCGAGGCAAAGATCCACCGGCTGCCGCTGGCGTACTTCGACTCCCGGCAGCGGGGGGAGTTGCTCAGCAGGGTCACCAACGACGTCGACAACATCCAGACCTCGGTGTCGGTGACGGTCAGCCAACTGCTCACGGCGGCGCTCACGCTGGTTGCGGTATTGGCGATGATGGTCGTCGTCTCACCGCTGCTGGCACTGATCACCGTCGCACTGGTTCCACTGTCGCTCTTGGTGATCCGCGCGATCACCCGCCGCTCCCGCACCCTGTTCGTCGCCCAGTGGGCCAACACGGGCCGGCTCAACGCCCACGTCGAAGAGACCTACAGCGGGTTCACGGTGGTGCGGACGTTCGGCCACCGGGCCTCGGCCACAGCGAGATTCGACGAGCTGAATACCGACGTCTACCACGCCGGCTTCGGCGCCCAATTCTTCTCGGGACTGGTGGCGCCGGCGACGATGCTGATCGGCAACCTCAGCTACGTCGCCGTCGCGGTGGTGGGCGGCTATCAGGTGGCGACCGGACAGATCACCCTGGGCAGCGTCCAGGCGTTCATCCAGTACGTACGCCAGTTCAACCAGCCGCTGACGCAGGTCGCGGGCATGTACAACACCCTGCAGTCCGGGGTAGCCAGCGCGGAACGGGTGTTCGACTTCCTCGGCGAACCGGAGGAGAAGCCCTCCCCCCCAACCGAATTGCCGCCCCGGATCGGCCGGATCGAATTCTCCGACGTCAGCTTCTCCTACCGGCCGGGCACGCCGGTGATCGACCACGTGTCTTTCGTCGCCGAACCGGGCAGCACGGTGGCGATCGTCGGCCCCACCGGCGCCGGCAAGACCACGCTGGTGAACCTGCTGCTGCGGTTCTATGACCTGGACTCCGGCCGGATCCTGATCGACGGCCGCGACATCACCGAGGTCAGCCGGCAGTCGCTGCGGTCGCGAATCGGCCTGGTGCTGCAGGACACCTGGCTGTTCGCCGGCACCATCGCCGAGAACATCGCCTTCGGCCAGCCGGATGCCACCGGCGCGGAGATCGCCGCCGCGGCCCGCGTGGCCTACGTCGACCGGTTCGCGCGTTCGCTTCCGGAAGGTCTGGACACCCGGGTCGGGGACGACGGCGGCGCCATCAGCGCCGGTGAGAAGCAGTTGATCACGATTGCGCGCGCGTTCCTGGCGGGACCGCAACTGCTGATCCTGGACGAGGCCACCAGCTCGGTGGACACCCGCACGGAGGTGCAGGTGCAGCAGGCCATGATCGAACTGCGCCGTGGCCGAACGAGTTTCATCATTGCCCACCGGCTCTCTACGATCCGCGACGCGGATCTCGTCATCGTGATGGACTCCGGGCGGATCGTGGAGCAGGGCACTCCGGGCGACCTGCTGGCGCGCCGGGGCGCGTACTGGGCGATGACGCAGGCCTGAGGCGCCCTACAGGCCCGGGCCCTGGGCCCGGAGTTCGTCGACCTCCGCCATGGCGGCGCGCAGTTTGCCCAGCCATTCGTCGGCATGCTCGCCGACAAGCCGGACCGACCACGCGAGCGCGTCCGAACGCGACCGGGCCACGCCGGCGTCGACCAGGGTGTCGAGCACCTGGCGTTCGGGCTGCTTGAGGCGCGTCATCACCGGAACGGCCAGGTGGGTGAACAGGATTCGCTCCGGCTCCTCGTCGGTGCCGATGTCGACGCCCCAGGACACCGTGCGCCCAAAGCGCGCCTGCGCCTCGTCGGCGATGCGCATGCGTTCGCCGCGGGTGTCCTCACGGAACCGGGCGACCCGTCCGGTCGCGCGGGCGGACGACTCGTCGCCGGGCGACTCGGCCAAGCGGCCGACCACGGTGATCTCCTCACGGTCGACGGTCACCACGGGGTCGGAGCTGAACCAGCTGTCCGGCAGGCGCCCGGCGAACCATTCCGGCGCGTCGCCGGCGCCGGGTTGGTCGGCTTGCTGCCAGCCGCCGGGCCGGCGGGTATGGAATCGATTTGCTTTCATGAATTACATGATTACATCGTTACAACTTTGGTCAAGTGGTGTTCGCTGCAGGCGATCACGAGCAGTGAGCCCGAAGTGACCCGCCCGGCGGCGCCGGCTTTGAATAATGGGCAAATGGCAGGAAAAGAGATCGACCCTCAGCGAGCCCGCGCGGCACGCGACGTCGTCCGTCAGCACCCGGCGATGGTTCTGGTGGCGGTGTCGCCCGTCCTCATCGCCGCCGCCCTGGTGTGGTGGTTGGTGAGCCCGGGCTGGGCCATCGTGCTGCTGGTCGCCGCACTGGTGGCGGGCGGCTGGTCGGTGCTGCGGAAGCGCTGACACCCGCAACCTCTAGGCGGTGACCGTTTCTTCGGGGCTCTTTGTCGCCCCCGCCTCCGCGGCCCGCCGGACCCGGTAGAGCTTGGTCTCTCCACCGATGCCCTTCAGCCGCTTCGCGCCCGCGAACGACCATCTGAACCGGCTGTCCTCGCCGATCTCCTCGCGGGCGGCCTCGGAGACGAGCACCGCTCCGGGACGGGCCGCCGACGTCACCCTGCTGGCCAGGTTGATCGGGCTGCCGAACCAGTCGCCGGCTCGGCTCACCGCCGATCCGTAGGCCACCCCGATCCGCAGCCGGGGCAGCTGCCCGTCGGCCGCCGCGGCCTCCTCCAGGTTCAGAACGGCATCCACCAGTGCGGCGGTGTCCGGCGACACGAACATGACCGCGTCGCCGATCGTCTTGATGAAACGCACAGGCGGTGTGGCGACGTCGTGACCGAGTTCCGTCAGCCGGTTGGCGAGCTGTTCGAGCTCCTCGGCGGGCACCGTCTCGCCCAGGGCGGTGAAGCCGACGAGGTCGGCGAAGGCCGCCGCCACCGGACGAGCCCCGGGCAGCGGCGCACCGGCGGCCCGTTCGCCGGCGTTGAGCGCCTCGGTCTCCATCGTGCGTCGCAGCTGCAGGAGCAGCAGATCCTGGATCATCGGGCCTAGGAGCGGCGCCGCCACACTGGCCAGCCCTTGTGTGCCGCGGGCGGTGTCCAGTTCGGTGGCGCCGGGATGCAGCACCGCGGCCAGGGCGGCGGCGCGCATGACCTCGGCGGCGTTGGCGAGGCCCTGGGTGAGGACACGAACGACGTTGAGCATCAGGTCCGGGTCGATGCCGAGATCGAGGAACCGCTTGATGTGGACGGCACTGTCGGCGTCCGGCTTCATGAATACTTTGGCGTCCGGGTCATCGACGTGCGGCAGACCCGCGGCGCGCTGAAACCGGGTCAGCTGGCCGAGCTCGAGCCCCACCTGGGCGCTGATCTCCCGGGCCGACACATAGGACCCGTCGTCGCCGAGTGCTCGGCGCGCCGGAATCAGCATGGGCGAGTAGGACTCCCTGATCTCGTCGACGCCGATGCCCTGTTCCAGCAGCCAGGGAATCAGCTGCGCGCGTTCCTCGCGGGCGTCGCCGTCAAGGCCGTCGAGCAACCCAGCGGCCTCGACGTCCAACGTCATGAGACCGGTGGCCGATGACCGACCCAGGGGCGGGCCGCCTCGATCTGCGCGCTGAGCGACAGCAGGGTCGCCTCATCGGAGGGCCGGCCGACGAGTTGCACTGAGACGGGCAGACTTTCGCCGTCCAGGAACCACGGCACGGACGCCGCGGGCTGGCCGGTGGCGTTGAACACCGCGAAGTACGGAACCCGGGAGGCCACCATGGCCAGGGTGCTGACCCCGCCGCGGTGCTGGTACTGGCCGATCCGCGAGGGCCCGGTGGCCGCGCCCGGGGTGATCACGACGTCGAAGTCGTCGAAGATCGACTGCACGCGCGCCGCCAGGGTGGGCTCGGCCGCTCGCACCTTCTCCATCTGGCGGTCCGAGATCATCGAACCGATCCGGGCGATGTGGCGGGTCCGCGGCTCCAGCCGCTCCGGGTAGGCGAGCTTGCGCACCTCCTGGTACACCCCGTGCCACATCCGGGGCAGCACATGGCCGTACATCGCCCAGGCCGGGTAGTCCGGATCACGCCAGAACACCTCGTGACCCAGTTCGCGAAGCAGCCTCTCAACGCCGTCGAGCGCCCGCTGCTGCGGACGCCCGACCCGCGCCACCATGGTCGGGGGAAGCTTGGTGCTCAACGCGATTCGCAATTTCGTCGGCTTGCGGGCGGCCGCTTTGACGAACCCGCCGCGGGGAGCCTTCTGGGTGTTGGTCACGTCGAGGAACAGCGCGGCGTCCTCGACCGTGCGGGCCAGCGGACCGTTGACGCTCAGCCCGTTCCACGGATCCTCGCCCTCGCCGATCGGGATCCGTCCGCGCTGGGGCTTGAGCCCGAAGAGCCCGCACCAGCCGGCGGGAATGCGGATGGATCCGGCGCCGTCGGAGCCCAGCGCCAGCGGCGCCAGCCCGGCTGCCACCGCGGCACCGCTGCCCCCGCTGCTCCCACCCGGGGTGTACGCGGTGTCCCACGGGTTGTGGGTCGCGCCGAAGTTCACCGTCTCGGTGAACGGCCACAGCATCATCTCCGGCACAGCGGTCTTGCCGAGGATCACCGCGCCGGCCTCCCGCAGCATCCGCACCACCGTCGAGTCGGAGGTGGCCTCCAGGTCGTAGGCACTGCTGCCGTAGCAGGTGAACTCCCCGGCGACGTCGCTGTCGTCCTTGATGGCGATCGGCACGCCGAGCAGGGGCAGCCGTTCGCCGGCGTCGAGCAGATCCTGGGCGGATGCGGCCTCCTCGCGGGCCCGGTCAGCCATCACGACGCGGTAGCTGCGCAGTTCCCGGTCCAGCCGGGTGATCCGGTCGAGGTAGAGCTCCACCAGCGCGGGCGCGGTGATCGTGCCCGCCGCGAGCATGCGGGCCTGTTCGGCTGCGCCGGCGAAGGCGAGGTCGGTGGCGTCCACTCGACGCAGCGTAGCCGCTGGGCGAACGGCTCAACCGTTACGGTGGTCGGCATGGCCTGTGTGTTCTGCGAGATCGTCGCCGGGACGGCTCCGGCCATCCGCATCTACGAGGACGACGACTATCTCGGCTTCCTCGACATCCGCCCGTTCACCCGTGGCCACACCCTGGTGATCCCCAAGCGACACACCGTCGACCTCACCGACACCCCGGCGGAGACGCTGGCCGGGATGGCGGCGGTCGGGCAGCGGATCGCCAAGGCGGCTCGGGCGTCCGGGCTGGGCGCGACGGGCACCAACTTCGCCATCAACGACGGCAAGTCGGCATTCCAGTCGGTGTTCCACATTCACCTGCACGTGGTGCCGCGGCGCGACGGCGACAAGGCTGCCTTCGTCAAGGGCATGGTGCTGCGCCGCGACCCGGACCGGGAGGCCAGCGGCCGGCTGCTGCGCGACGCGTTGGCGGCGCTGAGATGAGCGGGCTGTCCGTCTGGGCGCTCGGAATGTTCGTGCGCGTGCACGATGCGGTGTATCAGCGCAGTGGTGGCTGGATCGGGCACCGCATCCCGGGTGCGCCGAACAGCCTGCTGCTGCACACCGTCGGCGCAAAGACCGGACTGCCGCGCACCCACTCGCTGTCCTATGCCCGAGACGGGGCGGACTATCTGGTCGTGGCCTCCAACGGCGGTGATCGACGTTCCCCGGCCTGGTATCACAACCTCAAGGCCCATCCGCGGGTCGAGATCAACGTCGGCCCCAAACGGTTCGGGGTCACGGCCTCCGCGGTGCTGCCCGGGGATCCCGACTATGCGCGGCTCTGGCGAATCGTCAACGCCAACAATGCCGATCGTTATGACGCCTATCAGGCCAGGACCACACGCGCTATCCCGATAATCCGGCTCGCTCCCTGATCAACCGCCGAACTCCTGTTCCGGCCGCCGAGCGGCCGTCATCGTCATCCGGCGGGCGACGCCGAACACGTCGTCGAGCATCGCAGGCGTCAGACGCCCGGTGAACATGTTCTGCTGGCTGGGGTGGTAGCAGCCCACCAGAGACACGCCCGCCAGTTCGGCAACGACCCCGTGGCCGAATTTCGGTGCCGCCGTGGGCTTTTCGCCGAGCAGGCGGAGCGCTGCCTGCCACGCGAACCCGCCGAGGGCCACGATGACCCGCACCGACGGCTGGATCAGCCGCCATTCGGCGTCCAGCCACGGCTGGCAGGTGACACGTTCGGCAGGGGTGGGCGCATTACCGGGAGGCGCGCAGCGCACGGCCGCCGCGATCCGAATGTGCGTGGTGGACAACCCGTCCGCCGCGTCCAGACTCAGCGGCGAGTTGACCAGTCCGGCGCGGTGCAGCGCGGCGAACAGTTGATCGCCGGATCTGTCACCGGTGAAGACGCGACCGGTCCGGTTCCCGCCGTGCGCGGCGGGCGCCAGTCCCAGAATCAGGATCCGCGGTTCAGCCGCGCCCCACCCGCAGATCGGCCTGCCCCAATAGGGCTGGTCAGCGAACGCACGGCGCTTGAGCAGGGCCGTCTCCTCACGCCAGGCGACCAGTCGCGGGCAGGCGCGGCAGACGCTGATGCCGGCGTCGAGATCGTCGAGATCGGACGTGGCGGCGGCCAACCGCACGACGTCGGCGGCATCGCGGGCCACCGGTGTGGCCGCCGTCGCGGGGTCCCCGGGCCAACCGGTGCCGGGCGGAACCGGGGAGTCGAACTCCTCGCCGGTTCGCGGATGTGGATGCGGGCTCACGAATCTATGCTGCCTGCGATGAGAACTTCACGCGGCCCGGTCCTGCTGATCCTGGTGTCGGCGTTCCTGGCCGCGGGTGCGAACGGCATCTCGATGGTGGCTTTCCCCTGGCTGGTGCTCCAGCGCACCGGCAGTGCGACCGACGCCTCGGTGGTCGCGGCGGCCGCGACTCTTCCGTTGCTGCTGGCAACGCTGGTGGCCGGCACCGCGGTGGACTTCCTGGGCCGGCGCCGGGTCGCGATGCTGTCGGACTTCATGTCGGCGGCGTCGGTGGCCGCCATCCCGATCCTGGTGGCGGCGCAGGGCCTCGGCGCGTTGACCACCGTGGTCCTGGCCGGGCTCGCCGCGGCCGGGTCGTTCTTCGACCCCGGCGGGATGACCGCCCGCCAGTCCATGCTGCCCGAGGCGGCCGCGCGGGCCGGCTGGACCCTGGACCACACCAACAGCGTCTATGAGGCGACGTTCAACCTCGCCTATATCACCGGCCCGGGTATCGGCGGCCTGCTGATCGCCACCATCGGCGGCGTCAACACCATGTGGATCACCGCCGCGGCGTTCGGCCTATCGATCCTCACGATGGCCGGGCTGCGGTTGCCCGGTGCCGACCGGCCTGATCCCGACGAGCAGCCCGACAGCGTGGTGTCCGGGGTGATCGAGGGCCTGAAGTTCGTGTGGCACAACAAGGTTCTGCGAACCCTCGGCCTGATCGACCTCTCGGTCACCGCGCTGTACCTACCGATGGAGAGCGTGCTGTTCCCCAAGTACTTCACCGACCGCAACGAGCCCAAACAGCTCGGCTGGGTGCTGATGGCGTTGTCGATCGGCGGGCTGGTCGGCGCGCTGAGCTGGACGGTGCTGTCCCGGATCGCCAGCCGCCGCGCCACCGTCCTCACCGCGGTGCTGACCTTCGGAGTGGCGAGCCTGGTCATCTCCGTGCTGCCACCGCTGGGGATCATCCTGGCGCTGTGCGCCCTCGTCGGTCTGGTGTACGGCCCGATCGGGCCGATCTACAACTCGGTGATGCAGACCCGCACCCCGGAGAGCATGCGCGGACGGGTGGTCGGGGTGATGACGTCGATGACGTACGCGGCGGGCCCGGTGGGGTTCATGCTCGCCGGACCGCTGATCGACTCGTTCGGCCTGCGGGCCACCTTCCTGGTGCTGGCGGTACCGATCCTGCTGATCGGATTGGCCGCACCGTGGATCCCGGCGCTGCGGGAACTCGACGAGGCCCCGGCAGCCTGATCGTGGCGACCACCCATTCCTTCGAACTCACAACGCGACTCTCCGCGTCGGCGGAGGTGGTGTGGCAGCACGTCACGGCCGTTCCGGCACCGGCACCGCCGCCTCGGGCTGCGTTTCGGACCCTACGATTGAGCCTGTGCAATCCCCACTAGCCGACCTGATGGCCCAACTCGGCGGCCCCGACGACACTGTCCTGGTCACCGATCCGGACATCCTGGCTTCCTACCGGCACGACCGGGCGCTGGATCCCGACGCCGGCACCCCGCTGGCAGTTGCGCGGCCCACGAAAACCGAAGAGGTGCAGGCGGTTCTGCGCTGGGCCAGTGCGCACCGGGTTCCGGTCGTTCCGCGGGGGGCCGGCAGTGGACTCTCCGGTGGCGCGACCGCGGTGGACGGCGGGATCGTGCTGTCCACCGAGAGGATGCGGGAGATCACCGTCGACCCGGTCACCCGCACCGCGGTGGTCCAGCCCGGCCTGCTCAACGCCGAGGTCAAGAAGGCCGTCGCCGAGTATGGGCTGTGGTATCCGCCGGACCCGTCGTCGTTTGAGATCTGCAGTATCGGCGGCAACGTCGCCACCAACGCAGGCGGCCTGTGTTGCGTGAAGTACGGCGTCACAACCGATTACGTGCTCGGCCTACAGGTGGTGCTTGCCGACGGCACCGTCGTGCGCCTTGGTGGACCGCGACTGAAGGACGTCGCCGGCCTGAGTCTGACCAAGCTCTTCGTCGGCAGCGAGGGAACCCTCGGCGTGGTCACCGAGGTGACCCTGCGACTGCTCCCTCCGCAGCGCACCTCGGCGACCGTGGTGGCGACCTTCGACTCGGTGGAGGCAGCGGCCGGTTCCGTCGTCGAGATCACCGGCAAGATCCGGCCCTCGATGCTGGAGTTCATGGATGCGGTGTCCATCAACGCGGTCGAGGACAAACTGCGGATGGGCCTGGATCGCAATGCCGCCGCGATGATGGTGGCCGCCTCCGACGACCGCGGCGCGGCCGGCGCCGAGGACGCCGAGTTCATGGCGCGGGTATTCACCGAAGCCGGTGCCACCGAATGCTTTTCAACCTCCGATCCGGTCGAGGGTGAGGCGTTCGTAGCGGCCCGCCGCTACGCCATCCCCGCCGTGGAGGCCAAGGGCTCACTGCTGTTGGAGGACGTCGGCGTGCCACTTCCCAAGCTCGCCGAACTGGTCGCCGGGGTCGCCAAGATCGCCGCTGAGGCGGATCTGACGATCTCGGTGATCGCGCACGCCGGTGACGGGAACACGCACCCGTTGATCGTCTACAACCCCGCCGACGCGGCGATGACCGCGCGTGCCGAGAAGGCCTTCGGCGACATCATGGACCTCGCGATCGCATTGGGCGGCACCATCACCGGCGAACACGGGGTGGGCCGGCTGAAGAAGCCGTGGCTGGCCGGGCAACTGGGCCCGGAAGCCATGGAACTCAACCGCCGGATCAAGGCGGCACTCGACCCCGACGGGATTCTCAACCCAGGTGCGGTCATCTGACGCGCATTGCGCGTTACCGTGACCGAATGACGGGACGTCGGCGGCTGCACGACGAGGCCTGGTCTTGGACCCTCGAGGAAATCGACGAGGGATTGGTGTTGACGGTGCTCTGCGGGACGGTCGGACTCTACGAGAGGGCGGTACTGCTCGAACCCGACGAGGTAGCGGCCTGGCAGCGGGACGGGCCAGCCGGCCTGGAACCCCTCGCCGAGGCGATCCGCTACAACGCCCTCGGGGAGGGATTCAACCGTCGCTGGCGTCCGGACCTCATCCCGCGGGGGAACGACGATGACCAACCCGGTTGATCCGCCGGCCGCGGTAGCGCCGCTGCTGCGCCGGTTGGGCCGGTCCTCGACCAGGATGCGGGTCTCGATGGTGATTACCGCGGTCCTGTGTCTCCTCATCGCGGCCGGGATCGGGTCTGACCCGTCGCTGGGCCGAGGCTGGGGGCGGGCGGCCGGGGTGGCCGGGACGATCTTCTTTCTCGCCGTCACAGGGCTGCTGATCTATGGGGCGTTCTGGCGGCAACACCGCCATATCGGCCGGCTGCGGCGCATCCTGGACAGCCAGCCTCAGCGCATCCGATCGATCAGACTGATGGTCGCCCGCGCCGTCCCGAACGCATCGTGGGCGCCCGATGACGGATCAGCACGCACCGGTTTGCACGTTTTCGTCACCGACGACACCGGAGCCACCTGGCTGCTCCCGGTCTCGCGCGCTGAGGCAACCGGCTTCGTCGCCGCCCTGGCGCAGCGCTGCCCGCAGGCGAGCGTCGAACCCGGATCTCCGGGAGACTAGGCGCGCACCCGGGTGAGCCGGTGCAGCATCCAGGCCACCGGGATGCTCAAGGCCATCGTGACGGCCAGGAGGGTTGCGGTGTTTCCGGTGTACACCATCCAGTGCAGCACCTCGGTCATGGCGACCTCCATCAGCACCAGGTGCACCAGGAAGATCTCGTAGGAGATCTCGCCGAGCCACACCATCGGCCGGCTGGCCAACAGCCTTGAGTACCAACCTGAGTCGCCCAGCGCCAGGGGCGCGACCAATAGGGTGGCGATCGCCGCGTAGAACGCCATCTTGACCAATGCCTGCGCCAGGCCCGTCGGCGAGGTCTGCGGTTCGCCGGCGATCGGCGTGCAGGCGATCGCGTAGCAGATCAGCGCCAGCGGCACCGCGACGAACCAGTAGACCCGCACGCCCATCGCGGCCAGCACCGTGAGCACCATGCCACCGATGAACCAGCCCAGATAAGCCGGCAGCCAGAGCTTCGCGCCGTCGGGCAGGAAGTCGGTGGTGTGCACCAGCACCAGCCACGCCGGGCTGATCAGAGACAGCCCGGTGAGTCCGGCCAGGAGCAGACCCGGGCGCCAGCGCCGCCGGCACACCACCACCCCGAGGAAGTAGGCGAGGAACGGCAGCGCCACGTAGAACGCCACTTCCACCGCGAGGCTCCACATCTGGGTCAGGCCCTGATGCAGAAGCGCGAATCCGTAGTTGTCGGTGTAGATCTGGGTCAGCGTGAGGTTGCGGAAGAGTCCCCACCAGGTGTGGCCGGGGTTGGGTCCGCCGTCGCGGAAGTGGTAGACCACGTACGCCGCCAGCACGGTCACGACGTAGGCGGGCATGATGCGCCGGAAGCGGTTTCGGGCGTACCGCTTCAGCGACGGCCCGTCGGTGCCGTTCGCCGCCGCCTTGACCCACGGCCCGAACAGCAGGTAGCCCGACAGCACGAAGAAGATCGGCACGCCGATCTCCATGCGGGAGTAGACGAGACCGACGAAGCCGTGGGTGTACTTGCCGGTGGTGTAGGCCGCGTGGGTGGCCACCACGAGCAGGGCCGCGACGGCGCGGATCCCGGTGAGCGAGGGCACCCGGTCGACCCGCGAGACGGCCTCGAGACCACCCTGGTCGACCGGGCTGGAAACGGTCATGGCTTCGGGCGGCGCGGCTTTCCGCCGGAGGCTCGGGGGCCAGAGGGGCGGCCGCGGTCGGGCTTGAGGTCGATCAGCACACCCTGGATACGGGTGTTCTCCAACTTCTTCCAGGTCTCCTTGGGCAGGCGGGCGGGCAACTCGACGAGCGAGTGATCGACCTTGATGTTGATGTGGCCGAAGTCGCTGCGGTGCAGTCCGCCCTCGTTGGCGATGGCGCCGACGATGGCACCGGGATTCACCTTGTGGCGCTTGCCGACGGCGATGCGGTAGGTGGAGAGATCGTCGCGCATCTTGCGGGGTGACCGTTCCCGTTCGGGCCGTTCGGTACGTTCACGCTTCTTCTCGGGCGGCGGCTCGGTCATCAGGAACTCGGCACCGTCGCGGCTCTGCAACGCGAGCGCTGCCGCGATGTCGGCCATCGGTACGTCGTTGTCGCGCTCGTAGTCCTCGATCAACCGGCGGAACATGTCGAAGCCCGGGGCATTGAGAGCATCGGTTATCGAGTCGCGGAACTTCTCCACCCGTTGGGCGTTCACGTCCTCGACCGACGGCAGTTGGCCCTCGACCAACTTCTGTCGGGTGACCCGTTCGATCGAGTTCAACAGGTGCCGTTCGCGCGGGGTGACGAACAGCAGCGCGGTGCCCGAGCGGCCGGCCCGACCGGTGCGCCCGATGCGGTGCACATAGGACTCGGGGTCGTGCGGGATGTCGAAGTTCACCACATGCGAGATGCGTTCGACGTCAAGGCCTCTGGCGGCGACGTCGGTGGCAACCAGGATGTCGATCGTGCCGTCCTTGAGTTGCGAGATGGTGCGCTCGCGGACCGCCTGCGGGATGTCGCCGTTGATGGCGGCCGCCGCGAACCCGCGGGCCCGCAGCTTCTCGGCGACCTCCTCGGTGGCCTGCTTGGTGCGGACGAAGACGATCATCGCGTCGCCCTCCTCGACTTCGAGCAGGCGGGTCAGCGCGTCCATCTTGCGCGGGTAGGACACCTGGAAATAGCGCTGGGTGATGTTCTCGGCGGTCTGGGTCTTCGACTTGACCGTCACCTCGACCGGGTCGTGCAGGTACTTGTTGGTGATCTTCTTGATTCCCGGTGGCATGGTGGCCGAGAACAGCGCGACCTGCTTGTACTCCGGGGTGTCGGCGAGGATGCGTTCGACGTCCTCGGCGAAGCCCATCTGCAGCATCTCGTCGGCCTCGTCGAGGACCAGGTAGTCCAGATGGGACAGGTCCAGGCTGCCCTTCTCCAGATGGTCGATCACGCGGCCCGGCGTTCCCACCACGACCTGTGCGCCGCGTTTGAGCCCGGCCAGCTGCGGGACGTAGGAGGAGCCGCCGTAGATCGGCAGCACGTTGATCCTGAGGTGCGCCCCGTAACGGCTGAACGCCTCGGCCACCTGCAGGGCCAACTCGCGGGTCGGGGCCAGCACCAGCGCCTGGGTGACGCGGCTGGCCGGGTCGATCTTCGACAGGATCGGGATCGCGAAGGCGGCAGTCTTTCCGGTGCCGGTCTGGGCCAGGCCGACGACGTCGTTGCCCGCCAGAAGCGCCGGGATGGTCGCCGCCTGGATGGCCGAAGGCGTTTCGTAGCCCACCTCGGTGACGGCCTTGAGGACCTCGGGGTGAATGTGCAGGTCTTCGAAGGTTTGAGCAGGCGATTCGGCGCCGTCCTGAACGGTTGTCATTGCGCTGTGAGTCTAGAGGGTCTGCGCGTCGAAGCCGTATGGGCCGTGACGGCGCCGGTACCGTGCTGCGGTGTGGGAAAGCGGCTGACGGTTTTGGCGGCCTGCCTGGCCGCCGCGGCGACACTGGGGGCATGCAGTTCCGGTGATTCGACGGTGTCGAAGACCCCGCTGCCGTCCGCCCCGGCCACCAGCGCGGCGATGCCGCCCGCCGCCGAACCACCCCCGCCGCCGGGGCCGCCGCAACCGGATCCGTGCGCGGTGAACCTGGCCGCCCCGGCGATCGCCAAGGCGGTCTCCGAACTGCCCAAGGACCCGCGCAGCGGCCAGGGCTGGAACCCCGAACCGGTCGCCGGGAACTACAACGAGTGCGCGCAGCTGTCGGCGGTGATCGTGAAGGCGAACACCAACGCCGACAACCCCAACACCCGGGCGGTGCTGTTCCACCTCGGCAAGTACATCCCCAGCGGTGTGCCGGACACCTACGGCTTCAACGGATTCGACCCCACCCAGAGCACCGGCGACATCGTCGCGCTGAGCTTCGCCGGCGGGATGGGCCTGCAGAGCGTGGTCAGGTTCCACTGGAACGGCAACGGCGTCGAACTGATCGGCAACACCGGGTGATCTGACCGCCGGCCCTAAGGTGGTCGCATGACCGCGCCGGTCGATCGCCTGTCCGCCATCGTCGGCGCGGCGCACGTCAGCACCGATCCGGACGTCCTCGCAGGCCGCAGTGTCGACTGGACCGGGCGCTACCGCGGCACGGCGCGTGCCCTGGTGCGACCGGGCAGCGCCGAGGAGGTCGCCGCGGTGCTCAAGGCCTGCCGCGACGACGGCATTGCGGTGACGGTGCAGGGCGGGCGCACCTCCCTGGTGGCCGGCACGGTGCCGGAGCACGACGACGTGCTGTTGTCCACCGAGCGGCTCACCCGCATCGGGGATGTCGACACCGTCGAGCGTCAGGTGCGGGTGGAAGCCGGGGTGACGCTGGCCGACCTTCAACGGGCCGCGGCCGGCGCCGGTCTGCTGTTCGGGGTCGACCTGGCTGCGCGGGATTCGGCCACAGTCGGCGGTATGGCGTCGACCAACGCAGGAGGGCTCCGCACCGTGCGCTACGGCACCATGGGCGCCCAGGTGGTGGGGCTCGACGTCGCCCTGCCCGACGGATCGCTGGTGCACCGCCACTCCCATGTCCGCCACGACAACACCGGCTACGACCTGGCCGCACTCTTCGTCGGCGCCGAGGGCACCCTCGGCATCATCACCGCCGTCGACCTCCGGCTGCATCCGCAGCCGGCCCACCGGGTCACCGCGGTGTGCGGCTTCGCCGACCTCGCCGCACTGGTCGGCACCGGCCGGGTGCTGCGCGACCTGGAATGCATCGCCGCACTGGAACTCGTCGACGGCCGCGCGGCGGGGCTGGCCGCCGAACACCTCGACACGCCCGCGCCGGTGTCCGGTGACTGGCTGCTGCTGGCCGAACTGGCCGGGGAGTCCGATCCCACCGAGCGGTTGGCGGCGGTGCTCGACACCGCGCCGCTGGCCGGGCCGGCGGCGGTGGGGACCGACCCGGTGGGCTGTCAGCGGCTGTGGCAGCTGCGTGAGGTCATGGCCGAGGTGGTGGGGCTTTTCGGACCGCCGGTGAAATTCGATGTGTCGCTTCCCCTTTCAGCGATCCCCGCGTTCGCGGCGGATTCCTCGGCGCTGATAGCCCGGCACGCGCCGCGAGCGCTGCCCATTCTGTTCGGCCATGTCGGTGAGGGCAATCTGCACCTGAACGTGCTGCGCTGCGACGCCGCCCGGGAGGGGTCGATCTACCCCGAGATGATGGAACTCATTGCGTCCCATCACGGTAACGTCAGTTCCGAACACGGCGTCGGCAGCCGCAAACGGGCCTATCTCCCCATGTCGAGACAACCGGCCGACATCGCCGTGATGCGGACCGTCAAGGCCGCCCTCGACCCGACCGGTTACCTCAACCCGGCGGTGCTGTTCGGCTGACGCACGGCGTGCCGGCCGTAGGTGGGGGCGCCGACGTCATACCCGCCGAGCGACTCGTCGTTGATCTCCGCGGGCGCCGCCGCGGCCGTCCGGCCGGGTACCGCACCGATCATGAAAATGGCCGCCAGGACACCGAAGAGCGCCACGAAGGCGGGCAGCAGGATCGACTGCGACATGGCGGCGGCGAACGGGGCGTGCAGGAACGCCGGCAAGTGCGTGACGTCGGACTCCCCGGGTGGAGCGCCCATCGATGTGGCCGGCAGTTCAGCGGTGATGCGCGCCGACATGAAGGCCGCCATGCCGGCGCTGCCGAGCACCGAGCCGACCTGCCGGGTGGTGTTGTAGACGCCGGAACCCGCACCGGCCAGCCGGGGCGGCAGATTGCGAGTTGCCGTGGCGCCCAACGGAGCCCAGATGAACGCCATACCGATGCCCATCGCGCCCAGCGGCAGGGCCAGGCGCCAGATGGGAGTCTGCGGCGTCATCTCGACGGAGAGCCACAGCATCGCGACGGCCAGTGTGGAGAAACCGAAACCGATGATCGGCCGCGGGTGGGAGCGGTCGACGACGCGGCCGACGAACGGCGCGAGCACCCCGGACGCGACGGCCATCGGCGCGGTCAGCAGCGCCGCACGGGTGGGGGTCAGCCCGCACACCGACTGCGCGTAGAACATCACCGGCAGGATCATCGCCGTCACCGCGAAGCCGATCACCGCGATACCGACGTTGGCCAGGCTGAAGTCCCGGTCGGCGAAGATCGCTAGCGGGATCAGCGGTTCGTTCTTGTTGACCGACTGCCAGTAGACGAACACCGCCATCAACACCAGTCCGGCGCCGATCGTGGTCCAGATCCAGGTCGACCAGTCCTGGGTCTGACCCTCCTGCAGGCCGAAGACGATGAGGAACAGACCCACGCCGGAAAGCAGCACCCCCAGCAGATCGAAGCGGTGCGGATGGGTCTGCAGAACCGGGATCAGCCGTGCGGCCAGCACCAATCCGATCACGCCGATCGGCACGTTGACGAAGAAGATCCACGACCAGCCGAAGCGGTCCACCAGCACGCCACCGGCCAGGGGCCCGACCAGGGTGGCCACCCCGGCGGTCGCCCCCCACATGCTCAGCGCCACACCGCGGCGTTCCGGCGGGAAGATACGGGTGATGGTCGACAGCGTCTGCGGTGTCAGCAGCGCGGCCCCGATGCCCTGGACCACACGCGCGGCGATGAGCATCCCGATGGACCCGGACAGTCCGCACCACAGCGACGCGACGGTGAACACCGCCAACCCCGCCATGTAGAGGTTCTTGGGACCGAACCGGTCACCGAGGCGGCCGGACAACAACAGCGGCACCGCATACGCGAGCAGGTAGGCGCTGGTGACCCAGATGATGCTGTCGTAGCTGCTGATGTGCAGGGCGGCCATGATGCTCGGGTTGGCCACAGCGACGATCGTGGAATCGACCAGAATCATGAAGAACCCGATGAGCATGGCCCACAGCGCGTTCCACGGGTTGGCCTGCTCTTCGGTCGCCATGGCCACCGATGCTGCCAGCCCTGCGGGGGCCGCAGTCCCGCGGGGGATGAGCCACCAGTGCTGATCGGCGTGACCTGGGGTTTGTTCGCCTACGCTCGGTATGGTGACCAGCGTGTCGCGACCGCCGAAGGTGCCGGGTCTGGGTGCCGCCCTGGGCCTACCCGGGCGGGTTGCATCATCGGGCCTGCACGCCGCGATGACCGTCACGGCGGTGACCACGGGGCTGGCCGGATCCGCCGCCCTCGTCGGCGGGTCAGCGGCCGTCCGGGCAGGTGGGGCGGCACTCGAGGTCGTACCGGGCGCCCGGACCGTCGCCGACATGGCCCTCGAGGCAATCGGCGGCCCGCCGGCGCGACGCAGCAGCCGGCACGGTAGGCGGCGCTGGATCGAGGTCCGCGGACTGTCCGGGCCGGACGCGGACGCCATCGCCGGGGAAGTGCTCGCCAGCGTGCGGGCGGTCCCCGGCGTCATCGATGCGGTGATCAACCGATCCGTCGCGCGCATCGTGGTGACGGTGGAGCCGGCGAGCCCGCCACGCAACCTGGCGGCCGTCGTCGCCGACGCCGAGCGGCGAGCCCGCACCCGGTCCACCCGCCAGCACCCCCTGACGCTGCCCGGTGACGACGCTCTGTTGTTGGCCAGGATGTTCAGCGCGGCAGCCGCAACCGCCGGCCTGGGCCTGTCGCTGGCTGGTGCGACGATGCGGCTTCCCGGGCTGCCCAATCTGGTCTCGGTTGCACCGACCCTGGCAGAGCAGGTCCCCGGCATCCGCCACCGTCTCGTGCGCAGACTGGGAAACGAGGGAACCGACCTCCTGCTGACAGTGCTGAACGCGACGGCCAACGTGCTCACGGTCTCGCCGACGGCCGCCGCGGCCGAGGCGGCCTCCCGTGCGCTGCTCGCCGACGAAGCCTGGACGGTGCGCCGGGCCTGGCATCGTCGTGAGCCGGACCTCGCCGCACAGAGCCCCGATGGGGGTGAGCCATCAAGGGGCACAACGGTGTTCGCCGACGGACCCGGCGAGGAATACGCCAACCGGGCGGGCTGGGTCGGGCTGAGCGCCGCTGCAGTGATCGGCGCTCTGTCGCGCAGCCCGACGGTCGCCGGGGCCGCGGCGTTGGTGTCGGCACCCAAGCCCGCCAAGGCGGCCCGGGAGGCCTTCGGCTGCGCGGTGACCCGCGGCCTGATCGTCCACCACGACACCGTGGTCGTGCGGCCGCGCTCACTGCGGGCCCTGGATCGCGTCGATGCCATCGTCATCGATCCGCGCGCACTGCACTCCGCCGAGTTGATGGTCACCCGCGTGCGCGGCGTGGCCGGTTCCCGGCGCAACGCGGCCTGGCGGGCCGCGCAGGAGGCACTCGAGGCCGGTGTGATCGGTCCCGGCTGGCATCCGTTCTCCTCGATTACGGGGGCCGGCGGCAAGGGTGAGGCGCTGGTGAGTCCCCTGCGGGACCCGTTCGCCACCGCGGTCGTCGGTGCGGCCCGCCGGACAGGAGCCCGGGTGGTGTCGGTGGACGATGACGGCCTGCGCTCGCTGCGGCAGGGTTTCGACAGCCTGTATCCCGCGGCCGGTTCCCTCGACGACGCGCTCGCCAACATCGTCTCCACCCTGCGGCTCGACGGTGCGACGGTGGTGTTCCTGACCACATCCGAGATGACCGTCCAGCACGAGGCCGATATCACCATCGGCATAACCCGCGGCGAGGGCCCGCCGTGGGGCGCCGATCTCTTCGTGCCGGATCTCCCTGCCGCCTGGCGGATCCTGCGGGCAATCCCCGCCGCCCAGGCCGCCAGCACCCGCGGGGTCCGCCTTTCCCTGTCGAGTTCGGCGATCGGCGCCCTGATGCTGATTCCCGGCGTGCCGGGCTATGGACCGGACGCCGTCAACACCAGCGTCTTCGCTGGGTTGTGGACCGGATTCCGTTCTGGCAGGAAGGTTTTCGAAGAGCCGCTGCCCAGCCCCGAACCGGGCCATGAGTGGCATGGGCTGTCGATCGAGGAGGTGCGTCGTCTGCTGCCGCGCCCCCCGTCGGTTCCCGCGACGCCGCCGGGGAGTCCCTCGATACTGCTGGCGCCGGCACGATTCGCCCGCCGCGCGGGAACGACGGCGTGGTCACTGGCCGGCGACCTCGCCGGGGAGTTCCGGGCCAATCTCGCCGACCCGATCACCCCCATCCTGGCCACCGGCGCCATCGCAAGCGCCCTGCTCGGCTCACCACTCGACGCCGCGTTGGTCAGCAGCGTGCTGCTGACCAACGCCGGGCTCTCGGCCCAGCAGCAACTGAATGCCGAACGGCGGCTGCGTCGGCTGCTGGCCGTTCAGGACCCGCCGGCCCGACGGCGGGTCGGACCACTCGACGCCCGGGCCGCCGAGGACGTGCCCGCCACTGCGCTGCGTCCCGGCGACGTCATCGAGGTGCGCGCCGGCGAGGTGGTGCCCGCCGACGCGCGGCTCATCGAGGAAGACAACGTCGAAGTGGACGAGTCCCGACTGACCGGGGAGTCGCTGCCGGTTCCCAAGCAGACGGATCCGACGCCGGGGGCTCCCCTGGCGGAACGCGCCTGCATGATCTACGCCGGCTGCACCGTCGTCGCCGGAACCGGGCTCGCGGTGGTGACCGCGGTAGGCAACAGCACGGAGGTGATGCGCGCAATCGCCATGGCGCCCAGAACCACTCGGCAAATCGGTTTGCAGCATCAACTGGCCCGGATCACGAGCCGCGCTCTGCCCTGGACCCTCGGCGGAGGTGCGCTGGTCGGGCTGTTGAGTGCGCTGCGCGGGTCGACGCTGCGGTCGGCGGCCAGCAGTGCGGTGGCGGTCAGTGTGGCGGCCGTCCCGGAGGGCCTGCCGTTGGTGGCCACGCTCGCCCAACTGGCGGCAGCGCGCAAACTCAGCGGCCAGCACGTGTTGATCCGCAATCCGAATTCGGTGGAGGCGCTGGCCCGCCTCGACATCGTGTGCTTCGACAAGACCGGCACCCTCAGCGAGAACCGCCTGCGGGTCAAACGCATACAGCCCATAGGTGGCCACGCCCACGACGCCGTCATCGCCGCGGCGGCCAGCACGATCGTCAGCCACGACGGCAAGGCCGACCACGCCACCGACGAGGCGATCCGACTAGCCGCCGGCGACATCGCCGACGGGCAACGTCACAGCCACCTGCCGTTCCAGTCCGGGCGGCCGTTCGCCGCCGCACTGACCGGGACTCGCTTGACGATCAAGGGCGCGCCGGAGGTCATCTCGGCGGCGCTGGCCCGCGGGACTCCCGATCTGACGCCCCTCGTCACCGAACTGGCCGCCCAGGGGTTGCGGGTACTGGTCGTCGCCGAGCGCACGCTGACCTCCCGGCAGGCCGCACGCGCCGCCACCGACCCCGCAGCGATGGAGCGGTTGTGCCGGACCGCGCTGAAACCGATCGGGTTGATCGGCTTGGCCGACACCCCGCGGGCGACTGCGGCTTCACTTCTGGCGACGTTGGGTGAGCGCGGAATCGGTGTGCGCCTGATCACCGGCGACCACCCGATCACGGCAACGGTGATCGCCAACGAACTGGGCCTGACCGTCACCGAGGATCAGGTGGTCACCGGCGCCGAATGGGAGGCGATGTCGGCCGACGAACGCGCCGAGGCCGTCGCCGACCGATTGGTCTTCGCCCGGATGTCACCGGAACACAAGATCGACGTGGTCCAGACACTGGAGCGCGGCGGCGCGGTCACCGCGATGGTCGGTGACGGCGCCAATGACGCTGCCGCCATCCGCGCCGCCAGCGTGGGGATCGCGGTCGCGGCCAGTGGCAGTGATCCCGCCCGGACCGCGGCCGACATGCTGCTGCTCGACGGCCGCATCGAAGCGCTGCTCGCCGCACTCGACGAAGGCGAACAGCTGTGGCGACGGGTGCAGTCGGCGGTGTCCGTGCTGCTCGGCGGCAACGCCGGGGAGGTGATGTTCGCCCTGCTCACGACTCTGGCCACCGGACGATCGGTGCTCAACGCCCGTCAGATGCTGTTGGTCAACATGCTCACCGACGCGCTGCCGGCCGCAGCGTTGGCGGTCAGTAGCAACGACGGGGCACGAACTCTCGACCGGGACGAGGCCGCGATGTGGCGGGCCATCGCCGTCCGCGGCACCGCCACCACCGCCGGCGCCACGCTGGCCTGGGCTCTGGGGCGGCTAACCGGACCGCAGCGACGCGCGGCGACCATCGCCCTGATCGGTCTGGTCAGCACGCAACTCACCCAGACGCTGGCCGACTCGCGCAGCCCGTTGGTGGTGGCGACGGCGGCGGGATCGTTCCTCGCGCTCGCCGGCGTGATCAGCACGCCCGGCTTGAGCCAGTTGTTCGGCTGCACGCCGATCGACCCGCTGGGCTGGGGTCAGGCCTTCCT
This sequence comes from Mycobacterium sp., assembly GCA_046330855.1. GTDB lineage: Bacteria > Actinomycetota > Actinomycetes > Mycobacteriales > Mycobacteriaceae > Mycobacterium. Next base: position 221,737 of record JAXLRX010000005.1, read on the forward strand.
GGCCACCGGGGTCGCCTCGCTGCTCAGCCTCTACGCACCCGCGCTGCTGGAACGTCTGCTTCCGGTTCCAGACGCCTCACTCGACCACGACGAGGCCGAATTGGACCAGGACGGCGTAGAGCTCCCGGACGACGGGAGTGAGAACCCGTGCCCCGAGGTCGACAAGGGCCTCGGGTCCGGCCAAGCTGAATCCATCCGTCATAGGGCAAGCAGAAACGGTGCCGGTGACCTCCACGGATCACCCGAGTGAATAGGACACGAACATGTTCTTGACAGACAAACTCCTCGCGGCCCAGCGCGCAGCCTCTCGCCAGGTAGCCGAGGGCAAGGTGTACTCGGTGCAGTTGCCACTCGTCGGCCGGGTCCCGGTGCCCTCGCCGCGGCAGCTCGCCATCTACGCGGCCCTGGGCGGGCTGGCGGCGATCAATCTGATCGACTGGCCCGTGGCTGTGGCGATGGGGGTTGGATCCGCGCTGGTGTCGCGCCAGCTTGCCGACCTGGAGTCCCGCGAGGAGGAACTCGCCGAGGCGATCGGGCAGGAATTCGTCGACGAGAACGGATCACAGCCGCTCGTCACCCCAGCGCCGGCCAAAAAGGCCGTCGCGACGAAGGCGCCGGCCAAAAGGGCGCCGGCCAAAAAGGCTCCCGCAAAGAAGGTCCCGGCCAAGAAAGCCGCGGCAAAGAAGGCTCCCCCACGTTCGGAGGCCTGAATCGGCGCGCCGGCGCCGGACATGCGGCTGTTAGGTTTACGGCCATGCACGCCGACCGATTTCGCCGATTGATCCCTGCTTCCCCATCTCCCACGGGACAGGTCGTCTCGGTTTACTTCGACGACTCCCATGACACCGCCGACGCGACCGCGCAGCTCGACGCACGGCTGCGCGATATCCGCAAACATCTCGAGGAACAGTCCGTGGACGCCGGTGTCATCGAGGCCATCGAGACCGCCGTGCGGGCCAAGCACCCGCCCGTCGGGCGCAGCGGCCGCGGCGTGATCGCCTCCGGGACGGACATCGTCCTGGACCAGCACCTGGCGGTGCCCCCGGTAACGACCGCCATCCGGGTTTCCGAACTGCCCTACATCCTGCCCGTCGTCAAGCACGGAATCCCGCATGTCTCGTGGGTTCTGGCGGCGGTGGACCACACCGGAGCGGACATCTCCGTTCACGACGACGGCCGGGTGGCCGGCGAGACGGTCGAGGGATCGGCGTATCCCGTGCACAAGGCGCACAAGGCGGATACCGCGGGGTACGGCGGCCCACAGGGCCGGGTCGAGGAAGCGGTCCGCAAGAACATCCGCGACGTCGCCGACCATCTGACGCGGGTGAGCGAGACGGCCGACGTCGTGTTCATCACCGGCGAGGTCGCGGCGCGGGCCGAGCTGGTGGCCGAGCTGCCCGAACGCATCGCCGCCAAAGCGGTGCAACTGCAGGGCGGCGGACGCACCGCCGGCACCGACCCCGACGAGGTACACCGGGAGATCGCCGAGGAGTTCGCCAACCGGCGGCTGGCGGTTCTGGCCGATGCGGTGGAGCGGTTCGCCGCCGGCCGCGGCACCGGTCTGGCCGTCGAGGGTCTGGCGGAGGTGACCGCCGCGCTGCGCGACGGCGCGGTGGACACGCTCATCATCGGCGATCTCGGCGGACGCACCGTGGTGGCCGACCACGATCAGTTGCTCATGTGCGGGCCGGACGCCGCGACCGTCTCCGCGCTGGGCGGCTCCCCCGACCGCGTGCTGCCGGCCGACGAGGCGCTGCCGTTGCTGGCCGTCACGACCGGGGCCTCGCTGGTCTGCACAGACGAGCGGCTCACTCCGGCCGACGGCGTCGGAGCGGTGCTGCGCTACGCCGACACCGGCCAGCACTGACGCGCCCGGTGAGCAGGATCACCGTCGGGCACTCCGGGAGCGCGCCCGTTCGTTAGCCTGGCGTCACGCCCGGAGGACGGTCCGGGCCCAGAGGAAGGCTCGCCATGAGGCTTCGCCGCAAGCAGACGCCGGAGAACCTGCCGGCGCGGTCCGAGGACGCGGGCATGTCCGCCAAGGTCCTCTCCCACATTCTGGAGTCCAGCACCCGCTTGCAGGCGCCGGCCGTACGCGCGTACGTCGCGCGACTGCGCCGCGCCAACCCCGGAGCCACTCCGGCCGAGATCGTCACCAAGCTGGAGAAGCACTACCTGGCGGCGGTGATGGCCAGCGGCGCCGCGGTCGGCTCGGCGGCCGCCTTCCCCGGTATCGGGACCCTGACAGCGCTGTCCGCGGTCGCCGGCGAAACGATGCTGTTCCTGGAGGCCACCGCGGCGTTCGTGCTCGCGGTGGCCGACGTCCACGGCATCCCGGTGGAGGACCGGGAGCGACGGCGCACGCTGGTGCTGGCGGCACTCGTCGGGGACGCGGGAAAGGGCGCGGTCAAGGACCTTCTCGGTCCCGGGCGCACCAGCGGCGCCTGGCTCGCCGAGGCCGAACTGCTGCCGCTGCCGGTGGTCTCCCAACTCAACGCCAGACTCATGCAGTACTTCGTCAAGAAGTACACGATCAAGCGGACCGCCATGGCCTTCGGCAAGATGCTGCCGGTGGGCATCGGTGCCGCGATCGGCGGTGGCGGCAACCGGATGATGGGCAAGAAGATCGTCGACAACGCCCGCGTCGGCTTCGGACCCGCGCCCGCCCGCTGGCCGGGAACCCTGCACGTGGTCCCGGGCATCGAGGATCTTCCGGCTATCGAGGAGGCGCAGTAACCCGGATTGTCCCCGTCGGGCATGCGCCTGACGTGCTTCGGGAACACCGGATAAGAGATAGCCTTGAGGCGTCGTCCACCGGCCATCGCGGCAGGTGCGGGGACCGTGCCACGTCAGCGGCACGCGAGGGCATCCGGGCATCAGAATCGAGGCGAGCGACTCCGTGAGCACTGCAAGTTCACCTTTCGGCCAGAACGAATGGCTCGTCGAGGAGATGTACCGCAAGTTCCGCGACGACCCGTCCTCGGTGGACCCGAGCTGGCACGAGTTCCTGGTGGACTACCGTCCGGAGCCCACCGGCCATGGCGGCTCTGTCGGAAACGGGGCACCCGCAGCCCCGCCGGCCCCCGCCGCTGCGCCGTCGGCGGCTCCGACACCAGCCCCGGCGCCCGCCTCGACACCGGTTCCCGCCCCGGTACCGGCTGCCGCCGCGACCCCGCCGTCCCCGGCTCCCGCTGCCACCCCCGCTCCCGCCGCGCCGGCACCCCGGCCCGCCGCCGAGGAGACCCAGGTTCTGCGCGGCGCCGCGGCGGCCGTGGTGAAGAACATGGACGCCTCCCTGGAGATCCCGACCGCAACCAGCGTGCGGGCCATCCCGGCCACCCTGATGATCGACAACCGCATTGTCATCAACAATCACCTCAAGCGCACCCGTGGCGGCAAGATCAGCTTCACCCACCTGCTCGGCTACGCGATCGTGCAGGGGGTCAAGAAGTTCCCCAACATGAACCGCCACTTCGCCGTCATCGACGGCAAGCCCAACTCCGTCACCCCGGCGCACACCAATCTCGGCCTGGCCATTGACCTGCAGGGTAAGGACGGCAAGCGCTCCCTCGTCGTCGCGGCTATCAAGGGTTGTGAGACAAAGGGATTCGCCGATTTCGTCGCCGCCTACGAGGACATCGTGCGACGGGCCAGGGACGGCAAGCTCACCGCCGAGGACTTCGCCGGCGTGACGATCTCGCTGACCAACCCCGGCACGCTGGGCACCGTGCACTCGGTACCGCGGCTGATGTCCGGGCAGGGCGCGATCATCGGCGCCGGCGCCATGGAGTACCCGGCGGAGTTCCAGGGCGCCAGCGAGGAGCGCATCGCCGAACTCGGCGTCGGCAAGCTGATCACGCTGACGTCGACCTACGACCACCGCATCATCCAGGGCGCGGAGTCCGGCGACTTCCTGCGCACCATCCACAACCTGCTGCTCTCCGACGACTTCTGGGACGAGATCTTCTTCGACCTCGGCATCCCCTACGAGCCGGTGCGCTGGCGCACCGACAATCCGGACTCGATCGTCGACAAGAACGCCCGGGTCATCGAATTGATTGCGGCGTACCGCAATCGCGGCCACCTGATGGCCGACATCGACCCGCTGCGGCTGGACAAGAACCGCTTCCGCATGCACCCCGACCTCGACGTGCTCAGCCACGGACTGACACTGTGGGACCTCGACCGGGAGTTCAAGGTCGACGGCTTCGCGGGCAAGCAGCACAAGAAGCTTCGCGACGTGCTCTCGGTGCTGCGCGACGCCTACTGCCGGCACGTCGGCGTGGAGTACACCCACATCCTCGAACCCGAGCAGCAGAAGTGGCTGGAGGAGCGCATCGAGGTCCGCCACGACAAGCCGCCGGTGGCCCAGCAGAAGTACATCCTGTCCAAGCTGAATGCCGCCGAGGCGTTCGAAACCTTCCTGCAGACCAAATACGTTGGACAGAAGCGCTTCTCGCTGGAGGGTGCCGAGTCGGTGATCCCGATGATGGACGCGGTGATCGACCAGGCCGCCGAGCACGGCCTCGACGAGGTGGTCATCGGCATGCCGCACCGCGGGCGGCTCAACGTCCTGGCCAACATCGTCGGCAAGCCGTACTCGCAGATCTTCAGCGAGTTCGAGGGCAACCTGAACCCGTCGCAGGCCCACGGCTCCGGCGACGTGAAGTACCACCTCGGCGCCACCGGCACCTACATCCAGATGTTCGGCGACAACGACATTGCGGTGTCGCTGGTGGCCAACCCGTCGCACCTGGAGGCCGTCGACCCGGTGCTGGAGGGCCTGGTCCGCGCCAAGCAGGACCTCATCGACGGCGTCGACGCCGACGGCAACGCCCGCGATTTCACGGTGGTGCCCCTCATGCTGCACGGCGACGCCGCGTTCGCCGGCCAGGGCGTGGTGGCCGAGACGCTGAACCTGGCCCTGCTCAAGGGATATCGCACCGGCGGCACGATCCACATCGTCGTCAACAACCAGATCGGGTTCACCACCGCGCCCGAGTTCTCCCGCTCCGCGGAGTACTGCACCGACGTCGCGAAGATGATCGGGGCTCCGATCTTCCACGTCAACGGCGACGATCCGGAGGCCTGCGTCTGGGTGGCCCGGCTGGCGATGGACTTCCGCGAGCAGTTCAACAAGGACGTCATCATCGACATGCTGTGCTACCGCCGGCGCGGGCACAACGAGGGCGACGACCCGTCGATGACCAATCCGGCGATGTACGACGTCATCGACACCAAGCGCGGGGTCCGCAAGAGCTACACCGAAGCGCTGATCGGCCGCGGCGACATCTCGATCAAGGAGGCCGAGGACGCCCTACGCGACTATCAGGGCCAACTCGAGCAGGTGTTCAACGAGGTGCGCGAGCTCGAGAAGCAGGTCATCGAGCCCAGTGAGTCGGTGGAGACCGCGCAGATGATCCCGCGCGGGATGACGACAGCGGTGGACAAGGCGCTGCTGGCCCGCATCGGCGACGCGCACCTTCAGGTTCCGGAGGGCTTCACCGTGCATCCGAGGGTCAAGCCGGTGCTGGAGAAGCGCCGCGAGATGGCCTACGAGGGCAAGGTGGACTGGGCCTTCGGCGAGTTGCTCGCGCTGGGCACCTTCCTGGCCGAGGGCAAGCTCATCCGGATGTCCGGACAGGACACCAAGCGCGGCACCTTCACCCAGCGGCACGCCGTGGTGATCGACCCGCACACCGGCGCCGAGTTCACCCCGCTGGATCTGCTGACCCTCAACCCCGACGGCACCCCCAACGGCGGCCGGTTCCTGATCTACGACTCGCCGCTGTCGGAGTACGCCGCAGTGGGCTTCGAGTACGGCTACTCGGTGGGCAACACCGAGGCAATCGTGTTGTGGGAGGCGCAATTCGGCGACTTCGTCAACGGGGCGCAGTCGATCATCGACGAGTTCATCAGTTCCGGTGAGGCCAAGTGGGGACAGCTCTCCGATGTGGTCCTGTTGCTGCCGCACGGCCACGAGGGGCAAGGCCCCGACCACACCTCCGGGCGGATCGAGCGGTTCCTGCAGCTGTGGGCCGAGGGGTCGATGACCATCGCGATGCCCTCGACGCCGGCGAACTACTTCCACCTGCTGCGCCGCCACGGCCTCGACGGTGTGCACCGGCCGCTGATCGTGTTCACCCCGAAGTCGATGCTGCGCAACAAGGCCGCCGTCAGCGACCTGCGCGACTTCACCGAGCAGAAGTTCCGCTCGATCATGGAGGAGCCGACCTACACCGACGGCGACGGCGACCGCTCGAAGGTCACCCGAATCCTGCTTACCAGCGGCAAGATCTACTACGAACTCCAGGCGCGCAAGCAGAAGGACAACCGCGAGGACGTCGCGATCGTGCGCATCGAGCAGCTGGCTCCGCTGCCCAAGCGGCGGCTGGCCACCACCCTGGACGAGTATCCCAATGCCCGGCAGTTCTTCTGGGTACAGGAAGAGCCGGCCAACCAGGGCGCGTGGCCGACGTTCGGCCTGGAACTGCCGGAGTTGTTGCCCGACAAGCTGACCGGGATCAAGCGGATCTCCCGGCGCGCGATGTCGGCGCCGTCGTCGGGCTCGTCGAAGGTGCATGCCGTCGAGCAGCAGGAGATCCTCGACGAGGCGTTCGGCTAAGGCGCGCAGCGCCGCGCCTGGCCGCCCCCGGCGGGTGTAGCCCGTCGTTCCCCTCGCGTCCCCCCGCGCTTCACCACCCGCCGAGATTGACGCTAGGCAGGCCTTTTCCAGCTAAACCCCTGCGAGACTTCAATCTCGGGGCGCCATCCACGTGAGCGGTTGTGTGCATATCCCCCCTCGGCGACACGCTAGGTGAGGTAGACCTTCCGCAGCGTCTCTGTCACCGTCCACACCGTCCGGGCGCCCTCGGCAAGCCGGACCACATCACCCGGACCCACCGTCAACGGGGTTGTGCCGTCGTCGAATTCGACGAGCGCCGACCCGGCGAGCACGACGAACACCTCGTCGCTCTCGACGTCGCGCATAACCCCGGGGGTCATCTCCCACACGCCGACCTCCAGGCCGCCGAACCGCCCGAGAGTGGTGGCTCCGGTACGCGGCCGGCCGTCGACCACCTGGTCGGCCGGGACGGCCTCGTGCTCGAGGAAATGGGCTCCGGCATGAACCGCGGTGTTCGGACGCATGCGAGGCAGCATGCCATCACCACGGCCGCCGCGTCACTCCTAGTTGCCGAAGATCGGAATCGGAATCAGCTTGCCGTTGGCCAAGTCGTTGCTGACGTTCTCGATTGCTTTCGGGCAGAGCAATGAGATGGCAGCACCGGTGAACATCGTCGCCGGCCCGAGCGGGCGGCCGATGGCGTCGGACACCGTGGAGGCGATGTCGGCGGTGTTCTGTCCACGCTCGGCAAGGACCGGGCAGAGCGACTGGCCGACCGAGACCGCCTTGGCGGGGTCGATACCGCCGAGCCCCAGGCTGTCCAAGCTGTTCAGGAAGTCGGTGACGTTGTTGGCCGGGTCGGCCTGCGCGGGCGCGGCGAACACTCCGCCGGCCAGCCCTGCAGCCAGAATCACCGCACCCGTCAGATAACTGAACTTCATGATGTAGGCATCGTAGGGGCCTGCGCGGCCGTTACCGTTCCGAATCCGCGCTGTTAGGCTGGAACCGAACTCGACACCCGTCAAATAGGAGCTTTCATGCAGGGATTCGCCGGCAAAGTGGCAGTCGTGACCGGCGCGGGTTCGGGAATCGGCCAGGCGCTGGCAATCGAGTTGGGCCGGTCCGGGGCGTCGCTGGCCATCAGCGACGTCGACACCCAGGGCCTGAAGGTCACCGAGGACCGCCTGCTGTCGATCGGCGCACCGGTCAAGGCCGACCGCCTCGACGTCACCGAACGCGAGCGTTTCCTGCTCTACGCCGACGAGGTCAAGGGCCACTTCGGCAAGGTCAACCAGATCTACAACAACGCCGGGATCGCCCACACCGGCGACGTGGAGATCATGCCGTTCAAGGACATCGAACGGGTGATGGACGTCGACTACTGGGGCGTGGTCAACGGCACCAAGGCCTTCCTGCCGCACCTGATCGCCTCCGGCGACGGGCACGTCATCAACATCTCCAGTGTGTTCGGCATCTTCGCGGTGCCCGGCCAGGCCGCCTACAACTCGGCGAAATTCGCGGTGCGGGGGTTCACCGAGGCGCTGCGCCAGGAGATGATCCTGGCCAACCAGCCGGTCAAGGTCACCACCGTCCATCCGGGCGGGATCAAGACCGCGATCGCCCGCAACGCCACTGCCGCCGAGGGCCTCGACACCGCCGAACTGGCGGCCTGGTTCGACTCCAAGATGGCCCGGACCTCACCGGAGCGGGCGGCGCAGATCATCCTCGACGGCGTGGCGAAGAACAAGGCCCGTGTGCTCGTCGGCACCGACGCCAAGATCCTCGACGCGTTCGTTCGGATCACCGGGCCCGGATACCACAAGGCGCTGGTCGCGCTGGCCCGCCGTTCGATGCCGGCCAGCCGCTGATCGCCTCCCCGGCCTTTGCGGCCGCATCGTCGTCGGGCTAACCCCCGATCGCCCAACTCCTCCCCGGCCGTTTGCGGCCGCATCGTCGTCGGGCTAACCCCCGATCGCCCAACTCCTCCCCGGCCGTTTGCGGCCGCATCGTCGTCGGGCTAACGCCCCAACGGGTTGGCCGCCAGCCATTCCTCTGCCACCGCGCGGGGATCCGCGCCCGCGCGCACTTTCTTCATCATTCCCACCAGCCCCGCGGTGTCGAGCACGCCGGCGATCTCGTTGACGGCCCGCAACTGCATCTGGTCCAGTTCGTTGCGCCGGTAGAGCGCCACGGCGTTCTGCGCCGGAATAAGGTTGGGCTTGCGATCGACCAGCACGACGACGCCCTCGGGAATGTCGGTTGCGGCGGTCGCGGTCCAGGCTGCCGTGACATCGCCGCTGCGAAGAGCATCGAAAAGCATTGCTGTGTTTCCGAACTCACGCGGCGGACGGAACGTGCACTCCCCTACCGAGTCGGGCGGGTTGGTTCCCGTCGGCGCACCGACGCTGACCCGGGCGCAGTTGCGCACCAGAGCGGACACGTCGCGGCTGCCCCAGGCGGCGGCGGTGGCCTCGGTGACGGACAGGGCGGGCTTGTCCTCGGCTGCCGTCGCGTAGTCGCCGGCGGCCACACCTTCGGGCAGGGCCCCGACCATGGCGCGATACACCTGTTCAGGCGCGCGGGCAGTCGACGCCGGGTCGAATCGGTGTAGCAACCGCCCGGTGAAACCCGTTGCGACGCTGACCTTCCCGACATCGAGGGCGACGAGGGGATCATCAGAGCTCTCGACGGTCGCCCCGGTCCCGTAGTACCGCAGCCCCGCCGCGTAGATGTTGGCCAGCAGGATGTTCTCCGGATCGGTGGACGCACCGACCGACAGTGAGGGCCCCCGGACACCGGGGGTTCCGCAGGCGACGGCGAGCACGGCCAGCAGAGCCGGCAACAGGCGCCGGCCCGCCCCCGCCCGCACGGCGCTTCGCTAGCCCTCGGCGACCGCGGCCACCGCCGCCGCCACCGCCGGGCCGACGCGCGGGTCAAGCGGGCTCGGAACGATGTGGTCGGCAGCCAGGTCGTCGCCCACCACCGAGAAAATCGCTTCGGCGGCAGCGACTTTCATCTTCTCGGTGATCCGGCGGGCACCGGCGTCCAGCGCTCCGCGGAAGACTCCCGGGAAGGCCAAGACGTTGTTGATCTGATTGGGGAAGTCGCTGCGTCCGGTCGCGACGATGGCGGCATGCCGCTTGGCGATCTCCGGATGGATCTCGGGGTCGGGATTGGAGCAGGCGAAGACGATCCCGTTGGGAGCCATCGTGGCGATGATGTCCTCGGGCACCTTGCCCGCAGAGAGGCCAAGGAACACGTCGGCCCCCTCCAGCGCCTCGGCCACCCCGCCGGTGCGTCCGGCAGGGTTGGTGCGCGTCGCCAGCTCGGCCTTCACCGAGTTGAGGTCGTCGCGCCCGCTGTGCACGATGCCCTTCGAGTCGACCATCGTGATGTCCCGCAGCCCCGCCTTCAGCAGGATGTTGGCGCACGCCACGCCCGCCGCACCCACGCCGGTGATCACCATCTTCAGCGAGCTCATGTTCCGCTCCAGCACCGCCGACGCCCCCATCAGCGCGGCGAGCACCACGATGGCGGTGCCGTGCTGGTCGTCGTGCATCACCGGACAATCCAGGGCCTCGATCACCCGGCGCTCGATTTCGAAGCACCGCGGCGCGGAGATGTCTTCGAGATTGACCGCGCCGAATGTCGGGCGAAGTTTGATGAGGATGTCGACGATCTCGTCGGGATCCTTGGTGTCGAGAACGATCGGAATGGAGTCCAGTCCGGCGAAGCTCTTGAACAGCGCCGACTTACCCTCCATCACCGGCAGTGACGCCGACGGGCCGATATCGCCCAGCCCGAGCACCGCGCTGCCGTCGCTGACCACCGCCACCAGTCGGTGCGCCCAGGTGTAGCGGGCTGCCAGAGTCTGGTCGGCGGCGATCGCGCGGCTCACCTGCGCCACCCCGGGGGTATAGGCGATGGAGAGCGCACGCTTGGTGTCAAGCGGAGACTTCAACTCCACCGAGAGCTTGCCGCCCACATGGGCGGCGAAGATTTCCTCGTCGTCGATCACGAGGTCGGGCGCGGGCACCGTTTCAGACACGGCGTCAGGGTACTCGACAGGACATCGAGGTCATCAAAGCCGTCCGCCAGGTCCGGAACCCGCGCGTAGCATTCCGACCATCGACCGTCGAGGAGAGGGTGGGCAGGCATGGCGTCGTTTCGGCCGCGGCCCCCGGTGCACCCGCTTCTGGTCCTCGGGCGCAATCCCGACCATGACGTCGACCCGCAGCGAATACCGGTACCGGTCACCCGAGCCATCGTCGATTGTGCGGTCTATACGGACGGCACACGGCTTCCCGGCACCTTCACCCCCGTAGCGGCATTCGCGCGGGTTCGCGAACTCGAGGACTCCGGACAGCAGGCGTTCGTCTGGATCGGCCTGCACGAACCGGACCACGATCAGATGCAGGCCATCGCCGATCTTTTCGGACTGCATCCGCTGGCGGTCGAGGATGCGGTGCACGCCCACCAGCGGCCCAAGGCCGAGCGCTACGACGACACCTTGTTCATGGTGCTCAAGACGGTGAACTACGTGCCACACGAATCGGTGACGCTGGCCCGGGAGATCGTCGAGACGGGCGAGATCATGGTGTTCGTCGGTCGCAACTTCGTCGTCACGGTTCGACACGGCGACCACACGGGTTTGGCCGACGTCCGCAAACGGCTCGAGGCCGATCCCGACCAGTTGCGGCTCGGGCCGCCGGCGGTCATGCATGCCGTCGCCGACCACGTCGTGGACAGCTACCGGTTGGTCACCGCGGCGATGGAAGTCGACGTCGACGCCATCGAGGAGAACACCTTCTCGCCGAGCACCAAAACCGATATCGAACCGATCTATCTGCTCAAACGTGAGGTCGTGGAGTTGCGGCGGGCGGTCTCGCCCCTGACCGACGACCTGGAATGGCTCAACACCGCCAACAACGACCTGCTCGTCAAAGAAGTCAGGCGCCAGATGCGTGACGTGCTGGACCACCAGATCGTCGCCGCCGACAAGATCGCCGAGTACGACGAGATGCTGTCCTCACTGGTGCAGGCGGCACTGGCGAAAGTCGGCATGCAGCAGAACCAGGACATGCGCAAAATCTCGGCATGGGCGGCCATGGCGGCGGTCCCCACCGCGATCGCCGGGATCTACGGGATGAACTTTGAGCACATGCCCGAACTCAGCTGGACATGGGGCTATCCGGCGGTGCTGCTGCTGATGGTCGCGATCTGTACGTTCCTGTACCGGACGTTCCGCCGCAACCACTGGCTGTGACTAGTTGCCCCGCGCCGACGACGCGGGGCGCAACGGGTCCAGGACGTCCACGCCGTCATCGGACCACGCCTGCCGCAGGGCGTCGGCTCCCTTGAGTCGCACCCAGGCTGCCTCAGTCTGGGTGATCGGCACCGCGGACAGGAACCGAACCGGATCGCGGGGAGCCCCCAGTTCGAGGTCAGGGATGCCGGAGCGGCCCAACAGCACGGCCGTGAACGGGGCACCCTGCCACAGCGGCGTGGACAGATCGACCAAAAGGTCATCGGTGAGCACGATGCCATCGACCGCCGGCGTTGCCGCGATCACCGCCAGGCTGCGGGCAAGACCGGTCGTCGCCTGACCGGCGCGCAGGTTCATCACCACCTCCGCACGCGGCCCGCGTACCGGATCGGCGACAGCCGCGGAGGCCTCGATCATCGGATGGCGTGAACAGCCCAGCGACACATAGGAATACACGCCATCGGACAAGAACCGCAGAACCTCCATCCGCTCGACGCCGAGAAACGTGACGCTTGCGGTATCCGGCTCGGATTCGGCGAAGTGGTCACGCAGGTGTCGCCCGGCAGCGGCGAGCGGATCAGTCACGCGGTGATGTTCGCCCCGGAGGCGGCATCGAAGATGTGCAGTTTGGCGGTGTCCAAGGCGAGGTCGATCGGATGACCGGTGGCCGCGGTCGACTCCGCCGAGACCCGGGCGACGTAACGGTTGTGACCCACCCCGGAATCGGCGGCGAGTTCGGCCAGGTGCGAGGACTCCGCGCCGGCGCCGGGCAGGGAGAAGTACACATACTTGTCCGCGCCCAGCGACTCGACCAGATCGGCGTTGACCCGGAAGATCAGGGATCTGGCCCGCTCCATCGGATCAACCAGTGCGGCGTCCTCGAAGTTCTCCGGCCGCACCCCGACGATCACACCGGACGCCCCCGGGGTCGGACCGATCACGTCACCGAACGGCAGATGCAGACCGGTCGGGGTCGGCACCGCCGGGAAGAAGTTCATCGCCGGGGATCCGATGAAGCCGGCGACGAAAAGATTCGCCGGATGGTTGTACAACTCGTCGGGCGTGCCGATCTGCTGGGCCTCGCCCGCCCGCAACACCACGACGCGGTCGCCGAGCGTCATGGCCTCGGTCTGGTCGTGGGTGACGTAAACCGTGGTGGTGCCCAGCCGGTTCTGCAACCGGGCGATCTCGGCGCGCATCTGCACCCGCAGCTTGGCGTCGAGATTGCTCAGCGGCTCGTCCATCAGAAAGGCCTTGGGGTTGCGGACGATCGCGCGGCCCATGGCGACCCGCTGCCGCTGGCCGCCGGAGAGTTGGGAGGGCTTGCGGTCCAGCAGCGCCGTCAGGTCCAGGACCCTGGCCGTCTCGGCCACCTTCGCCTCGATCTCCGGCTTGGCCATCTTGGCCAGGGTCAGCGGGAAGGCGATGTTCTGGCGCACCGTCATATGCGGGTACAGCGCGTAGGACTGGAAGACCATCGCGATGTCGCGGTCCCTTGGCGCCTTGTCGTTGACCCGCGCGCCGCCGATCCGAAGCTCACCGGAGGTGATGTCCTCCAGGCCGGCAATCATGTTGAGCGTGGTGGACTTTCCGCATCCGGACGGTCCGACGAGGATGACGAATTCGCCGTCGGCGATAGTCAGCGACAGGTCCTTCACCGGGGTGGCGCCGTCGGGGTAACGCTTGGTCACATGGTCTAGAACGATCTCGGCCATCGCAGAACCCGTTATCCCTTCACCGCGCCGGAGGTCAGCCCGGCGACAATCCGTCGTTGGAAGATCAGAACAAACACGATGATCGGGATCGTGATGACCATCGCGCCGGCGGCGATCGATCCCGTCGGCTCCTCGAATTGCGAACTGCCGGTGAAATTGGCGATCGCCACCGGTGCCGTGATCGCCGCCTTGGTGGCCGTCAGCGACAGGGCCAGCAGCAGGTCGTTCCAGGCGAAGATGAACACCAGGATCGCGGCGGTGACGATGCCCGGGGCGGCCAGCGGGGCGATCACCCGGCGGAAGGCCTGGGCGGGCGTGGCGCCGTCCATCTTTGCGGCCTTCTCCAAATCCCAGGGAATCTCCCGGAAGAACGCCGACAGGGTGTAGATGGCCAGCGGCAGGGCGAAGGTGATGTAGGGGATGATCAGCCCGGGCCAGGTGTCGAACAGCCCGACGCGGCGTTCGATGTTGAACAGCGGTGTCACCAGCGAGATTTGGGGGAACATCGCGATCAGCAGCGCGGCGCCGATAAGCAGACGCTTGCCCGGGAAGTCGAGCCGGGCCACCGCGTAGGCGGCCATGCCGCCGACCACCACGGCGATCAGCGTGGTGATCAGAGCGATGCCGATGGAGTTGATCAGCGCCGAGGTGAAGACGTCGCCGGTGAAGATGCCCTTGTAGTTGTCGAAGGTGATCTGGGACGGAATCAGCTTGCCGTCCTTGACCTCCTGGGTCGGCTTGAGTGAGAGGCTCAGAATCCACAGCACCGGGAACAGCGCGTACAGCACCACCAGGATGTTGATGACGGCCCAGAAGCCGGCGCGGCGGGAGTTGACCTGTTGAGCCATCTCAGCGCACCTCGTTGTCAGCACCCGGGGCCGAGGCTCCGAACAGCTTGATGTAGACGAAGGCGATGATCGCGACCGTGACGAACACCAGCACGCTGATGGCCGACCCGAGACCGATGTTGAACGCCTTGAACAGGTTGTCGTAGCCCAGGATCGACACCGACGCGGTGTCGTTGGAGCCGCCGGTGAGCACGTAGATGTTGTCGAAGATCCGGAACGCGTCGAGCGTGCGGAAAAGCAGCGCCACCAGGATGGCGGGCTTGATCAACGGGATCACGACCCGGGTCAGCCGGGTCCAGGCGTTGGCGCCGTCCACCTCCGCCGCCTTGAGCAGATCCTCCGGAACCAGTGCCAGGCCGGCCAAAAGCAGCAGCGCCATGAACGGCGTGGTCTTCCAGACCTCGGCGAGGATGATGACCGCCAGCGACGGAATCTGCTGGGTCAGAGGGGCACTGCCTTCCGGCAGGAGGTTGGCCAGGTAGCCGGTTCCGGGCGTCCAGGCGTAGTACCAGCTGTAGGAAGCGGCCACGGTCACGATCCCGTAGGGAATCAGGATCGCGGTGCGCACCAGGCCCTTGCCGAAGATGGTGCGATGCATCACCAGAGCCAACGCCAGACCGAGGACGAACTCGATGGCCACCGAGATCACGGTGATGATCAGGGTGACGAAAAAGGCTGTCCACCAATACTTGTCGGACAGGATTGTCTGGTAGTTGGCGAACCCGATGAACTTGGTGTCGTTCGGGCTGGCCAGGTTGTAGCGATGCAGGCTGAGCCAGAACGCGTACACGATCGGGTAGGCGGTGACCGCCAGCATGAGGAAGGCGGCCGGCGCGATCAGCCAGTAGGCCAGGCGCCGCTGGGAGGCGCGGTCATCAGTGCGGACCGGGCGCACGGGGGTGGTCACCGTCACGGGATCAGCCCCTTGCCGTCGATGGCCTTCTGGACCTGGTCGGCGAGTTCGTCGGCCGTCTTTTCCGGATCGATCTGGGTGACCGGCGCCAGGGTGGCCGAGATGCGCGTGGACACCGCCTGATAGTTCGGTGTGGTCGGGCGCACCGCGGCGTTGGTGAGCTGATCGCGGATGATCGCGTACTGCGGGTACTTCTTCTGGAAGTCCGGGTCGGAGTACAGCGATGCGCGGACCGCCGGAAGACCGCCCTCGATCGAGGTGTAGCGCTGGTTGCCCTCGTTGCGGATGCAGCGCACCGCTTCGAAGGCCTCGGCGGGGTGGCGGGTGGTGGACGCCACGGCGAGGTTGAGCCCACCGAGCGTCACCCGCGCCGACTGGCCGGGGACCACACCCGGATACGGAGCGAAGGCGAACACCTCCTTGCTGGCGTCGAATGCGACCTGGAACTGCTCGTCAGTGGGCGAGAAGGTTCCGGCGTCGTTGATGGCCCCGGAAAGTTCGGGCTTCTCGTTCAGCGGCAGGAACGGCACCCCGCCTTTGGTGGCGTTCTCCAGCATGGAGGCAAACACGAAGGGCCAGTTGACTTCCAGCGCGGCCTTGCCCTGCTCGAGCGCCAGCCGGGCAGTGCCCTCGTCGGTCTGGGTGACCGACGGGTCGGCGCCGGGCGCGGTGGCCACCGCCTTGATGATCTGCAGGGCCTTGACGGTGGCGGCGCGGTGCTCCGGCGTGTCGACCAGGGTGACGGTCTTGCCGTCATCGGACACCACCTGGCCGCCCGCGCTCTGCAGCAGGGTGTTGAACCACACCACCAGGCCCTCGTACTGCTTGGCCTGCACGGCGATCCAGCTCGGCTTGCCCTCGGCATGCAGACGGGTGGCCTCGGCCACCATCGCATCCCAGGTGGCCGGCGGAGGCGCCACGAGATCCGGCCGGTACCAGAGCATCTGGGTGTTGGTGGTGACCGGCGCGGCGAAGAGCTTGCCCTTCCACTTCGCCGTCTCCAGGGGGCCGGGCAGGGTGTCGTTGGCGGCGTCGGCCTCAGCCTGGCCGGTCGGGTCGTCGGACAGCGGGAGCGCCCAGCCGGCCTCGGCGAACTCCGCCGTCCACACCACGTCCATCGCCATGATGTCCAGGGAGTGGTCGTTGCCGGTGATCCGGCGCGCCAACTGCAGTCGCTGGTCGTCGGCGCCCTTGGGAAGGCTGAACTGCTGGATGCGGAACTTCCCGCCCAGCTCGTCGTTGCAGCGCTTGGCCACGGCGGTGAAGGTTCCGGTCTCGCTGGCCGGTGTGTACAGACTGATCACCGTGCCGCCGCCCGAACCGCAGGACGACGTCGCGGCGGCGACGCTCAGCATGACCACGCCGACCACG
Source organism: Mycobacterium sp. (assembly GCA_046330855.1). Classification (GTDB taxonomy): domain Bacteria; phylum Actinomycetota; class Actinomycetes; order Mycobacteriales; family Mycobacteriaceae; genus Mycobacterium. The sequence goes on from JAXLRX010000005.1 coordinate 238,475, forward strand.
GCTGCCCGGCGGGTGCGCACGCCAACGATGGTCACGACATTCGCCTTTCGGTGAGTGAAGCCGGGCCTACTGTACGACCGGGCAAACAGCTAGAGCGTCAAGCGGGCCAGCATGTCCCGCGCCTGCTCGGCGCCCTGGGGATCGCACAGCACGTCGTAGCGTCCGGCGACCAGCTGCATCGTGGAGCTGAAATCCCTTGTGCCCTTGGTCATCCAGTACGGGATAGCCGACGTGATCAGACCGAACATGACACCGGCCGGGATCGCGGCGATGAGGGCCGCGCCGATGTTGCCGGTGAACATGCCGAGCAGCAGGCCGATGAAGACGCCCAGCCAGGCGCCGCTGGCCACGCCGGTGAACAGCACCTTACCCCAGGTCAGCCGGCCGGTGACCCGCTCGACCTGCATGAGGTCGACGCCGACGATGGTGACCTGCTGGACCGGGAACTGGTTGTCGGAGAGGTAGTCGACGGCCTTCTGGGCCTCGGCATAGGTGGGATAGGAACCCACCGGCCAGCCTTTGGGCGGGGTGGGCAGGCTCAGGGGACCACGGCGCGACGAGCCCGCCGCGCCGCCGGGAACCCCGCCCGGGTTCTGCGCTGGCGGAAAGGGACTGGTCATGGGTGTTGGTCTCCTTCGGCGATCGGTTCTCGAGCCCCTGGTGGGCCCTCCTGCATAGGCTAGGTTGAACAGCATGACAGCCGCCAGCGGCGACTCCGGCGAAAGGCCGGATTACGAGGGTCATCCGCCGCCGGCATACGGCAGTCCGGACCCCGCCTACGGGGGCTGGCCACCCGCGGCGGCCCCGCCGCCCTACCCAGCTCCCGGAGTTCCGGGTCCCGGATTCCCCTACCCTCCCCCGCCGCCGTACCCCGCGTCGCCGGGCTATCCGCCGCCGTACGGCGGTCCCCAGCCGGGCGGCCACGGTTATCCCTACTACCCGGTGACACGGGCCACCAACGTGCTGGCGATCGTCTCGCTCGTCAGCTCCATCAGCGGACTGCTGTGTTTCATCGGTTCACTGGCCGGGATCATCACCGGCGTCATCGCGATGGGCCAGATCAAGCGAACCGGGGAGAAGGGATACGCCCTCGCGGTGGCGGGTATCGCGGCCGGGGTGATCGGCCTGCTGATCTACCTGGTGATGCTGGCGTACGCCCTGAGCAGTTAGCCCGGGCGGCCAGCCGGCACGAATCCGGGACCGGTGCGCGTCATCCCGGCGGCGCGGCCCTTGGCCGCCACCACCAGAGCCATCTTCCGGCTCGCCTCGTCGATCATCTCGTCACCCAGCATCACCGCGCCCCGGGCGCCGCCGGCCGCCGAGGTATGCCAGTCGTAGGCCTCCAGGATCAACTCGGCGTGGTCGTACTCGTCCTGGCGCGGACTGAAGATCTCGTTGCCGGCCGCGATCTGGTCCGGGTGCAGCACCCACTTGCCGTCGTAGCCCAGCGCTGCCGAACGCCCTGCCACCCGGCGGAACGCCTCGACATCACGCACTTTCAGGTACGGGCCGTCCACGGCGGCCACCCGTGGGCACGGGCGGCGATGAGTATGGTCATCAGCACGTGGTGGTAGGCGTCGCCGACGTCGTAGCCCTCGGGCTGCTCCCCGACGACCAGGGTGCGCATGTTGAGGTTCGCCATCAGATCGGCGGGCCCGAGCACCAGCGCCTGTACCCGGGGAGCGGCGGCGATCGCGTCGATGTTGCGCAGTCCCCGGGCGTCCTCGATCTGTGCGTCAATCCCGATGCGGCCCAACGGAAGTCCGTGCACCCGCTCCAACTGGGTCAGCAGCAGATCCAGTGCGCGCACGTGCCCGGCGTCGGTGACTTTGGGCAGCACGACGACATCCACATGGGCGCCGGCGGCCGACACCACGTCGATCACGTCGGCGTAGGTCCACGGGGTCGTCCAGTCGTTGACCCGGACGCCGCGCAACTGGCCGCCCCAGCCCGGGCCTGCCAGCGCCGCGGCCACCGCGGTACGGGCGGCCGCCTTGGCGCCGGGGGCCACGGCGTCCTCAAGGTCCAGGAAGACCTCGTCGGCGGGCAAACCTTTGGCCTTCTCGATCATCCGCGGATTACTGCCGGGAACCGATAAGCACGTTCTGCGCGGCCGATAGGCGGGTCGATCGGCGTTCTCCACCCGCAGACTCCTACCCTTTGTAGTCATGGCGTCGGTGAACAGGGTATATGCGGCGCGGCTGGCGGGGATGGTCGTGCTGGGCCCCGACGGCGAGTCCCTGGGCCGGGTGCGCGATGTCGTGATCAGCATCAGCATCGTCCGCCAACAACCGCGGGTGCTCGGTCTGGTCGTCGAATTGCTCACCCGCAAAAGGATTTTCGTACCGATCCTGCGCGTCACCGCCATCGAGCCCAATGCGGTCACCCTCACCACCGGCAACGTCTCCCTGCGCCGGTTCGTTCAGCGGCCCGGCGAAGTGCTCGTGCTGGGCCAGGTTCTCGACACCCAGGTGCGGGTCAACGACCCCGAGCAGGCCGACCTCGCCGGCGCCGAGGTGTTCGTGGTGGATCTCGGGATGGAGCAGACCCGCACCCGCGACTGGATCATCACCCGGGTGGCGGTGCGCACGCACCGCCGTCTCGGCCGGCGCAGCACCGTGGTGGTGGTGGATTGGCAGAACGTCACCGGCCTGACGCCGTCCGGTCTGGCGATGCCCGGACAGGGTGTGGCCCAGCTGCTGCACCAGTTCGAGGGACAGCGGCCTATCGAGGTGGCCGACGCGCTGCGCGACCTGCCGGCCAAACGGCGCTTCGAGGTGATCAAGGCCCTCGACGACGAACGGCTGGCCGACATCCTCCAGGAGCTCTCCGAGGACGACCAGACCGAACTGCTGCGCGGCCTGGACACCGAGCGCGCCGCCGACGTGCTCGAGGCCATGGACCCCGACGACGCGGCCGACCTGCTCGGCGTGATGAACCCGACCGAGGCCGAGGCGCTGCTGCGGCGAATGGATCCCGAGGACTCCGAGTCGGTGCGACGGCTGCTGAGCCACTCCCCCGACACCGCCGGCGGCCTGATGACCTCCGACCCGGTGGTGCTGGCGCCGGACACCACGGTCGCCGAGGCGCTGGCGCGGGTGCGTGACCCCGACCTGACGCCGGCCCTGGCTTCGCTGGTGTTCGTGGTTCGCCCCCCGACGGCCACCCCGACCGGGCGCTACCTGGGATGCGTGCACCTGCAGGCGCTGCTCCGCGAGCCGCCGGCCAACCTGGTCAGCGGAATCGTCGACAACGACCTGCCCAGTCTCAACCCGGACACCGCCCTGGGGGCGGTGACGCGGTATTTCGCCGCCTACAACCTGGTGTGCGGCCCGGTGGTCGACGACGAGGGTCACCTGCTGGGTGCGGTCACCGTCGACGACGTCCTCGACCACCTGCTGCCGGCCGACTGGCGCGAGAGCTTCGAGGAGTCCGGCGTCGGGAGCGGGGGTGATGCGACGTGAGCGATCCGCGCCAGCGTCTGGACACCCCGCTGACCTCGCGCCGGCCGGGGTTCAACTTCGACCCCGAGGTGGTCGGGCGGGTCAGCGAATCGATCGCCCGTTTCCTGGGGACCGGCCGCTACCTGCTTTGGCAGACCGTCATCGTCATCGTGTGGATCTGCCTGAACCTGTTCGCGGTGAAGCTGCGCTGGGACCCCTACCCGTTCATCCTGCTCAACCTGGCCTTCTCCACCCAGGCCGCCTATGCGGCCCCGCTGATCCTGCTGGCCCAGAACCGGCAGGAGAACCGGGACAAGGTGGCTCTCGAGGAGGACCGCAGACGCGCCCAGCAGACCAAGGCCGACACCGAGTTCCTGGCCCGCGAACTGGCCGCGCTGCGGCTGGCGATCGGCGAGGTGGCCACCCGCGACTACCTGCGCCGGGAACTGGAGGAGGTCCGCGAACTCCTCGACACCCTGCAGCCGGCTGACCGCAAGCCGGGCAAATCCGGTAAGAAGGACACCGCCGAACGGCGCGTGAAGAAAATCAGCGGTGAATAAGGTGCGTGAAGAAAATCAGCGGTGAATAAGAAGTCCGCCGATGCGTTTCGCCGGCCTCGGCACTTATGTATGGTGACTTGGTTCACAACACAGTGGACCGGTAGCTGGTGAGGACGGGGCAGGTGGGGTTAGGGAACCGGGTTGGCCGCGCGCTGCGGACTCCCGTGTTTGGCATCGCGGTGCTGACGCCGGTCGTGCTTGCCGGCGCCGTTGCGGCGACACCCGCCCGGGTCGCCAAGCCGGTCGCTCCTGCCGAAGACGAGCTGCAGCTGGCCGCCATCCTGCCCGCGCCCGTGGACACCAAGGGCGTGACGGTGGTGCCGATGGCCAAGCCGCCCGCCGACTTCCGCTTCGCCGCGAACACGCTTTCCCCTCCACCGCCGGCGGCCGTGATCAGTTCGGCGGGCGGGATGCGGATCCCGGCCGTCGCCCTGGCCGCCTACCGCAAGGCCGAACAGACCATGGCGGTCGCCGCGCCGGGCTGCGGGGTGAGCTGGAACCTGTTGGCCGGGATCGGCCGCATCGAGTCCTCCCACGCCAACGGCGGCGCCACCGACGCCAGCGGCACCGCCGCGCGGCCGATCTACGGCCCGACGCTCGACGGCAGCCTTCCGGGCAACGAGATCATCGTGCAGGGCAACGCCGGCGGCCGTCCGGTCTACGCCCGGGCGATGGGTCCCATGCAGTTCCTGCCGGGCACCTGGTCCCGCTTCGCCTCCGACGGCGACGGCGACGGCAAAGCCGACCCGCAGAACATCTTCGACGCCGCCCTGGGCACCGCCCGCTATCTGTGTAGCGGCGGTCTGAACCTGCGTAACCAGGCCCAGGTGCTCACCGCGATCCTGCGCTACAACAACTCGATGGCCTACGCGCAGAACGTGCTGGGCTGGGCGGCCTCCTACGCCACCGGTGTCGCGCCCGTTGATCTTCCGCCGATCGTCGGCCCCGCTCCGGCCCTCGGTGATTCGCACCTCGAGCGTCCCGAGGGCCTCGGCCCGGGCATGACCGGTCTGCCCAACGGCGACCCGCTGGCACAGCTTGCGCTCAACATGGGCAACAGCCAGACGGCTGGCCAGATGCTGCCCGGCCCGCTGCCCGGCCCGGCCGTCGAGGGCCTGGGACCGGCGCATGGGTGCGAGGTGATCTGCATGGCCTCACAGCTGGCGCCGTCGCAGGCACCGAACCCGGACCTGCCGCCGTGGATGCAGCCGATGACGCCGCCGCCGTGGATGGCGCCCGAGGGTCCGCTCCCCGGCGTCGGCCCGGCCGGAACCGGTCCGCTGCCCGGCGCTGCGCCGCTGCCCGGCCCCGCTCCGGCCGATGCTCCCGGTCCGCTGCCCGGTATGCCTGCTGTCGCTGGGCCGCTGCCCGGCATGCCCCCGGCGCCCGATGCTGCGGGCGTACCCGGAATGCCGCCGCCCGCGGCGGCGGAGGCTCCGGCCGCCCCGCCGGCACCCCTGCCGTGGATGGCGCCGCCACCACCCGCCCCCGGTCCGGTCCCCGGACCCGCGCCTGCACCGGGTCCGGTCCTCCCGGTTACCGGCGCACTGCCCGGCCCGGCGTAAGCCCCCGCCCCCGGCATCACCCGCGGATCGGCGCGGCCACTACGCTGACTTCTCGATGTCCGAGAACAACGCCGAGCTTGAAAATGCCGTCCGCGCCGCGCTGGCCAAGGTGATCGACCCCGAACTGCGCAGGCCGATCACCGAACTCAACATGGTCAAGAGCGTCACGGTGTCGGCGGGCGGCGCCACCCACGTCGGCGTCTACCTGACCACCTCGGCATGTCCGAAGAAGACCGAGATCACCGAGCGCGTCACCGCCGCGGTGGCCGACGTCCCGGGCACCGGGGCGGTCACCGTGGAGTTGGACGTGATGAGTGACGAGCAGCGCACCGAACTGCGCAAGCAGCTGCGCGGCGATGCCGGCGAGCCGGTGATCCCGTTCGCCCAGCCCGGCTCGCTGACCCGGGTCTACGCGGTGGCATCTGGCAAGGGCGGCGTCGGAAAGTCAAGCGTCACAGTCAATCTCGCCGCGGCGCTGGCCGCCCGCGGGTTGTCGGTCGGCCTGCTCGACGCCGACATCTACGGACACTCCGTACCGCGCATGATGGGGACCACCGACCGGCCCACCCAGGTGGAGTCGATGATCCTGCCGCCGGTCGCCCATGACGTCAAGGTGATCTCGATCGCCCAGTTCACCCAGGGCAACACCCCCGTGGTCTGGCGCGGCCCGATGCTGCACCGCGCCCTGCAGCAGTTTCTCGCCGATGTGTACTGGGGCGACCTCGACGTGCTGCTGCTCGACCTGCCACCGGGCACCGGTGATGTGGCCATCTCGGTGGCCCAGTTGTTGCCCGGCGCGGAGATCGTGGTGGTCACCACCCCGCAGCACGCGGCGGCCGAGGTCGCCGAACGGGCCGGCGCGATCGCCCTGCAGACCCGCCAGCGGATTGTCGGCGTTGTCGAGAACATGTCCGGGCTGCTGATGCCCGACGGGTCGACCATGCAGATCTTCGGAGAGGGCGGCGGACGCCAGGTCGCCGACAGCCTGAGCAGGGTGGTCGGTGCGGATGTCCCTCTGCTGGGTCAGGTTCCACTGGATCCTGCGCTGGTGACCGCCGGGGACTCCGGGGTGCCACTGGTGTTGTCGGCGCCCGACTCGCCGGCCGGCCGGGAGTTGCGTTCGATCGCCGACAAGCTCGCCTCGCGCCGGCGCGGCCTGGCCGGGATGTCGCTGGGACTGGACCCGGCGGGCCGCTGAAAAGCCGGGTTACGTCGCGTCGGTGTCGAACGGCGCCGGTCCGCCGGTCGGCCCCTCTGCCGACGAAGGCGGCGTCGCACTCCTGGGCTTGACGGCGCCGTCGGATGGACTGTCGAACTCACCGGTCAGCCACGAATCATCGCCGTCGAGAAGGTGTTTGGTGATCGCCGCCCGCGGCGTCATCCCCCGCAGCTTCTGGATCTCGCTGAGGGGCTGACGCAGATCGTCGAACTCCGGCCCCAACTCCTCGCGCAGTTCGCGGGTCGCGCCGGTGAGGTAGTCGCGGGCCTGCTTGACGGCGTTCGCCGTCCAGGCGATGGCACCGGGCAGCCGCTCCGGTCCGAGCACCACCAGCCCCACCACGACAAGCAGGAGCATCTCGCCCCACCCGACGTTGGCGAACATGGGCCTAGGTGCTCGGCTTGTCCGGCGTCGGGTTCACCATCAGGGTGACCTTGCGGCCGTCGCGCATGACCTCGATCGGCGAGTCCTGCCCGATGGGCAGCTGGCGCACCGCGACGACGAACTCGTCGGCGTCGGCGACGGTGCGGTCGCCCACCTTCACGACGACGTCGTTCTCCTTGATACCGGCCTTGTCGGCGGGGCCGCCCGCGGTGACGTTGGCGATCTGCGCACCGGAGGCGAGGTCGTTGCTGACCGAGCGGGCGGTGAGGCCCAGCGTCGGGTGGGAAACCTTGCCGTCCTTGATCAGCGCCTCGACGGTGGCCTTGACCTCGTTGACGGGGATGGCGAAGCCCAGGCCGCTTGCGCTGTCGGACAACGACTTTCCGGCGGTGTTGATGCCGATGACTTCGGACTCCATGTTGATCAGCGGGCCACCGGAGTTGCCATGGTTGATCGAGGCGTCGGTCTGCACGCCGTCGATGACGGTGTCGGTGTCCGATCCCTCACCGGACAGCGGAACCGGGCGGTTGAGCGCGCTGATGATGCCGTGGGTGACCGTACTGCGCAGACCGAGCGGAGCACCGACCGCAACGACCTCCTCGCCTACCGTCAGCTTGCTGGAGTCACCGAGCCGGGCCACCGTGAGATTGTCGACGTTGTCGACCTTCAGCACCGCCAGGTCGGTCTTGGGGTCGCGGCCGACGAGATTGGCCGGCACCTCCTTGCCGTCGTTGAAAACGACGGTCAGCTTGAACTTGCCGGGTGTCGCGGCCGCCTCGGAGACCACGTGGTTGTTGGTGACGATGTACCCGCGGCCGTCGACCACGACGCCGGATCCCTGCGATCCTTCGTCGTCACTCTTGGCTTCGATGGTGACGACCGAATCCGCAACGGCGGCAGCCACTTTCGAGAACCGGCCGGGCGGGATGTCGCCGGGGTCGGAGGTGGACAGCGTCACCTTGGAGGTGGTGAACGCCTCGACCACCTCGGCGGTCTTGCGTCCCACCCAACCCCCGACCACCCCGATCAAAAGGGCCGTCAGGGCCAGAATCGCCAGCGCCTGGTAGGAGACCCGGCCGCCGAAGAGGACCTCGCGCAGGCCGAGTTTGCCCGGCGGCGGACCCTGGACGGTGGTGGCCGGCGCCGGAAGCGCGGGGGTGCCCAGCGCGACGCCGGCGGCCGGATCACGCCACGGGTCGTCGAGAAGTTCGGAGTCGTCGGCATCGGTCTCCAGCGCGCCGGCGTCGGCGGGGTGGCGCTGCAGCGAATCGCCGCCGGGATGGGGACGGCCGAACGCCTCCTGCAGAACGGGATCGGCGGATTTGGCCCTCGGGTTGAAATCGTCGGCGCGCCGGAATCGGGACGTGCGCACGTCGTCGGCGACGAACGATCCCTCCACACCGTTGGGCCGCCCGAACGTGCGCGCGGCGGCGGAGTCCACCGGCGGCCGGGAAACAGGCCGGGGAGCGAGGCGCGGCGCGCCGCCCTTGTCCTCGTCGGAGCTCAAATCAACCTCTATCCACGCTCAGCAGCAGGCCACGGGCCGTGCTCGTATCGGTGTTCACCCTACCGGCGCTTGCGCCGACCCCGAGGCGTGCCGCCGCCGGGCTGGTCGTCCTCCGGCCCCGGGGTCGGTTCCTCCGGGGTGGACTGCGGGATCTGGGATAACAGCCCCATCAACGTGGTCGGCATGGTCACCGGTCGACACTCGCGCAGCGCCGCGCGGGCCTGACCCTGGGCCTCCACTTCAGCGGCGCACTGCTGACACACCGACAGGTGGCCGCCGGCCCTGAGGTGGGCCTTCATCGGCAGTTCGCCGTCGACGTACGCGGCGATGGCCTCGGTGGACAGGTGGTCGGTGGAGCTGAACTGCCGGGGAGCGTTCAATGCGGCCTCGTCGACCGAGACGAAGTTCGACGGCAGCCAGGACAGCGCACGGCGGAAAACCTCGCCCGGATCCACCACCGCCGGAGCTCCTCTCCCGCTCCGCAGCACCCCGATTCGAGGCCTACAGCCGGGCTCGATTCTGCTGCGCACAGCGCTCATCACGAATCTAGCGCGAAGAGGACGAGATGACATGCCACAACAGACCGACGCGCTGCGTCAGGCCGACTCCGCCTGCATGCGACCAGGGGCGGCGAGGAAATCCCGCAGGGCCTGCCGGCCCCGGTGGATCCGGCTGCGGACGGTTCCGAGCTTGACGCCGAGCGTGGCCCCGATCTCCTCGTAGGACAGGCCTTCGATGTCGCACAGCACCACCGCGGCGCGGAACTCCGCCGGCAGCGAATCGAGGGCGGCCTGCAGGTCAGCCCCCAGGTGGGTGTCGTGGTAGATCTGCTCCGGGTTGGGCTGATCCGACGGCACCCGGTCGTAGTCCTCGGGCAGCGCATCCATCCGGATGCGCCCGCGGCGGCGGACCATGTCGAGGAAGAGGTTGGTGGTGATGCGATGCAACCAGCCTTCGAAGGTCCCCGGCTGATAATTCTGCAGCGAACGGAACACCCGGATGAAGGTCTCCTGGGTGAGGTCCTCGGCGTCGTGCTGGTTGCCCGACAGCCGGTAGGCCAGGCGGTACACCCGGTCGGCGTGCTGGCGCACCAATTCATCCCAGGACGGCATGGCCGTCCGGTCTCCGGTCGCATCGAACACCGCAGTGCCCTGCAGATCATCGGACGGCTCAATCCAGTCGGCCTCGCCGACCGGCCCAACATGCGACATGGTGAGCGGGGCCGTCAGAGTTGTGTTCGTCGGATCCTCCTGGCATCGGTGCGCCATTTCCGGCGCGTCAACGGTCACAACATGACCGTCGTGTGGGGTATTCCCCGTCCGGCCGGTAAGGCTTTTCATGCGCGTCAGCTTTCCGCATCGCGTTGTGTATGCGCTGTGAGCAAATTAAAGGTTAACTGAGAGGGGTGCATTAAATTGCCATTACCTCGCATTACGTCACTATTCGGTCATTTCTGAGCAATTTCCTTAGACAAGCTCACCGGAATGTCGCCGACCCACGGCCCGCACGAGGATTCGCCGTGGCGCGGCTACCCGCGCAACGGCGCAGGTGATCTACGCTGCAGAGCATGTCCACCAGCGAGGAAGCGGCGCCGAGCCGGGCCGACCGGATCCTCGGGCACGCCGAGGGGTCGATCTCCGAGGACGCCATCGTCACCGCCGCCCGCGAGCGGGCCGTGGACGCCGGAGCCGGGGCGGTGACACCGGCCGTCGGCGCGCTGCTGAGCCTGCTGACCCGGCTGTCCGGGGGGCGCGCCGTCGTGGAGGTGGGCACCGGGGCGGGCGTCAGCGGCTTGTGGCTGCTCTCGGGCATGCGCGAGGACGGGGTCCTGACCACCATCGATATCGAGCCGGAGCATCAGCGGCTGGCCAAGCAGGCGTTCACCGAGGCCGGAATCGGCCCGGGGCGGACCCGGCTGATCGGCGGCCGGGCCCAGGAAGTGCTGACCCGCCTGGCCGACGAGTCCTATGACCTGGTGTTCATCGACGCCGCTGCCGCCGACCAGCCGGATTACGTCGTCGAGGGCATCCGGCTGCTGCGCCCGGGCGGAGTGATCGTCGTGCACCATGCCGCCCTCGACGGCCGGGCCGGGGACCCGGCCGCCCACGACTCCGAAGTCACCGCGGTGCGCGAGGCCGCCCGGCTGATCGCCGAGGACGAACGGTTCACCCCCGTCCTGGTCCCCCTGGGGGACGGCATTCTGATCGCGGCGCGGGACTGAACCACTGACGTCACCAGCGGTCGTCGCCGACCTCGCGGGCAAGCAGTGCCTTCTTGCAGTCGATACCGCCGACGTATCCGGTGAGGTCACCGCCGGAACCGATCACCCGGTGGCAGCCCACGATGATCGGAATGGGATTGCGGCCCACGGCGACTCCGACGGCCCGGCGTGCGCCGGGGGAACCGAGCTGCTCGGCGATCTGGGCGTAGGAGCGCGTCTGGCCATAGGGAATCGACTCCACCGCGTCCCAGACCTGTTGTTGGAAATCGGTTCCGGCTAAGCGCATCTCGACGTCGAAGCGAGTCAGCTCACCGTCGAAGTAAGCCCTGAGTTGGTCGACAGCGTCGCCAAAGGCGTCTTCGTCGGCGTGCCAGTGGGTTCGATCGGGTTGATGACGCTGCCCAACGATCACCAGCCGAGTCAGCGTTGAGCCGATGCCGGCCAACGTCAGTTCACCAACCGGGCTGTCGACCACGCGGTAGGTCACACTCTGCGTTGCCGTCGTCATGACGCCTTCTCCTTCGGCGGCCATTGATTGACCGGGTGATCCAAAGTGGCCCAGAGGTGTTGGGTCACATACGAACGCCACGGCCGCCACCCTTGAGCGCGGGCGAGCAGACCGGGGGCCATCGCGGGCAGGCCCCATTTCTTGGCGGCATTCACCACGCCCAGATCGCGAACCGGGAAGGCGTCGGGATCGCCGAGTCCCCGCATGGCGACGATCTCCGTCGTCCACCGCCCGACTCCCGGCAAGGCCATCAGTTGTTGGCGGGCCTGCTGCCAATCCGCGCCCGCATCCAGGCACACACCCCCGTCTGCCAGAGCAGCCGCCATGGCCCGTAACGAGGTTCGCCGCGCCTGCGGCACCGCCAGATGGACCGGATCGATATCCGCCAGCTGTTCGACGGTCGGAAACAGGTGAGTCAGTCCGCCGGCCGGATCCGTGATCTCGGTGCCGTAGGCCTCGACGAGCCTGCGGGTGTGCGTGCGGGCAGCCGCCGTGGACACCTGCTGGCCCAGCACCGCCCGCAGCGCCAACTCGTGGGGGTCCACGGTGCCGGGAATGCGTTGGCCAGGGGCCTCTGCGACGACGGGCCGCAGAGCCTCATCGGCGCCAAGCGCCTCGATCACAGCCTCCGGGTCGGCATCGAGATCCAGCAGCCGCCGGCACCGCCCGATGGCCGCGGACAGATCGCGGAGGTCCTGCAGGGCCAGGGTGCACACAACATGGTCGCGGCGCGGACTGAGACCGACGATCCCGGGTCCGAACGGCAGGCGCAGCGTGCGGCGGTACGCCCCGTCGCGGACCTCCTCGCATCCCGGCACGGCGCTGGCAGCGAGGTGGCCGAAGACCCCCTCGTAGGCGAACGGCTCGCGCACCGCCAGCCGAAGGGACACGGTCTGGCCGGCGGGCAGGTTCCCGGAATGGTTGCCGCGGCGAAGGGCACCGCGGCGCAACAATGTCGGCGTGCTGCCGCAGGCCGTCTGCAGCGTTTCGTTGAACTGGCGAATGCTGGAGAAGCCTGCCGCGAAGGCCACGTCGCTCAGCGGCATGGCGGTGGTCTCGATGAGAATCCGGGCCGTCTGCACTCGCTGTGCCCGGGCAAGAGCCAGCGGACCGGCGCCGACCTCAACCTGCAGCAGTCGCTGCACCTGGCGGGTGGTGTAACCGAGCCGTCCGGCCAGGCCCCCGACCCCCTCGCGATCCACCGTGCCGTCGCCGATCAACCGCATCGCGCGAGCCACGATGTCGCCCCGGACGTTCCACAGCGGGGAGCCCGGCGACGCATCGGGCAGACACCGTTTGCACGCCCGGAACCCAGCGTGCTGGGCAGCGGCCGCCGTCGGAAAGAAACGCACATTCCGAGCCAATGGCAGTCGGACGGGGCAACTCGGCCGGCAGTAGATGCCGGTGGTCCGAACCGCCGTCACGAACCAGCCGTCGAACCGGGCGTCCCGGGACTGCACCGCCCGGTAGCAGCGGTCGAAGTCGTCGTGCACGCCTCAACCATTCCATCCGCCCCCTGCGACGACTAGCGGGAAAGCGACATCACGGATCTCGGCGGTGGCTCTGTCCGTGCTGTGGGTCGCCGTGCCGCATCAATCCCGGCGGGTTCCACCACAATCCCATCCCCGCACGTCATGCTTGAACGCAACCGTCGTCCGAGGGAGGCCCACGTGGAGTTGATGACCGGCTTCGGTCTTGCCAGTGCGGCAGGACTGAACGCCTACATCCCACTGCTGTCGATGGGCCTCTTGGACCGCTACACCAACCTGGTGCACCTGCCGGCCGGATGGTCCTGGCTGTCCAACGGGTGGGTGATCGGCATCGTCGCGATCCTGCTGCTGGTCGAGATCGTCGCCGACAAGATCCCGGCCCTGGACTCGGTCAACGACACGGTGCAGACCTTCGTCCGACCCACCTCCGGCGGCATCGTGTTCGGGTCCGGCACGGCCGCTCAGACGGCGGCGGTAACCGATCCCGCCGATTTCGCCCGCACCGGCCAGTGGGTTCCGGTGGCCATCGGTGTGGTGACCGCACTGGTGGTGCATCTGACGAAGTCCGCGGTGCGACCCGCCGCCAACGTCGCTACCGCCGGGGTGGCCGCTCCGGTGTTGAGCACCATCGAGGACTTCACCAGTGCGGGACTGACCTTCATCGCGATCCTGATCCCGGCTCTGGTCGTCGTGGTGCTCATCGCACTGATCTGGGCGGCGGTGTGGCTGCTTCGACGACGACGGCGACGCCGGCAACCGGCCGCGAGAGGTGACCTCCGGTGATACGCGCAGTGTGGAACGGCGCCGTTCTGGCCGAAGCGCCGGAGACCGTGCGACTGGAGGGCAATCACCTGACTTCCCCGCGAGCAGACGCGAAAGACCCCGACACGCCGCGGATTTTGGGTCTCTTGCGTCTGCTCGCGGTTAGATCCACACGCCCTTGCCGACGGCGACCACGCCGCCGCCGCTGATCGCGAAGCGTTCGCGGTCCTTCTCCAGGTCCACCCCGACCATCTCACCGGGGCCCACGACGACGTTCTTGTCCAGGATCGCCCGGCGCACCACCGCGCCGCGGCCGACGCGGACACCGGGCATCAGTACGCTGCCCTCGACGATCGCCCCGTCGTCGATCACGACATTGCTCGAGAGCACGGAGTTACGGACCGAGGCCGCCGAGACGATGCTTCCCGCACCCACCACCGACTCCTGTGCCGAACCGCCGTTCACGAACTTGGCCGGGGCGAGGTTCTCCGACTCACCGCGGATCGGCCAGCGCTTGTTGTAGAGGTTGAACACCGGGTGGACCGAGACCAGGTCCATGTGGGCGTCGTAGAAGGCGTCCAGCGTCCCGACGTCGCGCCAGTACCCGTGGTCGCGCTCGGTCGCGCCGGGCACCTCGTTGTCGTTGAAGTCGTAGACCGCCGCCATCCCGTCCTCGACGAGGCGCGGAATGATGTTGCCGCCCATGTCGTGATCGGAGGTGTCGTCGTCGGCGTCGTCTCTAATCGCGTCGATCAGAACCTTGGTGGTGAAGATGTAATTGCCCATCGAGACGAATGTCTGATCCGGGCTGTCCGGAATCGCCGGCGGGTCGGCGGGCTTCTCGACGAACCCGCGGATACGGCCGGACTCGTCGGCGTCGATGCAGCCGAACGCACTGGCCTCGGCGCGCGGCACCCGGATCCCGGCCACCGTTGCGCCGGCACCGCTTTCGATGTGGAACTTCACCATCTGCTCGGGGTCCATGCGGTACACGTGGTCGGCGCCGAACACCACGATGTAGTCGGGATCCTCGTCGTAGATGAGGTTCAGCGACTGGTAGATCGCGTCGGCCGAACCGGTGTACCAGCGCGGACCGAGTCGCTGCTGCGCCGGAACCGGGGTGATGTACTCCCCCGCCAGACCGGACAGTCGCCAGTTCTGCGAGATGTGGCGGTCGAGTGAATGCGACTTGTATTGCGTGAGCACGCAGATACGCAGATAACGGGCGTTCACCAGGTTCGACAGCACGAAGTCGATGAGCCGGTAGGCGCCGCCGAAGGGAACAGCCGGCTTGGCCCGGTCCGCGGTGAGCGGGTAGAGCCGCTTGCCCTCGCCCCCGGCCAGGACGATGCCAAGGACGTGTGGCAACTCCCTCATGGGACTAAACCTAACCACCACAGGTGGCAAGGGCTAGGGCATTGATCCCTTTCGACGCGCCGGGTCGACCGCGCTCGCCGCGGCGCGACGCCCGGATTCCTTTGCCGGGGTCGTCCCGCATGGCGGCACCGGTGCATTACGGTCAGCGGTATGCGGGTGGCGATGATGACCCGGGAGTACCCGCCCGAGGTCTATGGCGGTGCAGGAGTGCATGTCACGGAACTCGTGGCCCAACTGCGCCGGCTGTGTGAGGTCGACGTGCACTGCATGGGGGCGCCGCGGGAGACCGCGTTCGCCCACCAGCCCGACCCCGCGCTGGCCGACGCCAATCCGGCGCTGTCGACGCTGTCCACCGATCTGCGCATGGTGAATGCGGCGGCCGGTGCGACCGTGGTGCATTCGCACACCTGGTACACCGGGATGGCCGGACACCTCTCCGCTCTGCTGCACGGCATCCCGCACGTCCTGACGGCGCATTCGCTCGAGCCCATGCGGCCGTGGAAGGCGGAACAGCTCGGCGGCGGCTACCAGGTGTCGCTGTGGGTGGAGCGCACCGCGGTGCTGGGCGCCGATGCGGTGATCGCGGTGAGCGTCGGGATGCGCAAGGACGTGCTGGCGGCCTACCCGACGCTGGATCCGGCTCGCGTGCATGTGGTCAAGAACGGCATCGACACCGATGTCTGGTACCCGGCGCCACCGGATCCCGAGGAGTCGGTGCTCGAGGAGCTGGGCGTCGACCCGTCGCGGCCGATCGTGGCTTTCGTCGGGCGGATCACCCGGCAGAAGGGGGTGCCGCATCTGGTCGCGGCGGCCCACCGGTTCCATCCGGATGTGCAGCTGGTGCTGTGCGCGGGGGCGCCCGACACTCCGGAGATCGGTGCGGAGGTCAAGTCCGCCGTCGACGCGCTGGGCGCCGAACGAAGCGGGGTGTTCTGGGTCCGCGACTTCCTGCCGGTGCACGAGATCCGTGAGATTCTTTCCGCGGCAACGGTTTTCGTGTGCCCGTCGGTGTACGAGCCGCTGGGCATCGTCAACCTCGAGGCGATGGCGTGCGGGACGGCGGTGGTCGCGTCCGATGTGGGCGGGATCCCAGAGGTGGTCGACGACGGGGTGACCGGAACGCTGGTGCACTACGACGCCGAGGATCCGCGCGGGTTCGAGGCCGGGCTGGCCGATGCGGTCAACGCCCTCGTCGAGGATCCGGCGAAAGCCGACGGGTTCGGCAGGGCGGGACGCAAGCGCTGCATCGACGACTTCTCCTGGGCGCGCATCGCCGAGCAGACGCTGGAGATTTACCGCACGGTGTCGTCCTGAACGGACACCGGCGACATGAAACCCCGCGTACGAGCGCGGAGTTTCACGGACTGACAGTTAGCTGGTGACCGCTTTGAGTTCGTCGCCGAGTGCGGCGGCCTCATCCGGGGTCAACTCCACGACGAGCCTGCCGCCGCCCTCAAGTGGTACCCGCATCACGATGCCACGCCCCTCTTTGGTTGCTTCCAGTGGACCGTCACCGGTCCGGGGCTTCATCGCCGCCATCGAGTGCTCCCTCCAGGTACTGAGCAGGCCCGCCTGAGCCGGGTTTGCCTGATTCTAGTGTTTTCCATTGTCCCTTATGGACGACAGTGGTGTGGAAACCCCTGGAACCGAGCACCCGAGCACGTGGTCGTCGACCATCCCAGTGGCCTGCATCAAGGCATATGCCGTGGTAGGGCCGACAAAACGAAAGCCGCGCCGCCGCAGATCGCGGGCCATCGCCACCGATTCGGGCGTCTGCGCCGGCACATCGGCGAGATTGGTGGGCCGCGCCCGGGCCGCCGGGGCGAAGGACCAGAGCAGATCGGAGAGGTCGACGCCGGACTCCGCGATCACCCTGGCGTTGTTGACGGCGGCCTCGATCTTGGCGCGGTTGCGGACGATGCCCGCATCGGCCATCAACCGGGCGAGGTCATGCTCGGTGTAGCGGGCCACGGTTTCGACGTCGAAGCCGTCGAAGGCGCGCCGGAAGTTCTCCCGTTTGCGCAGGATGATCAGCCATGACAGACCGCTCTGGAAGGCCTCGAGCGTCATCCGCTCGAACAGCGCGGTCTGGCCGCGCAGCGGGCGGCCCCACTCAGTGTCGTGGTAGTCGCGCATCAGCGCGAGATCAGCACCCGTCGCGGCCGTCGCCCAGGGGCAGCGGGGGCGATCGTCGAGATCACTCACCGGGGTCGGAGGGCGCGACGGCGTGAGCGCCCCGGTAATCGGTCTCGTATCGCGCCCGTCCGGCGGCGGCGCGAACCGCGGCCAGTTCGCCGTGGAGGTGGTCGAGTTCGGCGCCCAGCCGGTCGAGCACCCAGTCCACTTCGCTGGTCTTGTAGCCGCGCAGCACCTGGGTGAACTTGACCGCCTCGACGTCGGCGCCGGTGACGCCGGAGGCGGGCAGGACCGTGGCGGTGGTGGCTCTGGGCAGCGGGGGCAGCGTCTCACCCCGGCCGAACAGGAAGCTGGCGATGCCGAACAACACGATGGACACCAGGATCAGCACCACGAGGTACATCAGGATCAGCGACACGTCATCGATCCTGCCTCACGAGACCGATTCTCAGCGCAGGGTGTTCATCGGCGGGCGGTCGGCCAGCGACACCGTCGAGGTGCGAGTGATGTAGCCGTCGCCGTCGGCGCCGGGGAAGAACTGGGTGAGGCCCACACCGGAGTCCTCGACGCCACAGCGGGTGAGCAGGGTCGCGATGATCTGACGGCTCATCGGACCGAGTTCATGCAGCGGACGGTTGCGATGCGTCCGCACACCCAGGTTCACCTGCGCGATCGCGTCCAGCCCGAAGCGGTCGTAGGTGTCGATGAGGATGCCGATCTCCACGCCGTAACCCGGTGCGAAGGGCACCGAGGTGAGCAGTTCGCGAGTCCCGGCGTACTCCCCGCCCAACGGTTGGAACACGCAACCCAGTTCCGGCCGTAGCGCCGCCAACAGCGGGCGGGCGACGAGTTCGGTGACCCGCCCTCCGCCGTTGGCGTCCTGTCCGTCGGCCAGTTTGAGCGGTCTGCGGTAGAACCCCCGCACCAGGTGGATGCCGTCGGCGGTGAGCACGGGCCCCACCAGCCGGGGCACGAACATGGGGTCGGGGTCGATCAGGTCGGAGTCGATGAACACGACGACGTCGCCGGTGGTGGCGGCCAGCGAGCGCCACAGGGCCTCGCCCTTGCCGGGCTGCGGCGGGATTTCGGGCACAGCCTCCTCGCGGTGGACCACGCGGGCTCCCGCGCCTGACGCCCGGGCCTCGGTGTCGTCGGTGGAGCCGGAGTCCAGGACGACGAGTTCGTCGACCAGACCCCCGACCATCGGGGTGATGGTGTCGATGACCGCGCCGATGGTGGCGGCTTCGTTCAGCGCGGGCAGCACGACCGAGACCGTGCGGCCCCGCTTGGCGGCCTGAAGTTCGGCGACGGTCCACGGCGGGCGATACCAGGTGTTGTCGGTCAACCAGTCCTCGGCCATGCGCGGGGCGGTCACGCCAGCCCCCGCACGGTGCGCGCCGGCGGCCGGTCACCCTTGATCGAGGCCACCATCTCCAGCACCCGCCGGGTCGGGCCGACCTCGTGCACCCGGAACATGCGGGCGCCGTCGGCCGCGGCCAGTGCGGTGGCAGCCAGGGTGCCCTCGAGGCGTTCGGTCAGGCCCACGCCGAGAGTCTCCCCGATGAAATCCTTGTTGCTCAGCGCCATCAGAACCGGCCAGCCGGTGGCGACGAGGTCCGGAACGTGGCGCAGCAGTGTCAGCCCGTGAAAGGTGTTCTTGCCGAAGTCGTGCGTGGGGTCGATCAGGATGCCGTCGCGGCGGACGCCGACGGCGGCGGCACGCTCGGCGGCAGTGGTCACTTCGGCGATGACGTCGTCGACCACCCCGGTCACGGCGGTGCCGTAGTTGACCCGGAACGGCCGGGTCCGCGGCACGGCGCCGCCGGTGTGCGAGCAGACCAGGCCCGCGCCGAATTCGGCGGCCACCTCGGGCAGCCCCGGGTCGGCGCCGGCCCAGGTGTCGTTGATGATGTCGGCGCCGGCGGCGCAGGCCTGTTTGGCCACCGAGGCGCGCCAGGTGTCGACGCTGATGCACTGGTCGGGATAGGCCGCGCGCACCCATTCGATGAACGGCACCACGCGTCGGGTTTCCTCGTCGGCGTCGACGGTCGCTCCCGGGCCGGCCTTGACGCCGCCGATGTCGATGACGTCGGCGCCCTCGGCGACCACCCGGTGCACCGCCTCCTTGGCCGCGTCGTCGCTGAAGGTGGCGCCGCGGTCGTAGAAGGAGTCGGGCGTGCGGTTGACGATCGCCATGATCAGCGCCCGGTCACCGGCCACCCGCCGGCCGCAGAAGGTCGCGCTCACCCCTCAGAGGGTAGTTGGCCGGCAAGGGCCGCACCTTCTCACGATCGACCGGAAAGAGCCGCGAACCGCCGATACTGACATGGCCAGCAGATACCGCTCCGCCGATCACCGCGCACCCCGTAACATCCGTGGCTCCGAGGCGGTTTCCCATCCACGAGGTCGGTCGATGACGCATGACATGCTGACCGTCTTCGTGGTGCTGGGACTTGCGGTCGCGTTCTTCGCATGGGGACGGCCTTCGGCTGATGTGGTCGGCATCTTCGTGGTGGCCGCCCTGCTCACGACCGGCGTGCTCAGCCCGATCGAGGCGCTTTCCGGTTTCGGCTCCCCGGTCGTCATCCTGATCGCCGGGATCTTCGTGGTGAGCGCGGGCCTGGTGAACACCGGCGTCACGCGATCACTCGGTCACTTCATCGTGGGACTCGGCGGCAGCAACGAGACGCGGCTGATCGCGCTGATCATGCTGATTGCCGGCGGGATCGGGTCGGTCCTCAACTCCTCGGCCATTGTCGCCATGCTGATCCCGGTCGTGTTGTCGATCTCCGCCAGGACCGGATTGAACAGGAAGCGGCTCCTGATGCCGCTATGCCTCGCGGTGATGATCAGCGGGATGATGACGTTGATCGCGTCGTCACCCAACGTCATCGTGGAGAACACCCTTCGCGAACGTGGCGTCGACCCGCTCTTGGGCTTCTTCAGCTTTACGCCGTTCGGGGTGACCGCGCTGGGGTTGGGCGTGGCTTTCATGCTGCTGTTCGGCCGCCATCTGCTGGGCAGCCGGCATGCCGATCGACGCGCCGATGAATCACCCGGAACCGCGGATCTCATCGCGGCCTATGACTTGTCCGATCGCTGGCATCGACTCGAGGTGCACTCCGGATCACGTTTGATCGGCCGGTCCGCGGCCGCGATCCGGGAGTCCCTGCGCCGCGAATACGACGTGGAACTCCTGGGGCTGCATCGAAGGGATCGACAGCGCAGCCATTTCCTGCCCGCTGATGCCGAATCCGTGATCCAGGCCGGCGATGTGCTGTTCACCCTCATCGAGGACCGACGCATCCCGGACGTCACGGCCACGCTCTCATGCTCGGCTGCCGGACCACTGCCGCCGGGACAGCGGCAGAATATGTTGCAGGACATCGGAATCGCTGAGTTGATGCTCGCTCCCGAGTCCAAATCCGTGGGCGCCTCGGTGGCCGAACTCGATTTCCCGTCCGCATTCAACGTGACAACCCTGGCTGTCCGGCACCGAGGCAGACCGGTGAGCCGGAACCTCGCCGAACAGAGACTCGACTTCGGCGACACCGTGCTCGTCGGAGGCAACTGGCACGACATCCACAAGATCAGCAACGACCGCCAGAACTTCTTCCTGCTGAACCTTCCCAGCGAATACGAGGACCGACTCGCGGCCCCGGGCCGCGCCCCGATCGCGGTCGCGATTCTTGCTCTGATGGTCGCCGCGATGGCCTTTCAGTTGTTGCCCAATGTCGCCGTGGCGTTGATAGCCGCGCTGGCGATGATCCTCACGCGCTGCGTCCCCGCCGACCGCATCTACCAGGTCATCAGCTGGCGAACCCTGGTGGTCATCGCCGGGATGCTGCCGCTGGCCACCGCGCTCACGAAAACCGGAGCCACCACGATGATGGCGGACGCGCTCGTGCGAACCCTCGGCCCGCTTGGACCGGTTCTGATGCTCTCCACGGTGTTCGCGGTCACCGCGCTCACGTGTCTTTTCATCTCGAACGTTGCCGCAGCGGTGCTGATTGCGCCGGTCGCGATCGAGGCGGCGCAGGCTCTGCATGTTTCGCCGCAGGCCTTCGGCATGACGGTGGCGATCGCCTGTTCGGCGGCTTTCGTCACACCCATGTCCTCCCCGACCAACATGCTGGTGATGGACCCGGGTGGTTACCGCTTCGTCGACTACGTCAAGGTGGGACTTCCCATGCTTGTCCTGACGATGGTCGCGACGGTCGCCCTGGCGAAAGTGATCTACCTGTAAGGCTCTCAGCCCCTTGGACGCTTCCCGGCTGCCACCTCGCCCGGGTACTCGTCGTAGAACGGTACGTAGCCCTCCTCCCGCCCGCGCAGGACGTACAGCGGGTCGGAGACCTCGGGACCGTAGGCCTCCCTGCGGAGATCGACCTTGCGGCTCTTGAACGTCGTCGTCGTCTCCAGCGACTTCACCAGGCGGATGAACAGCGGCACCGAATAGGACGGCAGGGACGCGTAGAGCCGCTCGGCGATCGCCTTGCCGTCGAACTCCGAGCCGTCCTTGAGTTTCACCGCCGCCATGCCGGCCCGGCCACCGGTGTCGGGAACCTCGACCCCGAAGACCGTGCACTCCTCCACGCTCGGGTCGGCGGCCAGCGGCGCCTCCACGTCGGTGGTGGCCACGTTCTCACCCTTCCACCGGAAGGTGTCGCCGAGCCGGTCGGAGAACGCGGCGTGACCCATGCCCTGCGGGGTCATCACGTCACCGGTGTTGAACCAGACGTCGCCGTCCTTGAAAGCGTTGCGCACCAACTTCTTTTCGCTGGCTTCCCTGTCGGTGTAGCCGTCGAACGGCGACAGCCGGGTCAC
The DNA here is from genome assembly GCA_046330855.1 of Mycobacterium sp. GTDB lineage: Bacteria > Actinomycetota > Actinomycetes > Mycobacteriales > Mycobacteriaceae > Mycobacterium. Next base: position 260,474 of record JAXLRX010000005.1, read on the forward strand.
CGGGCTGATGAGCAGCCCGGGCTGTCCGGAGGGCACCCGGTTCACCCGGCCGTTCTCGTCGCGCACCGGATCGCCGGTCTCCGGGTCGTACTCCACGTAGGCCAGCGGCAGCGGGTTGATGCCGGTGGACTTGGGGATGTTGAACACGTTGATGAAGGCGGTGTTCCCCTCGCTGGCGGCGTAGAACTCCACCACGCGCTTGATCCCGAAGCGCCGGGTGAACTCCTCCCAGATGTCGGGGCGCAGGCCGTTGCCGACGATCACCCGGACCTTGTGGGCGCGATCGGTGGGCTTGGGCGGCTGGTTGAGCAGATACCGGCACAGCTCGCCGATGTAGATGAAGGCGGTCGCGTCCATCGCGATCACCTCGTCCCAGAACCGGGACACCGAGAACGAGCGGCCCAACGCCAGCGTGGCCCCGGCGTCGATCACCGAGGACAGCGCCACGGTGAGGGCGTTGTTGTGATACAGCGGCAGCGCGCAGTACATGGTGTCGTTGCCGCGCAACCGAACTCCCAATCCGCTGAACCCCGCCAGGGCCCGCAGCCACCGTTGGTGGGTCATCACGCTGGCCTTGGGGTGTCCGGTGGTCCCTGAGGTGAAGATGTAGAACGCGGGATCGCGCGCCTGGACCTCACCGGCCGACGGCGGGTTCGGCGCAGCCTTGCTCTCGGCGCGGGCGGCGAGGTTCTCGACGGAGATCAGGCCTTCTGTCGTCGCTGACCCGCCGGCTGCGGTCACCTCGGCGCCGCTGTCGAGGATCGGCTCGATCAGGTCGGCCTCACAGACCACCACGGTGGCGTCGAGCAGGCCGATGCTGTGGGCGAGCAACTCCGAGCGCTGGTTGTAGTTGAGCATCCCGGCCACCGCCCCGCACTTGACCACGGCCAGCATCACCAGGACCGCGTCGGGCGAGTTGCGCAACATGATGCCGACGACGTGGCCGGGCCGAACTCCGTGCTCGCTCAGCACGGCGGCGTACCGGTTGGCGGTCTCGTTGGCCTGCCGATAGGTGATCTTGTCCTCGCCGAAGTGGATGAAGACGCGGTCGGGATGCCGCGCGGCGCGATTCTGGAACACCTTGCCGATCGAGGCCTTGGAGCTCGGCAGCACCGCCAGCCCGGTCAGCGCCCCGCGCAGGATCACCGGCGCGTCCATCACCACCGCCGGCAACCGGGTGGCCAGATCGAGCAGGCCGACGGACTTTTTCGCGGTGTCACCGGCCATGGTCAGTCCTCCCGATCCCCGCGCAGAGGTTCAGCGCGGACTCCACATCGTCGACGACAGCCAGCCGGTCCAACGCCGCCCGGGCGACGAAGCCGGTGGCGACCAGCGACTCCAGCCAGGCCCGCAGGCCGTCGTAGTGGCCGTGCGGATCGAGCAGGACCAACGGCTTGTCATGCATTCCCAGATACCCGGCCGTCCAGCTCTCGAAAAGTTCCTCGAGCGTGCCGATACCGCCGGGCAGGGTCAGGAAGGCGTCGCTGCGTTCCTCCATCACCTGTTTGCGCTGCCGCATGGTCTCGGTGACGATCAACTCGTCGGCGTCGACGTCGGCCAGTTCCCGGTGCACCAGCGCCTTGGGAATGACACCGACGGTGCGCCCGCCCCGGGAGCGCGCACCCGCGGCCACCGCCCCCATCGCCGAGACGTTGCCGCCGCCGGACACCAGTGTCCAGCCGCGGTCGGCGATGGCCTCACCGACCCGGGCGGCCAGCTCCAGCAGTTCGGGATGACGCGGGCTGGCGGCGCAATAGACGCACACCGCCCAATTGCCGGGATCTGGTTGGTGCACAACCGAAACCTAATCCACGGGCGTTGAAGCCCAATAGAGTCGGGGGCTATGCCACTCACATCCGGGCCACTCGCATCCGGCTGGCCCCTGGTACATCGACGCGCGCTGGACCGCGTGGTCGAGATCCTCTCCGAAGACCGCCTGGGCGGTGTCGCCCTGCTCGGCAGCGAGGGCGTCGGCAAGTCGACGCTGGCCGCCCAGGCCGCCGAGAGCCTGGGCCTCGGCGAGCCGGTGTGGATCATCGGCACCCTGGCGCAGTCCGCCGTACCGTTCGGGGCGTTCGGCCCACTGCTGGACATCCGGGAGGCCGGCAAGCCCGCCGCGATGCTGACCGCGGCGGCGGAATCGATTCTTGCGCAGGCGAATTCCGCACCGATCATCGTCGACAACGCGCGCCTGCTGGACCCGCTGTCGGCCAGCCTGGTCTACCGGCTGGCCAAGGAGGAGGCCGCCCGGCCCTCCGGAAGCCCGGTCATCGTGACGGTGCGCTCGGTGCTGCGGGCACCCCAGGTGGTGAGTGCGCTGTGGGACGACGGACTGCTGGAGAAAGTTGATCTCGGCGCGATGGATGCCGCGGAGACCGCGGCGGTGGTGGCGGCCGCCGGCGGCGGCGATGCCGTCGGCCTGTACAAGCGCAGCTCCGGAAACCCGCTGCATCTACGGCTGCTGTTGATGACCGGCGGCAACGACGAGACGCTGGCCGCCGCGATCGACCGCTACCTGCACGGGCTGCCGGCCGCGGTCCGCACCACCCTCGGGTACCTGTGCGTATTCGAGCCGCTGTCCCGTACGGACCTGGTGACGCTCGCTGGGGACGCGGCGGTCGCCGAGGCGGCCGAGACCGGCGCGGTTCAGATTCGCGGGGACTCGGTCTACAGCGGACATCCGCTCTACCTGGAGCGGCTGGCTGCCCTGTTGGACAAGGCCGAGGTGCAGCGTCTGCGCAACGCGGTGGCCGCGCAATTGGCCGGCGCCCCCAGTCGCACCCCCGCCGAGCGGATGGGCCGCACCCTGCTGGCCCTGCAGGGCGACGCTGCGGTCGACAGCGATGCGGTGGTGGCCGCCGCGGAGGAGGCGTTGCGCCTTGGTGACCACGGCCTGGCCGAGCGATTGGCGCGCGGGGCCCTCGACCGCGGCGAGCACTTCAACGCCCGGCTCACACTGAGCACCGCGCTGGGCTGGCAGGGCCGGGGCCGCGAGGCGGATTCGGTGCTGGCCGGCGTGGACGTCGGCCGGATGTCCGAGGACCAGTTGATGGCGTGGGCGCTGCCGCGGGCTGCCAACCAGTTCTGGATGCTGTCCGAGCCCGAGCGGGCCACGACCTTCCTGCAGAACATCCGGGGCCGGTTGAGTGCGGCGTCGTCGCACAGCACGCTCGACGCGCTGTCGGCGACCTTCGCGATGAACGCCGGCAACGTCCATCGCGCCGTCGAATTGGCGGCGACCGTGCTGGACCGCCCCGATGCCCCCGACATGGCGGTCGCCTGGGCGGGCAGCGCCAGGGCGCTGTGCTCGGCGCGGATGGGGCGGTTCGAGGCGGTCGGGCCCGCGGTGCAGCGGGCGCTGGGCTCGGACTACCCCGGTCTGCTGCGTTTCACCGTCGGCCTGGCCGAGACGACGACGCTTCTGATGGCTGCCAGGATCGACGACGCCTACGAGACCGCCCGGCAGTTCTGCGATTTCGCCGAGTCCGCACAACCCGGCCGGGCGATCGGGGAGGTGCTGCTGGCCCAGGTGCTTCTGGCGCGCGGCGACACCGCCGCGGCCGAGGAACTACTCAAGCCGGCTGCCGCCGCCCTGGCCCGCACGGGCTACTCGTGGGGCCCGCTGTCACTGATGTACCTGACCACCGCGCAGGCTTACCAGGGCGAGATCGCCGAGTCCGCAAAGACCTTGGCGCGGGCCATGTCCCGACACGGCACCAAGTCGGCGATGTTCGCCCCCGAGTTGGGCATCGCGCGGGCCTGGCGGCTCGCCACCATCGGTGACCGGCACGCGGCGATCACCGCCGGCCGCGACGCCGCCCGCACCGCCAAGCGCAGCGGACAACTGGCGGTGGCGGTCTGGGCCTGGCACGAGGCCACCCGCCTCGGGGACCGGCGCGCCGCCGACTCCCTGGCCCAGGTCGCCGGGTCGGTGCCGTGCGCCTACACCGACCTCGCCCTGGCGCACGCCCGGGCGCTGTCCAAGCAGGACGCCGACGCGCTGGCCGCGGCCGCGGAGAACTTGGCCACCGCCGGATTCCGCGGGGCGGCAGCGGATGCGGCCCGGCAGGCCGACGAGCTCGCGGGTCACCCGGTGAGGTAGCGGCGCAGCGCCGAGGTGACCGCAGCGATCTGGGCGATCGACACCCACTCGTCGCGCCGGTGCGCCAGGTTGGGATCACCCGGGCCGTAGTTCACCGCCGGAATTCCCAGTGCGGCGAAGCGGGCCACGTCGGTCCAGCCGAACTTGGCGCGCACCATCCCGTCGGCCGCAGCCACCAGGGCCGCGGCGGCGGGTTGGTGCAGACCGGGCAGCGCGCCGGGAGCGACATCGGTCTGCTCGAGGTGGATCGGCAGGTCGTCGAACACCTCGCGGACATGGGCCAGCGCCGCCTCGGGGGAGCGATCGGGCGCGAACCGGAAGTTGACCGTCACCGACGCCGCGTCGGGGATGACGTTGCCGGCTACTCCCCCGTCGATGCGGACCGCCGAGAGTCCCTCGCGGTAGGTGCAGCCGTCGATGTCGACGACCCGGCCCTCATAGTCGGCCAGCCGGTCCAGCACGGCACCGAGTTTGTGAATGGCGTTGTCGCCCAACCAGGATCGGGCCGAATGCGCCCGGATGCCGGTCGCCGAGATGACGGCGCGCAGGGTGCCCTGGCAGCCCGCCTCGATGTAGCCGCCGGAGGGCTCGCCGAGGATCGCGACATCGGCGCGCAACCACTCCGGCAGTTCCCGCTCGATACGGCCGAGCCCGTTGGCGCTCGCCTCGATCTCCTCGCAGTCGTAGAACACCAACGTCACGTCGTGCCTGGGCTCGTCGACGGTGGCGGCCAGGTGCAGGAACACCGCGTCGCCGGACTTCATGTCCGACGCGCCGCAGCCGTAGATGTGGTCGGCGTCGCGCCGTGAGGGGACGTTGTCGGCGATCGGCACGGTGTCGAGGTGCCCGGCCAGGATCACCCGTGACGGCCGGCCCAGGTTCGTCCGCGCCAGCACGGCGTCGCCGTTACGGATGACCTGGTAGGCGGTCTGCTCGCGCAGGGCGGCCTCGACCTCGTCGGCGATGCGGCGCTCGTCGCGCGACACACTCGGGATGTCGACGAGAGCGGCGGTGAGATCGCTCGGATCCGCGCGAAGGTCCAGCACAACTGACCAGGCTAGCGGTCGGGGGGCATCGACTAAGTTGTGCACCGTGACTTCTGCTGCAGGTTTCGGATTGGCCACCGTCACCGAGGACGGCACCGTGCTGGACGCCTGGTTCCCGGATCCGGAACTGGGCGCCTACAGCCCGTCGGGCACCACCCTGCTGACCCCCGACGACATCGCCGGCGAACTAGGCGCGCTCGCCGGACCGGATCCCGACCGCGGTGTGGAGGTCGTCCCGGTCAGGACGGTGATCGCCGATCTGAACGACAAGCCGGCCGACGCCTACGACGCGTATCTGCGTCTGCACCTGATCTCCCACCGGCTGGTCGAACCGCACGGCTGCAACCTGGCCGGCGTGTTCGGGATCCTCAACAACGTGGTGTGGACCAACTACGGGCCGTGCCGCGTCGAGGGTTTCGAGGAGGTGCGGTTGCGGCTGCGCCGCCGCGGGCCGGTGACGGTGTACGGGATCGACAAGTTCCCGCGGATGGTCGACTACGTGGTGCCGACCGGAGTGCGCATCGCCGACGCCGACCGGGTGCGCCTCGGCGCACATCTGGCGCCCGGGACCACCGTCATGCACGAGGGGTTCGTCAACTTCAACGCCGGCACCCTGGGGGCCTCCATGGTGGAGGGCCGCATCTCGGCGGGCGTGGTGGTCGACGACGGCTCCGACATCGGCGGCGGCGCGTCGATCATGGGAACGCTCTCCGGTGGCGGCACCGAGGTGATCTCGGTGGGCAAGCGCTGTCTGCTCGGCGCCAACGCCGGGCTGGGCATCTCACTGGGCGACGACTGCATCATCGAAGCCGGCCTCTACATCACCGCCGGCACCAAGGTGACCATGTCCGACGGCGCGGCGGTCAAGGCGCGTGAGTTCTCCGGGGCGAAGAACCTTCTGTTCCGCCGGAATTCGGTGACCGGCGCGGTCGAAGTGGTGACCCGCGACGGCAAGGGCATCACGCTCAACACCGCGTTGCACGCGAATTAGGGCACGGCGTCTGACCCTGACTGTTATGAACTGCCTGCCAGCGTGATGCGCGTGAGTGTCCCCGGCAGATAGGTGAGCTGGTAGAAACTGTCGGGCTCGGGGCCTTGACCGAGTGCCACCGTGGTCCCCGCTTTGGGGTCGAAACTTGTCGGGTTACCGCACGAGGTGAACGTCGAGTTGCACGTCAACACCTTCAACCATCTCTGGCCCTCGTCGGCGATGATGACTTTCGAGCCGTCGCGCACAAGCACCGCGGTGAAGGCCGCGCCGGCGCCATGGGGGTAGGCGAAGACGGGATCGGTGAGACCCGCGCAGTTGCTCGTACAGAGACCTTCGGCGCCGGGCCACCCGTAGTTGCCCCCGGCGGTGACGTGGTTGAGCTCCTCGAAGGCGAGATCACCCACATCTGCGACCAGCAGCTCGCCGGTCGGGGTGAACGTCAGCCGGTACGGATTGCGGAACCCGTAGGCGTAGATCTGCGGCAGCGCACCCTGCCCGAGCACCGGATTGTCCGACGGCGTGCTGCCGTCGGGATTGATCCGCAGGATCTTGCCGTAGAGATTGGTCAGGTCCTGCGCGTTCGCCCCAGTGCCGTCGTCGCCCTTTGCCCAGTAGAGCTTGCCGTCGGGGCCGAACGCCAGGCCGCCGCCGCGGTGACTGGTGCTGACCGTGTCGGCTGTCTCCAGAAGGACCTTCTCCGAGGCGGGGTCGGCGGTGTCTCCGACCACCGTGAGCCGTGACAACCGGTCCTTGATCTGCGACGTCGTGTACGCCACGTAGATGTAACCGTTGGTGGCGAACTGCGGGTCAACTGCCAGACCGCTGATCCCCCGCTCGAACAGCGTGTTGACCCCCAGAGAGACCACGGGCTGGGAGAGGACGGTCCCGTCCGTCCCGATCATTTTGATCGCCCCGTTCTTCTCGGCCAGGACGATCCGGCCGTCCGGTAGAAAGCGGAAGTCCACCGGGAATGTCAGACCCGACGCGACGACCGTGCGCTGTTGCCCGATGAAGACGGTTTCGGTCGTCTTGTGCCCGCTGGTGCCGAGCAGTCCCAGAGAGAGCAGATTGATCAGTCCGGCGAAACCGTGGATATGGAACCCGCTCCCGGCGTCGCTGACGGTGACCTTGAACATGTCCTGTCCGGTGAAGCTCTCACCGGGGGTGTAGACAAAGGTTCCGTTCGGATTGACGGCGACTGTCCCGAAGGCGGGTGTGGTCGCGGTGTAGGTCAGCGTCTCCGAGTCGGGGTCGAAGGGATGCAGGTCGCCCTCGATCTGGCCGTTGGCGTCGTTGTTCTCCAGCGCGTTGTAGGCCAGGGTCGGCGTCTGGTTGTTGAAGAGCGGGTTCGGCGCCTTCGCCGCCGCGACGGCGCTGACGGCGGATGCCTCGGGCGCCGGCGTCCCCTGTTGGACCGGTGCGGCGGAACTCTGATCCGCTGTGCGCACTACCGCGGGCCGGACCGGTGGCACAACCGCGCGCGGATGCCCGCCGTAGCTCCTGGCTTCCACCGCCACCGTCGACGCCGGCCTCGGGGCGACCCTTCCGCGTGACTCCGAAAGCGGTCTTCCCGCCCGGGTTCCGGTGTCGTGCGCCGGGGAGGCCGGGCCGGCCGACGTCCGCTCCGGTCCCCCGCTCGCCGAATCGGGCGTGTCCGCCCACGCGACACCGTTACCGGCCAGCAGGGCGGCGCCGAATCCCAATGCGCACGCCATACCGGCAAAACGTCCGAGGTTAGTTTCCACAGCTGCTGATGGTAGGCACGAATCTGCCGAACACAGTCGTTATTGGGTGTTCAGTACGCAGAACTCGTTTCCCTCGGGATCGGCGAGCACCACCCAGCTCTGCTCGCCCTGCCCGATGTCGACGTGACTTGCCCCCAGTCCGATCAGCCGGTCCACCTCGGCCTGCTGGTCGGTGGGGGTGAAGTCGAAGTGGACGCGGTTCTTCACCGACTTGCTCTCCGGCACCGGCAGAAACAGCCAGTCGGGTCCCTGGCCGCGCGGCGGCCGGAGCAGCCACTCGCCGTCGTCCTCGGCCGGCTCGAGCGTCCAGCCGAGTGCCTGCGACCACCACCGCGCGAGCGCGGCGGTGTCGCGTGCATCGACGCAGATCTCAGTGAACCGCAGGCTCATAACATCAGTTCCTTCTTGAGCACCTTGCCCATGGCGTTGCGGGGCAGCGACTCCACCACTCGCACTTCCCGGGGTCGCTTGTGCACCGAAAGTTGTTGTGCCACATAGTCGATCAACTCATCCGGCACCGCTTCGCCGACCACGAACGCCACGATGCGCTGGCCCAGGTCCCGATCGGGCAGGCCCACCACGGCCACCTCTGCCACACCGGGATGGCCCAGTAGCACGGTCTCAATCTCCCCGGCACCCACCCGGTAGCCGCCGGACTTGATCATGTCCACCGACTCCCGTCCGACGATGCGGTGCATGCCATCGGGACCGATGACGGCGGCGTCGCCGGTGCGGTACCAGCGGTCGGCCTCGAACGCCGCCGCGGTGGCGTCCGGGCGGTTGAGGTAGCCGTCGAACACCGTCGGGGTCAGCACCTGCAGGCTGCCGATCGTCTCGCCGTCATGCGCAACCGGCGCACCGTCCTCGGCGACCAGTCGGGTCTGCATGCCTGGCAGCGGCAGTCCCACCGAACCGGGACGGCGTTCGCCGCCGGCGCGGGTGCTCACCGTGATGAGCGTTTCGGTGCAGCCGTAGCGCTCCACCGGGGCATGGCCGGTCAGGTTGACCATGGCGTCGAACACCGGCACCGGCAGCGCCGCACTGCCGGAGACCAGCAGCCGCGCCGGGGCCAGCGCGCGCGCCGAGGACGAGTCGGCAGCGATCCGGCTCCACACCGTCGGCACCCCGAAATACAGCGTGCCGCCGGCAGCCGCGTACGCCTCCGGCGTCGGCTTGCCGGTGTGAATGAAGCGGCTGCCCACCCGGAGCGAGCCCAGCAGCCCGAGCACCAGACCGTGCACATGGAACAACGGCAGGCCGTGCACGAGGGTGTCCTCGGCGGTCCACTGCCAGGCCTGCGCGAGCGCGTCGAGGTCGGCGGCGACCGCGGCGCGGCTGATCACCGCTCCCTTCGGCGGCCCGGTGGTCCCGGAGGTGTAGATCACCATCGCGGTGCTCTGCGGGGCCGGTTCGGGATGGCGATGCCAGGAGCGGGCGTGCAGGCGCACCGGGACGTGCGGCAGCCCCGCGGGGTCGGCCGGCGCCTCGCCCAGCCAGGCCTGGGCGGCGGAGTCGGTGAGGATGTGCGCCTGCTCTGCCACGCCGACGTCGGCCGGGACGGGCACGAAGGGCACGCCGGCGATCAGGCAGCCGGTGATCGCCAGCACGGTCGCCGGGGTCGGGGTGGCCAGTACCGCGACCCGGCCGGCTCCGGCGACCCGCTCGGCCACCGAGGTTGCCGCCCCCACGAGGTCGCTGCGCGACAGCGTCGTCCCGCCGATCCGCACGGCGTCGCCGATGTCGGCTCGGGCTGCCACGGCGGCGGGGTTGAGCGAGGTCAGCAGCACCCCGCGAGGCTACCCGACACCGTGTTACAGATGCGACGGATGTGGTTTGGTCGCGGTTACCCTTGCCAGTGCAATGAGGTCCACTCGCCGGCGCGTCATGCCCCTGCTCGGTGCAGCGGCACTGCTCGCCTGCGCGGCCGTCCACCCGGCGGCGCAGGCGCAAGCGGCGCCGAAGCCCTGGAACGGGCGCTACCAAATGCTCACCTACGCCTCACAGAAGGCGGGCACCAGTCCGGCGAGCCGGCAGAAAGAGAACGACTTCGGCGCCGCCTTCACGCTGTCGACGTCGTGCACGGTCACCACCTGCACGGCCACCGTCGTGGGCGGGCCGCGACCCGGCAATCAGACGGTGCCGTGGCCCGCGCGGTTCACCTGGAACGGTTCGGAGTGGACCACCAGCTATGAGTGGCTGTGGGACTGCCTGGTCGGCAACGACGGCCAGAGGCAGTGGGCGCATGCCACATCGTGGACCTTCTACAAGCCCCAGCCGGACGGCACGCTGAAGGGCAACTGGCACACCGACATCTCCGAGGGGCCCTGCCGGGGCAGCGTGGTGATGCCGGTGGCGGCGCTTCCCGCCTAGACCTCGCCCAGTGAGCGCGGCCCTGACCCGCCTGTTACCGTTCACAGTCGCGGCGAGAAAAAAGTTCTCATCAATCCGGTAACGCTGTGATCACTGTTGCCGATGAGGATTTTGTTACGTGCCACCTCCGCTGATAGGAGCCACCATGAAGGTTGTCAATCGTGTTCTGGTGGCGCTGGTCGCCGCTTTGATGGGGCTGTTCGTGGCCTTGCCGGGGACGGCGCAGGCGGGGATGGACAACCAGATGAGTCTGGTCGACGGCGGTGGCCGCACGATGACCATCCAGCAGTGGGACACCTTCCTCGACGGGGTGTTCCCGCTGGACCGCAACCGGCTGACCCGTGAGTGGTTCCACTCCGGCAAGGCCAAGTACAACGTGGTCGGCCCGGCGGCCGACAAGTTCGAGGGCACCCTGGAGCTGGGCTACCAGGTGGGCTTCCCCTGGTCGCTGGGTGTGGGCATCAACTTCTCCTACACCACCCCCAACATCCTGCTCGACGACGTCAGCATCTCCCCGCTGGGCTTCAACCCGCTGGGTTCGGTGATCACCCCGAACCTGTTCCCGGGCGCCTCGATCAGCTCCGACCTCGGTAACGGCCCGGGCATCCAGGAGGTCGCGACCTTCTCGGTGGACGTCGCCGGCCCGGAGGGCTCGGTGGCGGTGGCCAACGCCCACGGCACGGTGACCGGCGCGGCCGGCGGTGTGCTGCTGCGCCCCTTCGCCCGGCTGATCTCCAAGGCCGGTGACTCCGTCACCACCTACGGCGAACCCTGGAACATGAACTGACACGCACGCGCAACTCCTGTTAGGAGCACGGCCCCCGGCTTGCCGGGGGCCGTTCTCATCGCGTCGCCTCCACCTCGATCCGACTCAGACCGTCGGATCCTGGCCTCCCCCCGCCAGAGTGACTCCATGGAAGAAGCCCGGCGAAACGACCCTGCGAATCGTCATCAGGATGAGGCCCAGCCCGAGCGCGCCGATCCCCACGACCGCAACCGCGCCGTACCCGAAAATCGTGATGTTGTGACCCTGGTCGTCGGTGAGCCAGCTCGGCTTGAGGTACTGGGTGATCCCATAGGCGAACACTGCGGTCAGGACCAGACCGCCGGTCAGCGGAATCAGGCCGCGCATGAAGAAGTTGCGGGTCGAGGAGGTCAGCTCCCGGCGGTAGAACCACACGCAGGTGAAGCCGGTCAGCGCGTAGTAGAACGCGATCATCAGCCCGACCGAGCCGATCAGGGCGGTGAGCAGATTCGCGCTGATCAATGTGAAAAGGACGTAGAAGGCGATCGACACCGCACCCATGGCGACGGTGGCGACCGACGGCGTCAGGTACTTCGGGTGGATCTTGGCGAGCGGGGCCGGCAGGGCTTTGAAGACACTCATCGACAGGGCGGTGCGGGCGGTGGGCAGAATCGTGGTCTGGGTGCACGCCGACGTCGACGTCAGGATGGACGCCGACAGCAGGACCATCCCGATGTCGCCCAGCGGAGTGTGACCGAACAGCGCCGGACCGATGGCCCGGAACACGTCGTCGGCGTTGTCCTGGTTGCCCAGTCCCACGCCCGTGGTGCCCACGCCGGCGAACGCCACCGCCGCGACCGATACCAGCATGAAGAGGACCAGCAGCAGGACCGTCGAGATCACCGCGGCGCGCCCGGGGGTACGGCCCGGGTCGTCGGACTCCTCATTGCAGGTGACCGCGGTGTCCCAGCCCCAGAAGATGAAGATCGCCACCAGCAGTGCCGGGGCGATGACCGTCCCGAAGTCCAGACCGGCCGGCCACAGCCAGTCCACCGAAGGCCGGATCGAGTAGGACTCGGCCGAGTGGGTGTACACCTTGAACAGCGCCAGCGCGGAGAAAGTCAGAAGCACCACCAATTCGGTGCCCAGCAGGCCGTACTGGATCCGGGTCGACACCTGGATACCGCGATAGCAGATGTAGGTCATCACGGCGATCCAGATGACTCCGGCGACCGTCGACCACAGTGTGCTGTCGGACAGATTCGCCGCGGAGTGCCAGCCCAGGTCACCGAGGAAGGTGAACGAGTAGGAGCCCGCCACCTGGGCCAGGTTGGACATCGCGATCACGTCGGCAGCGATGATGCCCCACCCCCCCATCCAGCCGACCCGGGGGCCGAATGCGCGGGAGGCCCAGGTGAACGTCGTGCCGCAGTCCGGTTCGGCCTTGTTCAATTCCTGATAGGCAACGGCGACCATCCACATCGGCACAAAGGCCAGCAGGATGATCGACGGCGTCTTGACGCCGGCAAGCAACGCTCCGCCGCTGGCCACCAACAAGCCGAGGCTCGCGGCCAGTGAATAGGCCGGGGCCGTCGATGCCATGCCGATCACCACGCTGGACACCAACCCCAGGGCACCGCCTTTGAGCCCTTTGCTATCGACATTTGTCGTCGTGCCGTCGACCGCTGTCGTCGCGGGAGTGGATCCCATCGCGAGTTCACCTTTGCTCAGAGAAACACCGGTACTACGACCAGGCATGTGCCCGAGCAACATATCGTTACGGCCGGGGGAATGCGTCGAGGTCGTCGAAGTGCCCGGATGCGATGATCCGTAATGATCTTGTCCTGAAGCCCGATGAACGACTTGACCGCCGCAGCCCAGCGCCCCTGGGAGCATGCACACGAAAGCGCCGCCACATGCAATTCTCGCGTCTCCTCTCACGCTCGGTCGCGGCGGTGGCCGTCCTCTTCCATGCGATCGGTCTGGCGTCAGTGCCGGCGAGCGCGGAGCCCGAATCGATGCCGCCGCAGATTTTCGACAAGGACACCCGGGACGGATGGCATCTACAGATCAGGATCGACAATGAATTGATCAACTCGGTGCCCAACCTCGCCGCGGCGGCCAATTCCCGAGAAGGATTCGTCACGGCCTCGGGTACCGCCACCGCCTCCGGTGGATCCAGTCCGATCACAGACAGCATTTTCATCCTCGGCTACCAACTCGGCTGCCAGTCAGACGTATCCACCGGCCTCCAACTGGGTGGCACAGCCGGCATAGCGCCCATCGGTTCGGTCGGGGTGGGCGGCGGCGCCACCGGTGTCAACCTTGGGATCGCCAGTGGCGCAGCAGGATTCGTTCAGACTGTGGTCCAACCCGGGGTGATCGTCGACCTTCCGCTGGCCAATATGACGCTGAGTGACAGTGGAAAGGCGATGCTCGACATCGACAACATCCACATCAAGGCCGACGCCTGCGGCGGGGATGTCACGATACGCTCGTACGCCTACCTCCGGATCTCCACCGCGGAGGCGCACACCGAGTTCGCCGTCTACGGCGATCCACGGAAAATCTGAGTGTCCGACAGCAGGAGGCGAGCGGTGACGACAGCGGCCCGAGTGGCGCGGTGCGTTACCGCGGGCGTCCTGGCCGCCGGGCTTGCCTGGGCGACCCCACCGATCAACGCGATCGCGGACAACCCCCTGCCCAGCATCCCGCCGTACATCCCGGATGTGCCCTACCCGTACCCGGGCAGCTACTTGTATCCCTACAACCTCATTCCGGTGTACGGACCCGCGATCAACGACGCCCGCGGAGTCCGCGCGGCTGGCACCGCCGATCCCACGATGACGGCCGAGGGTATGCCGGGAAGCGAACTCGGTCCGGCCGCGAACAAGTCCAACATCCTGGGCACCTACTCCAGCATGAAGAACAACATCAGCGCCGGACCGGCCCCTGCGCAGATTGTGCAGCCCGGTATCAGCCCCGGCGCCGGGAACCAGATGCCGGTTGTCGAAGATCCCCGCGGGCTGCCGCCGGGGAACGAGCCCAGCTCTGAATCGACGCAACCCACGGGAACGCCGGCCGTCCCGGGCAACGCCCAGGTTCTTGAGAGTCCGACCGGCCAGCCGCCCACCTCCAGCCCGACGCCCGCACCCGCGCCGCCGGCAGTGCAAGTCTGGCCACAGACACCGGGCTTCGCGCCGGGCGCATTCGGTACGGGTTCGGGGCCAGGAATCTCGGCAGGTCAGTAACGCCTCAGCGGGCCGGACTTGAAAGTCGCCCGGCCGCCGCATGCACGCGCTCGTCGGTCGCTGTGAGCGCGATTCGCACATGCCGCGCACCGGCGGCGCCGTAGAAGTCGCCGGGCGCCACCAGGATGCCGCGCTGCGCCAGCCAGTCGACCGTGTCGCGGCAGGGCTCGCCACGGGTGGCCCACAGGTACAGGCCGGCTTGGGAATGCTCGATGGTGAAACCGGCCGATGCGAACGCCGCCATCAGAACCTGCCGGCGATGCGCATAGCGTTCGCGCTGGACGGCCTCGTGCTCGTCATCGTCGAGGGCCGCCACCATCGCGGCCTGTACGGGACCGGGGACCATCATCCCGGCGTGCTTGCGCACCGCCAGCAGTTCGGCGACCACCGCCGGGTCACCGGCCACGAAGCCGGCCCGGTAGCCGGCCAGCGAGGAACTCTTCGACAGCGAATGCACCGCCAGCAACCCGGTGTGATCGCCCTCGCTGACGTCGGGGTGCAACACCGAGGAGGGCTGTTCATCCCAAGCCAGGCCCAGGTAGCACTCGTCGGAGGCCACCATCGTGCCGCGTTCGCGCGCCCAGCCGACGACCTTGCGCAGATGGTCGACCCCGAGCACCCGGCCGGTGGGGTTGCTCGGCGAGTTGAGGAAGATCAGCGCCGGAGCCTCCGGGCCCAACTGGGTCAGCGAGTCGGCCGGGACCACCCGGGTGCCGGCCAGCACGGCGCCCACTTCGTAGGTGGGATAGGCCAGTTCGGGCACCACCACCAGGTCGCCGGCGCCCAGTCCGAGCAGCGTGGGCAGCCAGGCGATGAGTTCCTTGGTGCCGATCACCGGCAGGACAGCGTGCTCGGCCAGGCCGCTGACGCCGTAGCGACGTGCCAGGGCCGCGACAGCGGCTGAGCGAAGCTCAGGAGTTCCGGCCGTCCACGGGTATCCGGGCACCGCCGCGGCCTTGCACAGCGCCTCCTGGATCACCGGAGCCACCGGGTCGACCGGGGTTCCGACCGAGAGGTCGACGATACCGCCGGGATGCGCCCGCGCCACGGCGGCGGCGTCCGTCAGGGTGTCCCACGGAAACACCGGCAGACGCCCCGAGAGACGATGCCGGGCGACGCCCGGAGGAGGATCGAGGTTATCGGACCCCGAGAGACGATGCCGGGCGACGCCCGGAGGAGGATCGAGGTTATCGGACCCCGAGACGGGCATCCGGCGCGTCGTCAGTCCTCGGCCTTCGGCGGGAGGTCCTTGACCACCTGCGGGTCGTTCTCGGTCATGCCCACCTTCGAGGCACCGCCCGGCGAACCGAGCTCCTCGAAGAAGTCGGCGTTGATCTGGACGTATTGCGACCACTGATCCGGGACATCGTCCTCGTAGTAGATGGCCTCCACCGGGCAGACCGGCTCACAGGCGCCGCAGTCCACGCACTCGTCGGGGTGGATGAACAGCATCCGGGCACCCTCGTAGATGCAATCGACCGGGCACTCTTCGATGCATGCCTTGTCCTTGATATCGACGCAGGCTTCGGTGATCACGTAGGTCACGAAGGTTCTCCTCGATGTGTTGGTGGTTGTCTGGCGCCTGACAGGGCAACAGTGTGCCCCAATCGTGTTCGCGGTGCTGATATTAGGCGGTGCGATCAGACCCGAGTGAACTGGTCAGGTGCTACCGCCGTCAACTCGCGGTCCGGTAGGGCCAGCGCCAGCCCGAGGCCGAAGAAGAACACCCCGAACAGCGTGCCTCCGCCGAAGACGGTCATCGGACCGCCGGGGGCGATGAAACTGCCGACCGGGCCGATGATCGTCAGCAGTTCGACGAACTGCTCGACGACGAAGATCGCAGCGATCAGACCCATCCAGCGCGGGAGGCGGCCCTGCCGGGCGGCCCACACCACCGGGCCGGCCATCAGGATGGCCGCGACCGTCAGCAGCGGACCACACATGGAAGCGACGTCGGCGAGGGTGCGGGCGGTGGCCGCCTCGAGCATCGTGGGATGCAACGCCAGTCCCGCGGTGAGCCACACCTGCACACCGACCTGCGCGATGAGCACCGCCGCGCCGACGGTGAAGATGTAGCCCACCGGGCCGTCCAGCCGGTCACGGGTGTAACCGAGGATCACGACGGCGGCCAGCATCGCCAGAGCGGTCAGCAAGGCCTGCAGACGGATCATCCCGGCGTGGGCCGTGACGTGCTCGACGACGTCCGCCCCCGGCCGCTCGATCCCAGGACCGAGGGGCACCACCACCACCGCGAAGACCGACAGCACCGCGAACGCGACCGCCGCGGCCAGCGGCACACGCCGGACCATCACGCCGCCCGCGTGGAGTAGGTGGTCGTGCGCTGGCGGGCGGGCCGGCCGATCCCTTCGGCGATGGCGACCAGCTCGGCGACGCTCTTGGCCGAACCGTGCTCCGAGCCGGCCATCCGGGAGATGGTCTCCTCCATCAGGGTGCCGCCGAGGTCGTTGGCGCCGCCATTGAGCATCACCTGGCTACGCTGCACGCCGAGCTTCACCCAGCTGGTCTGTATCTGGGAGATCCGGCCGTGCAGCATGATTCGCGCGAGCGCGTGCACCGCGCGGTTGTCCCGATGCGTCGGACCGGGCCGTGCGGCCCCGGCCAGGTACAGCGGCGAGGACTGGTGCACGAAGGGCAACGGCACGAACTCGGTGAACCCGCTTGTGCGGTCCTGGATTTCACGCAGCACGTTGAGATGGCCCACCCAGTGCGACGGGTTGTCGACATGGCCGTACATCATCGTCGAACTCGACCGCAGGCCCACTTCGTGTGCGGTGCTGACGATCTCGACCCACAGCGAGGTCGGCAGCTTTCCCTTGGTCAACACCCAGCGGATCTCGTCGTCGAGAATCTCGGCGGCCGTACCTGGGATGGTGTCCAGGCCGGCTTCGCGCAGGCTGATCAGCCAGTCCCGAATGTTCAAGCCGCTCTTGGTCACTCCGTTGGCGATCTCCATCGGCGAGAATGCGTGCACGTGCATGGATGGCACGGCATGCTTGACCGCACGGACCAGATCGGCGTAGGCGGACACCGGTAGGTCGGGGTCGATGCCACCCTGCATGCAGACCTCCGTCGCTCCGGCGACGTGTGCCTCCCAGGCGCGGTCGGCCA
Source organism: Mycobacterium sp. (assembly GCA_046330855.1). Lineage (GTDB taxonomy): Bacteria > Actinomycetota > Actinomycetes > Mycobacteriales > Mycobacteriaceae > Mycobacterium. Next base: position 277,853 of record JAXLRX010000005.1, read on the forward strand.
CCTCCTTGGTGGACAGTGAGAACGCGTCGGCGTCGCCCTTTCGCTGCGCGAAGGCACAGAAGCGGCAGCCGGTGTAGCAGATGTTGGTGAAGTTGATGTTGCGGTTCACCACGTAGGTGATGTCGTCGCCGACGGTATCGCGCCGGAGTGAATCGGCAAGCGCTGCAACGGCATCCAGTGCGGGCCCGTCAGCGGTGGCCAGGGCGAGGTAGTCCGCGTCGCTGCATCCGCCCGGGTTGCGTTCGGCTGCCCGCAACGCGGCGGCGACGTCGGTGTCGATCCGCTCGGGCGCCCGTGCGGACAACTCACCAACCCGTTCCCGGATGGAGTCCCAGTCCCCGAAGGCGCTACCGAGATCGCTGCGCGTGGCGGTGCGCCGGCCCTCGGTGTCGATCGCCTCGCCCAGGTCCGTGCGGCCCAGCGACTCGGCCGCCGCGTCGGGCTCCTGCCAGGGCCGCCCGACGGGTATGACGTCGCGGGCGAATCCGGTCTGGGGATCGGCAAGCGCCGCCACGTGCCCGGCCACCCGCGGGTCGATCCAGCCCATCGGAGACTGGACATACTTCGGCTGCGCGGTGAGCCTGGCGACGAGATCGAACCCGGCTTCGGCGGTGACGGCGGCCAGATCGTCCAGCGCAGGCCAGGGGCGCTCCGGGTTGACGTGATCGGGCGTCAACGGCGACACGCCGCCCCAGTCGTCGACGCCGGCCCCGAGCAGCGCCAGGCACTCCGCCGGCGACACGAGGTTCGGCGGGGCCTGGATGCGCATGTCGGGGCCCAGCACCAGCCGGGCCACCGCGACGGTGGCCAGGAATTCGTCGAAAGCCGTATCGGGGACGGCCGCCATCGCGGTGTGGTCCTTGGCGCGGAAGTTCTGCACGATGACTTCCTGGACGTGGCCGAACTCCTTGTGCAGACGGCGGATCGCGTGCAGGGTGTCGGCCCGCTCGGCCCGGGTCTCCCCGATGCCGACCAGAAGGCCGGTGGTGAACGGGACGGCCAGCCGGCCGGCGTCGGTCAGGGTGCGCAGCCGGACCTCGGGATCCTTGTCCGGGCTGCCGTAATGCGCCATGCCGCGCGACTCGAACAGCCGCCGCGAGGTGGTTTCGAGCATCATCCCCATCGAGGGCGCGACGGGCTTGAGCCTGGACATCTCCGTCCACGACATGACACCGGGGTTGAGGTGCGGCAGCAGGCCGGTTTCCTCGAGCACCCGGATGGCCGCCGCCCGGACATAGTCCAGGGTGGACTCGTAGCCGCGTTCCTCCAGCCACTGGCCGGCCTCGGGCCAGCGCGTCTCGGGGCGGTCGCCAAGGGTGAACAACGCCTCCTTGCACCCCAGCTCGGCGCCACGCCGGCAGAGGTCGAGAATCTCGTCGATCTCCATGTACATGCCACGCCCTGCGGCGCGCAGCCGGCCGGGCACCGTGACGAAGGTGCAGTAGTGGCAGGTATCGCGGCACAGGTGGGTGACCGGGACGAACACCTTGGGTGAATAGCTCACCGGCAGCCGGCCGGTTGCGCCCCGGCGCCCCGCCGAGGTGAGTCCGGCGTCGCGGACCCGCGCCGCGCTGGCGCACAGATCGGCCAGGCCATCGCCGCGGGCGGCCAGGGCGACGGCGGCTTCCTCGACGTTGAGCGTCACTCCGTCACGGGCCCGCCGCAGCACGCGCCGCACGGCGGCGTCGGTCGGAGCGGTATCGGAAGGGTTGGGCAGCGACCTGCCGGATGTCATTCGCGCGTCTCCTGGCCGGCTGGCACGACGATCGACATGGACCTCACAGTAGTACCCGCTCCCGGACCGTGCGCGGTGGCCGCTTGCAGGGTTTATGTGAATTTCTCAGGTTGGCGGTGTCTCCTCCCGTTCGTTCGTGATTGCCGGCATGGGCGCCGCCGTGGTCGGCGCCGCAGCAGTGATACGAGGCCGGCGCCGGCCACACCGGCCGGCCGGCGGCCCACGAGGGCTGATCCACCCTCCTTGCCGAAACTCCTGTGAATTTCTCAGCCTGAAGGTAGGGTTCCTCAGCGAATTGTCAGTTACTGCTGAGGGGCATGTGATGAATGAGGCCGCTGGGGTATCTCTCCGCTCCGTCCTGATCGCAGGGGTGAGCGCCGCCATCGTCGGCACCGCGGCGGTGACACCGCTGCAGACGCCACGTCCGATGCCTGCGACGGTGGCAGCGACTGTCGAACTGGCATCGATCACTTCGGGGCTCGACGGCCTGGTGAACAACCTCAAGGAGGTCGCCGCCGGGATCGACGGCATCTTCACCAACTTGAATGCGTTCGTCGACGGCGTCGAGTCCACCGTCAATCACGTGCTGTCGATTCCCGGCAACATCCAGGCCTCCATCAAGACGACGTACGACACCGCCGAGCGGTGGCCGGCGTACGCCGCGGCGTGGGCACAGTTCTCGCTCGGCCTTGTGCCGGGTTTGTGGTGGGTCGCCCCCAGCGTCCCGTTGGCCTACAACACCGCAGAACCGCTGGTGCAGGCCGGCGTGTACTCCGTCGCCGATGTCGTCGGCCTGGACCCGATTCAGTTCGTACGCGACATCAGCACGGGCATCAAGACCTCGTCCGAAAACGCCGCCACCTACCGCAAGGCCTGGGTCGACAGCCTGGTCGCGGTGCCGACGTTGCCGCCCTACCCCGGGCCGCTCCCAGGCTCCCCAGCGAATGCCGAGCAGGCCCCGGCCGCCGCGGCGACGGCGAAGGGGACGGGTGCGCCGGCATCGGCGGCCACGAGCGGTATCGAGAACGCGATCAAGAACACCTACAACGCCCTGGAACCGTGGGCGGCCTGGGGCGCCGAACTCATCCAGTGGGGCATGAGCTTCGTCCCCGGGCTGTGGTGGCTGGCCCCCGGCGTGAGCCTGGCCTACTTCTCCATCGAACCCCTCGTCCAAGCCGGCGTCTTCAGCGTCGCCGACGTCCTGGGCCTCAACTTCTCCCAGATCGGCCCCGACATCACCAGCGGCATCAAGCAGTCCGCTCAGAACTTCGTCAACTACGGCCTGGCCTGGCTGCAAAGCCTCATCCCCTTCCCGCCGCTTCCGCCGTTCCCGCCGCGCCCCTTCGCCGCGGTCACCGGCCCCACCGCCGCCGTGAGCGCCGCCGCGGCGATCAGCGCCACCGAAGCCACCACCGCAGGCTTCGCACCGGCCCCCACCGGGGACAATCCCGCTGCCGCAGACACCAGGGCCGAGGCCTCTGGCGCCGACACCGACCTCGCAACCACAGCCGACAAGACCGCACCAGCCGTCGACTCCGCGCCCGCAACCCGGGCAACCCCGACGACCGACGCAGCGGCCACCGACAGCGGAGGCCAGCCGACCGAGACCGCGTCCGCGGCGGTAACCGACCCGGAGTCGCCGGCTGTCGAGCAGTCCCCGCCGGCCGGCGAGGCTCCGCGGCCGAGCCGCGGCACCCATCTCGGGCACCGCACCCCAGCAGCCGGGAACGCGGCTCGTAAGTCCGGAGTTTCTGACAACGCCGACACCTCGACCAAGACCGAGCACTCCGGCCGTTCGGCGCAATAGCCTTCTGGCTCAGCGCATCCCGCGCAGCAACAGGGCGGCCGGCAGCGCCCCGACGACCATCAGCAGGACGGCCGCGTAGGCCATGACGCCCGGGCCGCCGAAAACGATGTCGCCGCCCGGACCGCCGAGGGTCAGCACGGCAACCGTGGCCAGCCATGTCCACAGCGGCAGGCCGGCCAGCCTCGGATTGTCAGTCCAGTGGCCCGCCGCCCACACCAGCGCGGCGTTGACCGCCCCGCACACGACGGCGCTCACCGGAAAAGGCACCGGCCCCAGGTAGAGGGGTAGGAACAGCGACCCCGCGACGGCGGACAGCACACCGTCGACGGCGAGCAGGCCGAGCACCAGACGGGACCCCTTCGTCAAAGGTCCAGGCCCGCGAGAAGATCGTGCTCCCAACCCTTTTCGTCGACCTCGCCGGGGCGTCCCGAAACCAGCACGTAGTGCTCCTGGCTCAGCACCGGAAGCACCATCCTGTTCGACAGCGTGAAGGCGCGTCCCGTCGGCCCGAGTTCCACCTGGGTAGCGTGTGCGGCGATCGCGGCCGCCTTGGCGCCATGGTGTGCGGGTGCGTCGACCACCGCGGTGATCTGGTCATCCTCGAAGCCGAAGCCGGCGACGTCGGGCGGCCAAATCCAGTCATCCTCGACATCCTCGGGTTTCAGGGATCCCAGGCCCTCACGAAAAGCCCTGCCCGACATGACGGTCCAGTAGAACTTCGGTACCCGCCACCGGTCGGCGACCGTGGCCACGGCTGCCGTGGTGACGCGGTGGGCCTGGATGTGGTCGGGGTGGCCGTAACCGCCCTCGGGGTCATATGTCACGACGACATGCGGGCGAAGTTCGGCGATGACGTCGGCCAACTGGTCCCCGGCCCAGCCGAGATCGGCGTCGGCGAACCGGGTCTGCCTACGCCGGGGGGTGCCCACCATCCCGGAGTCGCGCCAACATCCCGCGCCGCCCAGGAAGCGCGGGGCGGCGACGCCGAGGTGCCGCAGCGCCTCGGTGAGCTCATTGATGCGGTAGCCACCGAGCTGGTCGGCATGGTGGACGTCGAGCTGTGCCCACTGCTCTCCGATGACCTCACCCTCTTCGCCGAGTGTGCAGGTCAGCACCGTCACCTCCGCCCCGCGCGCGGTGTAGTGCGCGATCGTCGCGCCGTTGTTGATCGTCTCGTCGTCGGGATGGGCGTGCACGAACAACAAACGCGGCGCGGTGGACACGGGCCTCCTCAAGTCGTGGGCGGCGGACATGAACCACCCTATGACGACAGCCGCAAACGGCCCTCGAGGGCCGCGGGGTCACCGGCGAATGAGGCGGCCCGGATGGTGACATCGGTCGGGTCCAGCACGAATCCGTCTGCAGTCCAACGCTGTAACGGCCGGGTCGAACAGTCGACGCTGATCCGGGTTACTGCCCCCGCCGCCAGGTGTACGGCCTGAAAGCCGACGAGGTGGTGGATGGGCCGTCCGGTGTCACCCGGGCGGATCGCATAGAACTGGACGACGTGCCGACCGGCCCGGTCCCCGGTGTTGGTGACGGTCACGGCTGCGGTGAACTTCTCCCCGTCGAGCCGCCCGACGTCGAGTCCGGTCATGCCGAAGGTGGTGTAACCCAAACCGAACCCGAGCGGATAGGCCGCGGCCACACCGTCACGGTCGAGCTTTCGCTGGCCCCACCAGCGGTCATAGGTCACGGTGGAGGCGTCCCAGTCCACCTGTGGCAGGTCACTTTGACGGCGCGGGATGGTCACCGGAAGCCGACCTCCGGGTTCGGCGTCTCCGAACAGCACATCGCCCAGCCCGTGACCACCTTCCATTCCCGGATACCAGGCCAAAAGCACGGCCGCGACATCGGCGTCCCATGGCGCCATGACGACCGTCCCACCGCCGACAACCACCACGACGGTGCGGGCATTGACCGCGGCCACCGCCTCGATGAGTGCGACGTCGTCGGCACGCAGCCGCAGATCGCGCCGGTCACCGCCGAAGCCCTTCTTCCTGGCCACCCGCGCCGCAAGCCGCACCATCACCGCGGCCACCGGACGGAGCCGGGCGATCCCCCCGAGGAGTTGAGTCGAGGGAGTGTCCACGCCGATCATCGACTCGCCCTCGTCCTCCGAGGTCAATCCCACCACCACGATCGCGGCATCCACCGGGCCGGCCGCCGCGGCGGCCGTCATCGGATCAGCCGTCGGCAGGTGAATGAGCCTGGCGCCCAACCGTTCCCGCAGAGCGTCGAGGATGCTGACCGAAGACGGCGGCCGCACCATCGACGATCCGACGTCACCCTGGTTGCGCTGGTCCGCCAGCGGGCCGAACAGAACGACACGGGACAGTTCGGCTTCCGCCAACGGGAGCGCCGGCCGGCCGGCAACCTTTTGATTGCGCAGCAACACCGCGCCGAGGCGGGCCACCTCGCGGGCCAGGCGGCGGTGCCCTGCCGAGGCGACCACCGAGACGTCCGGGGCCGGACGCGCACGCAATGCATACCGGATCTGCGCCGAGAGTTGGCGTGCCGCAGCGCGTTCCACGTCGGTGCGCGGCAGCCGACCGTCGGCCAGCGCCGCCGCCAGCGTGGCGGCCCGCTGCTGGCGGAACGGCATCTCGAGGTCCTGTCCGGCGGCCACCGAGCCGACCGGATCGCGAAGGCCCCAGATGAAGTCGGTCATCACGAAGCCGCGGAATCCCCAGTCGTCGCGGAGGATGTCGGTGAGCAGGTGGCTGTTCTGCCCCGCCCACGTTCCGTTGACCGAGTTGTATGCGCTCATCACGCTGTCCACACCGGCTTCGACCACGGTGCGGAAGTGCGGCAGGTACACCTCGCGCAGCACGTCCTCGGGCACGCGGACATCGACCCGGAACCGGACCTCCTCCATCGAGTTCAGGGCGAAGTGTTTGACGCAGGACATGACCCAGGGATTGGCCCCGTCGACGGCGGCGGCGCCCATCGCACCGAGCAGCAGCGGGTCCTCGCCGTAGGCTTCCTGCGCCCGGCCCCAACCGGGGGCGTAGGCGAGGTTCACACAGATGCCCGCCCACAGGTTGGCGCCCTGCGCGCTGGCCTCGGCGCCGATCGCGTCGGCAACCGAACGTTCCACGGCGGGATCCCAGCTGGCCGCCCGGGCGATCGCCACCGGGAACGCCGTCGACGCACCCACCGCCACCCCGCGCGGCCCGTCGGTGAACCGGATGCCGGGGATGCCGAGCCGGTCGATCCGCCCGGCCCGGAAGGGAATCTTGTTGTAGCCCTGCGACATTTCCCGTAGGCCACGCAGGATGGTCAGGTCACCGTCGAGAAGCCAGAGCAGCTCGTCATCGGTCAACTGTTCGACGAGATGCCCGACGGCAGAGTCGAGATCCCGCTCTCCCCGGCGGACGCTGTCGACCGCCGCGTCGAAGGCGAAATGAGAGCCGGTGGAGTCCGGCGGCGTCACGCCGAGCGGGCGCGGCGGGCGGCGATGAAGGACCGCACTCCCAGTGCGAGGTACACCAGCGACAGGACGGCCGTGGCAGCCTGGGCATAGACGGCGGCGGGGCGTTCCGCGGTGCCGGCGAAAGCCGCCGGCAGCTTCGCCAGCCCACGCGCGGTGCCCAGGAACGCCAGCAGACCGATGAGCAGGGCCGCGTGCATCACGTGCATGCGCAGGTTCTCCTTGCCGGCCAGCAGGCCCAGTACCAGGAGAACCACGCCGATGACGGCCGGGATGAGGGCCGTCTTGTGGACCGCACCGGTCAGGAAGAAACCGGCCAGGCCGAGAGCGATGTAGGCGAGGGAGAAACCGACGGTGATGCGGGGCATGGGAGGAGCCTAAACATCTTTCCGACCAGGTCCCCTGACAGACCTATGACGGCGTCTTGGTCCAGCGGGCGGCATCTCCGACGATCCCGACCGGCACCGCGCCGGTGAGGCTGACGTTCTGCACGCTCGGACCGGCGGCCACGATCGTGGTGTCCTGCATGATCGGCAGCACCGCCGACATCGCCCACAGGCTGGGTTCCACCGCGGCGATCACGTCGTTGATGTTCTGCGCCCCGACCAGCGCGGCGTCGATCCGCTGCTGGATCGCCCGGTCGCAGATCCCGGTGAGGTTGGACGGCGCGCGCACCAGCGGGGCCGTTTCCGGGGCGCCCGACGGACTGGAGGTCGGCGTCTCGTCGCCGGGCGGCGTGGGCGCCGACGGGCCCGGGGTGGTCGCGACCGGTGCGGCCACCAGCGCCGGGCAGCTGTAGCGCGAGGCGAGCACCGTGGCGAGATCGCCGCCGGCGGCATGCCAGCCCACGATCGCGTCGATCCGGTTGGTGGCCAGGGCGGTTCCGTACAGCACCTGGGGTTCCAGCGGCAGCACCGTCGCGGCGATCCCGGCGCTGCGCAACTGGTCTGCTGCCGTGTTGGCCACCGCCACCGAGGTCGGGTCGTTGGCCGCCGCACCGATCGCCAGGCTCAACGTCTCCCCGTCGCGGCTGATGCGGCCACGGGTCGGCTCGGCGGGGGTCGGTTCCGGCCCCGGGGTGGTCGTGGTCGGCGCGGGTGCGTCGGCGACACTGCGGTCCACCTGGTAGCCGGCCTCGGTGAACAGCTGCAGCGCCCGGTCGCGGCTCAGTGGCGGCGGTGCGGTGGCCACGTACCCGGGATCACTGGGCGCGCGCACCAGTGCCTGATCCAGGGTGACCGAGTTGTCACTGCCGGCACCCACCGCGGCCAGCAACTCGACATTGAGCAGGCCCAGAAGCGCTTTGCGCACAACAGGATCCGCCAACCTGGGCTGGTCGGCACGCAAGGTCAACTGCATCACGCGCGGAGTCACCATCCGGGCCGTGCGCACGTCCGGGATCGCCGAGAGCTGGGCAAAGGCGGCGGCGCCGCCGTGCACCTGGGCGACCTGGGTGTCGCCGTTGCGGATGGAGTCGGCCAGCGCGGCCGGCGCTCCCCCGCGCCGGAACAGGATCTGGTCCGGCTTGGCGGGCGTGCCCCAGAACCTGTCGTTGCGTGCCAGCAGGATCTCGTCGCGCTGCGGGTCGATGGTGTCCACCCGGAACTGGCCGCCCGTCACCGGCATCGCCCGGGTCAGCCCCGCCGGGAACCCGCCCGGGACGTCCTTGACGATGTGCGCCGGGAGCAGATCGTTGAACAACTCCCGCCATGCCGGGTACGGCTGCGAGAAGGTCACCACCGCCGTCTTTCCGCCGTCGACGGACTGCACCCCGGTGATCAGGTCATAGCCGGCCGGGTCGACCACCCCGGGCTGGCTGACCATCTGCCGCCACAGATACCAGAAGTCATCGGCCGCGATGGGCGCGTTGTCGGTCCAGGCGGCTTCCGGGCGGATCTTGTACGTGACGATGAACGGGCTCTGGCTGGTGACGTCGGCCGAGACCAGCAGTGTGGGGTCCATCTCCCAGCGCGAACCGGTCGGGCTGACGGGATCGGGAGCGGGCCGGAAGGAACTCGGCAGGACCAGGGCGCTGATGGCGGCGTTGACCGGGGACTGGTCGGACAACAGATGCGGATTGAACCCGGCGCCGATCGAATCGATCGCCATGATGATCTGCGAGGCCTTCGGCGCGGGCGCTGAGGACTGCGAGGACTGCGTGCTCTGCGGCGCGGGCGGCGGATCGACGGTGCATCCGCCGGCCAGGAGCAGCGGCATCACGCAAGCGGCGGTCAGCAGCTTGGGTGGTCGGCTCGGCACGCCCTTCAGCGTATCGACCGGATCGTCCGGAACCCGGGATCAACCGGCCCTGTCACGCCTTGAGCGCTTTGGCGCGGGAGCGGTTGCGGGCCCGGGTGGTGGCGTCCAGATCGACCTTGCGCACCCGCACGATCTCCGGGGTGACCTCGACGCATTCGTCGGCCGCGCAGAACTCCATGGCCTGTTCCAGGTCGAGTTCCATCGGCCGGGCCAGCGTCTCCATCACGTCGGCGGTCGAGGAGCGCATGTTGGTGAGCTTCTTCTCGCGGGTGACGTTGACGTCGAGGTCCTCGGCACGCGGGTTGATGCCGACGACGTGACCCTCGTAGGTGTCGTCGCCCGGCTCGACGAAGAAGGTACCGCGGTCGGCGAGCTGGATCATCGCGAACGGGGTCACCGACCCGGCACGGTCGCTCACCAGAGAACCGGTGTGACGGGCGCGGATCTCCCCAGCCCACGGGCGGTAGCCGTCGAATACCGCGTTGGCGATGCCGGTTCCCCTGGTGAGGGTCAGGAAGTCGGTGCGGAAGCCGATCAGGCCGCGGCTGGGGACGACGAAGTCCATCCGCACCCATCCGGCGGCGTGGTTGGTCATCTGCTCCATGCGGCCCTTGCGGTTGGCCATCAGCTGGGTGATGGCGCCGACGAACTCCTCCGGGCAGTCGATGGTCATCGCCTCGAAGGGCTCGTGCAGCTTGCCGTCGATGGTGCGGGTCACCACCTGGGGCTTGCCGACCGTGAGCTCGAACCCTTCCCGGCGCATCTGCTCGACGAGGACGGCCAGCGCCAGTTCGCCGCGGCCCTGCACCTCCCAGGCGTCCGGCCGTCCGATGTCGACCACCCGGATCGAGACATTGCCGACCAGCTCGGAATCCAAGCGGGACTTGACCATTCGCGCGGTGAGCTTGTGGCCGGAGACTTTCCCCGCCAACGGTGAGGTGTTGGTGCCGATCGTCACCGAGATGGCGGGCTCGTCGACGGTGATGCGCGGCAACGCGTGCGCGTGGTCGGGGTCGGCCAGGGTGTCACCGATCATGATGTCGGGCATGCCGGCCACGGCGACGATGTCCCCGGCGACGGCTTCCTCGGTCGGATTGCGCTCGACACCGACGGTGCTCAGCAGTTCGGTGATCTTGGCTCCGGCCACCACGGGGACGCCGTCCACCTCACGCATCCATGCCACTTGCTGGCCCTTGCGCAGCTTGCCGTTGTGGATCCGGATCAACGCCAGACGGCCGAGGAAGGCGGATGCGTCCAGGTTGGTGACCAGCGCCTGCAGTGGCGCCTCCGGATCGCCCTTGGGCGGCGGGATGTGCTCGAGCAGAACGCCGAACAGCGGGTCGAGGTTCTCGCCCGCCGGGTTCTCGCCGTTGGCCGGTTGGGTGGTGCTGGCGATGCCGGCACGGCCGGACGCGTACAGCGTGGGCAGATCGAGCGCTTTCTCGGCGGCGGCCTGCGCCTCCTCGTCGAGGTCGGAGGCGACGTCGAGCAGCAGGTCGTGGCTTTCGTGGACGACTTCGTCGATGCGGGCGTCGGGCCGGTCGGTCTTGTTGACCACCAGGATCACCGGCAGGTGCGCGGCCAGTGCCTTGCGGAGCACGAAGCGGGTCTGCGGCAACGGCCCCTCGGAGGCGTCGACCAGCAGCAGGACCCCGTCGACCATGGACAGCCCACGCTCGACCTCGCCGCCGAAGTCGGCGTGCCCGGGGGTGTCGATCACGTTGATCACCGTCATCCCGCCGTCGGCGTGGCGCCGGTGCACCGCGGTGTTCTTGGCCAGGATCGTGATTCCCTTTTCCTTCTCCAGGTCACCGGAGTCCATCAGCCGCTCGACGGCGTCGTCACCGCGGTGGCTCAGGGCACCGGACTGGCGCAGCATGGCGTCGACCAGCGTGGTCTTGCCGTGGTCGACGTGCGCCACGATGGCGACGTTGCGGAAGTCATGCCGGGGTCCGGGGGAAGTCACGCCGGTGATTGTCTCAGCGTGCGACCCGGTTTGCGAAAACGGGGAAGCTCGGCCAGCGCCGCCACCAGGAAGCACAGTGCGCCCACGAACGTGCCGGTATTGGCCAGCCACTCGTCCTCGGTGACCCCGTTGCCCCGCACGAACGCTGCGCCCGCCGAGAGCCCGAAGGCAACGCAGCCGGCCATATTGATCCAGGCCACTGCGGTGTCGCGGCGGGCCTCGCCGGCATCGAGGGCGGCGACGGCCAGCGCGCCGCTCACCAGGAAGGCCAGTGAACCCGCCGCGTCGGGCGTCCACACCAGATGCCGCCGCTCCGGGACCGACTGCATCAGCAGCGCCGCCCCGGTGCTGATGTTGAACAGCACCGTGCCGGCGAACTGCGTGATGGCCGATTGCCATCCCAGCCGGTCCGCAAGATGGGTGAGGCGCTGCTGCATCCACGCCGCCGTTGTGAAGAACCAACTCCCAACGAAACACAGGAGATTGGTCAGGCCGGCACCCGCGAGTTCCGACACCCGCGGCGCGGTGGCGACGGCGAAGAACGCCGAGCCGACGGCGAAGAGCCAGCACTGCCGCGTCAGCGTCGGCGTGAGTCGGATCATGTCGCGGTGAGCCGTGCCCGCAGGGCCGGCAGCCAGGCGCGGTCGGCCGGCACCCAGGCCACCGCCGACAGCTCGGCGGCGTCCACCCAGCGCAGCGCACCGTGGTCGTGCGGGTGCAGCGTGCCGCCGGTCTGGGTCACGCAGTAGGCACGAAGGATCACCGATTCGCCGATCGCGACGTCCTCCCCGAGGCGGTCGTGCACGATGACGTCGACGCCGAGTTCCTCGGCGAGCTCACGCGCCAGCGCATCGGGTTCGCTCTCCCCGGGTGCGACCTTGCCGCCCGGGAGCTCCCACAACCCCGCCAGTTCCGGCGGACGGCGGCGCTGGGCCAGCAACACCGACGTGCCGGAGATGAGCGCGCCCGCGACGACGATCTGCATGGCAGCCGACGGTATACCCGCCGCCTTTCGCGTTGAGTGCGCCGTCAGGCAGACGTTATTCGAGTGAACGCCTGCGTATCGGGGCACTGGAAGGGTAGGCAGGAGTGATGGCCGTGTTGAGTGATGATGAGGTCGACGCCGCAGCGTCAGAGCTGAACGGATGGGCGCGGGAGAACGGGGTGCTGCGACGCTCGGTGACCTTCGCCTCGTTTTTGGACGGCATCAACGCGGTGCGACGGGTGGCAGAGGCCGCCGAGCGGGCCGACCATCATCCTGATATCGATATCCGTTGGCGCACAGTCAATTTCGCACTCGTGACGCATTCCCAGGGCGGGATCACGGAGAAAGACGTGGAACTGGCGCGTCAGATCGACGGGCTTCTCGGCGACCGCTGATCCAAACCGGATCGTCGCCCGAGCGCGACGATCAAGCGGCGTCAGCCGCGATGAGGAGCGCGACCAGAAGGACCGAGCGCGACGATCAAGCGGCGTCAGCCGCGATGAGGAGCGCGACCAGAAGGACCGAGCGCGACGATCAAGCGGCGTCAGCCGCGATGAGGAGCGCGACCAGAAGGACCGAGCGCAACCCAGCCGAGCGTCACCAGTGTCGCGACGATGTAGACCAGGCCGGGCCAGGCCAGATACCACGGCCGGCCGATCTCCCAGATCGTGGGCTGCGCGAAGCTCAGCAGCCACGGCACGCCGATCAGGGTCAGCCCCAGCCAGCCCCAGCCGAGGACGGCGGCACCGGGCCGGGCACGCCAGGGACCGTTGATCAGCCAGATCATCAAAGGCAGCAACCACACCCAGTGATGGGTCCAGGAGATCGGTGAGATCAGCAGCCCGAAAAGCTCCACCACCAGCAGCGAGCCCAGCCGCTCCCGGGACCCATGCGCCGGCTCCGCCTCTTCGCTGCGCTCACCATCGTCGCCGCCGGCCCCGAGTGCCCGCCAGGCCAGGACTGCCAGCACCGCACTCAGCGCGATCCCGCCCAGCACCAGCGGCCCGTAGCCGGCGTCGTGTCCGAGGATCCGGGAGATGCCGCCGCGCCAGGACTGGTTGAACGAGGTGCCGATCGGGCCCACCCGGCCGGCGTCGCCGAGCAGGTCGGTGAAGTAGTACCGGGCCTGCTGACCGATCACCCCGATCGACAACGCCACCGTGGCCGCGAACACCACCGCGGCGAAGACGGCGGCGCCCCAGCGGCGGACCCCGGCCAGGTACACCCCGGCGATGGCCGGCGTCAGCTTGATCCCGGCGGCCAGACCGACCAGCAGACCGGAGACCCACCATCGGCTGCTGTAGGCCGCCCACAGGGCCGCCAGCACCAGAAAAACGTTGATCTGCCCGTAGTCGAAGGTGCTGCGCAGCGGCTCGGTCCAGATCCCGACCGCCGTCCACAGCATGGCGGCGGACTGACTGGAGACGCCGATCAGCCGCTGGCTGACCCGGACCACGCCGTAGAGCGCGGCGATGATGCCCAGCTGCCAGCCCAGCGCCACGACGGCGAACGGAAGCCTGGTCAGGGGGTAGAACACCAGCGCCGCGAACGGGGGGTAGGTGAAGGGCAGCGGGAAGTCGGGGGTCTGGTCGGCGTAGACGTAGGAATACAGCGTGCCCGGGTGATCCAGGGCCGCCGCCCCACCGAGATAGACGTGCAGATCGACGAAGTTGGCACCGTTGGGCACCAGGTAGGTCCATGCCAACCGCGCCGCGACACTGAGCGCCAGAACCAGCGCGGCGGTTCGGGTTCTGGTCACC
>JAXLRX010000006.1:0-213907 GCA_046330855.1 Mycobacterium sp.
TGCTGAGTTCACCGGCAAGATCGCTCTGGACGTCCGCGACTCAGAACCGGACTGGGGGCCGTTCATGCCTCCGACGGCGCCCCCCGACGCCCCGAACGTGCTCTACGTCGTCTGGGACGACGTCGGGATCGCCACCTGGGATTGCTTCGGCGGACTGGTGGAGATGCCCGCCATGAGCCGCATCGCCGAGCGTGGGATCAAACTGACGCAGTTCCACACCACCGCGCTGTGCTCCCCGACCCGGGCCGCTCTGCTGACGGGGCGCAACCCGACCAGTGTCGGGATGGCGACCGTGGAGGAGTTCACCGACGGTTTCCCCAACTGCAGCGGCCGGATTCCCGACGCCGCCGCCCTGCTCTCCGAGGTACTCCTCGAGCGGGGGTACAACACCTACTGCGTGGGCAAGTGGCACCTGACTCCGCTGGAGGAGTCCAATCTGGCCGCGACTAAACGTCATTGGCCGCTGGCGAGGGGTTTCGAGCGGTTCTACGGCTTCCTCGGCGGCGAAACCGATCAGTGGTACCCCGACCTGGTCTACGACAACCATCCGGTGGAGCCGCCCGCGACTCCGGAGGAGGGCTACCACCTGTCGGCGGACCTGGCCGATAAGGCCATCGAATTCATCCGCGACTCCAAGGTGATCGCGCCGGGCAAGCCCTGGTTCACCTATCTCTGCCCGGGAGCCGGCCATGCCCCACACCACGTGTTCAAGGAGTGGGCCGACCGCTACGCGGGCCGGTTCGACATGGGCTATGAGCGCTACCGCGAGATCGTGCTGGACAACCAGAAGGCCCTCGGGATCGTGCCGCCGGACACCGAACTGTCCCCGGTCAACCCGTATCTGGGCGTGACCGGGCCTGACGGCCAGCCGTGGCCGGTTCAGGACACCGTCCGGCCGTGGGACTCGTTGACCGACGAGGAGAAACGGCTCTTCGCCAGGATGGCCGAAGTGTTCGCCGGGTTCCTGTCCTACACCGACGCCCAGATCGGCCGCGTCCTGGACTACCTGGAGGAATCCGGACAGCTCGACAACACCGTCATCGTGGTGATCTCCGACAACGGCGCCAGTGGCGAGGGTGGCCCGAACGGATCGGTCAACGAGGTCAAGTTCTTCAACGGCTATATCGACACCGTCGAGGACAGCATGCGGTTCTACGACGAACTCGGCGCCCCATCCACCTACAACCACTATCCGATCGGTTGGGCGATGGCCTTCAACACGCCCTACAAGCTGTTCAAGCGCTACGCCTCCCACGAGGGCGGCATCGCCGACACCGCCATCGTCTCCTGGCCAGCCGGGATCGCCGCCCACGGTGAGGTCCGCGATCACTACATCAACGTCGCCGATGTCACGCCGACGGTTTACGAACTGCTGGGCATCGAGCCGCCGCAGACGGTCGGCGGAGTCCCGCAGCGCCCGCTCGAGGGCACCAGTTTCACTGCGGCGCTGAAGGATTCGGGTGCGGACACCGGCAAGGCGACGCAGTTCTACAGCATGCTCGGCACCCGTGGCATCTGGCACGACGGCTGGTTCGCCAACACCGTGCACGCGGCCAGCCCCGCCGGGTGGGGACACTTCGCCGACGACCGCTGGGAACTGTTCAACATCGCGGCCGACCGCAGCCAGTGCCACGACCTGTCCGCCGAACACCCGGAGAAGCTCGAGGAACTCAAGGCGCTGTGGTTCGCCGAGGCGGAGAAGTACAACGGGCTGCCGCTGGGCGACCTCAACGTCTTCGAGACGTTCACCCGGTTCCGGCCGACGCTGACCGCCGGGCTCACCACGTTCACCTACTACCCGGGTACCGCGCCGGTCGGTCTGGGCGCGATGGTCGAGTTGCGTGGGCAATCGTTCTCGGTGCTTGCCGAGGTGGCGGTTCACGAGGGCTCGGCACAAGGGGTTCTGTTCAAGCAGGGCGCCGGGCACGGCGGTCATGTTCTCTTCGTCAAGGACGGCCGGCTGAGCTACGTCTATAACTTCATGGGTGAGGACGAGCAGTCGGTGACGGCTCCCGAACCGATTCCCCTGGGCGCGCACGTCTTCGGCGTCCGCTACGAACGCACCGGCACCGTCGAGGGCAGTCACACCCCGCTCGGGACGGTCTCGCTGTACGTCGACGACGCCGTCGTCGCCACCCGCGAGGGCGTCCGCACCCACCCGGCCACCTTCGGGCTGTCCGGCGCGGCGGTCCAGGTCGGGCGCAACAGCGGGCAGCCGGTGTGCGGCGACTACACCGCACCCTTCCCGTTCACCGGGGGCTCGATCACCAGGGCGGTCGTCGACGTCTCCGGCACGCCCTACATCGACCGCGAGCGTGAACTGGCGGCTGCGTTCGCGCGCGACTGAACTCAACCGTGGACCCCAATTCCCCTGAGGGAAGCGGATCCTTGCCACGTTGCGCGGCGGCGACGACGCCCATCCCGGCGAGGCCGAGGCCATCTAACTGGTCCTCAACAGCAGCACGGTGGCTGCCGGCGCACGGGTACTTCGCCCGCTGATACGGAGCGCTGCATCAGGCGTTGATCGAGGGTCAGCCGCGGGGGCGCTGATCAGCGCGGCCACGGCCTGAGGTGACTACTCGCGGGAGGCCTACGCTGGCACGGTGCTGAGTGAACTCGTGGAGTTGCCTGGCGGTGCCTTCCGGATGGGTTCGACGAGCTTCTATCCGGAGGAAGCCCCGATCCACACCGCGACCGTCGGGGCGTTCGCGATCGAGCGCCACCCGGTGACCAACGCGCAGTTCGCCGAGTTCGTCAAAGCCACGGGCTATCTCACGGTCGCCGAGCGCCCGCTGGACCCGGCGCTGTATCCCGGCGTGGCGGAAGAGGATCTGCTTCCCGGCGCGCTCATCTTCACCGGCACGCCGGGGCCGGTCGACCTCGGCGACTGGCGGCAGTGGTGGGACTGGGCGCCCGGCGCCAACTGGCGACAACCCTTCGGCGAGGGCAGCGACATCACCGGCAAGGAGGACCACCCTGTGGTTCAGGTGGCTTATCCCGACGCCGGGGCCTATGCCGTGTGGGCGGGTCGCCGGCTGCCCACCGAGGCGGAATTCGAGTACGCCGCCGGGGCGGGCGCCACAACGACCTATGCGTGGGGCGACGAACCACGGGTCGATGGGAAGCTGATGGCCAACACCTGGCAGGGGCGGTTCCCCTACCGCAACGACGGGGCCCAGGGGGTGGGCGCCGCGCGCTGGGTGGGCACCTCTCCGGTCGGCGCCTTCCCGCCCAACGCCTTCGGGCTGCTGGACATGATCGGCAACGTCTGGGAGTGGACCACCACGAAGTACTCCGAGCGCGGCCATCAACTGGGGAATCAGACGAAGTCCTGCTGTCCCACTTCCGCCGAACCCGATCCGTCGCTGATCCAGGCGCTCAAGGGCGGCTCGCACCTGTGCGCCCCGGAGTACTGCCACCGTTACCGTCCGGCCGCCCGGTCGCCGCAGTCCCAGGACACGTCGACCACCCACATCGGCTTCCGCTGTGTGGTCACCCTCTAGCGCGAGCGCGCGCAAAGTTCCCCTTTCCCGTGCAATTCCGGGTGAGTTTGCGCGCGCTCGGCACGGGAACAGCACGGATTTGGCTGGGAACAGCACGGATTTGGCTCCTACGTGCCCGTCGCCTAGTATTTAGGGGTTGCCTCGGGCAGACCTCGGCCAGTTCTTCTGATTTGGCCCCGCGTGCCCTGGAGTGACAAAGACCACGCACGTCGGGTTCATCTGCCTTGTGCAGGAGTTTTTCGCGTGCACAACCGAGGGAGATCTGGTGATTCAGCAGGAATCGCGGCTCAAGGTTGCCGACAACACCGGCGCCAAGGAGATCTTGTGCATCCGGGTGCTCGGCGGCTCGTCGCGGCGCTACGCCGGCATCGGCGACATCATCGTCGCGACCGTCAAGGACGCGATCCCGGGCGGCAACGTCAAGCGCGGTGATGTGGTCAAGGCCGTCGTGGTGCGCACCGTCAAGGAGCGTCGCCGGCCGGACGGCAGCTACATCAAGTTCGACGAGAACGCCGCGGTGATCATCAAGAACGACAATGACCCGCGCGGCACCCGCATCTTCGGCCCGGTCGGCCGCGAGCTGCGTGAGAAGAAGTTCATGAAGATCGTCTCGCTGGCCCCGGAGGTGCTGTAAATGAAGGTCCACAAGGGCGACACTGTCCTGGTCATCGCCGGCAAGGACAAGGGCGCGAAGGGCAAGGTCATCCAAGCCTTCCCGGATCGCGACCGGGTCCTGGTCGAGGGCGTCAACCGGATCAAGAAGCACACCGCCAACTCGGCGAACGAGCGCGGCGCCTCCTCCGGCGGCATCGTCACCCAGGAGGCCCCCATCCACGTCTCGAACGTGATGGTCGTCGACTCCGACGGCAAGCCCACCCGCATCGGCTACCGCGTCGATGAGGAGACCGGCAAGAAGGTCCGCATCTCGAAGCGCAACGGCAAGGACATCAACAAGTGACAACGGCAGAGAAGGTTCAGCCGCGGCTGAAGCAGCGCTACCGCAACGAGATTCGCGATGCGCTCAACAAAGAGTTCGACTACGCCAACGTGATGCAGATCCCGGGCGTGGTCAAGGTCGTCGTCAACATGGGCGTCGGCGACGCCGCCCGGGACGCCAAGCTGATCAACGGCGCCGTCAACGACCTCGCCCTGATCACCGGCCAGAAGCCCGAGATCCGCAAGGCCACCAAGTCCATCGCGCAGTTCAAGCTGCGTGAGGGCATGCCGATCGGCGCCCGGGTCACCCTGCGCGGCGACCGGATGTGGGAGTTCCTCGATCGGCTGGTCTCGATCGCACTGCCGCGTATCCGCGACTTCCGGGGCCTGAGCGCCAAGCAGTTCGACGGCCACGGCAACTACACCTTCGGCTTGGCCGAGCAGTCGGTGTTCCACGAGATCGACGTGGACTCCATCGACCGGCCGCGCGGTATGGACATCACCGTCGTCACCTCGGCGACGAACGACGACGAGGGACGCGCGCTGCTGCGGGCCCTGGGCTTCCCGTTCAAGGAGAACTGAGCAGATGGCAAAGAAGGCTCTGGTCAACAAGGCCAAGAAGAAGCCGAAGTTCGCGGTGCGGGCATACACGCGCTGCAACAAGTGCGGACGTCCGCACGCCGTGTACCGCAAGTTCGGCCTGTGCCGAATCTGCCTGCGCGAGATGGCACATGCCGGCGAACTGCCGGGCGTTCAGAAGTCCAGCTGGTAAGGGAGGAGGAAAAGCCATGACGATGACGGATCCGATCGCGGACTTCCTCACGCGCTTGCGCAACGCCAATTCGGCGTACCACGACGAGGTGACTCTTCCGCACTCGAAGATCAAGGCGAACATCGCCGAGATCCTCAAGAGCGAGGGCTACATCAGTGACTTCCGCACCGAGGATGCTCGGGTCGGCAAGGCGCTGGTGGTCAAGTTGAAGTACGGCCCGAACCGCGAGCGCAGCCTCGCCGGTCTGCGCCGGGTGTCCAAGCCCGGTCTTCGGGTGTACGCGAAATCCACCAATCTGCCGCGGGTTCTCGGCGGTCTGGGCGTGGCGATCATCTCCACGTCGGCCGGCCTGAAGACCGACCGCCAGGCTGCCCGTGAGGGCGTCGGCGGCGAAGTCCTCGCGTACGTGTGGTGAGGGAGGTTTAGACATGTCGCGTATTGGTAAGCAGCCGGTGCCGGTCCCGTCCGGTGTCGACGTGAACATCGACGGCCAGAACATCGCCGTCAAGGGCCCCAAGGGCAGCCTGGAGTTGGCCGTCGCCGAGCCGATCACGGTGTCGCGCAACGACGATGGCGCCATCGTGGTGAGCCGGCCGGACGACGAGCGGCGCAGCCGTTCGCTGCACGGTCTGTCACGCACCCTGGTGGCCAACCTCATCACCGGTGTGACCCAGGGTTACACCACCAAGATGGAGATCTTCGGCGTCGGCTACCGCGTGCAACAGAAGGGGTCGAACCTCGAGTTCGCCCTCGGCTACAGCCACCCGGTGGTCATCGAGCCGCCGGACGGCATCACCTTCGCGGTGGAGACGCCCACCAAGTTCTCGGTCACCGGTATCGACAAGCAGAAGGTCGGCCAGATCTCGGCGGTCATCCGTCGCCTGCGCCGCCCCGACCCCTACAAGGGCAAGGGCGTGCGGTACGAGGGCGAGCAGATCCGCCGCAAGGTCGGAAAGACAGGTAAGTAGACATGGCGCAGACAAACACCGTTGACCGCGCTCCGGTCGGCACCACCGTCTCGGCCGCCCGCCGGGCGTCCCGGTTGCGTCGGCACAACCGCTTGCGCAAGAAGGTCGTCGGCACCGCCGAACGTCCGCGCCTGGTGGTCAACCGCTCCTCGCGGCACATCCACGTGCAGTTGGTCAACGACGCCAACGGCACCACGCTGGCCGCGGCCTCCTCGATCGAGGCCGATGTCCGTGCGGTCGAGGGGGACAAGAAGGAACGCGCCAAACGCGTCGGCCAGCTGATCGCCGAGCGCGCCAAGGCCGCCGGCATCGAGGCCATCGTGTTCGACCGCGGCGGCAACACCTACGGCGGCCGCATCGCGGCGCTGGCCGACGCCGCCCGCGAGAGCGGACTGAAATTCTGATGATGACCATGCTTAACGGAAGGACCGCACGATGACGGAGCAGACTTCGGCTCCCGAGGCCGCGACCGCCGACAGCGGCACCCCCACTGCGGGCAGCCGTGACGACCGGGGCGACCGTGGCGGTCGCGACGATCGAGGTGGCCGCGGCGACCGTGGTCGCCGCGACGACCGTGGTGGCCGGGGTGGCCGCGACGGCGGCGAGAAGAGCCAGTACCTGGAGCGGGTTGTCACCATCAACCGCGTCTCCAAGGTGGTCAAGGGCGGTCGCCGGTTCAGCTTCACCGCGCTGGTCATCGTCGGCGACGGCCACGGCCTGGTGGGCGTCGGCTACGGCAAGGCCAAAGAGGTTCCCGCCGCGATCGCCAAGGGCGTGGAGGAGGCTCGCAAGAACTTCTTCCGCGTACCGCTGATCGGCGGAACAGTGACCCACCCCGTACAGGGTGAGGCCGCGGCCGGTGTCGTGATGCTGCGCCCGGCCAGCCCGGGTACCGGCGTCATCGCCGGCGGCGCGTGCCGCGCGGTGCTGGAATGCGCCGGCGTGCACGACGTGCTGGCCAAGTCGCTCGGCAGCGACAATGCGATCAACGTGGTGCATGCCACGGTGGCCGCGCTCAAGCTGCTGCAGCGTCCGGAAGAGGTGGCCGCGCGGCGCGGTCTGCCGATCGAAGATGTGGCGCCCGCGGGCATGCTCAAGGCCCGCCGCGAGAGCGAAGCCGCTCTGGCGGCCGCGGCGCGTGAAGGAAGCGCATAACCATGGCAACACAGCTGAAGATCACTCAGGTCCGCGGCACCGTCGGGGCGCGCTGGAAGCAGCGTGAGTCCCTTCGGACCCTGGGCCTGAAGAAGATTCGTCAATCGGTGGTCCGCGAGGACACCCCGCAGACCCGCGGGCTGATCAACGTCGTGCACCACCTCGTCGAGGTTGAGGAGGTCACGCAATGAGCGACGAGACCAGTGGCGTGATCAAGCTGCACGACCTTCGTCCCGCCCCGGGCGAGAAGAAGGCCAAGACCCGCGTCGGTCGCGGCGAGGGCTCCAAGGGCAAGACCGCCGGCCGCGGCACCAAGGGCACCAAGGCGCGCAAGAACGTGCCGGTGACGTTCGAGGGTGGCCAGATGCCGATCCACATGCGGCTGCCCAAGCTCAAGGGTTTCCGCAACCGGTTCCGCACCGAGTACGACGTGGTCAACGTCGGCGACTTGGGCCGGCTGTTCCCGTCGGGTGGCGACATCACCCTCGACGACCTGGTCGACAAGGGCGCCGTGCGGAAGAACTCGTTGGTGAAGGTGCTCGGCGACGGCAAGCTGGCCGTCAAGGTCAACGTCACCGCGCACAAGTTCAGCGGCAGCGCCCGGGACAAGATCACCGCCGCCGGCGGTTCGGCGACCGAGCTCTAGTAACAGCCTGAACGACCAAAGCCCCCGCTTCGGCGGGGGCTTTGTCGTTGACCCGGACGTCAGTGGTTGAACACCTCCTTGATGTTTCTGCCGGCACCCGGAGCACCTCGCGATCGGCACCGTGAAACGCCGCCTCTGTAGCCTCGGAAACATGCGTTCATTCCTGCCCGGTGTCCCCGACGTCGCCGATTTCATCAAGTCGGGAGCGCGCCGCATCGACACCGCCCGGCACCACGGTGTGCCCAACGGCTGCATCCTCGAGCTCGACCTGCAGTCGGTGCCTCCGGAGACGGCGGCGTTCGATCCGGTGCGGTTCGTCACCGGCGCCGGCCGTCCGATGGTGCTGCGCGAGGCCGTCGCCGCCATCCACCGTGCCGCCAAGGACGACCGCGTCGCGGGAATGATTGCCCGCGTTCAACTTTCGGCGGCACCACCGGCCGCGGTGCAGGAACTGCGCGAGGCCGTCCTTGCGTTCACCGCGGCCAAGCCGTCGCTGGCGTGGGCGGAGACCTATCCGGGCACGCTGTCCTACTACCTGGCCTCGGCGTTCGGCGAAGTCTGGATGCAGCCCTCGGGCACCCTCGGGTTGATCGGGTTCGCCACCAACGCCCTGTTCCTGCGTGATGCGCTGGACAAGGCGGGCGTGCAGGCACAGTTCGTGGCGCGCGGCGAGTACAAGTCAGCCGCCAACCTGTTCACTGAGGCCCGTTACACCGACGCCCACCGGGAAGCCGACAGCCGGCTGGTCCAGAGCCTGCACGGCCAGGTGTGGCAGGGCATTTCGGCGTCGCGGGGTATCGAGGACCAGGACCTCGACCGTCTCGCCGACCGGGCTCCGCTGCTGCGCGGCGACGCCATCGAGGGAAAGCTGGTCGACCGCATCGGATTCCGCGATGAGGCCTACCTGCGGATCGCCGAACTCACCGGTGCGGAGGGCCTGACCGATCCCGACGACGACGACGCCCCGCCCCGGCTGTTCCTGTCCCGCTACAGCCAGACCCGCAGCAACGGCCCGTCGATGCCGGGCCGCAAACCGGACCCGACCATCGCGGTGGTCACGGTGGCGGGTCCGATCGTCAGTGGGCGCGGTGGTCCGCAGGCCCTGCCGCTGTCACGGTCCAGTGCGGGTGGTGACGCGATCGCCGCGGCACTGCGGAAGGCCGCATCCGACGACGACGTCAGAGCGGTGGTGCTGCGGGTGGACAGTCCCGGTGGCGCGGTCACGGGATCGGAGACCATCTGGCGCGAGGTGTGCCGCATCCGCGAGGCCGGCACCCCGGTGGTCGCCTCGATGGGTGCGGTCGCCGCTTCCGGCGGCTACTACGTCGCCATGGCCGCGGACACCATCGTGGCCAACCCCGCCACGATCACCGGGTCGATCGGGGTGGTCACCGGAAAGCTGGTGGCCCGCGAACTCAAGGACCGCCTCGGCGTCGGCTCCGACACGGTGCGCACCAACACCAATGCCGACGCGTGGTCGCCCAACGCGCCGTTCACCGCCGAGCAGCACGCCATGGTCGAGGCCGAGGCCGATCTGTTCTACGACGACTTCGTCAACCGGGTCGCCCAGGCTCGCGGCATGTCCACCGCGGAGGTCGACGCAGTGGCGCGAGGCCGTGTGTGGACCGGTGCCGACGCCCGCGAACGCGGGCTCGTCGACGAGTTGGGCGGTCTGCGCACCGCGGTCCGCCGCGCCAAGGTGCTGGCGGGGCTGGATCCCGACACCGAGGTGTCCCTGGTCAGCTATCCGGGCTCCTCGTGGCGGGATTACCTGCGGCACAGGGCATCGACGGCCCCGGCAGCGTCGCTGTCGGATGCGGCGGCATCGCTGATCGTGTCATCGGTGGCGGGGCTGATCGAACGGGGCGAGCGTTCGATCAGCGGTACGCACGCACTGTGGCTGGGGGAGTACCGGCTTTAGTCGCTTTCGCTGCGGGCGCTGCCGGTGGGCTCCGCCACGCTCACCCCAACCGGGCCGAGATGTATTGGAATCCCTCGAATTTCTCCGACACCTCGGTCTCGGTGTAGTCGATGCCGTACGCCTCGAACAACTCCTCGACCAGGTTGCCGGTGACCGCCCAGCCGTGGGCCTGCAGATACTCGATGACGTGGCTGCGTTCCCCGGAGTACACCAGTCCGGCCAGGTCGTCGGAGAAGCCGTACTTCTTCCAACGGCCGTCGTCGTCGGTGAACGCATCCATCGTCGGAACGAATTCGGTCGCCAGACGGCTGCCCGACGGGCTGAGTGCGGTGATGTGGTCGAAGAGCCGGTCCTGAGCGTCGGCGGGCAGGTACATGAGCAGGCCCTCGGCGATCCAGGCGGTGGGACGCCGGGCGTCGAGACCCGCTGCGCACAGGGCGGCCGGCCAATCGTCGCGCAGGTCCACCGTGACGTTGCTCACCTCGGCCGTCGGAGCGACATCGAGGGCCGCAAGAGTCGCGACCTTGAAGTCCAGCACCCCGGCCTGATCGATCTCGTACACCACCGTCCCGTCGGGCCAGGGCAGTCGGTAGGCCCGCGCGTCGAGGCCGGTGGCGAGAATGACGACCTGCCGGATCCCGGCCTCGGTCGCATCGAGCAGGAAGCGGTCGAAATATATTGTGCGGACGGCCATTCCGTCGGCCATCCACTCCACCTGCGACGTGCCGTCGAGGATGTCCAGGAAATGCTGTTCGCCGACGGCGCGAACCAGCGGTTCGGCCCACCTGTCGTCGATCTGCCCGGCCCGGGTCGCCAGTGCCCGGGAGGCGGCGACCGCGGTCGCCGTTGCGCCGACGCCGGAGGCCAGGTCCCACGAATCGCCGTCGCGTCGTGCCGAACTCGTTGTCATCGGGGCGCCTTTCGAATCGCGGTGACCGAGAAGGAGTTACCCAGCACCTGGTCCTCCGGGTCGGTGGGGAAGGGCCGCCCGTAGGCGGCGAACATCTCCGGGCGCGGCCGCGACGAGACATCCCAGCCGAGGTCCGCGAGGTAGTCGACGACGGAGTGGCGCCGGCCGGCGTAGAAGAGGTCCCCGAGGTTCAGATCCAGACCGATCTCGGCCATCTGGGCGCTCATCGACGCTGCCCGCGCTGCGATCCCCGATCCGCCGTCGGGGTGATATTCGGTGGCGACGCGGCTCCCCGGCGCCGACAGTGCCGTGACGGTGTCGAACAGGCGGTCCTGGGCCTCGGGCGGCAGATAGATCAGCAGGCCTTCGGCGATCCAGGCCGTCGGCACGTCGGTGTCGAATCCCTTCTCCCGCAGGGCGGCGGCCCAGTCGTCGCGCAAATCCACACCGACGACGCGACGGTCGGCCGCGGGAGCGGCGCCTCGCTCTGCCAGCACGCGGGACTTGAACTCGATCACCTCGGGCTGGTCGATCTCGAACACGGTGGTGCCGGCGGGCCAGGCCAGCCGGTAGGCGCGGGAGTCCAGTCCGGAGGCCAGGATGACCACCTGCCGCAGGCCGGCCGCCGCCGCCTCGTGCAGGAAATCATCGAAGAACTTCGTGCGGACCGCGACAACGTCGATCAGCACCCGGGAGGAACCGGACTCGATGATGTCGTTCTGTCCGTCCAGCGCCGCGACGAACGGGGTGACGCCGACTGCCCGGACCAGCGGATCGGCGAACGGATCGTTCACCAGGGGGTCTTTCTCCCGGGTGGCGAGCGCCCGGGCGGTGGCGACCATGGTCGCCGTCGCTCCCACACTGCTGGCCAGGTCCCAGCTGTCGTCGTCGCTACGGGCCATCGTCGCTCCGCATGTGAGGTGGTTGGTTAGCCAATTTAACCAGCCCCTCGATGTCGTGCGCCGGTGCCGGGCGGATTCCCGGCCGGCCTGGGGTAACTGTTAGTCTCGTAGACTGACCCGGACGCGCTGCGTGCGCGCCGCACATGGATTACCCGAACGCTGGCCAGACCAGCCCCATCGGCACGCCGTTCCCTTGTCCGGCCGCCCAGGAGGAAGAGTGCTTTCGGCTTTCATCTCGTCGCTGCGGACGGCCGATCTGAGGCGGAAGATCCTCTTCACCCTCCTGATGGTGATCCTGTACCGCGCCGGGGCGACGTTGCCGTCGCCGGGCGTCAACTACGGGCACGTCCAACAGTGCATCAACGAGGTCAGCGGCGGCGCGGGCGCGCAGATCTACTCGCTGATCAACCTTTTCTCCGGCGGTGCCCTGCTGCAGCTGTCGGTGTTCGCCGTGGGCGTGATGCCCTACATCACCGCGAGCATCATCGTGCAGCTGCTGACCGTGGTGATTCCACGGTTTGAGGAGCTGCGGAAGGAAGGGCAGGCAGGGCAGGCCAAGATGACGCAGTACACGCGTTATCTGGCGGTCGCGCTGGCCGTCCTGCAGGCCACCAGCATCGTGGCGCTCGCCGCCAACGGCGGGTTGTTGCAGAACTGCTCGGTGGACATCCTGGACAACACCAAGATCTTCACGCTGATCGTCATCGTCCTGGTGATGACCGCGGGCGCCGCCCTGGTCATGTGGATGGGCGAGCTGGTCACCGAGCGCGGCATCGGCAACGGCATGTCGCTGCTGATCTTCGCCGGCATCGCCGCCCGCATCCCGGCCGAGGGCAAATCCATCCTGGACACCCGCGGCGGCCCGGTGTTCGCCGCCGTGGTCGGCGCGACGCTGCTGATCATCATCGGCGTGGTTTTCGTCGAGCAGGGCCAGCGCCGCATCCCGGTGCAGTACGCCAAGCGCATGGTCGGCCGCAAGATGTACGGCGGCACGTCGACCTACCTACCGCTCAAGGTCAACCAGGCCGGCGTCATCCCGGTCATCTTCGCCTCGTCGCTGATCTACATCCCGCACCTGGTCACCCAGCTGATCCAGAGCGGACGTAAGGGCGCGGGCACCGGCTGGTGGGACCGGTTCGTGGCCGAGCACCTGTCCAACCCGGCCGACCCGACCTACGTCGCCATCTACTTCGGCCTGATCATCTTCTTCACCTACTTCTACGTCTCCATCACGTTCAACCCCGAGGAGCGGGCCGACGAGATGAAGAAGTTCGGCGGCTTCATCCCCGGCATCCGGCCGGGCCAGCCCACCGCGGACTACCTCAGCTACGTGCTGAACCGGATCACCCTGCCCGGCTCGATCTACCTGGGTCTCATCGCGGTTCTGCCGAACCTGTTCCTTCAGGTCGGCAACAGCGGTAGCGTCCAGAACCTGCCGTTCGGCGGCACCGCAGTTCTGATCATGATCGGCGTCGGTCTGGACACCGTGAAGCAGATCGAGAGCCAGCTGATGCAGCGCAACTACGAAGGGTTCCTGAAGTGAGAATCGTCCTGCTGGGTCCGCCTGGAGCGGGCAAGGGCACCCAGGCGGTGCAGCTGGCCGAGAAGCTCGGCGTTCCGCACATCTCCACCGGAGAGCTGTTCCGCCACAACATCAGCAACGGCACCCCGCTCGGTGTGCGGGCCAAGCACTATCTGGATGCCGGTGAGCTGGTCCCGACCAGCCTCACCAACGATCTGGTCGATGACCGGCTGAAGGACGCCGACGTCGCCGCGGGCTTCATCCTGGACGGTTTCCCTCGCACGATCGACCAGGCCGAGGCGCTGCACGACATGCTCGAGCGCCGTGGCCTCAAGCTCGACGCCGTGCTGGAGTTCAGGGTGCCCGAGGAGGAGTTGGTCGAGCGGCTGAAGGGTCGTGGACGGGCCGACGACACCGAGGACGTCATCCGCAACCGCTTCCGGGTCTACCGCGACGAGACCGCGCCGCTGCTGGACTTCTACCAGGGCGAGCACGAACTGCGGACGGTGGACGCCGTCGGCAGCTTCGACGAGGTCTTCCAGCGGGCGCTGCAGGCGCTCGGCCACTGACACTGCATGGTCTCCCTGCCCGGACTGCGCGGCCGTAAGACGGTCCCCGCCCGTACCTCCGGGGAACTCGACGCGATGGCCGCCGCCGGAGCGGTCGTCGCCGCCGCACTGCGCGCCGTTCAGGATGCCGCGGCAGTCGGGGTGTCCACCAAGGATCTCGACGAGGTCGCCGAGAGCGTCATCCGTCAGGCCGGGGGAGTCCCGTCGTTCCTGGGCTACCACGGGTACCCGGCCAGCATCTGTTCGTCGGTGAACGACCGTGTGGTGCACGGCATCCCGTCGGCCGGTGAGGTGCTGGCCCACGGGGACCTGGTGTCGATCGACTGCGGCGCGATCATCGAGGGCTGGCACGGGGACGCCGCCGTCACCTTCGGCGTGGGCGGGCTGATCCCGGCCGACGAGGCGCTGTCGGAGGCCACCCGGCTCTCGATGGAGGCAGGCATCGCCGCGATGATCCCGGGAAACCGGCTCACCGACGTCTCGCACGCCATCGAAAAGGGCACCCGCGCCGCCGAGCGGGCGCATGACCGGCGGTACGGGATCGTCGAAGGCTACGGCGGCCACGGGATCGGCCGTCAGATGCACATGGATCCGTTCCTGCCGAACGAGGGTGAACCCGGCCGCGGGCCGATGCTGGTCGCCGGCTCGGTGCTGGCGATCGAGCCGATGCTGACGCTGGGGACGTCTCGGACCCGGATTCTTGCCGACGAATGGACGGTGGTCACCACCGACGGATCCCGGGCCGCGCACTGGGAGCACACCGTCGCGGTGACCGAGGACGGGCCGCGGATCCTGACGCTGCCGCAGGCGGATCAGCGCAGGGTCTGAATCACCGCGCTGAAGTCCAGGCCGGCGTGCTGCTCGGCGAACGCGGCGTAGATCTGGGCGGCATGGCTGCCCAGCGGCGCCGAGGCGCCGGAGGAGGCGACGGCGTCCATCGCCAGACCGAGATCCTTGTTCATCAACGCGGTGGCGAACCCGGGCTTGAAGTCGTTGTTGGCCGGCGACGTCGGCACCGGACCGGGCACCGGGCAGTTGGTGTGGACCGCCCAGCAGTTGCCGGTGGCGCCGGTGATGACGTCGAACAGCGACTGCGCGGACAGGCCGAGCTTCTCGGCGAGGACGAACGCCTCGCCGACGGCGATCTGCTGGACGGCGAGCAGCATGTTGTTGCACAGCTTGGCTGCCTGCCCGGCGCCCGAGGCGCCGCAGTGAATGATCTTGCCTGCCATGGCATCCAGGACCGGACGGGCGGTGTCCAGCGCCTCCGCCTCACCGCCGACCATGAAGGCCAGGGTGCCCGCGACGGCACCCTTCACGCCGCCGGAGACGGGCGCGTCGAGTTGTCCGAAACCGCGTTCGGTGGCGTAGGCGTGCACGGCGCGGGCGTCGTCGACGGCGATCGTCGAGCTGTCGATGAACAGCGCACCCTTCGTCGCCGACGGCATGACCTCGCCATAGCACTCCTTCACCAGCGTGCCGTTGGGCAGCATGGTGATCACCACGTCGGCGCCCTGCACCGCCTCGGGGCCGGTCCCGGCGACGTCGACGCCCTTTGCGGCGGCGGCTTCGCGGGCGGCCGGAACCGGGTCGAAGCCCCGCACGCCATACCCGGCATTGACCAGGTTCCCGGCCATGGGCGAGCCCATGTTGCCCAACCCGAGGAATGCGACCGACGTCATGGGATCTCCTTGTCTCAGTTGCGGCCCCGCGCGGCGTCCGCGGCCGAGCGGCCGATCACCACGCGCATGATCTCATTGGTGCCCTCCAGGATCCGGTGCACCCGGAGATCGCGGACGATCTTCTCCAGGCCGTACTCCCGCAGATAGCCGTAGCCGCCGAGGAGTTGCAGTGCCCGGTCTGCCACGTGGAAGCAGGAGTCGGTGACGTAGAGCTTGGCCATGGCGCACAGCGTCACTTTGTCAGGCTCGTTGGCGTCCAGCGCGGCGGCCGCTCGCCACAGCATCAGCCGCGAGGTCTCCAGCGCCGTGGCCATGTCCGCCAACGCGAACCGGATGGTCGGCTCGTCGATGAGCGCGCCGCCGAAGGCCCGCCGGTCCACCAGGTATGCGGACGCCTTGTCATAGGCCGCCTGCGCGCCGCCCAGGGAGCACGCGGCGATGTTGAGCCGGCCACCGTTGAGGCCGTTCATCGCGATGCCGAATCCGCTGCCCTCGGCCTCGGGGCCGCCGAGGATCGCGTCGGCGGGAACCCGGACACCCTCGAGGATCACCTGCGCGGTGGGCTGCGCGTTCCAGCCCATCTTCTCCTCGTTGGCGCCGAAACTCAAACCGGGCGTGCCCTTTTCGACGATGAACGCCGAGATTCCGCGGGGCCCGTCGGCGCCGGTGCGTGCCATCACCACGTAGACGTCCGAAGTGCCGGCGCCGGAGATGAACTGCTTGACGCCGTCGAGCAGGTAGTGGTCGCCGTCGCGAACGGCTTTGGTGCGCAGGGCCGCTGCGTCCGAGCCTGCGCCCGGTTCGGTCAGGCAGTAGCTGGCGATCAAGTCCATCGAGGCCAGCCTCGGCACCCACGCCTTGCGCTGTTCCGGTGTTCCGTAGGTGTCGACCATCCAGGCGCACATGTTGTGGATCGAGATGAACGAGGAGATCACCGGGTCGGCGACGGCGAGTTGTTCGAAGATCCGCACCGCATCGATCCGCCGCAGACCGCTGCCGCCGACGTCCTCACCGCAGTAGATGGCACCCATACCCAGTTCGGCGGACTCGCGCAACACATCGACCGGGAAGTGCTTGGTCTTGTCCCATTCCAGGGCATGGGGCGCCAACCGTTTGGCGGCGAAGGCGGCCGCGGTCTCGACGATCACCCGCTCGTCGTCGTCCAGCGTGGTGAAGCTCATTGTGGCAGTGGCTATTTCATGGTGGGGATGACGAACTCGGCCCCATCCTTGATGCCCGACGGCCAGCGCTCGGTGATCGTCTTCGTCTTGGTGTAGAAGAGGATCGAGTGCGGTCCGTGCTGGTTCAGGTCGCCGAAGCCGGACCGCTTCCAGCCGCCGAAGGTGTGGTAGGACACCGGAACCGGAATCGGCACGTTCACGCCCACCATGCCGACCTGGACGCGCGAGACGAAGTCGCGGGCGGTGTCACCGTCGCGGGTGAAGATCGCCACGCCGTTGCCGTACTCGTGATCCGTCGGCATCGCGAGGGCCTCTTCGTAGTTCTTGGCCCGCACGATGCACAGCACGGGACCGAAGATCTCGTCGGTGTAGATCGACATGTCGGTGGTGACGTGGTCGAACAGCGTGGGGCCGATGAAGAAGCCACCCTCGAGGTTCTCGTCGCCAAAGGTCAGTTCCGCACTGCCCTTGTCGCGGCCGTCGACGACGATCTCCGCGCCCGCCTCGACACCCGCGTCGATATAGCCGCGCACCCGCTTGAGGGCGGCCTCGGTGACCAGTGGGCCGTAGTCGGCCTTCGGATCGAGGCTGTGTCCGACGCGCAGGGTGCTGACGCGCTCGGCGAGCCTGTTGCGCAACCGATTTGCCGTCTCCTCGCCGACGGGGACCGCGACGCTGATCGCCATGCAGCGTTCGCCGGCGCTGCCGTAGCCGGCGCCGATCAGCGCGTCGACCGCCTGGTCCAGATCGGCGTCGGGCATGACGATCATGTGGTTCTTGGCGCCGCCGAAGCACTGCGAGCGTTTCCCGTGCGCGGCGGCGGTCGAATAGATGTACTGCGCGATGTCGGAGCTGCCGACGAAGCCGACGGCCTTGATGTCGGGGTGGGTCAGGATGGCGTCGACGGCCTCCTTGTCGCCCTGGACGACCTGGAATACACCCGGCGGCAGGCCGGCTTCGATGAACAGCTCGGCCAGCCGGAGCGGAACCGAGGGGTCGCGCTCGGAGGGCTTGAGTATGAACGCGTTGCCGCATGCCAGGGCCGGGCCGGCCTTCCACAGCGGGATCATCGCGGGGAAGTTGAACGGGGTGATGCCGGCGACGACGCCGAGCGGCTGGCGGATCGAGAAGACGTCGATGCCCGGGCCGGCGCCCTCGGTGAACTCGCCCTTCATCAAATGCGGGATACCGACGGCGAATTCGATCACCTCGATGCCGCGCTGGATGTCGCCGAGCGAGTCGGCGATGGTCTTGCCGTGCTCCAGGGAGAGCAACTCGGCGATCTCCTCGGCGTTGGCGTTGACCAGGTCGATGAACTTCATCAGCACCCGGGCGCGTTTCTGCGGGTTGAAGCCGGCCCATACCTTCTGTGCCTCGACGGCCGAGGCCACGGCGGTGTCGACGTCTGCGGTGTTGGCGAGCAGCACCTTGGCCTGCACCGCACCGGTGCTGGGGTTGAACACGTCCGCGGTGCGGGTGCTCGACAGCGCGGTGCGGTGGCCGTCGATGAAGTGCTGGATGGTTTCGGTCATGGGGGTGCCTCCAAGGCGCGCGAAGAATCCCCCACATCGTAACGTCGCCGCGGTGCCGGCAGATCCGGGTTAGTCGCGGGGCAGTCCGGCGATCAGCGTTCGGGTGTCCTCCCATGTCGGCAGCACTCCGGCGGCCCGGACCTCGGCCAGCGACGGCGCCGCGGCGTCGCGCTCGGAGAGGATGCACTGATCGATCGGAATCGGCCAGGCGATGCCGATGTCGGGATCGTGGGCGAAGATGGTGTGCTCACGCTGCGGCGCGTATGGCGTTGAGCACAAATACATGGCTGTCGCGTCGTCCTGTAGCGCCAGAAAGCCGTGGGCCAATCCCTCCGAAAGGTACATCGAATGCCGGTTTACGTCGTCGAGCACCACGGAGTCCCACCGGCCGAAAGTGGGGGACCCGACCCGGATGTCGACGACGACGTCGAAGAGTGATCCCTTCACGCAGGTGACGTATTTGGCCTGCCCTGGGGGCACCTGGGCGAAGTGGAGTCCGCGAAGTACACCCGCCGCAGAGAAAGAGCAGTTTGCTTGCCCTAGAGAAAACCGGTGGCCCGTCATATCGGCGAAACGGCTTGCAGTAAACCACTCAAAAAAGCCGCCGCGATGATCGCCGTGCAGGTCGGGAATCAACTCCCACGCGCCAGGTATGGCGAGTTCGCGAAATGCCAAGATTACTGACCCTTCTGCTCGTAATTCGCTTCCACTTCTGCTTTCAGCGGTGCCCACCACCACTCGTTGTCTCGGTACCACTCGATGGTGGCTTGAAGTCCGGTGGCGAAGTCGGTGTGGGCGGGTGACCATCCCAGTTGGCTCCGCAGCGCGCTGGAGTCGATCGCATAGCGCAGGTCATGGCCAGGGCGGTCGGCGACGTGGTCGAAATCCCCGGGGTCGCGGCCCATCAGCGTGAGGATCATCTGCAGCACCGAGAGGTTGTCGCGCTCGCCGTCGGCGCCGATGAGGTAGGTCCGGCCGGGCGCGCCGTCCTGGAGGATCCGCCAGACGGCACTGTTGTGGTCGTCTACGTGAATCCAGTCCCGCACGTTGCGACCGGTGCCGTAGAGCTTGGGGCGCCGACCGGTCAGCACGTTGGTGATCTGGCGCGGAATGAACTTCTCGACGTGCTGGAAGGGCCCGTAGTTGTTGGAGCAGTTCGAGATCGTCGCGTTGACGCCGTAGGACCGCACCCACGCCCGCACAAGCAGATCCGCGGACGCCTTGGTGGCCGAGTACGGACTCGACGGGTTGTACGGCGTGGCCTCGGTGAACCGCGGCCCGACGACGATGCGGGACGAATGTCCCGTGGAGGAGTCGGGCGATTGGTCGTGCCCGACGACGATGCGGGACGAATGTCCCGTGGAGGAGTCGGGCGATTTGTCGGGGTCGTGGTCCCCTCCCGGTTCGTGCAGCGGAAGGTCCCCGTAGACCTCGTCGGTGGAGACGTGATGCAGCCGGACGCCGTGGCGCCGCACCGCTTCGAGGATCGAGAACGTCCCGATCACGTTGCTGTGCAGGAAGGGGGCGGGATCGGCCAGCGAGTTGTCGACATGGGTCTCGGCGGCGAAATGAACGACGGCATCGGAATCGGCGACCAGAGCGTCGACCAGCACGTTGTCGGTGACGTCGCCCTCGACGAGCCGGATGGTGGCACCGAGTGAGTCCAGTGCCTCCCGGCTGCCCGCGTAGGTCAGGGCGTCCAGGACCGTCACGTCGACCCCGGGATGCTCCTGGACGGTGCTTCGGACGAAATTGGCGCCGATGAACCCGGCGCCGCCCGTCACCAACAGCCGCATCGGGCCACCTTAGCCGCCATGCGGGCGCCCGAATGGTCGGCATTGCCGCCGTTTTGGAGCGGACGCCCGGAGCGGGTATCGTGAAGCAACGGTGCGGTGATCGCGCCGGCTCTTGCGTGTCCAGTCCTGGAACAACCTTTGGGATCTTCACGTTCTGCAGTCGGGCGAACGCTGCCCCAAATACCCAAACGCAGGCTAGTGAGGATATGGGCAAGAAAGACGGTGCCATCGAGGTCGAGGGCCGCGTGGTCGAGCCTCTGCCCAATGCGATGTTTCGCATTGAGCTGGAGAACGGTCACAAGGTGCTCGCCCACATCAGCGGCAAGATGCGGCAGCACTACATCCGCATCCTGCCTGAGGACCGGGTGGTCGTGGAGCTCTCGCCCTACGACCTGACCCGCGGCCGGATCGTGTACCGGTACAAATAAGCCCTTCCGCATTACCGACGAGAACAGGATCAACACGCCGTGAAGGTGAACCCGAGCGTCAAGCCGATCTGCGACAAGTGCAGGGTGATCCGCCGGCATGGGCGGGTCATGGTGATCTGCAACGATCCGCGCCACAAGCAGCGCCAGGGCTAACCAGCTCCGTCGCCGAACACAACTGAATGCAGACCTCCCAGAACCACCACCCCGATACGCGGGGTGACCACGTCCGGAACGGAGGCCGGACCCCGAAAGGGCCCACCAGATTTCTTGGGCCGGACGGGAACGGTCTGGGATCGACACCTCCGCATGGAAGAAGGAATACAGCCCTGTGGCACGTCTAGTGGGCGTGGATCTCCCGCGCGACAAGCGCATGGAGATCGCGCTGACCTATATCTACGGCATCGGCCGTACCCGCTCCCAGGAGATCCTGGCGGCGACCGACATCGATCGGGACCTTCGCAGCAAGGACCTCACCGACGACCAGCTGACCCAGCTGCGCGACTACATCGAAGCCAACCTCAAGGTCGAGGGCGACCTGCGCCGCGAGGTGCAGGCCGACATCCGTCGCAAGATCGAGATCGGCTGCTACCAGGGTCTGCGCCATCGTCGCGGCCTGCCGGTTCGCGGTCAGCGGACCAAGACCAACGCGCGTACCCGCAAGGGCCCGAAGCGCACCATCGCCGGCAAGAAGAAGGCTAAGTAACCATGGCACCTCCGAAGAAGGCCGCGTCCGGCGCCAAGAAGGGCAAGACCACCCGCCGCCGGGAAAAGAAGAACGTCCCGCACGGGGCCGCTCACATCAAGAGCACGTTCAACAACACGATCGTCTCCATCACCGACCCCCAGGGCAACGTGATCGCGTGGGCGTCCTCGGGCCACGTCGGCTTCAAGGGCTCGCGTAAGTCCACGCCGTTCGCCGCCCAGCTGGCCGCGGAGAACGCCGCCCGCAAGGCGCAGGAGCACGGCGTCAAGAAGGTCGACGTGTTCGTCAAGGGCCCGGGTTCGGGCCGCGAAACGGCGATCCGCTCGCTGCAGGCCGCCGGCCTCGAGGTCGGCGCGATTTCCGATGTCACCCCGCAGCCGCACAACGGCTGCCGTCCGCCCAAGCGGCGCCGGGTCTAGGGAGGAATTCAGTCATGGCTCGTTACACCGGACCTTCCACCCGCAAGTCGCGCCGGCTCGGCGTCGACCTCGTCGGCGCGGACCAGTCCTTCGAAAAGCGTCCCTACCCGCCGGGCCAGCACGGCCGCGCGCGGATCAAGGAGAGCGAGTACCGCACCCAGCTGCAGGAGAAGCAGAAGGCACGCTTCACCTACGGAGTCATGGAGAAGCAGTTCCGCCGCTACTACGAAGAGGCCAATCGCCAGTCCGGCAAGACCGGCGAGAACCTGCTCCGCATCCTGGAGAGCCGCCTGGACAACGTCGTCTACCGGGCCGGCCTGGCCCGCACCCGGCGGATGGCGCGTCAGCTGGTCAGCCACGGCCACTTCACCGTCAACGGTGTCAAGGTCAACATCCCCAGCTACCGGGTGTCCCAGTACGACATCATCGACGTTCGCGACAACTCGCTGAACACCGTGCCGTTCCAGATCTCCCGGGAGACCGCGGGTGACCGCCCGATCCCGGCCTGGCTGCAGGTCGTCGGCGAACGTCAGCGGGTGCTCGTGCACCAGCTGCCCGAGCGAGCCCAGATCGACGTGCCGCTCACCGAGCAGCTCATCGTCGAGTTCTACTCGAAGTAACCAGGCTTCTTCCGCGGCAACCGCCGCGGGAGGAAACCCCAAAGGCATCAAATAGCGGGTGCCAGAAGGAGATAGAAGAAAACCATGCTGATTTCTCAGCGTCCCACACTGAGCGAGGACGTCCTCGCCGAGAACCGTTCACAGTTCATCATCGAACCGCTGGAGCCGGGTTTCGGCTATACCCTGGGCAATTCGCTGCGCCGCACGTTGCTGTCGTCCATCCCGGGCGCGGCGGTGACGAGCATTCGCATCGACGGCGTTCTGCACGAGTTCACCACCGTGCCGGGGGTCAAGGAAGACGTCACCGACATCATCCTCAACCTCAAGAGCCTGGTGGTCTCCTCCGACGAGGATGAGCCGGTCACCATGTATCTGCGCAAGCAGGGTCCCGGTGCGGTCACCGCGGGTGACATCGTGCCGCCGGCCGGTGTCACGGTGCACAATCCCGACATGCACATCGCCACTCTCAATGAGAAGGGCAAGCTGGAGATCGAGCTCGTCGTCGAGCGTGGCCGGGGCTACGTGCCGGCCGTGCAGAACAAGGCTTCCGGCGCCGAAATCGGCCGCATCCCGGTCGATTCCATTTACTCGCCGGTGCTCAAGGTCACCTACAAGGTCGA
This sequence comes from Mycobacterium sp., assembly GCA_046330855.1. Classification (GTDB taxonomy): domain Bacteria; phylum Actinomycetota; class Actinomycetes; order Mycobacteriales; family Mycobacteriaceae; genus Mycobacterium. The sequence goes on from JAXLRX010000006.1 coordinate 22,786, forward strand.
GGCCACCCGCGTCGAGCAGCGCACCGACTTCGACAAGCTGATCCTGGACGTGGAGACCAAGAACTCCATCAGCCCGCGCGATGCGCTGGCCTCGGCCGGCAAGACCCTGGTCGAGCTGTTCGGCCTGGCCCGCGAGCTCAACCTGGAGGCCGAGGGCATCGAGATCGGTCCCTCGCCGCAGGAGGCCGATCACATCGCCGCGTTCGCGCTCCCGATCGATGACCTGGACCTCACCGTGCGCTCGTACAACTGCCTCAAGCGGGAGGGTGTGCACACCGTCGGCGAGCTGGTCGCCCGCACCGAGTCTGACCTGCTGGACATTCGCAACTTCGGCCAGAAGTCCATCGACGAGGTCAAGATCAAGCTGCATTCCCTCGGCCTGTCCCTGAAGGACTCGCCGGCCACCTTCGACCCGTCCGAGGTCGCCGGCTACGACGTCGCCACCGGCACCTGGACCAACGACAGCGGCTATGACCTGGATGCCGACCACGACTACGCGGAAACCGAACAGCTCTAACCAACACATTCCCACCCAGCTTCGCCCCACCAGCAGTTCCCCGGTCGTACCTGATACGGCGATCGGGCTCACCTAGGAGATAAGCGCAATGCCCAAGCCCACCAAGGGACCTCGCCTCGGCGGATCCTCGTCGCACCAGAAGGCGATCCTGGCCAACCTGGCCACTTCGCTGTTCGAGCACGGCCGGATCACGACCACCGAGCCCAAGGCGCGGGCGCTGCGGCCCTATGCCGAGAAACTCATCACCCACGCCAAGAAGGGCGCACTGCACAACCGGCGTGAGGTGATGAAGAAGATCCGCGACAAGGATGTCGTGCACACCCTGTTCGCGGAGATCGGCCCGTTCTTCGCCGACCGCAACGGCGGCTACACCCGCATCATCAAGGTCGAGCCGCGCAAGGGGGACAACGCCCCGATGGCGGTGATCGAGTTGGTGCGGGAGAAGACCGTCACCTCCGAGGCCAACCGCGCCCGCCGTGCGGCTCCGGCCAAGAAGGCTGCGCCGACCGCGCCGAAGGCGGAGAAGCCTGCGGCTGAGCCGGAAGAGACCACTGAGGCCGTCGAAGCCGAGGAGGCCGTGACTGCCCTCGAGGCCGAGGACGCCGGCATCGCCGACGCCCAGACCGCCGTCGCGGAGGAAGAGAACGCGGCGGGCGGCGAGTCTGACAACTCCTGATCCGTTGGACAGCGACGTGCCCGCCACCGATTCCGGTGGCGGGCACGTCGCTCTCTCCGGCGCGGCGCGGCTTCGACTCGAGATCGCCTACGACGGAACGGATTTCGCCGGCTGGGCCGTGCAGGACGGCCACCGTACCGTCGCCGGCGTCCTGGAGGAGGCCCTTTCCACGGTCTTCCGGGTTCCGGTGCGCCTGTACGCGGCGGGCCGTACCGACTCCGGCGTGCACGCCACCGGGCAGGTCGCGCACGTCGATGTGCCCGAGGAAGCCCTGAGCCACGCCTATCCGCGACAGCGCCGCCCCGGCGACGCGGAGTTCGCCCCGCTGGTGCGCAGGCTCGCCAAGTTCCTCCCGGAGGATGTCCGGGTCCGCGGTGTCGCCCGTGCCGCAACGGGTTTCGACGCCCGGTTCTCGGCGCTGCGCCGCCATTACGCCTACCGCCTGGCGCTGTCCCCGTGGGGAGCCGAGCCGCAACAGCGGCGGTTCGTCACACCGTGGCTGCGCCCGCTGGACGTCGACGCCATGCGAAGCGCATCGGCAATCCTCCTGGGACTGCACAACTTCGCCGCGTTCTGCCGCCCGCGCCCCGGCGCGACGACCATCCGTGACCTTCAGCGTCTGGACTGGGATTCCGACGGCGATCTCCTGACCGCCTATGCCAGCGCGGACGCCTTCTGCTGGTCCATGGTGCGCTCACTGGTCGGCGCTCTGATCGCGGTGGGGGAGGGCAGACGCGAACCGGATTGGTGCGCAACGCTATTGACGGCCGAGGCGCGCTCCAGTGACTTCGCGGCAGCCCCGGCCCGGGGTCTGACGCTCATCGGCGTGGACTATCCGCCTGACGATGAGCTCGCCGCGCGAATCGCCGTCACGCGAGATTTGCGGATTCTGGGCTAGTCAGAGCCGCGCTGCCACGAACGACGCGGCCTGGTTCACCAGGCCGGCGCCGACGTAGGCGTCGTACTGATGCGCCGGCCAGTTGTCGACCCAGGTATTGGGATCCAGGTTGCTGTTGCAGATTGGGTCGTCGGGTGTGCACAGGTCGATGGTCTTGTTGCCGTAGAGCGGACTGATGGCCGACACCGGGCCCAAGACCTTGCGGGTGCCGTTGCCGAACAGGGCGACAGCGGCGATGTGGCTGTCCATGCCGAGCGGCAACGGATTGTCGTAGCCGAAGATCGGGGACGGCACAGCGACCACCACGTCGGTGACCGCGGCGCCCAGCGAGTACCCGCCTAGCACCAGTCGGGTGTTGGGGCAGTTACCGGCCATGTACTGGATGTGGCGGCTCATGTCGTTGGCTCCCTGGATGACCTCGGTGTCCGCCGGGTAGTTCACCGCGTAGAAGCCGACGCTCTTGTCGGTCCGGGCGCGCACGGCGTCGACGAAGGCCTCACCGATCCGGCCGGTGCCGGGCGGTTCCATCCTGCCGCGTGCGAAGACCACTTCCACATCGGGGCATTGCGCGGCATGGGCCACCGGCGGTGACAGCGGGCTCATGGCGGCGGTGACGAAAATCACCGCCGACGCCAGCTTCCTCATCCGCCTCATCGGCACCAGGCCATGGTAACGGCGCCACACATTCCGTGCTAGGAGCGAGGTATTAGACCAGTCCGGATACGAAGCCGGCGGCCTGGCCGACCATCGAGGTCTTTTCGTAACTGGTGTGGGCGAACGGGTTGCGCCCCTGCGAGCAGATTGGGTCCCCGTCGGCGCACAGGTCGATGCCCTTGCCGGCAAAGGGCGGCAGGGCTGCCGAAACCGGAGTGCCGAACTTGGTGGCGGGGTTGCCGAACGCTGCGACGGCGGCGACCTGGCCGGCCAGACTCTCCGGCAGCGGCGGAGCCGACCCGACCTCGCCGACCTTCGCCCCCAGCGGGGGGATGCCCAGGAGCATGTCCACCACCGCGGCCCCCTGCGAATAGCCACCCAGGACGACGCGGGTGTTCGGGCACGTTGCCGCGATGTCGGCGATCCGGTTGGTCGCATCGGTGGCGCCGTCGGCCGCGGCGAGGAAGTCGTAGCTTGCGGGGTAGTTGACGGCATAGACGCCCAGCGTGCGGCCGCCGAGGTTGGCGGCGAGACGGTCGCTCAGCGCCTGGCCGACCCGTCCGATGCCCGGCGGCTCACTGGTGCCGCGGGCGAAGACCAATTCCACGTCCGGGCAGGGCGCGGCCGAAGCCGGCGCCACCGCAATCGCGGCTGAGGCGGTCAGGAGGCACGCTGACATCCCCGGAAGAAAACGCATGCGGCCAATACTCACATACGGCCCGCGGCGGTGCGAAACCGCGACGCTAGAGCAGGTTTGCCACAAAGACGGCCGCCTGATTGGCGCTGCCGTCCGGACCGTAGTTGCGGTGGGCCACAACGCTGTCGCCGCTCGAACAAATCGGGTCACCGGCGTTGCAGATGTCGATGGCACGGCCGCCGAACACCGGGCTGGAGGTCAGCGGCAGGCCGATCTTGGCTGACGGATTGCCGAAGACCGCAACAGCGGCGACGTGGTCCGCTGCGAACGGCGGGAGCGGGTTGGTGAATCCGATACCCGGGACTGGGATGGAGGTGACCACGTCCATCACTGCTGCGCCCTGCGAGTAGCCGCCCAGCACGATCCTGGTGTTGGGGCAGTTGTTGGCGACCCACTGAACATGTGCGCTGGCGTCGTTGGCGCCGTCGGCCACGGCCAGGAAGTCGTAGCTCGCCGGGTAGTTGACCGCGTAGGCACCGACGCTGCGGCCTCCTACCAGGCCGCGCAGGTCGTTCACGAACGCGTCACCGACTCGTCCGAGGCCGGGATCCTCATTGGTGCCGCGGGCGAACACCACCTCGATGTCGCTGCAGCCGTCCGCGTGGGCGGCGGGAACGGACACGGTGATCGCGACGGCCGCGGTGGCGGCAGCCAGTGCAGCAGGGAGCAATGCGCCCAAATGGATATTCCTCACGTCAACGATTGTGGCAGAGACTGGTGACGGCGCCGTTAATCGCGGGAGGCGGCGGTCGCAATCGGCTCCATCGCCCCGGCGTCGGGCCAGGAGGCCGTGCTGACCTCGGCGTTGCGATCGCCCTGGCGAGCCAGGGCCAGCCCGACGAGCACGACGGCGCCGCCGAACACCTGGATGGCCGTCATCCGCTCGCCGAGCATCAGCCACGCCGCCAGCACCGCGAACAGCACCTCCCCCAGCCCCACCAGGGAGGCGAAACTGGGCCGCAGTCGGGCGACACCGCTGATGCCGAGTGTGTAGGCGATCGCGGTGGCGATGATGCCCATCAGCAGGACCGGGACGTACCACGGCAGGGTGAACCCGGCGACCACGGCGTCATTGGCGCTGAACTGCATGGGCATGACTCCCGACATCCCCAGGGCGGCGATGGCCAGGGTGGCCACCACGAGGCCACCTGCCGCCAGGGTGATGGCGTGCAGGCCCGATCCGTCGGCGGTGACCGCGTCGGACATCATGAAGTAGCAGACCGCGCAGATGGCCGCCCCGAGTCCCCAGGCCACGCCGACGGCGTCGACCTTGGCGCCGTTGACGACGTCGAGCACCAGGGTGACACCGATGATCGCCAGGGCCACTCCGGCCAGGGTCAGCCCGCGGGGGCGGCGCCGTGTGGTTGCCCATACCCACGCGATGACCAGCACCGGCGAGGTGTATTCGAGCAGCAGTGCCACGCCGACGGACAGATGCGCGACGGCGTTGTAGTAGCACAACTGGGCGCCGGCGACGGGGATGAGCCCGTAGAGCACGACTGTGCGGGCGTGCTCGCGGGCCTGACGGAGCCAGTCGGGTTTGACGAGGGTTGCGACGATCGCGAGCACCAGGGCGCCGCCGGCGAGTCGGGCGGCGACCGCGGCCGTGGGTGACCAGCCGGCCACCATCAGCGACTTGGCCAGCGGACCGGACATGCCGAAGGTGAACGCGGACCCGATGGCGAACAACAGGCCGAGTCGGAACCGGTCGCTGCTGTGCGTCGTGGACACCGAACACCCCTGTCATGCGTAAAATAATGGACGGACCTGACAATACGTCCCGAGGGGGTCATGAGTCAAATGCATTTCACTCATGACACGGAGCTCACATTGCGGGCCGCCTGTGTCCTGATCAACAGCGACCGCATCGGCGGTGAGGAGTTGGGTGACCAGGCCGCACTGGACTCCTACCTCGAGTCGTACGGCTGGACCGGCCGCCGGGATCGTGACGCCGCGGAACTCACGGCCGTGCACGGGCTGCGAAGCCGGCTGGGCCGGATCTGGGCCGGCGCCGAGGACGAGACGCGCACCGTCGACGCGGTCAACGCCCTGCTGGTCGACACTCACGCAGCACCGTGGCTCACGCGCCACCCCGAGATGCCCGAATGGCACCTGCACCTGGCCTCGTCCGACGATCCGCTGGCCAGTCGGATGGGCGCCGAGATGGCGATGGCGCTGGCCGACCTCATCCGGGCCGGCGAGTTGCGCCGACTCAAGACCTGTGCTGCGCCGGATTGTGACGCGGTGCTGATCGACTTGTCCCGCAACCGATCTCGCATGTTCTGCGACACCGGAAACTGCGGTAACCGTCAACACGTCGCCGCCTACCGGGAACGCCGCTCCAAAGACCACTGAGCGGCTAGGCCGCTCCAAAGACCAATGAGCGGCTGGGCCGATCCGAAGGTCACTGACCGCTGTGGATAGTCGGCGACCCGGACCGCCGCCGCGGCCTAGCGTCAATTCGCGTGCACATCGTGGTGGAAGTCACCGACAACTCGGTTCGGGTCCTGCCGGCGACGTCGCCGCAGTGCGCGCCATCGGCGCTCATCGAGGCCGCGCTCGACTGGATCGACGATCCGGTCGGGTTGTGGGAGGAACGCCCGGTCGCCGTCGCCGATCTCTGGCGCACGTTGATGGCGACCCTGGTGGGGCAGCGGTGTGACCCGGTCGTCGTGGTGCATCCCGTCGGGTGGCCGCGGCACCGGGTCGACCGCGTGCTGGCCGCGGCCAACGCGGTGGCAGACCGGGTCGAAGCGCGGAGCCGCGAGCAGTGGGACGCCGGGCGAGCCGACGATGACGGCGACGAACCGGGGCGGGGCTTGGGCGAGGATCCGGCGCGGCATTCCCGAGGGCTGCGCGCCGTTCTGCTGGCGGGGACGGCGGTTCTCGCGCTGGCCGGAACGGTCCTCTCGATCCGATTCGGGCCGATGCCGAAGCAACCGTCGGGCATCACCGTGGTGGAGGGCCGGATGGCGGTCCGCATCCCGGAGCACTGGACCGTCGAACGCGTCACCGGCGGACCCGGGAGCCGTCGTCTCCAGGTGACCGACCCGCGTGACAGCCGGATCGCCGTGCATCTCACCTCGGCGTATGCCCCTGAGACGACGCTGGCGCAGGCCGCCGAGGTGCTCAGCCGGGCGATCGACGGCGAGCCGCCGGGCGTGTTCGTCGACCTGCGTACCGCCGATGAGGTCGCCGGCCGGCCCGCGGTCACCTATCGCGAACTGCGGTCCGGTCGCGTCATCGCCTGGGCGGTGGTGCTCGCGGGCTCGACCCGCATCAGCGTCGGCTGCCAGTGTCCGCCGGGGCGGGAGGCCGAGATTCGTGCCGCCTGCGACGACGCGGTGCGCTCCGCCCGCGAAACGTGAGGGAACCGGATCGCTCGATCCCGCGTCCAACTCTTCATCCGGCGCCTCTGCGGTCCCGGCGGAAGGAGAGCCGTCGGAACCGCAGAGGCGCCGGACTCGAGGCGTTTTGACCTGCGCTGATCCCCGCCGGTAGGCTGTGCCACTGGCGTGCGGTACGCCGCGGGTGATCTCGCGGGGTTAGCCGGGGTCTCGGGTCAGTGTTGGTCGCCGAGATGCCACCCGACCGTCGACGTCCGACCGACACCCGGCTTCGCCCGGGATCCACCCCGATAAGAGAGGTAGAGCGCTGTGCCTACGTACACGCCGAAGGCCGGTGACACCACACGTTCGTGGTACGTCATCGATGCCACCGACGTGGTGCTCGGCCGGCTCGCCGTTGCTGCAGCCAATCTGCTGCGCGGCAAGCACAAGCCGACATTCACGCCGAACGTCGACGGCGGTGACTTCGTCATCATCGTCAACGCCGACAAGGTCGCCATCGGAGGCGACAAACTCAACAGCAAGAAGGCCTACCGCCACTCGGGGTATCCCGGCGGTCTGAGCTCGCGCACCATCGGTGAGCTGATGGCCAAGCACCCCGACCGTGTGGTCGAGAAGGCCATCGTCGGCATGCTGCCGCACAACAAGCTGAGCCGGCAGATCCAGCGCAAGCTGAAGGTGTACGCGGGTCCTGAGCATCCGCATACCGCTCAGCAGCCGATTCCTTTCGAGATCAAGCAGGTGGCGCAGTGACTGAGATGAACGAAACGACCGAGGTCGACGTCGCCGACGCGGCTGAAGAAGCGGTGGTCGCCGAGACCGTCGTGGAGGCCGCGCCGCGGCAGCCCGTCATCATCGACCGGCCGATCCAGACCGTGGGCCGCCGCAAGGAGGCTGTCGTCCGGGTCCGTCTCGTGCCCGGCACCGGAGAGTTCCACCTCGACGGCCGCACCCTCGAGGACTACTTCCCGAACAAGGTGCATCAGCAGCTCATCAAGGCGCCGCTGGTGACCGTCGACCGGGTGGACAGCTTCGACGTCTACGCCCACCTCGACGGTGGTGGCCCGTCCGGGCAGGCCGGCGCGCTGCGCCTCGCGATCGCCCGGGCGTTGATCCTGGTGCAGCCCGAGGACCGGCCAGCGCTCAAGAAGGCCGGCTTCCTGACCCGTGACCCGCGCGCCATCGAGCGCAAGAAGTACGGTCTGAAGAAGGCCCGCAAGGCGCCGCAGTACAGCAAGCGCTGATCGAGATCCACGAAACTCGCCGGGTGTGTTCCCCAACACGCCCGGCGAGTTTTTTCATGCCCGGTGTTTGACCGGAGCGGGCGCCGGCGCAACCTGCTGACCAAGCTGGATGTCAGCGGCACCGTACCGAACGGCCAGCGCATCGGGATGACGGGACTGTCCAGCAGGCGGGTCAGCCGGGCCAGTAGAACTGCTGACTCTCCGCAATCTCATCGACGGCGCCGCCCGCACCTCTCGGGGTGTGGGCGGTGTTGTGTCCGGGCGGCACGGTTGCGGAGCGCTAACCTTGGGATTTGGGGTGCCCGGGGTGGTGTGAGAGGTTGTCTGCATGGGACGACTGTTCGGGACCGACGGTGTCCGCGGTGTCGCTAACCGGGAACTGACCGCCGAACTCGCGCTGGCGCTCAGCGCGGCTGCCGCACGGCGGCTGGCCCCGCCCACCTCAGGACATCGATTCGCCGTCGTCGGCCGTGATCCGCGGGCCAGCGGCGAGATGCTCGAGGCCGCGGTCGTGGCCGGGCTGGCCAGCGAGGGCGTCGACGCGCTGCTGGTGGGTGTGCTGCCCACGCCCGCGGTCGCCTATCTGACCGCGTCGTACGGCGCCGATCTGGGCGTGATGATCTCGGCGTCCCACAACCCGATGCCCGACAACGGCATCAAGATCTTCGGCCCAGGTGGCCACAAACTCGACGACGACGCCGAAGACCGCATCGAGGACCTGGTTGCCGAGGGCCCCGGACTGCGCCCGGTAGGCGCGGCCGTCGGCCGGGTCCGGCCGGCCGCCGACGCAATGGATCGCTACCTCACACACATCGTGGGTGCCACCGCCGCCCGCCTCGACGGCCTGACAGTGGTGGTCGACTGCGCCAACGGCGCCGCCTCCGAAGCCGCGCCCCGGGCCTACGCCGCGGCGGGCGCGCGCGTGATCGCGATCAACCACCACCCCGACGGGCTCAACATCAACGACAGGTGCGGCTCCACGCACCTGGAACCGTTGCGCGAGGCGGTGCGCACCCACGGAGCGGACCTCGGCCTGGCCCATGACGGCGACGCGGACCGCTGCCTCGCCGTGGACGCCGACGGACAGGTGGTCGACGGCGACGGCATCATGACGATCCTCGCCCTGGCCATGCACGAGGCTGGGGAACTGGCAGCCGGCACGCTGGTGGCCACCGTGATGAGCAACCTGGGTCTGCACCTGGCGATGCGTGAAGCGGGAATCACGGTGCGCGCCACCGCCGTTGGCGACCGCTACGTTCTGGAGGAACTGCGGGCCGGTAAGTACAGCCTCGGTGGCGAGCAGTCCGGTCATGTCGTGATGCCGAAGTTCGGCACCACCGGCGACGGCATCCTCACCGGGCTGTTGCTGATGTCGCGGATGGCCCAAACCCGTTCTGCGCTGGGGGTTCTCGCTGCGCCGATGCAGTCTGTACCGCAGGTGCTCATCAATGTCGCCGTGGCCGACAAGGCCACCGTCGCGGAAGCGCCCGCGGTGCGCGACGCGGTCGCGCGGGCCGAGGCGGAACTCGGTGACACCGGCCGGATCCTGCTACGGCCTTCGGGCACCGAGCAGATCGTGCGCGTCATGGTTGAGGCCTCGGACGAGGACACCGCTCGCCAGCTGGCGCATCGCGTGGCCGAAACGGTCAGCGCTGAAGGGTAACCGAACCATGCGGGAACCGGCGGTCGTTGCGCTGCGTCCTACCGGATATGGGAACCACTTCGGTAGACCCGCAGGCACTTCGGTTCGCTGCCCAACGCCTCGATGAGGCGGCCGATCTCCTCGATGTGGCACTGCGCAGCCATCTCAGCGAACTTCGACTGCGGGGTCCCGATCCGCGCACCCGTTCGTCGATAGGGCAGCTTGTCGACGGGGTCAGCCGATGGCAGCGGTTGGCGCGGGAGTACGCCTATGCGGTCCGTGCCGGCGCTGACCGCTACGTCGACGAGGACCGCCGCGGAGCGCAGGTGTTGGGGTGATCACCGACGCTGTGCTGGCCGAGGCCGCCGCTGCCGACAGCGCAGCCCTGGCCGGCGCGGCCGCATCGGCCGAAGAGGCGCTTGCCTGTCACCGCGATGCTCTGGCCGCCCTGGCCGCGGGATGGCGAAGCGAAACAGGCTCCGCCGTAACGGATTCACTGCAGCGTCACTGCGCGGACGCCGCCGATATCGTTGCCGGACTCCATCGCATCGCCGACGAATTGGCCTCGCGGCCCACGGACCGGACAGAGTCGCCGGGGGATGCGTCTCCCGACGTCGAACGGAGTGCACAGCGGCCACCGGCCGACGTCAGCGACTGGCCGGGCGATACCCCGGTAACCGGTTGGGCGGATGCGGTGCCCATGGCGCCTGGTCCTGCACCCGCCCCTACGTCCGATCCGTGGGCGGCGCAGCCGTTGGCCACGCCGTGGGCGGCGCCACCTGCTGCCGTTGCAGCGCCCACCGTCGCGCCGGTGGCGCCGGCCTGGCAACCCGGCGGCTCAACCTCGGCGCTGCCCGATCTCGGCGGCGCACTTGTCGGTCTGGTCGCCCAGATCGCCCAGACACTGGGCTCCTACTCGGACAGTCCTGCCGCACCGGACGGTTCCCCGCCCGAGAAAGCCGCCGTCCGAGACGACGCGCGTCCCGCGCACCATAAGCCTGCGTCGGGAAAGAAGCCTGCTGCTCCCGGTTCGGCGGCCAGCGCGGCTCCGAAAGGTGCTGCGGCACAGCCACTGTCCGTCAACCCGCCGCCAATCCCGCCTCCGCCGGGGCCGCTGGCCGCGGAGCGTCCTCCCGATCCGATGCCGGCGGCGCCGCAGGCCACCGCCACTCCTGCGCCCGAGCCGCCGTCCGCACCGGCACCGCCGCCCGCAGTGGTCGCACCACCGTCGTCGCCCGCGGACGCCGAGACGCCCTGCGAGATCGCCGCCGACGAGCTCCCGAAGGTCGGGGAGTGACCATCAGTCGAGCAGCTGCTGCAGCCGCTCCACGAAGCTGACGTACTCGGCGCCGTCGGCCGTCACCGGGGTGGCAAGCAACGTGGTGACCCCCGCGTCCCGGAACGCGGCGATGCGCTCCTTGACGTAGCCCCGCGGCCCGATCAGCGACACCGCTCGCACGAGCTCGTCGGGCACCGCGGCGATCGCCTCGGCCTTCTTGCCGGCGAGGTAGAGCTCCTGGATGCTGTCGGCCACGGCGCCGAATCCGTACCGGGTAGCCACGTTGTGATAGAAGTTGCGGCCCTTGGCGCCCATGCCGCCGATGTAGAGCGCGAGTTGGGGTTTGACCCATTGGAAGCGGTCATCGACGTTGTCGCCGATGGCCACCGAGACTCCCACCATCGTATCGAGTTCGCCGAGAGCACTGTCGCGCTTGGCTTTTCCCGCGCGCAGGGCGTCGCCCCACACTTCGCCGGCCCGCTCGGGATAGAAGAACACCGGTTGCCAGCCGTTGGCGATCTCCGCCGTCAACTCGACGTTCTTGGGTCCCAGGGCGGCGATCGTGATCGGGATGCTCTCGCGCACAGGCTGGTTGATGATCTTCAGCGGCTTGCCGAGTCCGGTCCCGCGGTCGGGGGGCAGGGGGATCTGGTAGTGCTTGCCCTGATGATTCACCCGTTCCCGGCGCCACACCTGACGGCAGATCTCCACGACCTCACGCGTCCGTCCCAGCGGTGCGTCGAACGGCACACCGTGGAAGCCCTCCATCACCTGGGGGCCGGAGGTTCCGATGCCGAGCATGAACCGACCATCGGAGACGTAGTCCAGGCCCGCCGCCGTCATCGCCAGCAGGCTGGGGGTACGGGTGTACAGCGGAACCACTCCGGTGCCCAGCTCGATCGTGGAGGTCTTCGCGGCCAGGTACCCCAGTTGGCTGATCGCGTCGAACGAATAGGCCTCGGGGACCAGGGCGATACCGACGCCCTGCTTCTCGAGCTCCACGACCTGTTCGACGGTTTCGCGGAAGCCGCCCGCGTAGGACAGAAAGATGCCGGTGCGCATGACCCGGTTATACACCAACCGGTTGGTTGGGAGCGAACTCTCAACTAACGAAACAGGGCGACGATGCGGTCCTCGTCGGTCACCGGCGGGGCGTCCGGGTCGGGTTTTGCGGTGTGCGGCAGGTCGGTGTCCGGCTCGGCGAACTCCTTATAGGCCTTGTCGCCGGTCAGGTGGAACAGCAGGAAGCCGGTCAGCAGGGCGCGAACCGTCTTCTGGGTCTCGTCGCTGGAACCGGGGAATCCCAGCAGCCGCGTGAGGCGGCGCTTCTCGGCCAGGCCGGCGGCGTTGGCTTTCTTGACGACGCGCAGCACCGCGCCGTCCCAGGCCTCGGCGACCTCGAGAGCGTCGGTGCGAAGCGACTTGGCGTCGTCCGGAGTGGCCAGCACCAGGCCGGGCACCTTCAACTGTGCCGCCGCGGCCTCTGCAGAGGGCTTGGTGACGGCGGGGAACACCGCGGCCACCGCCTTGGGCTGCGCCGATCCGGCCGCGGCCAGCACGGCGGCCGCCGCGCCGAAGCCGTGCCCGGCCAGCGCAAGCTTGTCCGGTGCCACGCTGATCTGGCCCGGGCCGAGGCGCACTCCCGAAATCACGTCCAGCGTGGCGCTCAGGTCGTGAGACAGGTTGAGAACCGAGGGAACGGGCCCGCGCTGGGTATCGGTCGCCGCGGCCACGATTCCCCAACTGGCCAGGTGTTCGAGGGTACCGGTGTAGTTGTCGGCGTCGGTCAGCCAGTCGTGGCCGAACGCCAGGCCGGGCAGGTGAAATCCCGACGCGGGGGTGTAGACCACCCCGGGAATGCCGGCGAATGCGAGGTCACCGCGCAGAACCTGCTGCGGCCCGCGCCGCTTCAGCGTGTTGAACAGCGTGCGGGTGCGGGCCATCCTCTGACCGTAGCCGACCGGTCGCCCGGCGTGATGGGACTAGGCTGGTAGACCATGTGCGGAATCGTGGCGTATGTCGGCCACCGGCCCGCCTGCGATGTCGTGGTCGACGCTCTGCGTCGGATGGAGTATCGGGGCTACGACTCGTCGGGCCTGGCGATACTCGACGGCGACGGCGGACTGACGGTCCGGCGCCGCGCCGGCCGACTGGCCAACCTCGAGGAGGCACTGGCCGAGACCGATCCGTCGGCGTTGGTCGGAACGGCCGGCATCGGCCACACCCGCTGGGCGACCCACGGCCGTCCCACCGACCGCAACGCCCACCCGCACCGTGACGCCGCCGGCAAGTTCGCGATCGTGCACAACGGGATCATCGAGAACTTCGCCGCGCTGCGGGCCGAACTGGAGGCGTCCGGGGTGGAGTTCGCCAGTGACACCGACTCCGAGGTGGCGGTGCACCTGGTCGCCCGCGCCTATCGCGACGGCGAGACCGCCGGCGACTTCGTGGCCTCGGTCCTGGCCGTGCTGCGCCGACTCGAGGGGCACTTCACCCTGGTGTTCACTCACGCCGACGATCCGGACACCATCGTCGCGGGGCGTCGCTCGACCCCGTTGGTGGTGGGTGTGGGCGACGGCGAGATGTTCCTCGGGTCCGACGTCGCGGCCTTCATCGAGTTCACCCGCGACGCGGTGGGACTGGGTCAGGATCAGGCCGTCGTCATCACCGCAGACGGCTACCGGATCACCGACTTCGACGGCAACGACGAGACCGCGAATGCTCGTGAATTTCATATCGACTGGGACTTGTCGGCCGCCGAGAAGGGCGGCTACGACTACTTCATGCTCAAGGAGATCGCCGAGCAACCCGCGGCGGTGGCCGACACACTGCTCGGTCACTTCGCCGGCGGCCGCATCGTTCTCGACGAGCAACGCCTCTCTGACCAGGAACTCCGCGAGATCGACAAGGTCTTCATCGTCGCCTGCGGCACCGCCTACCACTCCGGGCTGCTGGCCAAGTACGCCATTGAGCACTGGACGCGCGTTCCTGTCGAGGTGGAACTCGCCAGCGAGTTCCGTTACCGCGACCCGGTCCTGGACCGCAGCACCCTGGTTATCGCCATCTCGCAGTCCGGCGAGACGGCCGACACCCTCGAGGCCGTGCGGCACGCCAAGACGCAGAAGGCCAAGGTACTGGCGATCTGCAACACCAACGGCAGCCAGATCCCTCGCGAGGCCGACGCCGTGCTCTACACCCGCGCGGGGCCGGAGATCGGGGTCGCGGCGACCAAGACCTTCCTGGCGCAGGTCGCCGCAAACTATCTCGTCGGCCTGGCGCTGGCCCAGGCACGCGGTACCAAGTACCCCGACGAGGTCGAGCGGGAGTACCAGGACTTGGAGGCCATGCCCGACCTCATCCGCGAGGTTCTTCGGCACGTGGACCACGCCGCCGACCTCGGGCGCCGGTTCTCGCAGTCTTCTGCCGTCCTCTTCCTGGGCCGCCATGTCGGTTACCCGGTGGCGCTGGAAGGCGCGCTGAAGCTCAAGGAACTGGCCTACATGCACGCCGAGGGGTTCGCCGCAGGCGAGCTCAAGCACGGTCCGATAGCCCTCATCGAGGAGGGCCTGCCGGTGATCGTGGTCATGCCGTCGCCCAAGAACGCCGCCATGCTGCACTCTAAGCTCCTGAGCAACATCCGTGAGATCCAGGCCCGCGGCGCGGTCACCATCGTGATCGCCGAAGAGGGTGACGAGACCGTCCGCCCGTATGCCGACCACATCATCGAGATCCCCTCGGTCTCAACGCTTTTCCAGCCTCTGCTGTCCACGGTGCCGCTGCAGGTGTTCGCCGCCTCGGTGGCCCGGGCCCGCGGCTACGACGTGGACAAGCCACGCAACCTGGCGAAGTCCGTCACCGTCGAGTGACGATGCGCCCCTTCGGTCGCTGCGCCGGCATGCCATCCTCACAGTGATGCGGTACTACTTCACCGCCGAGCAGATCCGGGCGGCCGAGGCGCCCCTGCTGGCAGCCCTGCCCGACGGAGCGCTGATGCGCCGTGCCGCCACCGGGCTGGCGACGGCGATCGCCGCCGAGTTGCGCCGCCGCACCGGCGGCGTCACGGGTCGAGGTGTCTGTGCGGTCGTCGGCTCCGGTGACAACGGGGGTGACGCGCTGTGGGCCGCGACGTTCCTCAGGCGCCGCGGTGCGTCGGCGTCGGCGATTCTGCTCAATCCCGATCACACGCACCCGGCGGCCTTGGCGGCGTTCCGCCGCGCGGGCGGTCGGGTGGTGAACGGGCTTCCCGGCGGCACCGACCTGGTGATCGACGGCGTCGTCGGAATCTCGGGCACCGGCCCGCTGCGGCCGGCCGCCGCTGAGGTGTTCGTCGCCGTCGAGGCCGCCGGCATCCCGGTGGTCGCCGTCGACATCCCCAGCGGAATCGACGTCGCGACCGGAGCCATCACCGGCCCCGCCGTCCGGGCGGCGCTCACGGTCACGTTCGGCGGACTGAAACCCGTTCACGCACTGGCCGATTGCGGCCGCGTCGAGCTCGTCGACATCGGTCTGGATCTGCCCGGCACCGACCTGATCGGTCTCGACGCCGCAGACGTCAAGGCCCGCTGGCCGATGCCCGGCCCGCGGGACGACAAGTACACCCAGGGCGTCGTGGGCGTGGCCGCGGGCTCTTCGGTGTACCCGGGGGCGGCCATTCTGTGCAGCGGCGCGGCGGTGGCCGCCACGTCGGGAATGGTGCGCTACGCCGGGTCCGCGGCCGCCGAGGTGGTGTCGCACTGGCCGGAAGTCGTCGCCGCCCCGACCGTCCACACCGCGGGGCGGGTCCAGGCCTGGACGATCGGCCCCGGGCTGGGCACCGACGAGGCCGCTGTCAACGCGCTGATGTTCGTCCTCAACACCGACCTGCCGGTGATCGTCGACGCCGACGCGCTGACCATCCTGGCCGCGCACCCCCACCTCGTCGGAGAACGCGACGCCCCCACCGTCCTCACTCCCCACGCGGGGGAATACGCGCGGCTGGCGGCCGGCGCCGGTCTGGCCACCCCGTCGGTCGGTGAGGACCGGGTGGCGGCCGCCCGCAGGCTGGCGGACAAGCTGGGCGCCACCGTCCTGCTCAAAGGCAACGTGACCGTGATCGCCGAGGGGGGCGGCCCCGCCTACCTCAACCCCGCCGGCGGTTCCTGGGCCGCCACCGCCGGATCCGGCGACTTGCTTTCGGGCATCATCGGCGCGCTGCTGGCCTCCGGACTGCCGCCCACGCAGGCGGCCGCGGCCGCCGCTTTCGTTCACGCCCGCGCCGCCAACGCCTCGGCCGCCGACCCGGGCCCCGCGGCGGTGCCGACATCGGCCTCCCGCATTCTGTCCCACATCCGCCCCGCACTCGCCGCCCTGTAGCCGAAATCCACACGAGGAGAACGCATGCCGCACGTGAAGTACCGGTCCCCGTCGATCGCCCCCGCCTACACCGGCCGGCTCTCCACCGACCCGATCCCCTCGCTGCGATTGCCCGACGAGGCGATGGAGCCCGCGGCGGCTTACCGGTTCATCCACGACGAACTGATGCTCGACGGCAGCTCCCGGTTGAACCTCGCCACGTTCGTCACCACCTGGATGGATCCTGAGGCCGAGCGGCTGATGGCCGAAACGTTCGACAAGAACATGATCGACAAGGACGAGTACCCGGCTACCGCTGCCATCGAATCGCGTTGTGTGGCAATGGTTGCCGACCTCTTCCATGCGGAGAACCTGCGCGACGACGACCCGGCCAGCGCCATCGGCGCTTCCACGATCGGGTCGTCGGAGGCCGTCATGCTCGCCGGTCTGGCGCTGAAGTGGAGATGGAAGCAGCGGCTCTCCCGGGACAATCCCGATGCCTGGAAGTCCCGCACCCCGAACCTGGTGATGGGCTCCAACGTCCAGGTGGTGTGGGAGAAGTTCTGCAAGTACTTCGAGGTGGAGCCCCGGTACCTGCCGATGGCCGAGGACCGCTACGTCATCACTCCCGAGCAGGTGGTCGACGCCGTCGACGAGGACACCATCGGGGTGGTGGGAATCCTCGGCACCACCTACACCGGTGAATTGGAGCCGATCGCCGAGATTTGCGCCGCGCTCGACAAACTCGAGAAGAAGAAGGGTCTCGACATCCCGGTGCACGTCGATGCCGCCAGCGGTGGCTTCGTCGTCCCGTTCCTCAACCCCGACCTCAAGTGGGACTTCCGGGTTCCGCGGGTGGTGTCGATCAACGTCAGCGGCCACAAGTACGGCCTGACCTATCCGGGCATGGGATTCGTGGTGTGGCGCAGCGCTGAACATCTGCCCGGAGACCTGATCTTCAAGGTCAATTATCTCGGCGGTGACATGCCGACCTTCACGCTGAACTTCTCCCGGCCGGGCAATCAGGTCGTCGGTCAGTACTACAACTTCCTGCGCCTCGGGCGAGCCGGCTACACCCACGTCATGCACACCCTGTCGGGCACGGCCCGGTGGTTCTCCGACCAGTTGAAGAACTCCAAGCATTTCGATGTCATCTCCGACGGCTCGAAGATCCCGGTGGTCGCCTTCAAACTGTCCGGTGACTTCGGCTACACCGAGTTCGACGTGTCGGCCGCCCTTCGGTCCTACGGCTGGCAGGTGCCGGCGTACACGATGCCGCCCGGCGCCGAGGACATCTCAGTGCTGCGTGTCGTTGTGCGCGAGGGCTTTTCCGCCGATCTGGCGCGCTCGCTGTGGGAGGACCTGCACGCCGTGCTCGACCACCTCGACGCGATCCAGCCCGAAGGTCACTTCACGCAGGAACACTTCGCGCACTGATCGTGCGCGGGGGAGCAATCTCGCGCACGAGGTCTTTCGGCGTCACCGCACCCGGGTGTTGCGGGGGTCGTACAGCGGACCCAGCGACACCCGGATGGGATACACCTGCCCGCCTACGTCGACGGTATGGGTACCGGTTGTGACCCACTGTGGCGTGACGACGTCCCCGCCCGGCGCGCGGAGGTAGCCCAGCCCCACGCAGGTGCCCACCGTCGCCCCCCAGGCGGCCGAGCTCACCTGCCCGGCCACCAGGCCGTCGCGCCGGATCAGTTCCCCGCCCCAGAGCATCGGCTCGTCCGAACCGACCGAGAAGCCGACGAGCCGCCGGCGCGGGCCCTCGGCTTTCGCACGTTCGACGGCCGCCCGGCCCACGAAGTCGTGCCGGCTGCGGAGCTTGCAGGCGAACAGCAACCCCGCTTCGACCGGATTGTCGTTGGGGGTGAGCTCACGGCCGAAAGCTCGGTAGCCCTTCTCCAGTCGCAGCGAGTCGATCGCGTAGTACCCGCCACGCGCGATACCGAACCGCGCGCCGGCGGCCATCAGATCCTCATAGACCCCGACCGCGAACTCCGCCGGAACGTAGAGCTCCCAACCCAACTCGCCGACATAGGTGATGCGGGTGGCTCGTGCCGTCGCATATCCGAGGGCGATCTGACGGCTCGTCGCGAACGGAAAGCCGTCATCGCTCAGGTCGGCGTCGCTGAGCGTCTCCAGCAGATCGCGTGACCGCGGACCCATCACCCCGAACACCGCCATCGACGACGTGACGTCGACGACCTCGGCGCGCGCCCCGGCCGGCATGTTGCGCCGGATGTGATCCTGATCGCGCTCGGTGGTGGCCGCACTGCTCACCACGAGGAACTCCTGCGGACCGGTGCGGGTCACGGTGACGTCGGCCTCGTAGGTGCCCCGGGCGTTGAGCATTCCGGTGTAGACCGCCCGGCCCACCGGCACCGCGACGTCGTTGGTGCACAGCCACTGCAGGACCAGTTCGGCGTCCGGGCCCACCACCAGGTACTTGGAGAACGACGTCTGGTCAAAGACGCTGACCGCCGTTCGGGTGCTGATCTGCTCGGCCGCCGACCAGGCCAGCCAATTGGGCTTACCCCAGGTGTACTCGATGGTTGGTTGACGGTCGGCCGGAGCGAAGAAGTTGGCCCGCTCCCAGCCCATCCGGCTGCCGAAGTTCGCGTTCGCGGCGACCAGCAGGTGGTGAACCGGCGAACGGCGGAACGGACGGGCGGTGGTGAGTTCCCGGTTCGGCCAGGGGATTTCGTAGTGCACCCCCAGGATCTCGGCCACCCGGTCGTGCAGCCAGCGCACATTGCCGTTGAACGGGGCGAAGCGGCGGATGTCCACTCCGGTCAGGTCGGTCGTGGCGGCGCCGTTGACGATCCATTCCGCCAGGGCGCGGCCGGCACCGCCGGCCGAGGCGATCCCCACCGAGTTGAATCCGGCGCCGACGAAGAAGTTCTCACACTCGGGCGCCTCGCCGAGGATGAACTGGTTGTCCGGGGTGAAGCTCTCCGGCCCGTTGTAGAGCTTCTTCAGCCCGGTGTGCTCGAGTGCCGGGATGCGCAGCAGGGCATTGTCCATCAGGATCTCGAAATGCTCCCAATCCTCCTCGAGGAGTTGGAATTCGAACGGGTAGGGGATCTTGTCCGGGGCCACCCACGGTTTGGCCTCCGGTTCGAAGCCGCCGATCACCAGACCGCCGACCTCCTCCTTGAAGTAGGTGTAGCCGTCCGGGTCGCGCAGGATCGGCAGGTCCGGATGCACGCCGGCGATGGTCTCGGTCACGACGTAGAAGTGCTCAGCGGAGTAGAGCGGAACGTTGACTCCGGCCATCGCGCCGACGGCCTTGGCCCACTGCCCGGCGCAGTTCACAACGATCTCGGCGTCGATGTCACCGGCGTCGGTGCGCACGCCGGTGACCCGGCCGTCGGCGCATACGACGTCGATCACCCGCACGTGCTCGACGATCCGGGCTCCGCGCTGCCGGGCGCCCTTGGCCAGTGCCATGGTCAGGTCCGTCGGGTTGGCCCTGCCATCGGCCGGCAGCCAGATCGCGCCCACCAGGTCATCGACCCGCATCACCGGGTAGCGCTCCAAAGCCTCGTCGGGACTGAGCAATTCGCAGTCCAGGTCATAGGCGGCCGCATTGGCGGCGGTGCGGCGCAACTGGGTCATCCGGTCCTCGGTGCGAGCCACCGTCACCCCGCCGCACTGGCGGTAGCCCGCAGTCAGCCCCGTCTCGGCCTCCAGTTCCGCATAGAGCTGAGTGGAGTACTGGACCAGCCGGGTGCCGCTCTCCGACGCCCGCAGCTGTCCGACGAGACCGGCGGCGTGCCACGTTGTGCCGCAGGACAACTGGCCCTGCTCGAGCAGCACCACGTCGGTGCGTCCCAACTTGGTCAGGTGGTAGGCGACACTGGTGCCGATGACGCCGCCGCCGATGACGACGATCTGCGCGCGGTCGGGCAGGGAGGGTGTCGGCATGTCGTCCTAACGGTCAGTCGGACGCCTGCGCGTCGTCGAGGAGGCGGCGGAAACGGGGAGCCCGGAACTCGGCGACGGCGGAGTCGTAGCGCTCCATCGCCCAGCCCCAGAAGTCGAAATCAATCGGGCTGGTGGCGCTCTGGATACATCCCCATAGTGTCCAGCCGTACTTCCCGGCGATTCCCTGCAGGTGCGCACGTGCGGTTTTGTGACGTTGCGCGCGGCCGTAGTAGGCAGTGACCAGGTCGTCGAGTTGCTCAGTCGACAGGCCGCACTCGGCCCAGATGTTGCCGAGTTCGAAGCAGGGGTCGTTGTTGCCGGAGTACTCGTAGTCGATCAGCCACACCCGTCGCCCGTCGTCGATGAAATTGGCCGCCAGCAGGTCGTTGTTGCACGGCACGGTCGTCTGCTCGGTGGCCCGCAGCACCCGGGCGATGTCGTGGAAGTCCCCGGCGTGGTCGTGATAGCCCGCCGGCAGCCGGAACCCGTTCTGCTCCACGACCTCCAGATAGGCCGGTTGGAGCTCGAACATGTCGAAGTCGTCGCGGAACCTCGGGCCGCTGTGCAGGGTCCGGCAGCCGGCCGCCACCCGGGCCAGCACCTCGGGGCGTTGCATGTCGGCGTTGGTCAGGGTGGACCCGTCCAGAAAACCGACCAGGAGAATGCCGAGATCCGGGCGGTAGTCGATCACGGGCGCGCCCACGCCGGCTTGTTCGGCCGCCTTGCTGTTGTAGTACTCGTTGTCCCGGTCGATCCCCAGCATCCCCGCGTCGGGACCGCCGCAGCGGGCCACGTAGACCCCGTCGGGCGTGGTCACTTTGACGTTGCGGTTGGTCAGTCCGCCCGGCAGCTCGTCGAGCCGGCGCGGCCGGCCCGCCAGCGCCGGGAGCTGATCGAGCAACCGGTCGAGGTCGGAATTGTGATGCGGAGCGTCAGACCCGCCCATGGCTGTAGAGACTAGGGTATTGCGGTGCCATCGCCGCCGATCTCCGACGAGGTCAGATCCGTCGTCGAGCAGTGGGTCGAGACCGAGAGCCCGGCTGTCATCTTCGACTTCAACGGAACGCTTTCCGACGACGAGCCGATTCTCTACCGCATCTTCTGCGAGCTGTTCGCCACCCATCTCGGTTGGAGGATGACGCCGGAGGATTACCAGCGGGATCTGCTGGGTCACAGCGACCGCGAGATCATCGAGAAGGCGATCGCACGCCATGGTTCCGGGGCCGACATCGAGCACCTGCTGCAGCTGCGCAAACAGCGCTACCGGGAGATGGTGGCCGAGGACAACCCCATCCGCGACGACACCGTCGGGTTGGTGCGGCTGCTGGCCGACAACCACGTGCCGATGGCGATCGTGACCGGCGCTCAGCGCGATGACGTGATGGCGGTCCTGGCCAACAGTCCGGTAGGGGAGTTCATCGACATCGTGGTCGCCGAGGAGGACGTGCGCCGGGGCAAACCCGATCCCGAGGGCTTCCTCGCCGGCGCCGCCCTGATGAACCGCCACCCGGCCGGCACGCTGGTGTTCGAGGACTCGATACCCGGTGTGCTGGGCGCGCGGGCGGCCGGCATGCGGTGTATCGCCGTCGGTGCGCGGCCCGGTGCCGAACTCCTCGAAGCCACGCCCGCGGTGGTCGGATGGTTGTCTGCCGCCCTGGTCAGCCATGTGTTCCCGGCCTCGGAGGGCGGTCTGGGACAATCGACCACGTTGATATGAACACCGAGACGACGTCCTTGAGTCCGTCGACCCAGCCGGGGGTCAACGGAGAGGCCGTCGTCGACCTCGACGCCATCGCCCACAACGTGGGCGTCCTGCGGGAGCACGCCGGTCCGGCCAGTGTGATGGCGGTGGTCAAGGCCGACGGTTATGGCCACGGCGCCACCGAGGTGGCCCGGGCCGCGGTCGGGGCCGGGGTTGCCGAACTGGGCGTCGCGACCCTCGGTGAGGCCCTGGCCCTGCGCGCCGGCGGAATCACTGCGCCGGTGCTGTCGTGGCTGCATCCGCCCGGCACCGATTTCGCCCCGGCCCTGGCGGCCGACATCCAGATCGGGGTGTCCTCAGCGCGGCAGGTGGGCGATCTGCTCGACGCGGTGACACGCACCGGCCGCACCGCCGTGGTCACCGTCAAGGTGGACACCGGCCTCAACCGCAACGGCGTCAGCGCCCGGGACTTTCCCGGCGTGCTGGACGCACTGCTCCGTGCGACCGCCACCGGCGCGGTGCGGGTGCGGGGCATCATGTCCCACCTCGCCTGCGGCGACGAACCCGACAACCCGGTCAATGACCTTCAGGCGCAGCGCTTTACCGCGATGATCGACGACGCGCGCCGTAGCGGAATCCACTTCGAGGTGGCCCACCTCTCGAACTCGCCCTCGGCGATGACCCGCTCGGACCTCGGGTTCGACATGGTCCGCCCCGGCATCGCGGTGTACGGGCTCAGTCCCATCCCGGAGAGGGGCGACATGGGACTTCGGCCCGCGATGACGCTGCGATGCCCGGTCGCCATGGTCAAGACGGTGCCCGCCGGCGAGGGAGTCTCTTACGGCCACATCTGGATCGCCAACCGCGACACCACCGTGGCCCTGCTTCCGCTGGGGTACGCCGACGGTGTTTTCCGTGCGCTCGGCGGGCGCATCGACGTCCTCATCAACGGCAGGCTTAGGCCCAGCATCGGCCGGATGTGCATGGATCAGTTCGTCGTCGACCTCGGCCCGGGTGCGACGGATGTCGTCGAGGGCGACGAGGCGATCCTGTTCGGCTCCGGTGCATCCGGCGAGCCGACCGCGCAGAACTGGGCGGAACTGCTCGGCACGATCAACTACGAGATCGTCACCAGCCCCCGCGGGCGGATTCTGCGCAGCTACACCGGAGGCGGCGATGGCGGACGATAAGCCGAAGCGCAGGCGGCGGCTTGTGGGCCGACGGCCCAAATCCGCCGATGCCCTGCCGGCCAAGCCGGGCTCCAATGCCGGCAAGAAGGCCGGTCTGATGGCCGGTGTTGCCGGACTCGGGGTTGTCGGCACCGCCGCGGGCAGGTCCGCCGCAAAGGCATTGCGCCGCAAAGAGATCCTGGACCCCTACGAGGGTGAGGACTTCGCGCTTCTCGACGCCGACCGCGGCTGCGTGGTCACCACCGCCGACGGCGTCCCACTGGTGGTCCGCGAGGTGGGTCCGGTGACCGCTCCGCTGACCGTCGTCTTCGCGCACGGGTTCTGTCAGCGGATGGGCGCGTTCCACTTCCAGCGGGCCGCGCTGGCGCAGCGCTGGGGCGAGCAGGTTCGCATGGTCTTCTACGACCAGCGCGGCCACGGCCAGTCCGGCGATGCGCCTATCGAGACCTACACCGTCGAACAACTCGGCCGGGACCTGGAGATCATTCTGCAGGTGATGGTTCCGCGCGGGCCGGTGGTGCTGGTGGGCCACTCGATGGGCGGCATGACCGTGCTGTCCCACGCCCGGCAATTCCCGGCGAACTACGGCCGCCGGATCGTCGGGGCGGCCATCATCTCGTCAGCCGCCCAGGGCGTCTCCCGGTCCCCCCTCGGGGAGATCCTGCAGAACCCCGCACTGGAGGCCGTGCGGTTCGCCGCCCGCTATTCGCCCAGACTGGTGCACCGCACCCGCGGCGCCACCCGGTCGATGCTGCGGCCGATCCTCAACACCGCATCCTTCGGCGCTGACCACATCAGCCGCAGCGTCGCAGCGTTCAACGAGACCATGATCCACGCCACCCCGGTGGCCACCCTGGTCGAGTTCCTGCACGCGTTGGAGGTCCACGACGAGACGGCGGCGCTGCCGGTACTGGCCCGCATCCCGACCCTGATCGCCTGCGGCGACCGGGACCTGCTCACCCCGGTCCGCAACTCCGAGGAAATGGCTGCCGCACTGCCGGATTCGGTGCTGGTCATCGTTCCCGGGGCGGCACACCTGGTGCAGATGGAACGCCCCGACGTCATCAACGACGCCTTGGTGCGACTGGTCGAACGGGCGACGCCGTCGCGCCTGGTGGCGTTCGCCCGGCGCCTGCGAGACCGGATCGACTGACGTGCAGACCCAGCCGGATCCCGCCGGGAACGCCAGCGGCACAATAACTCTGGCCACCCTCGAGGACACCCTCGACTTCGGGTCGGCCGTCGGAAGTCGGCTTCGCGCCGGCGACGTCGTCGTGCTCACCGGACCGCTCGGCGCGGGAAAGACGGCTCTGGCCAAGGGGATTGCTCACGGGATGGACGTCGAGGGACCGATCACCTCGCCGACCTTCGTGCTGGCGCGAGTGCATAGGCCGAGGAGGGCCGGCCACCCGGCATTGGTGCACGTCGACGTCTACCGGCTACTCGACCACGACGGGGTGGATCTGATCGCCGAACTGGACTCCCTGGACATCGACACCGACCTCGACGACGCCGTCGCGGTGGTCGAATGGGGAGAAGGACTGGCCGAGCGGCTCTCGGAGAATCACCTCAGCATCACGCTGGAACGCGGCACCGACAGTGAGATTCGCACCGCGACATGGCGCTGGAGCCGGGCATGACCCGCACCGTGCTGGCCCTCGACACCTCCACCCCGGCGGTGATCGTCGGAGTGCTGCAGCGCCACGACGACGGCCGGATCAACACCGTGATCCGGCGCACGGCGGTCGACGCGCATGCGCACGCCGAGCTGCTGACGCCGAACATCCTTGCCGCCGTTGCCGACGCCGGCCTGGGCCTGGGCGCCGTCGATGCCGTGGTTGTCGGCTGCGGGCCTGGACCGTTCACCGGGCTGCGGGTCGGCATGGCGACTGCGGCGGCCTACGGGCACGCGTTGCATGTGCCGGTGCACGGGGTGTGCTCGCTGGACGCCCTCGGCAACCAGACCCATGGTGAGGTGCTGGTGGTCACCGACGCCCGGCGCCGGGAGGTGTACTGGGCGCGTTACCGCGACGGCGTGCGGACCGACGGCCCCGACGTCGCGGCTCCGTCGGACGTGCCGGTCGGGGGCGCCGAGCGAGTCGCCGGATCCCCGGCCCACTGCGAGCTTTTCGGGCTGCCGCGTATCGACCCGGCGCAGCCGATCCCGGCCGGGCTGGTGCAGGCGGTCCCCGACTGGGACCGCCCTCCGGAGCCACTGGTACCGCTGTACCTTCGCCGCCCGGATGCCAAGACTCTGGCCGAGCGCGGTCTGCGACGATGACCGAGACACCCCCGGTCGTCTACGACGAACTCACCCGCCGCGACGCCGCCCGGTGCGCGGAGCTGGAAGCGCTGCTCTTTCCCGGCGACGATCCCTGGCCCGAGATCGCTTTCGTCCGAGAGCTCGGCGTCGCCCACAACCGCTACGTGGCCGCCCGGGTCGACGACACCCTGGTCGGCTACGCCGGCGCCGCCCGGCTGGGCCGGACGCCGCCGTTCGAGTTCGAGATCCACACCATCGGTGTCGATCCCGACTATCAGCGGCACGGCATCGGTCGCGGCATGCTGAGCAGGCTGCTCGACTTCGCCGGCCCGGAGTCGGTGGTGTACCTGGAGGTCCGCACCGACAACGAGGCGGCAATCTCGTTGTACCGCAGCGTCGGTTTCGTCGGTGTTGGGCTGCGCAAGCGCTACTACCGCAGCGGGGCCGACGCCTTCACGATGCGGAGGGATCCGGCATGAAGACCGTTCTGGCCATCGAAACCTCCTGTGACGAAACAGGAGTCGGCATCGCCGGGCTGGCCGACGACGGTACCGTCACGCTGCTGGCCGACGAGGTGGCCTCCAGCGTCGACGAACACGCCCGTTTCGGCGGAGTGGTGCCCGAGGTGGCGTCGCGGGCGCATCTGGAGGCGCTCGGCCCCACTATGCGGCGCGCACTGCAGACCGCGGGGATCGAACGCCCCGACATCGTCGCCGCCACGATCGGCCCCGGCCTGGCCGGCGCGCTCATGGTCGGGGTGGCCGCGGCGAAGGCATACGCCGCAGCCTGGGACGCACCCTTCTACGCGGTGAACCATCTCGGCGGCCACCTGGCCGCAGACGTCTATGACCACGGGCCGCTTCCGGAATCCGTGGCCCTGCTGGTGTCCGGCGGCCACACCCACCTGCTGCACGTGCGATCGCTGTCCCAGCCCATCGTCGAACTCGGCAGCACCGTGGACGACGCCGCGGGCGAGGCCTACGACAAGGTGGCCCGCCTGCTGGGCCTGGGCTACCCGGGCGGCAAGGTGCTCGACGACCTGGCCCGCACCGGCGACCCGGACGCGATCGTCTTTCCCAGGGGTATGACCGGTCCGCGGGACGCGCCCTACGCCTTCAGCTTCTCCGGGCTGAAGACTGCGGTGGCGCGCTACGTCGAGTCCCATCCGGAGGCCGATACCGCCGACGTCGCCGCCGGCTTTCAGGAGTCGGTCGCCGATGTGCTGACCGCCAAGGCCGTGCGGGCGGCCGGTGACCTCGGTGTGTCCACCCTGTTGATCGCCGGGGGAGTGGCGGCCAACTCGCGGCTGCGCGAGCTCGCCGAAGAGCGCTGCGCGGCGGCGGGATTGACGCTACGGATTCCCCGGCCGCGGTTGTGCACCGACAACGGGGCGATGATCGCCTCCTTCGCGGCCCACCTGGTGGCCGCCGGAGCGGCGCCCTCGCCCCTGGACGTGGCCAGCGATCCCGGGCTGCCGATCCTGCGCGGCCAGGTCGCATGACCGACCGCGACGAGATCCTGCAGCTGATCTACCGCTACGCCGAGTTGATCGACGCCGGTGACTTCGAGGGACTCGGGAAACTCCTCGCCCGCGCCGCTTTCGGGGGCCCACGAACCCCGACCGTGTCCGGCGCGGAGAACATCGCCAACCTGTTCGCCATGACCACCCGCCGCTTCCCCGAGGCGGAAGGCCGGCGACATCCGGCCGGGGCCGGCACTCCGAGGACCCGCCACCTCGTGCTCAACCCCATCGTCGAAATCGACGGCGATACCGCCACCGCCCGATCGACGTTCTGCGTCGTCCAGGCGACCGAACGGATTGCCTTGCAGCCCATCGTCGTCGGCCGTTACTTCGACCGTTTTGCACGCCACCCGAACGGTTGGTATTTCACGGAACGGATCGCCGACGTTGAGATGGTCGGCGATGTTTCCGATCACCTGCTGATCGATCCGTCGGCGTTCGACGGCTGACCTAACCGGCGGGTTAACGCAATCCTTCCCGGCGAAGATATTTCGAAGATTCGACGATTCCGGCGACAACTATCCGGTATGTGTTCTCCCAGGCTCTGAACAGCGAACTGCAGGGAGACGCACATGTCCGCTTCAACTCCGCGTCGTGAACTTCCGGTGGTCCGGTGGCTGCAGATCGGCGCCGCCGCCGCCGGCGTCGGAATCGCCATTGCCGCCGCACCGGCGGCCGTGGCTTCCGCCGATGACAGCCCCGCGGCCTCGGACTCAAGTGCCCGGGGTGCAGGACCCGCGCATCGGGCGTCGTCGCAGAACGAGTCGACGGCCTCCAATGACTCCCCGGCCGCGGCGCCGTCCGGACGGCCTGGCGGCGGGCTGGGACGGGTCTCGGCCCAAACGAATGTCAGCCGCGTCCGCACCGGTTCGGAGCTGACCGACGTCATCCAGTCCCAGGTCCCGCAGTCGGCGAGTGCCGTGGCGGTGCCATCGGTAACGCCATCCGCGGCAACGGGTCCCGCGGCGGTCAAGGGTGCTGCCGCCACCGTCGCATCCGCCACGGCCCAGCCGAAGGCGACGGCGCAGGCCGTGCCGAGCTCAGCCCCGGGCCTGGGCTCCTTCGGCGCTACCCTGCGGCTGAACATCGAAGACGTGGTCACCGGGACCGGCAGGCCGGTGGTGACCAACCCGACCGCAGTGGTGACCGGTCTTTTCAACGAGGTGCTGCGCCGGGATCCCACAGACAGCGAACTCCAGAATTACCTCCGGCGGCTGAACATCTCGGGCGTCAACGGTGTCGTCGCCGGCCTCTACACCTCCGATGCGTTCCGCCAGAACGCGGTGAACAAGTATTACCTCCAGTTGCTCGGCCGCACCCCCACCCAGCAGGAATTGACCATGGGAACGGTCCGACTCGCATTGGGTACGGAACCCAATTTCGCCGCTTCGCTGGCCGGCAGCGAGGAGTTCTACGGAGACAGCGCGTCGGGTGGCGGGAAGTTCGGCCCCAAGCCGTCGGCGGATTCCTACGTGAGTCTGCTGTACCGCGCGCTGCTCGGTCAGGCGGTCGGGTCCGAGGCCGACCCCCTGATCCAGGGGCTCCAGGGCGGACTGCCCATCCAGATGGCCGCCAACCAGTTCGTCAACACCGACGCCTACCGCGGCGTGAAGGTCGGCGAGGTCTATCAGGTCATCGGTCAGGAGCCCACGCCGACTGACATCACCGGGTATGTGAAGAACTGGTTCATGGCCGGCGGTCAGGGCGGCATTTCCAGAAGCCTGCTGGCCACCACTTCCAATGTGCAGCGCCTCGAGGCGGGCCTGGTCCCGTTCCCGGATACGGCCGCCGCCGCTGACCTGCAGAAGCTGTTGCTGTCCTACTACACAGACTCGCCCGACGGCTTCACCAAGCTCTTCACCAGCCTTCTCAGCCTGGACCCGAACAACCCGATCAGTGAATCCAACCCCTGCACGCCGTCGAACACGAGCTGCAACCAGGCGCTTTACACCCTCGTCACGACCGGCGGGCACGAACGGGGCATTCCCAACAGCGCCTTGACGCCGAAGTCGATCAACGCTGACGTGTCGACCCTCATCCCCACCCAGAATGAGATCGATCTGAGCAGCTCGCTGGTCTTCCCGCTGCAGAACGCGACCACGCTCGCGACGTATTTCGCCGGCGGCGTGATCGGCCCGACCGGCAGAGTTCCGAATCCCATCGTGACCGCCGATGACGGGGCGTACGTCGTGGACGGCCATCATCGATGGTCGTCGGTCTATCTCATCAACCCGTACACCCAGATAGTCGCGGTGGACATCGGATACGTGCCGACTCCGCAGACCGCTCTCAAGGAAGCGCAGATAGGTGTCATCGCCGCGAAGGGCTATCTGAAATCGACCGGCACCCAGGGCGAGAACATTTACACGATCGATGAACAGCTCTTCGACACGAGAGTCCGCCAATTCATCGAAGGCGGCAAGGACCCGGCGGCGGTGATGGATGTGTTCGGCAAGTACCTCATGTTCGATCCGAAGACGTTGCCGCTCGACGATCAGTACACCATCGTCCAGAACTACCTGTGGGCCAACGTCCAGCGGATGCGCAACCTCAACCCGTACATCCCCGGTGCTCCGGCCCGGGCGGTGATGCCGCAGACCGATCCGTCGCCGATCTGGCAGAACTACATGGGTAGCGGGGCGCTGAGCTACAGCTTCCCCACCGTCTCCTCCCTGGGCTGATCGGGCGGCGACTTCGCCCACGGCGAATCGCACCGGGTCCCCCTTGAGTGCTAGCACTCTCCGGTATAGAGTGCTAGGTGGCAAGCGGACAACCCCTGTGCCGGCACCCGCGACGACGGCGCCAGGGCACGGACGAATGCCGATCACCTGGTAACCCGGCCTGGGAAAACCCCTGGGCCAAAGACCATCGAATAGTGGAGGACCACGTGGCGAGCGTGAACATCCGGCCCCTCGAGGACAAGATCCTCGTTCAGGCCAACGAGGCCGAGACGACCACCGCGTCGGGTCTCGTCATCCCGGACACCGCCAAGGAGAAGCCGCAGGAAGGCACCGTCGTCGCCGTCGGCCCCGGCCGCTGGGATGAGGACGGCGAGAAGCGGATTCCGCTGGACGTCGCCGAAGGCGATACCGTCATCTACAGCAAGTACGGCGGCACCGAGATCAAGTACAACGGCGAGGAGTACCTGATCCTGTCGGCCCGCGACGTGCTGGCGGTCGTCAACAAGTAACGGCAGTGAACCGCCCCGGAAATCCCCGTAAAGCCGGGTGGTTTCCGGGGCGGAACACTTTGTGCAGCAACGACTTTCCGAGGCAGGAAAAGGACTTATGAGCAAGCAGATCGAATACAACGAAACCGCCCGGCGCGCCATGGAGGCCGGTGTCGACAAGCTGGCCGACGCCGTCCGCGTCACGCTGGGTCCGCGCGGCCGGCATGTGGTGCTGGCCAAGGCTTTCGGCGGACCGACCGTCACCAATGACGGTGTGACCATCGCCCGTGAGATCGACCTCGAGGACCCGTTCGAGAACCTCGGCGCCCAGTTGGTGAAGTCTGTCGCGACCAAGACCAACGACGTCGCGGGCGACGGCACCACCACCGCCACCGTGCTGGCCCAGGCGCTGATCAAGAACGGTCTGCGCAACGTCGCGGCCGGTGCCAACCCCATCGCGCTCGGCTCGGGCATGGCCAAGGCCGCCGATGCGGTGTCGCAGGCGCTGCTCGACGCGGCCACCCCGGTCTCCGGCAAGAACGCCATCGCGCAGGTCGCCACCGTCTCCTCGCGTGACGAGGAGGTCGGCGAAATGGTGGGCGAGGGCATGACCAAGGTCGGCGGCGACGGCGTCGTCTCGATTGAGGAGTCCTCCACGATGGAGACCGAGTTGGAGATCACCGAAGGCGTCGGCTTCGACAAGGGCTTCATCTCGGCCTACTTCGTCACCGACTTCGACCTGCAGGAGGCGATCCTCGAGGACGCCCTGGTGCTGCTGCACCGCGACAAGATCAGCTCGCTGCCCGATCTGCTGCCGCTGCTGGAGAAGGTGGCCGAGTCCGGCAAGCCGCTGCTGATCGTCGCCGAGGACGTCGAGGGTGAGGCGCTGTCCACCCTGGTGGTCAACGCGATCCGCAAGACGCTGAAGGCCGTCGCGGTCAAGGCCCCGTTCTTCGGCGACCGCCGTAAGGCCTTCCTGGAGGACCTGGCCATCGTCACCGGCGGTCAGGTCGTCAACCCGGATGTGGGCCTGTTGCTGCGCGAGGTCGGCCTGGAGGTGCTGGGTTCGGCCCGCCGCGTGGTGGTCAGCAAGGACTCCACAGTGATCGTCGAGGGCGGCGGCACCCATGAGGCGATCGCCAACCGGGTCAAGCAACTCAAGAGCGAGATCGAGGCCAGCGATTCCGACTGGGACCGCGAGAAGCTGCAGGAGCGGGTCGCCAAGCTGGCCGGCGGTGTGGCGGTCATCAAGGTCGGTGCGGCCACCGAGACCGCGCTCAAGGAGCGTAAGCACCGCGTCGAGGACGCGGTGGCGGCGGCCAAGGCCGCGGTCGAGGAGGGCATCGTGCCCGGCGGCGGTAGTGCGCTGGTTCAGGCCCGTGCGGTGCTGAAGCCGTTGCGCGACAGCCTCTCCGGCGATGAGGCTCTCGGCGTCGACGTCTTCGCTGACGCCCTGGCTGCACCGCTCTACTGGATCGCCACGAACGCCGGCCTGGACGGCTCCGTCGTGGTCCACAAGGTCGCCGAACTGCCGGCCGGCCACGGCTTCAACGCGGCGACGCTGTCCTACGGCGACCTGGTGGCCGACGGCATCATCGACCCGGTCAAGGTGACCCGTTCAGCTGTGCTCAACGCCGCATCGGTGGCGCGCATGGTCCTGACGACCGAGACCGCGGTCGTCGAGAAGCCGGAAGAGTCGGCGGATGACGGCCACGGGCATCACCACCACTGAGTAACCGTCAAAGAAGCACCCCCGGTCCTGTTTGGCGGGTTCACACGGTCGTCGCAACGCTCTCGATTTGAGAGGTTGCGGCGGCCGTGTCGTTTTCGGAGGACTGTGTTGGGTTAGGGGAGCAGTTAGCAAAGCTGGTTGATGCCGGTGTTGCGGTCAAGGATGCCGCGGCGGCGGTGGGGGTCTCCCGGGGTCGGTGTTATGCGATCTTGAGGGCGATGGGCCGCCCGGTAGGGACGTCGCGGTCGAGGTGGCGAGGTGTCGAGTCGGCTGCGGTCATGGCGGTGTTTGAGGCCACCGGCTCGATCAATCAGGCTGCGAAGACCAATGGCATTTCCCATAGCCGTGCCCGGCGGGTGCTCGTCGAGCAGGGTCTGGTCGAGGAGGATCGGCGGCCGGTCGGCAAGGCTGAGGCTAAGGCGCGGTTCTTCGAACTGCTCGATGCCGGTTGGTCGGCATCACGGGCCGCCCGGGAGGTGGGGGTCCATGTGCGCACGGCCCGGGACTGGCGTGACGGTGTCCGCAAGATCGGCAACACGCGGGTCCGCCCCGACGGCGTGGTGATCCGTTATGGCGCCGGTCCGGCGCAGTACAACGGCCCAATGACCATGGCCACCAGGGCTGAACCGCCGGTAATCAGCAGCCGATATTTGTCGTTGGAGGATCGGCTTGCCATCGCCGACGGGCTGGCCAATGCCCAGAGCATGACCGCGATCGCCGAACGAATCGGCAAGTCCACCTCGACGGTGTCCCGCGAGATCACCAACCGCAGCCAGGCCGGGTTGTACCTGCCCTATCAAGCACACAACGCGGCAGCCGCGGCTCGCGCTCGACCCAAGCCGTCCAAACTGGTCACCAACCTGCCGCTGCGGCAGGCCGTCGAAGACGGGCTGGCGCAGCGGTGGTCACCAGAGGAGATCTCCTATCGTCTGATCAAGGACTTCCCGGATAACGAGAGCATGCGTGTGAGCCATGAAACGATCTACCAGGGGCTGTACTTTCAGGCCCGCGGCGGACTGAAACGCGAACTGACACAAGCGCTTCGGACCGGGCGCACGGTCCGCAAACCGCGGCGACGCCCCGACCAACGCACGTCGCGGTTCGTCGACCCGATGATCATGATCAGCGAGCGGCCCGCCGAGGTCGAGGACCGCGCGGTCCCGGGCCACTGGGAAGGCGATCTCATCATGGGGGAAGCCAACAAGACCGCGATCGCGACCCTGGTCGAACGCACCACCCGCTACACGATGCTGGTGCACCTGCCCGAGGGACATCACGCCGAAGCCGTCCGCGACGGTCTGGTCGCCACGATCGCCACCTTGCCGGCCCACCTGCGTGGATCCCTGACCTGGGACCAGGGCTGCGAAATGGCCCGCCACCAGCAATTCGCGATGGCCACCGACATGCCCGTCTACTTCTGCGACCCGGCCAGCCCCTGGCAGCGCGGCACCAACGAGAACACCAACGGCCTGCTGCGCCAGTACTTCCCCAAAGGCACCGACCTGAGCGTCTTCAGCCCCGCAGACCTCGAACACGTCGCCCAGCAACTCAACGGCCGCCCACGCAAAACGCTCGACTGGGATACCCCAGCCGAGCGCTTGCGTGATCTACTACTGCCTCACTAACCACCAGCGTTGCGACGACCCCTAGAAACCGCCTTTGGCCGGGGGTGCTTCGTTTCCGGCTTGTCGGTAGGCATCGCTAGCGTCATGCCGACTGTTGTGACGAAGGAGGAACGATGAGCTACTCGATGCCGGACGGCGACTGGTTTGCCAACGTGGAAGCCCGACCGCATCCATGGCCGGGATTGGCTTGGAACACTGTGGGGCTCGTCTATGACGACGTCGATGCTGCGGTTGAGTTCTATGCGAAGGCATTGGGAATGGTGCCAATAGCCGTGCTGCCTGACGAAGGCGGTCATACGTTCTTTGCCCGTATGCGCTACCGCGGAACCAACATCACGCTGAACCGGCCGGGCTGGGATTCCGATCTGAGCCAGACCACCCCCGACGCACCACCCCACTTCATCTTCTACCTGTACGTCGACGATGTGCAGCAGGCAGTTGCGTCGATGGAAGCCCGCGGCGCGACTGGCGTCATGCCCGCTGCGCAAACGCCATGGGGCGATCTTCGGGCTCGTGTGCGCGATCCCTTCGGATACCTGTGGGACCTGGCGCAGCGGAATGACAGCCGGGCGTGAACCGAGTGCTTTCCGACGTCTGCGCCGCGGAAAGAAAATGTTTGGGGCATAGCGGGATCGGGGAAGAGCTTTAACGCAGACCAGTGCTTCTCGCGCCGACAGCGCGCATACATTCCGAAAATTGGGGGGACCGCCGCCATGCCTGAAATCGCATTCCGTCAGGACTTGGAGGCTTTCGCGACCGAGTTGCGAAAGCTTGCGTACACGATGCCCGCCGGTCACGAAGACCGGCTGATCCGTTTGAGCGAACGAATGGTGCAAACCGCGCGGCAGGCTCGCCGGTCAATGGACACTGCCTGAACCCGGGCCAGTTGGCGCACTGGGATCGCATCGGACACACCGCTTTGAACAACGAGAGTCGGGCGATCCCTGCGGGGCGCGTATCCTGGTCAGCGACGGATGGAGCTTTGACCTATGTCGCCAAAATTTGCGACCGAACTTGCCGATGTGCGTTTATTGCAGACGAAATATTTGCTGGAATCGCTGCTTGAGGACGCGGAAGACCCTGGGGGCATCAACCGGGCCATAACGGCGGTGGAAGATGCACATGCCACGGTCAGGGACCTTCGCGCCGCGCAGTAACGCACCACTGCGAAGTGGCTTTCCCGGGAAACAATCCGGACGGACACCCGTCGATGGCGCCGAACACGGAGACAATCGCAATCCCGCCGCGCCGTACCCGAGTCACCCGGCAGCCGCCACCACCAACCGTGATCCCCACCTCAACGACTCAACGCGGCGAAAAAAGCTGTCAGATGCCACATTTTCGCAACGTCCTTTGCGGGCAGCGCTGCGAGCCAGGCAATTCCGCTGACCGAATCGGTCCCGACCGCATGGGCGCTTTTGCAGGCACCCGGCAAATGGCTGAAGACCGGAAATCGGAGTCCCGCCGTCGGTTGCGGTTTCAACAACGATCCCGCAGACTGCTGTCGCGAAAAATAATCAGGTTATGACTCGCAGGCCGACGCGAGAGACCAGCGTCGATCGTGTGGGATTGGACACGATGTGAAACTGACCGTCGGGGGCGGGTCTGGCGCTCTCGATGAGGTTCAGTCCGCTCTGGAAACCGCCTGGGCGTTCAACGCGCACGTGCCCGGGCTGATCCGGATGCAGGTCAGCATCGCCGTCACCGAAATCGCGGCCAACATCATCGAGCACGCTCGTGCAGTGAGCTTCCAGATCGAAGTCCACGTTCGCCCCGGCGAGGTCGAGGTCGAGCTCACCGACGACGGTCATCCAGCCGAGATTGACCTCGCCGCTGTCCGGATGCCCGGAGAGTTGGCCGAGCGCGGTCGCGGCCTGGCGATGGCACAAGCCGCAGTGAGGTTGGTGTCCTACGCCCGTGACGAATTGGGCAACCACTGGCGAGTCGTGAGCAAACGCTTTTCGGGCTAGACGAAGAACTCCGCTCAGCCCGGCGAACGATCATTGTTCTTCCGGAAGACCATGACCGGCGCTTCGCCCGTCCGGTCTTGGGCGTCGCAGTAAGGTGCATGGCATGACGAGGGCTGGTTCGGCGGGACGCGTGTTTGCCGCCGCGATGTCGATCGCCGTCGCGGGCGCCATGCTCTACGCCCAGAACAAGGAGAAGCAATCCGCACCGCCCGCCGCCGCGATCCCCACCATCGCCGCCGCCAGCAGCGCGCCGGCAGTAGGGGCACCGCCGACCGCGGCCGTGCCGCCTGGCCCGGTTGCCGCAGCTCCCGGCACGCCGTCGGTGGCGAACTCCGCGGAAGCCGACCTGCTGATGGCCAGTGCGCCCGTCGCCGCCCAGGACTACAAAGTCCAGTTACCCCCGGGCCTTGCCCCGGAGCAGGGCCTGCAGGTCCACACCATCTGGGTGGCACGCGCCATCAGCATGATGTTCATGGACATCAAGACCATCGGCGGCTTCCGCCAGGACGCGTTGAGGTGGCACCCCGAGGGACTGGCCATCGATGTGATGATCCCCAACTACCACTCCCCGGAGGGCATCGAGCTGGGCAACCAGATCGCCGGTTTCGCATTGGCCAACGCGAAACGGTGGGGGGTGTTGCATGTGATCTGGCGGCAGGGCTTTTATCCCGGCATCGGCGCGCCGAGCTGGACGGCTGACTACGGCAACGAAACCGCCAACCATTTCGACCACGTGCACATCGCCACCGATGGCGGCGGTTACCCCACCGGACGTGAAACCTACTACCTGGATTCGATGACGGTCGCGCCCCCTGGTTGACCCTGCGCCGAGGCCCGATTCCGGCTTCAGGCGCTGCCGCTGCGCTGTGTTCCTGAACGGCTGGACCGATCGTCCGATCCGCGGCGCTGCCCCGCGTCGCTCAGACCGAACTGCCGCCGGTGGCTGCTGATCGGCTGGACCTCCCCGTCAGAAACTAGGCGGTGCGGCGCCGCAGGCCGCTCTTGAGCAGCAACTCCCGCTCGGACTCACTCAACCCGCCCCAGATGCCATAGGGCTCGCCGACCTTGAGCGCGTGGGTGCGGCACTGGGTGATGACGGGGCACTGCCGGCACAACTGCTTGGCCCGCAGTTCGCGTTGCGCCCGGGCGCGGCCGCGTTCTCCGTCGGGATGGAAGAACACCGACGAGTCGACACCCCGGCAGTTGCCGTGCATCTGCCAATCCCACAGATCTGCATTCGGCCCTGGGAGCTGCTGCGGCTGCAACATATGAAATCCCCTCTCTCCGTGCGGTTCTGGCACATATGAGGTACAGACGGTTATCAAGACGCAGTCGCCGGTGACCACTTGTGCCCACGCTAGGAGGCGTTGCGAAACCACGTCAATAGTCCGGTTCCGTGGGCCGGACATAAATGCTGCGCAGGAATTTACGTCGCGTTCATCTTTAGGTGCGATCACGTTTTGATTACGCAGGAGGGCGCTCGCCGCCGACGTTTTGACCGCCGTTCTCACAGCCGGAGTTGACATCGCCGTAACAAGGCCACCACAAACTCTTAACCGGGGAATTGATAGCGTCACGCGCAAATGTCCTCCCGCGTGGCAGCCGCCGCCTTCGGCGGCCATCCCGGCCAGTGGCCGTTGCCCGAGGCGCGCGACCCCCACGAGCACTGGTTGCGCGCGGTGGCGGCCGCTGGCCAGGGTCGCTACGCCGCCGCCCGGGCTGACCTCGCCAGCCTGATCCACGACTCGTCGACGGGACGCTGGTGCGCATTGGGACGAAGTGCCCATGCGTCGTTTCTGCGGCAGCTCGGCTGGCACTGGCGCGCCCATGACTGGGACGGCCGCGCCTGGGCGGCCGCCGGCGGGGACGCGGAGGCCGGTGTCGACGCCTTGATCGGACTGGCGGCCGACGCCCTGGGCGTGGGCCGGTTCGCGGCGTCGGCCGCCCTGCTGGAACGCGCCGCCGGCCTGGTGCCGCGAGCCGGGCAGCCGCGCCTGGACATCCGGTTGGCCTGGGTTCGCTCCGAACTGGCGATGGCATCCGGGCGTGGCGCTGAGGCCGTCCGTGAGGCGGAACGCGGTGTCGAGCTCGCCGAGCAGGCTCTGCCGGAATTGCGCCGCCACCGTGTCAAGAGCGATGTGGTTCTCGCCGCGGCGTTGTGCAGCGCCGGTGACCTCGCCGCCGCGCGCTGCTTGGCCGATGCCGCCCTGGCTGACACCGTCAAACACGGCCTGGTGCCGCTTCGATGGGCGCTGGCGTGCCTGTTGTCCGACATCGGCAGTGCGACGCGCTCTGCGGGACAGATCGCCGAGGTCCGGGAGTCCGCTGCGCGATTCGTGACCCGCCACGGCGGCGATTGGAAGATCCGCTAAGCACCGATCGACAGTCTGGGCCGATATTGTCTCTAGCTGAGCCAAGCCTTCCGAATTACCACATCCGTAACGTTGGAGATAGCGCGGTCGATGACCATTCCAGGAGAGCGTCTCGACGCGGCTGTTGCTGAGGCAGTGGCCGGCAGCCGAGATGCACTTCGGGAGGTAGTGGAGATCATTCGCCCCGTCGTCGTCCGTTATGTCCGTGCCCGGATCGGATCGGCGGAGCGCAGTGGTCTGTCCGCTGACGACGTTGCTCAGGAGGTTTGCTTGGCCGCCATCCAGGCGCTGCCGCGCTATCAAGACCAGGGACGCCCGTTTCTGGCCTTTGTCTACGGTATCGCTTCGCACAAGGTCGCCGACGCTCACCGCGCGGCGGCCCGGAATCGTTCCGAGCCCACCGAGGTGGTGCCGGAGCGGTACTCGCTGGAGGCCGGCCCCGAGCAGATGGCTCTGCAGTCCGATTCCGCCGCGCGGATGAACCGGTTGCTGTCGGTCTTGCCGGAGAAGCAGCGCGAAATCCTCACTCTGCGAATCGTGGTGGGACTGTCCGCCGAGGAGACCGCCGAGGCGGTCGGCAGTACGCCCGGCGCCGTCCGGGTGGCCCAGCATCGCGCCCTGGCGCGGCTGAAGTCGGAGATCGCGGGAGCAGGTTTCGACTATGCCTGATTTTGGACGTTCCGAATTCGGTCGGCCCGGCTTCGGGTCCCAGGAGCCCTCGCTCGAGGAGGTCCACCGCGCCGACAGTTTCGTCGACGCGCTCGCCGATGGCCGCCCGGTGGTCCCGCAGGACTCGGCCGACGCGGAACTGGCCGCCCTGCTTGGCAACTGGCGCGACGATTTGCGCTGGCCCCCGGCCACCGGATTGATCGCCGAGGCCGACGCGGTTGCCGCGCTCAACGCCGGCCTGGCCGAGAAGCGACCCGGAGGGGACCGCGACCGCCGCGTCGTCACCCAGCCCCGCAACGCCCGTCGCGGGCTGAGCACGATCGGCATCGCGGCAGCGGCCGCGCTGTGCCTCGGAGGGTTCGGCGCTGTGGTGGCCGGGTCCGGCCCGGGTGACGCGCTCTACGGCGTACGCACCATGTTCGGCGGCGGCAAGCAGGTTCGCGACGACCAGATCGGGCTGGCGGCCAAGACAACGCTCAACCAGGTCCAGGACCTCATCGCTCAGGGCGATTGGCAGCAGGCCCAGGACAAGCTGGTCGCGGTGAGCACGCAGGTGGCCACGATCGACGATGCCGCGCAGAAGCAGGAGTTGCTCGATCAGTTCAACGACCTGTCGGCCAAGGTGGTCGAACGCGATCCGCAGGCCACCGCGCCGCCCGGCGTGGTGTACACCGTCGCGCCGTCATCGGCGGCGCTGGTGCCGGCGGTCGAGCCGACCAGCACCCCCGCATCCCCGTCATTGACCACGTCGGCGACGCCGACGACGTCAGCCACGCCGACCACATCGGAGACACCGGCCTCGGCCACCACCTCGGCCAGCGGTTCGGCGGCCTCGACCACCCCGACCTCGGAATCGCCCGCTTCCTCCTCGGCGGCATCGTCGCCGGAGTCCGCGACCACCTCACCCGCTCCGCAGGGTGAGCAGACGCCCACGGCCACCAGTGCGGCGCCGACGACCGGGGCCGCGACGCCCGCCACCTCGACCGCACCGGTGCAGCAGAGCACGGCGGCACCGGCGAGCACCACGGCTGAGGCGCCCCGAGCCGTGAGTACGACGGCCGAGGCCCCGCCGGCACCTCAAACTACGGCCGAGGCCCCGCCGGCACCTCAAACCACGGTGAGTGCAACCGCTCCGAGCGCTAACCCGGCCCCTGCGCCGGCTCCGCAGACCGCTCCCGCCCAGAGTGGGCAACCGCTGCCGACCGCCGCGGTTACGACGACCTTGGTGCCGGTCCCGGCAGGTTAGTCAAGAGTGCCGGTCCCGGCAGGTTGGTCAGGACTTCAGCGAGTTCCGTCGAGGTAGTCCGACGTTGCCTCGTTCATCGAGGCGTCGGCATACCCGCGGCAGTAATCCCAGGTGACATAGGCGTCCGGCTCAGGATCGTAGGCCGGCTCGTGCGGACGGACGGTTCCGTCGACGAGCAACTGAAGAAGGTTGGCGCGCAACATATCCCAGTCGTGATAGTGGTCGGAGCTACACTCGTCGCAGCACACGACCAGGCCGCGGATGCCGCGATGTGCCAGCAGCGCCTCGTAGACCGCCAGGTCTGCCAGGTCGGCCTCGACCGCGGCGCGCTCCTGTGGGTCAAGGGGTTGACCCGGTTCCAGGGCGTCCAGGGCCGCCGACGGATCACATGGGTCGTCGGCGAACGGATCTGGCGGCAGGCCTGGTGGCAGGTGGTCGCGCACGACTCCACATTACGCGAGCGGTGGTCGGGCGGCCTCTCGTACAGCCGATAGGATGAGGCTCTCTTGTCGCCCGCTGATGGAGGCCGCGCCGATGTCAATTGCCGAAGGCAACCCGGTCCGTACCGGCGGGGACGACCCCCACAAGATCGCCATGCTGGGTCTGACCTTCGACGACGTCCTGCTGCTGCCTGCTGCCTCGGACGTGGTGCCCGCCATGGCGGACACCTCCAGCCAACTCACCCGGAAGATCCGGTTGCGAGTTCCGCTGGTCTCCTCGGCCATGGACACCGTCACCGAGGCCCGGATGGCGATCGCGATGGCACGGGCCGGCGGCCTGGGCGTTCTGCACCGCAACCTCTCCATTTCCGAGCAGGCCAGCCAGGTGGAGATGGTCAAGCGTTCCGAGGCCGGGATGGTGACCGACCCGGTGACGTGCTCGCCGCAGAACACGCTGGCCGAAGTCGACGCCATGTGTGCCAAGTTCCATATCTCGGGGCTGCCGGTGGTCAATGATGACGGCGCACTGGTCGGCATCATCACCAACCGGGACATGCGCTTCGAAGTGGACATGAACAAGCGGGTGGCCGAGGTGATGACCAAGGCGCCGCTGATCACCGCGCAGGAGGGCGTCTCCGCCGACGCCGCGTTAGGTTTGTTGCGGCGCAACAAGATTGAGAAGCTGCCCATTGTCGACGGTCACGGTCGGCTCACCGGACTGATCACGGTCAAGGACTTCGTCAAGACCGAGAAGCATCCGCACGCCACCAAGGACAGCGATGGCCGTCTGCTGGTGGCCGCGGCCGTCGGTGTCGGCAACGACGCCTGGGACCGCGCCATGGCGCTTGTCGACGCCGGGGTCGACGTGCTCATCGTCGACACCGCCCACGCCCACAACCGGATGGTTCTGGACATGGTCGGCAAGGTCAAAGGTGAAGTGGGACACAAGGTCGAGGTGGTCGGCGGCAATGTCGCGACCCGCGCCGCCGCCGCCGCGCTGGTCGAAGCCGGAGCCGATGCCGTGAAGGTCGGCGTGGGTCCCGGTTCCATCTGCACCACCCGCGTGGTCGCCGGGGTGGGCGCCCCGCAGATCACCGCGATCATGGAGGCTGCCGCCGCCTGCGCTCCCGCTGGCGTACCGGTGATCGCCGACGGCGGCCTGCAGTACTCCGGCGACATCGCCAAGGCGCTGGCCGCCGGGGCGTCGACCGCCATGCTGGGCTCGCTGCTTGCCGGTACCGCCGAGGCTCCCGGTGACCTGATCTTCGTCAACGGCAAGCAGTTCAAGAGCTACCGCGGGATGGGATCGCTGGGCGCCATGCAGGGTCGCGGCGAAGCCAAGTCGTTCTCGAAGGACCGGTACTTCCAGGACGACGTCCTCTCCGAGGACAAGCTGGTGCCCGAGGGCATCGAGGGCCGGGTGCCGTTCCGCGGGCCGCTGGCCACGGTCATCCATCAGCTCACCGGTGGACTGCGCGCCGCGATGGGTTACACCGGTTCGGCCACCATCGCCGACCTGCACCGGGCGCAGTTCGTTCAGATCACCGCGGCGGGCCTGAAGGAAAGTCACCCGCACGACATCACCATGACCGTCGAAGCGCCCAACTACTACGCGCGGTAAGCAGGCAAGCCCGATGAGCGCTTGCGCGAAGAGGAGATAGAGAAGCCGTGCGTGACATGGTTGAAATCGGCATGGGCAGAACCGCCCGCCGCACCTATGAACTCGGGGACATCAACATCGTTCCATCCCGGCGCACCCGATCGTCCAAGGACGTCTCCACGGCCTGGCAGCTGGACGCCTACCGCTTCGAGATCCCCGTCGTCGCGCACCCGACCGACGCGCTGGTGTCCCCGGAGTTCGCCATCGAACTGGGCCGTCTCGGCGGGCTCGGCGTGCTCAACGGCGAGGGACTCATCGGCCGGCACGCGGATGTCGAGGACAAGGTGGCCCGGGTGCTGGACGCGGCCCGATCCGATGAGGATCCCGCCGCCGCCATCCGGTTGCTGCAGCAGCTCCACTCGGCGCCGCTGAACCCCGATCTGCTCGGCCAGGCCGTTGCCCGGGTTCGCGACGCCGGTGTGACGACGGCTGTCCGCGTCAGTCCGCAGAACGCCCAGGCGCTGACCCCGGCACTGGTTGCAGCAGGCATCGACCTGCTGGTCATTCAGGGGACGATCATCTCCGCCGAGCGGGTCGCATCCAACGGGGAGCCGCTGAATCTCAAGACCTTCATCTCCGAAATCGATATCCCGGTGGTCGCCGGCGGCGTGGCCGACCACCGCACCGCCCTGCACCTGATGCGCACCGGCGCCGCGGGCGTCATAGTCGGCTACGGCTCCATTTCGGGGGTGACCACCAGCGACGAAGTGCTCGGCATCAACGTGCCGATGGCCACCGCGATCGCCGACGCCGCCGCCGCCCGGCGTGAGTACCTCGACGAGACCGGCGGTCGCTACGTACACGTGCTGGCCGACGGCGACATCCACACCTCCGGTGATCTGGCCAAGGCGATCGCCTGCGGCGCCGACGCGGTGGTGCTGGGCACCCCGCTGGCGGTGGCGGCCGAAGCGCTCGGTGGCGGCTGGTACTGGCCCTCGGCGGCCGCGCACCCGTCGTTGCCCCGCGGTGGTCTGCTCGAGGTGGCGCTGGGCGAGCGGCCCTCGCTCGACCAGGTGCTCAACGGGCCCTCCGACGACCCCTTCGGCTCGCTGAACCTGGTCGGCGGCCTGCGCCGCTCGATGGCCAAAGCCGGCTATTGCGATCTCAAGGAGTTCCAGAAGGTCGGTCTGACCGTCGGCAGCTGAGATGACGGCACGGCGCATACTTAGCCGTATGGACTTCGACGTACTGATCATCGGCTCCGGATTCGGAGGAAGCACCACCGCACTGCGGCTGACGGAGAAGGGTTACCGCGTCGGTGTGCTCGAAGCCGGCCGCCGGTTTGCCGACCACGAGTTCGCCAAGACCTCGTGGCGGCTGCGTGACTTCGTGTGGGCGCCGGCGCTGGGATGCTATGGAATTCAGCGCATCAACCTGCTGCGCAACGCCATGATTCTCGCCGGTGCCGGGGTCGGCGGCGGTTCGCTGAACTACGCCAACACCCTCTACGTGCCGCCGGACCCGTTCTTCAACGACAAGCAGTGGTCGCACATCACCGACTGGAAATCGGAGCTGATGCCGCACTACGACCAGGCGACGCGGATGCTCGGCGTCGTGAAGAACCCCACCTTCACCGACGCCGACAAGATCATGAAGGATCTCGCCGACGAGATGGGCGTCGGTGACACCTTCACCGCCACCCCGGTGGGGGTGTTCTTCGGTGTCGATGGCCAGAAGCAACCCGGTCAGACGGTCCCGGACCCGTTCTTCGGCGGAGTCGGCCCAGCCCGCACCGGCTGCATCGAGTGCGGTGAGTGCATGACCGGATGCCGCCACGGCGCGAAGAACACGCTGGTCAAGAACTACCTGGGGTTGGCCGAAAAGGCCGGCGCACAAGTTATTCCGATGACGACGGTCAAGGGCTTCGAGCAACGACCCGACGGGACCTGGGCGGTGCGCACCAAGCCCACCGGACGGCTGCTTCCCGGCGGCGGCGCGACCTACACCGCACAGCACCTCGTCCTGGCGGCCGGAACCTACGGCACCCAGAGCCTGCTGTTCAAGATGCGCGACGCCGGCAAGCTGCGGCTGTCCTCGCGGCTCGGTGTGCTGACCCGCACCAACTCCGAGTCGATCGTCGGCGCGCAGACCCTGAAGGTCAATCCCGACCTCGACCTGACCCACGGGGTGGCGATCACCTCCTCGATCCATCCGACCAGTGACACCCACATCGAGCCGTGCCGCTACGGCAAGGGTTCCAACGCCATGGGTCTGCTGCAGACCCTGATGACCGATGGCACCGGGCCCGACGGAACCGACGAGCCGCGGTGGAAGCAGATGGTGCACAGCGCCATTCGGCATCCGGTGCAGGCCTCCAAGGTTTTCATCCCGCGGCGGTGGAGTGAGCGCACGGTCATCGCCCTGGTGATGCAGAACCTCGACAACTCGATCACCACCTTCACCAAGAAGGGCATTCTGGGCCGGCGGATGACGAGCAAGCAGGGCCACGGTGAGCCCAACCCCACCTGGATCCCGGTTGCCAACAGGGCCTGCCGGCGCATCGCCGAGAAGATCGACGGGGTGGCCGCCGGAAGCTGGGGCGAGTTGTTCAACATCCCGATGACGGCACATTTCCTCGGCGGCGCCGCCATCGGCGACGGCCCGGAAACCGGTGTCATCGATCCCTATCAGCGGGTCTACGGCTATCCCTCGCTGTATGTCGTTGACGGCACGGCGATTTCGGCCAATCTCGGTGTCAACCCGTCGCTATCCATCACCGCGCAGGCCGAGCGGGCTGCCGCGTTGTGGCCGAACAAAGGCGAAGCCGATCAGCGGCCCGCGCAGGGGGAGCCCTACCGGCGACTGGACCCCA
This sequence comes from Mycobacterium sp., assembly GCA_046330855.1. Classification (GTDB taxonomy): domain Bacteria; phylum Actinomycetota; class Actinomycetes; order Mycobacteriales; family Mycobacteriaceae; genus Mycobacterium. The sequence goes on from JAXLRX010000006.1 coordinate 67,379, forward strand.
TCCCGCCGCAGCGGCCGGTGGTCCCGGCGGACGCTCCCGGAGCGCTGCGCAACCTGCCGATCGTCGCGATCACGTCGGGCTCGCAGGCAGCCGCTGATCACGCCACTGTGGTGATCGCTCCGGCGGCTGAGGCGGCGCCGGTAATCGTGGACGGCAACTCTTCCGGGTGACCTCGGCCGGCTACCGGGTGGTCAGCTCGCGGCTCCGGTGCGGCTTTAGACTGTCCCGGTGCAGCCGGACCACTCAGCAACCCCGCGTCCCGTGCTGGTGGTCGACTTCGGCGCCCAGTACGCGCAGCTGATCGCGCGGCGGGTCCGTGAGGCCCGGGTCTTCTCCGAGGTCATCCCGCACACCGCCGGCGTGGCCGAGATCAAGGCCAAGGACCCGCAGGCCATCGTGCTCTCCGGCGGCCCGGCGAGTGTCTACGCCGACGGTGCGCCGCAACTCGACCCCGCGCTGTTCGACCTCGGGATCCCGGTGTTCGGGATCTGTTACGGCTTCCAGGCCATGGCACGGGCCCTCGGCGGGACCGTGGCGCGCACCGGAACCAGCGAGTACGGCCGCACCGAGATGAATGTCCTTGGCGGAGAACTGCATTCCGGCCTCCCGGGCTCACAGCCGGTGTGGATGAGCCACGGCGACGCCGTGACCGCCGCACCGGAGGGTTTCGACGTGGTGGCCGCCAGCGCGGGAGCCCCGGTGGCGGCGTTCGAGGACCGCACCCGCCGTCTCGCCGGTGTGCAGTATCACCCCGAGGTGATGCACTCCCCGCACGGCCAGCAGGTGCTCAGCCGGTTCCTGCACGATTTCGCCGGCATTGGGGCGTCCTGGACGCCGGCCAACATCGCCGAGTCCCTGATCGAGGCGGTGCGGGCTCAGATCGGTGACGCCCACGCCATCTGTGGGCTGTCCGGGGGAGTGGACTCCGCGGTGGCCGCGGCGCTGGTTCAGCGTGCCATCGGTGACCGCCTCACGTGTGTGTTCGTCGACCATGGTCTGCTGCGGGCCGGCGAACGCGAACAGGTGCAAAGGGATTTCGTGGCGGCGACGGGTGCCAAGCTGGTGACGGTCGACGCCGAGGCGCGCTTCCTCGAAGCTCTGTCCGGGGTGAGCAACCCGGAGGGCAAGCGCAAGATCATCGGCCGGGAGTTCATCCGCGCCTTCGAGGGCGCGGTGCGAGACCTTTCCTCCAGCGATGAGGACATCGAGTTCCTCGTGCAGGGGACGCTGTATCCCGACGTCGTCGAGTCCGGCGGCGGCGCCGGCACCGCCAACATCAAGAGCCACCACAACGTCGGCGGCCTGCCGCCGGACCTGAAGTTCCGGCTCGTCGAACCGCTGCGGCTGCTGTTCAAGGACGAGGTGCGTGCGGTGGGACGCGAGCTGGGGCTGCCCGAGGACATCGTTGCGCGCCAACCGTTCCCGGGTCCGGGTCTTGGCATCCGGATCGTCGGCGAGGTGACGGCTGAGCGGCTGGACACCTTGCGACGGGCCGATCTGATCGCCCGCGAAGAACTCACCTCAGCGGGCCTGGACAACCAGATCTGGCAGTGCCCGGTGGTGCTGCTGGCCGACGTTCGGTCGGTCGGGGTGCAGGGTGACGGGCGGACCTACGGTCACCCGGTGGTGCTGCGACCGGTGTCCAGCGAGGATGCCATGACCGCCGACTGGACCCGGGTTCCCTACGACGTGCTGGAGCGGATCTCGACCCGGATCACCAACGAGGTGCCGGAGGTCAACCGGGTGGTGCTGGACGTCACCAGCAAGCCGCCCGGCACCATCGAATGGGAGTGAAACTGGTCGGGCAGTAGCGTTCGCGACGTCAGGCGGGGGAGGGTTTGTGCGGCGGCTGTTCATCTCCTACGCACGGGAGAACAAAGCGGATGTCGATGCCCTGGTCGGAGATCTCGATGCCCTGGGATGTCAGGTTTGGCTCGACTCGTCGCTGCGGGGTGGCCAGAAATGGTGGGACGAGATCCTCCAGCGGATCGCCGAAAGCGACGTATTCGTGGCGGTCGTCTCCGAGCAATCGCTGAGTTCGGTGGCCTGCCGGCGCGAGCTCGAGTGGGCCACGGGGCTCAATAAGCCGGTGCTGCCACTTGCGGTCGGCCCCCTGCCCGATGCGCTGCCGCGTGCGCTGTCGACGCGGCAGATCACCAACTACTCAATATCGGCTCGCGAGGCGGCATTCGCCCTCGCTGGAGCGCTGAGCGCCCTCCCGCCCGCCCCGGCGCCGCCCACGCCGATGCCCGAGCCTCCGGCGGCCCCGCTGTCATATCTGACCGACTTCATCGATCAAGTGGGGCAGTCGGCCCCGCTGAGCCACGATCAGCAGCGCGAGATCCTCTCGCGGCTGCGGCCTGCACTTGATTCGGCCGACCTCGAGGAGTCCCGCGGCGCGCGGTACGTGCTTGAGATGTTCAGCAAGCGCGACGACCTGTATGCCGACGTCGGTCAGAGCTTGGCGCACTTGGGTATTGCCGCGGCACCCGTCGGTGGGACTGACTCTGCCGGTATTCAGGCGGCGGGAAACGAGCATCGCCCCACCCGGTCTGGAGGAGGGGGAAAGGTGTTGGTCGGTCTCGCTGCGATGGGCCTGCTGGTGGCCGCGGCCGTGATCGCCATGTTCGTCACACGCGGCGGCGGTGACGAACCGAACTCAGGTGGAGGAGGATCCAGCCCGGCCTCAGCGGCGGGAGCCGTGTCATCGACTGTCTCGCCGTCGGAGATCCCACCGGCCGAACCGACGTCATTGACCGGACGATGGTCCGGTCGTACCTTCGGCGATCAGACCCTCGATCTCGTCGCGGACATCACCGACGGTCCGCCGTTGAGCGCCGACGTGAGCTATCCGCAAATCGGCTGCACATGCACATGGACCCAGAGCGGAGCTGCCGACCATGGTGTCCGGTATGTCACCGAAACGGTGGATGTCGGTGCCTGTACCCGCTCACAAGTCACCCTTGTTCCCCAAGAGGACGGAACACTGCACTTCAGTTCCACCTATTACTCGGTGGAAAAACAACGCGATCTCACCATCCGGGGCACCCTTGCTCGAGTCCCCTGATGACCGAAGGGGAGTTACGTCCTTGACGCCGCGGCGATTTCGGCGATCGCGGCGTCCAGCGTCGTATCGAACTCATGCTCACTCTGCTGAGCGGTCAAGCCCTCGGTGAGCGCTCGGGAGAAGCTGGCGATCACCCCGTGGTTGCGGGACAGCCGCTGGCAGGCTTCCGCGCGGGTGTAGCCGCCGGACAGCGCGAGTACCCGCATCACCCTCGGGTCGTCGACCAGATCGCTATAGAGACCGTCGTTTTCGGGCAGCGTCAGTTTGAGCATCACCTGGCGGCCCTCGGCCAGCGTCCCGAGGCGGTCGATGATCGATGACGTCAGTTGTTCCTCGGCGGCGGCCTTGGCGGGACTGTGGATGTCGACCTCGGGTTCGATGATCGGCACCAGTCCGGCATCCAGAATCTGCTGCGCCACCGCGAACTGCTGATCGATCACCGCGTCGATTCCCTTGCCGGGCATGGTGATCAACGAGCGCATCTTGGTGCCGAAGATGCCCATGCCCGCCGCACGGGACAGTAGGTCGTCAAGGCCGGGGATCGGCTTCATCAGTTGCGCGCCGTCCTGCTCCGGGGCAAGTCCCTTGTCCACCTTGAGGATCGGCACGATGTTCTTCACCGACCACAGATACTCCGCGCTCGGCCGGCCGTCGATGTCGCGGTCCATGGTGTCCTCGAAGAGGATCGTCGCGATGATCCGGCCGCCGTCGAAGCTCGGGCTGGTGATGATCCGGGTCCGCATCTGGTGCACCAGATCGAACATCTGCACGTCGCCGGAGTAGGCGTCGTCGGGGATGCCGTAGCGGCGCAGTGCCTTGGGTGTGCTGCCCCCGCTCTGATCGAGCGCTGCGACGAAACCCGGACCGTGGGCCACCTTGTCTGCCTGCTCGGGGTTCATGGGTTTCATGGTGCCAGAGCCCTTGACGCCTGTCGGAGGTCCGGTGTTTACTCACGCTATCGAACAAACTTTCGAACACAGCGGATGTCGGTCACGGCTGGAGGTGGGCGATGACGTCGGCGATCGCCCTGAAGGGCCAGCCGGATAGCCGTGCTGAGCAGCTGGAACAGCTGCGCCGGCAGATGGCGGCGGTGTCCGGGAAGGTGGGCGCCAGATGGCGTCCCGCCGAGCAGGCCGTCGATGCTCTGCCGGGTTCGCAATCTTTGCTGCCGCTGCCAGATTCGCTGGCCGGGCAGTTCCCGGGCGGGTTGCCCAAAGGCACGGTGGCGGTGCTCTCCGGCGCCCGCTCGCTTCCGGTCGGCATGGTTGCGGCGGTGACGGGCGCCGGCGGTCATGCGGCTGTCGTCGGCCTGCCGGAGTTCGGTCTGCTGGCCGCCGCGGAGATGGGTGCCGACCTCAGCCGACTGGCGGTGATCCCGGACCCGGGTACCGATCCGGTCGAGGTGGCCGCGGTTCTCATGGACGGGATGGATCTGGTGGTGCTCGGACTGGCCGGGCGTTCGGTGCCGGCCACCCGGGCGCGGGCGGTGGTGGCCCGAGCCCGTCAGCGGGGCTGCACCCTGCTGATCACCGGAGGGCAGTTGCAGGGCGCCTCGATGCGGATGGAGGCCCGGGTCTGCGGGTACGACATCACCGCAAGCCGGGCCGGCGCGCCGGTGGCGGGCTGCGGGCGGATCAGTGGGGTGCGGCTGTCGGTGCGGGCCATGGGCCGGCCATGAACGCCCGCACCCTGGCGATCTGGTGCATGGACTGGCCGGCCGTGGCAGCGGCCGCGGCGAGCGGACTGGCTTCCACCGCGCCGATCGCGGTCACCCTGGCCAACCGGGTGGTCGCCTGTTCGGCAGCGGCCCGCGAGGCCGGGGTGCGTCGCGGTCTGCGCCGCCGCGAGGCACAGGCGCGCTGCCCACAGGTGCATGTCTCACCTGCCGATCCGGCCCGCGATGCACGGTTCTTCGAGGGCGTGGTCGTCGCCGTCGACGATGTGGTGCCCCGCGCGGAGGTGTTGCGGCCGGGTCTGCTGGTGCTGCCGGTCCGGGGCGCGGCCCGCTACTTCGGCACCGAGCAGGCGGCGGCTGAACGGCTGGTCGACGCCGTCGCCGCCGCGGGTGCCGAGTGTCAGGTCGGAATCGCCGACCAGTTGCCCACCGCCGTCTTCGCGGCCCGGGCCGGCCGCATCGTGGAGCCCGGTCAGGATGCGGCCTTTCTGTCCGGGTTGTCGATCAAACAGTTGGCCGCTGAGCCGAGCCTTTCCGGGCGAGGCCGCGAACAACTGGCGGATCTGTTGTGGCGCATGGGAATCCGTACTCTGGGTCAGTTCGCCGCGCTGCCCCGCCGGGATGTGGCCTCCCGGTTCGACGCCGATGCGGTGGCCGCCCACCGCTTCGCCCGCGGTGAGCCCGGCCGCGGGGCGCAGGGGCGCGAGCTGCCGCCGGAACTCGACGCGGTGCTGCACTGCGACCCGCCGATCGACCGGGTCGACGCCGCCGCGTTCGCGGGCCGGACGCTGGCCGCCGCTCTGCACCGCAGCCTGGAGGGAGCCGGAGTCGGGTGCACCCGGCTGGCTATCCATGCCGTCACTGGCGGCGGCGGGCAGGAGCGCAGCGACCGGGGGATAAGTCCCGGCGGGGAGCTGACCCGGGTGTGGCGCTGTGCCGAGCCGCTGACCGAGGACGCCACCGCAGACCGGGTGCGCTGGCAGCTCGACGGCTGGTTGACCTCCCGACGGCTGAGCGGGGGCAGTGGGCTCGACGGCCCGATCACCCTGTTGCGGCTGCAGCCGGTGGAAGTGGTGTCCGCCGAAGCGCTTCAGCTGCCGCTGTGGGGCGGCCTCGGGGAGGAGGACCGGCTGCGGGCCCGCCGCGCCCTGGTCCGGGTGCAGGGTCTGCTGGGCCAGGAGGCGGTGCAGGTGCCGGTGCTCAGCGGGGGACGTGGGCCCGCGGAGCGGATCACCTTGACCCCGCTGGGCGACGAACTGGTGGCGCGGGCCGCCGTCGACCGTCCGTGGCCCGGACAGCTGCCGCAGCCCGCTCCGGCTGTCCTGGCCGATGATCCGGTGGAATTGCTTGATTCCCAGGGGAATCCGGTGCGGGTCACGGCCCGCGGCATGTTCACCGCCGAGCCGGTCCGCCTGGCCGGCGCCGGATCGCGGTACCGGGGTGAGCTGAGCTGGTGGGCCGGCCCGTGGCCGGTGGACGAACGCTGGTGGGATCCGGGGCAGGGTGAGGATGGGCAGTCCCGGTCCGGGCGCTCCGCCCGAGCCCAGGTTCTGCTGGACGACACCGCCCTGCTGCTCTGCTACCGGCAGCGCCGGTGGTACCTCGAAGGGGTCTACGAGTGAGCGCACCGCCGGGCGAACGGCCCCACCCGCTGGATGAACCGATCGAAGAACACCGCGGGGTCCACCTCGACGCCCACCCGGGCATTCGGCGGGCGTTTCCAACGGCCGCTCCAATCCGCGATCGTCATCGCCCGGGTGAGCGTGCCGGTCAGTTCCACGCCGACCGTGGCCGCGCGTGTCCGGATCAGCGCGGGATCCAATGCGACGGCGGCGGCCAGTGGATCGTGCAGATGTGCCAGGTATCCCTCGCCCTGCTGTTCATGGAACTCGAAGTAGAACCGCATCGAATCCTCGAGCACCCGGATCAACGGGTTGACGTCCGATGCCGTCGATCCCGCGGCCGTCGCCAGGCGCTGCATGATCTGCGGTGTCATCACCACGTTCTCGGTGAGATTGAGACCGCACACGATCGGAAGTCTCTCGGCGCTAACCTCATTCAGCACTCCATCCGGCTCAGGGGCCCGCCCCCAGGCGTCGAACACCTCGGCGGCGGCCTCCGGGTCGACGCTGATGTTCCACTCGGCCACCGGGGTGGTGTTGCCCCGATACTCGAACGAGCCACCCATGATGACCAGTCGCCGCAGCAGGCTGGGCAGCGCCGTTTCGGCGCGCAGCGCCAGCGCGAGGTTTGTCAGTGGACCCGTGACCAGCCCGACCAGGGTTCCGGGATGCTCATGCGCCGCCCGTATCCATGCCTCGGCGGAGTCGTAGTCGGTCAACTTCCCTGTCGCCGAGGGTAATTCGGCGTATCCGAGACCGGCTGGGCCGTGGGTGTCCTCGGCGGTGCGCATCGGGGCGGCCAGCGGCTGAGAGGCTCCGCGCGACACCGGGATGTGGCCGGCCGCGCACAGTTGCAGCAGACCGAGGTTGTTGCGGCACACCTGGTCGACGTCCACGTTGCCGCCGGTGGAGGCGACGCCCACCAGCTCGGCGTCATCACTGGCGAGCAGGTACACCAGCGCCATCGCATCGTCGACGCCGGTGTCCACGTCGGCGAAGACCGGCAGCGTCATGTCGCGGCAGCGGCGGCGGCAAGATCCTCGCGGAACCAGTCCGGCCAGGGTCGTTTCACGAAGCTCACCGCATCGACGCAAACATGAACCAGCCCCGCCTCGGCGATCAGCTCGGTTCCCCGATCGATTCGGTACCGGCTGCGCAGCGAGGTGCGGCCCGGCGGATCGAGCGCGACGTCAACCACCAGTTCGTCGTCGAAGTGGGCGGGTCGACGGAACTGCAGCTCGGCGGCAACCACCACCAAGTCGATGCCGCGGTCGGTCAGCGCCCGATAGCCGCCGAACAGGTCGCGCAGTGCCTCGGTGTGCGCCATGTCGACCCAGGTCAGGAAGTGACCGTTGAACGCCCGTCCCTGCATGTCGCACTCGACGTAGCGAACCCGCAGCGGCATCGCGAAGTGCGCGAGGGAACTCACGCAGCGTCGACGGCGAAGCTCGTGATTCCGTCCCAGCTGACAATGGACCATCCCGTCACCGGGTTGCCGGTCAGCACCACCTCACCGGTGTTCGGCAACGGATGCTCGGACAGCAGGCTCGGGCGGCCGTTGCGGGCGTTTAGCAGCGTCCACATCATGATCGACAGGCTGCTGGAGAACGCCACCGGATTCTTGTCGCCGCTGTCGTAGATCTTCTGTACCGCGGCGGTGTACGCGGTGTTGAACTGGTTGCCGTTCACCGACCCCGGGATGCCGAAGCGGCGGTCACCCTTCAGCCAGGCCTCGGGCCCGAGCAGGAAGGTGCCCGAGGTGTCCTTCATCGAGATTCCCTCGAACCAGCCGGCAGGAATCTCGTTGAGACCAGGCAGGATGGTCACCTCCTTACCCAGCGCCTTGGCCAGCGGCGCCGCGGTCTGCTGCGTGCGAATGAGCTCGGATGCGTAGATGCCGTCGACCTTCTCGCGGGACAGCTTGTCGGCTAACTTGGCGGCCTGCTCCTGGCCGACGGCCGTCAGCGGCGGCCCCGGCACGGCGGTGGACGCCACATCGGAGGCGTTGGCCTCGGACTCGGCGTGCCGGATCAGGGTCAGGGTGATGTTGTGGACGTCGGGTTTCGGCTGACCGCCGCAGGCGGCCAGCAGCAACATCGACATCAACAACGCCAGTGCGGAGGACACTCTTCGAGGGCGGGAAACCTGCATACCCCACAGCGTGCACTCTCGGCCGCTCCGGCGGGCAGAATTCGGGCGAGTGCAACCATAGAGATCCTCGCGACGACAGGAGTGACATGACGATCGACCCGTCGGCCATCGGCGCGGTGACCGAACCCAAGCTCTACGAGTGGACCGATCGCGACACCCTGCTTTATGCGCTCGGGGTCGGGGCCGGCACCGACGACCTGGCCTACACCACGGAGAACAGCCACGACATCCCCCAGCAGGTGTTGCCGACGTTTGCGGTGATCTGCTGCATGGGCTTCGCCGCCGCGCCGCTCGTCGGCTCCTTCAACTGGGGCAAGCTGCTGCACGGCTCGCAGGAAGTCCGCCTTTCGGCGCCGCTGCCGGCCGCCGGCGCACTGTCGGTGGTCGCCGAGGTCGCCGACATCCAGGACAAGGGCGAGGGCAAGAACGCGATCATCATGCTGCGCGCCCGTGGCAGCGACCCGGCCACCGGGGCGCAGATCGCCGAGACGCTCACCACCCTGGTGATCCGCGGCGACGGCGGATTCGGGGGCCGGCCCGGCCAGCGCAAGGAGGCCCCGGAGTTTCCCGACCGTGAGCCCGACGCCCACATCGCCCTGCCCACCCGCGAGGACCAGGCCCTGCTCTACCGGCTCTCCGGCGACCGCAATCCGCTACACAGCGACCCGTGGTTCGCCCAGACCCTGGCCGGGTTCCCCAAGCCGATCCTGCACGGGTTGTGCACCTACGGTTTCGCGGGGCGCGCACTGCTGGGCGAACTCGCCGGCGGCGACGCCTCGAAGCTGACCGCCATCGCGGCCCGGTTCTCCTCGCCGGTCTTCCCGGGCGAGACGCTGACGACATCCATCTGGCGCACCGGGGAGGGTACGGCGCTCTACCGCACCGAAGCCAGTGGCCCCGACGGTTCGAACGCTCGCATCGTGCTGGACGACGGCGTCGCCGAGTACACCGAGTAGTTAGGCGACGACCCCGCCGAAGATGTGGCCGATCGCCCAGGTGATCGCCATCGCCAGTGCGCCGCCGATCACCACACGCGTCACCGCCCGGCGGGGGTCGGCGCCGCCCAGGCGCGCACTGATCCAGCCGGTGACGGCCAGCGCAATGAGCACGGCGATGAAGGTCACCGGGATCCGGGTTGACGGCGGCAACAGCAGGATGGTCAAGAGCGGCAGCATCGCGCCCACGGTGAACGCGATGGCCGACGACCCCGCCGCGTGCCATGGGTTGGTGAGTTCGTCCGGGTCGATACCGAGTTCGATGTCGATATGGGCGGCGAACGCATCGTGGGCCGTCAACTCCTCGGCGACCGTGCGTGCGGTCTCCGGCGAGAGTCCCTTGGCCTGGTACAGCCCGACGAGCTCGGCAAGCTCGGCTTCCGGCTCCTCGACCAACTCGCGACGCTCCTTGGCCAGCAGCGCGCGCTCGGTGTCGCGCTGGGTGCTCACCGAGACGTATTCACCGAGTGCCATCGACAGCGCCCCGGCGGCCAGGCCGGCCAGGCCGGCGGTGAAGATCGGTCCCCGTTCGGTCGTGGCGGCGGCCACGCCGACCACGATGCCGGCCACGGAGACGATTCCGTCATTTGCGCCGAGAACCCCGGCGCGCAGCCAGTTCAGCTTGGTGTTGATCGCGCCGACGTGTGGTTCGGCCGGGTGGGCTTCAGCAGTCACACGTCAAGCCTAGGGCCCTCGCCGTAATGGCGGGCGATCTCCTCCGCACCCGCCCACCCGGCGTACGTCGGCCGCTGCGGCCAGCCTTCGGGGGAGTCCTGCCACTGTTCCAGCCGTCCCCACGGCAGGACGTCGAGAAATCCGAAGACGTGGCCGAGTTGCTCCACACCTCGGCCGGTGGTGTGCCAGGTGCGGTACACGGTGTCGCCGTCGCGGAGAAACACGTTGATGGCGAAGCCGTTTCCCGGGGGAGCGTCGACGTCGGCCCCGAACGGGCTCTGCGATGACGAATACCAGTCCATCTTGTTGCCGACGCGGGCTTTGTAGGCCAGCGCCTCCCCGATCGGGCCGTTGGTGACGATGACGAAGCGGGCGTCGTAGTTCTCGAGGAACTCCAGCCGGGTGAACTGCGAGGTGTATCCGGTGCATCCGGGGCACTGCCACTGCGCCCCGTCGTTCCACATGTGGTGGTAGACGATCAGCTGCGAATGGCCGTCGAAGATATCGACCAGCCGGACGGGTCCGTCGGCCCCGATCAGGGTGTAGTCACCCATCTCGACCATCGGCAGCCGACGGCGCTGGGCGGCGATCGCGTCGAGTTCCCGGGTTGCGGCTTTCTCCCGGATGCGGAGTTCGTCGAGGGCGGCGCGCCAGGTCTGCTGGTCGACGATCGGGGGCTTGGCGGACATGCACCCATTCTCGTCCCCCTCCACACCTCTGGTATATCGAACATGCGTTCGATAAACTTGCGCGGGTGGGCTGGAGTGACGGGCCGCCGACCTGGGCGGAGATGGAGCGGGTGCTCAACAGCCGGCCGCCCTCCCCGCTTGTCGAGCCACCGGCCGACGGCAGCGACAGCCCCGCCTGGTCACGTAAGCGCGCCGGGTACTCACCGCCCGAAGGCTCACGGCCACACCGCGGTTCGGTGCCCTACGCCGAACTGCACGCTCATTCGGCGTTCAGCTTCCTCGACGGTGCCAGCTCCCCGGAGGAGCTTGTCGAGGAGGCCGCCCGGCTGGGTCTGCGGGCCATCGCGCTCACCGACCACGACGGGCTCTACGGCGTGGTGCGCTTCGCCGAGGCCGCCCGGGAACTCGACATGGCGACGGTGTTCGGTGCCGAGCTCTCGCTGTCCGACACCGCCCGCACCGATGCGCCCGATCCGCCCGGTCCGCACCTGCTGGTGCTGGCCCGCGGTCCGGAGGGCTACCGGCGGCTGTCCCGCCAGTTGGCCGCCGCCCACCTCGGCGGCGGTGAGAAGGGCAAGCCGCGCTACGACTACGAGGCCCTCACCGACGCCGCCGGAGGCCACTGGCACATCCTGACCGGCTGCCGTAAAGGCCATGTGCGCCAGGCGCTCTCGGCTGGAGGGCCGGAGGCGGCGGCTGCGGCGCTGGCCGACCTGGTGGACCGTTTCGGGCGGACCCGGGTCAGCATCGAACTGACCCACCACCGCCAACCCCTCGACGACGAGCGCAACGCCACACTCGCCGCGCTGGCGCCCCGGTTCGGGGTGAGTGTGGTGGCCACCACCGCCGCCCATATCGCCGAGCCGGGCCGGGCCCGGCTGGCATCGGCGATGGCGGCGATCCGGGCGCGCAACTCCCTGGACTCGGCGGCGGGCTGGCTGGCGCCGCTGGGCGGTGCGCATCTGCGGTCGGGGGAGGAGATGGCCCGGCTGTTCGCCCAGCACCCGCACGCCGTCACCGCGGCGGCCGAACTGGGCGAGCAGTGCGCATTCGAACTGACGCTGATCGCACCGCGGCTGCCGCCGTTCGACGCTCCCGACGGCCATACCGAGAACAGCTGGCTACGCGAGTTGGTGATGACCGGGGCAGCCCAGCGCTACGGTCCGCGCGCCGGCGCGGCACGGGCCTACGCCCAGATCGAACACGAGCTCGCCATCATCGCCCAGCTGAATTTCCCCGGCTATTTCCTTGTGGTGCATGACATCACGCAGTTCTGCCGACGCAACAACATCCTGTGTCAGGGTCGCGGCTCGGCCGCCAACTCCGCGGTCTGCTACGCCCTGGGAGTGACAGCCGTCGACCCGGTGGCCAATGAGTTGCTCTTCGAACGGTTTCTGTCCCCGGCCCGCGACGGGCCGCCCGACATCGACGTCGACATCGAGTCCGACCTTCGTGAGCAGGTCATCCAGTACGTCTACGAACGCTACGGGCGCGACTACGCCGCCCAGGTGGCCAACGTGATCACCTACCGCGGCCGCAGCGCCGTCCGCGACATGGCCAGGGCCCTGGGGTTCTCCCAGGGCCAGCAGGACGCCTGGAGCAAGCAGGTCAACCGCTGGACCCCGGTGGCGGATTCCCCGGACCTCGACGGCATCCCCGAGCAGGTGGTGGACCTGGCGGTGCAGATCAAGGACCTGCCGCGGCACATGGGCATCCACTCCGGCGGCATGGTGATCTGCGACCGCCCGATCGCCGACGTGTGCCCGGTGGAATGGGCCCGGATGCCGGGCCGCAGCGTGCTGCAGTGGGACAAAGATGATTGCGCTGCAATCGGTTTGGTGAAATTCGACCTGCTCGGCCTGGGAATGCTGTCGGCGCTGCACTACGCCATCGACCTGGTGGCCGAGCACAAGGGCATCGAGGTGGATCTGGCCAGACTGGACCTGTCCGAGCCCGCGGTGTACGAGATGCTGCAGCGCGCCGACTCCGTCGGGGTGTTCCAGGTGGAGTCCCGCGCGCAGATGGCCACGTTGCCGCGGCTGAAGCCGCGGACGTTCTACGACCTGGTGGTGGAGGTGGCGCTGATCCGTCCCGGCCCCATCCAGGGCGGCTCGGTGCATCCCTACATCAAACGGCGAAACGGCCTGGAGCCGGTCACCTACGACCATCCCGCGATGGAGCCGGCGTTGCGAAAGACGTTGGGAGTACCGCTGTTCCAGGAACAGCTGATGCAGCTGGCGGTGGATTGCGCCGGGTTCTCACCGGCCGAGGCCGATCAGTTGCGCCGGGCCATGGGGTCTAAACGCTCGACGGAGAAGATGCGCCGGCTGCGGGACCGCTTCTACTCGGGAATGGCGCAGCTGCACGGCATCACCGGGGAGGTCGCCGACCGGATCTACGAGAAGTTGGAGGCCTTCGCCAATTTCGGCTTCCCCGAGAGTCATTCGCTGTCCTTCGCCTCGCTGGTGTTCTACTCGTCGTGGTTCAAGCTGCACCACCCGGCGGTGTTCTGCGCGGCCCTGCTGCGCGCCCAGCCGATGGGTTTCTATTCGCCGCAGTCGCTGGTGGCCGACGCCCGCCGGCACGGCGTGATCGTGCACGGTCCGGACGTGAACGCCAGCCTGGCCCATGCCACGTGCGAGAACCACGGTTTGGATGTCCGGTTGGGCCTCGGCGCGGTGCGCCACATCGGCGAGGATCTGGCGCAGCGCATCGTCGACGAACGGCAGTCGGCCGGCCCCTACCGCTCACTGCTGGACCTCACCGGCCGGATCCAGCTGTCGGTTCCCCAGACCGAGTCGCTGGCCACCGCCGGCGCCCTGGGCTGCTTCGGCATCACCCGGCGTGAGGGACTGTGGGCGGCCGGCGCCGCCGCCCTCGAACGCCCGGACCGGCTGCCGGGAGTCGGCTCGTCGTCGACCGTCCCGACGCTGCCCGGGATGAGTGAGGCGGAACTGGCCGCGGCCGATGTCTGGGCCACCGGCGTCTCGCCGGACAGCTATCCGACGCAGTTCCTGCGCACTCGTCTCGATGACCTCGGCGTCCTTCCGGCCGAAAGGCTCCTGGAGGTTCCCGACGGCACCCGGGTGCTGATCGCCGGTGCGGTCACCCATCGCCAGCGCCCGGCGACCGCACGCGGCGTGACGTTCATGAACATCGAGGACGAGACCGGAATGGTCAACGTGCTGTGCACGCCCGGAGTCTGGGCCCGGCATCGGCGGCTGGCGCAGACCGCGTCCGCGTTGTTGATCCGGGGACAGGTGCAGAACGCCACCGGGGCCGTGACCGTGGTGGCGGAGAGGCTGGAGAGGCTGGTGATGATGGTGGGTGCACGGTCCCGCGACTTCCGTTAGAACCTCCTATGCGCAGCCGTGGATACATCTGTCTCGCAGACGACCTCGCCGGGGTGATCGGCACCGAGGTCGAACGCCGGGCCAGGTTGCCGGCACCGCCCCCGCCGATGGAGTGGCGCGCCATCGGTTCGGCCACTCTGGCCGCGGGCGGGACGCCCGCCGTAGTCTCCTGCCATGACACTGAACCTCACGGCCGACGAAGTCCTCACCACCACCCGTTCGGTGCGCAAGCGTCTCGACTTCGACAAGCCGGTACCCCGCGACGTGCTGATGGAGTGTCTCGAGATCGCACTGCAGGCCCCGACCGGTTCCAACGCCCAGGGGTGGCAGTGGATGTTCGTCGAGGACCCCGCCAAGAAGCAGGCCCTCGCCGAGATCTACCGCACCGCCGCCACCCCCTACCTCGACCTGCCCAAGCCGGAGCGCGGCGACATCCGGGACCAGCAGATGGACGCGGTGATGAACTCCGCGAAATACCTCAACGAGAACCTGGAGAAGGCGCCGGTCATGTTGATCCCGCTCCTGGAGGGGAGGCCGGACAATGCGCCGATCGTCATGCAGGCCTCCTACTGGGGTTCGATCCTGCCGGCGGTGTGGAGTTTCATGCTGGCGTTGCGGGAGCGCGGCCTGGGCACGGCCTGGACGACGCTGCACCTGATGGGCGACGGTGAGAAGCAGGCCGCAGAGCTCCTCGGCATCCCGTTCGAGGACTACACCCAGGCGGGGCTCTTCCCGATCGCCTATACGAAGGGCACCGATTTCAAACTTGCCAAGCGGCTGCCTGCCGAGCAGCTGACCCATTGGGACACTTGGTAACTCGCTTCACACCGCGCCGGTGAACCCGTGCTGGCGCCAGGCTTCATAGGCGGCGACGGCTGCGGCGTTGGACAGGTTCAGCGATCGCCGGCCCGCCAGCATGGGGATGCGGACCTCCGCGGTGATGCGCGGGTCGGCCAGGGTCGGTGCGTCCAGGCCGGTGGGCTCGGGGCCGAACAGGAGCACATCGCCTGGCGCGTAACGGATGTCGGCAAAGGACCGCTCTGCGTGTGCGGTGAAGGCGAACACCCGTGCTTCCGGCATCGCCGCCCACGCCTCCTGCAGGCTTTCGTGCACGATGACCGACGCCAGGTCGTGGTAGTCGAGCCCAGCCCGCCGCAACTTCGGTTCGGACAGGTCGAAGCCCAGCGGCTCGACCAGATGCAGCTCGCATCCCGTCGCGGCCACCATGCGGATCGCGTTGCCGGTGTTCGGCGCGATCCGGGGCGAAAGGAAGAGTATTCGGAACAATCAGGCCGGCCCTGTGGTGGCGAGCTGGTGGTCGAGATGTGCCTTCACCGTCGGCCATTCGGCGGCGATGATGCTGTAAACGCAGGTGTCTCTCAGTGAACCGTTGGCTTGCGGGTGCCGATTGATCTGATGACTGCGCAGTACCCCGTCGAGCTTGGCTCCCAGCCGTTCGATGGCACGCCGGCTTGCGTGGTTGAAGAAATGCGTGCGGAACTCCACTGCGATGCAATCCAATTCGTCGAACGCGTGACCGAGCATCAGGCGCTTCGCTTCGGTGTTGAGTGCGGTCCGCTGTACGCTCAGCCGATACCAGGTGGATCCAATTTCCACGCGGCGGTTCGGTGCGTCGATGTTCATGTAGGTCGTCATTCCGACCGCGAGATCGGTGGCCGGGTCGATCACGGCGAACGGGCACATGGTGCCTCGTTCCTGCTCGCCGAGGCGTCGCAGGATTTCCTCGCGCATCCCAGCCGGTTCCGGGATCGCGGTGAACCAGAGTCGCCAGAGTTCCCCGTCACGGACCGAGTCGCAGAGCGCGTCGTGGTGGTCGGCCGACAGCGGTTCGAGCCGCACACATTCACCGGCGAGAGTGACCGGCGTGAGCCAATCGGTCATCCGCGTACCCTAGCCGAACACCTGGCCAGGTTAATGCGACAGCGAATCGGCGTTGGTCGGAGGGCTGATCCGCACCTGGCGCGCGATCATTGACCGGTGCTGACTTTCGACGAGGCTCGGCGGGTGGTGCAGGCCGACGACAGGCACCGGCCCGTCGACGCGGAGGGCAGGCCGTACCCGGTTGCGCGCTGCGGCTGGGAGAACGACGACGTGTACGTCGTCCCTTTCGACTACGGCGACGACACCCCGCTGACCGACGAGCCCGCCCGCCTTGTCGACAAGCAGACCGGGCGACTGGCCTTCCGAAATCCGTCCGAACTCCCGCCTGAACTGCGTCCCGTCACCTGAACGGATCGACCGCAGAACCAGCCGGCGCCCCTACGGTCCTTCGAACGGGCGGTCCTGTGCCCGTAGCCCGCGCAGTCCGCGACGTCCTACGCCGGTGAGGGCTCCGGTTCGTCGGCGTCCTGCTCGATGATCAGCGCCTCGGTCTGCCCGGCGTCGTCGGACTCGACGATGTCGACGACAGCCGTGGTGTCGGCCTCGTCGGAGGCTTCCACGACCACGGCGGTGTCCACTGGATCCGCGGATTCCACCACGACGGCCGCTGTGCCGCCATCGTCGGCCTCGAGGTCCGTGTCGGCCGCGGCTGTGATTCCGGCCGCCGGCGGGGGTTCCCCGTCGTCGGGGTAGGGGACCACATCGTCGTCCGCCGGTGCCGCCACAGCGACGAGGGGCGCCGGTGCCGGTTCGGCCGCCGCCGGGGGTGGCTCGGGTTCCGGCTCGTGGGCGGCCAACCCGATGTCGGCCTCGTCCTCCGGTCCGACCAGGGTCACCCCGGTCAGGTAGATGACCACGAAGACGGCGGTGACGGCCACGCTGAAGCCCCCGGCCCACGACGCCAGGAGCAATGCGGCGATGCACGCCCCCAGCCACCACCGGTGGAACCTCGACTGCATGGCCCCAGAGCCTATGCGGACTTCAGTCGTATCTTCCAACGCACCAGCACCAGATAGAGGACGCTGAGACCCGCCAGCATCGCGATGTCGAACCACCAACTCGAGGCGGTGTGCTTCCACCACCGGTCCTTGGGCGTCAGCGGGCCCGGCACCAGGTTGACCAGGTCCACCGTCGACGCCGATGCCGCGAAGCCCCACCGGGCCGGCGTCACCCACGAAAGCTGATCGAGGACAAGACGATTCGTCACCGGCACCATCCCGCCGGAGAAGACCAGCTGGCTCATGATCGCGACGACGAGCAGCGGCATGATCTGCTCGTTGGACTTCGCCAGCGCGGACAGCAGCAGACCCAGGTTGGCAGAGGCGACGCAGGTGGCGGCGATCGTGACGAACAACTCCACCGAGGGGTTGCCCAGTGCGACGGCGCCCTTGGTGGGTCCGCCCTTGCCCCACACCACGATCGAGACCATGATCGCCGACTGCAGCACGGCGAACAGCGTGTAGACGCACACCTTCGCCAACAGGTAGGCCGTCGTCGACAATCCCACGGCCTGCTCACGGCGGAAGATCGGACGTTCGCCGATGAGGTCGCGGATGGTCAGCGCGGTTCCCATGAACACCGCGCCGACGTTGAGGAAGACCAGAATCTGGCCCGGTTCGTTGGGAGAGCCGCCCATCGGGTCGGGCACGCCGAAGCCGACGGTCCCGGGCACCGCCAGCGACAGCACACCCATGATGAACGGCAACAACGCCAGGAAGATGAAGTAGGCGCGGTCGGACACGATGAGGCGCGCCTGGCGTCGCACGATCGTCGAGAACTGCCGGCGCAGGCTGGTGTGCACCGGCTCGCCGAGGTCGGAGGGCTCATCGGCGGGCGGCGGCGCCGGCTGCGGGCCGCTCAGCGCCAGAAAGCGGTCGTTGGCGCCCTGCGGGTCGCCGGCCACCGTGGAGAAGATGTCGGCCCAGTTGGTGGTGCCCATCGCCGGGCCGATCTGGGCGGGCGGCCCGCAGAACGCCGTCTTGCCGCCCGGCGCCAGCAGCAGCACCTGATCGCAGACGTCGAGGTAGGTCAGCGAGTGGGTGACCACCAGCACGACGCGCCCGGCGTCGGCCAGTTGACGCAGCATGGTCATCACCTGCCGGTCCAGCGCCGGGTCCAGACCCGAGGTGGGCTCGTCGAGAATCAGCAGCGACGGACCGGTCAGCAACTCCAGCGCCACCGAGGCGCGCTTGCGCTGGCCACCGGAGAGTTTGTCCACCCGGGTCTCGGCGTGCTGGGTCATCTCCAGTTCCGAGAGCACCTCGGCGACCACCTCCTGGCGGTCCTCCTTGGTCGTGTCGGGCGGCAGGCGCAGTTCGGCGGCGTACATCAGCGCCTGGTTGACCGTCAACTGGCCGTGCACCACGTCGTCCTGGGGCACCATGCCGATCCGGGACCGCAGCGAGGCGTAGTCGGCGTGGATGTTGTGGCCTTCGAAGCTGACCGTGCCGCTGGTCGGGTGGGTGTAGCCGGCGATCAGCCGGGCCAGCGTCGACTTCCCCGCGCCGGAGGGTCCGATCACCGCCGTCAGCGTGCCCGGACGGGCGGTCAACGAGATGTTGTCCAGCAGGGTCTTGTTGTTTTCGATCGTCCACGTTACGGCGCGCACGTCCAGACCGCCGGTGCCGGTGGCCGCCGCGGTCTCGGTGCGCCGGACCAGGGACCCGCCGGTGAAGACCAGGTCGACGTTACCGATGGTCACCACGTCGCCCTCGTTCAGCAAGGCCGTGGTGACCCGGCTGCCGTTGACGAACGTGCCGTTGATGGAACGGTTGTCGGCGATCTCCGTCCCGCCCGGCGTCGGGATCAGGGTGGCGTGGTGTCGGGAGGCCAGCACGTCGGGGATGACGATGTCGTTGTCGGTCGCGCGGCCGATCTTCAGCGAGCCCGGTGGCGTGGGAGCCGAGGACCCGGGCCGCAGGATTTTCATCATCGACGTCGCGAGGTTCGACGTGCCGCCGGCCGCGGCCGGGTTCGGGCCCATCTGGGTGGGCGCGGCGTCCGGTGCCGTCGGTGGAGGCGGCGGCAGTGCCCGGCTCGGGAGTTGGATCGACGGGCGTGAGGGAGGTTGGGTCGGCGGCGGGTAGGTCGGCTGCGGCCGTGAGCCCGGGTACATCGGCTGGGACTGCGAGGGCGGGGGACCCCAGCCCGCGTGGCGCTGCGTCGGCTGGTCGATCATCACGGTTGAGGTCTGCGGCGGCCGGCCGGCCGTGCCGTCATGCCTGCCCAGGGCCAAGGTCAGCGGCGGACCGTCGGGATTGCCGACATTGACCGTCATGCCGTCGGTGACGTCGACCTCCTGCACCCGGCGGCCGTTCAGGTACATCCCGTTGAGCGAGCCGTTGTCCACCGCGACCCAGCGGCCCCGGTCGAACCGCAGCACCAGGTGCGCGCGGGACACCAGGGGATGAGCGATGCGGATGTCGGCGCGCAGGTCACGGCCGACGACGACGTCATGGCCCGCGGCGAAGGTGCGGGGCGGACCGTTGTACCGGACGGTCAGAGCGGGTGCTGAGGGGCGGCTCATCGCCGCCACTCTAGCCCGATGGGCGGGTTCCTCAGCGGCTCGTTGCGCTGCGCCGCGTCGCCTCCCGGCCGGTGGCGCGTGTCAGGCAGGACCGCCGGTGACCACGCAGTGCGTCCGCGAGTAGATGGTCGGCATGCACTTGTTGCAGTGGTCGCACACCGACTGGACGGCACCGTCGGCCCGGATGCGGTTGATCAGGTCCGGTTCGGCCAGCAGCGCCCGCCCCATCGCGACGAAATCGAAGCCCGCCTCCATCGCCCGGTCCATGGTCTCCCGGTTGGTGATCCCGCCCAGCAGGATGAGCGGCATCGTCAACTCGCGGCGGAACTGCTCGGCGTCGCGCATCAGGAAGGCGTCGCGGTAGGGGTATTCGCGCAGGAAACTGGTGCCGGTCATCCGCATGCCCCACCGCAGCGGGGGCTTGAACGCGGCCGAGAACTCCTTGATCGGCGAGTCGCCGCGGAAGAGGTACATCGGGTTGACCAGCGAGCTGCCTGCGGTCAGTTCGAGCGCGTCCAGGACGCCGTCGTTCTGCAGCCACCGGGCGGTCTGCAGCGACTCCTCGATGTTGATCCCGCCGCGCACCCCGTCGGCCATGTTCAGTTTGGCCGTCACCGCGATGGCGGGCGGGCCGTCCCGGTCGACCTCGCGGCGCACCGCCCGCATGATGCCGCGGGCCACCTTGGCCCGGTTCTCCAGCGAGCCACCGAACTCGTCGCTGCGCCGGTTGATCAGCGGGCTCAGGAAGGAGCTGGCCAGATAGTTGTGGCCCAGGTGGATTTCGACGGCGTCGAATCCGGCGTCGATCGCACAGCGCACCGCGGTGGCGTGTGCGGCGATCACCTCGTCGATGTCGGCTTTGGTGGCGTGCTTGGCGAACCGCATCGACAACGGGTTGAAGAACCGCACCGGCGCCAGCGCGGTGGCCCCGTTCGACCGGGCGTTGGCCACCGGCCCGGCGTGTCCCACCTGCGCGCTGATCGCCGCCCCCTCGGCGTGCACGGCGTCGGTCAGCCGGCGCAGGCCGGCCATCGCCTCGGGGCGCATCCACAGCGCGCTGCCGTCGGTACGCCCGCCCGGGCTGACCGCGCAGTAGGCCACCGTCGTCATGCCGACCCCGCCGGCGGCGATCGCGTGGTGGAACGCGATCAGGTCGTCGCTCACCAGTGCCCGCGGCGTGCGCGCTTCGAAGGTGGCCGCCTTG
Organism: Mycobacterium sp.; assembly: GCA_046330855.1. GTDB lineage: Bacteria > Actinomycetota > Actinomycetes > Mycobacteriales > Mycobacteriaceae > Mycobacterium. Next base: position 88,238 of record JAXLRX010000006.1, read on the forward strand.
ATGACCCGGTTGCGCAGCGTGACCGGACCGAGCTTGGCCGGGCTGAGGACATCCGGAGCAGCGCTCATATGCAGAATGTAGCCGTGGCTGCTGACCGATCGCCTCGCTCCTCCTCCGCCGGATCCCCGGCGGCATCGTCGACTCGGGCGGAAACCATGGACGGGAAGCTCACCCGCGACGAGATCTTCGTCGACCTGACGCGACGTGTCGCCGCCCTGACCGCCATGGGCCACACCCCGGGTTTGGGCACCGTCCTGGTCGGAGACGATCCGGGCTCGCATGCCTACGTCCGCGGCAAGCACTCCGACTGCGCCAAGGTCGGCATCACCTCCCTGCGCCGTGACCTGCCCGCCGACGCCAGCGCCGCGCAGCTCAACGACACCATCGACGAACTCAACGCCAACCCGTACTGCACCGGCTACATCGTCCAGTTGCCGCTGCCGCGCCACCTTGACGAGAACGCCGCGCTGGAACGCATCGACCCGGGCAAGGACGCCGACGGCCTGCACCCCACCAACCTCGGCCGGCTGGTGCTCAACGAGCCGGCGCCGCTGCCGTGCACACCGCGCGGCATCGTGGCGCTGCTGCGCCGCTACGACGTCGTGCTCGACGGCGCGCATGTGGTGGTGATCGGTCGCGGTGTCACCGTGGGGCGCCCGCTGGGTCTGTTGCTCACCCGGCGCACCGAGAACGCCACAGTCACGTTGTGCCACACCGGGACTCGCGACCTGCCGTCGCTCACCAGGCAGGCCGACATCATCGTCGCGGCGGTCGGTGTCCCGCACATGCTGACCGCCGACATGGTGCGCCCCGGGACGGCCGTGGTCGACGTCGGCGTCAGCCGGGTCGACGGGAAGCTCACCGGCGACGTCGCGCCCGACGTGTGGGAGGTGGCCGGGAAGGTGTCGCCCAATCCGGGTGGCGTCGGCCCGCTGACCCGAGCCTTCCTGCTGACCAACGTCGTGGAGCGGGCGGAAGCGAAAGTGGCAGAAGCCGGGCTGTGAACCTACGCGAACGCGCCCGGGCGGTGGCGCAGGCGCAGTGGCCGATCCTGACGGTCGCCGGCGTCTTCGTCGTCGCGCTGATCCTCGTCGCCGCCGGCTTCTGGCGCCGCGGAGCGTTCCTGATCGGTGTCGGGGTCGGGGTGGCGGGGATGCTGCGCCTGGTGCTTCCCGACGAGCGCGCGGGTCTGCTCGTGGTGCGGACCAAGTCTTTGGACTTCGCGACGATGATGACCATCAGCCTGGTGATGGTCTACGTCGCGTACACCATCGACCCATTGGGGACCAGCTAGCCAGCCGACGACGATGCGGGACCTCGGTGTCGGCTAGTCAGATTCACGTTCCGCCGATAACGGCCCGTGCGCACACCGTGATGTAGGGCAGCGCGATCCCCTCCGCGCCGGCCAGCGACGGATGCGTGGCCAGCAGCGTGCGCACCTCGTCGAGGGTTCGGGTTCGCGCCTCGGCCGGTGAAGTGATGCAGTAGCTGCGCGAGGCGACGTAGTCGATCAGCGCCTGCGGGGTGATGTAGTTGGTCCACTCCACCGTGTGGGTCTGCACATCGGTGAAGGGGGCCGGGAGCACGATGGTGCGGTTGGCCCAGTCGTGCTCGAGGCCGACGATGTGACCGAACTCCTTGACCCAGCCCAAGCGTTCGTCACGCACATTCCACAGCAGCCCGAGCCGACCGCCCGGCCGCAGCACCCGCGCGATCTCCGCGGCCGCCCGGTCGGGGTCGAACCAGTGCCATGCCTGGGCCACCAGAACCGCGTCAATGCTGTTGTCGGGCAACGGAATCTGCTCGGCGGTCCCCAGCAGCGCGGGGGTGTCCGGCAACGTAGTGCGCAGCACGTCGAGCAACTCGGCGATCGGGTCGACGGCCACCACGTTCAGGCCGCGCTCGACCAGCCGGCTGGTCAGCTTGCCGGTGCCCGCCCCGAGGTCGAGGACGTCGCGGACCCGGGAGTCCGGGGATGACGCCAGGATCCAGTCGACCGCCTCCGGCGGGTAGGACGGCCGGCCGCGCTCGTAGGCGGCGGCCTGCGAGCCGAACGACAGCGACCGTTCCTTCTTGCCTCTGTCCGCGGCTGTCATTGCCGGTGTTCGCCGTCGGCCAGGGCCAGCGTCTCGCGGATCAGTTGTCCGACCGCCGCGGTCTCGATCAGGAAGCCGTCGTGGCCGTAGATCGACTCCACGACCTCCAGGCCGCGACAGCCGGGGAGCAACTCGGCCAGCTCCTGTTGAAGACGCAGCGGGTAGAGCCGGTCGGAGGTGATCCCGCCCACCACGGTCGGCACCGGGCAGGACCGCAGCGCCGCGACGACCCCGCCGCGTCCGCGGCCCACATCGTGGTTGGACAGCGTCTCGGTCAGTGTCACGTAGCTGCCGGCGTCGAAGCGCTTGACCAGCTTGGAGCCCTGGTGTTCCAGGTAGCTCTCGACGGCGTAGCGCCCGCCCGACAGGGGGTCCTCATCACCTTGGCCCGAGTTGCCGAAGCGGGTGTCCAGCTCGGCCTCACCGCGGTAGGTCAGATGGGCGAACCGGCGCGCCAGCTGCAGGCCGGCGTCGGGGGAGCGGCCGGTGCCGTGGTAGTCCCCGCCCAGCCAGTTCGGATCGGAGGTGATCGCCGCGATCTGGGTGCTCTGAGTCCCGATCTGGTCGGCGGTGGCTCGTGCACCGACGGCCAGCACCAGCGCGGCCCGAACCTGCTCGGGGTAGCCGACCATCCACTCCAGTGCCCGCGCCCCGCCCATCGACCCGCCGATGACCGCGGCCACCTCGGTGACGCCCAGCGATGCCAGTGCGGCCACGTCGGCGTTCACCTGGTCGCGCACCGTGATCAGCGGGAAGCGGGAGCCCCACGGCTTGCCGTCCCGCGCCAGGGAACTCGGGCCGGTGGACCCCCGGCAGCCGCCCAGCACGTTGGTGGCCAGCGCGCACCAGCGGTCGGTGTCGATCGGCGCTCCCGGGCCGATGACCCCCTCCCACCAACCGGGCACTCTCGAGTCACCGGTGAGCGCGTGCAGCACCACCACGACGTTGTCGCGGTTGGGGGAGAGCTCACCCCAGCGCTGTACGGCGATCGACACGTCGTCGATGACGGCGCCGTTCTCACAGGTGAGCGGACCGATGTTGACCACGCCGATCTCACCCTCGGCCGGGAATGCCGCGGTGTCCAGTTCGTTGGAGAGGGTCATGTCCGGCTCCCTCAAATGGCCGCCACGGAGCGGGGGCCCGACGCCAGTTCGTCTTGGTTGGTGCCGGACAGGGACGCCGAGGCGGCGAAGCCGCGTTCCAGGTCGGCGAGGATGTCGTCGATGCCCTCCAGGCCCACGGCCAGCCGCACCAGCCCGGGGGTGACCCCGGTGCTGAGCTGCTCCTCGGCGGAGAGCTGCTGGTGGGTTGTCGACGCCGGGTGGATCACCAGGGACCGCACGTCACCGATGTTGGCGACGTGGCTGTGCAGCGTGAGCGCGTTGACGAACGCCTTGCCGGCCTCGATCCCGCCGGCGAGTTCGAAGGACAGCACCGCGCCGGTTCCCTTGGGCGCCAGCCGTTTCCCGCGCTCGTACCACGGGGAGTCGGGAAGCCCGGCGTAGTTGACGCTCACCACCTGGTCGTGGGAGGCGAGGTATTCGGCGACCCGCTGGGCGTTGGCGACGTGCCGCTCGATGCGCAGGCTCAGCGTCTCCAGGCCCTGCGCGATGAGGAAGGCGTTGAACGGGGCGGCCGCCGAGCCCAGGTCACGCAGCAACTGGACGCGGGCCTTCAGCGCGAATGCGGGCGCTCCCAGGTCGGCGAAGACCACGCCGTGGTAGCTCGGGTCGGGGTTGGTGAACCCGGGGAACTTCCCCGCTCCGCCCGATGTCGCCGGCCCAGCGGCTCCGCCCGTCCAGTCGAAGGTGCCGCCGTCGACGATCACGCCCGCGATGGCCGTCCCGTGCCCGCCGAGGTACTTGGTGGCCGAGTGCACGACGATGTCGGCGCCGTGCGCGATCGGCTGGATCAGGTACGGGGTGGCGATGGTGTTGTCGACGATCAGCGGCACCCCGTTCTTGTGGGCGACGTCGGCCACCCCCGGGATGTCGAGAATGTCGATCTTCGGGTTGGAGATCGTCTCGGCGAAGAACGCCTTGGTGTTCGGCCGCACCGCCGCCTGCCAGGAGTCCAGGTCGTCGGGGTCCTCGACGAACGTCGTCTCGATGCCCAGCTTCGGCAGCGTGTGGTGGAACAGGTTGTAGGTGCCGCCGTAGAGCCGCGGGCTGGACACGATGTGGTCGCCCGCACCGGCCAGGTTGAGGATCGCGAAGGTCTCGGCGGCCTGGCCCGAAGCCAGCAGTAGCGCTGCCACGCCGCCCTCGAGAGCGGCGATGCGCTGCTCGACGACGTCGGTGGTCGGGTTCATCAGCCGGGTGTAGATGTTGCCCGGTTCGGCCAGGCCGAACAGCGCCGCGGCGTGGTCGGTGCTGTCGAAGGTGTAGGACGTGGTCTGGTAGATCGGCAGGGCCCGGGCGTGGGTGTCCCGGTCGGGGGTCTGGCCGGCGTGGATCTGCTTGGTCTCGAACGACCAGTTGTCACTGCTCATAGGGGTATTGCTCCTTGGATGGTCACTAGCGGGGGAGCAGCGCGGCGGCGTCGGGGACGACGGGGCGGCGCCGGATACTGATCACCGACAGCGACACATATGAGGGCTCCGCATCAGGTTTCCCTGTCTACTCGGGGGGCCCGTCATTGCGGACCCGCGCTTGCCGTGCAGTCACGAGGACTGCTCAACCTGGTCGTCACCCGGGGCACCCCACCGCGGTTGGAGGGTTGCCGGCCAGCAAGCCGGGGCTTAAGCGCTGGCACTCAGAACCGCCTCGAAGCCTATCGCACATTCCCGGCGGGTGGCCAGCGGTCCCAAGTTCGCGTGGCTGCGACGCAGCGCAGTATGTGAGTTGATACTGATAACCGCCGTGACAACCGAGACCGACGCCGGGAGAACAGCACATGAGTGCCGACCAGCCCACCATCATCTACACCCTGACCGACGAGGCGCCATTGCTGGCGACCTATTCCTTTCTGCCGATCGTCCGGACGTTCCTCGAGCCGGCGGGCATCGATGTCGAGGCCCGCGACATCTCGGTGGCTGCACGCATCCTGGCCGAGTTCGGTGACTACCTGACCGAGGACCAGCGGGTGCCGGACACCCTGGCCGAACTGGGCAAGCTGACCCAGGATCCCGACGCGAACATCATCAAATTGCCCAATATCAGCGCCTCGGTGCCCCAACTGTTGACTGCCATCAGCGAATTGCAGTCCAAGGGCTACAACCTGCCGGACTACCCCGGGGATCCGAAGACCGACGAAGAGAAGGAGCTTCGTGCGCGCTACGCGAAGTGTCTGGGCAGCGCGGTGAACCCGGTTCTGCGAGAGGGCAATTCCGACCGACGCGCCCCCAGGGCGGTCAAGGAGTACGCGCGGAAGCACCCGCACAGCATGGGTGAGTGGTCGATGGCGTCACGCACCCACGTGGCGCACATGCGACACGGCGACTTCTACCACGGCGAGAAGTCCATGACGTTGGACCGCGCGCGGGACGTGAAGATGGAACTGGTGGGCACCAGCGGCGAGACCCTGGTGCTCAAGCCCGAGGTGAAGCTGGACGCCGGCGACGTCATCGACAGCATGTTCATGAGCAAGAAAGCTCTCTGCGACTTCTACGAGGAGCAGATGCAGGACGCCTACCAGACCGGCGTCATGTTCTCGCTGCACGTCAAGGCCACGATGATGAAGGTCAGCCACCCCATCGTGTTCGGGCACGCGGTCAAGGTCTTCTACAAGGATGCCTTCGCAAAGCACCAGAAGCTCTTCGACGAATTGGGGGTCAACGTCAACAACGGGTTGTCCGACCTCTACAACAAGATCGAGACACTGCCGGCATCGCAACGCGACGAGATCATCGAGGATCTGCACCGCTGCCATGAACACCGGCCCGAGCTGGCCATGGTGGATTCGGCCCGGGGTATCTCCAACTTCCACTCGCCCAGCGACGTCATCGTGGATGCGTCGATGCCCGCGATGATCCGCGCGGGCGGCAAGATGTACGGCGCCGACGGAAAACTCAAGGACACCAAGGCGGTGAATCCGGAGTCCACGTTCTCCCGGATCTACCAGGAGATCATCAATTTCTGCAAGACCAACGGCCAGTTCGATCCGACGACGATGGGCACCGTCCCCAACGTCGGCCTGATGGCGCAGAAGGCCGAGGAGTACGGCTCCCACGACAAGACGTTCGAGATTCCAGAGGACGGTGTCGCCAACATCGTGGACCTCGCCACCGGCGAAGTGCTGTTGACCCAGAACGTTGAAGCCGGGGACATCTGGCGGATGTGCACCGTCAAGGACGCGCCGGTCCGCGACTGGGTGAAGCTGGCGGTCAACCGGGCACGCAACTCCGGCATGCCGGTGTTGTTCTGGCTCGATCCGTACCGTCCGCACGAAAACGAGCTAATCGCAAAGGTGCAGACCTATCTGAAGGATCACGACACCAGCGGGCTCGATATCCAGATCATGTCTCAGGTCCGATCGATGCGGTACACGTTGGAGCGCCTCATCCGCGGGCTCGACACCATTGCTGCGACCGGCAACATCCTTCGCGACTACCTCACCGATCTGTTCCCGATCCTGGAACTGGGCACCAGCGCGAAGATGCTGTCCATCGTGCCGCTGATGGCCGGTGGTGGGATGTACGAAACCGGAGCGGGCGGTTCGGCGCCCAAGCACGTCAAGCAGCTTCTGGAAGAGAACCACCTGCGGTGGGATTCGCTGGGCGAATTCCTTGCGCTTGCAGTCAGTCTGGAAGATCTCGGCATCAAGACCGGCAACGAGAAGGCCAAGGTTTTGGCCAGGACCCTCGATGCCGCGACCGGCAGGCTGCTGGACAACAGCAAGAGCCCATCGCGTAAGACCGGTGAACTCGACAACCGTGGCAGCCAGTTCTACCTCGCTCTGTATTGGGCACAAGAACTCGCGGCGCAACGTGACGACAAGGAACTGGCGGAGCACTTCGCTTCCCTCGCCGCGGCGTTGGCCGCCGACGAAGACGTCATCCTGACCGAACTCAACGAGGTGCAGGGCAATCCGGTGGACATCGGCGGCTACTACTACCCGGACCGGGAGAAGACGACGGCGGTGATGCGGCCCAGCAAAACGTTCAACGCCGCGCTGGCGGCGGCCGCCGGAGGGTGAGCCGAAGCACGTGAAGCGACGCTTACGTGGCCAATGACGGTCGCGGCCATCCCGGCTAGCTGATCCTTCTGCGAACTTGGGGCCCCTATAGTGTGGGCGTCGAGGCGATCGCCAGGCGTAGGAGGATGCGGATTCACATGTCCAGTCAACCCAAGATCAAGGTCAAAGGCACCGTCGTAGAGCTCGACGGCGACGAGATGACCCGGATCATCTGGAAGCTGATCAAAGACACCCTGATCCTGCCCTACCTCGACGTGAACCTGGAGTACTACGACCTGGGTATCGAGCACCGCGACGCCACCGACGACCAGGTCACCATCGACTCCGCCAACGCCATCCTCAAGCACCACGTCGGCGTCAAGTGCGCCACCATCACTCCCGACGAAGCCCGCGTCAAGGAGTTCAACCTCAAGAAGATGTGGCTGTCGCCCAACGGCACCATCCGGAACATCCTCGGCGGCACCATCTTCCGCGCCCCGATCGTCATCTCCAACATCCCGCGTCTGGTGCCTGGCTGGACCAAGCCGATCATCATCGGCCGCCACGCCTTCGGCGACCAGTACCGCGCCACCAACTTCAAGGTGGACCGGCCCGGCACGGTGACCTTGACCTTCACCCCCGAGGACGGCAGCGAGCCGATGGTCCACGAGGTGGTCCGCATCCCCGAAGACGGCGGAGTCGTCATGGGTATGTACAACTTCAAGAAGTCCATCCAGGACTTCGCCCGGTCCTCGTTCTCCTATGCGCTGCAACAGAACTACCCGGTGTACCTGTCGACCAAGAACACCATCCTCAAGGCCTATGACGGCATGTTCAAGGACGAGTTCCAGCGGATCTTCGACGAGGACTACAAGGAGGAGTTCGACAAGCGCGGCCTGACCTACGAGCACCGCCTGATCGACGACATGGTGGCCTCCTGCCTGAAGTGGGAGGGCGGCTACGTCTGGGCCTGCAAGAACTACGACGGCGACGTCGAGTCCGACATCGTCGCCCAGGGCTACGGCTCGCTGGGCCTGATGACCTCGGTGCTGATGACACCGGACGGCAAGACGGTCGAGGCCGAGGCCGCTCACGGCACCGTCACCCGGCACTATCGCCAGCACCAGCAGGGCAAGCCCACCTCCACCAACCCGATCGCGTCGATCTTCGCCTGGACCCGCGGTCTGCAGCACCGCGGCAAGCTGGACAACACCCCCGAGGTCATCGGTTTCGCCGAGGCCCTGGAGGAGGTCGTGATCCACACCGTCGAGGGCGGCCAGATGACCAAGGACCTGGCGCTGCTCATCAGCCCCGAACAGCCCTGGCAGACCAGCGAGCAGTTCCTGGCGACCCTGGCCGACAACCTCAAGCAGCATCTGGCCGAGTCGCGCTGATCAGCCGGCGGGCGGCACCTCGCGTAGCCGGGGTTCGTGCTCGTCGACCCACGCGATGATCAGATCGGCGATCAGCTGCGGCGCCTCGAACATCGGGATGTGCCCGACGTTGTCCAGGATCGTCACCTTGTCGATGTCCGGGATGTGCTTCAGGAAGTGTTTGGTGTAGCGGGGGTGCGGCAGCACCCGATCCTTCTCGCAGATGACCAGGTTTGTGGGGGTGTGGATGGCGGCCAGTTCCATCAGCCCCGGCAGCAGCAGCGCCTTGACCAGCAGTTGATAGTAGGCGCGGCAGTGGGTGACGTCGTCGATGATCGCCATCAGGTCGGCATCCGACAGGCCGGCCGGCGTGGCGCTGCACGGCACGCTGGCCGCGGCCTTGGCGCCCGGCAGTCGGGCCGCGCGCTGCCGCAGCACCAGAGCCGTCAGCCACACCGGAAGGCCGGCGACGAACTTGGCGACGATCTCGTACTTCACCGGCGACCAGCGGTGCCAGCCCCCGGCCGGCGCGATCCCGGTCAGGGTGCGGGCGCGGCCGCGCCGCTCCAGCTCGAAGGCCACCCAGCCGCCGAGTGAGTTGCCGACGATATGCGCTGTGTCCCAACCCAAGTCGTCCAGCTGGGCTTCCAGGTGGTCGGCCAGCGTCCTGGTGTCCAGGAACCACGACCGGGTGTGCGGACCGCCGTTGTGCCCGGCCATCGTGGGTGCGAAGACCTCGAACCGCCCGGTCCTGGCCAACGCCGGGGCGACGTCGTGCCAGACGTAGGACGACATCATGAACGGGTGCAGCAGCAGGATGGGCTCCCCCGAACCGAGGTGAATGTCCTCCCGGTTGCGCATGATTCCGACGCTAAGCCGATACCGGCGGTATCGCAAGGATCGCCGCGCCCGAGTGCCGGGTAGGTTCCAGCCCGTGATCGTGACCACCATCAACGTCAACGGGGTGCGCGCCGCCGTGCGGGAGCGTTCAGCAGAGAACCGCGGTTTGTTGGCCTGGCTGGCGGCGAGCGCCGCCGATGTGGTCTGCCTGCAGGAGACCCGCGCTGACGACGCGCAACTCGCCGAGGCCCTGGCCCCGGCGCTGGCAGACGGCTGGCACCTCGCCTCGGCGGAACCGCATCTGCGCGGGCGCAGTGGGGTGGCCATCCTCAGCCGCGCCCCGTTCTCTGAGATCCGGATCGGCCTTCCCGCAACGGAATTCGAGACTCACGGCCGGTATCTGGAGGTCGACCTGCCCGGCGGAGCGACCGTCGCCAGCCTCTACATCCATACCGGGGAGGCGGGCACCGCCCGGCAGCTCGAAAAGGAGCGATTCATGGCGGAGTTGGCCAAGCGGATGGCTGAGCTGTCCGCCGACGGCCGGCATGCGGTGCTGTGCGGGGACTGGAACGTCGCACACACCGAGCACGACATCAAGGCCTGGAAGGCCAACGTCAAGAAGTCGGGATTCCTGCCCAGTGAGCGGCAGTGGCTGACGGAGCTGATGGAATCCGGCTGGGTGGACGTCGTCCGGCGCCTGCACCCCGACCGCCCCGGGCCCTACAGCTGGTGGTCGTGGCGTGGCAAGGCCTTCGACAACGACGCCGGCTGGCGGATCGACTATCACCTGGCCACCGAATCCCTGGCCACCCGCGCCCGCTCTGCGCGCGTGGAGAAGCCCGAGGCTTATGCGCTGCGCTGGTCCGACCACGCGCCGGTGACCGTCGAGTTCACCGACTGACCGTGGAATCATCGCGGGCATGGACCCCGACTGGGACGCCCTCAATGTTCTGCGGGAACGGATCGTCGGAGTAGACGGCCAGGTCTCGGCGCTGTTGGCGCAACGGCAATCGCTGGTCGAACAGTACGAGCGCCATCGCCTCGCGATCGTGAGCCGAGCGCACCCCGGCGTCGTCGCAGGGACACCCTTCGGGGCGGCGCCGGTGCCGCCGTCTCCACCGGCGCGCGGGGAGTGGTCGGGCGCGCGGGTGCGTGCCATGACGCTCGGTCTGGGTGCGACGCTGCTGGCGATCTCGGCGCTCACCTTCACCGCGGTGGCCTGGTCGCGTCTGGGTGACGGCGGGCGGGCGGTGCTGCTGCTGCTGGCCACCGCCGTGATCACCGGGATCGCCCTGGTGCTTCGCAGTCGTCTTCCCATGACCGCTGAGGCGTTCGCGGGCCTGGCGATCGTGCTGGCCCTCGTCGATCTCTACGCCGTGCGCCGCGCCGGCCTCGCATCCGGGATGTCGTGGCAGATGTGGTGGGCGGTCGGGGTTGTCCTGACGGCCGGGTTCGCCGCTGCGCTGGGTCGCCTAACCGGCCGGCGCACCACCAGGTTCGCCGTCGCGGCCCTGTTGCCGATCGCGCCGGAACTGGTGGCCAACCAGGTCGGGGAGACAGCGTGGGCAGCCGCGCTGGTCCTCGCCGGACTGGCGGCTGTGATCGGCTACCTCGAAGTTCGGTGGGCGCGCCACCTCTACCCGGAAGGCCGAGTGGTTCTGGTACTGCATGCTGTCGGGTCGTGGGTGGCCGCAGCCGTGCTGGCCGGCGTCGGCGCCTGGCAGGCGGAGACCGCCGCCACCGCGGCGCCACCGGCTCTCGCGGTCGCTTCGCTGGCCGCAGCGCCCGAACTCGCGCGGCGCCGCCTGAGGAAACCCGCCCCGCGGGCCGGGGCGGCGGCCCTGGTTCTCGGAGTCCCCGCCGGTGTGGTGCTGACCCTGCTGTCGCCTGCTGTGGGAGCCGAGGGCCTGCGGACCGCGGCCGTCGCGGCCGGTGGCGTCACGGTCCTGGCCGCTGCCCTCCTCCCCGGCGCCGGGTACCGGGTGGGGGGCGGCATCGCGGGTGCACTGTTCGCGTTGCCCGGGACGCTGCGGGCCCTCTCGGTCGGTGCCCCGGCCGTGGCGGGACCGCTGGAGTGGCTGGCCGAGCCGTGGGGCGGGACGGTGCACTCGATTGCCCGCGAGGTCTACCGGGGCCCTTACGGCGGGCCGGCGTTGAACGGTTCGTGGGCGGTGGTGGTCTCGTTCGGCGTCATCGCCGCCGTCGGCATCGGTCTGGGATTTCGACGGCCGTTGCTACTCGGAATCGGCAGTGCGGCAATCGGGTTCGCCGCCGCGGTGGCTCCGGTCATTGCCGGTTCGACGGTGATCGTGACGCTCGCTGTCACCACCGCCGCCGTGGTGCTGACCGAGCTGGTGGCCGCGTGGCTGGACCGGACACAACCCGAATACGGGTGGGCGCTACTGACCGGCGCGGCCATCGTCGCTGTGCCGACGGCCGGCTGGGCGGCGGTGTCTTCGGCTGCGTCGGTGATGACGTTGGGTGTGACGACATTGGCTGCCGGTGCGGCCGCCGTCATCGCCCGTACCGTCGCCGCCCGGTCGCTGTACGCCGGGCTCGGCGCAGCGTTGCTGGTGGCCTTCGTCGGCGTGCTGACCAGAACCGTCGGGGCCGGATTGCCCGCCGCCGGCTTCGCAGCCGCTGTCGCGGCGGGTGCCGTGGTGCTGTTCGGCGTGTATGTGATGCGCACCGACCGGTCAACGGGTGCCGTGCTCGAATGTTCCGGCGCCGCAGCCGCATTGGCCGGGGTTGTGGTTGCGGCCGGTGACGAAAGCTGGCTGGCCGGCGCGCTCACTGCCCTCGTGCCGCTGGCGACGCTGGGTGCGCTGCGCACCGACCGTCGGGTGGTCTACGGGTGCGCCGCCGGCGCTCTGGCGCTCGGGGCGGTCTGGGCGTGGCTGGCCGCGGCCGGGGTGGGTGTCGTCGAGGCTTACACCGCCCCGGCGGCTGCGGCGGCTCTGGCCGCCGGAATCCTCCAGTGGCGCAGCGGCCCCGGCCGATCATGGATCACCCTCGGGCCGGCCCTGCTGCTGGCGATCGGCCCGACGCTTCTTCTGGGGATGGCCGACGACGACGCCGTCCGGTTGGTCGTTGCGGCCTTGCTGGCGTTGGTCGCAGTGGTCGTCGGCGGGGTGCTACGACTGCAGGCACCGCTGTGTCTGGGTGCGGTCGCGCTGCTGTCGCTGGCACTCGACCAGTGGGGCGCCGAGATCGTTCGGATGCCGCGCTGGATCACCCTCGGCGTCGTCGGTGGACTTCTGATGTGGATCGGTGCGACGTTCGAGCATCGCCGCCGTGACCTGCGCCGGACGACGGAGGCCGTCAGCAGGTTCGGCTGAGCACCTGCCCCGGTTTCAGACCGTCACCGCCGCGCTCTTCGGACGGTCCAGCGCGGTCAGGTTGCTGCCCTTCGGGTCACCGAGTGCCACCATGCTCTGGAAATACTCGATCACCCGGGTGTTCGATACATTGAGCGCGGGCCACTGCGGCCAGTCCCAAGTGTCGTTCATGAACGGCTGCATCTGGTCATGGCTGAGCACCGTCAGGTGATTGACGTCGTGCGCGGTGGCGCCCGCTTCGATCACCAGCCGGCCGTTGGCGCGATCATGCATCCAGCCGCCGTAGTGCGGTTCCATCTTGAGGGTGTCGACGAAGGCGGTGACGTAGCCGTTGTCGGTCAGGTACTGGGCGAAACCGGGGTGGCCGTACTTGGCCACCATCGCCATGACGTCGGCGGTCGATCCCAGCCGGGCGGTGCGTTCGATGTCGGCGACGATCTGCGGGTTGTACTTGTCGTCGGCGATCCAGCCGACCTTCGCGCCCTGCATCGCGTAGTACAGGCCAACACCTTTCACGTCGTCGCCCCATGCCTGGGCGTTGTTGGTCAGGCTGTTGGCGAAGGCCCACCTGCCCACCTCGTCGATGGTCGTCGGCGCCAGCCCGGAGAACGTCCGAAGGTTGTTGTAGGCGACCAGAGCCTCGGTCGTGATGGCGGTCCGGCCGCCTTCAAGGGCGTCCATACCGGTGTGATCGCTGCCGTGGAACATGCCGTAGGTCATGATGTCGACGTACTGGCCGCTGTCGGTCGGCATCGGGGTGCTGCCGGTGCCGCCCGTGCTGCCGGTGGCTCCGGTGCCACCCGAAGGTGTACCGCCGGTCGCTCCACCGGACGTCGTTGTCCCGGTGAGTCGATCGACGATGGTGCCCATCCCCATCGAATCGGTGAGGGTGGCACCCGTCGGATTGGACAGCATGACGTGGAAGTCCTCGGTGCCCTCGGTCAGGGCGTCGCCCTTGATGACCACGGAGATGGTCTTACTGGTCTCACCGGGTGCGAAGGTCAGCGTCCCGGATGCGGCGGTGTAGTCGGCGCCGGCCGTCGCGGTGCCGTTCATCGTGGCGTACTGCACTGACACCGCCTGAGCCGACGGCGCGCCGAGTGTGACGGTGAACGTCGCCAGCGAGGTGCCGTTGCCGCCGGTGTACTCGATCGGCGTCAGGTATGCCATCTTGTTGGTGTTCACCGTGCGCCAGTCGTCGGCCAGAATGCCCCCGGTATCACCGGAATTCGGGTTCCATGCCCAGAATGCCCAGCTCATGTCCTCGGTGCCGGCCGGAATGTCGATCGCGCCGTTGTTGTCGAAATCGCCCGACAGGTAGGACGTGATCGCCTTGAACCACACGACGTCCTTGGGATCCTGCAGTTTGGTGCCGAACTCGCCGACCCAGATCGGGGCGATGTTCTGCTCGTAGATGTAGCCCCAGGCGTTCCGGAAGACGTTGGGGAGGTTGGCGCCGAAGTTGGCGGTTTGGAACCACGGCTGTGCCCAGACCGAGTTCGGGTAGTCGTGCGGTGAGTAGACCACCCGGTTGGCCACATTGAGTGTGATGGGCCGGTCCTTGACGCCCATCAGGTTGCCGCCCCACCAATAGCTCTGGCCCTTGTAGGTGCCGATGCCCTCGGTGAAGATCAGCAGGTTCGGGTTGACGGCCAGCACGGCATTACCTGCGCGTTCGGCCGCGCGGGCCCAGTCGGTGGCGCCGCCGCCGCCCCACGTTCCGTTGTAGGGCTCGTTGTGCAGATCGAAGCCGACGACCGTCGGGTTGTCCTTGTAGCGGGTCGCCAGCATCTGCCAGTCGGACACCCACTGGTCCTCGGTGTACTGGCTGTTGTACCAGAGGCCGTTCTCGCTGGTACCGGCTCCTGCGGTGCTGCGGTGGTGGTCGAGGACGACACGCATGCCCTTCTCGCCGGCGTAGGCGATGATCTTGTCCATCACCTGCAACGCCGAGAGGTTTTGCAGATCGGGGTTCTGGGAGAAGTCGATACCGTTCGGCTTTGCCGTGGTGTGCAGCATCTCGCTGGAGTACGGCAGGCGGATGGTGTTGAACCCCAGACTGGCCATCTGATCGATCATGTCCTTGTAGCTGCGGGTCCAAAGTCCATGCGGCACAAGGTTTGTGCTTTCGGCGCCGAACCAGTTGACGCTGGACAGCTGAACCGGTTTACCTTGGGAGTCGACGATCTGATTGCCTGACGTGTGCAGATATCCCGGTGCGATTCCACCCGAGCCGGGCTCGGTCGCCGAGGCATCGGAGATGCTCAGCCCGGGTATGGCTGGTGGCGTCGTGCCGTCGTCGTTGAGGATGGTCCCGACGGCGACGGCGCGCGCGAGTGTGGCACCGGACGGGCCGGACAAGTTCACCCTGAACGTCTCATCCGGCTCGACAACGGTGTCGCCGATGATGTCGACGTGGATGGTCTGGGCGGTGACGCCCGGGGCGAAGGTGAGGGCGCCCGAACCGGCGACGTAGTCGGTGCCCGCTGTCGCGGTGCCGTCGGACGTCGCGAAGTTCACGGTCACCGGCGCCGTCGATGCCTTGTCCATCGTCACCGTGAACATGAAGTGGGCGTGCTCGCCGTTGCCCTCGTTCACCGACAGGTCCGCGATCGAGAGGGACGGCGGGGTCGGTGGGGTGGAGGCGCCGACGGCGACGCCGTTGACCTTGATGTTGGTCGGCGCCGACCCGACGGCGCCGGGGGTGGCCTGATAGCCGAAGCTGGTGCTCTGTCCGGCCGCGACGGCGCCGTTGTAGGCCACGTTGCTGACGACGTAGTGCGTTCCGGTATGGCTGGTGATCTGGCCGTTCCAGATGTTGGTGATCGTTGCCGGGGTGTCGAATTCCACGGTCCAGCTGCTCAGTTTCGATGCCCCCGCGGTCAGCGTCATGTTCGCGGTGTGGCCGGTTCCCCAGTCGTTGACCACGGCGTAGGTCACCGAGTTTCCCCCCTGCGAGGGCGGGGCGACGTCGTCGTTGGTGATGGTGGCGGTCGCGGTCGTGCGGGCGAGGGTGGCCCCGGTGGGGTTGGCCAGCGTCACGGTGAAGGTTTCGTCGGGCTCGACGGCGGTGTCGCCGGTGACCTTCACGGCGATGGTCTGGGTGGTGACACCGGGGGCGAAGGTGAGGGTCCCACTGGAGGCGGTGTAGTCCGTGCCTGCGGTGGCCGTGCCGTTGGCGGTGGTGTAGCCGACGGTGACGGGTGTGGTGGCGGCCTTGGACAGGCTGACGGCGAAATTCGCATTGGTGGTGGCGCTGTTGCCTTCGGTGACCGTGACATCGGCGACGGAGAGGGTGGGCGGCGCGGGCGGTGGGGTCGATGTGCCGACGGCAACCCCGTTGACCTTGAGATTCGTCGGTGCCGATCCGATCGCGCCCGGCGTCGCCTGATAGCCGAAGCTGGTGCTCTTGCCGGCGGCGACCGCTCCGTTGTAGGCCATGTTGGTGATCACGTAGTGCGTTCCGGTGTGGCTGGTGATCTGGCCGTTCCAGATGTTGGTGATCGTCGCCGGGGTGTCGAACTCCACCGTCCAGCCGGTCAGGTTCGACGAGCCCGCAGTCACCGCCATGTTCGCGGTGTGACCGGTTCCCCAATCGTTGACGACGCTGTAGACGACCGTATTGCCCGCTGCCGCAGCCGGTTTGACGGCCGCGGTGCCCAACGCGGTGGTGATCGCGCCGCTCGTGGACCGGCGGTTGAGCAGTCTGTCGACCTCCCGGCTGACCAAGGCCAGGGCTGCGGTGAGCACGTCGAAGGGATTGAGCCGTGCGCCGGCGGCCGCGCCCGACGGTGTCTGACCCGAGGAGTTCAGCGGTGTTGCGGTCATCACGGCCGACGGCATCGTCGCGGCCGGGGCGGGCCGGGTGGCGATCGGAAGTGCAGCGCCGGCGGGAGTGACCGCGCGGATCGCCGACGCCGCGGCACGGATCGCCTGCACGGCGACGGGGGCCGTGACTGCCCGCACCAGGGGCGCCTCGACGCCCGGGTGGGCGGGGACGGTAGGCATCTCGGTGGGCGTGACCGGGTCCGCCGGCGTTGCGGCTGCGGGCGGAATCGGTGTGTTGGGGTTGCTGTCGGGGCGTCGTCGCGTGGCGTCCGCGGCCGCCGGACCGGGGGCTGTCCTCGTGGTGGCGGAGTTCCGCCTGGGGGCGCGCGGATCGCCGGTGGCCGGCGCCGGCGTCCCCTGGGCCTCAGCGGCCCCGCCGCGGCGTGCGGTCGACTGCGGTGACCGGGCGTCCGTCGACGGTGTGTCCGTGTCGTCGGCGCCCGCCACGGCGGGACTCGCCGCGATGGTCAGACCCAACCCGAGCGCCAATGCTGCGGCACTGCGCTTTACACCCCGAACCGTGTCCATGACCGTTCCTCCATTCCGACGCCTCGCCCACTTTGGTAACACCCGTTGCCAAAAAAATTAACACGGTGGGCCGATACCCTCAAGGGGTGGGGAAGGCATCCAGATGGGCGGGCTTGTCCCGTGTCGACCGGCAGGCCGGACGACGGCACCTGCTCGTCCAGGCGGCTTTCGAACTCTTCGGCGAGAACGGTGAGTCCGCGGTGACCGTCCGTTCCGTCTGCCGTCAAGCCGAGTTGAACAACCGCTACTTCTATGAGAACTTCGCCGACACCGACGAACTTCTCGGTGCCACTTACGATTTCGTGGTCGCGGACCTGATCGCCGCGCTGATCCGGGCGATGGCGGGACAACCGGACGATCGCGCCAGACTGCGGGCCGGCATCACCGCCGTGCTGCATTTCAGCTCAGGCGATCCGCGCCGCGGCAAGATTCTGTTCACCGAGTCCAGAACCAACCCGGTGCTCGCGGCGCGCCGCGCCGTGACTCAGGATCAGCTCCGTAAGTCCGTGCTCCACGACACGCCCGTCAGCTCAACGACAGATCGCGTCGCCGACCTCGTCTCCGCGGCGATGTACGCCGGCGCAATGGCGGAACTGGCCCAGGAGTGGCTGCTGGGCACACTCGGCGAAGACCTGGAGGCCGTCGTGCAGGCGGCGGTCGAGTTGCTGATGCCCTCGGTCCCCGCACCCCGTTAGGGCGCCGGGCAGCCTTCCCGGCTGGGCGCGTCGAGCGCCTTGGGGGCGTCCTGCAGAGCCCGGTGCAAGACCTCGAAAACCCTTGGGTCCCAGGTCAGTGCCGTCTTCCACTCCAGTCCCGCCGCGTTCGACACGAAGATGCTGTGGGTGTCGTCGAAGACGTAGCAGCGACGGTGCAGCAGGACGGGGTCGCTGATGGCCTTGGCCAGTGCGCTCTCCTCGGCCACGATGCCGTCGTTGGGCCACACCGCCGGGTTCGCCGCCCCGGGCACGGTGAACTTCCCGCCGGCGATCAGTGCCACCGGGATTCTGTCGAGCACCCCGGCCTGGAATGCGTTCCACCCGTCCTTGCCCATCAGGAACTTCTTGTTGACCTCGCGGCCCGAGCCCGCCATCAGTTCCAGCACCCGCTCTTTGAACTGTGTGACGGCCGACTCGCAGAACTTGTCGCCCTGGCACTCCGACAGCGCCATCAGGTCGTTGGCGTAGTCGGAGAGATAGGAGCCCTGCCACGGTGTTCCGATCGTCGTCAGCGAACGGATCTTCACCTTGCTGTCCGTGGTGGCCAGCACCCGGATGGCCGCCCGGGAGTACAGGCCGCCCATCGAGTGGCCGACGAAGTCGACCTCGGTGACGCCCTTCTCGTCGTGCAGCCAGTTCACGAAACGGGCCAGGTGCTCCCCGGCGGTGTCGATGCTGCCGGTCGAGTTGACCGTCATGTTCTCCGGCAGCGTCACCGGGCACACGCCGAAGGCCCCGAAGCCCTGCTGGTCGACGACCTGTCCGCGGCCGTTCATCGCCGGCGAGGTGTAGGCGGTGTAGCCCTTGCCGAGCAGGTACTCGCGGATCGCCGTGTCGGAGTTGCCCGCCGCCAACCCGGTGGCGCACGCCTGGTCGGGGGTGGTGAACGGGCTGACCGCGTCGCCGCCGGAGACCACGACCACCGCCGCGCCGGCCGGTCGCTTCTCGCCGGATCCGGGGCCACCGGAGCAACCGCTGAGGACCGACGCCGTCGTCAGGGCGGCAACCATCGCCGCCAGGATTTTTCGCATGACAGGATTGTCCCATCATGAGCCAGCAACCCCGTGTCGTGTTCTCCGGCGTGCAGCCCACGTCCGACTCCCTGCATCTGGGCAACGCCCTGGGCGCGGTCCGGCAGTGGGTCGGGTTGCAGGACGACTACAAGACCTTTTTCTGCGTCGTCGACCTGCACGCCATCACCGTCCCGCAGGATCCCGCGGTGCTGCGCCGGCGCACCCTGGTTACCGCCGCGCAGTACCTGGCGCTCGGCATCGATCCCGCCCGTTCGACGATCTTCGTCCAGAGCCACGTGCCCGCTCATGCCGAATTGGCTTGGGTGCTGGGCTGTTTCACCGGTTTTGGGCAGGCCTCGCGGATGACGCAGTTCAAGGACAAGTCCCTCAAGCAGGGTGCCGACTCGACGACGGTGGGGTTGTTCACCTACCCGGTGCTGCAGGCTGCCGACGTGCTGCTCTACGACACCGATCTGGTTCCGGTGGGTGAGGACCAGCGCCAGCACCTGGAACTGGCCCGCGATGTTGCGCAGCGCGTCAACGCCCGTTTCCCGGAGACGTTCGTGGTGCCGGAGGTGATGATCGCCAAGGAGACCGCCAAGATCTACGACCTCGCCGAGCCGACGGCCAAGATGAGCAAGTCGGCGGCCACCGGTGCCGGCCTGATCAACCTGCTCGACGATCCGAAGGTGTCGGCCAAGAAGATCCGCTCGGCGGTCACCGACAGCGAACGGGAGATCCGGTTCGACCCGGAGGCCAAGCCGGGTGTGTCCAACCTGCTGTCCATCCAGTCCGCGGTCACCGGTACGCCGGTCGACGACCTCGTCGCCGGGTATGCCGGCCGCGGGTATGGCGACCTCAAGGCCGAGACCGCCGACGCCGTGATCGCCTACGTCACCCCTATCCAGCAGCGGGTCGACGAACTGCTCGCCGACCCGGCCGAACTGCAGGCCGTTCTCGCCAAGGGCGCCGACCGTGCCCGCGAGGTGTCGGCTGCGACCCTGGGCCGGGTCTACGAGCGGCTGGGATTCCTGCCCGCGCAATGAAGAAGCGGCTGGACGACCTACGGGCACGCTTTCCGTGGTTGGACCATGTCATCCGTGCCCAACGGCGGTATGACCGGGCCCAGGGCGACTTCTGCGCCGCGGCCGTCACGTACTACACGATCTTCGCGATGTTCCCGCTGTTGATGGTCGGGTTCGCGGTGGTGGGCTTCTTCCTCGCCGGCCGGCCGGAGTTGCTGGCCGAGATCGACAACCGGGTCAAGTCGGCGGTCACGGGCGATTTCGCCAACCAGGTGCTCAGCCTGATGGATGCGGCCATCGACTCCCGAACCTCCGTCGGCCTGATCGGCCTGGGTACGGCACTGTGGGCCGGGTTGACGTGGATGAGCCACCTACGGGGCGCGTTGACGCAGATGTGGAATCCCGAGAGCTCGTCCCCGCAGGATTTCGTCGCGGCCAAGCTCTCCGACCTGGTGGCGCTGGTATCCACGTTTGCGGCGACAGTGCTCACCCTGGGGCTCACCTGGCTGGCGAGTGGGCCGCTGAATGTCGCCGGGGCGTTGCGCGGTGCCTCACTGCTGTTGTCGGTCCTGGTCGCCTGGCTGATGTTCACCTGGATGATCGCGCGACTTCCGCGCGAGCAGGTGAACATGCGGCGCGCCGCGGCGGCCGGTCTGTTGGCGGCGGTGGTGTTCGAGGCGTTCAAGCAGGTGGGGTCGGTCTACCTGCGGACGGTGATGCACGGGCCGGCCGGCACTGCCTTCGGCCCGGTCTTCGGCCTGATGGTGTTCGCGTACCTGACTGCGCGATTGGTCCTGTTCGTGACCGCGTGGGCGGCTGAAGGTAGCGAGGCGCCCGGCGGCGTCAGCGCGCCTGAACCCGCTGATTCAGCGAGCGCGCCGCCAGCATCAGACTGAACACGATGATGGTGCCGACCACCGCGACGCCGATCCGCACCGGCAGCGCCTCACCGCCCAGGATCGGCGTATTGTCCGGTGCCGCTTCGGGTTTGGGTGGAATGAGTGACGGGTCGGGCTCGATCAGGTTGCCGATCCTGGTGTCGGGCTTGGTGGCGAACCCGTAGTCGAGGAGATGTGCGGCCTGCTCCCATGGGGCGATGGGCTCGCGGGTGCCGCGCAGCAGGATCGCCATGACCCGCCGGCCGTCGTGGTTTGCCGCGCCGACGAAGGTCTGCCGGGCATCGTCGGTGAACCCGGTCTTGCCGCCCATCGCGCCCGGATAGTTCAGCAGCAGCTTGTTGTCGTTCTCCAACTCGTAGGCCGGGTGGTCGGAGGTCTCACCGGGCTTGGCCGGGTGGCCGGGGAAGTTGTAGGTGCGGGTCGCCACGATGTTGGCGAACGTCGGGTTGTTGTAGGCGTACCGGTAGAACAGCCCCATGTCATAGGCCGAGGTGCTCATCCCCGGGCCGTCCAGGCCCGACGGGGTGGCCACCCGGGTGTCGCGCGCGCCGAGTTTCGTGGCGAGCGTGTTGATCTTCTGCATCGCGACGTCCATCAGTTTTCCCGGGTCGCTTCGCTCCTGCCCTCCGGAGCCCCCGATCGCCATCGCCAGCGCGTGGGCGGCGTCGTTGCCGGAGTGCATGAGCAGGCCGTGCAGCAGGTCGTTCACGGTGTAGTGGCCGCCCAGGTCGACGCCCACCTTGGTGCCCTCGGCGTTGGCGTCCTCCTGGGTGCCCTCGATCACCCGGTCCAGCGGAAGTTCGTTGATGGCCTGCATGGCCAGCAGGACCTTGATGATGCTGGCCGGGCGATGGCGGCCGTGCGGGTCGCGGGCGGCGATCACGTCACCGGTGTCGATGTCGGCGACCAGCCAGGCCTCGGCGGAGACGTCGCCCGGCAGCGGGGGAGCCCCGGCCGGAACGATCACCCCACAACTGCCCAGGGCGTCGCCGCCGACGGGCGTCGTCGGGACGGCCAGGGGTTGCGGCGGCTCTCCGGCGGTCGGGACCTCCGAGGAGTCCACCGCCGGTGGGGTCGAGACCTTGTACGGGCAGCTGTTGGGATCCGGGGCGGGTCCGGCGTCCGGCGCCGGGGCTGGAGCAGGTGCGGGGGCCGGCGCAGGTGCGGGAGCCGGCGCAGGTGCGGGAGCCGGTGCGGGTGCGGGCTCGCCCCACGCCACCACGGGAGCGCCCACCAGGAACAGCGTTGCGGCCAGGGCGGCAGCCCGCGCCCCCAGGAATGGTCTCCGCATTCATCGCAGGTTAGGCGATGGCGGGCGCGATTCCGGGGAGCCGCGCTGTGACTGGTGTGGTTATTGTTGCGTTCCGCGCCGCGGTCAGGGCCGGACGTCGGCCCAGGCGTCGCCCCGGGTCTGCAGCTGATCCCAGGCCCGGGTGAGCACCCCGCGCAGAATGCCCTCGATCTCGTCGAACACCGCCTGATCGCTGATCAGCGGCGGCGCCAGCTGGATCACCGAGTCGCCGCGGTCGTCGGCACGGCAGTACAAGCCGGCCTCGAACAGCTCGACCGACAGGAAGCTGCGCAGCAGCCACTCGGAGAGCTCGTCGTCGAGGATCTCCTTGGTCGCCTTGTCCTTGACCAGCTCGATGCCATAGAAGAAGCCCTCGCCGCGGACGTCGCCGACGATCGGCAGGTCCAGCAGGCGCTCGAGGGTGGCCCGGAACGCCGGTGCGGTGGTCTTCACGTGTTCGTTGAGGCCTTCGCGCTCGAAGATGTTCAAGTTGGCCAGCGCGACCGCGGCCGAAACCGGGTGCCCGCCGAACGTGTAGCCGTGCGCGAAGGCGGTGGTGCCGTCGTTGAACGGCTCGAAGAGGCGGTCGGAGGCGATCATCGCGCCGATCGGGGAGTAGCCCGAGCTCATGCCCTTGGCGGTGGTGATGATGTCCGGCACGTAGTTGAAGTCTTTGCAGGCGAACATCGAGCCGATCCGGCCGAAGGCGCAGATGGTCTCGTCCGAGACCAGCAGCACGTCGTACTCGTCACAGATCTCGCGGACCCGCTCGAAGTACCCAGGCGGCGGGGGGAAGCAGCCGCCGGCGTTCTGCACCGGTTCGAGGAACACCGCGGCCACCGAATCCGGGCCCTCGAATTCGATGGCCTCGGCGATCCGGTTGGCGGCCCACTGTCCGAATTCCTTGATGTCGCTGTTGTGGCCCTCCGGGGCGCGGTACCAGTTGGTGTTCGGCACGCGGAAGCCGCCGGGGGTGATGGGCTCGAACGGGATCTTGAACGTCGGCAGGCCGGTGATGGCCAGCGCACCCTGGGGCGTGCCGTGATAGGCGATGGAGCGGGAGATCACCTTGAACTTGCCCGGCTTGCCCTTCAGCTTGAAGTACTGCTTGGCCAGCTTCCAGGCGCTTTCGACGGCCTCGCCGCCACCGGTGGTGAAGAAGATGCGGTTCAGGTCGCCGGGGGCGTAGCCGGCCAGCTTCTCGGCCAGCTCGATCGCCGGCTCGGTGGCATAGGACCACAGCGGGAAGAACTCCAGGGTCTCGGCCTGCTTGGCGGCGGCCTCGGCGAGCTCCTTGCGGCCGTGCCCGACCTGGCAGGTGAACAGCCCGGACAGGCCGTCGATGTAGCGCTTGCCGGTGCTGTCCCAGATGTGGACGCCCTCGCCCCGCGTGATGATCGGCGGGGTGATCCCCTCACCGTGCCGGGCGAAGTGGCCCCACAGGTGCCGGTCAGCCTTGGCGGAGAGATCAGCGGACAGATGCGTTGTCATCGGGTACCCCAATTGTATTGTTGTTTAACGAGTTTCAAGTAAACGAGCGTCTCGGTCGACGTCACACCGGGAACTGCCCGAATCTCTGTGTTGAGCAGATCCAGCAACTCCGAATCGTCGGCGCACACCACCTCGACGATGGCGTCGTAGGTGCCGGCGGTGAGCACCACGTAGTCCACCGAATCAAGTTGCGCGAGCCGTTCGGCCACCTTCGTGGCGTCACCCTGGCAGCGGATGCCGATCATGGCCTGCCGCGAGAAGCCGAGTTGCATCGGGTCGGTGACCGCGACGATCTGCATCACCCCGGCGTCGATCAGGCGCTGCACCCGCTGGCGGACCGCGGCTTCGGACAGGCCGACGGCCTTGCCGATCCCGGCATAGGACTGCCGGCCGTCGTGTTGCAGCTTTTCGATGATGGCCTTGGACATCTCGTCGAGATGTGAACTGCCCACCGGGCCCGGGACGACACGCACCGGAATCCGGCCGATGGGCACTCCCGAGTCGCGCATGCCATGATTGTGCACGGAATCCGTTGTTTTGAGCAATCTTCGCGACGAAATGCGTAGCATTTACTCGTGATTCCCAGCAGTTGGATCGACGGCGCCCCGGTCACCACCTCGGGCGGCCGCCACAGTGTGATCAATCCGGCCACCGGCGACCAGGTCGCCGAGATGGCGCTCGCCACCCCTGCCGACGTCGACGTCGCGGTGGCGTCGGCCCGGGCCGCGCTGCCCGGCTGGTCGACGGCCACCCCGGGCGAGCGGTCTGCCGTCCTGTTCAAGCTCGCCGAACTCCTCGAGGCCCACGCCGGGGAGGTCATCGCCGAGGAGGTGAGCCAGACCGGCAAGCCGGTGCGGCTGGCAACCGAATTCGACGTCCCCGGCAGCATCGACAACATCGCCTTCTTCGCCGGTGCGGCCCGCCACCTCGAGGGCAAGGCCACCGCGGAGTACTCCGCCGACCACACCTCCTCGATCAGGCGGGAGGCCGTCGGCGTGGTCGCCACCATCACCCCGTGGAACTACCCCCTGCAGATGGCGGTGTGGAAAGTCATCCCCGCCCTCGCGGCGGGATGCGCGGTGGTGATCAAGCCGGCCGAGATCACCCCGCTCACGACGCTCACCATGGCTCGGCTGGCCGGTGAGGCGGGCCTGCCGGCCGGGGTGCTCAACGTCGTGACCGGTGCCGGGGCCGACGTCGGAACCGCGCTGGCCGGACACCGTGACGTCGACGTGGTCACGTTCACCGGGTCGACGGCGGTGGGCCGAAAGGTCATGGCCGCGGCGGCGATTCACGGCCATCGCACCCAACTCGAACTCGGGGGCAAGGCCCCCTTCGTGGTGTTCGACGATGCCGACCTCGACGCCGCGGTTCACGGCGCGGTGGCCGGCGCCTTGATCAACACCGGTCAGGACTGCACCGCCGCCACCCGCGCGATCGTGGCCGCCGACCTCTACGACGATTTCATCTCGGGCGTGGCCGAACTGATGGGCAAGCTGGTCGTGGGCGATCCGCAGGACCCCGACACCGACCTCGGGCCGCTGATCACGATGGCGCACCGCAACAAGGTCGCGGGGATGGTCGACCGCGCCCCGGCGGAGGGTGCGCGAGTGGTCACCGGCGGCAAGGCGCCGGATCTGCCCGGCTCCTTCTACCTGCCCACGCTGCTGGCCGACGTCGCCGAGGATTCCGAGGTCTACCGCGACGAGATCTTCGGCCCGGTGCTGACGGTGCGGCGCCACGACGGCGACGACGACGCCCTGCGCCAGGCCAACGACACCGACTACGGGCTGGCCGCTTCAGCCTGGACCCGCGACGTGTACCGCGCTCAGCGGGCGTCGCGGGAGATCAAGGCCGGCTGCGTGTGGATCAACGACCACATCCCGATCATCAGCGAGATGCCGCACGGCGGGGTCGGTGCGTCGGGCTTCGGCAAGGACATGTCGGACTACTCCTTCGAGGAGTATCTCACCATCAAGCATGTGATCAGTGACATCACGGGTGTCGTCGAGAAACCTTGGCACCGAACAATTTTCACGCTGCGCTGAGCCGGGGGGCTAGTCCGCCTTGGTGAACTCCTCGCCCGTTTCCGGATTGATCGCGGTCTCGCCGGGAGGCAGGTTCGACAGGTCGGGGGCGATCACCGTCGGCATGTCGCCGGAGTCCGGCAGGCCGAACATCGGCTCGACGTTCACCGGCGGCGCCAGCACGAGGTCGACGCTCGAGCGCCGCGGCAGGGTATGGCCGTGGAAGTAAGCCGGCGAGGCGATCCACCACACCGCCATCGCGACCAGGCCCAGCGCCAGGGCGCCGATACCGACCACGGCGACCGCGCCGTACCCGAGGATCGTGACGTTGTTGCCGTCGTCGTCGGTCAGCCAGTCCGGCTTGGCGTACTGGATGAGCCCGTAGACGAACACCGCGGTGAGGATGAGCGCGCCGAGCAGGGGAACCACGCCCCTCATCATCAGGTCGCGGCCGGACTTTGTGAGGTCCTTGCGGTAGAACCACACGCACGCGAAGCCGGTCAGTCCGTAGTAGAAGGCGATCATCAGGCCGACCGAGCCGATCAGTGCCGTCAACAGGTTGGGGCTGACAAGGGTGAACAGCAGGTAGAACACGATCGACACCACGCCCATCGCAATGGTGGACGTGGTGGGGGTCAGGTACTTGCGGTGGATCTTGGCGAACGAACTCGGCAGGGCCTTGTAGACGCCCATCGACAGGGTGGTGCGCGCGGTCGGCAGGATCGTGGTCTGGGTGGAGGCCGACGCGGAGGTCAGGATCGACGCGGCCAGGAGCATCAGCCCGATCTTGCCGACGGCGCTCTCCCCGAACAGGTCGTGGCCGACGGCGGCGAACACGTCGTCGGCGTTGTCGGCGTTGCCCAGGCCGACGCCCTCGGTGCCGACCCCCGCAAAGGCGATGGTGGCAACGGAAACCGTGGCGTACGTGGCCAGCAGCAGGAAGGTGGAGATCACCGCCGCCCGGCCCGGCGTGGTGCCCGGGTCGTCGGACTCCTCGTTGCAGGCCACCGCGGTGTCCCAGCCCCAGTAGATGAACAGGGCGGTCAGCAGAGCCGGTGCGATCACGGTGGAGAAGTCCAGACCGGCGGGCCAGAACCAGTCGATCGACGGCTTGATGGAGTAGCTCTCGGCCTGACCGGTGTAGACCTTGAACAGCGCCACGGCGGCGAAGGCGACCAGCACCGTCAGCTCGATTCCGAGTAGCGCGTACTGGATGCGCGCCGAGACTTCGATGCCCCGATAGCAGATGTAGGTCATCAGGATGATCCAGATGATGCCGGCCACCGTCGACCAGAAGGTGCTCCCGGCCAGGTCGGAGGCGCCGACGAGGGTGAACGAGTACGAGCCCGCGATCTGGGCGAGGTTGGCCATGACGATGACGTCGGCGGCGATGATGCCCCAGCCGCCCATCCAGCCCACCAGCGGTCCGAAGGCCCGTGAGGCCCAGGTGAACGTGGTGCCGCAGTCCGGCTCGGCCTTGTTCAATTCCTGGTAGGCGACTGCGATCATCCACATCGGGATGAAGGCCAGCAAAATGATCGCCGGCGCCTTGACGCCGGCCAGCAGCGCGCCGCCGCTGGCGATGATCAGGCCGAGGCTGGCCGCCAGCGAGTAGGCCGGGGCCGTGGAGGCCATCCCGACCACGACACTGGACAACAGGCCCAGCGCCCCGCCTTTGAGGCCCTTGCTGTCCACCCCTCCGGTGGGTTTTTCGACGGTGAGTTCGCCCTTGCTCATGGCCGCTCCTTGACCAGCTGTCCGGCCTGCCGGCCGAAGAGACTCTTTCCGACCGTTTGGCCGAAAGTGGTATGAGCGTACGCGCTCAGTTGGCGAACAGCAGCGCTCGCTTAACTTCTTGAATCGCCTTCGTTACCTCGATGCCGCGTGGGCAGGCGTCCGTGCAGTTGAAGGTGGTGCGGCAGCGCCACACGCCGTCGACCTCGTTGAGGATCTCCAGTCGTTCGGCGGCGCCTTCGTCTCGACTGTCGAAGATGAACCGGTGGGCATTGACGATCGCCGCCGGTCCGAAGTAGCTGCCCTCGTTCCAGAACACCGGGCAACTCGTGGTGCAGCAGGCGCACAGGATGCACTTGGTGGTGTCGTCGTAGCGCTCCCGGTCGGTCTGGGACTGGATCCGCTCCCGGGTGGGCGCGTTGCCGCTGGTGATCAGGTACGGCTTGACCGCGCGATAGGCGTCGAAGAACGGTTCCATGTCGACCACCAGGTCCTTCTCCACGGGCAGGCCGCGGATGGGCTCGATGGTGATGGTCAACGGCTTGCCTGCCGGAGCGGAGCCTGCGGAGCGACCACGGGGAGGAGCGGGCAGCAGGTCGCGCATCAGCACTTTGCACGCCAGGCGGTTCACGCCGTTGATCCGCATCGCGTCCGACCCGCACACCCCGTGCGCGCACGAACGCCGGAACGTCAGCGTGCCGTCGAGGTAGCTCTTGGTGTACATCAGCAGGTTCAGCAGCCGGTCGCTGGGCAGGCACGGGACCCGGAAGCTCTGCCAGCCGGCGCTGTCGGCGTAGCGGTCCGGGTTCTCGGGGTCGAAGCGGGCGATTTTGAGGGTCACCATCACCGAACCCTCGGGAACCGGGGGGAGCGGCGGACTGGCGGGGGAGGGGGCGATAGTCATCTCAGTACTTCCGCTCCATCGGCTCGTACCGCGTTTGAACCACGGGCTTGTAGTCCAGGCGGATGTCGGACAGTAGGTCGCGACCTTCCTTGTAGGCCATGGTGTGTCGCATGTAGTTGGTGTCGTCGCGGTTGGGGTAGTCCTCGCGGGCATGCCCGCCGCGGGACTCCTTGCGGTTCAGCGCACTGACCACGGTGACCTCAGCGAGCTCTAGCAGGAAACCCAGTTCGATGGCCTCCAGCAGGTCGCTGTTGTAGCGCTTCCCCTTGTCGTGCACCGAGATTCGGGAGTAGCGCTCCTTGAGCGCGTGGATGTCGGTGAGCGCCTGCTTGAGGGTCTCCTCGGTGCGGAACACCGCGGCGTTGTTGTCCATCGACTGCTGCAGTTCGCTGCGGATGTCGGCGACCCGTTCCTCGCCGTGCTCGGACAGGATGTCGGCCACCCAGTTGGTGACCATGCCCGCCGGGTCCTCGGGCATGTCCATGCGCGGGTTGCCCTGGGCGTAGTAGGCGGCGGCCAGGCCGGCCCGCCGGCCGAAGACATTGATGTCCAACAGGGAATTGGTGCCCAGCCGGTTCGCGCCGTGCACCGAGACGCAGGCGCATTCCCCGGCGGCGTAGAGCCCGGGAACGACGTGGGTGTTGTCGCGCAGCACCTCACCGATGAGTGTCGTCGGGATTCCGCCCATCACGTAGTGGCACGTGGGGTATACCGGCACCAGTTCCTTGACCGGGTCCACACCGAGGTACGTGCGTGAGAACTCGGTGATGTCGGGCAGCTTCGCCTCCAGGACGTCCTCGCCGAGGTGGCGGACGTCGATGTAGACGTAGTCCTTGCGCGGCCCTGCGCCGCGCCCCTCGAGCACCTCGAGCACCATGGAGCGGGCGACGATGTCGCGCGGGGCGAGGTCGACGATCGTGGGTGCGTAGCGTTCCATGAATCGCTCGCCCTCGCCGTTGAGCAACCGGCCACCCTCGCCGCGAACCGCCTCGGAGATCAGGATGCCGAGCCCGGCCAGCCCGGTCGGATGGAACTGGTGAAACTCCATGTCTTCCAAGGGAAGTCCCTTGCGGAACACGATCCCCAGGCCGTCGCCGGTCAGGGTGTGCGCGTTGGAGGTGGTCTTGTACATCCGCCCCGAGCCGCCGGTCGCCAGCACGATCGCCTTGGCGTGGAAGACGTGGATGTCACCGGTGGCCAGTTCGTAGGCGACGACGCCGGTGGCCACCGGGCCGCGCGGCGTCTCGGTGAGCACCAGATCCAGTGCGTAGAACTCGTTGAAGAACTCGACGTCGTGCTTGACGCAGTTCTGGTAGAGCGTCTGCAGGATCATGTGGCCGGTGCGGTCCGCGGCGTAGCAGGCCCGGCGCACCGGCGCCTTGCCGTGGTCGCGGGTGTGGCCGCCGAACCGGCGCTGGTCGATGCGTCCCTCCGGCGTCCGGTTGAACGGCATGCCCATCTTCTCGAGATCCAGGACGGCGTCGATCGCCTCCTTGCACATGATCTCGACGGCGTCCTGGTCGGCGAGGTAGTCCCCGCCCTTGACCGTGTCGAAGGTGTGCCACTCCCAGTTGTCCTCTTCGACATTGGCCAGCGCGGCGCACATGCCGCCCTGCGCCGCCCCGGTGTGGCTGCGGGTCGGATACAGCTTGGTCAGCACCGCCGTCCGCACCCGCGGGCCGGCCTCCACCGCGGCGCGCATGCCGGCGCCGCCGGCGCCGACGATCACCACGTCGTACTTGTGAACCTGAATCATTCGGCGATCTCCTAGGAGATGTTCGGGTTGAAGGTCAACAGGGTGTAGGTGCCGACCACGAGCACCAGCAGCATCGACACCGCCAACAGGCTGTTGAGCCAGAATCGGGTCGAGTCCTTGCGTGAGTAGTCGGCGATGATCGTGCGCATACCGTTGCCGCCGTGCAGCTGTGCCAGCCACAGCATGACCACGTCCCAGATCTGCCAGAACGGCGACGCCCAGCGCTGGGCGATGTAGTTGAAATCGATGCGGTAGACGCCGTCCTCCCAGAACAGCCCGATGAACAGGTGTCCGATCACCAGGAAGAGCAGCGCGACGCCGGAGAACCGCATGAACAGCCATGCGTACTTCTCGAAGTTCGGCATGCCGGTGCGCTTCCGCGGGGCGCGCGGGTTGTCCAGGCTTGCCGGGCGGTCGAGGCTGGTCTCGATGACCGGTGCCGGCGGTCCGAGGCGGTTCTCACTGGTGGTCACAGGAACCGCTCCGCCATGTGCATGCCGATCACGACGGTGGCCGGGACCATGACCAGCAGCCAGACCGCGGCGACGCCCCAGAGCATCTGCCGTTGGTACCGCGGGCCCTTCCACCAGAAGTCGACGAGGATCACCCGTAGCCCGTTGAGCCCGTGGTAGAGAACGCATGCCACCAGGCCGAGTTCCATGAGCCCGATGATCGGCGTCTTGTAGGTGTCGACGACCTCGTTGTAGGCCTGCGGGCTGACCCGGACCAGCGCGGTGTCGAGCACATGGACGAAGAGGAAGAAGAACACCGTCGCGCCGGTGATGCGGTGCAGCACCCAGGACCACATGCCGGGGTCTCCGCGGTAGAGAGTCCGTCGCCGCGTACTACTCATCTGCGCCTCCAACTCCTCGGATTCAGGTGGACTCTAACTCTGTTTGTACTGCGAAAAGAGTGACGCAGGGATTACGGCTGCGGACCCGAATCGCCATGATTGGGCCGCAATGTCGGGCACCCGGGGTGACGGTGAACCAGAAGACCGTGCATGACAAGGGGATACGGGTGTTCGAGCAATCTCGGGCCGCCGGACCCGCAAGGGTGGGCAACCGCGCGATGTGCACAAAATCTCAGCCTCGCCGGAGCACAATGAATCCCGATGACCACGCCCTTGACCCTGGAGATGATCCGGCAGGCGCCCAAGGCGCTGCTGCATGACCACCTCGATGGGGGCCTGCGGCCGGCCACCGTCATCGAGATGGCCGGGCAGGTCGGCTACCAGGGCCTGCCGAGCACCGACGAAAGCGAACTGTCGGCCTGGTTTCGTACGGCGGCGCACAGCGGTTCACTCGTCCGGTATCTCGAACCTTTCGCCCATACCGTGGCGGTGATGCAGACGCCGGAGGCGCTCCACCGGGTTGCGCGGGAGTGTGTGGAAGACCTGGCCGCCGACAATGTGGTTTACGCCGAGATCCGCTTTGCGCCCGAATTGCACCTCAGCGGTGGGCTGTCCCTCGATGAGGTGGTCGAGGCGGTGCTGGCCGGATTCGCCGACGGGGAGAAGGCCGCCGAGGGCATGGGGCGCATCATCAAAGTCCGCTGTCTGGTGACGGCGATGCGGCATGCCGCGCGGTCGCGTGACATCGCCGAGTTGGCGATCCGGTTCCGCGACAAGGGTGTCGTCGGGTTCGACATCGCGGGCGCGGAGGCCGGGTTTCCGCCGTCGCGCCATCTCGACGCGTTCGAGTACATGCGCGCCAACAACGCGCGGTTCACCATTCATGCCGGGGAGGCGTTCGGGCTGCCGTCCATCCACGAGGCACTGGCGTTCTGCGGGGCCGACCGCCTGGGCCATGGGGTTCGCATCGTCGACGACATCGAGGTGCTGCCCGACGGCGCCGCGCGTCTGGGGCAGCTGGCGGCACTGGTGCGGGACAAGCGAATTCCGTTGGAGATGTGCCCGAGTTCCAACGTGCAGACCGGTGCGGTGCCCAGCATCGAGCAGCACCCATTCGACCTGCTGGCGCGGTTGCGCTTTCGGGTGACCGTCAACACCGACAACCGGCTGATGAGCGACACCACCATGAGCCAGGAGATGCTCCGGCTGGTGGAGGCGTTCGGGTATGGGTGGAGCGATCTGGAGCGGTTCACCGTCAACGCGATGAAGTCGGCGTTCATTCACTTCGATGAGCGGCTGGCCATCATCGATGAGGTGATCAAGCCGCGGTATGCGGTGCTGGTGGGATAGATCGATACTCGCGCCTCAGCCGCGACGCCGGTTCGATACTCGTCGCCGCCTTCGGCGCGTTACTCGCGCCTCAGCCGCGACGCTGGTTCGATACTCGTCGCCGCCTTCGGCGCGTTACTCGCGCCTCAGCCGCGACGCTGGTTCGATACTCGTCGCCGCCTTCGGCGCGTTACTCGCGCCTCAGCCGCGACTCGACGAATCTCTCCAACTCTTCCCACTCCGCGACCGCCTGCGAATACGGACCGGCGGCCCGGCCGGCCGACTCCGGGTCCAGGGTGTGGTTCACCAGGCGGCCCAGGGCGGTATCCCCGTCGAGCAGCCGGTCGATGGTGTCGTCCTCGGAGTAGTCGCCGACGTCGCGGACGAACTCCACCGCCAACGCCAGCTGGTCACGGTCGATGGCCCCCGGTCCGTCGGTGATGTCGTCGGCCAGACCGCTGAGCACGTAGACGTTGTCCTCGGTGACATCGACCCGCAGCGAGCCGTCGGTGGCCGCGGTGCGGATGTCGTCATAGGTGCTCAGGTCCGACAGGTCGTGGTCATGCTCGTCGGCCAGGTAGCGGGCCAGCGTCCGTTCGGACGGGAACACGCTGATGCGGCCGTTGCGGCCCAGGAAGATCGGCTTGTCGTCGAAGTAGCAGCGCAGTGTGTAGAGCGTGCCGCCACTGGTCATCACCCGCACGGGGTCGATGCCCACCTGCTCCCAGAAGTTGGCGTCACTCCCCAACACCAGCCTGCGCCCCGACACCGCCGAGCCGGCCGCCGGATGCTCGTCGTCGTTCTCCGCGCCGTCGGCCAGCGCCGCGATCGACGTGTCGTCGGCCTCGTCGAGGTCCTCCCACGGCTCCTCGAGCTCGGCGGCGGCCTGCGCGGACGCGTTCGCGTCGACGGCCGGGGTGGTGATGACCTCGTCGATCGCCGACACCACACCGTCCCAGCTGCGGGCGACGATCTCACCGATGCCGGCCCACCGCTTGCGGCCGGCTCGCCCGTTGAACTGCTCGATGCCGCCCGACACCAGTCCCAGCGTGGGGTTGCCGTTGAAGAACCGGGTGACCGCGGGAAGCTCGCACACAGAACCGATCGAGGAGACGATGGCCAGCGTGTTGGCCAGCGAGTTGACCGCCGCCTCGGAGGGCTTCTCCGCCAGCAACTCGGCCACACCGATCAGGTCGGCCTGCCGGTCCTCCTTGGGCTGCAGCTTGTGGGCGTTGGCCTTGGCCAACCGGTCCCAGGCCGGGTGGTCGGCGAGGTCGTTGTCGGCGCCGCTCCGCACGAACGCCGTCAGATCGGCCACCGACTCGAATGCGTAGAGGTCCTCGTCCAAGCCGAGGAAGCCCTCCCATTCGTCGCCGGCGTCGCGCCAGCGGGGTGCCCACAACGTGTAAAGGTCACCCGCGGTGACGCCGAGACGAACCGGTACAAGCTCTGAAGCCATGCCGGACAGCCTAACGATGCGCGGTTGCAGTCTCAGGAACCCGGTCGGCGACGAGTCTGCCCGATGTCCTTTTGCCCCGGCTAGACTCAGCGCCGGGGAAGAGATTCTGCTCACGGGAAGAAGGCTTTTGCATTCGGCGATTGCTGGCGGCGACGTCATGCATAAGCGTGCAAAGCATGCAACTCCGCGACTTTGGTGGCTGTCACCGGTCCTCGTATCGCTGTCAGTAGCGGCGGTGTCCATCGTGCCGACGGCGTTGCTGGGCGACGACGTCTTCCGTGCGTTGTGGCGAACGCCGAAGTCGGTGACCGCCCATACCCTGTTTCTGTTCGGATGCGGTGCGGCGGCCATTGCCTTCGGGTCACTCGTTGCGATCGCGCTAACCCGAGGGGATCGGTCACTGTCGGCCGAGTGGCCTGCCCTCGACCAACGCTCCGCTCATCTCCTCCGGAGGGCGGGCACGCTGTTGACCACGTTGACTGTCACAGGCTACGCGGGGTTCGCCTTCCTGATCGCGCGTAAGGGAATTTCGCCGGCGGCTCTGTTATCGCCGACGAACGATTCCGGTGCGCCCGTGCGAGATTCGATCGGGACCATTCCCGGCGTGACCACCATGACGCAATTCGGTCTCGCCGCAGTCGTGATCTCATCCGTTCTGCTGGCGAACGAGTACTCGCGGAGCGAGTTGGCGAAGCTGCTTACCGTCATTGGCCTCGCTCTGCCCCGGACGTACATTTTCTCCGAGCGTCTGGCGATTATTGAATTGGTCGTCCCGGTCGGTGTGGTACTCGCGGCCCGCGTGGCTGCGCAACGCGGCACGGGGCGGCGTGTAGCGCAGTTTCTCCCGGTCGTGTCCCTGGTGGCCCTTCTCGTGATGTTCGGGGCATTCGAGTACTTCCGGTCGTGGAACTATTACCGGGATCACACGACCATGTCCTATCCCCAATTCGTTCTCAGCAGATTCGCGGGCTACTACACCACCGCGCTGAACAACGGGCACCTGGTTCTCAGCCATCTGCAGTGGCCGAATCGGTTGCCGTTTGACACCCTCGACGGATTCTGGTCGGCACCGGGCATCCTGTCCGCTCACCTCTACGAGAGGCTCGGCGGTCATGTGCCCCCGTACCGGCCGATAGGTGATTCTCTCTACTTCGGCGTCCTGGAACAGTTCGGAAATCCAGAGTTCAACAACCAGAGTGGTTACGTGGGACCTTTCGTCGACTACGGGACAGTCGGTGGAATCCTGTGCTGCCTGGCGATCGGCCTGGTCGCAGGATTTCTCTACAGCTCTTTCCGCCAAGCCAAGACCTTTGGCCTGTTGTTTTATCCTCTGTTTTTCCTCGGCCTCCTGGAGATGCCCCGATACCTCTACTGGCCGCAAGGTCGGGCGACGTATGCGTGGATCGCTCTGCTGATCGTCGGGGTGTCATTGGCCAGGAGCCGCGCTAAAGTTGGCGGTCGACCCTGATCGACGGGGATGGGCCTCGGAGCAAGGATGCGTAGAAGAACATTCATCACCACGGCCGTGCTCGTTGGGGTCGCCGGATGCCGGTCGGTGTCACCGTCGAACGGTTCGCCTCTTCCAGACAGCACCGCTGAGTTGCAGGGCCGCCTCGACGCGCTCAAGCCCGGCGAGACCCTCGTACTGGAGCAACGGGTCTATGCGCACAGCGGCGTGATCACTGTTCGCGTACCGGGTGTTCGCATCGACGGTAACGGAGCGACGCTGCAGGCCACCAACGACGAAACGTCGGCATTGCTGGTCGCGGCCGATGGTGTCCAAGTCGCGAATCTGACGTTGACGGCGCCCACGGACGGCAAGCGCTGGGAAGGGCTCGACCAACACAAGCTTGTTCTCCGCGGGAATCGGGCCACCGTCGATCACGTGACGATCATCGGTTCGGCGGCAGCCGGCGTCTTCGTCTACGGGGTCGACGGCTTCAGGATCGACTCCATGAGCATTCGGGCAACCCGGGCTGACGGGATTCACATCACCGCCGGCAGCCGAAACGGACAAGTCGCCAACGTGTCCGCCGAACAAACCGGTGACGATGCCGTGGCCGTGGTGTCCTACACCGCTGACTCGGCGCTCTGCCATCACATCGACATCAGCCAGGTCCATGTGGCGAGCACCCGTTGGGGGCGGGGAATTACGGTCGTGGGTGGCAGCAATGTCGCCATACGCGACTTCGATGTGGCCAATACGAATGCGGCTGGGATCTACGTCGCGTCAGAGGGTGCGCCCTATTTCACCGAATCGGTCGCCGACGTCACCGTCTCCGGCGGCAGTGTGACCAGAGCGAATGTGGACACCGATATCGTCCAGGGTGCCGTGTTGGTGTACGCAGGCAATGCGGGCAAATACGTACGCAATGTGGCGATCTCCGACGTGGACATCGTTGATACCACGCCGTCGGCTGAACGGAACGTCGCTGTGGTCCTTGGCGGTGGCCGCGTTGAAGGTATTTCCTTCAGCAGGATTCACGTCAGTCAATCAAGCTTGCCGCTTCTGACGTCCGATGCGCCTCAGAGTGATTATGCGACTTCCGACTGGACGTTGGACGGCTCGCCGGTCGACGTCGCGGGTTGAGTCGGTTTCGAAGGGGTGTGTCCGGCTCGCCTGGCCGGGCGGCGGGACCAAAACTTCCGGCGGGTCAGTACGGTTGAAATCGGAACCCCGGCGGACCGGGCGAATTGAGCCACGATACGCACGCTGTCGGCGAGGTCCAGTCCGAGCATGACCACGACGATGATCTGCCGGGCGGTTGCGGCAGCTTCGGCAAGACCGGGGCAGGTTTCCAGCGAGCCGCCGTCGATGACGGTCATTTCGCCCGGGTAGTCCGCAGAATCGAAAGAACGGTGACGTGAGGTCGCGTCGAGGATCGGCGCCCGATCGACAAGGCGCTCGACATAAACTCTCTGATGCTCTGCGGCGGCGAAAGCGATGAGTCGTGCCACTTCCGCCGATCCGGAGTTCGCAGACGCTCCCACCACCAGCAGGTCGCCGTTGCGCGGAGTGGGGAGTTGCGCGAATAGCGACCGCGCCAGCCCTGCGTCGGGCTTGGTGTCGCCGCGCGATCCGAGGTGAACAACAGGCTGCAACGGGTGGTCCACGTCGTCTCCGAGCGCGGCGGGTGAGTTGATCGCACCGACCCATCGCCGCCATCCCATCGCCGCTGCCAGCGCCCCAATCCCGCCGAGGAGCCCACCGCCGACTGCGCCCAACGCCCAACCGGGGGCGCCGCTGACTTCGGTCGGGCGAGTCGGTGCAATGATCTCCGGCCCCGCTGCACGCTGCGTCTGCACCTGGATCGCCAGGCGTTGATCGTCAAGTTGCTGAATGCGGGCGGTGTTTTGCTGGGCTTGCGCGGCTGCGGCGGCCGCTGCCGCGTCGGCTGCTGCTGCCGCGGCGGCAGCAGCGGGGTCGCCGGCTGCCGCTGCCGCCGCTGCTGCTGCGGCGGCTTGCGCGGCTGCGGCTGATCCATTCACCTGGTCGATAACGGCGTTGATCGCATCGATCGCCGCCTGTCCTTGTTCCTTGGCTTGTTGCTGAAGGTGGTCGTGGTAGGCCTTGAGCGCCGCATCGACGGCCTTTTGTGCCTCCTGTGCGTTCGGCGCGCTGGCCGATACCGTAACGAGCGCCGACTGGACGTCCTGGACTGCCGACAGTGTGGGCCGGGTCGTCTGTTGGAGTTCCTTGGCGACCGCTTCGGCGAAGCCGGGAGATTTGAGATATGCGATCTCGCCGGAGAGGTAGCTTTGCTGGGTATCGGGAGACTGGAGGCTGCCCGTCATGATCTGGTTCGGGCTGATTGGTTGCTCAATTTTGATGGTGGCGACGGCGACCGCGGGTCCCTTGGTGTCTAGTGCAAAGCCGCCGAGCACGGCACCCGCCAACACTCCGATCATCGTCATAGGCCAGAGTGGAGTGATCCAACGAGACAATCTCACTCGCGCTTCGTTACCCATGTGGCTCCAGTCGTCGGGTTCGCTCGATTGGTGGACAGCGTTGCGGATGCGACAGGTCGGCAGCCAGGTTAGCTGGCCGCCGTCGATAAGGCGTCCAACTCCGGTTCGGCCGTCGTGGATTGGTCGTTCATCAGTTCGCGAGCGGCCCGAATCGGCCGCAGGTGGGCGTGCGGCGCACGCGCCAGAACTTGCCGGGCAGTGAGCCACTGACAGATCGACATCAGGGCCACACTGACCGATGACACGATAGCCAGCGCGAGCGGCCCGCCCAACCGTGCGGCTAAAACGGCACTCGGCAGCGCGACCGCCAAAACGGCCGCGGCGGTACGCGCCGCAGCCCTGATATAACCCCCGACGATCAGCACCGTGACGTTGACGTTGAAGATGGCCTGGATTATCCCGCTCGCGGCGAGGATGAGCAGTAGCGTGCTGGCGGGCCGCATCGCCGGACCGTAGGCGAGTTCGATGGCGAACGGACCGAACGCTGCGATCAGACCCACCACCACCAGCGCGATGAGTGTGTTGAGGGTGGACGCGTTGGACAGTGTGCGAACCAGGTCGTCTTTCCGCCCAGCCACCCACAGTCTCGCGGCTGGCGGGGTGACGGCCAGTGTGGACAAGGTCTCCAGAATTGTCACCTGCATCGCCAGTGTGGCGGCCGCCGCGTACTGCGCAGCGGCCAGCGGCGCGAAGATGGCCGTAGCCAACCAGATGGTGCCTTGCGTCATCATGAAGCCCGAGAACTCGAGAGTGAACAGCTGGGTGCCCTCGCCGATCGCTTTGCGTAACGTCCTGATGCCCCCGGTGGGCCCGAACAGCGCAATATTCCTCCGCGAGAACACCAACGCGACCGTGAACTGCAACGTCGCGACCGCCAGGTAGGCCGCCAGCACTTCCACCAAGGTCGGGCGGCTCAGGGCATAGGTCACCGCCGCCACGATGGGGAGAACCAAAGCGCTGCGAATGTAGTGCATCGTCGCAACGGAGGCGCGCACACGACCGGTTGCGGCGAAGATGTCGCTGACCATGAGTCGCGTCGACTCGATGGCGATGAGCAGTGTCGTCATCACGAAGATCGGCCAGAAATTCCGGTGGCCGAGCAGACCGTTGCAGCCCACAAAAGCGATGAAAGGGGCGCTCAGGCACGACATCAGAAATGTTGCGCGCAGATGTACCCCGGCGATCCGGCGACGGCCCTCGGGATCGGGTTCTGCGGGTATCAGCCGGATGACATTTGGACCCAGGCCCAGCCGCCCGATAAGTGGCCCGATCGACAAGGCCGCAAGGATGGCGAAGAAGGTCGCCGCCTCGTGGGAGTCGAGAGTGCGCACGACGATGACTGTCAGCGCGAACGTCGACACCATGCCCACCGCAGCGGCCAGGGTTCGCCAGGTGAAGCTCTGGCGCAACTCGCGATTGGCCCCCAGATGGTCGGGCTTCGCCCGCGGCTGGACTTCGTCGTCGGCGGGATCGATGATCGACTGAAGCACCGTCTGCCGGATGGCGGTCACCACCGCGTCGGAGTATCCGGCGTGGTCACCCTTGGCCAGCGTTATCAGTTGCGGCGGCGCTGCTTTGCTGGCGAGCCGGCGGATGGCGGAATTTCCACCCTGAATTCTGAAGAGCTCGGTGTCCTGGGGACACAGCAGAACCGTCGTCTTGACCCCGCGCCTTGCCAATGGGGCCAGCACCGTCTCGGGTACCTGCGCCAGACCGAGCCAGCCCAGCAATAGGCGGATGAAGCGCGGTGCGTACGTCAGGGCAACCCGTTTCATCTGGGCACGTGCCGGCTTCAACCACTCGATGGCCGCTCGACGGGCGTATTCGGTCTTGCGGAACGGCGCGGACGGCACGGACGGCACCACCATCTTTTTGGCGTGCCATTGCCATATGAAGCTGGCGCTGCTGCGCCAGTTCCAGATGAGCGGGTTGACGAGAACGACCGACCCGGAGGCGATGACTCGAAGGGCGTGGGCGGCGTACCACGCACCTGAGCAGATTCCGATCGATCGCACCTGGGCTGCGTCTTTTGCGGCGTGCCGCGTCATGGTGACGGCGTCGGCGACGTGGGCGCTTGAGTAAACCGGTTCCCAGTGGGTCCTGCGGACCGCCCCGGACTGACCGACGCCGGTCCGGTCCCAGCGCACGGCCTGTGCGCCACACTGTGCGATCCGCCGGGACAGTTCGACCCACTCTCGGACCGGCCCTAAGTGGGGATCCAGCCCTGTCCCGTGGAAGAGAACCACTTTTCCGTCGCCGGGCGTGGCATTCTCAGGCATGGTCCTGATGGCGAAAAGGCCGTTCTCCCCAATTGTTTCAATTCGCTCGACCACGAAGCCGTGCTCAGGCGTTCCGTCCACCGGTGTGCGGGCCGTGTCGCGGAACGTCGCCTCCACGGGAGTGCGTTCTGTCGCCG
Organism: Mycobacterium sp.; assembly: GCA_046330855.1. GTDB lineage: Bacteria > Actinomycetota > Actinomycetes > Mycobacteriales > Mycobacteriaceae > Mycobacterium. The sequence goes on from JAXLRX010000006.1 coordinate 128,238, forward strand.
AACTGGCCTCGTCGACCCAGTTGACGACTGCGTCGATCGCGGTGAACGGTATCGGAGGAGAAACTGAGTCGGGCTGGTCGAACTCGATCAAGCCCTCGACCGAAGTGGACTGTATCCCTGGGGTCGCGGCCAGTGCGGTGACACCGCTGTCCGACGCAGCTGTCCGCAGGACTAGGAAGTGCTCGATGCAATCCGGCCGCTGGGCTGTCAATTTCAGTGCGCTTAGTTCCCTGGCCGCCACCGTACTGAGTCGGGCGGCGATGATGGACACCGTGTCGCCGGATCCGTCCTCCGGATCGTCGTCAGCTACTGCAATGCGAAAGAGTGCTTCCTGTTCACGCAGGAAACGGCGGCCGGAGCCGATTGGATCCAGGTAGACGACCTTGTCGACCTGTGCCTGCCCGACCGGTTGCGGGGTCTGAAGATAGTTGCTGAGCAGGATTCCACCCGCCCGCATGCCGATCGCGGTGATCCGGCTGGCACCGGCTTCGGTCAGGTAGTCGATCGCGTATCCGATACTGCGGCGCCAGTTGTCAACAGCGTCCGGACATGTTTGCGGGTAGGCGGAGTCGCCAGTGCACAGATAGTCGAAACGAAGTACGGCGAAGCCGCGGTCGGCCAGGTCGCAGGCGAGGATTCTTTCGGCCACAACGCTGTGCACCGCCTGCTTGCCGAGCGAGTGGCAGATGATGACGCCGCCGCGTATACGCCGATCGGCGGGTAGGTGGACAACACCGAACAGCGGGCTATCGGGGGGGCCGAAGAAGGTGGGGACCTCCGAAGCAGCGGACGGCTGGATCACGGTTCCGTCCAGCCCATACTGCTGCGGACCTCGGCCGGCCAGGATGTCGAATCGATCCCGTGAGTCCGGATGAGCGCCAGTGCGATTCGCTCCATCCCGAACCCGGCGCAGGCGCTGTGTGCGACTTCTCCGGTCGATGTCGAGATACCGAAGGCCTCGCCGAAGTGGTCGCGGTGGCAGTTCGCCGATACGACGGCTGTTCCGTCGTCAAGATCGCCGTAGAGCCGGACCACCAGCTCGGTCTTGAGGCTCTCCTCGCGCTGGTTGGCTGCCAGGATCCGGCCCGCTCGTCCGAAAAACGGGTCGTTGGCAGGAGCATCGGCTGCGTCCAGGCCCAGTTCGTCGAGGACCTCCATGCCGTAGCCGACCCACGAATCGCGGTGTTCGGTGGCTTCCTCGGGCGTGCCGACCCGCACGTACTCGCGCATCCGGAATGCCTGCATCCGGGCCGGGTCGATGGAAGGCTCATGGCGGAAGCAGTAACCGTAGATATCGAGCAGAACGCCCGACTCCGGCAGCACCGGTGGCAACGTCGCGTAGCAGGGATGGCAGGCCGCTGATACCAGCACGGTTCCGGCCGGACTCAGATGGCCGTCCCAGGGCAGTCCGGCGTCGCGATCCGCCAGCAGCGCGCGGTGGCCGCTGTTGTCGCCGGTGAACGTCGAAATCGCACCCGTCAGATTGGGGAACGACGCGATGTAGTCGGTTCGCTCGAACGCGCTCCGCGCGTAGACCGGTGGGAAACGCAGCCGTGTTGGGCTGGCCCCGTATACCGCAGTCCCCTTCCGGCTCACCACCGCGTCGATGCCGTCGATGATCCGTTCGAACTCGGCCCCCCGCCCGTACAACCCATCGATGCCCATCGGCACCAATAGGCCGGCGTCAAAAAGCTGTTGACGAAATGTCTCTTGCTCGTGTGCGAGCAACTCGGAGCGTGCGCTGGCGGTGGAACTCACTCAATCATCTTGTCATGTCAAGCCGCGGTGGCCCAAGATGAGTTGCGCGTTCCCGGTACGGATCCTGTCATTGGAGACCATCAACTGCGGAGCGTACGAGTCGCGTAAGAGTCGCCCCACCGAGTCGGGATGGTCTTCGCGATAGCCGTTGATCCCGATGACCCGCAACGCAGTGGCGACGATCTCGACCACCGCCGTCGATGACGCCAACTTCAGATTATTCATCGCAATCGTGAAGCCGACGGTCACTTCCGGCTCGCCCGAGTCCACATAGCTCGCGAATCGGTCCAATTCACGCATCACCAGTGCTTCGAAACTCTGGTGGGCGATGGTGAGATCAAGTAACGGGGCACTTTGGGGGAGGGTCTTGCCCCCGGCCCTGCGCGCGGCTCGTTGGGTGGTCTTGCGGGCCTTCAACATTGCCGCATCCGCGATCCCGAGCCAGACGGCCGACCAGAGCAGATGCGACGTGGGAAGCATGGTTGTCTCGGATATCGACGTGTACGCCGCCGGGACGACGTTGACTGCGGGGGCGATAGCCCTGAGGAGATACCCGTGGCTACAGGTACCGCGGAACCCCAGCACATTCCAGGGAATGGTCATCTCCAGGCTTGTGCTGCCGGCGGGGCAGATCAGCATCGCCTGGTCGTTGGGTGGGCTGGCCGCCGATCGCCGGGCCGTTACGCAGATGTAATCCGCGTGCTCGGCGTAGGAGATAACCGGAGCGTTCTTCTCCAGCGCCACGTCCGGACCCTTCGATTCGAGGGCACACGTCGAAGAGCGGACATCTCCTCCCGTGGTGATCTCGGTGGTCGCTGAGGCCAGAAGCGCTTCCTCCGCGGCGATCGTCGCGGTCAGCTCGGCGATCGGACCCTGGGCTGCGTAACGGGCGAGAGCCAGTGCCTGGGTGTGGTGCATCGCAAACACCATCCCGGCGGAACTGCACGCTGCGCCGAGTGCCCGCGCGATGCCGGCAAGTTCAACGACGCTTGCCGACCGACCGCCCAGGGCGGTCGGCAGGGAACACGAGAACAGTCGTGCCTCTTTGAGGGCGGCGACGGCCTCCGCGGGAAACCGGGACTTCGCGTCGACGTCGTCGGCGGCGGAGGCGGCGGCGGTGACGGCAGCGGCCAGGCCGGGCACGCCCCGTGCGGCTGTAGTAAAGATGTCCAAATCGCAGACCATGTGCTTAACTCTCGTGTGGTTGAGGACCGCAGGCCAGGATGGTGCCCTCGAAATATTATCCGTAACGTATGTTTTCCGCCCTCGGTACGATGCTGGTGGAGGTCCTAGTCAACACCAGTTAGCCTGCGAGAGGTCACGGTAAGGGTCATGCAAGAGCAGATTCGACGCGTCATAGCTGCTCATGGTCGGCTGCCGGTGGACGCCCTTGAAGTGCCGGCCAATGCCGACCTCTACGCGCTCGGCTTCACCTCACATGCGTCGGTTAACGTGATGCTCGCGCTGGAAGACGAATTCGACGTCGAGTTCCCCGACGAGGTGCTGAAGAAATCAACCTTTGCCTCGGTCGAGAACATCGAGCGGGTTCTCGAAGGTCTCCTCAAGTCGTCTTTGTGAACGCATCAGTGGTGACCGACGGCTGGGCGGCCGGTTCGCTTCTGATCGCCGCGAATCCGGAAGGGTATCGGTCGCACTTCACTCACGATCCCGAGCGGACGTGGCCCGAGACCAACTGCTACTTCGATCTGTGGATCGAGGTCCTTCATGCGTTGGGTATGGACCCTTTGCCGGGGTTCGCCTGCACCCTGTCCGCAGACCACGACGGTCTGCAGTGGTCATTCATCAAGCAACCGCCCGAGGACCTGCGCCGACTTTACGGCCTGGAGGTCACTGAGGAGAACGTGTGGCTACCGCTGCTGGAGACCATCGAATCGGGGCCTCGTCGGCAAGCTCTGCACACTGTCGAGGTCGACAGCTGGTGGCTGCCCGACACCGCGGGCACAAGTTATCGTGCCGACCATGTGAAGACCACAATTGTGCCCACCAGGGTCGACCGGCAAGCCCGGGTGATGTGGTACCTGCATAACGCTGGTCTGTACGAGCTCCGCGATGACGATTTCGACGGAGTCTTCGGCACCTCGGAGGGCACAGCTGTCGCGCTGCCGCCCTACGTCGAGCAGATTCGCCGCTTTCCCGACCGGGCGGATGCGGATGCGTTCGCGACCGTCGCGAGGGAGCACCTGGCCAGGCGCGCCCCCGGCAACCCGGTCGAACGTCTTGCCGCCGGAGTATGCGAGGCAATGGAATGGCTCCCCGAAGCGGGTGTGGCCGTGTTCCACCCGTGGGCGTTCGCGACGCTGCGCCAATGCGGCGCGACCGCCGAGCTGGCCGCCGACTACGCGGCCTACGTCGACGACACCTTCACCGGAGCGGGCCACGCGGCAATCCACTTCCGAGACGTGGCATCGACTGCGAAGTCCGTGCAGTACAAGATGGCGCGAGTGGCGGGCGGCCGGCAGACCAAGCCGCCCGTCGAGGCACTCGATCAGATGGTGGAGTCATGGCAAACGGCCATGGACATCATGGTCGCCTCGGTGGGCTAGCTGCCGTGATGCGCTGGCAGGTGGTGGGCACTGCCCCTGGGGAGTTCGCTGACCCCGCGGAGTTGTCCGGAATGTGGGAGCACGGCCTCAAGCTTGACGCGCCCGCCCCGGTGGGCACGATCGTGACCGCCGCCGACCTCGACGACCAGGACTGGTGGCACGCGACCCACGTCGACGTCGACGAACCGACCTCGGTCGAGTTCAGCGGTCTGACGTTCCCGGCGACGGTGTTCGTCGACGGGACCGAAGTGGCGCGGTGCGAGTCGATGTTCCTGCCTGTTCGCATCGAACTGGAGCCGGGCCGGCACGACGTCTGCGTGCGGTTCGAGTCACTCACCAACTGGCTGCGTACCCGTCGGCCCCGGGGTCGGTGGCGGTCGAGCCTGGTCGGCGCCGCCGGCCTGCGTTGGGCCCGAACGACGCTGATCGGCAGAGCGCCTATTTATGGCGATCTGCCGGCGCCCGTGGGCTTTTGGCGACCGGTAAGGGTCAGGCCGGTGGGCGCACCGTCGATCGTGACGGTTCGCCCGGATCCGCTCAGCGGCGTCGTTCACGTCGGCGGATCCGCCGCCTGCGACACGCCGGTGTACGTTTACGCGCCGTCGGGCGAGCTCGTGGCCGAATGCGTGACGTCCTCGTCGGGGGGCGTTTTCGGTGTCTCGCTCTCGGTGCCCGACCCGCAGTTATGGTGGCCCCGCGGCTACGGGCCACAGCACCTCTACCGGCTGACGGTCGGGGCCGGAGATCAAATGGTCGAGCGCCACTTCGGGTTCCGCTCGGTGACGACAGTCGGCGACGACGGTGGCTTTCAGCTCGTGGTCAATGGGGTGCCGGTCTTCTGCCGGGGTGTCACCTGGTCTCCGCCGGATCCGGTGCGGTTGGCTGTTGACGAACGGGTTATGGCCAGGCGGGTGGCTACCTTCGCCGATGCCGGCGCGACGATGTTGCGCGTGATCGGCGGTCTTGTGTACGAGCAAGACGAATTCTGGGATCAGTGTGCACTGCAGGGCGTGCTGGTTTGGCAGGACGCCATGCTGGCCACGTTCGACCCTCCGGAGGAAATGTCGTCACTCATCGGCCGGGAGCTGGCCGAACTACTGTGCTCGGTGTCGGGCAACCCCGCATTGGCCGTTGTCAGCGGGGGAAGTGAAACGCTGCAGCGTCCCGAGATGCTCGGAATCGAGCGGGGTGCCTACCGGATGCCGGTGCTCGACTCCGTACTACCGACCGTGGTGAACGACCATGCGAGCGTCCCCTACGTCCGGTCGAGTCCATGTCCGCCCGCCGACGCCGACCATCTGGCTATCCGACCCGATAGCGGCGTCGCGCACTGGTTCGGGGTGGGCGGATATCTACGGCCTCTGTCCGATGTTCGAACGGCCGGAGTCAGATTCGCCGCCGAGTGTTTGGCCTTCGCCAACCCGCCGAGCCCCGCCGCTGTCGACCGCCACTTCGGTTCAGCGGCAGCTGCCGGGCATCTCCCGGTGTGGAAGTCGTGCGTTCCCCGCGACCGTGGCGCGTCGTGGGATTTCGAGGATGTTCGGGACTTCTATGTCCGTGCGGTGTTCGGAGAGGACCCCTTCAGTGTCCGTCGGGTGGATCCCGAGCGTTACCTGCAACTCGGCCGCTTGGCCGTCGCGCATGCCATGGCAGAGTGTTTCGCCTTCTGGCGCCGTGCCGACTCGGAATGCGCGGGCGCACTGGTGTTGGCGGGCAATGATTTTCGGCCCGGTGCCGGCTGGGGCTTGGTCGACGTCGACGGTGAGCCGAAGGTTGCGCTGCACGTCTTGCGTCGACTCTGGGCGCCAGTCAGTGTGACGCTCTCCGACGCCGGATTGTCCGGGGTGCGGATTGACATCCACAACGATACGGCGGAGCCCTTGGTCGGTGAGTTGGTGCTTACCGCCACCAACGCCGCGGGACATCGAACCGTCGAGGCCGATTGTGCTGTCGCGGTCGCGGGGCATTCATCGACGTCCCTTTTCGATTCGGAGGTGAGCGGAGTGTTTCGGGATCTGTCCAACTCGTTCCGGTTCGGCTCACCCACCGCCGACGGGATCCAGGCCGTGGTCAGCGTCGCCGGTAGACCACATCCGCTGCGTGACGCCTTTATCGTCAATCCGCGTCCCGGTCAGGTCAATTCGGGCCTGCGGGCGAAGGCGTTTCACCTCGGCGACGACCAGTGGGAACTCGAGGTTGTCTCCGACGTCGCCCTCCGATACGTGGGAATCGAGGCTTCCGGCTGGTCGTGCTCCGACAACTACTTTCACCTCCTGGGTGCTGTGCCCTACCGGCTCCTATTGACAAGTTTGGGAACTCGAGAATTTCCAGACGGCACGGTGGGGTCTATCGATTCCCTGACAACTGCCCGCATCGAGGTGGTTGCATGATCGAGCCGTTCGACGCCGTGGACGGACACCGGTGCCGCGTCGGATGTGACGTCGTGGAGATTCGGCGAGTGGTGGAGTCGATCTCGCGATTCGGAGATCACTACCTGCACAAGGTCTTCACCGAGGGCGAGATCGCCGACTGTGGCGGCCGACCGGACCGGCTGTCGGCGCGGTTCGCGGCCAAAGAGGCGGTGATCAAGGCGTTCGCCGCTCCCGACGAGTCGTTCGCGCTGCCGGAGATCGAGGTCGTTCGGGTCGGCCCTCTGCCCGAGTTGCGTCTGGCCGGGAGGGCGGCCGCGATCGCCGACCGACAGGGTTGGGTACAGACGTCACTGTCCTTGTCGCACGAAGAGTGTCACGCGATGGCCGTGGTGATGGCTCTGTGCAGTCGGTGAGCTAAGGCCCTTCAGTTCGCTGCCGCTGCATCGACAATCTCGCGCATCTTCGCCCGAAAGTGCTCGCGCGAGAACTGTTCGGCATGCTTTCGGATCACTGTGCTGTCGTAGGTTCCGTCATCGAAATCTCTGATCGCCGAGGTGAATCCAGCGATGACCTCCGCCTCGCCGCCGGGCTCGACGAGCCGGCCTGTGACGCCGGGCACCACCGTGTCGAGGGCTCCGCCCAGGCCGGTCGCGATCACCGGAGTTCCACACGCCATCGCTTCGACTGGCACGATCCCGAAGTCCTCCACGCCCGGCATCAACAGCGCGCGGGCGCGTCGCTGCAACGAGCGCATCTCGTCGTCGCTGATCCGGCCGAGGAAGGTGGTCTCGGGTCCTGCTATCGCACGACACGCTTCCGCCATGCGGCCGTCTCCGGCCACCACCAACCGCGCGCCGGCCGAGCGGGCCGCCGCTATCGCCGTATGCGGCTGCTTGTAGGGCACCAGGCGGCCGGCCAGGAGGAAGAAGTCTTCCCTCTCGACGGTCGGGTCGGGAGTGTAGAAGTCGGTGTTCACCGGGGGGTGAACGACCACCGAATCGCGGTTCCAACGCAGTGCTATGCGATCACGCACTTCGTTGGAATTCGCCACGACGGTAGTGATCTTCGGAGCGGCCTTCGACTCCACGCGCCGGGTGAGCGCCGCAAGTCCGGCCAACGCGGCACGCCCCGCAGGGCCGGACGCCTCACCGCGGCGCATCTCGGTTTCCCATGCCCACCTGGCGGGGGAGTGGACGTAGGCGACGGTCGGTGCATCGGTGGCATTGACGGCCGCCACGGCGACCGAGTGATGACTGATGATCACCACGTCAGGGTCATCGAAGCGCAGATGGGAAAAGGCCCACGCGAAAGCCGGCAGCAATGGTGCGTGCAGCCCTCGACCGGTAGCCCGGTGCACCTTGTCCACCCAGGTGACCGAGACTCGCCCGCGCAGTGCCTCGAACTCAGGGCTGTCTTCGGCGATGGGTACGTACACTTTGGCGGACGGCCACTCGAGCGCCAGTTGCTCCACGACCTGTTCGGAGCCCCCTGGCTCGGTGAGCCGCTCATGGACAATCGCGACCCGCGTGGCTTCGGACATCGCCCGAGCGTAGCCGGACGGACAACCCGGAGCACTTGGTGCCGTAGACGGCACGGGCCGACCGGTTGATCGCCGGCCCATTAGAGTCTCTGCGCATGGACGTGTGTGTCGTCGACCATCCGTTGTCCGCCGCCCGCCTGACCACTCTGCGCGACGAACGCACGGACAACGCGGGGTTCCGGGCCGCCCTGCGTGACCTCACGCACATGCTCGTCTACGAGGCAACTCGCAATGCGCCGCGCCAGGACATCGCCGTGCGCACACCGCTGGCCGACACCGTCGGCTGCCGGCTGGCCAACCCGCCGCTACTCGTGCCGGTGCTGCGGGCGGGACTGGGCATGGTGGACCAGGCCCACGCGCTCATCCCGGAGGCGCGCGTCGGTTTCGTCGGGGTGGCGCGCAACGAGGCCACCCACCACCCGGTGCCCTACCTCGAATCGCTGCCGGTGGACCTGCGCACCCAGCCGGTGATGGTGCTCGACCCGATGCTGGCCACGGGCGGTTCGATGGCCTACACCATCGAGTTGCTGGCGGCCCGCGGTGCGATCGACATCACCGTGGTGTGCGTGGTGTGCGCACCGGAAGGTATTGCGGCACTGGAGAAAGCGGCCCCGCAGGCCCGTCTCTTCACCGCGACCATCGACGACGGACTCAATGACGACGCCTACATCGTCCCGGGTCTGGGGGATGCCGGGGACCGGCAGTTCGGGCCGCGGTAGCGCGCCAATCGGTAGTCGCCCTCCGGCGTGAAGACGGACCGGTCCCGGCTACAAGGCGGCCAGTACCCCGCCCAGCAGCGTGCCCACACCGCCCGCCGAATCGCGGCCGGCGGCCAGCACCTCGTCATGGCGGAGCGGTTCGCCGGTCATGCCGGCGGCCAGGTTGGTCACCAGGGACACCCCGAGCACCTCGGCTCCGGCCGCCCGCGCCGCGATGGTTTCGTGGACGGTCGACATGCCCACCAGGTCAGCCCCCAGCGTGCGCAGCATGCGCACCTCCGCGGGCGTCTCGTAGTGCGGACCGGGCACCGCGGCATAGACGCCCTCGGACAGGCCCGGATCCACCGTGCGGGCCAGCTGCCGCAGACGTGGCGAGTAGGCGTCGACGAGGTCGACGAATTGGGCTCCCACCAGGGGTGAGCGCGCCGTCAGGTTGAGGTGGTCGCTGATCAGCACCGGCTGGCCCACGCGGTAGTCCGCCCGCAGACCGCCCGCGGCATTGGTCAGGATGACGACGCCGGCACCGGCCGCGCACGCGGTCCGCACCGGATGAACCACCAGGCTCAGGTCGTGGCCCTCGTAGGGATGGATGCGGCCGACGAACACCAGCACCCGTTTATCGCCGACCGCCAGCGACAGCACCTGGCCGCGGTGGCCCTCGGCACTCGGGGGCAAAAAGCCGGGGAGTTCGGCCATCGGAATCTCGGCGGTCGGCGTCCCGAGCGCGAGGGCGGCCGGTCCCCAGCCCGAACCGAGGACGACGGCGACGTCGTGGCGGTCCACACCCGTGCGTTCGGCCACCGCGGCAGCCGCGCGGGTGGCGTCGGGAGTCATGCGAGTGACATTGCCACACTCCTCAGCGCGGCCGACGCCGCTTGATCGTCGTGCGGCGGGAAAAGACCTTATCCGCGGTGAGATACTTCCCCCATGTCCCTGGCTGACACTGCGGAGTCGTGGCTGGCTTCGCACTACGACGATCTCGTCGCCTGGCGCCGGCACATCCACCGTCATCCAGAACTGGGCCGGCAGGAGTTCGCCACCACTCAGTTCGTCGCCGACCGCCTGGTCGAAGCCGGGCTCAATCCCAAGGCGCTGCCCGGCGGCACCGGCCTGACATGTGATTTCGGCCCCGAGCACGCGCCCCGGATCGCGCTGCGTGCCGATATGGACGCGCTGCCGATGGCGGAGCGAACCGGAGCGCCCTACACCTCGACGGTGCCCGGGGTGGCGCACGCCTGCGGGCACGACGCCCACACGGCGATGGTGCTGGGAGCCGCCGCCGCGCTCGCCTCGGCGCCGGAACTGCCGATGGGGGTGCGGCTGATCTTCCAGCCCGCCGAGGAACTGATGCCCGGCGGGGCGCTGGATGCCATCGCCGCCGGAGCGCTCAACGGGGTGGCGCGAATTTTCGCGCTGCACTGCGATCCCCGGCTCGCGGTCGGGCGGGTGGCCATCACCGCGGGGCCGATCACCTCGGCGGCGGACTCTCTCGAGATCACTCTGCACTCGCCCGGCGGCCACACCTCGCGGCCGCATCTGACCTCGGATCTTGTGTACGGGATGGGGACGGTCATCACCGGTCTGCCCGGCGTGCTCTCCCGGCGGATAGACCCCCGGCACGGCACCGTGATGGTGTGGGGCGCGGCCAACGCCGGGGTAGCCGCCAACGCCATCCCGCAGATCGGAACGTTGGCCGGCACGGTGCGCACGGCCAGCAGGGAAACCTGGCTGGAGATGGAAAGCGTTGTCAGCGAGACGGTTTCGGGCCTGCTCGCTCCGCTGGGCATCGAACACTCGCTGCAGTACCGGCGCGGTGTGCCGCCGGTGGTCAACGAGGAGCGCTCCACCCAGATCATGACCCACGCCATCGAGGCGGTCGGCCCGGATGTGCTGGCCGACACGCGCCAGTCCGGGGGCGGCGAGGACTTCTCCTGGTATCTCGAGGATGTGCCCGGCGCGATGGCCCGGCTCGGGGTGTGGAGCGGCGAGGGTGATCAGCTGGATCTGCACCAGCCGAACTTCGATCTCGACGAACGCGCCCTGGCTGTCGGCGTGCGGGTACTGGTCAACATCATCGAGAGGGCAGGGGAATTCGAATGAAGCTTCTGGTGACCGGCGGGGCGGGCTATGTCGGCAGCGTGTGCGCGAAGGTGCTCATCGAGCAGGGCCACGAGGTCGTTGTGGTCGACGACCTCTCGACCGGTAACGCTGACGCGGTGCCCGGCGAGGCGGAATTCATCGAGGGCGACATGGTTGACCTCGCGAGCACCCTGCTGCCCGGCGGATCCTTCGACGGCGTGTTGCATTTCGCCGCCAAGTCGTTGGTGGGGGAGTCGGTGGAGATACCGGAGAAGTACTGGTACGGCAACGTGGTCAAGACGCTCGACCTGCTGGAGGTGATGCGCACGGCAGGTACGCCGCGGCTGGTGTTCTCCTCGACGGCAGCGACTTACGGCGAGCCCGAAGAACAGCCGATCACCGAGGACGCCTCCACTCGGCCGACCAATCCCTACGGCGCCACCAAACTGGCGATCGACCATGCCATCACCTCGTATGCGAAGGCTCACGGCCTGGCCGCGACCAGCCTGCGCTATTTCAACGTCGCCGGCGCCTACGCCGGTCTGGGGGAGCGGCATGCGGTCGAGACCCACCTCATCCCCCTGGTGCTGCAGGTGGCGGCCGGCCAGCGGGCGGAGATCATGGTCTACGGCGACGACTGGCCGACACCCGACGGCACCTGCATCCGGGACTACATCCACGTCCGCGACCTCGCCGACGCCCATGTGCTCGCGCTGCAGCACGCGCAGCTGTCCACCCACCGGATCTACAACCTGGGCAACGGAACCGGGTTCAGTGTCCGTGAGGTCATCGAGTCGTGCCGGCGGGTCACCGGGCACCCGATCCCGTCCCGGGACGTTGAGCGCCGCGCCGGTGACCCGGCGGTGCTGATCGCCTCCAGTGAGCGCGCTATGGATGAGTTGGGATGGCGTCCCGGTCGCACGCGTATTGACGAAATCGTTTCGGACGCTTGGGAGTTCACCCAATCGAGGGCCCTGGCCGCGGACTGACGCCCTACTCGGCCGGGCCTGGGCCGACATTGCGGGCCGGGCGGGTCCGGATGTCGTGGACGTACTCGGCGGGCGCGCCGGCGACCTCGGCGGCATCAGACATCACGCCGAGGTAGCGGGCCGACGGCAGGCCGCCTTCCCAGGCGTCGACCACGTAAAGCCACGCCAGAACGGGGTCGGTGGTGGTATCGGAGGACTCGCGGTCGATGCGGCACCGGATCTTCTTGTGCAGGGCCAACTCCGTGCCCTCCCAGCGGTCCATGTTCAGCTCGTCGGCGGGGGTGACGTCGTAGAGCACGACGAACACGCTGGAGGTGGGGTCTTCGACCAGGGTGGCCAGCGCACCCTCCCAGCCGATGTCCTCCCCGGCGAACGTCAGCCGCCAGCCGTGCAGCCAGCCGGTGCCGGCCATCGGGGAGTGCGGTGCCCGCTGAAGCATCTGCTCGGGATCCATGTTGGACCCGTAGGCGGCGTAGAGAGGCACGACAGAAGCGTAGAGGCTACGTTCTGTTCGTGACTACGCGGATCGTCATCATCGGCGGGGGGCCGGCGGGGTATGAGGCTGCACTGGTGGCCGCCACCCGGGGGGCGGAAGTCACCATCGTCGACTCCGACGGCATCGGCGGGGCCTGCGTGCTCTACGACTGCGTTCCGTCCAAGACGTTCATCGCCTCGACCGGGGTGCGCACCGAACTGCGCCGGGCCTCCGGACTGGGCTTCGACATCGGCATCGAGGACGCCAAGATCTCACTGGCACAGATCAACAACCGCGCCAAGACCCTGGCCCGGTCGCAGTCCGCCGACATCGCCGCGCAGTTGCTGCGGGAGAAGGTCCACATCGTCGGAGGTCGCGCGGAGTTGACCGACGACGTGCCGGGCATGGCCCGCCACCGGGTGCGGGTCGCCACGCCGGACGGCAAAACCGGCGTGCTGAATGCCGATGTGGTGCTCATCGCCACCGGTGCCACCCCGCGGGTGCTGCCGGACGCGGCGCCCGACGGCGAGCGGATCCTCAACTGGCGGCAGCTCTATGACCTCACCGAGCTTCCCGAGCACCTGGTCATCGTGGGCTCGGGGGTGACCGGCGCGGAGTTCTGCAACGCCTACACCGAGCTCGGCGTCACGGTGACCGTGGTCGCCAGCCGCGACCAGATCCTGCCGCACGAGGACAGCGACGCCGCGGCGGTTCTGGAGGAGGTGTTCTCCGAGCGTGGTGTCACGCTGGTGAAGAACGCGCGCGCGGAGTCGGTGGTGCGCACCGGCTCAGGCTCGTCGGCCGGGATCCGGGTCACCATGGCCGACGGGCGCACCGTCGACGGCAGCCACGCCCTGATGACCGTCGGCTCGGTGCCCAACACCTCCGGCCTGGGCCTGGAACGTGTCGGGATCGAGCTCGGGCGGGGCGGCTACATCCCGGTCGACCGGGTCTCGCGGACCACCGCCGCGGGAATCTACGCGGCCGGGGACTGCACCGGCCTCATGCCGCTGGCCTCGGTGGCCGCCATGCAGGGCCGCATCGCGATGTATCACGCCCTGGGCGAAGGTGTGGCCCCGATCCGGCTGCGCACCGTGGCGTCGGCGACCTTCACCCGTCCCGAGATCGCGGCCGTCGGGGTGCCGCAATCGGCCATCGACAGCGGCGACGTCCCGGCCCGCACACTCATGCTGCCGTTGACCACCAACGCACGCGCGAAGATGTCACTGCTGCGCCGGGGCTTCGTGAAAATCTTCTGCCGCCCGGCGAGCGGAATGGTGATCGGCGGCGTGGTGGTGGCGCCGATCGCCTCCGAACTCATCCTGCCGATCGCGCTGGCCGTGCAGAATCGCATTTCGGTGACCGATCTGGCTCAGACGCTTTCGGTATATCCGTCGCTGTCGGGGTCTATCGTCGAAGCCGCTCGCCGACTGATGGCGCGCGACGACCTCGACTAACCTGTGGATACCCACCAGTAACCCCCTCAGGAGTGACAGTGAGCGACCCGATCCTGCGACCGGGTACCGGTCAGACGTTCCTCGGACCCGCCCAACGCGCAGAGGCGTGGGAGCGGCTGGGCAGCGAACAGTTCGACGTCGTCGTCATCGGCGGTGGGGTGGTCGGCGCCGGCGCGGCGCTCGACGCGGCCACCCGGGGACTGCGGGTCGCCCTGGTCGAGGCACGCGACTTCGCGTCGGGCACCTCCAGCCGCAGCTCCAAGATGTTCCACGGCGGACTGCGCTACCTCGAGCAGTTGGAGTTCGGACTGGTCCGTGAGGCGCTGCACGAACGTGAGTTGTCGTTGTCGGTCCTCGCGCCGCACCTGGTCAAGCCGCTGCCCTTCCTGTTCCCGTTGACCCACCGGGTCTGGGAGCGGCCCTACATGGCGGCCGGAATCTTCCTCTACGACCAGTTGGGTGGGGCGAAATCGGTTCCCGCGCAACGGCATCTGACCAAAGCGGGGGCGCTGCGGTTGGCCCCCGGGCTCAAGCGCAACTCGCTGGTCGGCGGCATCCGCTACTACGACACCGTGGTCGACGACGCCCGGCACACCATGACCGTCGCCCGCACCGCGGCGCACTACGGCGCCGTCGTGCGCAACTCCACCCAGGTGGTGGCCATGCTCACCGAGGGCGACCGTGTCGTCGGGGTCACGGTGCGTGACTCGGAGACCGGCGCTGTCACCGACGTGCGCGGCCATGTGGTCATCAACGCCACCGGGGTGTGGACCGACGAGATCCAGGCTCTGTCCAAGCAGCGCGGCCGGTTCCGGGTCCGGGCTTCCAAGGGCGTGCACATCGTGGTCCCGCGCGACCGGATCGTCAGCGAGGTCGCGATCATCCTGCGCACCGAGAAGTCGGTGCTGTTCATCATCCCGTGGGGTACGCACTGGATCATCGGGACCACCGACACCGACTGGAACCTCGACCTGGCGCACCCCGCCGCGACCAAGGCCGACATCGACTACATCCTGGACCACGTCAACACCGTGCTGGTGACCCCGCTGACCCATGAGGACATTGACGGCGTGTACGCCGGACTGCGGCCACTGCTGGCCGGCGAGAGCGAGGAGACCTCCAAGCTGTCCCGCGAGCACGCCGTGGCGTCGCCCACGCCGGGACTGGTGGCCATCGCCGGTGGGAAGTACACCACCTACCGGGTGATGGGCGCCGACGCCGTCGACGCGGCCGCGGAGTTCGTGCCGTCGCGGGTGGCGCCGTCGATCACCGAGAAGGTGCCCCTGTTGGGCGCCGACGGCTACTTCGCCCTGATCAACCAGACCGACAGCGTGGGTCAGCAGTACGACCTGCATCCGTATCGGGTGAAGCACCTGCTGGACCGCTACGGCTCGCTGATCGGCGAGGTGCTGGGCCTGGCCGAGGGCCGGCCAGACCTGCTGGAGCCCATCGAAGCCGCACCCATCTATCTGCGCGTGGAGGCGGCGTACGCGGCGGCCGCGGAGGGCGCCCTGCATCTCGAGGACATCCTCACCCGCCGGATGCGGATCTCCATCGAGTACCCGCACCGGGGGGTGGACTGCGCCCGTGAGGTGGCCGAGATCGTCGCCCCGATCCTGGGCTGGAGCCAGAACGACATCGACACCGAGGTCGACACCTACATCGCCCGGGTGGAGGCCGAGGTCCGGTCGCAGACCCAGCCGGATGACGAGTCCGCCGACGCCCTGCGCGCGGCGGCGCCGGAGGCGCGCGCGGAGATCCTCGAGCCGGTGCCGCTGACCTAGAGCCGGCGACGATGCCGAGCGGAGCGAGGAGGAGGAGCGGCTCGATCAGGATGAGACGCCGGCGACGATGCCGAGCGGAGCGAGGAGGAGGAGCGGCTCGATCAGGGTGAGACGCCGGCGACGATGCCGAGCGGAGCGAGGAGGAGCGGCTCAATCAGGATGAGACGCCCGCGACGCGTCGCCCCGTTGCCGGTGTGTGACGGTCTGGGGCCGGCGCGGCTGCGACTGCAGGGCGGAAACGTCGCCGACGAGTTCGCCCGGCGATTCGGTCCGGACGGCCGGGCGACCGTGCTCGCCGGCGGGGTGGTCGACGTCGACGGCGCGCCGGTCGACGCCTGCACCGAACTGCCCGCCGGTGCCGTGGTCTACCTCTACCGGGAGGTGCCCGACGAGGTCGAGGTGCCCTTCGACATTCCGGTTCTCCACCGCGACGAGAACATCCTCGTGGTGGACAAGCCGCATTTTCTGGCCACCATGCCCCGGGGCGGCCACGTCGCACAGACCGCTCTGGTGCGGCTTCGCCGTGATCTGAACCTCCCCGAACTGAGCCCCGCCCACCGACTGGACCGGCTGACCGCCGGGGTGCTGCTGTTCACCGTCCGCCGCGAGGTGCGCGGCGCCTACCAGACGCTGTTCGCTCGCGGCGAGGTCCGCAAGACCTATCTGGCCCGCTCGAGTGCCCAGCCGGGTCTCGCTGCGCCCCAGGTGATTTCAAATCGAATCGTGAAACGGCGCGGGGTCTTGCAGGCGACGGTGGAGCCCGGTGAACCCAACGCCGAGACGCACATCGAGCCGCTCGGCGACGGACTGTACCGACTGGTGCCCCGCACGGGCCGCACCCATCAGTTGCGGGTTCACATGTCGGGTCTGGGTGTGCCCATCGACAACGACCCGCTGTATCCGGAGATCAAAGATGTTGCGCCGGAGGATTTCTCAACACCGCTGCAATTACTTGCATACGGACTTGAGTTCACCGATCCGATCTCCCGCACACCGCGGCACTTCGCGTCCGCTCGCGCGGGCCATCTGCTCGACCCGCCCTGACGGACGTCACGCACACTTTCACAACCGGTGCATCTCCCTCGACATCGCCGCGTGTTCGAGGAAGACCGCCCGTCGGGCAGCGGACTGGCTCCGCGCCGCGGGCCGGCGGGGCTCCCTCTCCGTCACACCGCCCGCGCTGAGCGATGCCAGCAACCGTTCGAACAATCCGAAACGGCGCGGGCCGGACCAGGGCACGGGGATTGCGACCATGAGGACCACCTTCTTGAGAGACGAGTGGTAGACCGAACGATCTACTATCCGTAAAGTACACCGATCGGTCTACTCGTCAAGCGGTGCGTGGCCTGGGTCACAAAAAACGTCTGTCGACTGTGGGCCCGGCAGTAGACTGATCCGTATACCAACCCGAAGGAGAGGCGCCGGTGTCCGCGCGGAATCGACTGATCACGGCCACGGTCGGCCAGTTGCGGCGCTTCGGCGTGGCCGGAACGAGTGTGTCCGGGATCCTGGCGGACAGCGGCCTCGCGCGGCGCACGCTCTACCTGAATTTCCCGGAGGGCAAGCCTGAACTGGTCGCCGCGGCGACCAAGGTCGCGTCGGAGCAGACGGTCTCCGCCTTCGAGCAGGTGTTGCGGTCGGAGTCCGATCCTGTCCGGTTGGTGGAGACGTTCATCGAGCGTTCGGCGAAGGCATTGGAAGCCAACGATTTCGCCGCGGGATGTCCGATCGCGGCGGCCGCACTCGGGCGCGAGGAGGCCCCCGCCGCAGCGGATGCGGCCGGTGATGCGTTCGCCGGGTGGGTTGCGGAGATCACCCGCATCGCACGGGACTCGGGGATCGGCGAGGACGCTGCCGCGGAGTTGGCGACCACGGTCGTCGCGACCGTCGAGGGTGCGCTCATCATGTCGATTGCCGAACGTTCGTCGGAACCACTTCGGCGGGCGGGTCGGTGCCTGGCGGCGATGATCCGGGCCGAGCTGGATTGAGCGTCGACTCGCGATCAGGCTCGGGCCGCTGACCCGGAAGTTCGCGAGCGACTCGTCGGCGGCGCCCTCCACCGGATCGCATCAGGAACCCGGTTCGATGAATTTGGATCCCCGCCTCGGCCTAGGATCGCAATCACCGGTTGGGAGGGATTCATGAAAGACGATCACGAACTCGTTCTGGTGGCGGCCTACAGCGATCTGGAGACCGCGCGCACCGATTTCTGGGATTTGGAGCGCAGCCTCAAGCACGGCCTGGAACTGCGGGGCGCGGCGCTGGTGACCAAGGACGAACACGGCAAGCCCGAGGTGGTCGAGGCAGCCAACAGGCACGGCCGGGTGGGGGTCGGCCTGGGCGCCGGCATCGGCGCGCTGTTCGGACTGTTCGCACCCCCGCTGGGGTTGTCCCTTCTGGTCGGCGCCGCGGCGGGCGGTCTGATGGCGGCGTTCGCCGAACACGAATTGCGCTCCGGTCTACAGCACGAGGTCGGTGAGGCGCTGGAAGCCGGCACCGCGGTCATCATCGCGATCACCTACCCCAACGGCCGCCTGCCGGTCGAGAACACCGTGCACCACGCCGAAACCTTCCGGGAACTGCGGCTCGACAAGAACACCGTCCGCTCCGTCGAGGAAGCTATCGCCGAGGCGATGCGCAAGATCGGCCACGAGACCGACGGCAGCCTCAACGCTGGCATGACGGGCACCAGTAGCTGACCCGTTCTCCGGTCACATCGGACTGGTCGGCGCGGGCGATCGGCGTGCCGCACCGCCGGCACGGATCGCCGCCGCGGCCGTAGACCCACAGCTGCTGATTCGGGCGGGTGTTGCCGGTTGTGCTGCGAGCCCAGCGTAATCGGTTGGCCCACAGCATCTCCCGCGCCTTGATCGCCACCCGCAGCGGGTCTGGCAGCGTGCTCACGGGGCTGGTGGGCAGCCGCCCGACGAGAAAGCAAAGCTCGTTGCAGTAGACGTTTCCGACCCCGGCCATCACCCGCTGGTCCAGGAGTGCGGCGGCGATCGGACGGTGCGGGTCGGACGTGAGATTGGCCGCCGCGCGTGAGGCGTCCCAGTCCGGTCCGAGCAGGTCGGGCCCGAGATGCGCCACCGCGTCCATGTCGTGCTCCCGATCGAGGATCTCCAGCACACCCAGGTCGATCCCGGCGGCCGCGATGTCGCCGGCCTCCAACAGGATGCGGATCTTGTACCCGGGACGCGGGGCGCGGCCGCGGGGGAAGACCCGCCAGCTGCCGTCCATCTTCAGGTGCGAGTGGATGCTGGCCGGGCCGATCCGGATGAACAGGTGCTTGCCGCGGCTGACGACCTCGTCGACCGGATGGCCGGTGAGGTCCACGGTGGCGAATTTAGGGACCCGGATGTCGCAGCGGGTCAGGGTTCGGCCGGCCAGTGCCTCGCGCAGCGTCGCGGCGGTGTGAAAGACGTTGTCGCCCTCCGGCATCCGCTCAGGGCTCCACGATGAGCACATCGAGCGTGCGGGGGCCGTGCACACCCTCGACCCGCTCGAGTTCGATGTCGCTGGTGGCGCTCGGTCCGGAGATGAAGGTCAACGGCCGCAGCGGATTCAGTGCCGCGAATCCCTGCGGCACCGTGTCGACGATCTGCTCGGCGAAGACGACGCAGATGTGATGGTCGGGAACCAGGGTCAGGGCCCGGCGTCCCTGGGTGGCGCCGGCATCCAGCGCGATGGTGCCGGTTGCGGCGATGCCCACGGCGCATCCGGTAACGACGGCGGCCACCGCCTCGAGTCGGCTGTTGGGCAACGGGTTTCGGTCGTCGTCGCGGATCGCGGTGACACCGGCGACCCAACCGGCGGGGAGATCGCCCGGGACGGCGACGTCACCGGCGGGTCCTGTCAGTGTCGAGACGGTCTCGGCGATCGCGTCCGGCGTGATCCGCAGGACCCGGGCCCGGTAGTCGGCGACGGCCTCGGCGAACCGGTCCACGTCGCCGCACCCCCTGAGCGGTTCGCGGTCATAGTCGCGGGGGACGGTCACGGGCTCGGGGGGCGCGGCAGCGAGCGCGGCGCGAATGCGTTGCAGAACAACGGTCCGGGGGTTGCTCATGGTCGATCTCCGCGCTCGTCGGTGCCGGCCAAGGGGTGGGTGCGGGCCCACCATTTTCGGAACGTCTCCCGGGGTGGCTCGGGCAGATCGCGGGTCGCGGTCCACTTCGACGCCGGCCAGGGCAGCGCCGTGATGCGGTGGTCCGAATCGGCGATCAGACGGCCCGCACCCGCGGCTCTCTCGGCAGCGGCGAAGCGGCGAGGGGATGCCATCACCCAGGCGGCAGCCTTCATGGCCAGGTCCTGGCCGCTCGGCAGGCCACCGCGTTCGGCGTCGACTTCCTCGGCGCGCAGATGGACCAGGATCGAGGGGATGTCGATGCGCACCGGGCAGGCGTCGAAGCACGCCCCGCACAAAGACGAGGCAAAGGGCAGCGCGGCATTCGGGTCGTCGTGCCCCCGGATCCCGGTCAGCTGCGGGCTCAGGATCGCCCCGATCGGGCCGGGGTACACCGACCCGTAGGCGTGGCCGCCGGTGCGCTCGTAGACGGGGCAGACGTTGAGGCAGGCGCTGCAGCGGATGCACTGCAGCGCGGCGCGGCCGACCGGGTCGGCCAGCACCCGGGTGCGCCCGTTGTCGAGCAGCACCAGATGGAACTCCTGTGGCCCGTCGCCGGCGTGCACGCCGGTCCACATCGACGTGTAGGGGTTCATCCGCTCCGCCGTCGAGGATCGCGGCAGCAGCTGCATGAACACCTCGAGATCCACGAAGCGGGGAATGACCTTCTCGATCCCCATCACGGTGATCAGGGTCTGCGGCAGCGTCAGGCACATCCGGCCGTTGCCCTCGGACTCCACGACCGCCAGCGTCCCGGTCTCGGCCACACCGAAATTGGCGCCGCTGACCGCGACCCGTGCGGAAAGGAACTTCCTGCGTAGATGGGTCCGCGCCGCCATGGCCAGCACGTACGGGTCGTCGGTGAGCTCTCCGGCGCCGGGCATCTCGCGGCGGAAGATCTCGCGGATCTCCGAGCGGTTCTTGTGGATGGCGGGCACCAGGATGTGGCTGGGCCAGTCGCCGGCGAGCTGGACGATCAACTCCGCGAGGTCGGTCTCGACCGCGGAGATGCCTTCGGCGGCAAGGTGTTCGTTGAGGCCGATCTCCTGGGTCGCCATCGACTTGACCTTGACGACCTCCCGGGCGCCGGTTGCGCGGATCAGGTCGGTGACGATGCGGTTGGCCTCGTTTGCGTCGCGCGCCCAGTGCACCACCCCGCCATGCCGGGTGACATTGCGCTCCAGCTCTTCCAGCAACTCGGGTAGCCGCGCCAGCACGTCGCGCTTGATGGCGCTGCCGGCCAGCCGCAGCTCCTCCCAGTCGCGGCACTCCTGAACTGCGGCAGCCCGTTTGGTGCGGATGGAGCGGGTGGCGTGGCCGACGTTGCGGCGCATCTGGGTGTCGTTGAGTGCCCGGCGGGCCGCGATGGGGAACGGGTCGTCGCCACGCAGGTTACCGATGCCGGGAGTGCCCAGGAAGGTGCGTCGGACGGATGTCATTGCGCCGCGAGGATTTCCGCGAGGTGAACGGTCCGGACCGGCGAACCGATGCGGCTCAGACCTCCACCGATGTGCATCAGGCAGGATGCGTCACCGGCGGTGCACACCTGTGCGCCGGTTGACGTGACCGCGGCCATCTTGTCGGCGAGCATGGCCGCGGACGTGTCGGCGTTCTTCAGCGCAAACGTCCCCCCGAAGCCGCAGCAGGTGTCCGCCATCGGCAGTTCGGCCAGGGTGAGGCCGCGAACGTGCCGCAGCAACTCCAGCGGGCGGTCGCCGACCCGCAGCATCCGCAGCGAATGGCAGGTGGGGTGATAGGTCACCGTGTGCGGGTAGTAGGCGCCGACGTCCCGCACGCCCAGCACGTCGATCAGCAGTTCGGACAGTTCGTAGGTACGGGCGGCGACCGCCTCGGCGCGGACCGCCAGCGCCTCGTCGCCGGCCCGCCGGGCCACCATCGCATGCTGGTGGCGCACCGAACCGACACACGATCCCGACGGGGCGACGACGGCGTCGCATCCGGCGCCGGAGAACACCTCGACGTGATTGCGCACCAGTCCCAACGCTTCCCGCTGATAGCCGGTGTTGACGTGCATCTGCCCGCAGCATGTCTGCCGCGGCGGGAACACCACCTCGTGCCCGAGCCGTTCCAGCAGCTGCACCGTCGCGATGGCCGCATCCGGGAACAGCGCGTCGGCCAGGCAGGTGGCGAACACGGCGATGCGCACCCGACGATGGTCCCCGCGCGTCAGCGCATCCGCAACCCCCGCGGAGTGCGGGCGAATCCGGCGGCGGTCAGAGCCTCGGTGGCGGCGCCCCGGGCCAGCAGGACCGGTGTGCCGTCGACCTTCTCGACCACGACCCCGGCCAGGCGGCCCGCGCGAACCACCTCGGCCAGCGCCCCGGCGGCGGCGCGCTGTGCCTCGGCGCCGGGGGTGAAGGTCAGCAGCGATCGCCCGCCCCGTTCGAGGAACCACACCAGTTCGCCGTCGACGAGAACCACCAGGGCACCGGCCTTGCGGCCCGGCCGGTGGGAGGTCTCGGCGTCGGCACGCACCGGCCACGGCAGTGCGGCGCCGTAGGGGTTGGCCGGGTCGGCGGCGGCCAGCACGACGGTGTGGTACTCCGGGCTCTCCCGGTCGACGCTGTCGGCGTGGCAGCGCAGCCGGTCCACCGTTGCGGCGGTGGCGAATTGGGCGCCGCCGAGTGATTCGACGAAGTAGCCGCGCTGGCAGCGGCCGGCTTCCTCCAGGGCCGTCAGCACCTTGTAGAGCATCGCGAAGCCCCCGGGCACATCATTGCCCGCGGCCACCGCGTTGCGGGTGAGCACCCCGTAGCGGGCCATCAACAGCTCCGCGGTGAAGTGCGCGCGCAGGGTGGAGTCCGGCTCGCGGGCCGGCAACGCCGACCAGCGGCCTGCCACTGCAGGGTCGGACGGACGGGCCGCCGCGTGCGCCACCGAGTACCGGCTGAGCCGTGGTGCGCGCCGGTGCCGGTGCGCTGCGGTAGCCGGTCGCCGGCTGCCCGGCCGGGTGCCGCCGGTCAGCAGCGCACGCACCGGTGCGAAGGTGTCACCGCTGACCCAGCCGCCCCAGATGAGTTCCCACAGAGCGGCTTTGAAGGTCTCCTCCCGTCCGGCGACGTCGTCGGCCAGCTGGCGGAAGAAGAACGCGCCGCGCGACTCTCCGGGAGAGCCGAGGACGTCGAGGATGGCGCGGTGGGTGTCGGTGAGCTCGATGTCGGCCGGTGCGGCCAGGGTCAGCGGGGCGGTGTCGGCGAGGTGAAACACCACCCAGCCGTCGCTGCCGGAGATCGCCCCGGCGCCCGACCAGATCACCTCGCCGGAGGCCAGCAGCTCGTCGAGCATCCCCGGCTGGTAGTCCCGCACCCGCGGGGCGAGGATCAACGGCTCCACAGCCGACGCGGGAACGGCGGCGCCGGCGAGCTGTTCGATCACGCCGAGGAGGCCGTCCACCCCGGCGTTGCCCGACGAGCCGACTTGCTGCCAGGCCGGCAGGAACCTGGCGTAGGCCGCCGTGCTGACCGGTTCGACCTGGGCGCGCATTGCCGCCAGGGAGCGTCGGCGCAGGATCCGCAGCACCTCGGCGTCGCACCATTGCTCTCCCCGCGCGGAGGCGGGATATCCGGCTGAGCCGTCGCTCGAATCGGTGAACTCGCCGCGGACCAGCCGGCCGTCCAACGCCATTCGGCCCAGCACGTCCCCGGCGATCCGCTGTCCCAGCCCGAACCGGGCGGCGGCTGCCGCGGTGCTGAACGGGCCGCGGGTGCGTGCGTAGCGGCTGAGCAGTTCGCCGAGCGGGTCGGCCACCGACTCGGTGAAGTCGGCCGGCACCCCCATCGGAACGGCGACGCCGACGGCGTCTCGCAGTCGGCCGATGTCCTCGACGGCGACCCACCAGGTACTGCCCGCGTACGACACCTGCAGCACCCGCCGGGCGGCCTGCAGCCCGTCCAGCCACGGGACCACGTCGGAAGTGGTTGCCCGATCGGCGATTTCGGCCTCGGTCAACGGCCCCAGCAGGCGCAGCAGGTCGGCCACGCC
This sequence comes from Mycobacterium sp., assembly GCA_046330855.1. Taxonomy (GTDB): domain Bacteria; phylum Actinomycetota; class Actinomycetes; order Mycobacteriales; family Mycobacteriaceae; genus Mycobacterium. The sequence continues at coordinate 152,100 of JAXLRX010000006.1, forward strand.
CTCGGAGTCGCGCGCGCGGCGATCCTCGGCGAGGTGCTGCAGCTGGCGTTCGGTGGCGGCCACCACATCCGGCTCCAGCAGGTCGCGCAGTTCGACCCGGCCCAGGAGTTCGGCGAGCAGCGCGGTGTCCAGGGACAGCGCGGCGGCCCGGCGCTCGGCCAGTGGGCTGTCGCCCTCGTACATGAACGCCCCGACGTAGCCGAACATCAGCGACGCGGCGAACGGCGACGGGGTGGGCGTTTCGACCTCGAACAGGCGGACCCGCCGCTGGGCGATGCGCGTCATCAGGTCGGTGAGCGTCGGGACGTCGTAGACGTCCTGGAGGCATTCCCGGACGGTCTCCAGCACGATGGGGAAGTCGGGGTACCTGCGGGCCACGTCGAGTAGTTGGGCGGCCCGCTGCCGTTGATGCCACAGTGGGGAGCGCTTGCCGGGGTGCCGGCGCGGCAGCAGCAGGGCGCGGGCCGCGCACTCGCGGAAGCGGGAGGCGAACAGCGCCGAGCCGCCCACCTCTGCGGTCACCAGGGGTTCGATCTCCTCGGGTTCGAAGACGAAAAGGTCTGCGCCCGGGGGCTTCTCGTCGGTGTCGGGGAGCCGGACGACGATTCCGTCATCGCTGGCGGTGGGTTTCTCGTCGATGCCGTAGCGCTCGAGCAACCGCCGGCTGACCGCGAGAGCCAGCGGGCCGTGGACCTTCAGGCCGTAGGGGGAGTGCAGCACCACCCGCCAGTCGCCGAGTTCGTCCCGGAACCGCTCCACCACGAGGGTGGTGTCGCTGGGCACCGCCTTGGTGGCGTCACGCTGGCTCTCCAGTAGCCGCCACAGGTTGTCGGTCGCGAACACGTCGAAACCGATCTCAGCGCAACGGGTGTCGAAGTCGGCGCGGCTCAGACTGGCCAGTTCGCCGGTGAACTGGCCGATCGCCGCGCCGAGTTCGGCGGGCCGGCCGGCGTCGTCTCCCCGCCAGAACGGCAGCCGAGCGGGCTGACCCGGCGCGGGGATAACCAGCACCCGGTCATGGGTGATCTCGGTGATTCTCCAGCTCGTGGCGCCCAAGGAGATGACGTCGCCGGGCCGGGACTCGTAGACCATCTCTTCGTCGAGTTCGCCCACCCTGGAGGGCTTTTCGCTCTCACTGGCCAGGTATACGGTGAACAGTCCACGGTCGGGGATGGCGCCGCCGGACGTCACGGCCAGCCGCTGCGCGCCGGGGCGCGCGGTCAGCATCCCGGTGTCGCGGTCATAGACGAGCCGTGGCCGCAGTTCGGCGAAGTCGGTGGACGGGTACTTGCCGCTGAGCAGGTCCAAGGTGGCCTCAAAAGCGCTGCGCGGCAGGGTCGCGAACGGCGCGCTGCGCCGTACGGTGTCGAACCACACGTCGGCGCTCACCGGTTCCAGGGCACAGGCCGCGACGGTGTGCTGCGCCAGCACATCAAGGGGATTGGCGGGCACCCGCATGGTCTCGATCGCCCCGTCGAGCATGCGGCGCACGCTGACCGCGCAGCCGATGAGGTCTGTGCGGTGCTTGGGCAGCAGCACCCCGCGGGAGATCTCGCCGACTTGGTGGCCGGCGCGTCCCACCCGCTGCAGCCCGCTGGCCACCGACGGCGGCGACTCGACCTGGATCACCAGATCCACCGACCCCATGTCGATGCCGAGTTCCAGGCTGGAGGTCGCGACGACGGCCTTGAGGCGCCCGGACTTCAGGTCGTCCTCGACCGCGGCGCGCTGCTCCTTGGACACCGAGCCGTGGTGGGCGCGGGCGAGTAACGGCTCGGCGCCCTGAACCTGGTTGTTGGCCAGCATTTGGGCGGGTGGCGTTGGTAGCTCGACGCCGGAGCGCTCGGCATGAATCTCGTTGACGCGGGCGGTGAGTCGCTCGGCGAGCCGCCGGGAGTTGGCGAACACGATGGTGGAGGTGTGGGCCTCGATGAGGTCGACGATGCGGGCCTCGACGTCGGGCCAGATGGTGTTGTTCTCCAGGTTCGCCATGTCGGGCACGGGCACCTGGACGTTCAGGTCGAACGTTTTTGCAGCCGGGGGGTTGACGATTTTCGCGGGCCGCCCGCCGGTGAGGAATCGTGCCACTTCCTCAGGCGGTCGTACGGTGGCCGACAGCCCGATGCGCTGGGCCGGCTCGGCCAGCAGGGCGTCCAGGCGCTCGAGTGAAAGCGCCAGGTGCGCACCGCGTTTGGTGCCTGCGACGGCGTGCACCTCGTCGACGATCACGGTCGTCACGCCGGCCAGCGTCTCGCGGGCCGCGGAGGTCAGCATGAGGAACAGCGACTCCGGTGTGGTGATGAGGATGTCCGGCGGGTTGACGATCAGTTGTCTACGGGCTTGCGGGGGAGTGTCGCCGGAGCGGACGCCGACGGTGATCTGGGGGGCGGGCCGCCCTTCCTGTTCGGCGATGCGGGAGATGCCGGCCAGCGGGGTGCGCAGGTTGCGTTCGACGTCGATGGCCAGGGCCTTGAGCGGGGAGATGTAGAGCACCCTCGTGCCGGTTGCGGCTTCTGCGTGTGCCAGCTGGTCGATCGCCCACAGAAACGCCGCCAGGGTCTTGCCGGAGCCCGTGGGCGCGATCACCAATGTGTGGTCACCGTCGGCGATCGCCTCCCACGCATGGGCCTGCGCAGCCGTCGGCGCGGGGAAAGTTCCGGTGAACCAGCGCCGGGTCAGCGGCGAGAACCGGTCCAGCGGGTCGGGGGTCATGCCCTCCAGAGTGCCAGCCGGGCGATCGATCAACGTCTTGTCGCCCCGTCAACGTAGAATCGAACACGTGTTCGACAATGGATTTCGCACCGGGAGCGATGCCGCGCTGATCGAGGCGATCGCCGATCTCGCCCGGCAGGAAGCCCGGGCTGCGGCCCAGCGCGTCGCGACGATCAGCGAGTTGGTGCGCCGCCGCTGCGGTGATGACGACCGCGCTTACTGGGCGTGCGATGAGTGGGACGCCGCGGCCGCCGAGATCGGCGCGGCCCTGCAGATCAGCCGCGGGCGCGCCTCCGGCGAGATGCATCTGAGCCTGTCGCTTCGCTATCGCCTGCCACACGTAGCGGCGTTGTTCATGGAAGGTCTGATCAGCCATCGGGTGTGCGCGGCGATCGCTGACCGCACCGACCTGATCCAGGACCGCACTGCTCTCGAGCAGATCGACGCCGTCGTCGCCGAACACGCACGGTCATGGGGCGTGTTGTCCGCCTACAAACTGGAGAAGGCGGTCGATGCCTGGGTCGACCGGATCGATCCCGGCGCCCTACACCAGACACGGTCGAGGGCTCGGGACCGCAACGTTGAGTTCGGCGCCCGGCATGACGCACCCGGGTCGACCTCGGTGCGGGGAAGTCTCCACGCCACCGATGCCGCTCTCCTGGATCGTCGCCTGATGCAGATGGCGCGAGGTGTCTGCGAGGACGACCCGCGCACCACTGGCCAGCGCCGGGCCGATGCGCTCGGAGCACTGGCCGCCGGCTCGGATCGGCTTGCCTGCCAATGCGGATCTCCCGGCTGCCCGGCATCCGACGATGACGGCCGCGCCGCCAACATCGTCGTGCACGTGGTGACCGACGCCGAGGTCGACACCATCGCACCCGATCCGGGCATGTCCGGAGACGGTGGCGCCTTCGGTGGCTCCGATGACGACCCGCCGGCGGCCAAGGCGACGGCCAAGGCGACGGCCACACTGAGCGGTCGTGGGGGGATGGTCCCGACTCCGTTGATCGCCGAACTCATCCGTGGCGGCGCCACGGTGCGGCACGTGCGCCGACCGTCCGACAAGCCCGAGCCGGGTTACCGGCCGTCGGCCGCGCTGGACGAGTTCGTCCGGTTCCGCGACCTCACCTGCCGTTTCCCCAACTGCGACGTGCCGGCCGAGCTGTGCGATATCGACCACACCGTCCCGTGGCCGTTCGGCCCGACCCACCCCTCGAATCTCAAATGCATGTGCCGAAAAGACCATCTGCTCAAAACATTCTGGGACGGCTGGTCAGATGTTCAGTTCCCGGACGGCACCGTCGAGTGGACCTCCCCGACCGGCAAGACCTACGTGACCCATCCGGGCAGCCGGGTGATCTTCCCGCGCTGGAACATCACGACGAGCCCGCTGCCGCCGATGCCCACGGTTGACCCGACACGGGCGCGAACGCTGATGATGCCGACCCGACGACGGACGCGCGCCCAGAACCGAATCGCCTACGTCAAACGGGAACGTGCGCTCAACGACGCGCGTGTCGCCGAACGCAACAAACCGCCGCCGTTCTGACCCGTTTGGCTGAGTGGGGGTGCGTGCAAGGCCCTCAGGTCATACGCTTGGCCGGCAACAGGGGTGGTGATGCGGTGATGTCGGCTCAACCGTTGTGTCGGTCCTGCGGGGCCCAGCATTCCCTGGGCGCCCGGTTCTGCTCTTCCTGTGGCACCCCGCTTGTGATGGACGGTGCCGCCGCCGAATACAAGCAGGTGACCGTCCTCTTCGCCGACGTCGTGCGCTCGATGGATATCGCGGCGGCACTCGATATGGAGCGGCTGCGCGAGGTGATGACCGAGCTGGTGGAAGGGTCGGCGACCGTCATACGCCGATACGGCGGGACCGTGGAATTCAACGGCGACGGCGTCATGGCGCTTTTCGGCGCCCCGCTGGCTCTGGAGGACCATGCGTATCGGGCTTGCCTGGCTGCACTCGACATCCAGGACGAAGCGCGCCGGTTGGCCGGCGAGGTCAAGCAGAGCGACGGGCTTGAGTTGCGCCTGCGCGTGGGGCTGAATTCGGGCCAGGTGATCGCGGGCAAGATCGGGTCGGGGGCGTTCGGCTACGTGGCGATCGGCGAGACGGTCGGGTTCGCGCAGCGGATGGAATCGGTTGCGCCTCCCGGTGGAGTGGTGCTCTCGGAGTCGACCGCACGCTTGGTGGCGGACCGCGCCGTGCTCTCGGAACCGGAGTCGGCCCGAATCAAGGGATCTGAGATTCCGGTCTCCGTGCGTCATCTGCGTGGAATGGGGGCGCGGCCAAGGCAGAGGGGCCGGGTGGAAGCGGCCTTTGTCGGCCGTCGTTGGGAGATGGCTGCACTCGAGGCGATCGTGGACCGCGCGATCGTGGGGCACGGTGGTGTCGTGAATCTGATCGGACCCCCGGGCATCGGCAAGAGCCGGGTGTCGCGTGAAGTCGCCGCACTCGCGAGTGGCCGCGACGTCGACGTGGTGTGGGCTTTCTGCGAATCGCACGCCAGCGACGTTCCTTTCCATGTGCTCGCCCAGTTGCTTCGTTCGGGGATCGGTTTGACCGGTCTGGAGCCTGCAGCGGCTCGTGCCAGGGTGCGAGCCGCCATCCACGATGGCGACGACGAGGAAGTGAGCCTGCTCAATGATCTTCTCGGTATCGCCGATCCCGCAGCCCCGCCGCCGCAGATCGATCCGGATGCACGGCGGCGCCGGCTGACCGCATTGATCGGGTCCGCGTTGGCGGCGGGCTCGAGGCCGACCGTGTTCATCGTCGAGGATGCGCACTGGATCGACGCGGCCAGCGAGTCCATGCTGGACGGTCTCCTGTCGGGCATCTCGACAACTCCATCCATGGTCTTGATCACCGCCCGGCCCGAATATGAGGGCCCGCTCGCCCGCCGGGCCGGCTCGCAGACGATTTCGCTGGGCCCCCTGGTGGATCCGGAGACCGCATCGTTGACCGGGCAGTTGCTCGGCCCGGATCCCTCGGTGGCGGATCTGGCGGTGATCATCGCCCGCCGGTCCGCCGGCAACCCGTTCTTCGCCGAAGAGATGGTGCGCGAGCTGGCGCAGCGCGACGTACTCGACGGCACTCCTGGGAACTATGTCTGTCGGACCGACGCCGCCGACGTCGCCGTGCCGGCCACCGTGCAGGCTGCCATCGAGGCGCGCATCGACCGGCTCAGCCAGGCGGCGAAGAAGACGCTGAACGCGGCGGCGGTCATTGGTCTGCGGTTCGATGCCGAGTTGCTCTCGGCGCTCGAGATCACCACCGACACCGACGAGCTTCTCTCCGCGCAACTCATCGACCAGGTCCGGGCCACCCCGAAGTCTGAGTACGTCTTCCACCACCCGTTGATTCAGGCGGTCGCCTACGAGTCGCAGTTGAAGTCCGACCGGGCCGAGTGGCATCGGCGTCTGGCGTCGGTGTTGCAGGACCGTGCATCCGGCATATCGGACGAGAACGCCGTCCTGATCGCTGAACATCTGGAGTCGGCCGCGGCCCCAGATGCTGCCTACGACTGGCACATGCGCGCGGCCGCGTGGCTGACGAACCGCGACATCGGTGCCGCGCGACGTAGCTGGGAGCGGGCTCGCCGTCTCGCCGACCAGTTGCCGGATTCCGACGAGTCAAAATTGTCCAAACAGATCGCGCCGCGAACCATGTTGTCGGTGACCGATTTTCACGCGCGGGCCATGCAGGAGAGTCGCGGCCGCTTCGCCGAGTTGAGAGTCCTGTGTGAGGCGGCGGCTGACAGGGTGTCGCTGGCCATCGGAATGACCGGGCTGGCCAGTGAACTGCTCTACGACGGGCGGGGTGCCGAGGCGTCGCGACTGGCCACCGAACAGATGGCGCTCCTGAACTCGATCGGCGACCCCAACCTGACGGTCGGGCTGGGATTCGTGGCATTCGCCTGCTGGTACAACCAGGGGCAGTTCGAGCAGATTCTGGAGTGGTCGCAGACCATCATCGACCTCGCACAGGGTGATGCCACCAAGGGTGCCGGGTTCGGTTTCGGATCGCCGCTCGCCGCCGCTTTGGCATTCCGCGGTGTTGCCCGGTGGTGGCTGGGTCGTCCGGGCTGGAGCGACGACCTCCGGGATGCCGTCGATCTGGGCCGAAAAGCCGATCCGACGACCCTTGCCTTCATCCTCGCCTGGACCTACGGGGTCGAGATTGCGCACGGAGTGCTCAAGGCGGACGACACCGTGTTGGACGTCATCGACGAGGTCGCCGAAACCGTCGCCAAGACGAGCAACGACAACGCGCTGATGTTGACCGAATACAGCCTGGGCATTGCACTGGTACACCGCGACCACCCGTCTGAACGTCAGCGCGGCGTCGATCTCCTTCTGCGAACACTGGAGATGCTGCGCGAGCGGGTCCCCTCATTGGTAGCCCCAACAGAGGTCTGGGTTGGCGCAGAACAGATCCGGTTCGGTGACCGCGAGCGCGCTCTGCCCGTCATGCGCCGAGCCATCGAAGAGTTGATCCGAACGCGGCGAATCGGCTATTGCGTGGCCACCGCGCCCACACTTGTCGAAATACTGCTCGAGGGCGGTTCCGATGGGGAGATAGAAGAAGCTCGGCAACTGATTGAAAGCCTGAGCGCGCTTCAAGCCGAACATGATTCAGCGATGCTCGAGGTCACGTTAATGCGGTTGCGTGCACTGGTGGCCGCCGCAGTGGGTGATCCGGATTTCACGGCTCTGACCGAGCGCTATCACGCGAAGGCGGTGTCATTGGGATTCCAGGGGCATCTCGCCTGGGCGCAAGTACTGGCCGATCGGGCTCACGCGCCTCGGAGCACCTCTATCGTTTCCAGCCTGCGCGCGTGAATCAGCGGATACACCGCCGCGATAAGCACCAATGCCAGTGCCGCGAGGGCCCCGGTGATCAGTGCGGATCCTGTGAAGCCCCAACGAATCTCAGTGCCGTAGAACACCGGCGAGCCCAGCGACCACAGGTAGGCGATACCGATGCCGCCGAGCCCTCCGAAGACGGCGGCCAGCAGACCCAGCACCAGGGCATGGGCGATGACGACGGACTGTTCTTGGCGTGGGGTCGCCCCGATCGCCCGCAGTGCGGCGCGTTCCCGCTTGCGCTGCACCAGTCCGAGCACGAACACGTTGAGAATGCTCAGTGCTGCCGCCCCCATCACCACGTAGCCGGACACCGCCAGCGGCTCGAGAAGGCGGGCGATCCCCGAACTGGCCGCGGTTCGCCACTCCGCGTCGTCGTACACCGACAAGCCGGAGCCGAGATTGAGGAAGTCTGTGCGGTGGGAGGTCGCCTCAGCAGCGGAGCCGTAGCGGACGGCGACACGGTCGCGGACAGCGGCCCAATCGGAGCGGGCAAGGCTGTCCGCGGCCAGCACGATGTCGCCCACGGCCGTGTCGTCGATCATCATCGGCCGGAACACCCCAGCGACCCGAAACGTCCGGTCCCCGGCCACGGTAGGCAACTCCACCAGGTCGCCCGCGGATGCGCCGAGCCGGCCGGCGGCCACCTCGCTCAGCGCGATCTCACCCCGGGCGAGACCCTGCCACAACGCGGCCGGGTCACCGGTCGGCTCATACAGTGCGGCGCTGAACCAGTCGCCCGGTGTCACTCCAATGACCAAGCGGGACAATGTCCCTGACGAGATGGTCGAGCGCCAGCGTGCTGACGTCTCGCCGCCGCCCGCCGCTTCGGTGATCAGCGCCCGAGTGGCATCGGAAATGCCGCTGTCGCGTTGGTCGAGCACCGACTGCCCGGCGATCAGCAGGGCCGAGGGGAGGCGGTCGGGTTTCTGCGCTGCCATGTGCTTCGTGCCGAGCAACTCCATGCTCTGTGAACCGACGGCCATGCTGGTGCCCACCGCCAGGATCGCCGCTGACAACGAGAACAGCACCACGTAACGGGTCATGTCGGCGCGAAGCAGCCTGCCCAGGTCCGGCCGAACGGCGGTGAGCGATGCGATCAGCGGGCTGGCGCCACGCGGCGCGAACCACACCGTGGTGAGCGCGACGGCCAGCTGGCCGGCGGTCAGACCGTAGATGCCCGCAGTCAGCGGGAGGCTTCCCCCTTGGAAGACCGTCATCACAAGATAGGCGCCCACCAGCGCCACCGCTCCGGCGATCAGCGGCCACACCGGGAGGGTCCGGACGCGCTGAACGCCGCCCGCAGTGGCCATGGTGGCCAGTGGGCCCTCCCGGAAGAGTCGCCAAGCCGGGCCGCTCATGGCGAGCATGCCGCAGATGGTTCCGGCGGCTGCCCCGATGGGAATCAGGCCGACGGTGAAGTGCACCGCGATGGCGCCTCCAGAACCAGCCAGCATCGACTTCCCGAACCGGTCCACCAGGTACGTCCCGACCAGGAAGCCGCCGGGCACACCCAGCAGTCCGCCGAGCATCCCCATCATGGCGCCTTCACTCAACATCCCCGCGAGCAACCTGACGGGTCGGGCGCCGATCGCGCCAATCGTGCCCAATGTCGTGCGCCGGTCCTCGACGGCAAGCAGGACCGTGTTCAGCGAGATCAGGAAGCCGATGAGCACTCCGCAGAGTGCGATCAGGTTGAAACTCTGGGCGGCGTTCTCCAAGACAGCCGGCTGATGCGGCCGCGGTGAACCCGCGGTGGCGATTCCCGCGATGACACGGTCGACGTCCGCGGTGACAGCTGACCCCGCCCGGGGCAGGACGAAGGCCGCGGTCACGAAGCCGGGGGAGGACAGCATGCTGGCCGCGGCGTCCGCGGACGGCGCAAGCAGCACGTACCCATCGTTGATGCGGCTGACCCGATCGAACTCCGGGAACGTCCACCCCAGATGCGCTGAGCCGGGCGGCAAACCGGGAATCCGGACTTCATCGCCGAGCTTCCAGCCGTGCTGCTGCGCGATGTCCGCGGCGAGCTGCAACGGCACGCCCGGACCCGGTGCGGGCTTGACATCCCGGCTGCGCCGCTCGCAGTCGAACGGGCCGACCAGCAGTTCGATCCGGCATGAACCACCGAGCAGAAAGAACCCATGGGTGTCATCGGCGATCTCGCCCGGGGTGAGGGCGGCGACGACCGGGATCACCGCCTGGGCGCCGGGCACGTCCGCCCGCAGACGCGCGACGGTCTCAAGCGGAAGGCGGCCGCTGACGTTCGGAGTCACCTGAAGCACCCCCGATTCGGCGGCGTGGGTGAGGGAGGGGCCGAATGCATCGAAGGGACGGGTGAGTTCGGTCTTGAGCATCAGTGTTCCGAGCACCACGGAAACCCCGACCCCGACGCCCATCGCGCTGAGCAGCGTCCGGCGCCAGTCGGCGAGCAACGCGGCGAGGTGCAGTCGATGGAAGGACTGCCAGAGACTGCCGAGCCGGGCGATCACGGATCACCCGCTCTGGCAAAAGGTTCGACGTCGCATGTCCGACCGTCGGCCAGATGCAGTTCCCGGGAACCGTAGTCGGCCGCAGCGGGATCGTGAGTCACCATCACGACGGCCGTGCCGTTCTCGTTCGACAAGCGACGCAGGAGTTCCAGAATTTCCGTCGACGACTCGCTGTCCAGGTTGCCGGTGGGCTCGTCGGCCAGGACGATTGACGGCCGGGCGGCCAGCGCGCGGGCCACTGCCACCCGCTGCATCTGACCTCCGGAGAGTTCGGCCGGCCGGTGCGCCGCACGATCGGCAAGCCCCACCCGCGCCAACAGTTCGACTGCCCGGCCGTCCGCCACCCGGGCGGCCACGCCGTCGAGCACCAGCGGAAGGGAGACGTTCTCGACCGCCGTGAGCATCGGCACCAGATTGAAGAACTGGAAGACGAATCCGAGGTTGCGTCGCCGGAATGCCGCTCGTTCTCCAGCGCTCATCGACCAGACGTCCCTGCGCGCCAACGACACCGTGCCGCGGTCGGGGGCATCGAGTCCGCCCGCGACGTGCAGCAGAGTCGACTTTCCCGCCCCCGAGGGACCGGTGACCACGACGAACTCCCCCTCATTCACCGTGACGTCGACATCGAAGAGAACCCGAACCTCTTCGTCGCCCCGCCGGTACGCCTTGGTGACTCCCGACATTTCGAGGACCGGCTGCGGCATCGCGAAATCCCCTTCCAGCGCAGGACCCCGAAGAGCCGGGGCTCTTGTCCAGACTTACCGGCTGCCCGTCCATGGAGGTGCAGTAGTGCGACTCTGCATTTGCGAAAGGTTCGTCGGCTCCCCGTTGAGTACCGTCGCCGCCGGAATGCAGTAGCCGACTACCGACGACTGCGTGCTTGCCGAAGTTGACGATCCCGATATGACGGATCTCTGTGAGGCGGGGACGTCGCACACGAGGATGCCTCCGGCCGTGCGCTCGCCCAGGCTTGTCCAGGCCCTCGCCTTCGCCCTATTCCGGGCCAAGGCCATGCGGCGCTGGATCGACCGATATGGACCTCTGTTCGAGATCAACGTGCCTGTCTTCGGCCGGTCGGTGGTCGTCGCGGACGCCGCTCTGGCGAAGTCGGTGTGCGCCGCAAGACCCGACCAACTCGCCAACCTGGAGCCCAGTCTCGGCGATTGGTTCGGGCCCGGCTCCACCTTTGCGCTGGAGGGAAGCCGGCATCGCGACCAGCGGCGGCTGCTCGCGACGGCCTTGCACGGCGTTGCCATGACGAACATCGACCGGGTGATCGAGGAAGCGACGTTGCGGGAGAGCGCGAATTGGCCTGATAACACGGAACTTCGGATGCTCGAACCCATGAACAGGATCACGTTGGCAGTAATCCTGCAGGTCGCCTTCGGTACCGACGGGCGTCGGCTCGACGGGCTGGTCGACATCGTCGCGCCGTACACCAGGCTCGGTGAGCGGCTGGCCTTCCTGCCCGCGCCGCGCGGCCGGGCCCGGCGCATCAGTCCGTGGGCCAGGCTTGACGAGCTGCGCACGGCGTTCGACCGGACCGTCCAGACGATGATCACCGCCGCCTACGGCGATCCCGACCTGGCGAGCCGGACGGACATCCTCGCCGCCCTCGTGCGCGCACGAGGACGGAACGCGATGTCGGAGGCGGACATCTGCGACGAACTGCTGACCCTGATCTGTGCAGGCCATGGAACCAGCGCCGCAACGCTGGCGTGGACCTTCGAGCGCCTGCGGCGCCACCCCCGTGTGTTGGCCGAGCTGGTCCAGGAGGCCGAAGAGGGCGGAAGCTCTCTGCGCCGAGCGACGATCATGGAGGCGATGCGGGTCCGAACGGTCATCGACATGTTCGGTCGCAAGGTCCGTTCGCAGGGCTTCGACCTCGGGCCGTGGCGGATTCCGGACGGCCGGAACGTGTTGGTGCGCGTCGCCGATCTACACCGTGATCCGGTGGTCTTCCCACACCCGGAACGGTTCGATCCTCATCGTTTCCTCGGTGTGCACGCGGCACCGACATGGTTGCCCTTCGGAGGTGGGTCACGGCGTTGCATCGGTGTCGGTTTCGCGCTCGCCGAGATGGATGTGATCGTTCGAACCGTCCTGCTCAATTTCGAGATCCACACGGATTCGGCGCCCGACGAGAACGCCGTCGAAATGTTCGCCTACGTCCCAGGACGCGGCGGCCGAATAATGATCAAGCGTCGGAGGAGCCCAACATGTCGACACAGCTGATACGTCCGCCAGGCGCCGAGAAGATCGAAATCCGTTGCAACGTAGCCGATGCCGTCGTCGCAAACCTCGCGGTCCATCTCGTCTTCTTCTTCGAGCGGATCCTTGATACCGATGCCCTCGCCGGTGCACTCTCTCGCGCGGTGGGAGCCTTTCCGCTCTTCGCCGGGCGAATGGCGCCGAACTGCGGCCGGATGCGGATCCGCTGCCACGGCCAGGGTCTGCCCTTCACGGCCGTGACGTCTCGTCGTTCGCTTGCCGATGCGATCCGGTCGGTGGCACAGGACAACGGGGAATGGCTCGTCGACCCGGTCGACGCCTCCATCGCGCGCTGGGGGCGGGGACCGTTGTGCACGGTGCGCATCACCCATCTCGCCGATGGCGCTACCGCAATCGGCTTCTCCTGGCATCACATTCTCGGCGATATGCAGACGGCCATGTTGTTCCTCAACGCGTGGGCCGCGGCCGCTGCCGGCGAGCCGGTCACCGACCCGCTCATTGTCGAAGATCGTGCGGCATATCTGGACGAGCAACTCCCTTCCGACGGTGCCCGTCGGCTCGGAGTGCGATGCCTCGGACTTGTCGAAACCGCACGCAGTCTGTGGTACCTGGCGAAGGATTCCGGCAATCAACGGACCTTGAGCATTCAGTTCGACGATGACGAGATCGACCGCATGCGCCAGGCCTACGGACAACGCATGCGCCTCTCTCCGAACGATGCCGTATGCGCGCATGTCGCGGACGCCATCATGAGAGCGGATCCAGAGGTCGACCACCGCAACCTCGCGATCACCGTCAATGCCCGTAGTCGCTGCGGACTCGACCCGATGCTGCTCGGCAACATCATCACCACGCTCAATCTTCAGATCCGGTACGGCGAGGCCGTCGGTTCGATTGCAGAACGCATCCGCGGCGGTGTCGACCACTTCACCGACCGGCACAACGACATGCGCATCAACCAAGAGTTCTTCGACGCCCTCGGGCCGTTGCGTGCCGCCCGATGCGTGTCGGTCGCGTTCGACCCGGACCGTCCGAACGTGCTGATCTCGAACTGGAGCGGGTTCGGCGTCTATCGCATCGGATTCGAGGGTGTTACCCCATGCCACTTCACTCCGCTGGCAAAGGTTCCTGTCACCGGTCTCGGTGCATTGGTGGATGGCCCGGGCGGTCGCGGGCTTGTCTTCCAGATCTCTCTCACACCAGAGGAATTCGACGCCACGTCGACCGACGCGATGCTGGAGTACATCCATCGTTTTCGTGGTTCCGGCGCGGTGCTGACGGAAGCGACCACCGTTGTCCCGACCCGCGGCTGCAACCGGGACGCATGGGACCCGTCATCGCGGTGAACCTAGATGGCGACTCGATGATTGTCAGTTGCGTGGATCCGAAGGGCCATTCAATCCGGCCGCTGATTGAGCAGGCCGGCAAGCTCCTCGCGGCGGGTTGTCCCCGTCTTGGCCATGGCGCGATAGATGTGGCTCTCGACGGTTCTGACCGACAGTGTCAGTCGCTCTGCGACGGCGCGGTTGGACAACCCGGCGCCGATCAACATGACGATCTCCCGCTCGCGGTCGGTCAGTGGCAGTGGGTCGGCGGCCTGACGCAGCGCCGGTGTGACCGGAGAGCCACAACGCTCGGCAAGAGCGGTGGCCCGTGCCGAACAGGTCAGAGCCGAGCCACGCCGGTCCTGATTGCGGTACAGCAGAGCCGCGTTCGCAGCCGCATCGATCGCGGCGATCAGGTCACCCATGCGCTCGAACTCCTCGGAAACCGAACCGAGTTCCGCGGCGTCACCGTCGCGCAGCGCCGACGCGAACCGCGCCGCCAGACCGGCCCGTGGACCTTCGACCACGGAGGCCAGTTCGGTCAGCCGCGGAGCCGAACGTCGATCGCCGAACTGGGTCGCGGTCTGCAGGCAGAGCACTTCCGCAGCCAATTGCCCCTTGGCGGAGGCATTCTGGGCCGCGGAGAGGACTTCGGCAATCGCTTCCGAGACCGCTCCCTGGCCTGCGGCCGCCCACGCCCGGGCGATCGCCCGTTCATAGTCCAGCGAGCGGAATGCGCGCTTCCGCTCTTCGAGAGCGATCAGTGTGGCCGCAGCTCCCGTGCTGTCGCCTCGCATTGCCAGCACGGTGGCCCGTGGAACCAGATACCGGTACCCCCAGCCGGAGGGGTGGCTGACGGTCAGGCCGGTCACTGCGTCGTCGAACAGGGACATCGCGGAGTCGAGCCGACCCGCCCCGAGTGCCGCCCTACCGGCGACCGCGGCGCCGAGCAGATGCGCCGCTCCCGGCAGTTCGGCTGCCTGCTCGCGTGTTCGGTCTGCCACTTTGAGTGCGTCCGCGATCCGGCCCGCCAGCAGTAAGGCGCTGACGTGCGAATCGGCGATGTTGAACCGCATGTGCGGAGCGTCGAACGACGCCTGCGCCAGCGCATATCCCACCTCGGCGACGGATTCCGCCCGGGCCGTATGTCCGGCCTCCGCGGCGAGGGTGGTGAGTACCCAGGCCACTTCCGCGCCGACAACGGGAGGGAGCTCCTCGAGAGTCAGGTCCTGCGCCGCCTGCAGTGCCGTAGCCGGCTGGTCAAGGGCGAACCAGTACACGGTCAGGAACGCGTCGATATAGCCCCGTGCCTGATCTGAGGTGACATTCGAGGCTTCGTCGATGATCTCCTTGGCTCGTTCAGGGTCACCCAGAGCCCAGAGCATGTTGCTCGCCCGCAGGAAGGCAATCCTGGCACGCACAGCCTCGTCGTGGTCTCCGGCGGCGAGTCCGGCGAGCACTGCCTCAGCATCCTCGCCGCGTCCGAGCCACGAGAGTGCATGAGCGCGAATCAATCCGGGTTCGGGACCGGACCCCGATTCCGTCGCCGCCGACGCAAGTCGATCGGCCAGATGGAGGTCCGCCAGCCAGACCGCGCCGTTCGCGGCCCGCACCAGCAGGTCGACGTCGGGGTCGAGGTCGGAATCGAGGGTCAGCGCGCCACGCTGCACGACCAATTGGATTTCATCGGAGTCGGCGCTTTCGGCTAACGCGGTTGCGACCAGTCCACGCAGTCGTCGCAGCCGGGTGTGTGGCGCGCGTCGACGTCGGACCTCGGCGTACAACGGGTGCGCCACGCGCACCCGCAACTGGATGCCGGTGTCGTCGACGGTGATGAGATTGCGCGTTTCGGCCTCTTCGACGGCCTCGGCATCAGCGATTTCGGTGAGTGTTGTGAGTGCGAGTGGTTCGGCCACGGAGAGAACGTCGAGGACATCGGCGACGGCCTCCGGCAGGGCACCGATCCTGGCCTCGATCAGACCGATCAGATCCGGCGGCAGGTCCGGGTCTCCGTTCCATCTCCAGATACCCTGCTGATTCGTCAGGCCTCCCTGGGCCACTGCCTCTTCCACGATGTTTCTGAGGTAGAGCGCATTTCCCAGACTGAGCCTCCAAAGCCGCTGTGCTGCTTCGCGGTCCACCGGCGCGCCCAGTGCCGCGGCCAACAGAGCCGCGGTGTCGTCGGTCGACAGTGCGGGCACATGGATTCTGCTGAAATGAGCCGCCTTCCATATCTCACGGATCGAGTCCGGTATCGGTTCATCGTCGCGGACGGTGAGGATCAGCTTCGCCGCGCGTTTCTGCACGACTTGCTGGACCACGAATGCCGATAGGTCGTCGAGTACGTGGGCGTCGTCGACGGCGATCACCACCGACGCGCCGGACGAGGTCTCGGTCAGTGCAGCGATGACCCCGCGCAACAAGTGCACGGTGTCGGTGCCGCCAACCTGAGTCCAGGCGGTCAAGGCGCCCAACGGAATTGCTCGCGCCGAGACCGCGCCGGCGACCCAGCGGGCTGCCAATCCCTGTGATTCCGCCGCCGCCAACGCCTCTCGGGCGATCCTGCTCTTGCCCACGCCGGCGGCACCGAAGATGACAACGCCGGGGACGTCCGGCGCTGCGATTGAGGACGCGATGGTTCTCATCGGGCCGGTGCGGCCTATCAGCGGCCACGACAAGCGCATTCGAGAAGAGTAGTCCCGGATCAGTCCACGATCTCGGCGAAGTCCACCCACAGATGCCGCGGACCACGGAACACCTGGTTGTGCCGGTAGGGCGGTGGGTCCACCACCAGCCGCGGCGATTTCACCCGCCGCAGGAACACCTCCAGCGCAAGGTTGATCTCCAGCCGCGCCAGCGGTCCGCCGAAGCAGGTGTGGATGCCGCTGCCGAACCCGAGATGCTCGTTGTCCGTGCGCGTCGGGTCGAAGCGGTCCGGGTCCGGGAACCGCCGTGGGTCGCGGTTGGCCGCCGCCCACACCAGGAAGACCGCCGAACCGGCGGGGACCCGGGTGCCGCCGACCTCGATGTCGGCGGTGGCCCAGCGGCTGGGGAAGAACTGGACTGACCCCTGCAGCCGCTGCACCTCCTCGACCGTGCCGGGGATCAGATCGGGGTTGTCCCGCACCAGATCCCACGAGCCCGGGTTGCGAAGGAGCGTCATGATGCAGTTGCTGATGGTGTTGACCGTCGAGTCGTGCCCGGCGATCAGTAGCAGTTGGGTGTTGGCCACCGCGACGTCGTAGGACACCGGGCCGTCCGGTCCGTCGTCGTGCAGTGCGGCCGACAGCAGACCGGGTCCCGGTTCGCGGCTCAGGCGGTCGACGAGGGCCCGCACATAGGTGTCCAATTCGCCCATGCTCGCCGCGGCCTTGGCCATCGCCGCCTGCCCCTCGGGGGTGTCGCGTTCGGGGCCGACGTCGGCGCCCTGCATGAAGTCCGTCACCCAGGCGTGGAACTGAGGTTCGTCCTCAATCGGCGCGCCGAGCACACGGAATATCACCGACACCGGGATCGGATAGGAGAAGTCCTCGACGACATCCATGCGGGTGCCCCCGCGTGCCTTGACCTTGTCCAGCATCCCGTTGGCCAGATCCACCACGTACCCGGCCATGCTCGGGATGAGGTCGGGGCTGTGCGGCGGCCCGAAGTGCCGCATGAACTGCCGGCGCATGGTGTCGTGCTGCGGCGGATCGTTGACCAGCATGCTGGCGTCGCGGGCCTGCTCGGCCTCGGCCGCCTCGAGCTTGGCCGCTGTCTCACCGAACAGACCCGACGGGCTGCGGCTGATGTCGGAGCTGATCCGCGGATCATGCGCCAGCGCAAGGGCTTCCGGGTACCCGGTGACGACGTAGGTGTGCTCCGAGACCTTGGCCACCGGTGTCTTGCGCAACTCCTCGTAGAACGGATAGGGGTTAGGCCGGTTCTCGAACTTCATCGCCTCGGCCCAGGCGGTGGCGGGATCCATGAATCAAGCTCCTAATGGCTGCGGGGGCGGAACTCGGCGCCCCGTGAGGTCGGGTCGTGTCCGGTGAGCACCACGTCGGGGTTTCCCGCGGGCTCCCGGGGGTCGGGGAAACGGGCCGGCATCACTTCGGTGTTGACCGGGCGGTCGTAGCCGGGCGGCGGCGGCGGGAACGGCCCGGATCGCTCGATCAGTTCGGCGTAGTAGGGCAGCCACTTGCCGTGGTTGAACGTGACCGCGCCGACGATGCGGCCGTTCTTGCCGTAGGCCGCGGCGAACCGTCGATCCTCCGGGGAACCCTGGGTGAACACGATCTCGTCGCCGAACGAGCACACCCCGACGCTCTTGATGTTCACCCCGAACTGGCCCGACCAGAACGACGGAAGCGGAAGGTGCGGACGCCGGCCCACCTCCAGGTGAAGCATGTTGTTGGCGGCCACCTCGGCACCGGAGATGGCGTTGTCCCAGTGCTCCAGGGACATGAACTCATACCCGTAGAGGACATGCGGCGCCCGGGCGACATCGCCGGCGACGAAGATGTGGTCGGTGACGACGCCGTTGATATCGAAGGCCCGGCAACCGGCGTCGCACGCGAGTCCCCACTGCCCGGCGGCCAGTCCGGCACCGTCGAGCCACTCCACATTGCGGATGGAGCCAAGCGATGCCACCACCACGTCGACGTCGAGCACGGTGCCATCGGACAGCTTGGCCGCCCTGACCCGGCCGGACGCGTCACCCTCAAGGCTGACGACCGACACTCCCGTGCGCAGGTCCACGCCGGCGTCGCGCATCATGTCCGCGGCGATGTCGCTGATCACCCCGCCCAACGCCCCGCGCAGCGGGCCACTGCCCCGTTCTGCGACCGTGACAGGCAGATCGAGATCGCGGCATACCGAGGCGATCTCCGAGCCGACGAAACCGGATCCGACGATCAGCACCCGCCGAGGTCGCGCCTCCAGTGCCGCGGCCAGACCAGTGGCGTCCTCCACCGTGCGGACCGTGAAGACACCCTGCAGCGCACCCTCCTCCGGGTTCGGCCACGGCCGGGCCCGGGTGCCGGTGGCGATGAGCAGCCGGCCGTATTCGACCTCCTCGCCGTTGGCGAGCTTGACCACGTGATTGATCCGGTCCAGGGCGACCGCCGCCACCCCGAGTTTCCAGTTGGCGTCCACCCGGCGCAGCCGGGGCAGTTTGGTGTGGTCGGCCGGCACCCAGCCCTTGAGTACCTGCTTGGACAGCGGTGGGCGGTCATAGGGTTCGTGCGGCTCGTCGCCGACGATGGTCAGCGTTCCCTCGAAACCCTTCTCCCGCAATGCTTCCGCAGCGCGCAGGCCCGCCAGGGAGGCGCCGACGATGGCTATCCGGCCCTGCGCCCGGAACTGCTTGACGATCTCGTCGAAGGAGTAGACGGCCGCGGGTCGCCCGGGGCTCACAGCGTCCCCCGGTCGGCCGGCGGGTCGAGTTCGAGGATGATCGCCTGCACCGGGCACGACGCCACCGCGCGCAGCACCTGCTGTCGTTGGGACTCGTCGGGGTTCGGGTCGTAGGCGAGGGCCTCCTCGCCGTTGAGTTTGAGTACGTCCGGAGCCAGGGGCACGCACTGGGCGTAGCCCTGACACTTGTTGAGGTCGACAACCAGTCGCATGAGCACAGAGAGTAGTTGCGGCGGCCGGGATAATTCCGGGCATGCAGAAGATCCGCCCGATCGGGGACGGTCACTTCCCGGCGTACGAACAACCGGCGCTGTTCACGCAGGACGTTCGGGCATTCTTCACCGGCCTCGCCGTCTAGCATTTCGCCATGCGTCCCCACGCGGCCTTACTGGCGACCACCGCGGTGGTGCTGGCCGGGTGCGCGCACACCGTGTCCGGAACGGCGGCGTTGCGTGCCGGGCAGGAATTCCGGGGTGTGCTGCCCGCCGACGCCGACCGGATCCTGCTGGGCGCGGGCGACGTGAGCGACATCGTCGGGGCGAAACTTCAACTCGACGCCGACCGCAACCGCCCCATCGCGGGCGCCTCCGCTGCGCCGGCCTGCTCGGCCCTTGACGCCGTGGGCATGGCCGCCTTCGTCGGCGACTCCTGGTCGCGTTTCCATGTGCTGCTCTTCACCGACGGCGACCGGCACGAGCAGGTGGTGGCCGAAGCCGTCGCCGTCTATCCGGACCCGTCGGCTGCGGCATCGGCGTTCTCGGCCGGGACGGGTGCGGCGCGCGCGTGCGACGGCCAGCGCGCACTTGGCACCGGCGGCGACGCCGCCTGGAGTTTCTCGGTTGCCGACGTCGACGCGGACGCGGTGCGCTGGCGCAAACAGCAGATCGGCCTTCCGCTCACCTGGGTCTGTCACGGGGAGGCGAGGTTGCGCAACAACGCCGTGCTGCAGGCGATGGCATGTGCGGACGACGATTCCGGCCGCGCCCACGTCACGCGGCTCACCGACCGTATGTCGGCCAGCATCTGGGAACTGTCCGACCACTAGAAACCGTCGGCGGGCGACCTGGGGTTCGGCTGGCCGGATTCAGTAGCTGCGGATCAGCCAGATCAGCCGTTCCTTATTCAGGCCCGAATAGCCCTGAATGCCCAGTTGCTTTGCTCGTTTCTTCAGCTCGGCGACGGTCCAGCCTTCATAGGCGCACGACCGGCTGGGCCGGAACTGACGCGCGTCTTCATAGCGCGTGGTGGTGGTCGGCATCGCTACCCCCTTCGGTTTTCGGCCCTCCCGGCACCCCCGGGTACCCGGGTGGCGGGTGCGGCCAAACCTTCCGTTGCTAGCGGAGGTCTTCTTCGGGGTCATCGACGATCAGCCGCTGCTCCTGCCAGTCCGAGGCGTCGGTTTCCAGTGGGGCCACGTCGTCGGGGAAAACCGGTTCATCCCATTCGACGGCCGGCCTGACCTGTTCGACGGCGTCGGCGACGGGAACCTCGTCGGCGAATGAGTTCGGTACCGGATCAGGTCTGGTCATCATTGCGAACATACCGCCGAGCGAGTGCCGGTCCTTAGCCAGTCCCGCGTCGGATCACTCTGCCGCTCGACTTTTGCTGATGTTGACCGCCGCGATGTTTGGGACACCCCGTCCGGTGGGTATGCGTCACCATCGTGACAACCGATGCCTGGCCACATCCGCCCCTAGGCTGTGCCCAGCGGAGGCGGTCGCAACACCATGGATAGCACCCTCGGCTGGACTACCGTCGAGGACCCCCTGGCCGGAGGCCGGCAGGTAGACCCAGCGGCGGGAGGCCAGATGACGGACGGCGAGAGCAGCGCTCGCGGACAGCAGCGGAACCCCGCCGCTGTCGAACTCAGAGTTGCCGCGCGGTTGGAGAACCTGGCGGTGCTGCGCACCGTGGTCGGTGCCGTCGGGACGTTCTCCGACCTGAACTTCGACGCCGTCGCCGACCTGCGCCTCGCCGTGGACGAGGCGTGCACCCGGCTCATCCGGTCGGCCACACCGGGTGCGACGCTGGTGGTTGTCGTCGACCCGCGCGCCGACGTGGTGCTGGTTCAGGCGTCCACCACCTGCCAGACCGACGACGTGGTGCCGGAGGGCAGCTTCAGCTGGCATGTGCTCAGCTCGCTGACCGATGACCTGCAGACCTTTCACAACGGTCACAGCCCCGGTCCGGACGGCCGCGTGTTCGGTATCACGCTGACCACGAGGCGGGGCGCCGCGCGGTGACGTTCAGAGCGGCCAGACAAGGCCCGGGGGGGCCTGCACCGTCACGACCGAACTCTGAATACTCCGACGTTCCGGACATGTTCCGCGAACTGGCCAAGCTGGAGCCGGACTCGGCGGACTTCCGGCGTCACCGCGACCGGATCGTGGAGCGCTGCCTGCCACTGGCGGAGCACATCGCGCGCCGGTTCGACGGACGCGGCGAGGCCCGCGACGACCTGGTTCAGGTGGCCCGGGTGGGACTGGTCAATGCCGTCATCCGCTACGACGTCGACACCGGATCGGACTTCATCTCCTTCGCCGTGCCCACGATCATGGGGGAGGTGCGCCGGCACTTCCGCGACAACAGCTGGTCGGTCAAGGTCCCGCGCCGGCTCAAGGAACTGCACCTGCGGCTCGGCGCGGCCACCTCCGAGCTCTCCCAGCGGTTGGGGCGGGCGCCGACCGCCTCCGAACTGGCCGCCGAACTCGGGATGGACCGCGAGGAGGTGGTCGAGGGCCTGGTCGCCGGCAGCTCCTACAACACGCTGTCGATCGACAGCGGCGGCAGCGGCGATGAGGACGCGCCTGCGATCGTCGACACCCTCGGCGACTTCGACCTCAGGCTGGACCAGATCGAGAACCGGGAAGCGTTGCGGCCCTTGCTCGCCGCGCTTCCGGAGCGGGAGCGCACCGTGCTGCTGCTGAGGTTCTTCGAGTCGCTGACGCAGACCCAGATCGCCGAGCGGGTCGGCGTCTCGCAGATGCACGTCTCCCGGCTGCTGTCGAAATCACTGGCCCGGCTGCGCGACCAGATGCAGTAGGAAACGGCGAACCGCCTCGATCCCGGCCGCTGCGGCGTCGCAATCGCCGCGGGCGATGATCTCGCCGGTGCCGGCATCGGCCGTCACCTCCGCGAGGGGCTCTCCGCTGGTCGGCTCGCAGACGTCCCAGGAGTATGCGGTGTCCGCCGCCCACTGCGCCGGACGTGTCGCCCGCAGATACCATGCACCGGCGTTGATCTCGACCGGCTCCATGACGTTGCGTCCCTAGGTGTCGCTCGACCGCACCAGGTCCCGAAGTGTCGGGCCGTAAGTCGGGTGCGACAGCGCGAAGGCGAACTGTGCCACCAGGTAGTCGTGGGGATTGCCGGTGTCGTACCAGCTGCCCTGGATGACCTGACCGTAGACGGCGCGGGTCTTCGCGTAGGCGTTGATCGCATCGGTCAGGTAGATCTCGCCGGTCCGGTGCTCGTACCAGCGGTTGGTCTGCTCCCGCAATTCATCGATCACGCCGGGGGTCAGAACGTACCCGCCGATGGCGGCGAAGGACGACGGGGCCTCCTCGGGTTCCGGCTTCTCGACGAGCCCGGTGATCCTCAGCAGGCCGTCGTCGAGGTCCTCCTTGACGACCGGTACGCCGTAGCGGCGGGACTGCTCCGGTGGCATCGGCATGAGGGCCAGCACGGGACTCGATGTCTTTTCGTAGGCGCTGATGAGTTGTTGCGCCCGCGGAACTTTCGCGACGAAGACGTCATCGGGCCACAGCACCAGCACCGGCTCGTCGCCGAGCGAACGCGCCGCGTTCAACACCGGTGTGCCGTTGCCGTACGGGCCATGCTGATCGAGGTAGGTGATGTGCCCGCGATGGGAGAGTTCGCCCACCTCCTGCACGGCGTCGGCATAGCTGTCCTTGCCATCGGCCCGCAGCTGTTCGACCAGGCTCAGATTTGGCCGGAAATGTTCCTGGATCAGCGACTTCCCGCCCGAGACCACGATCGTGATGTCGGTGATTCCGGAGTTGATCAATTCCCGGACCGTGTGCTCGATCACCGGTTTGTCGCCGACCGGCAGCATCTCCTTGGGGATGGCCTTGGTCAGGGGCAACAGCCGAGAACCGATTCCGGCGGCGGGGATGACGGCTTTGCGGATGGCCCGATTCATTGCCAAACCCTTCCTCGTGGGCCTATTTGATTTCGGCGAGAACCGTGCCCTGAGTGATCGCGGCCCCGGCTTCGACGGCAAGCCCGGTGATGACACCGTCCTTGTGGGCGGTCACCGGATTCTCCATCTTCATGGCCTCCAGCACCACCACCAGTTCGCCGACGGCGACCGTCTGGCCCTCCTCAACCGCAACTTTGACCACGGTGCCCTGCATGGGCGCGGTGACCGCGTCACCGGAAGCCGCGGCGCCGGCGGCGGAGCCGCGCTTGCGGGCCTTGGGCTTCTTGCGGATCACGCCGGGCTCGGCCGAGCCGCCGTTGCCGAGCGCGAGATCGCCGGGCAGCGACACCTCCAGCCGGCGGCCGCCGACCTCGACGACGACCGTCTGCCGCGGCTGCGCCTCCTCCTCGTCCACCGCGCCACCGCCGGTGAACGGCTCGATGGTGTTGTCCCACTCGGTCTCGATCCAGCGGGTGTGGACGGTGAAGCCGTTCTCATCGCCGACGAAGGCCGGGTCGCGCAGCACCGCACGGTGGAACGGGATGACGGTGGCGAGGCCCTCGACATGGAACTCGTCCAGGGCGCGACGCGCGCGCTCGATCGCCTGATGCCGGTCGGCGCCGGTGACGATCAGCTTGGCCAGCATCGAGTCGAACTGTCCGCCGATCACCGAGCCGGCCGCCACGCCGGAGTCCAAGCGCACGCCCGGGCCGCTGGGGGTGTCGTAGCGGTTGACCGGACCGGGCGCGGGCAGGAATCCGCGTCCGGCGTCCTCGCCGTTGATCCGGAACTCGATCGAATGTCCGCGCGGTGCGGGATCTTCGGTGATGTCCAGCTTCTCGCCGTTGGCGATGCGGAACTGCTCACGCACCAGGTCGATGCCGGAAGTCTCCTCGGTGACCGGGTGCTCGACCTGCAGGCGGGTGTTGACCTCGAGGAAGGAGATCAGGCCGTCCTGGCCGACCAGGTACTCCACCGTCCCCGCGCCGTAGTAGCCGGCCTCCTTGCAGATCCGCTTTGCCGACTCGTGGATTTCCGTGCGCTGCGCGTCGGTGAGGAACGGCGCCGGTGCCTCCTCGACCAGTTTCTGGAAGCGGCGCTGCAGCGAGCAGTCGCGGGTGCCCGCGACGACGACGTTGCCGTGCTGATCGGCGATCACCTGCGCCTCGACGTGGCGCGGCTTGTCGAGGTAGCGCTCGACGAAGCACTCGCCGCGGCCGAAGGCCGCGATGGCCTCGCGGGTGGCCGACTCGAACAGCTCGGGGATCTCTTCGATGGTGCGGGCCACCTTCATTCCGCGGCCGCCGCCGCCGAAGGCCGCCTTGATGGCCACCGGAACGCCGTACTCCTTGGCGAAGGCGACCACCTCGTCGGCGTCCTTCACCGGGTCGGGGGTGCCGGGCACCAGCGGCGCCTTGGCGCGCGCGGCGATGTGGCGCGCGGTCACCTTGTCGCCCAGATCGCGGATGGACTGCGGGCTGGGGCCGATCCAGATCAACCCGGCGTCGATGACGGCCTGGGCGAAATCCGCGTTCTCCGAGAGGAACCCGTACCCGGGGTGGATGGCGTTGGCACCCGACTTGGCTGCGGCGTCGAGGATCTTCCCGAAGTCCAGGTAGGACTCCGCCGAGGTCTGGCCGCCCAGCGCGAAGGCCTCGTCCGCCAGCCGCACGTGCGGCGCGTCGGCGTCGGGCTCGGCGTACACCGCAACGCTGGCCAGACCGGCGTCCTTGGCCGCCCGGATCACCCGGACCGCGATCTCACCGCGGTTGGCGACGAGGACCTTGGAAATGGTGGGCACTGCGCCTCCTGGTGGTGACTCTCTAAGACCGGATTTAAGAATATGAGTTCGCAGGGGAGTCTAGAGCGTCGGCCTGCGGTCGCAGCGGCCAGACCGCCCGTTTCTTGAACTTGCACAAACTGGGTACGGAAACGGGCGCGGGGGAACGACCGATACCCAATTGTCGCGTTCCGTTCGCGGGAGGTAACGCTGAATCCGAACAATGACGGGCATCGCCATCGACATCACACTCACCTTGTTGCGGCTGGCGGGATCGCGCTCAGCCGCGGTTACTGAGCCGCCCGCAGCCGCCGCTTGATCCGGGTCAGCATGGCCGACATGCCGCGCAGCCGCAGCGGGCTGATCAGCTTGGCCAGCCCCAGTTCGGCGTAGAAGTCGTCCGGCACGGACAGGATGGTGTCTGCGGGCTGGCCGTCGAGACCCGTCGCCAGAATCGAGGCGAACCCACGCGTGGTGGGCGCCTCGGCAGGTGCGCTGAAATAGAGCCGGACCCGGTCCCGGTCGTCGGCGTCGACGTGTAGGAACAGCGGCGACTGGCACTCCGGCACCGGTTCCATCGCCGCCTCCTCGAGGTCGGCGGGCAGCGGGGGCAGTTCGTCGGCGAACTCCAGCAGCAGCCTCAGTTTGTCCTGGCCGGAGACGTCGGCGAACTCGGCGACGACCTCGGCCAGTGGACCCGGCATGCTCATGTCAGCGCGGGCGCAGATCCGGGTTGGTCACCGTCGACGACGGGCACACGCACAGTGTTGCCCCATTCGGTCCAGGACCCGTCGTAGTTGCGCACTCCGGGGATGCCCAGCAGGTGGGTCAGCACGAACCAGGTGTGACTGGAGCGTTCGCCGATGCGGCAATAGGCGATGGTCGGCGGGTCGGCGTCGGGGGAGACGAAGGAGTAGATCTCGTCGAGTTCCGCGCGGCTGCGGAAGCGGCCGGTGTCGTCGGCCGCCTTGGCCCAGGGAACCGAGACCGCGGTCGGGATGTGGCCGGCCCGCAGGGCGCCCTCCTCCGGGTAGTCCGGCATGTGGGTGCGTTCGCCGGTGTACTCCTGGGGCGAGCGGACGTCGATCAGGGTGGCCGACCCGAGGGCGGCCAGGACGTCGTCCTTGTAGGCCCTGATGGGCGCATCGTCGCGCGGCACCACCGGGTAGCCGGTCGTCGTGCGGCCGGGAACCTCGAGGGTGGTGTCGCGTCCCTCGGCCAGCCAGGCGTCGCGCCCGCCATTGAGCAGCCGGACGTCCGGGTGTCCGAAGAGGGTGAACACCCACAGGGCATAGGCGGCCCACCAGTTGCTCTTGTCGCCGTAGATGACCACGGTGTCGTCGCGCGAAATGCCTTTGCGGTTCATCAGTTCGGCGAACTGCTCGCCGTTGATGTAGTCGCGGATGTGCGGGTCGTTGAGGTCGGTGTGCCAGTCGATCTTGACCGCCCCGGGGATGTGGCCGACGTCGTAGAGCAGGACGTCCTCGTCGGACTCGACGATCGCCAGCCCGGGGGTGCCGAGATGTACGGACAGCCAGTCGCCGGTCACCAGCCGTTCGGGGTGAGCGTATTGCTGCAGGGCGGGGTTCGGATCGGCAGGCAGAGACACGAGAAAATCCTACCGAGGATTGGTTCTCCACAATTCGCCGATCGAGCAGCCCACCGACTCCAGCAGCCGGCGGGTCACGGCCAGTCCCAGCCCGATCACATTGGTGGGGTCGCCGTCGATGCCGTCGAGGAACCAGCCGCCCAGACCGTCGAGCGTGAACGCGCCGGCCACCCCCAGCGGTTCGCCGGTCGCGATGTAGGCGCCCAGCTCTGACTCGGTGGGGATGCCGAACCGCACGGTCGTGATCGCGGCCGCGGTCTCGGTGGCAACCGGCGCGCCGTCGCGAACCCGGATCACGCAGTGCCCGGTGAACAACCGGCCCTCCCGGCCGGCCATCGAATGCCATTGGCGCCGAGCGGCTTCCGCGGTTCCCGGCTTGCCGGTGAGCCGGCCGTCGACGTAGAGCATGGAGTCACAGCCGATCACCACGGCGTCGGCGGCCACGTCCTCGTCGAGCACGCCCGCAACGGCGCCGGCCTTGGCCGCGGCCAGCGCGGTGACCACAGCGCCCGGGTCCGCGTCGGGTCCGAGGCCCCGCGCGACGGCGTCCTCGTCGACGCCGGAGACCACGACCAGCGGTTCGATCCCGGCGTCGCGCAGCACGCGCAGCCGGCCGCCGGAGGCGGAGCCGAGGACGACGCGGGTCACACGACGAAGACGATGCTTCCGGCGACGCCGGAAGAGGAGGAGTGCCGCCGATAGGCGGTGCGGCGAGCCGGACGTGCGGTGTTCATCGCCTCATGTGTGTCCGCTCCAGCAGCGTCACCCGCTGCCAGCTGGTGACCGCGTAACGCAGCTTGTCCGCCGGATGGCCCCAGAGGTTGAGTTCCTGCGGCCCGGGGTCCGACGACCCGCCGGCCGCGGCCGCCAGCACCGTCACCACCGCGGCGAGCTCGGCGTCGGTGGGCTGTCCCTTGAGCACGCGGATCTCCGGCACACCATGCCCGGGCTCGTCGATCGTCAGCTGGTGCGGGTCGCTGACCTCGATGATGTCCTCGTGTCTCATCCGTTGCTCCCTCCAGGACTCACAGCGGAATGTTCCCGTGCTTCTTGGGCGGGGTCTGGACGATCTTGCGCTCCAGCAGTCGCAGCGCCGTCGCGATGTAACCGCGGGTGTGCGACGGCGGGATGACCGCGTCGACGAATCCGCGCTCGGCCGCGACGTAGGGGTTGACGAGGGTGTCCTCGTAGTCCCGCTGCAACTCCAGCCGCAGCGCCTCGACGTCCTCCCCGTTCTTGGCGGCCTCCGTGAGCTGCTTGCGGTAGACGAAGCCGACAGCGCCGGAGGCGCCCATGACCGCGATCTGGGCCGTCGGCCAGGCGACGTTGACGTCGCAGCCCATGTCCTTGGACCCCATGACGCAGTACGCCCCGCCGTAGGCCTTGCGGGTGATGACGGTGATCTTGGCGACCGTGGCCTCGCCGTAGGCGTAGAGCAGCTTGGCGCCGCGCCGGATGATGCCGTTGTATTCCTGGTCGGTCCCCGGGAGGAAGCCCGGCACGTCCACGAGCATCACGATCGGGATGTTGAAGCAGTCGCACGTGCGGACGAACCGGGCCGCCTTCTCGGAGGCGTTGATGTCCAGGCAGCCGGCGAACTGGGTGGGCTGGTTGGCGACGATGCCGACCGGCCGGCCGTCGACCCGGCCGAACCCGATGATGATGTTCTGCGCGTAACCCGACTGGATTTCCAGGAATTCGTCGTCGTCGAGGATCCGGGTGATCACCTCGTGCATGTCGTAGGGCTGGTTCGCCGAGTCCGGGATCAGGGTGTCGAGTTCGAGGTCCTCCTCGGTGAGGTTGTCCTCGATCGCACCCGGGTGCGGCGGCGCGGGGAAGCGCGGCGGCTCGGCATAGTTGTTGGGCGGCAGGAAGCTCAGCAGATCACGCACGTAGTCGAAGGCGTCCTGCTCGCCGGAGGCCACGTAGTGGGCGGTGCCGGACTTGCCCATATGGGTGTGGGCGCCGCCGAGTTCCTCCATGGTGACGTCCTCACCGGTGACGGTCTTGATGACGTCGGGACCGGTGATGAACATCTGGCTGGTCTGGTCGACCATGATGACGAAGTCGGTCAGCGCGGGGGAGTAGACGTGCCCGCCGGCGGCGGCTCCCATGATCAACGAGATCTGCGGGATGACGCCGGAGGCCTTGATGTTGTTGTGGAAGATCCGGCTGTAGAGGCCGAGGGAGACCACACCCTCCTGGATGCGCGCGCCGGCGCCGTCGTTGATGCCGATCAGCGGGCGGCCGGTCTTGATGGCCAGTTCCTGCACTTTGACGATCTTCTCGCCGTAGACCTCGCCGAGGCTGCCGCCGAACACGGTGGCGTCCTGGCTGAAGATGCAGACCTCGCGGCCGTCGATGGTGCCGTAGCCGGTGACGACGCCGTCGCCGACCGGGCGGTTCTCCTGCAGGTTGAAGGTCGTCGCGCGGTGGCGGGCCAGCGCGTCGAGTTCGACGAACGAGTCGTCGTCCAGCAGGGCCAGGATGCGCTCGCGGGCGGTCAGCTTGCCCTTGGCGTGGGTCTTCTCGACGGCGGCCTCGCCGACCGGATGCAGTGTCTCCTCAGCGCGCTTGCGCAGATCGGCCAGCTTGCCGGCCGTCGTGTGGATATCCGGTTCGGTCGTCGTCATGGGTGACGATGGTAGTCACTCGCGGGTGCCGCGGAGTCGGCGACATCGATCACGGCTACTCGCAGACGACGAGCACCGTTTCCAGCATGGGGTCACCGCAGTAGGCGATCCGCGTGCCGCTCTTGGCCTCGGCCTGCAGCGCTGCCAGGGTCGAGGCGGAAATCCGCTCCCCGGGCGCCAGCGCGGGCACACCCGGCGGATACGGGACCGCGGTCTCTGCGGCGATCCGCCCCACCGCCTCGGCGGCCGGCACCCGTTCGTGGTCGGCGAAGAACGCGTCGCGCGGGGTCATCGCCGTATCGGGCTCCAGCGTCCAGGCCGTGATCGGCACCAGCGGCCGTGGCTGGCCGCGGTGCCGCTCGATGCCGGCGATGATCTCGGTCACCAGGAAGTCCACCGTCTCGGCGGTGTCGCCCATCGTGATCACCGGCGCGAAGGTGTCGCGGTCGGAGTACTCCAATTGCAGGCCGCGCTGTTCGAGTTCGTCGGCGACGACCTGACCGTCGGCCCCTGTCCCGGTGAGCGTCAGCACGATCTTGGTCGGGTCGTGCATCAGCAAGGCCGGGGATCGCTCGGCGATCTCGCTGCCCACCACGCCCAGACCGGGCACCTGCCGGAATCGTGCCCGCGCTCCCTCGGCCAGCGCGATGGCCTGGCCCAGCAGATCCTCACCGCGTTCGGCCAGGATGTCGCGGGTCAGATCGATGCTGGCGAAGATCGCGCCCGACGGGCTGGTGGTGTGCAGACCCTCAAACGCGGCCTCCAGGCGCTCGAGATCGATGCGCTCACCCTGCGCGAGGACCATCGAGGACTGGGTGAAGCCGGTGACCATCTTGTGGATGCTGGTCACCAGGATGTCCGCGCCGGCCTGAATGGCGTGCGGCGGCAGATCGGGATGGAAACCGAGATGGGCACCCCAAGCGGCGTCGACGGCCAGGGGGATGCTGTGTGCGTGCGCCAGTTCGGCGTGGGCGGCAACGTCGGAGACCCCGCCGACATAGCTCGGCTCGACCAGCATCACGGCCTTGGCGTCCGGGTGCTCCTTGAGGGCCTCGGCGACCCGTTTCACCGGCATGCCGGCGGTCAGCCCGGTCTGCGCATCGATATCGGGCCGGACCCACACCGGCACCAGTCCGGCGAGCACCAGGCCGAAGAACAGCGACTTGTGAATGGTCCGGGCGACGATCACCTTGTCACCGGGCTTGCCGACCGTCAGGCAGATCGCCTCGTTTCCGTGCGAGGAGCCCTGGACCGAGAAGCCGCACCAGTCGGCACCCCACAATTCGCCGGCCAACCGCTCGGCGGTCGCCAGCCGTCGCGTCGACACCCGGCGGTTCTCGATGCCGAGGTAGTGCGGGACGTCGAGGGCCAGGAACTCGTCGATCAGTTCGGGGTTGTACTTGTGACCCGGTGTGCAGAACGGCATGCCGGGATTGGCGAGGAAGCGCTTGTAAGCGTCGTACACGGGTTTTTCGCTCATGGTGGCCCCCTCTATGAACCGGCGGCGAACCGGCGTCCTTGCAAATTCCCGTGCGGGTGACGTAAGGAAAGACTATGGGCTACCCCGACAATCTGTTGGCACAAGACGAACACGTCGTTCTGCACCGCCATCCGCACTGGAAGCGGCTGATCGGGCCGGTGCTGGCGCTGCTGGTTCTGACCGCTCTGGCGTCGTTCGGCGCCGCGGTGGTGAACCGGATGGAATGGGACCCGCGCGCGCGGCAGATCGTGCTCGCCGTCATCGGGGCGCTCTGGTTGCTGCTCGTGGTGTGGCTGACGCTGAAGCCGTTCCTGGCCTGGCGCTCAACCCATTTCGTGATCACCGACCGGCGGGTGATGTACCGCCACGGGCTGTTCACCAGGTCCGGAATCGACATCCCACTGGCGCGCATCAACAGCGTCGAGTTCCGCCACGGTGTGCTCGACCGGATGGTGCGCAGCGGGACCCTCGTGATCGAGTCGGCCTCACAGGACCCGCTGGAATTCGATGACGTTCCCCAGGTCGAGCAGGTGCATGCGCTGCTGTACCACGAGGTGTTCGACGCGTCCGACGCCGATTAGCGTTAGCGTTCGACGACGATGGGCGTCACTCGACACGGGGGTACGGCGGCACCGCCTCGAGTGCCGCGACGACGCCGGCTCATGCCGACCTCGTCGGTGAAACATGCAGCGGCGGAACGCCCCTCGTAATCAGGCCCTCTGCAGCCCGTCGGGTGTCTCGGGGGCCACGATTCCGCGAACGAAGTCGAGCAGGTTGGAGTCGGTGAACAGGTGAGAGGCGACTTCAGCCGCCGATGCCGCCTCGCAGTCCCGTGCTTTGTCGCCGATCAGAAAGCTCTTCGCTGGATCGATGTCGAGCTCGCGAATGGCCTGATGCAGCATGCCCGGTCGGGGCTTTCGACACTCACACTCTTTCCGGTACATCGGCAATGCGGCGTCGGGTAGGTGCGGGCAGAAGTACACGGCATCGATGTGTGCGCCGGATTCCCGCAGGCACCGGTCAATCCAGCGATGGAGCGCGCGAAACTGCTGCTCCGTGTAATAGCCTCGCCCGATTCCAGATTGGTTCGTGACGACCACGGTGAGATAGCCGGCGTCGTTGAGGTAGCGGATGGCTTCCCGCGCCCCCGCAACCCACTCGAAGTCCCGGGGTTCGCAGACGAAGCCATGGTCGACGTTGAGTACGCCATCCCGGTCAAGAAATGCCGCGCGGCGGAGCCGTCGCGATTGCCCGTCAGGTGCCGTCACGCCGGAAACGATCGGGTCAGCGGGGAGCGCGCGCCCGCCTGCCAACGCAGAAGTTCGGTGCCCGCAGACGTGATGTGATACAGGGTGCTCGCCGGCATCCTGCGACGCGACGGAGTGCCGTCCGCCGAGAGCTCTTCGAACCACAGCGGCGGATCGCGGAGGAGGAAATGCTCGCTCAGGTCGCCGACGATCGACGCAATTGTGGGATCGAAGTCCCGCCCGGAGGCTTCGGCGCGTACCACGTGAGCTTTGAGCTGCTCTGTCATCGCCCATAACTTGACGGCGCCGCGCTGGTGGACACCTTTCGTATCGACTTGCTCGACCGGACGTCCGCGGCCGTCGAGTCCGTGGCGCGTGGCGAAGTCGAAGAGTTGCGAGGCCCGTGGATGGATCGGCTCGCCGGTCAATCGGGCGTACTCATGCAAAAGCCAGACCCATTCGTAATGGTGGCCGGGCTCGACGACTTCGCCGAGGAGTCCATCCGCAGGGCGCCAGGCATCGTCGAAGTACTCGCGCAGCGCTCCTGCGCTCGCCATGAAGTGCTGATCGAGCAGGCTGAGGATCGAGTCGGCACGCAGGCGAAAGAGCTCGTCGCCGGTGACTTCGTAGAGGGCCAGGAATGCCTCGAGCAGGTGCATGTGAGGGTTTTGGCGGCGTGGTAGTCGCCCACCCGTCACCTCGATGTATCCCCCGTCGGGACTCGCCATGGCGTCGTCGAGAAAGCGCAGCGTGCGGTACGCGTACTCCAGCGTGAGCGGCTTGCGGTCGAGGGTGTACGCCCACGCGCAGGCCAACATTCCGAAGGCCTGATCGTAAAGATCCCGCGACGCATCAGCCACGAGACCGTTCGGGTCGAGCTTGTGAACGAAACCACCTTCTGGGTGCCACGCGGCGGCCGCCGCTCGATGAAACAACTCACCGGGCAACGATGGCGAAACACCGCCCGCGAGTGCCGCTCGCGCGAACACGTAGACCTGTCGAAACTGGACAAGTGATCGTCGATAGCCAAGTTCCTTGGGCGTTCCATCGAACTCGAGCTCTTCATATGCGAGGCCGTGGCGATCAATGCCGTGACTGATCCAATACGGCACCGCTGATCCGAAAAGCCAGCGGCTGACGATCTCGCAGTCCGCTCGATGTGATGTGTTTGCTGGCGTCATTCACGGCTCCTACGCTGTGTGCCATTCGAGCGTGGGCGACCGTGATCCCACAGCTGGTGGATTCGCGACGACATGCGGCGTCCACCGGATGTGTTTCGTGGTAATCTCACGAGACCTTCGTTCACCGCAGTTGCCGCCGGAAAAATCGCGAAACCCGGCCGGATATGAAGATGGACACCCTCGTTACATGACGACTGTACCCACTGGTGATTGAGCAACTCAGCCAAGCCCGCGTTCTTTGCGTCGGCGATGTCATGCTGGATCGCTTCGTATATGGAGGCACGCAGCGCATCTCGCCGGAGGCGCCCGTTCCCGTGGTACGGGTCGTGCGTTCGCAAGCCATGCCCGGCGGGGCCGGCAACGTCGCTCGTAACATCGCGACGCTCGGCGCGCACTGTTCGCTGCTGACGGTGACCGGAGATGACGTGGCGGGAGCCGAGCTGGCAGCCCTGCTGCAGTTGCCGCGGCTCACGTACAGAGCCGTGATCGATCACACCCGACCTACCACGGTCAAGTCGCGTTTCGTCGCCTCCAATCAGCAGGTATTGCGGGTCGATCAGGAAGTCGACACTCCGATTTCTTCCAGCGTGGGGCAAGAGTTGATCGATCACGCCACCGAACTCCTGTCGGAGGTCGACGTGGTGGTCTTGTCCGACTACGCGAAGGGTGTACTGACCCAGCAGGTCACCTCGGCGGTCATCGCCGCCGCTCGGGCAGCGGGGGTACCGGTGATCGTGGATCCGAAGGGCAGGGACTATCGCAAGTACGACGGCGCTTCGCTGATAACGCCGAACGTCAAAGAACTCTGGGAGGTCACCGGGGTGGAGGCGCGCACCGATGAAGCCGTCGAGCGCGCGGCAAGCATCCTTTTCAGCCAGACCAAAGTCGACGCAATGCTCGTCACCCGTTCCGAGCAAGGGCTGTCGTACGTCAGGCGTGACAGCGCTCCAGTGCATTTCCCGACGACGGCCCGCGAGGTATTCGACGTCTCAGGCGCTGGAGACACCGTCGTCGCGACTTTGGCGGCCGCGTTGGGTGCTGGAATCGATCCCGAGCGCGCAGCGCAGTTGTCGAATCTGGCTGGCGGTATCGTCGCCGGAAAAGTCGGCACCGCGACCGTGGAACTCCGAGAACTTTCGGAAGCAGCGCGTCGCGAGGAGCGTGGTTTGCTGCTGGAGAAGCTCGGCGAACCCGAGGATGTCATCGCACTCGCCGAGCGATGGCGCGACGAGAAGCTTCGTATCGGATTCACCAATGGATGCTTTGATCTCATCCACCCTGGGCACATCTCACTGCTGGCCCAGGCCGCCGCGCAGTGTGATCGCCTGATTGTCGGGCTCAACAGCGACGCGTCGATTCGTCGGCTCAAGGGTCCTGACCGACCCATCCAAAACGAGCTCTCGCGCGCGTTGGTGCTCGCGGCGATCCGCGGTGTCGACGCGGTCGTGCTCTTCGACGACGACACCCCCGAGGCTCTCATCAGGAAGTTGCGACCCGACGTACTGATCAAGGGGGCGGACTACGACGCCAGCCAAGTCGTCGGCGCCGAGTTCGTCCAGTCCTACGGGGGCAAGTTGTTCCTCGCCGAGCTGACTCCCAATCAGTCGACGACGCAGATTGTGAAACGGTTCACCTCTTGACGGCGTCATGACTCCGGATTCGCAAGAAGTCGTAGCGCGCTTCAACCGACGCTACGCCAAGCAGTCGCGCGCATTCTCGAGACTGGATCGCACCATCGCGCCCGTCGTCGGGACCCCCCAGATCGCGCGCCCATCCTCGTTGGCCGTGCCAAGCAGACTGTTGATCTGCAACTACGGCCACCTCGGCGACATGCTGATCTTGCTGTCGCTCCTGCCGGCGCTCAAGGTCGCGTTTCCCAACGTGGAGCTCGGCATCCTATGTGGCTCGTGGAACAAGGCGCTCGTGGAACGGGAGCCCCTGCTGACCCGCGTGCATTACCTCGACCACTGGTATCAGGTGCGGGACTCCTCGTCGCGTGCTCAGAAGATCGCGCGGTACGCGCGTGGCTCGAGGCGGGTGCTTCGCGAACTGAAAGAGGTCGGGTACGACACTGCGATCGACAATCGGCTGTGGTTCCCGAACGCCATCCCCCTGCTGTGGCGGGCTGGCATTCCCGTCCGCGTAGGGTACGACCGCCTCGGCTTCACACCATTGCTGACGGATGTCGTTCCGTTCGAATACGACGACGCGCTTCACGAAAGGGATTACCAAGCGGCTCCCCTGGCCTGCTTGCCGATCGACCGGTCCTTGCTCGACGAGGTTCCCGAGCGTTGGCTCCAGTCCGATGGAAACGGACTGGACATTGTGATGCAGCACGTGGGTGAGGCTGCGCCATCCCGCTACGTCGTCCTGCATCCGGGCGCGAGCACCGAGGTCAGAAACTGGACCGAGGACGGCTGGGTCGGACTTGCCCAAAAAGCGATCGCGGCAGACATGGTTCCGGTGCTGACTGGGCTCGGTCCGGAGCAGGATGCACTGACCGCGAGGATCGCGTCGCGAGTTCCCGGCACTGTGAGTCTGTGCAGCAAAATATCCTGGCGGGAACTCGTAGCGGTGATCGCGGGGGCTCAGACCGTCTACAGCGTCGAAACGTCGGTGGGCCACCTTGCGGGCGCGTTGGGGATCCCTGTTGTCGCAATCTACGGCGGTATGCACAACCCCAGACAGTGGAAGCCCGCGGGCCGACGGGTCGCGCTCGTCACCCACGATCTGCCCTGCAACCCGTGTTTCCAGCCCGATGGCTGCGAGCACATGTCGTGTCTGCGAGGTATTACGGTCGACCAGGTCTGGAGTGCAGGCGAGCGCATCCGGCACATGTGACCTTCACGGTGTGGCCGCGAACTCCAAGGTTCGCCGTGGGTCCCCATGCAGGATGTTGACCGCCGGCAAACATCGGTTCGCAGACGCAGTATGCAGCGCGCAGCTAGGCGGCCGGCGGGGTGCGGCGTCGTCCCCGCAGTGGCGTGACCACGCTGCGACGCGTAGCGCGCGACTCCATCTCCTCTTCGAGGACCTCGACGATGCCCCCCGCGGTGAGTGTGGACTCCAGCGCCGCGTCGTCGTTGTCGAGTTGATCGGGGAACACCCAGCGGCGGAACGCCCAGAACCGGAACGCCATCTGCAGCAGGTTGCCGATTAGGTAGGCCGAGAGGAAGTCGGCGAGGTTCTCGGCCGCCAGCGACACGTTCGGGACCTGAAGATCCAGCGCGTAGCGGGACAACCACAGCGGCACCATGCTGAGCACCACGCCCACCCCGCTGACAGCGAAGAACAGCAAAGCCTCGTGGTGGCGCTCGCGGCCGCCGCGGTCGCGGAAACTCCATTCCCGGTTGAGGATGTAGGACGCGATGACGGCGACGATGCCGGCGATCACCTTGGCGGTGACGGGCTTGGGCTCCAGGATCGTGAGCTTGAGGGTGTAGAAGATCCCGGAGTCGATGACGAACGTGGTGGCGCCGACGATCGCGAACTTGATCAGCTCGTGATGCCGCTCGGCGAAAGGCCGGATCGGGCCGGGCAGCCGGGCGATCGTGGCATCAGCGAAGGACACGGAAGCGAATTCTACGGAAACGCCCTGGTGTTTGCGTAGTGCTGCTGGTCACGGCCGCTAAACCGTGATCGGAGCGGCATGACACCATTACTCCCCGTGGCAGGCGGACCGGTGGTGGCGATGGTGGGCGGCGGCCAATTGGCCCGTATGACGCACCAGGCCGCGATCGCGCTCGGCCAGAGCCTGCGGGTGCTCGCCGTCAGTCCCGACGACCCGGCCGCCCAGGTGAGCCCCGACGTCGTCCTCGGCTCCCACACCGATCTGGACGCCCTGCGCCGGGCCGCCGCCGGAGCCGACGCCCTGACCTTCGACCACGAGCACGTGCCGACCGAACTCCTGCACACCCTCGTCGATGAGGGCGTCACGGTGCTCCCGGGCCCGGAGGCCCTGGTGTGCGCCCAGGACAAGCTGGTGATGCGCCGCCGGTTGGCCGACCTCGGCGCCCCGGTTCCGCGGTTCACCGCCGTGCAGACCGTCGACGACGTGGACGCCTTCGCCGCCGGGATCGACGGACCGGTGGTGATCAAGACCGTGCGCGGCGGCTACGACGGCCGCGGCGTGGTGCTCACCGACAGCGTGGCCGAGGCCCGCGACGCGGTGGGCCGCTACCTGGCCGACGGGGTACCGGTGCTGCTGGAGGAACGGGTGTCGATGCGCCGGGAGCTCGCGGCGCTGGTGGCCCGCTCGCCTTTCGGGCAGGGCGCGGCCTGGCCGGTGGTGGAAACCGTTCAGCGGCAAGGGATCTGTGTGACCGTGCTAGCTCCGGCTCCCGGGCTGACCGGGGAACTGGCCGCTGAGGCCGAACTACTCGGACTGCGCATCGCCGAACAACTCGGGGTGACCGGCGTGCTGGCCGTCGAACTGTTCGAGACGACCGACGGCACCCTCCTGGTCAATGAACTGGCCATGCGGCCGCACAACTCCGGGCACTGGACCATGAACGGTTCGGTCACCAGCCAGTTCGAACAGCATCTGCGCGCGGTGCTGGACTACCCGCTGGGGGAGACCCGGCCGATCGCCCCGGTGACGGTTATGGCCAACGTGCTGGGCGCCGCGCAGGCCCCCGCGATGGCGATGGACGAGAGGGTGCACCACCTGTTCGGCCGGATCCCCGACGCGCACGTGCACCTGTACGGCAAAGAGGAGCGTCCCGGACGCAAGATCGGTCACGTCAACGTGCTGGGCGATGACGTCACAGTGGTGCGGGAACGCGCCGAACGCGCGGCACACTGGTTGTCACACGCGCAATGGACGGATGGCGCGCCGTGACGATGCGGAGCGCAGCGACGAGGAGGAACGACGCAATGGGGTGGAGCCATGACTAGTCAGCCCCGCGTCGGCCTGATCATGGGGAGCGACAGCGACTGGCCGGTGATGCAGGACGCGGCCGGGGCGCTCGCCGAGTTCGACGTCCCGTTCGAGGTTGGCGTCGTCTCCGCGCACCGCACGCCAGCACGGATGCTGGACTACGCCCAGAGCGCGGCGGGCCGCGGCATCGAGGTGATAATCGCCGGCGCCGGCGGTGCCGCGCACCTGCCCGGGATGGTCGCCTCGGCCACCCCGTTGCCGGTGATCGGCGTGCCGGTGCCGCTGGCCAGACTCGACGGCCTGGACTCGCTGCTGTCGATCGTCCAGATGCCGGCCGGGGTGCCGGTGGCATGCGTGTCGATCGGCGGGGCGCGCAACGCGGGATTGCTGGCGGTGCGGATCCTGGCGTCGGCCGACGCTGACCTGCGGGCCCGGATGGCGGCGTTCCAGGCCGACCTGGAGACGCAGGTTCTGGCCAAGGACTGCGCGCTACGTGAGCGTTTACTGGGTGAGTGAGCGGGACGGTAAAGTTACCCGCGAGTAGCTAGGAGGCTGTGATGGCTGGTGATCCCTCGTTCGATGTGTTCCGTCTTCCCGAGGAGCACGATGAACTCCGCGCCGCGATCCGGGCGCTGTGCGAGAAGGAGATCGCTCCCTATGCGGCGGCGGTCGATGAGGAGGCCCGCTTCCCGCAGGAGGCTCTCGAAGCGCTGAACGCTTCGGGCTTCAACGCGGTCCACGTGCCCGAGGAGTACGGCGGTCAGGGTGCCGACTCTGTCGCCGCCTGCATCGTCATCGAGGAGGTGGCCCGGGTCGACGCCTCGGCGTCGCTGATCCCGGCGGTGAACAAACTGGGCACCATGGGCCTGATCCTGCGCGGTTCCGACGATCTGAAGAAGAAGGTGCTGCCGGAGATCGCCGACGGCAAGATGGCCTCGTATGCGCTCTCGGAGCGTGAGGCCGGCAGCGACGCGGCATCGATGCGCACCCGCGCCAAGGCGGACGGCGATGACTGGATCCTCAACGGCGCCAAGGCCTGGATCACCAACGGCGGCAAGTCCACCTGGTACACCGTGATGGCGGTGACCGACCCGGACAAGGGCGCCAACGGCATCTCCGCGTTCATGGTTCACGTGGACGACGAGGGCTTCACCGTCGGACCCAAGGAGCGGAAGCTCGGCATCAAGGGCTCGCCCACCACGGAGTTGTACTTCGAGAACTGCCGCATCCCGGGTGACCGGGTCATTGGCGAGCCCGGTACCGGCTTCAAGACGGCGCTGGCGACCCTGGATCACACCCGGCCCACCATCGGTGCGCAGGCGGTCGGCATCGCGCAGGGCGCGCTGGACGCGGCGATCGCCTACACCAAGGACCGCAAGCAGTTCGGCCGCGCGGTCGCCGACAACCAGGGTGTGCAGTTCATGCTCGCCGACATGGCGATGAAGGTGGAGGCCGCCCGGTTGATGGTGTACTCGGCGGCGGCGCGCGCCGAGCGCGGCGAGCCCGACCTGGGTTTCATCTCCGCGGCGTCGAAGTGCTTCGCCTCCGACGTGGCGATGGAGGTGACCACCGACGCCGTGCAGCTGTTCGGCGGCGCCGGCTACACCGTCGACTTCCCGGTCGAGCGGATGATGCGCGACGCCAAGATCACCCAGATCTACGAGGGCACCAACCAGATTCAGCGGGTCGTCATGTCCCGCGCGCTGTTGCGGGGCTGAGCTAAAGGGCGGGCCGCAGGTGGGTGATGTCGCCCGCCGACACCGCCACCGTCTGCGCGCCGGTGTCGATGTGCAGCTGGCCGAGATCGTCGAGATCCGTTGCGGTACCGACGATTTCACGGTCTCCGGGGAGCAGTGCCCGCACCCGTGTGCCGAGGGTGACGCTACGGGCGCGGTAGTCGGCTATCAGGCCGGGGTCGCTTCCGCCGGCTGAACGCCACCGGTCGATGCGTGCCGACAGTTCGGCAAGGATGCCGCCCAGCAGCGCGGTGCGGTCCAGCATCGTCGAACCGAGCATCAGCAGCGAGGTGGCCCGCGCGTCGGGGGCCGCGGCGTCGATCTCCTCAGCGGTCAGCGTTACGTTCAGACCCAGACCGATCACGACCACCGGGGCCGGTGCGGCGACCTCGGCCAGGATCCCGCCGAGCTTGCCGTCGGACACCACAATGTCGTTCGGCCATTTCAGTCCCGCCTCGATACCGGTGATGGCGCGCACCGCGTCGGTTACCGCGACACCGGTCAGCAGTGGCAGCCAGCCCCACGCGGACGGGATCAGGCCGGCCGCGTCGACGCCGACCGACAGCGCGATCCCCGACCGCGGGGGAGTGGCCCAGCTGCGTCCCAGGCGGCCGCGGCCCGCGCTCTGATGC
The DNA here is from genome assembly GCA_046330855.1 of Mycobacterium sp. Classification (GTDB taxonomy): domain Bacteria; phylum Actinomycetota; class Actinomycetes; order Mycobacteriales; family Mycobacteriaceae; genus Mycobacterium. The sequence continues at coordinate 192,463 of JAXLRX010000006.1, forward strand.
TCGGCGACCAGGACCGCTCCGTCGATGTCCGCACCGGCCGCATGCCGGGCCAGCAGGTCGGCGTTGGTGGACCCCGTGGACTCCACGACGTCGAGGCGGCGCAGCGCCCGGCCGGGCCCGACCAGGTCTCTGCGCACCCCGGCGACGTCCAGTGGCGGGCGGTGCGGCGCGTCAGTCATGCCTGGAGCCTAAGGAATCGTCGTTTTTGACGATGACGACGTCTGGGTTAGGTTCTGACGCCGTGACTATTTTCTCTTCGCGTCGCGGGGCCGTCGTGCTCGCCGCCGCCATCGCCGCCTCCGCCCTCGGGTTCCCAGCCGTCTCCGCCGCCGATCCCGACGCCGTGCCGCCGGCCATGCTCAACACCACCTGCTCGCTCGACCAGATCATGGCCGCCACCAAGGTGGTCGACCCAGTGGCCTACGGCGAGATCATCGAGAAGTACAACTCCGAGTCGCCGTGGGTTCAGGGCGAGATCGTCCGCCACATGAACCTGATGCTGGAGAAGACTCCGGACCAGCGCCAGGCCGAGGTCGACGAGCTGGCCAACATCTTCCCGGCCTACGTGGGCCTGTTCCGCACCGCCGAGCCGACTGCCAACGACGTGGCGGCCAAGTGCCCGACGTTCCCGGCGGTCGACCCGGCCGTGTGGAATGCGGCCGCACCGGCGCCCGCCCCGGTCGCCGCGCCCGAGGCTCCCGCTGCCCCGGCTGCGCCGCAGCCGGCTACCGCGGCAGCCCCGGCGGCCTAAGGCCGACGACGATGCGGGACGCCAGTCCCGAGGAGAAGTCGGTCAATCGGGCCTAAGGCCGACGACGATGCGGGACGCCAGTCCCGAGGAGAAGTCGGTCGGCCCCGGCGCGTTCACACCGCCGGGGTCGCGTGGATCGGATAGTCGCTGAACACCAGCGTCAGCCTTAGGGGGCCGATCCGCTCCCGCAGTTCCTCGATCGTGCGGGCACGGATCCGGTCCTGCTCGGCGACCGTCATCCCGCCGCTGTAGGACACCCGCAGATCGACCTCGACGGTCTTTCCGCGGCTGATCGCGCAGGCGTCCACCAGGGTCAGCTCGTGGTCGAGCTCGCCGGCGTGCTCCTGGGAGACCGCGGCGATGGCGGCCCTGACCGCCTCGTCCAGTGCCGGGTCCGCCCGTCGGCCCGACAATCGCCCGAACTCCAGCCGCACCTCGCGGATCGGTTCGCCGACCAGCAGGGCGCACAGGACCAGCACGATGATGCTGTCCGCGATGTCCTTGATGTTGAAGCTCGACGAGGTCAGGAACGTCCCCTCGGGGATGACCGCGACCAGCAGGAAAGAGGCGCACAGGCCGCCGCTGATCAACGCGGCCATCTTCGAGGCGTTGGCCTCCACGCGCAGCAGCGCCGATGCGCCACCCACCGCCGCGTTGTTGCGGTCGTGAATCCACTTGAGCGCCAGGCAGATCAGCGCGACGGCGGCGGTGTAGACCGCGGCGAGGCCGAACTCCGGTTCACTGCCCTCCCGGGTGATGAGATAGTCGATCACCTTCACCGTGTTGGTGACGACGCCGACCACGATCACGCCGAGGATCATCAGCGACCGGAAGAGCGCGTACAGGTTCTCCAGTGCGAGCCGCCCGTAGGGGGTGTCCGGTTCGGGAGGTCGCACCGCGGCCACGGCCAGGCGCGCGGCGATGAAGGCCGCTCCCGCGTTGATGAGCGAGAGCACACCGTCGAACTGGGTGGCCGACACCCGGGTGATCGAGTAGACCGCGAAGCCGACTACCGCCAGGCCCAGCATCGCGTACATGTAGGTGCGCAGGCTGCGTTGCTCGGCGCGCAGCACGGCGGCCTCGGACGGCCGGGCTGTGTTGGCGCTCATAGGTTTCGGGTCACCTTCTCAGTGAGCCGCCGGCGCTCCAGGAGCGCCGGATCCGGGTGGGCCAGCTGGACCAGCGAAGCGCCGGCCGCCAGCACCGCCAGCAGGTTGTCGACGAGCTCGGCGGGTGTGGACCATGCCTTGTCCGACATCACCCGGTCATCGGCAGACAGACCCTGGTCAGCGGCACTGCGCTGGGCCTCGGCGAGCACGTCGCCGACCGAGCGGCCGGCCAGCGCCGGTCCGGGTGTGCGTTCTCCGACCACGGCATCGCCGTGCACCCGCACGGCCGTCGCGTAGTCGGTGACCCCGATGGGCAGGTCCTCGGCCGGCCGTCCGAAGGGGTCCAGCGACAGCACGGCGACCTCCCCGCCTGCCACCGCGCCGTCGGCTTCGTCGAGCCGGTCCGCGGTGCAGAGGGCCGCGTCGGCGGGGCCCGCCTCGGGGGCAGGAGCGACGCGACTCGGGGGAGGGCCCGCCTCGGGGGCAGGAGCGACGCGACTCGGGGGAGGACAGAGCACGACCTCCGCACCGATCCACCACACCCCCAGCAGCACCGCCGCGGTCTGCCAGTGCGCGGGCAACAGCACGGCGACCCTGCTGCCCGGCCCGGCGCCGAGCTCGTCGCGCAGCAGGTTCGCGGTCTTTGCCGCCCAGTTCGCCAGCGTCACGGTCGACACCTCGATCCGCTCGCCGGTGGCGTCGTCGTAGTAGGTGATCCGCGGACCCATCCGGTCCGTGCCGAGCAGGGGATCGAGCAGCGCGTCGGTCAGGGTGGGCATCAGTGGACGCGCTGCGCCCATTGGCGCATCAATTGACGCACTTCGGGTCGTTCGACCCCGCGGTGATCACCGGGGACGGCGGCGGTGCCTGCTCGGCGGTCTGGCTGGCGGCGGCCTTGTCGACGGCGGCGCTGGTCGGCAGCGTCCCGTCCTGGCCGGAGCCGGGCCCGTCGTAGCCGTCGGCGAGCACGACCTGCACGGTGCCGGGTGGCACCGAAGCATCGGCCTTCACCGGCAGGCCGCCGAGCTCCTCGGCCACCGCCTGCGCGCCCCGGTCGTCGTCCTTGGCGGCCAGCACCTGGCTCTCGGTGACCTTGCCCTTGTCGTTGTTGCCGGCGGTGCCGCCGGTGAACCCGGCCGCGGTCAGCCGGTCCAGCACCGCGCCTGCCAGGCCATTGACCTCGCTGTCGTTGAACACGTCGACGGTGGTCTGCTCGCGGGAGTAGGCGACCTCGGCGGTCTTGCCCTCGTCCTGGTCGTGCAGCAGGCCGGCGACCCACTCCTTCACCTTCGACGGGTCGACGGTCACCACCGACTGGGTTCCGTCGTCGCTCCAGCCGTCCTCGGCCAGCACCGGGATAGTGGCGAACGCGACGTTGCCGCCGGCGAGCCGCTGCAGCTGGTTGAGGAAGTCCATCACATCCCAGCCCGAGGAGATCACCACCGAACGCTGGATGGCGTCCTCGAGGCGGTTCATGGTGGACCGGCTGCGCAGGGTCTTGCCCGAAATGACCTGGTGGGCAAGGGAAGCCATCACCACCTGCTGGCGCACCACCCGGTCGAGATCGCCGCGCGGCAGGTCGTGGCGCTGACGCACGAAGCTGAGCGCCTGCGGACCGTCGAGTCGCTGCCAACCGGCCGGGAAGTCCGCGCCCGAAAGCGGTTCGCTCACCGCGTCTTTCAGGCACACCTCGACACCGCCGAGGGCATCGGTGATGAGCGAGAAGCCGAGCAGGCCGATCTCGGCGTAGTGGTCCACCGTCACACCGGTGAGGTCGGCGACCGTCTTGATCAGGGCGTTGCGGCCGGCCTCGACGGCCTGCGGTTCGGCCTGCGCCGCGTCCATGCCCTGGCCCTCGACCAGTTCCTTCATCTTGTCCAGCTTGGTCTGGCCGTAGACGCCGTTGATCTTGGTCTTGCCCAGATCCCCCACCTCGACGTAGGAGTCCCGCGGGATGGAGATGGCGGTGGCCGAACGGCCGTTGTCCGGGATGCGCACCAGGATGATGGTGTCGGTGTTGGTGGCGGTCTCGTCGCCGGCGTGCAGTTCGGCCAGTTCCTCGGCCGACAGCGGGTTGCCGTGCGCGTCGGTGCGGCTGTCCATGCCGACGAGCAGGATGTCGGTGGCGCCGTCGTCGCCGCCGCCGTTGCCTCCCAGCAGGGCGGTGGTGAAGTGGAAGATCCCGCTTTCGAAGGACCGGACCGAACCCCAGGCCACCCCCGTGCCCAACAGGATCATGACCGCGAGCAGCGCCATGACGGTTCGGCCGACCGGCCGGCCACGCGTCACTGCCGTCACTTCCGTCTCATCTGGCACCTGCCCAGGCTACTGGGGACCCGGCCGCATCCCCGGTAGCCCAAACCGGCGTGCCAGACTCGTCCCGTGCCGGAACGGATGGTCGTCACGGGCGCGGCAGGCCAGGTCGGCGGATTTCTGGCTGCTGAGGCCGCCCGGCAGGGATACGACGTGGTCGCCCTGGCCCGTGGAGATCTCGACATCACCGACTCGGTTGCCGTCGACCGCCATATCGAGGGTGCCGGCGTGGTGGTGAACTGCGCGGCGTTCACCAACGTCGACGCCGCCGAGGCCCAGCCCGACGCCGCCTACGCGATCAACGCCGTCGGCCCGGGAAACCTGGCCCGCTCATGTGCCCGAACGGGAGCGCGGCTCATCCATATCTCCACCGACTACGTGTTCAGCGGGAGTTTGGGCCGTCCCTACGAGATCTCTGACCTGACCGGGCCGCTGAGCGTCTACGGACGCAGCAAACTCGACGGCGAACTGGCCGTCCACGCCGAACTGCCCGGGGCGCACGTCGTCCGCGCGTCCTGGGTGTACACCGGCGCCTCGGGGCACGGATCGGACTTCGTCGCGGTGATGCGCCGGCTGGCCGGCGAGGACCGCACCATCGACGTGGTGGCCGATCAGACCGGCTCGCCGACCTACGTTAAGGACCTGGTGGGCGCCCTGCTCGAAGTGGCGGCCGGGGCGGTGCGTTCGCCGATCCTGCACGCCGCCAATGCCGGAACCGCCAGCCGCTTCGACCAGGCCCGCGCGGTGTTCGCCGGTGTCGGTGCCGACCCGGAGCGGGTCCGCCCGGTCGACACCGCCGCGTTCCCGCGCCCGGCCCGCCGTCCGGTCTTCTCGGCGCTGTCGATGGCGGAATCCGTCCGGGCCGGCCTGACCCCGCTGCGGCCGTGGCGTGATGCATTGAACGCCGCACTTGCCGCGGCTGCCGACGACGGCCCGATAACCTCAACGCCGTGAACGACGAGCAGGCCCTCACCGTGGTGACCGTGGCCTACTCGTCGGGTTCACACCTGGATCGGTTCCTGTCCTCGCTGACCGTGGCCACCGACCGGCCACTGAAGGTGATCATCGCCGACAACGGATCCACTGACGGCGCCCCCGAGGAGGCGGTCGAGCGCTATCCGGGGACCACCCTGCTGCGTACCGGCGGCAACCTCGGCTACGGCACTGCCGTCAACCGTGGGGTGGCCACCGTTCCAGCCGACGAGGAGTTCGTCATTGTGGCCAACCCCGACGTGGTCTGGGGACCCGGAAGCATCGACGGCCTCCTGGACGCCGCCCGGCGCTGGCCCCAGGCCGGCATGCTGGGGCCGTTGATCCGCGACCCCGACGGCGCGGTGTACCCGTCGGCCCGCCATCTGCCGAGCCTGGTCCGCGGCGGCATGCACGCGGTGGTCGGCTTCGTCTGGAAGGCCAACCCGTGGACCAAGTCCTACCGCCAGGAGGGGCTGGAACCAAGCGAACGACCGGTCGGCTGGCTGTCGGGTTCGTGTCTTCTATTGCGCCGCAAGGCCTTTGACGCCCTTGGTGGATTCGACGAGCGGTACTTCATGTACATGGAGGACGTCGACCTCGGTGACCGGATGAATCGCGCAGGCTGGCTCAACGTCTACGTGCCCGGCGCCGAGGTCCTGCATGACAAGGGGCATTCGACCGGCCGTGATCCCGGCCGGAACCTGCGCGCCCATCACGACAGCACCTACATCTATCTGTCGGATCGGCATTCGGGGTGGTGGCAGGCCCCGTTGAGGTGGACGATGAAGGGCGCCTTGCGGGTGCGGGCTCGAGCGGCCGTGCGGAAATCCCGCCGGGAACTGACGGGAGGAACGCGATGACCAACGCGACGGAGGAGTCGAAGATCCGGGTGGATCCCCGACGGGTCGATGCCGTCGTGCTTGTGGGCGGCAAGGGAACCCGACTGCGGCCGCTGACCCTGTCGGCGCCCAAGCCGATGCTGCCCACCGCAGGGGTGCCGTTCTTGACCCACCTGCTGGCGCGGATCGCGGCGACTGGTATCGAGCACGTAGTCCTGGGCACCTCCTACAAGGCCGAGACGTTCGAGGAGGAGTTCGGCGACGGCTCCAATCTCGGCCTGCAGATCGATTACGTCGTCGAGAGTGAGCCGCTGGGAACCGGCGGCGGCATCGCCAACGTGGCTTCCAAACTGCGCAACGACACCGTGATGATCTTCAACGGCGACGTGCTCTCGGGCGCCGACCTCGGCGCGATGCTGAACAAGCACCACGACTGCGAGGCCGAAGTCACCCTGCACCTGGTCCGGGTCAGCGACCCGCGCGCCTTCGGATCGGTCCCGACCGACGCCGACGGAAATGTGTTGGCATTCCTGGAGAAAACCGAGGATCCGCCGACCGATCAGATCAACGCCGGCACCTACATCTTCAAGCGCAGCGTCATCGACCAGATCCCCCGCGGCCGCGAGGTGTCGGTGGAGCGTGAGGTCTTCCCGGCGTTGCTCAGCGGCGGGGCGAAGGTGTGCGGTTACGTCGACATGTCCTACTGGCGCGACATGGGCACCCCGGAGGATTTCGTCCGCGGCTCAGCCGACCTGGTCCGTGGTATCGCACCCTCGCCGGCGCTCGGCGGAAAGCGCGGAGAGAGCCTGGTGCACGACGGCGCCTCGGTGGCGCCCGGGGCGCTGCTGTACGGCGGCACCGTGGTGGGCCGCGGCGCGGAGATCGGCGCCGGGGTGCGGCTCGACGGCGCGGTGGTCTTCGACGGCGCCCGGATCGAACCTGGCGCGGTGGTCGAACGCTCGATCATCGGATTCGGCTCGCGCATCGGGCCGCGCGCGCTGATCCGTGACGGGGTGATCGGCGACGGTGCCGACATCGGTGCGCGCTGTGAACTGTTGCGCGGCGCGCGGGTATGGCCGGGCGTGCTGATCCCGGACTGCGGGATCAGGTATTCGTCTGACATTTGACGGCCTACGCCGTCGGGCGACGTTTGACGGCCTACGCCGTCGGGCGACGTTTGACGGCCTACGCCGTCGGGCGACGTTTGACGGCCGCCACCAGTTGCGCCAGCCCGTTGTCGAATTCCACCGGCACCTCGTCGATCGGCCACCACCGCAGGTCCAGTGACTCCTCGCTGATCACCGCCTCGGCGTCATCGGGGGCGTAGGCCAGGAACTGCAGGTCGAGGTGGCGGGTCGGCACACCCAGCGAGCAGGTGAGCGGGTGGACGTGGATGGCGGCCAGTTCGGGTTCGAGTCGCAGCCCGTGAATGCCGGACTCCTCGACCGCTTCGCGTAGGGCGGCCGAGGTGATGTCGGCGTCGGACTCCTCGCAATGCCCGCCCAGTTGCACCCAACGGCCCAGCCGCGGATGCAGGGTCAGCAGCACGTCGTTGCCACGCACCACGAGGGTCGACGCGGTGATATGTCCTGGGACGCAGGACCTTTGGCACGCATCGGGCCGGGCGTCGAGGAAGGCCAGCAGGGAATGGCGCAGGGCATCCTGTCCGGTGTCGGGGGCGATCCAGTCGTTCAGGGCGGCGACCACGGAGGAGTGCAGGCTCATCGGCGGACCAGAAGATCGCCGGGTTGCGCCGGCTCCCGGGGCTCAGGTGGCTTCTCGGCGTAGCCGATCGCGATGGCGCCCAACGGTTCCCAGTCCGGTGGCAGGTCCAGCACCGTACGCACGACGTCGGGGGAGAAGATGGTCGAGCCGATCCAGCAGCTGCCAACACCGCGCGCCGCCAGCGCGACCAGCAGACCCTGGACGGCAGCTCCGACGGCGACGGTGAACATCGTCCGCTCGGCCGCGGTGCGTCTGGCATCCGGATAGCTGTGCGCGCCATCGGGGACGACGAACGGGATCACGACTTCCGGTGCGTCATAGAGGATCTGGCCCTTGGTGATGCGTCGTTCGACGGCCTCGGCGGGCAGGCCGTCATTCATCAGATCCGAGCGCCAGGCGTCCTTCATCCGGTCTAGCAGCGTCTGACGCAGGTCGTGATCGGTGAGCCAGACGAATCGCGCCGGTCGGGTGTGATGCGGCGCCGGTGCGGTCAGCGCGTCGGCCACCGCGGCCTCGATGAGCTCCGGCTCCACCGCCCGGTCGGCAAACCGGCGCACCGACCGGCGCAGGAGCTGGGCCTGCCGGCGGCCCACCTCGATCGCCTCGGCGGTGCCCAGCCAGAACAGGTCGTCAACCCCGCCGCGCAGCAGATTGGCAGCGGTGGACCCGTCATCGGGGAGGGAAAGCCCGCGGACCACCGCGACCGGGACGGCGGTGAGCTTGCCCTTGACCAGGTCCGCGGCCGCCGCCACCTCGTCGGCAACCGCCACTTCGGTGACCAACAACTCGTTGCCGTGGCGGTCCCGCGCACCGGCATAGCCGTGCAGCACCGCCAGCCCGGATGATCCGATGGCGGCGTCGATCTGCCCGTTGCGCCACGCCCGGCCCATCGTGTCGGTGAGGACGACGGCGACGTCGACGCCGCGGCGTTCACGCAGCGCCGCCCGCAACTCGGCGGCGCTGGCATCCGGATCCTCCGGGAGCAGCGCCAGTTCGGTGGTGCCGATGTTCGAGCCGTCGACCCCGGCCGCGGCCTGGACGAGTCCGCGGCGGTTCTCGGTGATCAGCGTCCGGCCCTTCCGGGCCAGCACGCGCACGGCTTCGGTGTCGATCAGCTTGCGGCGCAGCGTGTCTCGTTCCTCCGGGTCGGATGGCGCGGGGACGATACGGCCCTCGCACTTCGACACCACCTTGCTGGTGACGACGACGACATCGCCGTCCCGCAGCCACGGGGCGGCGTCGGCGATGGCGGCGGCCAGGTCGTCGCCCGGGCGGAATTCCGGAAGGCCGGCGACGGGGAGGATCTCGAGGGGTGCGGCGGTGCCATGGTCGCCGCTGGGCGGCGCCGTCGGGCGGGGGTCGCCGCTGGGCGGTCCGCTCACAGCGTGACCCCGGCCAGTTCCAGTCCGGCCCGCACCATCTCCGCCGTCTTATCCGGGTTGGTCATCAGCAGGGGTATCTCGGCCACCTTCACGCCCGGGACGTCGGCGTGGTCGCCTTCGTGCACGAGCCAGTAGTCCAGCAGACCGGTCCCCGACCGCGCACCGTAATGCCGGCCCACCGCCTCGGAGGTGGTCTCGACCCCGATCACCGAGAGGCATTCATCGGCCATGCCGCGCAACGGTTTTCCGCTGACGATCGGGGAGTACCCGACGACGGGAGCCGGGGTGGAACGCAGAGCGGCGCGAATGCCGCCCACGGCAAGCGCGGCGCCGATGCTGACCACCGGGTTGGAGGGAGCCAGCAGCACGACGTCGGCACCGGCGATCGCGTCGACGACCCCGGGGCCCGCTTTCGCGGTCTCGGCACCGATGAATGCGAAGCTGTGCGTGGGGATTTGGGCTCGGTAGCGAACCCACCACTCCTGGAAGTGGATCGCCTTGCGATCGCCGGTGTCGGGATCGGTGACGACGACGTGGGTCTCGCATCGGTCGTCGCTGGCCGGCAGCAGTGTCGCCCCGGGCGACCACCGGTCGCACAGGGCCTCGGTCACCTGCGACAGCGGATAGCCGGCGCGCAGCATCTGGCTGCGGACGAGGTGGGTCGCCAGATCCCGATCGCCCAGTCCGAACCAGTCGGGCTGCACACCGTAGGCCGCGAGTTCCTCTTTGGCGTGCCAGGTTTCGTCTCGGTGGCCCCAACCACGCTCAGGGTCGATGCCGCCGCCGAGGGTGTACATGCAGGTGTCCAGATCGGGACAGATCCGCACGCCGTACATCCAGGCGTCGTCACCGATGTTGACCACCGCGGTGAGCTGATGATCGCCGTCGACGTCCGGAACCGCGAACTGGCCGAGACCGAGCAGGCGCTGCACGCCGAGCAGGAAGCGGGCACCGCCGATTCCGCCGACGAGAACGGTGGCTTTCACACCGACCGACACTAGCCGCGAGGACGACGCGGTTCGCACGGGTGGGCACTCATGCGGTGGAACGAAGGCCCGTCGCGACGCGCCGAGTAATCACAGTGATGTAACTCGCATGACACGCCGCGGCGTCGACACGCCGTATCAGGTAACAAAAGTGGTAGTGAAATCGCCTGAACGGCTTGACCTCAATAGGTTGGCAATGTCTAATCACAGCAGTGTCATTCCCGGTCAACCAGCCGATTTCGGTGCCGCAGACCGTGATTCGACCAAATGTTCGAATGATTTTCGGAAATTGAAGAAATCGAATCTCGGCGAGGAGGCGGACATGACCTATGAGCATTTCCTCGGTGTGCTCGGCACCGGGCACACTGCAGTTCCGTCAGCGGGCTTGTCGGGCGCGGCGCGCGCTCACCTGACGCTGGTACCCGATCCGGTCGACCCGTTCGTCGGTCTGACTCCAGACGACGATCTGTGGCAGGAGAATGCGCTGTGCGCGCAGACCGATCCGGAGGCCTTCTTCCCGGAGAAGGGTGGATCCACCCGCGAGGCCAAGCGGATTTGCCAGGGTTGCGAGGTGCGTGATGCCTGCTTGGACTACGCGCTGGCCAATGACGAGCGGTTCGGCATCTGGGGCGGTCTGTCCGAGCGGGAGCGCCGGCGCCTCAAGCGCGGCATCATCTGAGCGCGCGCACTCAAGTCGTCACGCCCATCAGTCGTCGGGGTCCATGCTCGGGTCGATAACCGAGGGTTCGACCCCCAAATAGGTGGCCACCTGAGCCACCAGAATCTCATGCAGTAGATCGGTCAAGTCGACCGAATCCTTCGCTCGCCGCTCAATCGGCTTGCGGAACAACACTATTCGGGCCCGCGTGGCGTTACCGCGGACGTCCACTCCCGCCGGAATGAGCCGCGCCAGCGCAATCGGGCCATCGGCCACCACCTCCGGCGGCCACTGCACACTGTCGGGATCCTTGGGTGCGATGCGGGGGATCTCATCGACGGCAACGTCGATCTCGGCAAGCCGCTGATGCCACCGGCGCTCAATCGGCTCGTAGGCCTCCAGCACCGCCATGTCGAACCGCTCAGCCCTGCTGCGCCAGCCCGGAACGGTCGGAGGAAGCAATGGGCCGCGCATTTCACGCCCGCGCCGCGAGCCTCCGCCTGACCCGCCGCCGCGCCGGGAACTGCGGGAATCGGCCATGGACGTCGATCGTAACGGTTGTACATCGGCATCCCGGAGGCTGCGCGTGTCCGGCGTCACAGGTCATTGCTGCGCGATAGCCTCACCGGCGTGAATGTTCCCCGTCGCTGCAGCCGGCCCGGCTGCGGGCACTACGCGGTGGCAACGCTGACGTACGTCTACTCGGACTCCACCGCCGTGGTGGGACCGCTGGCTACGGTGCGCGAGCCGCATTCCTGGGACCTGTGCCTCGGGCACGCCAGCCGGATCACCGCTCCACGCGGTTGGGAACTGGTGCGCCACGCCGCGCCCCTGCCGACCAACCCCGACGAGGACGATCTGGTCGCTCTTGCCGAGGCGGTTCGGGAGCGGGGAGTGGCCGGCGGGTCGCCGATGCCGGGGTTCTCCGACCAGATCGGCACGGCGCAGGCGTCGTCGGCCTCGGCGCCGCGCGCCGGAGCCGCCCCGACGGTCCACCGATCGCCCGGCAACGCGCGTCGCCGAGGGCATCTGCGGGTTCTGCCCGACCCGGCGGATTAGCCTGCGGTGAGGTCCCAGCCGGGGAAGTAGGCGGGGGCCGCGGTAGCACCGGCCAGCAGAGGGCGACGACAAGCGCTCAGGACAGCGACTCGCCGCACCGTGCCATGGCCGGTCGTGCCACGCCGGTCGGGGTGCCCGGGTGTCGCCGCCGAGACCTCAGCTCAAGCGCACCCACTGGTGTCCTTCTGAAGGGCTAGGCTGACGGCCAACGCAATCCCGTCTCCGAGGAGCCCCAATGCCCAGGTCGGCCGCTGATGTGCACAGGGTGATCAAGGCTTATGACGTGCGCGGTCTGGTCGGTGAGGAACTCGACGAGGACTTCGTCCGCGATGTCGGCGCGGCCTTCGCCCGCCTGATGCTCGAGGAGCGTGCCGAGGGCAGCAGTCGCATCGTGATCGGATATGACATGCGGGAGAGTTCGCCCGTCCTTGCGGCCTCCTTCGCCGACGGCGTGACATCGCTGGGCCCGGACGTCGTCCGCATCGGCCTGGCGTCCACCGACGAGTTGTATTTCGCCTCAGGGTTTCTCAACTGCCCCGGGGCGATGTTCACCGCCAGCCACAACCCCGCCGCCTACAACGGCATCAAGCTGTGCCGCGCCCAGGCGAAGCCCGTCGGCGAGGACACCGGCCTCGCCGTCATCCGCGATGCGGTCATCGACGGCGTCCCGGCCGGCGCCGGACCACGGGGCGAGATCCACGACCAGGATGTCCTCGCCGAGTACTCCACATTCCTCCAGTCGCTCGTCGACGTCGCCGCACTCCGGCCGCTCCGGGTCGCCGTCGACGCGGGCAACGGCATGGCCGGGCACACCGCACCGGCCGTGCTCGGCACCATTCCGGGCTTGACGCTGCTTCCGCTGTATTTCGAACTGGACGGGACCTTTCCCAACCACGAGGCCAATCCTTTGGAGCCGTCCAACCTGGTCGATCTGCAGGACTACGTCACCCGCACCGGCGCGGACATCGGCCTGGCCTTCGACGGGGACGCAGACCGCTGCTTCGTCGTGGACGAACAGGGACGGCCAGTGTCGCCGTCGGCCGTCACAGCGTTGGTGGCGGCGAGGGAACTGACACGCGAACCGGGCGCGACGGTGATCCACAACCTGATCACCTCCAGGACGGTGCCCGAGGTGATCGCCGAGAAGGGTGGCACCGCGATCCGTTCGCGGGTCGGGCACTCCTATATCAAGGGGTTGATGGCCGAGACCGGCGCGATCTTCGGCGGAGAGCATTCGGCCCACTATTACTTCCGCGATTTCTGGGGCGCGGACTCCGGCATGCTGGCTGCACTGCACGTGCTCGCCGCGCTGGGGGGACAGGACCGGCCGCTGTCGGAACTGATGGACGACTACCAGCGTTACGCGGCTTCCGGCGAGATCAACTTCCGTGTCGAGGATGCTCCCGCCTGTGTGGACGCGGTCCTGAAATCCTTTGCGTCACGGACGATTTCGATCGACCGGCTGGACGGCGTGACGGTCGATCTCGACGGCGGCGCCTGGTTCAACCTCCGCACCTCCAACACCGAACCGCTGTTGCGACTCAACGTCGAGGCACCGACCGGCGACGAGGTCAATGACATCGTCGTCCAGGCAGGCGAGGAGATCTCGCGCACCGGGGGCACCGGATGAGTTCGGCGCACGTCGCCGTCGACCTCGACGACACCGACGGATTGCTGGAGGCCGATCGCGACGGACTGCTGCGCTCGGCCGCGACGGCGGGTGCGCAGGTTCGCGCGACGGCCGCCGCTGTCGAGGAAGGCGCGTGCGAGTTCCTGGCCTCGGACCAGCGGCCACGAACAGTGATCTGGTTGGCCGGCCGCGGTCCGGCCGAGTCGGCCGGGGCCATGCTGGCCGCTTCGCTCGGACCTGCGGCTGTCGAACCGATCGTCACCGCGGCGCAGGTGCCGCCGTGGATCGGGCCCCTGGATGTGCTGGTCATCGCCGGTGACGATCCGGGCGACCCGGTCCTGGTCTCGGCGGCCGCGACGGCGGTGCGCCGAGGTGCGCGCGTGGTGGTTGCCGCGCCGTTTGAAGGCCCGTTGCGCGACGCCACCGCAGGCCGGGCAACCGTGCTGGCACCTCGGCTCCCGGTCCCCGACGAATTCGGCCTCAGCCGCTATCTCGCGGCAGGGCTGGCCGCGTTCGGCGCGGTGGATCCGGCGCTGAGGACGGACCTCGGCGCACTCGCCGACGAACTCGACGCCGAAGCGCTGCGCAACAGTGCGGTGCGTGAGGTGTTCACCAACCCGGCGAAGGCGCTGGCCGAGCGGATCGCGGGACGCCAGACGGTGCTGGCCGGTGACGGCCCCGCGACCCTGGCCCTGGCCCGCCACGCTGGGGCGGTCCTGCTGCGAGTCGGCGGCCGGCCGGTTGCGGCGACGGGCCTGGCCGACGCGCTGGTTGCTCTGCGCGGGGCCGCCTGGGACCGGTTCGCCGACCCGGTGGACGCTCTTTTCCACGACGAGGAACTCGACGGACCACTGCCCAGCCGTCCCCGGGTCATCGCCCTGGCACTGGCCGAGGAACGGCCGGCCTTGACGGCACGGACGGCCGGGATCGACGATGTCGATCTGGTTGGCGCCGAAGACACCGGCGAAGCGGGATCGGCTCCTGCGACCGGCGCCCGGACCGAACAACAACTCGGTACCTTGGCGGTGCGGCTCGAAATGGCCGCGGTTTATCTGAGATTGGCAGGGGGATAGCAAGGCCGTGCAATTGTTAAGCGGGGCAATCCGGACATACGCATGGGGGTCACGTACCGCGATCGCCGAGTTCACCGGCCGGCCGGCGCCAACGGCGCATCCGGAGGCCGAGTTGTGGCTGGGCGCGCATCCCGGTGATCCGGCCCGGCTCGAGGGGCCGGACGGTGCGGTTTCGCTGCTCGACGCCATCGCCGCCGACCCGGACGGCGAGCTGGGTCCGGCGGTGTGCCGCCGCTTCGGCGGCACCCTGCCGTTTCTGGTGAAGGTGCTCGCCGCCGACGAGCCGCTGTCCCTGCAGGCTCATCCGAGTGCCGAGCAGGCGGTGGAGGGCTACGAGCGCGAGGACCGCGCCGGCGTGCCGGTCAACTCCCCGGTGCGCAACTACCGCGACCGCAGCCACAAGCCCGAACTTCTGGTGGCGCTTACCGAGTTCCAGGCGCTGGCCGGATTCCGCCCGGCCGCGCGCTCGGTCGCGCTGATGCGCGCCCTCGAGGTTGCCGCGCTGGATCCCTACATCGCGCTGCTCACCGACCAGTCCGATGCCGCCGGCCTGCGCGCACTGTTCACCACCTGGATCACCGCGCCGCAGCCCGACATCGATGCCCTCATCCCGGCCGTGCTGGAGGGCGCCATCGCCTACATCCGTTCGGGGGCAAAGGAATTCGCCGACGAAGCCCGGACCATCCTCGAGCTCGGCGAGCACTACCCCGGCGACGCCGGCGTGCTGGCGGCGCTGTTGCTCAACCGCGTCGGCCTAACGCCCGGTGAAGGGATCTTCCTGGCCGCCGGCAACCTGCACAGCTATCTGCACGGCGTGGGCATGGAGGTGATGGCCAACTCCGACAACGTGCTTCGCGGGGGACTGACCCCCAAGCACGTCGACGTGCCGGAACTGCTGAGGGTGCTGGACTTCACACCGGTTACCGACGCCCGCGTGAGCACCCACCGCGACGGAATCGAACTCGTCTACGACACCCCGGCCGCCGAGTTCGCCGCGTCGGTGCTGATCCTCGACGGCGACAACCTCGGACACGAAGTGGACGCCCCGGCCCGTCACGACGGCCCCCAGATCCTGGTCTGCACCGAGGGTTCGGTGATCCTGCGGGCCAAATCCGATGAGATTCGGGTCGAACGGGGTGACGCCGCGTGGGTGGCCGCCGACGACGGCCCGATCCGTTTGGAGGCATCGACGCCGAGCCGACTGTTCCGCGCTACGGTTGGCCTCTAACTAACAGCCAGCCGGTCGACGGTCCGGCCGCTGACGGATGCCGAGGAGACCAACATGTCGGCTTCGGGGAGTACCCGGGCGATCCTGGCCGCGCTGGCCGCCAACGCCGGCATCGCGGTGGCGAAATTCGTCGGCTTCCTCATCACCCACAGTTCGTCGATGCTCGCCGAGGCCGTCCACTCCGTGGCCGACACCTCCAACCAGGCGCTGCTGCTGCTCGGGCAGCGCCGAGCCCAGCGTGAGGCGACCGAGCTGCACCAGTTCGGCTACGGCCGCAGCCGGTTCTTCTATTCGTTCGTCGTCGCGCTGGTGTTGTTCTCCCTCGGTGCGGTGTTCGCGCTCTACGAGGGCTACCAGAAGATCGTGCACCCGCACCCGCTGACCTCGCCCATGGTGGCCATCGCCATCCTCGTCTTCGCGATCGGGCTGGAGAGCTACAGCTTCCGGACCGCGATGGTGGAATCCCGGCCGCTGAAGGGATCCGGAAGCTGGTGGCAGTTCATTCGCCGCTCCCGTAACCCGGAGTTGCCGGTGGTGCTCCTGGAGGACACCGGCGCGTTGCTCGGCCTCGTCTTCGCCCTGCTCGGCGTCGGTCTGACCGTCCTTACCGGAAACCCGATCTGGGACGGTGTCGGCACCGCGCTGATCGGCGCCCTGCTCGGGGTGATCGCGGTGATCCTCATGGTGGAGATGCACAGCCTGCTCATCGGCGAGAGCGCCACGGGCGAGGAACTGGCGGCCATCCAGTCGGCACTGGAGGGCACCGACCACGTGGACCGGGTGATCCATCTGCGCACCCAGTACCTCGGGCCCGAGGAGATGCTCGTCGGCGCCAAGATCGCGCTGGCCCCGTCGACGGACCTGGCTACTGTGGCCGCGGCCATCGACCGGGCCGAAGCCAGCGTCCGGGCGGCCGTGCCGATTGCCCGCGTGATCTACATCGAACCCGACCTCGACCGCTCACTGGCCCGGTAGCGTCTGCGCCCATGGCCGGACCTGGAGGGCGCGCTGTTCGTGGCGGCGCCGATGCGCCGCTTGAACGTCGAGCGCGCCGCACCAAATCGGTGGAACAGTCCATCCTCGACACCGACGAGCCGTCCACCCGGCTCCGCAAACAACTCACCTGGTGGGACCTCACCGTGTTCGGGGTGTCGGTGGTCGTCGGCGCCGGCATCTTCACCGTCACCGCCACCACCTTCGGCAACATCACCGGGCCGGCGCTGTCGGTGTCGTTCGTCATCGCGGCGATCACCTGCGCGCTGGCCGCGCTGTGTTACGCCGAGTTCGCCTCCACCCTCCCGGTCGCCGGCAGCGCCTACACGTTCTCCTACGCCACCTTCGGTGAGTTCATCGCCTGGATCATCGGCTGGGACCTCATTCTGGAATTCGCCGTCGGCGCCGCGGTGGTCGCCAAGGGATGGTCGAGTTATCTGGGGACGGTGTTCGGCTTCTCCGGCGGGACCATGAAGCTCGGCGGATTCGAATTGGATTGGGGCGCACTGTTGATCATCGCCGTCGTCACCAGCCTGCTGGCCGTCGGCACCAAGGTCTCCTCCAACTTCTCCGCCGTCGTCACCGCCATCAAGGTTTCCGTCGTCCTGCTGGTCATCGTCGTCGGTGCGTTTTACATCAAGCCGAAGAACTTCTCGCCGTTCATCCCGCCCACCGAGACCGGAAAGGGCGCCGCCGGAACGGGTATCGACCAGTCGGTGTTCTCGTTGATCACCGGCGGTGGGGGCAGTCACTACGGCTGGTACGGCGTGCTGGCCGGCGCCTCGATCGTGTTCTTCGCCTTCATCGGCTTCGACGTGGTCGCCACCACCGCCGAGGAGACCAAGAACCCGCAGCGCGACGTGGCCCGCGGAATTCTCGCCTCACTGGCCATCGTCACCGTGCTCTACGTGGGGGTGTCGGTGGTGTTGTCCGGGATGGTCAGCTACACCGAACTCCGCGAGAAGGGGAACGGTCACGCCAACCTGGCGACGGCCTTCTCCATCAACGGCGTGGACTGGGCCGCCAAGATCATCTCGATCGGCGCCCTGGCGGGCCTCACCACCGTGGTCATGGTTCTGGTGCTCGGTTTGTCGCGGGTGATGTTCGCGATGGCGCGCGACGGACTGCTGCCTCGCGGTCTGGCGATGACCAACGAGCGCGACGCGCCGGTGCGGATCACCCTCGTCGTCGGCCTGCTGATCGCGGTGGCGGCCACCGCGTTCCCGATGTCCAAGCTCGAGGAGATGGTCAACGTCGGCACGCTGTTCGCCTTTGTGCTGGTGTCGGCCGGGGTGATCATCCTGCGCCGCACGCGGCCGGACCTGAGCCGCGGCTTCCGGGCGCCGTTCGTGCCGGCGCTGCCGGTCCTGTCGATCCTGGCCTGTCTGTGGCTGATGCTGAATCTGACTGCGCTGACGTGGATCCGGTTCGTCGTCTGGATGGCCGTCGGCATCGCGGTCTACGCGTTCTACGGTTACCGGCATTCGGTGCTCGGACGGCGCCTGGCCGCCGAAGTGGGAGCCGCGCGCTAGGTGTCCGGCGAGGCCCTGCTGCGCGACTCCGTGCTGGACGCCATGCGCCGCGAGTTGTTGGGCAAGGACTGGTCGGCCATCACCCTGACCGATGTCGCCCGCACCGCCGGGGTGAGCCGCCAGACGATTTACAACGAGTTCGGGTCACGGCAGGGTCTGGCGCAGGGGTATGCGTTGCGTCTGGCCGACCGTCTGGTCGACGACGTGTCCCGCGCCGTCGATGACCACATCGGAGATCTCTACGCCGCGTTTCTGGACGGGTTCCGCTCCTTCTTCACCGCATCGGCCGCCGACCCGCTCGTCGTGTCGCTGCTGTCCGGCAAGGCGAAGTCCGATCTGCTGCAGATCATCACCACCGACAGCGGGCCGATCATCACGCACTGCTCGCAGCGACTCACCGTGGCGCTGACCCACAGTTGGGTGCGGCCGGGGGCCGACGAAGCCGGTGTGCTGGCCCGCGCCATCGTGCGACTCGCCATGAGCTATGTGTCGATGCCGCCGGAGGCCGACCACGACGTGGCCGCTGACCTGGCCCAACTGATGACGCCGTTCGCGGAGCGGTACGCGGGGCAGCACAAGTAGCCAAAGCCCCGATTCGGTCCTGCGGCGCGTTGGGCGATAACGTGTTCGCCATGTCTTCCGCCCTTTCCATGACCGCCGAGACCCGCAACGGCATCGATTTCAAGGTCGCCGACCTGTCACTGGCCGAGTTCGGCCGCAAGGAGATTCGGCTCGCCGAACACGAGATGCCCGGCTTGATGGCGCTGCGTCGTGAGTTCGCCGACGTCCAGCCGCTCAAGGGCGCGCGGATCTCCGGTTCGCTGCACATGACGGTGCAGACCGCGGTGCTGATCGAGACGCTGGTGGCCCTCGGTGCTGAAGTTCGCTGGGCGTCGTGCAACATCTTCTCCACCCAGGACCACGCCGCCGCGGCGTGCGTCGTCGGCCCGTACGGGACTCCGGAGGAGCCCAAGGGTGTGCCGATCTTCGCCTGGAAGGGTGAGACGCTCGAAGAGTACTGGTGGTGCGCCGAGGAGATGCTCACCTGGCCCGAGTCGTCGGGCCCGGTCAACATGATCCTCGACGACGGCGGCGACGCCACCATGCTGGTGCTGCGCGGCGCGCAGTTCGAAAAGGCCGGCGTGGTTCCGCCCGAGGAGGAGGACCACTCCGCCGAGTACAAGGTCTTCCTGAACCTGCTGCGCGAGAGCCTCAAGGCCGACCCGACGAAGTGGACCCGGATCGCCGAGTCCGTCAAGGGCGTCACCGAGGAGACCACCACCGGTGTGCTGCGGCTCTACCAGTTCGCCGCGGCCGGTGAGCTGACCTTCCCGGCCATCAACGTCAACGACTCGGTCACCAAGAGCAAGTTCGACAACAAGTACGGCACCCGGCACTCGCTCATTGACGGCATCAACCGCGGCACCGACGTCCTCATCGGCGGCAAGGCCGCGCTGGTCTGCGGCTACGGCGACGTCGGCAAGGGTTGCGCCGAGGCGCTCAAGGCCCAGGGCGCCCGAGTCGCGGTCACTGAGATCGACCCGATCAACGCGCTGCAGGCCATGATGGACGGCTTCGAGGTCAAGACCGTCGAGCAGGCGATCGGCTGGGCGGACATCGTCATCACCGCCACCGGCAACAAGGACATCATCACCCTGGACCACATGCGGGCGATGAAGGACAAGGCGATCCTCGGCAACATCGGCCACTTCGACAACGAGATCGACATGGCCCGACTCGAGCGTGACGGGCAGATCCGCCGGATCAACATCAAGCCCCAGGTCGACGAGTTCGTCTTCCCCGACGGCCACTCGATCATCGTGTTGAGCGAGGGCCGGCTGCTGAACCTCGGCAATGCCACCGGCCACCCGTCGTTCGTGATGAGCAACAGCTTCTCCAACCAGGTGATCGCCCAGATCGAGCTGTGGACCAAGAACGACGAGTACGACAACGAGGTCTACCGGCTGCCCAAGCATCTCGACGAGAAGGTGGCCAAGATCCACGTCGAGGCGCTCGGTGGCACGCTGACCAAGCTGACCAAGGATCAGGCCGAGTACATCGGTGTCGACGTCGAGGGTCCGTACAAGCCGGAGCATTACCGGTACTGAGCCGCTGACGCGGTGATAGCTTGCCGCGGTGGCATTTTCCGGACGGTGGGCAGCAGCGCTCGCCGTTGTTCTGCTCGCCGTCTCGGGTGCCCCGGCCGACGCCGACGATCCATACCACCCGGACGACCCGATCTACAACGAGGACGAGTACGCCGCGTTCTACACTCCGCCCGAGCCGCTTCCGCCCGGTCAGCCGGGTGACGTGATCCGCAGCGAGCCCTCGCAGCTCGTGCTCGAACCGTCGGGTCAACTGGGTGCCATCATGGCCACCGGAACGCGCGTCATGTACCGCAGCATCGACTCGCGCGGCAACCCGATGGCGGTGACGGGCACCTACTTCGAGCCGTTCAACGACTGGCCGGGCGCCGGTCCCCGGCCGCTGATCGTCTACGGCCCTGGCACCCAGGGCCTCGGCGACCAGTGCGCGCCCTCGCGAATGTTCAACCAGGGCATCCATTTCGCGCCCTTCCTGGACATCGCGTTCAACTACGAGTCGATGTTCCTCGCCACCCTGGTCGCGCGCGGCTTCGCGGTGATGATGACCGACTACCAGGGGCTGGGCACCCCTGGTGTGCACACCTACGTCAACCGGATCGCCGAGGCCGACGCCATGCTCGACGCAGGCCGGGCCGCGATGCGGCTGCCCGGCACCTCGCTGGACGCAGGCGGTCCGATGGCGATGTTCGGCTACTCCCAGGGCGGTGGCGCCGCGGCGGCCGCGGCCGAACTGGCATCCAGCTACGCGCCCGAGCTGAACATCGTCGGCACCTACGCCGGCGCACCGCCCGCGGATCTGGAGGAGCTCATCCCGTTCACCGACGGCAGCCTGCTGGTCGGGGTGATCGGGTACGCCCTCAACTCGGTGATGGCCACCTACCCGGAGTACGCGGAGTTGGTGCGATCCCGGCTGAGCCCGATGGGCGAGAAACTCGTCGACGACACCGCGACCCAGTGCGTCGAGGAGACCGCGATGCGCTTCCGCTTCAAGCACCTCCAGGACTTCTTCACCGACGACGTCACCGAGGTGGTGACCAACCCGCTGTTCCGAAAGTTGTTCGACGCCCAGCACATCGGGCACTACAAGCCC
>JAXLRX010000007.1:0-102085 GCA_046330855.1 Mycobacterium sp.
GGCGACCGTCGATGCGCGGCGGCGCACGGTTTCCAGCCGGTCGAGTGCCTCGAGGCGTTCCCGGATCGGCAAGCCGTCCCAGTCCAGTGCGCCGAGCGCCTCGACGGCGGCCTCCACCGCCGTGAAGGCCTCAGCCACTGGACTCGAAAACATGTTCGAATTCTATGGCGGCCCACCGACGGACGCCGGTGCCAATCCGCCACTTGTGTACCAATCAGAGACTGGGGATAACTACAGCGCGTCGAGAGCCTTCTGCAGCCGCGCGACAGGCGAGTCGACCCCGTAGGCCTTCGCCAACTCGGCCACTCGCGCAGGATCCGCCGGGGACAACGGCAGCCGGTCGGTCTCCGTATAGAACTGCACCGGTGCGTCGCGGGCCACCCTTACCACCGGCCCGGCCGCCTCGATGTAGCCACCCGCCGCCATCAGCTTGGCGCGAATTCCCTTGGCCAACGAAGATTTTGGGTTCTCGGCGGCCGAAAGAATCGCCGCCAGCGACCCGAACTCGCGGAGCAACGATGCGGCGGTCTTCTCGCCCACGCCCGGCACGCCCGGCAGCCCGTCGGACGGATCTCCCCGCAGCATCGCCAGTTCCGCATAGGCCGCGCCCGCCCGGTGAACCGGAACGCCGTACTTCTCGGCGACCTCGGTCGGCCCGAACATCGTCGCGTTGGACAGGCCGCGGCCGAGATAGAGCACCCGCACAGAGACGGGGTCGTCGCCCACCAGTTGCAGCAGGTCGCGGTCACCGCTGACCACGACCACCGGATCGTCAGTCTCGGCGGCGGCCAGGGTGCCGAGCACGTCGTCGGCCTCGTAGCCCTCCGCGCCGGCGGTGGCGATGCCGTAGGCGTCGAGGATCTCCAAGATCATCTCGACCTGGGGGCTCAAATCGTCGGGCACCTCCTCGATGTCGGCCTCGGCCAACTCGTCGGCGCCGGTGATCTCGCCGGCAGGGCCGGCGGCTGCCACCCGATGCGCCTTATAGGACGGAATCAGGTCCACTCGCCAGGCCGGGCGCCAATCCAGGTCGAGGCATACCACCAGCCGCGACGGCCGCTCCCGAGTAATCAACGTGGCGACGCTGTCGAGGAATCCGCGCACGGCGTTGACCGGCCGGCCGTCGGGGCCGGTGATCGACGACGGAACCCCGAAATAGGAGCGGAACCACATGCTGGCGCCGTCGAGCAGCAGAACAGGTGCGGACATCCAGGCTGGGCCCTCAGAACCGCTCGGGCACGGGGTAGAAGGTGTCCGGTGGGGGCGGGACCGCCTTCGCCGACCGCTTCGGCAGCTTCACCTTCTTGGCTTTCACGTGCTCGTAGGGGATGTGGGACAGCAGATGGGAGATCACGTTGAGCCGGGCCCGCTTCTTGTCCTCGCTCCTGGCCACGAACCACGGTGCCCACGATTCGCTGGTGGCGGTGAACATGGCGTCCCTGGCGACGGTGTAGTCGTCCCACTTCGTGTAGGACGCAACGTCCATCGGGCTGAGCTTCCAGGTCTTGCGGGGGTCGTCGATCCGGCGGGTCAGGCGACGGGTCTGCTCCTCGGGGCTGACCTCCAGCCAGTACTTCATGAGAATGATCCCGGAGTCGACGATCGTCTTCTCGACTCCGGGCACGGCATCAAGGAACCTCTCGACTGCCTCCATGGGAGTGAATCCCATAACCCGCTCGACGCCGGCTCGGTTGTACCAGCTCCGGTCGAAAATGACGACCTCCCCGGCGGCGGGCAGATATGGCACGTAGCGCTGGACATACATCTGCGAACGCTCCCGATCATTGGGTGCGGGCAGCGCAATGAGCCGGAACACCCTGGGGCTGACCCGCTCCATGATCGCCTTGATCACGCCGCCCTTGCCGGCGGCGTCACGGCCCTCGAAAACGATGCACACCTTGGCGCCGGTGGCCTTGACCCATTCCTGCATGG
Organism: Mycobacterium sp.; assembly: GCA_046330855.1. Taxonomy (GTDB): domain Bacteria; phylum Actinomycetota; class Actinomycetes; order Mycobacteriales; family Mycobacteriaceae; genus Mycobacterium. Next base: position 1,933 of record JAXLRX010000007.1, read on the forward strand.
CTGCCAGTTCGCCGTGCAACTTCTTCAACTCGCGCTGATACTCCTTCTCCGACATGCGCTTGGGCTCACTGGTCTGCTTGCCGTCCCTGTCGTCCGCCTTCGAATTCTTGTTCTTCGCCATCCCGATTCCCTCCCCGATAACGAATTCACCGCCGCGAGGCGATCGTATGACGAACGCTTGCTCCCGATGAGCGAAACCTCTCGGGGCCGCACGCTTACCGTTTGGCTACTCTGGCCGCTATGACCGCGGTTCGTTTCAACAGCGATGTGTACGGCCGTCGGCTCCACGCCGCCGCGGCGGCCGCTGCGCGAGCCGGTGTGGCCGGCCTGATCGTCACGCCCGGGTATGACCTGCGGTACCTGATCGGTTCGCGGGCACAGACTTTCGAGCGGCTGACGGCACTCGTCATCCCGTCAACCGGAGATCCGGTGATCGTCATTCCCCGGCTGGAGCTGGCGTCGCTGCGGGAGTCGGCGGCAGGCGACCTCGGGCTGACCGTGCAGGACTGGGTGGATGGCCAGAATCCCGGTGACCTGGTGGCGCTGGCGCTCGGCGGGCATGCGCGGGTGGCCGTCACCGACTCCATGCCGGCGCTGCACATGCTGCCACTGGCCGAGCGCCTGGGCGCCACCCCGGTGCTGGGCACGCAGATCATGGCGGGCCTGCGGATGATCAAGGACCCCGCCGAGATCGACGCGCTGCGGGAGGCCGGCGCGGCGATCGACCGGGTGCATGCCCGCGTTCCGGAGTTCCTCAAGCCGGGCCGCACGGAGGCGGAGGTCGCCGCCGACATCACCGAAGCCATTGTCGCCGAAGGCCATTCGGAGGCCGCGTTCGTCATCGTCGGCTCCGGCCCCAACGGCGCCGACCCGCACCACGAGTGCTCGGACCGCGAATTGCAGACAGGTGACATCGTCGTCGTCGACATCGGGGGACCGGTGGAGCCGGGCTACAACTCCGACTGCACCCGCACCTACAGCATCGGGGGGCCGCGCCCTGAGATCGCCGAGCAGTACGCGGTCCTGCAAAAGGCACAAGCCGCCGCGGTGGCGGCGGTGCGACCGGGAGTGACGGCCGAGCAGATCGACGCCGCGGCCCGCGACGTGCTGGCCGACGCCGGCCTGGCGGAGTACTTCGTGCACCGCACCGGACACGGCATCGGGCTGTCGGTGCACGAGGAGCCCTACATCGTCGCCGGCAACGGCCTGCCGCTCACCGAGGGCATGGCGTTCTCCGTCGAGCCCGGCATCTACCTGCCGGGGCGCTGGGGTGCGCGGATCGAGGACATCGTCATCGTGACGAAAGACGGTGCGCTGCCGGTGAACGAACGGCCGCACGAGTTGACGGTGGTGTGAGTCCTCACAGGTCGAGGTGGATCCGGAGCGCCTCGTCGATCGCAGTCATCTCGCTCGGAGCCACCCGTCCGATGCACTTGAGCATCCGTTGAACGGAGATCGATCGGACCTGCTCCGCTTGAGCTTTGGACTCGACCTTCAGCCCCGTAGAGCCTCTCGGCAGCATCACCTGGAACGGGAAGACCTTGGTCGTGTTGCTGGTGATTGGGACGATGGAGACGACGCCGCGGCCAAGTCTGGTCGCGGTGGCATTGGCGCGATCATTGCTGACCACGACGGCGGGGCGTTGCTTGTTCGGCTCGCTACCGCGGACGTGGTCGAGGTCGACGTGCCATACCTCACCGCGCCCCCGCGGCCGCCGGTACCGACGGCACCGCCGTCATTGCCGCATGTGAAGTCGTTCCTGATCGCGCCATCCCCGCCGGCTCCGCCGTCCGAGCCGGCGGAACCAGGCCAGCCGGGAAGAATGCCGACTGTTATCGGGACACTAGAGGCGCCGCCGCCGCCAACTTTGCCAGGATCTAGATCTCTGATGTGGCAATCAGGAACGGTCGAGCAGGGTCGACGAGCCGAGCACCCGCTTCACGAGCACCTCGATGGCCACTCGTTTCGGGTTCTCCCGCGGCGTCCGGTAGCGCTGGGCGTAGCGCAGCTCCGCGTCGCGGATCGCATCGGGAGCGCGGTTGACGCTGGCGATGCCCTCCAGTGACAGCCAACGGGCGCCGTCGACCTGGGACAACACGGCCACCTTGCCGCGCTCGGCGTTCAGCGCCTTCTGGGTGCCGTCGCTTGTGATCACCCGGGCGATGTGTGTCACCGGGTCGAAAGTGAAGCCCACCGCAACCACGTGGGGCGATCCGTCGGCCCGCAACGTGGTCAGCATGGCGAGGTGCCTTTCGGTGAGGAAGGCGAGCGCGTCGTCGGTCAGCCTGGCGGTGTTCGGCATCGGGACCCACGCTAGCTCAGGGAATAATCCCAGCCGTGGAGGACACGGACCGCGATCGGGCTCGAGGGCCCGTGGTGATTTTCGGTGGCCGCAGCGAGATCGGGCTGGAGTTGGCGACGCGCCTGGCACCGGGGGAGACGGTGGTGCTCGCGGCCCGTCGCGCTGATCAGCTCGCCGACGAGGTGGCCGCGGTCCGGAACGCAGGCGCGGCGGCCGTGCGCACCGTGGAATTCGACGCCGACGATCTCAACTCGCACGGCCCACTGGTCGATGCGCTGGTCGCTGATTACGGCCCGATCGGGACGGCGGTGCTGGCGTTCGGGATTCTCGGCGACCAGGCCCGCGCGGAATCCGAGGCCAGGCACGCGTTGGCGATCGTGCGCACCGACTACGTCGCGCAGATCAGTCTGCTGACCCATCTGGCCGCGGCCATGCGTAGGGCGGGCCGCGGTCGGCTGGTGGTGTTCTCCTCGGTGGCGGGGGTCCGGGTGCGTAGGGCCAACTACGTCTACGGGTCGGCCAAGGCCGGTCTGGACGGGTTCGCCAGTGGCTTGGCCGACGCGCTGCACGGCAGTGGGGTCAGTCTCCTGATCGTGCGACCCGGGTTCGTGATCGGTCGGATGACCGAGGGGATGGATCCGGCTCCGCTGTCGAGCACGCCGGCCCAGGTGGCCGACGCGACGGCGCGGGCGCTGGCCGCGGGCCGCCGGACGGTGTGGGTGCCGTGGGCGCTGCGGCCGATGTTCTTCGGGATGAAGCTGCTGCCGCAGGCGGTATGGCGGAGGTTGCCACGGTGAACATGTCCCCGGTGATCGTCGTGGTCGGTATCGGCGCCGATGGGATGTCGGGTCTCGCGGAGTCCGTACTACGGGAGTTGCGCAGCGCCACAGTGATTTACGGCTCGCCGCGGCAGCTCGACCTACTGGACGATTCCGTCACCGCACGCAGACACCGCTGGCCGAGTCCGATGCTGCCCGCCCTGCAACGTCTGCTCGACGACGCCCCGCCCGGCGACATCCACGTGGTGGCCAGCGGCGACCCGCTGATGCACGGCATCGGCGCGACCCTGATCCGATTGCACGGCGCGGAACGGGTCCGGGTGCTGCCGCATGTCTCCTCGGTGACACTGGCCTGCGCGCGGATGGGTTGGGCGTCGCACGACACCGAGGTGATCAGCCTGGTGACCGCGCCGGTGCACACCGCGGTGCGCCGCGGAGGGCGGGCGGTGGTGCTGTCCCGCGACGCCGGAACCCCGCTCGCCCTGGCGGCCGAGCTCACCGAAACCGGCCGCGGCGCTTCGGAATTCACGGTTCTGGAAAACCTCGGTGGACCGGGGGAGCGGATCCGCGCCCGGACGGCCGAATTCTGGGTGGCCGCTCCGTCCGACGTCGACGACCTCAACATCGTCGCCGTCCGCTACCTGCCCGACACCGACGAGCCCGCCGCCCTGCCCGACGACGCCTTCAGTCATGACGGCCAGATCACCAAGGAGACCATCCGCGCCGTCACCCTGGCCGCGCTGGCGCCCCGCCCGGGTGAGCTGCTCTGGGACGTCGGATCGGGATCGGGCAGCATCGCTGTCCAGTGGTGCCGCAGTGTGCGGGGCTGTCGCGCAGTGTCTTTCGAGTCCGACGCGCAACGTCAGACGAACATCGCCGCCAACGCCCGCGCCTTCGGAGTCGACATCGAGGTGCGCGGCGAGGCGCCCGGTGACTTCGACGGCGCCCCAACGCCCGCGGCCATCTTCCTCGGGGGAGGCCTGACCCGCCCGGGACTGCTGCAAGCCTGCCTGGACCGGCTTCCCGCCGGCGGCAGGCTGGTGGCCAACGCCGTCACTGCCGAGTCGGAAGCGCTTCTGGTGGAATGGCATTCGCGCCTCGGCGGCGACCTGCGGCGGTTCCAGCACTATCGCGGCGAGCCGCTGGGCGGCTTCACCGGCTGGCGGCCCCAGATGCCGATCACGCAATGGTCTGTGACCGTACCCACGACGGTGGGGACGGTGCCCGTCCCATGACCGTGTACTTCATCGGCGCCGGGCCGGGCGCGGCCGACCTGATCACCGTCCGGGGCCAGCGGCTGCTGCAACGCTGCGAGGTCTGCCTGTACGCCGGCTCGATCATGCCCAGCCGGGAAGACACCGACCTGCTGAAGCTGTGCCCGCCGGGCGCCCGGATCGTCGACACCGGACCGCTGACCCTCGAGGAGATCATCGCCGAGATCCAGACCGCCCACGAGGAGGGCCGGGACGTCGCCCGGTTGCACTCGGGTGACCCCTCGATCTACAGCGCGATCGCCGAACAGTGCCGCCGGCTCGACGCCCTGCTGATCGACTACGAGATCGTCCCCGGTGTGCCCGCGTTCGCCGCCGCCGCCGCAGCGCTGGGCCGTGAACTGACGGTTCCCGGTGTGGCGCAGACGGTCACGCTGACCCGCGTCGCCACGCTGTCCACCCCGATGCCCAACCGGGAGGATCTCAGCACGCTTGCGGCATCCGGGGGGACCCTGGTGATCCACCTGGCCGCCCACCGCATCGACGCGATCGTGCCGCAGCTGCTCAACGGCGGCTACCGGGCCGACACCCCGGCCGCGGTGGTGGCTTTCGCCAGCTGGCCCCGGCAGGTGGTGCTGCGGGGCACCCTCGATGACATCGCCGCCCAGGTTCACGACGCCCAGATCACCCGCACGGCGGTGATCATCGTCGGGAATGTCCTCGCCGCAGAGGGATTCACCGATAGCTACCTCTACTCCGCCGGACGGATCCGCGGAGCCCGCCACTGATGCGGCTGCTGCTGCTCGGCGGCACCGGCGAGGCCCGCGCCCTGGCCGGACGGCTGCATCCGCGGATCGACCTCGTCAGCTCGCTGGCCGGGAGGGTTCCCGATCCGGCGCTGCCGGTTGGCCCGGTGCGGGTCGGCGGTTTCGGCGGCGCCGCCGGGCTGCGGGACTGGTTGCGCGAGAACGACATCACCGCCGTCGTCGACGCCACCCACCCGTTCGCGGCGACGATCACCGCGCACGCCGCGGCCGCCTGTGCGGAGGCCGGCGTTCCCCATCTCGTGCTCAGCCGGCCCGCCTGGCAGACCACCGGCGCCCTGGACGTGGAGAACGATGTTCACGCGGCGAAAGTGGTTGCCACCCGTGGATACACACGGGTCTTCCTGACCACCGGGCGCTCCGGAGTGGCCGCGTTCCGTGACAGCGGCGCCTGGTTCCTCATCCGCGTGGTGACACCACCGGATCCGCGCATCCTGCCGCGACGGCACGAGGTCGTACTCTCCCGCGGCCCATACCGCTACGAGGACGAACGCGCCCTGATGGCCGAACATGGCATCGACGCACTCGTCACCAAGAACAGTGGGGGAGAGATGACCCGCGCGAAACTCCAAGCGGCACATGACCTCGGAATCGACGTGATCATGATCCAGCGGCCGCCGCTGCCGGCCGGGGTGAGTGTCGTCGGTTCGGTCGACGACGCCGAGGCGTGGGTCCTCAGCCGGGGTAACGACGGGGCGTGAACACCGTATCCCCGTACCACTGCGTTTGCGACGACCCGACGATCAGCAGGCAGCGCATGTCGACCTGCGCCGGATCGAGGTCGGCCAGGCGCACCACCGTCACCGACTCGTTCGGCCCGGACACGTCGCGGCCGATCACCACCGGGGTTCCGGCGTCGCGGTGCTTCAGCAGCAGATCGCGCATCGCCGCGACCTGCCAGGTGCGAGACTTAGAGGCCGGGTTGTAGATCGCCAGCACCAGGTCGGCGGCCGCCGCGGCCGACAACCGCGCCGCGATCACTTCCCAGGGTTTGAGCCGGTCCGACAGCGACAGCACCGCGTAGTCATGCCCGAGCGGGGCGCCGACCCGGCTGGCCACCGCCTGCGCAGCCGTCATCGCCGGGATCACCCGCACCTCGACGCCCGGCCACTGCTTGGCCTCCTCGAGAACCGCTGTGGCCATGGCGAATACGCCGGGATCTCCGGAGGAGACCACCGCGACGGCCCGGCCCTGCTCGGCCAGTTCGCAGGCCAGCCGGGCGCGCTGCGGCTCGTCGGTGTTGTCCGAGGCGTGCCGGCGCTGACCCGGCCGCAAGGCTATCCGGTCCAGGTACGGCCCGTAGCCGATCAAGTCGGTCGCCGCGGCCAGCTCCCGACGGCTCTGCGGGGTCATCCAGTCGATGTCGCCGGGGCCCAGTCCGACCACGGCCACCGTCCCCGGTCGGGAGTCGTCGCGACGACGGCCGGGCAGGATCGCCACCGAGAAGTAGGGCACCTCGCCGTCGTCGACGTCGGCGGCTGGCATCACCCGCTGGCCCGCGGTGCTGGCCCGCTCCACGTACACCGCGTCGCCCAGCCGGCCCGAGAGTGAAAGCGCCTCGCGCACTTGGGGATAGGTGCGTCCCAGCTTCATGACCACGGCGGCGTCGGTGTCGGCCAGCCGGCGGGCCAGCTCGGCCACCGGCAGCGTCCCCGGCAGCACCGAGAGCACCTCGTCACCGGTGACCAGCGGGGTGCCGGTCGCGGCGGAGGCGGCACTGACCGAGGTGACGCCCGGGATGACCACGGCGTTGAACTGCTCGGTGAGCCGGGTGTGCATGTGCATATAGCTGCTGTAGAACAGCGGATCGCCCTCGGCCAGCAGGGCGACGTCGCGTCCGGCGTCCAGATGCGCGGCGATCCGCGCGGCGGCCTCGACGTAGAAGTCCTCCATCGCCCCGGTGTAGCCGCCGGGGTGATCGGTGGTCTCGGTGGTCACCGGGTAGACGAGGTGCTCCTCGATCTGACCGGGCTGCACATAGGGCTCGGCGATGCGCCGGGCGATGCTTCGGCCATGGCGCGCACTGTGATACGCCACGACGTCGGCCTCGGCGATCACCCGGGCCGCCTTGACGGTCACCAGTTCCGGGTCGCCTGGTCCGAGGCCGACGCCGAAAAGTGTTCCCCGGGAACTCATTCCGCGTCCTTATGGCTCATTCGGCAAGCCTCATTCGGTGCTGATGGCTCATTCGGCAAGCCTCATTCGCGCGCACTCGCGATCGCGTTCACCGCGGCGGCCGCCATCGCACTGCCCCCGCGCCGGCCGAGCACCACCAGATACTCCATGCCCCGCGGGTCGGCGATCAGCTCGTCTTTGGACTGTGCCGATCCGACGAATCCCACCGGTCCGCCCAGTACCGAGACCGGTGCTGGGGCACCCTCGTCGATCAGCTCCAACAACTGGAACAACGCCGTCGGGGCGTTGCCGATCGCGAGCACCGCAGCGCCGAGCCGGTCGGCCCACAGCCGCACCCCGGCCGCGGATCGGGTGGTGCCCAGCTGCGCGGCCAGGTCGGCGGCACGAGGATCGGCGACCAGCGACACCACCTCGTTGGCGGCGGGCAGACGAGCGGCGGTGATCCCGGCGGCCACCATCGAGGAGTCGCACAGAATCGGCGCCCCGGCCGCCAGCGCGGCGTGGGTGGCCTCGACCACCCCAGGGGTGAACGCGATGTGACCGGTCAGGTCGACCTGCCCACAAGTGTGGATCATCCGCACCACCACCCGCGCGACGTCCTCCGGGAACCTGCCGAGGTCGGCCTCGTCCCGGATGGTCGCGAACGACTGCCGGTAGATCTCGGCGGCGTCGCGGATGTAGTCGAGCACACCGTCACCCTACGGTCGGCCGCGGTAGCTGCTGGAAGCCCTCTCCGGTTGCCACCAGCACCGTGCCGGACAGCGGGCTGCCGCAGGCACGCTCGCAGCCCACGTAGTGGACGACACCCTCCGCGGCTCCCGAGGACGCGGTGCGAACGGCCTCGGCCCGCACATCGGCGCGGGACCGCTCGCACCCCGGGCTGCCGACGCACGCACTGACCGCCAGCCACGGCGACGTGTCGTCGAACACCAAACCAAGGGGCGCCAGCACGCGCAGCGCGGTGTCGGCCACGCCCTCCTCGAGGTCGCAGACCACCAGAGATCGCCACGGGGTGATGACGACCGGCGCGTCGATCGCCGCGACGAATTGCGCCTGCCGCGCCGACAGCACTCCCAGTGGGACCACGGCCCCGAGAGCCACCGGGCCTGTGGGGTGATCCTGCTCGATCCAGCCGACGGGCGGGCTGCCCGGCGGGTAGACGCCGCCCGGCTCTGCGGTCCGGGTGAACCCGTCCAGCAGAACCGCCGGGTCCGCCAATTCGCCGACCCGCCAAGCACTCCCGCGTATGTCGACGAACCGGCGGGCCACGGTGATCAAGGCCGGCACGACCTCGTCGGGGCTCAGCCGGGCACCGGTGTCCCGACCCGCCAGCAGCAACGCGGAATCGCCCGACTCCAGAACGCAGACACCCGCGTCGGCGGCGAACCCCGAGACGTCACCGGTCCCGTCGTCCAGGCTGAACCAGAACCGGCCGGGAAGCCGCGCCAGCAACGGGTCACCCTGGATCGCCCGGTCCAGGGCATGCACCCAGGGGCGGACGTCGGCCAGGCCGCCGGCCCGGCCGGACAGCGGTGAGGCCACGATGTTGCGCACCCGCTCATGGGTCGCCGAGGGCAGCAGTCCGGCGCCGGCGACCGCCTCGGCGACCGCGTCCGCATCGGTGATGCCGCGGATCTGCACATTGCCCCGGGCGGTGAATTCCAGCGTCCCGATGCCGAACCGGTCCGCCGCGGCGGCGAGCGCCTCCAGTGCGGCGGCGCCGATCATGCCGCCGGGCAGCCTGATGCGGGCCAGTGCGCCGTCGGCGGCCTGATGAACCTGCAGCGCGCCGGGACAGGCGTCCTCGTCCCGCGTCCTGCTCACCCGACCACGGTACGGCGGCGCCCGTGACACCATGGAAACCACTGGCCAGGATCCATGCCGCGAGAGGGAGTTCAACGACCACGGAGCCGGGAACACGCAAGCCCGTGGGACGGGTAGCCGTCCTGATCGGGCTGCTGTTCGCCGCCGGGATGACGATCCGGGGCCGGATGCCCGTCCCGCACGCCACGCCCCGCGATCCGGCACCGGACAGCCCGGCGTCCACAGTCGCGGTGATCGTCCTGCTCAGTGCGTCGATGCTCGTTCTGGCCGTCGCCATGCTCACCCGCCGGCAGGGGCCGCCCCGCCCGGCGCCGCTGGAACTCCCCGGCTCGCTGCGTGGCCGGGGCGGCCGGTGGAACCTGCGTCTCGGGCTCATCGCGCTGGGGCTGCTGATCGTGTGGCTGCTCGCGGTGATCGTTCTCAACCGGCTCGGCATGGGATTCGGCTCCCGGCCAGCCGGGGTGCCGCAAACCGTCCCGGACACTGGCGGCGCGCCGTCGTCGTCCAGACCGCCGTCGGGCGCACCCGTCAAACCCGGGGACACGGCGCGGATCCTGATGGCGGCCACGGCGGTTCTGGTGGTGATGACGGTGATCGCCTCCGTCGGGGCGGCCGTGCGCCGCCCGCGCAGGGAAGCCGTCCTCCTGCCCGCAGACACCGCAGCCACGGCGTCTCCGTCTCATGAGCCGCTGGCGGTGGCGGCCGAACGCGGCCTCGCCGAAGTGACCAACCGGGACCTGCCGCCCCGGGAGGCGATCATCGCCTGCTACGCCGCGATGGAACAGGCCCTCGCCGGAGCGCCGGACGCCGCCCCGCAGGCCTCCGACACCCCGTCGGAGGTGCTGGCACGCGCCGTCGGCAAAGGGGCGTTGAGCCCCACCGCCGCGTCGCCGTTGGTGGCCCTGTTCACCGAGGCCCGGTTCAGCACCCATGTCATGACGGAGCAGCACCGGCAGTCCGCCGAGCAGGCGCTGCGGTCAGTGCTGGCCGAGCTGCACGCGCGCCGCAGGGGCGCGGAAGCGGGAACCCCCGCATGACCCGCATCCTGGCCGGCGGATTCATCGGCGTCCTCGTCGCCGAAGTCGTCGGGGTCATGGCCGGCTGGAAGTGGGCGCTGCCGGCCGCCGGACTGGCGGTGGCACTGTTCGCTCTCCAGCTGCGGGGCAACCTCGCCGGGGTCAGGCGTCCGAAAGACGTTGAGCCGAAGCATGATCCGGCGCTGGATTCGCTGTACCGGTGGAAGTCGCAGACCGAGTCGATGATCCAGTGGGCCGACTCCACCCGCGGCGAATGGGACCGGTACCTGCGGCCCGCACTGGCCCGCGACTTCCTGCAGGCCACCCGCCAGAAGGAACCCGCCGCGGTCGCTGCCGCGGGCCGGCTGCTCTTCGGCGAGGACCTGTGGCAGTGGGTGGACCCGCAGAACGTCTCCGCCGCCCGGCGCAACGATCCCGCCCCGGGACGGGCCACCCTCGACACCATCCTCGAACGACTGGAACAGGCATGACGCGGGAGATCCCATGACGGCGGCAACGCAAACCACCGAGCTGTGCGAGGCGGTGCTCGACGAGATGGAGCGCGCCGTCGTCGGCAAACGCGCCGCGCTGACGCTGATCCTCACCACCGTGCTGGCCCGCGGCCACGTCCTGATCGAGGACCTGCCCGGGATGGGCAAGACGCTGATCGCCCGGTCCTTCGCCGCGGCCCTGGGGCTGCGCTTCACCCGCGTCCAGTTCACGCCCGACCTGCTGCCGGCGGACCTGCTGGGATCGACCATCTACGACATGCGCTCCGGGCAGTTCGAGTTCCGGCGCGGTCCGATCTTCGCCAACCTGCTGATGGCCGACGAGATCAACCGCACACCCCCGAAAACCCAAGCCGCGCTGCTGGAGGCCATGGCCGAGGGCCAGGTCAGCATCGATGGCGAAACCCACCGTCTCCCAGACCCTTTCACCGTCATCGCCACCGAGAATCCGATCGAGTTCGAAGGCACCTACCCGCTCCCCGAAGCCCAGCTCGACCGCTTCGCGGTCAAGGTCGGCCTGAAGTACCTCAGCGAGCAGGAGGAGACCTCGATGCTGCGCCGTCGGCTGGAGCGCGGTTCGGCCGAGGCGGTGGTCAACGAGGTGGTCGACGCCGACCAGTTGCTGGCCATGCAGGAATCGGTCGAGCAGGTCACCGTGCACGACGATGTCCTGCGCTACGTGGTGACCCTCGCGGTGGCCACCCGGGGCCACCCGCAGGTGGTCGTGGGCGCCAGCCCGCGCGCCGAACTCGACCTGGTGCAGCTCGCCCGGGCCCGCGCGCTGCTCAACGGGCGCGACTACGTGGTGCCCGAGGATGTCAAGGCGCTCGCGGTCGCCGCGTTCGGCCACCGGATCAGCCTGCGGCCGGAGATGTGGGTCCGCAGCATGCAGGGCTCGGACGTGGTCGAACAGCTGCTGAAGAAGCTCCCGGTGCCGCGGACGCCCGGCTGAACCCGACATGCCCCACGTCCGCGAAAGGGAGATCGAGCTGCGCTGGCGCACAACGTCATTGGCCCGGGCGTTGGTGCTCTGCGCTGCCGCCGCGCTCGCCGCGTCGCTGATCTCCGGGCGCTGGCAACTGATCGCCTTCGCCGCCCCGCTGCTCGGGGTGCTGGCGTCGGCCGCCTGGCAGCGGCCGGTGTCGCGGATCTCGGTCCGCTGCGAACCCGACTTCATCCGGTGTTTCGAAGGCGAAGAGGTCAGCACCGAGGTGGACCTCGTCACCACCGACGACATTGCGGCCGTGGCCCTTTCGGTCACCGCGCTCACCGGGATGCAGACCGGGACCGTGCCCGGCGACTCGAGGGCTGTCGGGCAGAGCGTCACCGCGTCAGCGCCGCGCTGGGGCCGCTACCCGCTGCAGGCCCGGGTGGACGTCGTCGCCCCGGGCGGGCTGCTGGCGGCGACCGGCTCGGCCGACATCGCGGACATCTTCGTCTTCCCGTTGGTGCCGGCCGCCTCCACGCCGCTTCCACGCAGCGACATGCTCGACCGGCTCGGGACGCACCTGACCCGGCATATCGGGCCCGGGGTTGAGTTCGCGGGCATCCGGCCCTACGTCCCCGGCGACCAGCTGCGCACGGTCAACTGGTCGGTCAGCGCCCGGCGCGGCAGCCTGCACGTCACCCAACGTCTCACCGACCGTTCGGTGGACGTGGTGGTCGTCGTCGACCTCAGCGGCCAGCCGCCCGGTCCCGCGACGGCAGCCACCCAGCGGGCGGTCGAGGGTGCGGTGCAGGTGGTGCAGTCCGCGCTGCGCAACGGCGACCGGGCCGGAGTCGTCGGCCTGGGCGCCCAGCAACCCCGCTGGCTCGGCCCCGACATCGGCCAGCGGCAGTTCTACCGCGTCCTCGACACCGTCCTGGGCACCGGCGCCGGCTACCAGACCATGACCGGCACCTTGGCGCCGCGCACCGCCATCCCACCGGGCGCTGTCATCGTCGCCTTCTCCACGTTGCTCGACGGGGACTTCGCGCTGGCCCTGATGGACCTGTCCCGGCGTGGCCACGTGGTGGTGGTCGTCGACGTGCTCGACGGCTGCCCGCTCGGCGACGACCTCGACCCGACCCTCACCCGGATGTGGGCGCTTCAGCGCGCGGCCATGTACCGAGACATGCGGGTGGTCGGCGTCGAGGTGGTGGCCTGGGCGTCAGAGGTCACGCTCGAGGCGGCCATGCGGCTGCTGCCCGACACCGCCCGGATGGTGGCCGCGAGGCGGAGACGATGAGCCCGCTGTTCGGAGCCCTGATGGTGCTGACCGCCGGTGCGACCGGCGGACCGGTGGTGCTGGCGGTCCTGGGCCTGGCGCTGGTCGCCGTCGCGGCGGGTCTCGCCGACCGGCGGGCAGCGACCGGAGCGGTGCTGCTCACCGTCGTCGCGCTGGCGCTTTCGGACCCGTCGCCCTTGTTCGCGGCCGTGTCGGGACTCTCTGCCGCGGCATACCTGGTCACCCGGCACGGCACGCTCACCATTCCGACGGTGGCCGGGCTGATCGGGTTCACGGCGGCAGGTGTTGTCGCCACGGCGGTGGCGTTGCCGGTGAGCTGGATTCCCCTGCTGGCCCCGGCGGTCATCGCCGGGGTGCTGATCGTGGCGGCGCTTCCACTGCTCGGCGACGAGCGCACGGGCGACATCCGGGCCCCCTGGTCCGACCGCCGGGAGTCCGGTTAGGTACGAATGACAGATGCCCGACGCCCCTGAGGTCCTGCTGCTGTCAACGTCGGACACCGACCTCATCACTGCGCGCGCCGGCGACGGTGCGTTCCGGCTGGCCAACCCGTCGCGGCTGGCCGACGGCGAGCTGGCCGGCCTGCTCGCCGGCGCGGACATCGTGGTGATCCGGATTCTCGGCGGCTACCGCGCGTGGCAGGACGGCATCGACGCATGTGTGGCCAGCGGTCTGCCGGTGGTGGTGGTCAGCGGGGAGCAGGCCCCCGATGCCGACCTGATGGCGCGTTCCACGGTGCCGGCCGGTATTGCCGTGCAGACCCACGCCTATCTCGCCCAGGGCGGGGTGCCGAACCTCCGCCAGCTTTACGCCTTCCTCTGCGACACCCTGCTGATGACGGGGTTCGGCTTCGCCCCGCCGGTGGCCACCCCGTCGTGGGGGTTCTGTGAGCGTCGCTGCGACGGCTGCCTGGGTGGGGAAGTAGCCGATTCCGCACCGACTGTCGCGGTGCTGTACTACCGGGCCCAGCACCTCGCCGGGAACACCGCCTACGTCCGGGCGCTGTGCGCGGCGATCCGAGACGCCGGCGGCCGTCCGCTGCCGGTCTACTGCACCTCACTGCGCAACCCCGACCGCGAGCTGTTGGAGCTGCTTGCCAGCACCGACGCCATGGTGGTCACCGTCCTGGCCGCCGGCGGAGCCACCCCCGCCGGCGCCGGGGCCGGTGGCGCCGACGACGCGTGGGATGTCAAACATCTTGCCGCCCTGGATATCCCGATCCTTCAGGGGTTGTGCCTGACCAGCTCCCGGCAGCGGTGGTCGGTCAACGACGACGGTTTGAGTCCGTTGGACGTCGCCACCCAGGTCGCCGTCCCGGAGTTCGACGGCCGGATCATCACCGTCCCGTTCTCCTTCAAGGAGATCGACGACGACGGGCTGATCTCCTACGTGCCCGATCCGGAACGCTGCGCGCGGGTGGCCGGCCTGGCCGTCAACCACGCGCGGCTGCGCCGGGTCGCTGCCGCCGACAAGAAGGTGGCGCTGGTCTTCTCGGCGTACCCGACCAAACACTCCAGAATCGGCAATGCCGTCGGCCTGGACACCCCGGCCAGCGCGATCGATCTGCTGAAGGCGCTGCGCGCCAACGGATATGACGTGGGCGACGTACCGGGGCTGGACGCCGAGGACTTGGGCTCGATTGTCGCCTCCGGCGACGGCGACGCCCTCATGCACGCCCTCATCGAGCGCGGCGGTCAGGATCGGGACTGGCTGACCGCCGGACAGCTCTCCGGCAACCCGATCCGCATCCCGGCCGCCCGCTACCGCGAGTGGTTCGCCGCGCTGCCCGCTGACCTGGCCGACGCCATGGTGGCGCACTGGGGCCCGCCCCCCGGCGACCTGTTCGTCGACCGAAGCAGGAATCCCGAGGGCGAAATCGTCGTTGCCGCAATTCAATCCGGCAACCTTGTCATCCTGGTGCAGCCGCCACGCGGCTTCGGGGAGAACCCGGTCGCCATCTACCACGACCCCGATCTGCCGCCCAGCCACCACTACCTGGCCACGTACCTATGGCTGCGTCACGAGTTCGGGGCACATGCCGCGGTTCATCTTGGCAAGCACGGAAACCTCGAGTGGCTGCCCGGCAAGACCGTCGGGATGTCGGCGGACTGCGGCACCGACGCCGCGCTCGGCGACCTGCCACTGATCTACCCGTTCCTGGTCAACGATCCCGGCGAGGGCACGCAGGCCAAGCGCCGCGCGCACGCCGTTCTCGTCGACCACCTCATTCCGCCGATGGCCCGCGCCGAGACCTACGGTGACATCGCCCGCCTGGAGCAGCTGCTCGACGAGCACGCCAATATCGCCACCCTCGACCCGGCCAAGCTGCCAGCCATCCGCCAGCAGATCTGGACGCTGATGCGCGCGGCCAAGATGGACCACGATCTGGGCCTGGAAAACCGCCCGGAGGACGACAGCTTCGACGATATGTTGCTGCACGTCGACGGCTGGCTCTGTGAGATCAAGGACGTCCAGATCCGTGACGGCCTGCATATTCTCGGTGCCGCTCCGGCCGATGAGGCCGAACTCGACCTGGTGCTGGCCATCCTGCGGGCCGGTCAGCTGTTCGCGGGCGAACAGCATCTGCCCGGCTTGCGCCAGGCCCTCGGCCTGGCCGAGGACGGCAGCGATGACCGGGCCGTCGTCGACGCCGCCGAGCAGCGCGCCCGCGGTCTGCTCGCCCGGTTGCAGGCGACGGGCTGGGATCCCGATGCCGTAGACGGCATCACCGAAGCCCCTGCCGTCGCGGCCATCCTGCGCTTCGCCGCTCGCGAAGTGGTGCCGCGGCTGGCCGGCACCGCGGGGGAGATCGATCAGGTGCTGCGGGCACTGGACGGCCACTACATCGCCGCGGGTCCGTCGGGCTCCCCGTTGCGCGGGCTGGTCAATGTGCTGCCCACCGGGCGCAACTTCTACTCGGTGGACCCCAAGGCCATGCCGTCGCGGCTGGCGTGGGAAACGGGTGTGGCCATGGCGGATTCGCTGCTGGCCCGCTACCGCGCCGACTACGGGGACTGGCCACGCTCGGTGGGCCTGTCGGCCTGGGGCACGTCGGCCATGCGGACCTCCGGGGACGACATCGCCGAAGTCCTTGCGCTGCTGGGGGTTCGGCCGGTGTGGGACGACGCGTCGCGCCGGGTGGTGGACCTCGAGGTGATCCCACTGGCCGAACTCGGTCGGCCGCGGATCGACGTCACCGTGCGGATCTCCGGGTTCTTCCGGGACGCCTTCCCGCACGTCGTCGCCATGCTCGACGATGCCGTGCGGATGGTCGCCGCGCTCGACGAGCCTGCCGAACAGAACTTCGTCCGAGCTCACGTCGGTGCCGACCTCGCCGAGCACGGCGACGAACGACGCTCCACCACAAGGATTTTCGGCTCGAAGCCGGGAACCTACGGCGCCGGGTTGCTGCAGCTGATCGACAGCCGCAACTGGCGCGACGACGCCGACCTCGCCGAGGTGTACACCGCCTGGGGCGGGTTCGCCTACGGCCGTGGCCTCGACGGACGGCAGGCGGCCGACGACATGCGCCAGCAGTACCGGCGGATCGTCGTCGCCGCCAAGAACACCGACTGCCGCGAACACGACATCGCCGACTCTGACGACTACTTCCAGTACCACGGCGGCATGATCGCGACCGTCCGCGCACTCACCGGCCAGGCCCCGGCGGCCTACATCGGCGACAACACCCGACCCGAGTCGGTGCGCACCCGCACACTCTCCGAGGAGACCGCGCGGGTGTTCCGGTCCCGGGTGATCAACCCGCGCTGGATGGCCGCGATGCGACGGCACGGCTACAAGGGCGCCTTCGAGATGGCGGCCACCGTCGACTACCTGTTCGGTTACGACGCCACCGCCGGCGTCATGGCCGACTGGATGTACGAGGACCTCACCGCGCAGTACGTGATGGATCCGCAGAACCGCAAGTTCCTGTCCGAATCCAACCCGTGGGCGCTGCACGGCATGGCGGAGCGGCTTCTGGAGGCCGCCGGACGCGGGATGTGGCAGAACCCCGAGGCCTCCACCCTCGACGGGCTACGGCAGGTGCTGCTCGAAACCGAGGGAGAACTCGAGGGCAGGGCCTGATGTGCGCGGCTCCTCCTCGGGCCGTATTCGGCCCGCACCGTCGCCGCGCAGTAGGTTATTGACATGGCTGCCACTTCCGACCACGTGTCCTTTGCCGATGTGTCCAAAGCCCAGTACGTCCTGCTGACCACCTTCACCAAGGACGGCCGGCCCAAGCCCACCCCGATCTGGATCGCACCCGACGGCGACCGCGCGCTGGTGATCACCGAGAAGAACTCGTGGAAGGTCAAGCGCATCCGCAACACCCCGCGGGTCACCCTCGCGGTCTGCGACATGAAGGGACGACCGAAGGGCGAGGCGATCGAGGCCAAAGCCACCGTCCTGGACGACTCGCACACCGAGGACGTCTACCGGGCGATCACCAAGCGCTACGGGATCATCGGGCGGATCTTCACGATCTTCTCCAAACTGCGCGGCGGCGCGGGACGCACGGTTGGCCTGGAAATCCGGCCAGCCTAGGCGAGCGTCACATCCCTGCAACTACCCATTCCGGACGCGACTTCACGCAATCGTGACCCCCGAACCGGAACCGTCCTCCGCCGCGCGGCGTTGAACAGCACATGGTGATGCGACCGTTTCTGCGCTATACCGCCCTGTACGCCGCCGTCGAACTGACCGCGGTGATCCTGCTGACGTGGGCGGTCGGCATCGGCTGGACCCTGCTGGTCCTGGCGGCGACGTTCATCGTCGGCGTCGTGCTGGCCGCAACGCAGCTCAAGGGCCAGGTGGGCGCCCTCCGGCAGGCCCGGGGCAACCCGCAGGGTGCGGTCACCGACGGCGTCCTGGTGGCGGCCGGGTCGTTCCTGGTCTTCCTTCCCGGGGTGGTGAGTACCGCCGCCGGCGCCCTGATGCTGGCGCCCCCGACCCGTGCCGCGATGCGCCCGCTGGCGGCGGGAATGCTCAGCCGCGGTGTCATGCGCAGCGTCGGCGCCATGAACCTCAACCAGTTCGCGGACCCGGCCGGCCGCGACGACTACATCGACGGGGAGGTCATCGACGAGCCCGTCGATCGGCCCGGAACGGCACGCACCGCGATCGCCCGCCGCGTCGGCGGCTGACATCGTCGCGTGGGCGGGCTCGTCAGCCCGGCCGCGGCCCGGCACACTGACCCGGTGACCACCCTGTTGCAGGGCGGGCGGATTTACAGCCCGTCGCACCCCGATGCCACCGCGATGGCTGTCCGCGACGGCATCGTCGCGTGGCTCGGCAGTGACGAAGTCGGCCGGACGCAGTTCCCCGACGCCGTCGTCGTCGACCTCGACGGCGCCTTCGTCGCACCCGCCTTCGTCGACAGCCACGTGCACGTCACCTCGACCGGCCTGCGGCTCACCGGACTGGATCTCGGTGCCGCGGAAAGCCCGGAACACTGTCGGCAGTTGCTCGCCGCCCACGTCGCCGCGCACCCCGGTCAGTCGGTGTGGGGACACGGTTGGGACGACACACATTGGGCGCGCCCGCCGACCACCGACGACGTCGACGCCGTCGTCGGGGCCCTGCCCGCCTACCTGGCCCGGGTCGACGTGCATTCGGCGGCCGCGTCGAGCGCCCTGCGGCAATCGGTCCCCGGGCTGTCCGCGGTCGCCGGGTTCGACCCGCAACTGCCGCTGTCCGCCGACGCCCACCACCTGGTGCGGGCCGAGGCCCGGCGGCTGCTCACCTGGAGCCAGCGCGACGATGCCCGCCGCGCCGCACTGGACGCCTTCGCCGCGGCCGGCGTCGTCGCCGTGCACGAATGCGCCGGGCCCGACATCGGCGGCGCTGAGGACTGGCAGGAGCTCCGCGCCCTGCAGCACGGAGTCGAGGTCGTCGGCTATTGGGGCGAAGCCGTGTCCACCGTCGCCCAGGCGCGGGCGCTGCTCGAGGAGACGGGCGCGCGGGGGCTGGCCGGGGACCTTTTCGTCGACGGCGCACTCGGGTCGCGGACCGCGTGGCTCAGCCAGCCCTATGCCGACGCTCCCGAATGCACCGGCACCGAATACCTCGATGCCGCAAAGATTTCCGCGCATCTGACGGCGTGCACCGAGGCCGGGATCACCGCCGGCTTCCACGTGATCGGCGATGCCGCCGTCACCGCCGTGGTCGACGCCCTCAACGGTGTCGTCGAGCGTTTCGGCGCGCCGGCGGTCGCCCGGTGCGGGCATCGGCTGGAACATCTGGAGATGGTGTCCGCCGAGCAGGCGGCGTGGCTCGGCGCGTGGGGGATTGTGGCCAGCATGCAGCCCAGCTTCGACGCGCTGTGGGGCGGTGCGGATGGCATGTACGCGCGGCGCCTCGGCCCGGAGCGAGCCGGCCGGCTCAACCCGTTCGCGCTGTTAGCATCGGACGGCGTGCCCCTGGCTTTCGGCTCGGACAGCCCCGTGACCAGCATTGATCCGTGGTCGTGGGTGCGCGCGGCCAGCCACCACCACACCCCGGGCAGCGCCATCTCCGCCCGCGCGGCGTTCGCCGCCGCGACCCGCGGCGCCTGGCGGGCCGGCGGCGCCCGCGACGGCCTCACCGGCACGCTGGTGCCCGGTGCCCCGGCGTCCTACGCGGTCTGGGAGACCGGCGACCTCGACGTGAGCGCACCGGCCGACGCCGTGCAGCGCTGGTCAACCGACCCGCGCTCGCGGGTCCCCGAGCTGCCGCGGCTCGATCCCGGCGACCCGCTGCCGCGGTGCCGCCGGACCGTGCACCGGGGCGCCGTCATCCATGGCTGAACGCCTTCTGCCGCGGCTGATCCGCCTCGGCCTCAGCGTGCTCGCCGGGCTGCTGCTGTGCGTCAGCTTCCCGCCGATGGGATGGTGGTGGGCCGCGGTGCCCGCGCTGGCGCTACTCACCTGGGTGCTGGTACATCCGGGCACGACCATGGCCGGCGGATTCGGCTACGGCCTGCTGTTCGGTCTGGCGTTCTACCTCCCGCTGCTGCCGTGGATCGGCGGCCTGGTCGGCGCCGTGCCGTGGATCCTGCTGTCGCTGATGGAGGCGCTGTTCCCCGCGGTGTTCGGCCTCTTCGCCGTGCTGGTGGCCCGGCTTCCGGGCTGGCCGCTGTGGCTGGCCTGCCTGTGGTCGATGCAGGAGTGGCTCAAGTCCAGCGTTCCGTTCGGTGGATTCCCCTGGGGTGTAACCGCTTTCAGTCAGACCAACGGGCCGTTCCTGGTGCTCGCGCAGTGGGCCGGCGCCCCGCTGGTGTCGTTCGCCGTCATGCTGCTTGCGACGTCGCTGTGCGCCCTGGTGCTCGAGATCGCCCGGCGAGTCGACGACGCGCGGCACCACCGCCACGCCGACCGTCACCTGCACCTGATGGTCCCCGCCGTCTGCGTCTGCGCGGTGCTGCTCGCCACCGCGCTGGCAGCCCCCGGCGTGCGCCGCACCGCCTCGGCCGTCGGCGACGAACCCACCATCACCGTCGCCGCGATCCAGGGCAACGTGCCGCGGCTGGGTCTGGACTTCAACAGCCAGCGTCGTGCTGTCCTGGACAACCACGTCACGCAGACACTGCAGCTGGCCGAGGACGTCAAAGCCGGCCGGGTGCCACAGCCGCAGTTCGTGATCTGGCCGGAGAACTCCTCGGACATCGACCCGATCGCCAACCCCGACGCCGCCGCGCAGATCGACCTCGCCGCCCGCACCATCGGGGTGCCGATCCTCGTCGGCGCCGTCGTCGCCCGACCGGAGGCCACCGCCGACAACCCGGCCGCGTCCAACACCGTCATCGTCTGGGACCCGGTGACCGGGCCGGGCGAACGGCATGACAAGCAGATCGTCCAGCCCTTCGGTGAGTACCTGCCGTGGCGGTCGTTCTTCGCGCACCTGTCGTCGTATGCCGACCGGGCCGGCTACTTCGTGCCCGGCAGCGGCAGCGGCGTCGTCCACGCGGCCGGGGTGCCGGTCGGGGTGGCGACCTGCTGGGAGGTGATCTTCGACCGTGCGCTGCGCCAGTCGGTCCGCAACGGCGCGCAAGTGCTGGCGGTGCCCACCAACAACGCCACGTTCGACCAGGCCATGAGCGAACAACAACTGGCCTTCGCCCGACTCCGGGCGGTCGAGCTCGGGCGCGACGTGATCGTCGCCGGAACCACCGGGATCAGCGCGGCGATCACCCCCGACGGGCACGAGGCCGCCCGCACCGCGTTCTTCACCCCGGCCTACCTCGACGTCCAGGTGCGGCTGCGCACCGATCAGACCCCGGCCACCCGCTGGACCGTCGCGCTGCAATGGCTGCTGGTCGTCGCCGCAGTCGGCGCGATCGGTGCGGCGATGCTGCAGAATGGGACTCTCGCGCGACCCGTGCGCAGCAGGCGTGCCGAGCCCGGCGTCCGCACGGACGCCGCTGACGAAGGAGTCGCATGAGTACCCAGGGCAAGGCCGGAAAGGCCGCCGCGCAGAGCCGCGAGAAGGCCCCGGAACTACCCAGCCGACGGACGCTCGTGATCATCCCCACCTACAACGAGCGGGAGAACCTGCCGCTGATCGTCGGCCGGGTCCGCAAAGCCTGCCCGCACGTCGAGATCCTCGTGGTCGACGACGGCAGCCCGGACGGCACCGGTCAGCTCGCCGACGAGATGGCGGCCGCCGAACCGGACCGGATCCACGTCATGCACCGCACCGCCAAGGACGGGCTCGGGGCCGCCTACCTCGCGGCCTTCGCCTGGGGCCTGGAACGCGGCTACACCGTCCTCGTCGAGATGGACGCCGACGGCAGCCACGCGCCCGAGCAGCTGTACCGCCTGCTGGACCTCATCGACAACGGCGCCGACGTGGCGATCGGCTCCCGTTATGTCGACGGCGGCACGGTGCGGAACTGGCCCTGGCGCCGGCTGGTTCTGTCCAAGACGGCGAACGGCTACGCCCGGACGTTGCTGGGTGTCGACATCCACGACATCACCGCCGGCTACCGCGCCTACCGGCATGAGGTGCTGGAGAAGCTCGACCTGTCCACCGTCGAGTCCAAGGGCTACTGCTTCCAGGTGGATCTGACCTGGCGGGCCATCAGCAACGGCTTCACGGTCGCCGAAGCGCCGATCACCTTCACCGAGCGCGAGCTCGGCGTGTCGAAGATGAGTGGCTCGAACATCCGCGAGGCGATGACGAAGGTCGCGCAGTGGGGGATCGAGGGCCGGATGAAGGGCCGCCGCCGCGCCGGGGGTTGAGGCCCGACCGAATTGCGGCACTCCTCAGCGCGGCGCGCAGCGCCGCTTGATCGTGGCGCGCCTAGCCGCGGCGCTTGGTCTTGATCAGGTCCAGACGCTCCTTGAGCAGCTCCTCGAGCTCCTCGACCGAGCGGCGTTCCAGCAGCATGTCCCAGTGCGTCCTGGGCGGTTTGACCTTCTTGGGCTCCGGCAGCTCACCCTCGATGAGGGTGCCCTCCAGGCCATTGCGGCACAGCCAGGTGCCGGGGATCTCGGCGTCGTCGGCGAAGGGAACCTCGAACTCTTCGCCGTTCTCGGTCCGGTAGCGCGCGATCTGGCGCGGCGCGAGGTCGTGATTGCGGTCGGTCTCATAGCTCACGGCGCCGAGCCGGCTGCCCCTCAGCACACGATCAGCCATTTGATTTCTCCTTGTGATAGCCCCGTCAAGAGAACGCAAAACGTAACGGTGCAGTTCCCGACCTGCTCATGATACCGGCAGCACGACCGTCCGTTTACCCTCGAAGCCATGACCCGTCGCGGCCGACCGCAACCGTGTCGCTGGTGCGGTCGTGAGGTGGCCGACGCGGCGCTGGGCCGGCGGCGGCAGTACTGCCGGCAATCCTGCCGGCAGCGCGCCTACGAGCAGCGCGCGATGGTCAAGGGAACCGCGGTTCCCGAGGACGCCGTGGTGCTGACCGCCGACGAGGCCGCTGAGTTGTCCGATCGGGTCTACCAGGTGCGCTGCGCAGCCGAGGACGTGGCGACCGCGGTCGAGGAAGGCGCCCCCGCCGACGAGGTCCGCCAGCTGTGCGAGGAACTTCTGCGGGCGGCCAAAGCCGCCGACGGTTGGCGCTGACGGCGCCCGGTGCGGTTCAGCGATTGGTGCAGGGCCCGCCGCCGGCCGGGCCGAACCCGCACGGCACGGCGACGTTTCCGCCGCCCGGTGAGACCGACATCGGGGCGCGGGTCACGTTGGTCTGCACGTTCTTTTCCGTCGGGCTCGGCGTGGCGCTGCTCGAACTCGGCGGAACGCTGGTTTCGGCGGGCTTCTCCGTGCGGGGGCTGCACGCCACCGTCACCGAACCCACGGCGATCACGGCGACACCGCTCAAGCACAGGGTCAGAGAGCGGATCCTGGCGTGCATGGTGGCTCCCCTCCACTGCGTCGACGCTGGTGGAATGGTCTCACGAAGCGCCCGTGTCAGCACCCGATTTCGGCCGGCTACGCGGCGAAACGTGATCTGGTTGCCCAGCAACGTGTTCGATCCCACCATGATGTCGAGGGCGGGGCCCGAAGGGGTGATCGCACCCGGGGTGAAACTGACGTGACTGTCACGTCAGCCCTTTACCCCGTTGCGACGCTCGAACACCTCCCTCGACGGCGAATATGGGGCGACCGTCTCTTACCAGGAAGGAGTGTCCGTGGATCCGCAGGAATTGTTCCGGTCAGTCGTCGCACTGAACGCGCTGTTCGCATCCCTCGCGTGGTGTCTGGCGCGCACAAATCGGGCTTCGATGCTCTCGGTCCTGATATTCGCCGTCATCTGGCCCCTTGTCGACAAACCATTGGGCGGGCGCACCGTCTACGTCATCAGTGATGAGACTGGCATCACCACGGGCGATTTCTTGAGCGTCATCGCTGTCGTCATCGTCGCGGTTCTCGCCGCCATGCAGGAGGCCCGGGTTCGTCGGAGAAGGAACGCAGTCAAGCGGGAAGACCGGGAAGCCCTGCCGGAGACGTGAACCGCACCGGCGTCCCGCTGCGATTCGTGGTGCCCTCGGTGAGATTCGAACTCACACTGCACGGGTTTTGAATCCGTTTCCTCTGCCAGTTGGGATACGAGGGCGGCCCGCAATCGCGGAGTCCAACGATAGTTGATCGCCGTTGGCGCCCAGCGACCCGTCCGTGCCCCGTTTCGCCCGAGCGGGCGCGGCGCGCCACAATGGCCGAATGACATCTGAATCGACCTCTGCGCGGCGCGTGCTCATCGCCGAGGATGAGGCGCTGATCAGGCTGGACCTCGCTGAGATGCTGCGTGAAGAGGGCTACCAGGTGGTCGGTGAGGCCGGCGACGGGCAGGAAGCCGTCGAACTCGCCGAGAGCCTCCGGCCGGACCTGGTGATCATGGACGTCAAGATGCCCCGGCGCGACGGCATCGACGCCGCCGCCGAGATCGCCGCCAAGCGGATCGCACCCGTGGTGGTGCTGACGGCCTTCAGCCAGCGGGATCTGGTGGAGAAGGCCCGTGACGCCGGCGCGATGGCCTACCTGGTCAAGCCGTTCTCGATCACCGACCTGGTCCCGGCCATCGAGGTCGCGGTCAGCCGGTTCGACGAGATCACCCAGCTCGAACGCGAGGTGGCCAACCTCGGTGAGCGGCTGGAGGCCCGCAAGCTCATCGAACGCGCCAAGGGCCAGCTGCAGGCCACCCACGGCATGACCGAACCCGAGGCCTTCAGCTGGATGCAGCGCGCCGCCATGGATCAGCGCACCACGATGAAACGCGTCGCCGAGGTGGTTCTGGAGACCCTTCAGGCCCCCGGAGAGCCGTCGTCGTCGTAATAGAACCCGCGTTTCGCGGGACGTCACGCGCGCTTTCGCCCGGGGTTGGCTATGTTCTACCGGAGCGTCGACCTTCAGGCCGGGGGAGCGGCCTGCGTGCTTGATGCTCTTATTAACCATTGACCCGGAGGTGAAACGTGCGCGCTCGGGCGACACGCAATGCAATCGCAGTGAGTTCCGCAGCCCTGGTGATGCTGGGCATCGCCGGTTGTAGCAAGCAAGCGGCACCAGGCGGTGAGTCCGCCTCGGGCAGCTCCTCGGCCTCGGCCTCGACCTCGACGGCTGCGCCGGTCGATCTGAAGATCGTCGAGCAGGTCCAGATCGACAAGGACGGCAAGGAGATCAAGCCGGAGGCCGGCGTCACGGCCGCCGATCCGGCCGGGGACGGCAAGGCCACCTGCGCGCCGGTGAAGATCGCCATGGCCGGGGCCCTCAACGGACCCGACGCGGCGCTGGGCATCAACATCAAGAACGGCGTCCAGCTGGCACTGGACAAGCACAACGCCGCCAACCCCGGTTGCCAGATCGAACTGCGCACCTTCGACACCGAGGGCGATCCGCAGAAGGCCACCGCGATCGCACCGCAGATAGTCGACGACGCCTCGATCATCGGGCTGGTCGGCCCGGCGTTCTCCGGTGAGACCAAGGCCACCGGAGGCGTGTTCGATCAGGCCGGCCTCGTCGCCGCCACCGCGTCGGCCACCAATGTCACGCTGTCCGAGCAGGGCTGGAAGACCTTCCTGCGCGGCCTGGCCAACGACGGCGTACAGGGCCCCTCGGTCGCGAACTACATGAAGAACACGCTGGGCGACAAGAAGATCTGCGTCGTCGACGACAGCACCGACTACGGCACCGGCCTGGCCAAGGCCGTTCGTGACACCCTCGGCCCGGTCGCCGACTCGGCCTGCAACATCTCGGTGAAGAAGGGCGACAAGGACTTCTCCGCCGCGGTGACGCAGGTCAAGGGCGCCTCGCCGGATTCGGTGTTCTACAGCGGCTACTACGCCGAGGCCGCCCCGTTCGTGCAGCAACTGCGCGACGCCGGCTTCACCGGCAAGTTCGCCAGCGCCGACGGCACCAAGGATCCCGAGTTCGTCAAGCAGGCCGGCTCGGCCTCCAAGGACGCCGTGCTGTCCTGCCCGTGCGGCCCCGCCAGCGCAGCCTTCTCCGACGAATACACCAAGAAGTTCGGGCAGGCCCCCGGCACATACAGCACCGAGGGCTACGACCTGGGCACCATCCTGGCAAAGGGCATCGACTCCGGCGCCGTCACCCGTGAGGCGCTGCTGGACTTCGCCAAGAAGTACGAGGGCCAGGGTGTGGCCCGCAAGTACCAGTGGACCGACAACGGCGAGCTCACCACCACGCTGATCTGGATCTACAAGGTCCAGTAGGGGTTCGGCGGGGCGCGTCCGGGCCGGGTCGATTTCGGTCCCGGACGCGCCTTCGCTGGATTGACGTCACGCAAGGAGCCCGATCAGCCGATGATCCACGAGTGCTTGTCTGGCCTGGACGGCCAGTACGTCTGCCTCGCTGGTGACATCGGCTTCAACGTCGCCAACCTGCAAAAAGGTTTCTGGCAGCTCACCATCGACGGCTTGGCCTGGGGCGCCATCTACGCGCTGGTCGCCGTCGGCTACACGCTGGTGTTCGGCGTGCTGCGGCTGATCAACTTCGCACACTCCGAGATCTTCATGCTCGGCATGTTCGGCGCGTACTTCTGCCTCAACATGATCCTGGGGTTCAGCCCGAGCGGCAACGCCTACAACAAGGGCGTCGGGTTGACGCTGCTGTACCTGGGAATCGCCATGCTGTTCGCGATGGCCGTATCCGGTTGTGCCGCAATCGGATTGGAGGCCGTCGCGTACCGGCCGCTGCGTCGGCGCAACGCGCGGTCGCTGACCTTCCTCATCACCGCCATCGGCATGTCGTTCGTGCTGCAGGAGTTCGTCCACTTCGTGCTGCCGAAGATCCTCAAGGGCTACGGCGGCAGCAACGCCCAACAGCCGATCATCCTGGTGCAGCCCAAGACTCAGTTCCACATGTTCGGGGCATCGGTCTCCAACGTCAGCCTGGTGATCATCGGCGCCGCCCTGGTGCTGGCACTGCTAACCGACGTCGTGATCAACCGCACCAAGTTCGGCCGCGGAATCCGTGCCGTCGCACAGGATCCCACCACCGCCACGCTGATGGGGGTCTCGCGCGAGCGGATCATCATGCTGACGTTCCTCATCGGGGGCATGCTCGCCGGTGCCGCCGCACTGCTCTACACCCTGCGGGTTCCGCAGGGGATCATCTATTCCGGCGGATTCCTGCTCGGCATCAAGGCGTTCTCGGCGGCGGTGCTCGGCGGCATCGGCAACCTGCGCGGCGCCCTGCTCGGCGGCCTGATCCTCGGCGTCATGGAGAACTACGGCCAGGCGGTGTTCGGGACGCAGTGGCGTGACGTCGTCGCCTTCGTGCTGCTCGTGCTGGTGCTGCTGATCCGGCCGACGGGCATCCTCGGTGAAAGCCTGGGGAAGGCCCGGGCATGACCCACCGCAACGAACCCGCTCGCACGGCGAGCGCGCTGCTGGCACCCGGCGACGGTCTGCGCCGGTGGTGGGCCGGGCTCACCCGATTTCAGAAGTGGGGCTTCGGCGTGCTGGCCTTCGGTGCGTTGGCCCTGCTGCCGCTCTTCCCGCCGCCGTTCCTCAAGACACCGGGTATCAGCTTCGGTGGCACCATGGCGCAGTTCGCGATGGTGGCCATCATCGCGATCGGGCTCAACGTCGTTGTGGGACAGGCCGGTCTGCTCGACCTCGGCTACGTCGGCTTCTACGCCGTCGGCGCCTACACCGTCGCGCTACTCACCAGTCCCGACAGTCCCTGGAACAGGATCGGCGCCGGCTGGTTCACCGAGAAGTGGGCGTGGCTGGCCTGTGTGCCGATCGCCATGGCCGTCACAGCGCTCGCCGGGCTGATCCTCGGCATCCCGACGTTGCGGCTTCGCGGTGACTACCTGGCCATCGTCACCCTGGGATTCGGTGAGATCATCCGGCTGCTGGCCGATAACCTGGCCGGTGTCACCAACGGGCCCCGCGGCCTCAACGAGGTCGCCTTCCCCCGGGTGGGCGAGACCGAGAAACTCCCCGACGGCGTGTTCTCCAGCGGTAACTCCCACGGGCACGCCAACTACGGAACGTGGTGGTTCTGGCTGGGACTGTCCCTCATCGTCGTGCTGCTGATCCTGGTCGGAAATCTCGAACGAAGCCGGGTCGGCCGGGCCTGGGTGGCGATCCGCGAGGACGAGGACGCAGCCGAGGTGATGGGCGTCAACACCTTCCGCTTCAAGCTGTGGGCCTTCGTCATCGGCGCCGCGATCGGCGGCCTGTCCGGTGCGCTCTACGCCGGCCAGGTGCAGTATGTCGCGCCCCCGACGTTCAACATCATCAACTCGATGCTGTTCCTTTCCGCCGTCGTCCTGGGCGGGCAGGGCAACAAACTCGGCGTCATCTTCGGTGCGTTCGTCATCGTCTACCTGCCCAACCGGCTGCTGGGCGTGGAGTTCCTCGGCATCAACCTCGGCGACCTGAAGTACCTGTTCTTCGGTCTGGCGCTGGTGGTGATGATGATCTTCCGTCCGCAGGGTCTCTTCCCGGTGCGTCAGCAGTTGCTGGCCTACGGCAAGTCGGCCCGTCGCCTGCTGGCCAGCGGGGATGAGAGCAAGGCACCCTCATGACCGAACCGGTGATCGACCCTGCCGGCGGTCGCCGGCCCAGCGGCTTCGACGAGATGGCATCGCTGACCCGCGACGTCGGCGTCGCCGAAGGCGAAACCCTGCTTCAGGCAACCGATCTCACTGTCCGATTCGGCGGCCTCACGGCACTGGACTCGGTGAACTTCTCCATCCGGCGCGGCGAGATCCTCGGCCTGATCGGACCCAACGGAGCCGGGAAGACCACCTGCTTCAACGCGATCACCGGGGTGTACCGACCGACCTCGGGAACCGTGGACTTCGACGGTCAGCGCATCGGCCGGATGAAACGCCACCAGATCACCCGGCTCGGCATCGCCCGGACCTTCCAGAACATCCGGCTGTGGGGCGAGATGACCGCGCTGGAGAACGTCGTCGTCGGAACCGACGCCCGCCACCACACCTCGGTGCCCGGCGCGCTGGTCCGCTCTCCGCGGCACCGCCGCGAGGAACACACCGCGATCGAGAAGGCCGCCGCGCTGCTGCAGTTCGTCGGTATCGCACACCGCGCCGAGGAAAAGGCCCGCAACCTGCCCTACGGCGATCAGCGCCGCTTGGAGATCGCCCGGGCGCTGGCCACCGAGCCGAAGCTGCTGTGCCTCGACGAGCCCGCCGCCGGGTTCAATCCGAGCGAGAAGGCGGCGCTCATCGACCTGATCCGGGCCATCCGGGACGACGGCTACACCGTCCTGCTGATCGAGCACGACATGAGAGTCGTCATGGGCGTGGCCGACCGGATCGTGGTGCTGGAATTCGGCCGCAAGATCGCCGACGGACTGCCCGCCGAGATCCGCGAGGACCCGGCGGTGATCGCCGCCTACCTGGGGGTGCCCGATGACCAGCTCTGACGCGATGAGCCGCTCGCGCGAAGAGCAGACGGCAACGCCACTCCTGGAGGTGCGCGACGCCGTCGTGCACTACGGCAGAATCGAAGCGCTGCACGGTGTTTCACTGGTCGTCCGGCAGGGGGAGTTGGTCACTCTGCTCGGTTCCAACGGGGCCGGCAAGACCACGCTGATGCGGGCGATCTCCGGGCTGCGGCCGCTGTCGAAAGGCTCGGTCTGGTTCGACGGCCGGGACATCACGAAGGTGAAGGCCCATCAACGCGCCATCGACGGGCTGGTGCAGGCCCCGGAGGGCCGCGGCGTCTTCCCCGGCATGACGGTCGTCGAGAACCTGGAGATGGGTTGCTACGGGCGCAAATTCGACAGCAAGGCCGCGCACGACGAACGTCTGGACTGGGTGTTCGCGACATTCCCGCGGCTTGCCGAGCGGCGCAAGCAGGTCGGCGGCACGCTGTCTGGGGGAGAACAGCAGATGCTGGCGATCGGCCGGGCACTGATGGCGCGTCCGCGGGTTCTGCTGCTCGACGAACCCTCCATGGGGTTGGCGCCGATGGTCATTTCGCAGATCTTCTCGATCATCGCCGAGATCAACGCCGCCGGCACCACGGTGCTGCTCGTCGAACAGAACGCGCAGCAGGCGCTGAGCCGATCCGACCGCGCCTACATCCTCGAGACGGGAACGGTCACCCGCGAGGGACCGGCGCGAGAGTTGCTGGCGGACGACAGCATTCGCGCGGCGTATCTGGGGGTGGCTTGAACCGCCGCGCTAGCTTGCCCCCGCGGCGATCGCCTCGTCGACCTCGTGAATCCGGCCGGCCATCTCCGCGTGCGTCTTGTCCAGGTTCTCGGCCTGATCCTCGTCGGCCTTCATCAACGCATCGATGTCCAGGGTTGCCAGGCCTTCGACACCCATATCGGTGAACGCCTTCTGCACCTTCGGGCCCCACAGCCCGATGTCCTTGACGATCGGCACGATGCGGCTGAACAGGTGCGAGCGGAACTGGATCATCAGCGGCGAGTGGTCCACCCACTCGGCGCACTCCTTGACGGGCAGGCCGAGGGTCTCGAAGACCTCCTCGCCGCGGAACCGGTCACGCATCAGGTAGCAGGCCTCGACGACGAACTCCTCCCGCTCGTCGCGTTCGCGGTCGCTGAGGTCGGCGTAGTAGTCCTTCAACGAGATTCGGCCGAATGCGACGTGACGGGCCTCGTCCTGCATGACGTAGGCCAGTAGTTGCTTGGCGAGCGAACCCTCGGGCGCCATGTCCCGCTGGACACCGAAGGCCGCCAGTGCGAGGCCCTCGATGAGGACCTGCATGCCCAGATACGGCATGTCCCAACGCGAGTCGTTCAGCGTGTCGTTCAGCAACGAACTCAGGTTGGTGTTGATCGGGTAGACCAGACCGACCTTCTCCTGCAGGAACCGTGAGAACGCCTCGACGTGCCGGGCCTCGTCCATGGTCTGGGTGGCGGCGTAGAACTTGGCGTCCATGTCCGGGACGACTTCGACGATCTTGGCCGCGCACACCATCGCCCCCTGCTCGCCGTGTAGAAACTGCGAGAAGTTCCACGCGGCGTTGTGGTGGTGCATCTCGGCGCGGAGCTTGTCGTCTGCGGCCTCCCACGCCGGGCTGCCGAACAGCGGATGCAACTCGTCGGGCAATCCGATCGGGTTCATCGGGTTGATGTCCAGGGTCCAGTCGATCCGCGACTCCGCGTCCCACTGCTTGTCCTTGCCCTTCTGGTACAGCGACAGCAGTCGGGCGCGGCCGTCGTCGTACTCCCAGGTGAATCGCGCGCTGCCGACGCTGGGCACCTCCCACGAGTAGGGGTCGGGCACCTCGGTGTACTTGTCCCTGGTGGTCATGTGCCGGCCCGCCTATCGCCTGGTGTGGATGCTGTGGCAAGTATCACACGGCGCGGTCGATGCGGAACCGCTTGATTCGCGAGGTCGCACCGGAGACCAGCGAGATCCGGCTCTTGGGAACGCCGAGGTGTTCGGCGAGGACACGTGCCACCGCCTCGGTGGCCTTGCCCTCGATGGCCCGCTCGCGGACATAGACGGTCAGCGACCCGTCGTCGGCGACCTCCACCAGCGGACCCTTCTTGCTGCCGGGCTTGACGGTGACGACGACCGATTCGGACACCTAGCGAGCGACGATCACCGACGAGCCGTGGCCGAACAGCCCCTGGTTGGCCGTGACGCCGACGGTCGCGCCCTCGACCTGACGGCCGGTGGCCTGACCGCGCAGCTGCCAGGTGAGTTCGCAGACCTGGGCGATGGCCTGGGCCGGGATGGCCTCCCCGAAGCACGCCAGGCCGCCGGAGGGGTTGACGGGGATCCGGCCGCCGACGGTGGTGGCTCCCGAGCGCAGCAGCTGCTCTGCCTCGCCCTTGGGGCACAGGCCGAGGTGCTCGTACCAGTCGAGTTCCAACGCGGTGGACAGGTCGTAGACCTCGGCCAGGCTCAGGTCCTGCGGGCCGATGCCGGCTTCGGCGTAGGCCACGTCGAGGATGTGGTCCTTGAACACCCGCTCCGGTGCGGGAACGACGGCGGTGGAGTCGGTGGCGATGTCGGGTAGTTCGGGCAGGTGCTGCGGGTAATTGGGCGTCGCACAGGACACCGCCCGCACCGACGGCACCCCCGCCGTCGACCCCAGGTGCTTCTCGGTGAACGCCTTGCTGGCCACCACCAGCGCCGCCGCGCCGTCGGAGGTGGCGCAGATGTCCAGCAGCCGCAGCGGGTCGGAGACCACCGGGCTGGCCAGCACGTCCTCCACCGAGTTCTCCTTGCGGTAGCGGGCGTTCGGGTTGTTCAGGCCGTGCCGGGAGTTCTTCACCTTCACCTTGGCGAAGTCCTCCAGCGTCGCGCCGTAGAGATCCATCCGGCGCCGCGCGAGCAGCGCGAAATACACCGTGTTGGTGGCGCCGATGAGATGGAACCGCTGCCA
Organism: Mycobacterium sp.; assembly: GCA_046330855.1. Taxonomy (GTDB): domain Bacteria; phylum Actinomycetota; class Actinomycetes; order Mycobacteriales; family Mycobacteriaceae; genus Mycobacterium. The sequence continues at coordinate 34,054 of JAXLRX010000007.1, forward strand.
GTCCGGGTCGTTCTTGCGTTCGCCGCCGACCGGGGCGAAGAAGCCCTTGGGGGTGGTGTCAGCGCCGATCACCAGGGCCACGTCACACAGCCCGGCCATGATCTGGGCCCGCGCGGACTGCAGGGCCTGGGACCCCGACGCACATGCCGCGTAGTTCGACGACACCGGGATGCCGGTCCAGCCCAGCTTCTGGGCGAACGTGGCTCCGGCGACGAAGCCGGGGTAGCCGTTGCGGATGGTGTCGGCTCCGGCGACCAGCTGGATCTGCCGCCAGTCCAGGCCGGCGTCGCGCAGCGCGGTGCGGGCGGCGACGACGCCGTACTCGGTGAAGTCGCGTCCCCACTTGCCCCACGGGTGCATACCCGCGCCGAGGATGTACACGTTCTCGGTCATCAGGCCGGCTTCCACGCGTAGACGCTGCGTTCGACCCCGTCGTCAGCGACGTAGAGCGGCATGGTGGTCAGTTCCATCTGCATGCCGACTTTCAGATCGTCGGCCAGCGTGCCCTCGACGACCTTGCCCAGCACGATGATTCCCTCATCGGCCAGCCGCACCGCGGCCACGGCGAACGGCTCAAACGGATCGGACTGCGGGTAGGGCGGCGGCGGCTGGTAGCGGTTCTCGGTGTAGCTCCACAGCGTCCCGCGGCGGGACAGTGCCACCTGCTCGAGTTCGTCGGCGTCGCAGCCGGGGTTGGGGCAGTTGTCGGCTCGCGGGGGGAAGACGTAGGTCCGGCACTGCGGGCAGCGGGCGCCGATCAGATGCGGCCCGGACCCGTCGGAGGACCACCAGCCGTCGATGGCGGGTAGTTCGGCCGAGGCGTCTGCTGAAGCTGGCACGGGGCTCAGACTACGCTCATTCCGGCATCGAACTGAAACATGTTCCAGTCTGCGTCGGCACTGCTGGCCGTGGCCCGTCAGAGCCGGTGCTTAGAGTGTGGGCGTGAGTACGGAGGCAGCCGACAAGCCGACTTTGATGTTGCTGGACGGCAATTCGCTCGCGTTCCGGGCCTTCTTCGCCTTGCCCGCCGAGAACTTCAAGACCAAGAACGGCCTGACCACCAACGCGGTGTACGGGTTCACCGCGATGCTCATCAACCTGCTCCGTGACGAAGCCCCCAGTCACATCGCCGCCGCCTTCGACGTCTCCCGGCAGACCTTCCGCTCCGAGCGGTATCCCGAGTACAAGGCGGGACGCAGTGCCACGCCGGATGAGTTCCGCGGCCAGATCGAGATCACGAAAGAGGTGCTCAACGCGCTGGGCATCACCGTGTTGGCCGAGCCGGGGTTCGAGGCCGACGACATCATCGCCACCCTGGCGAGCCAGGCCGACGAGGCCGGGTACCGGGTTCTCGTCGTCACCGGGGACCGCGATTCGCTGCAACTGGTCAACGAGAATGTCACCGTGCTCTACCCGATCAAGGGTGTGAGCACCTTGACCCGCTTCACTCCCGAGGCGGTGGTGGAGAAGTACGGCCTGACCCCCGAGCAGTACCCCGACTTCGCCGCGCTGCGCGGCGACCCGAGTGACAACCTGCCCGGCATCCCGGGGGTCGGGGAGAAGACCGCCGCCAAGTGGATCGTCGAGTACGGGTCGCTGCAGGGACTGGTGGACAACGTCGAGGGGGTGCGCGGCAAGGTCGGAGATGCGTTGCGCGCCAACCTTTCCAGCGTGGTGCTCAACCGGGAGCTGACCCATCTGGTGCGTGATGTTCCACTGGCGCAGACCCCAGACACCCTGCGACTGGTGCCGTGGGACCGCGACCAGATCCACCGGCTGTTCGACGATCTCGAGTTCCGGGTGCTGCGCGACCGGCTGTTCGACACCCTGGCGCCGCCCGAACCCGAGGCCGACGAAGGGTTCGACGTCCGGGGTGGGGCGCTGGCGCCCGGGGCGGTCGGCGGCTGGCTGGCCGCGCACGCGCGCAGTGGCGGGCGTTCGGGTCTCGCGGTGGTGGGCACGCACGCCGTCTACGACGGGGACGCCACCGCGCTCGCGATCGCGACCGCCGACGGCGAGGGCGCCTACATCGACACCACCACAATGAGCGCCGAGGACGAGGCCGCGCTGGCATCGTGGCTGTCCGACCCGGCAGCACCCAAGGCCCTGCACGAGGCGAAGGTCGCGATCCACGACTTGGCCGGCCGCGGCTGGGATCTTGGCGGGGTCACCTCCGACACCGCGCTGGCGGCCTACCTGGTCCGCCCGGGGCAGCGCAGCTTCGCCCTCGATGATCTCTCCCTGCGCTACCTGCGTCGCGAGCTGCGCGCGGAAACCGAAGAACAGCAACAGCTTTCGCTGCTGGACGACACCGAGGGCGTCGACGACCAGGCGGTGCAGACCCTGATCCTGCGAGCCCGGGCCGTCACCGACCTCGCCGATGCGCTGGATGCCGAACTGGAGCGCATCGACTCCGCCTCCCTGCTCGCCGACATGGAGCTGCCGGTGCAGACAGCGCTGGCCGGGATGGAGACCGCCGGGATCGCCGTCGACGTCGACAAACTCGAAATGCTCCAGAGCGAGTTCGGCGCATCCATCCGCGACGCCGCCGAGGCGGCGTACTCGGTGATCGGCAAGCAGATCAACCTGGGCTCGCCCAAGCAGTTGCAGGTGGTGCTCTTCGACGAACTGGGCATGCCGAAGACGAAGAAGACCAAGACCGGCTACACCACCGACGCCGACGCGCTGCAGTCCCTGTTCGACAAGACCGGCCATCCGTTCCTCGAGCACCTGCTGGCCCACCGCGACGCCACCCGGCTCAAGGTGACCGTCGACGGCCTGCTGAAGTCGGTCGCCGCCGACGGGCGTATCCACACCACGTTCAACCAGACGATTGCGGCCACCGGACGGCTGTCGTCGACCGAACCGAACCTGCAAAACATCCCGATCAGGACCGAGGCCGGCCGGCGGATCCGGGACGCGTTCGTCGTCGGCCGCCGCGACGGCGTCGACTACGCCGAGTTGATGACCGCCGACTACAGCCAGATTGAGATGCGGATCATGGCGCACCTGTCGGGCGACGAGGGCCTGATCGAGGCGTTCAGGACCGGCGAGGACCTGCACTCGTTCGTGGCCTCGCGGGCGTTCGGGGTTCCGACCGACGAGGTGGACGCGGAGCTGCGACGCCGGGTGAAGGCGATGTCCTACGGGTTGGCATACGGCCTGAGCGCCTACGGGCTGAGCCAGCAGCTGAAGATCTCCACCGAGGAGGCCAAGGAGCAGATGGACCAGTACTTCGCCCGGTTCGGCGGAGTGCGGGACTACCTGCTGGCCGTGGTCGACCAGGCCCGTAAGGACGGCTACACCTCCACGGTGCTCGGCCGGCGGCGGTATCTGCCCGAACTGGACAGCAGTAACCGCCAGCTGCGCGAGGCCGCCGAACGGGCCGCCCTCAACGCCCCGATCCAGGGCAGTGCGGCCGACATCATCAAGGTGGCGATGGTCGGCGTCGACGCCGCGCTGCGGGAAGCCGGCCTGGCATCCCGGCTGCTGCTGCAGGTCCACGACGAACTCCTGCTCGAGATCGCGCCGGGGGAGCGGGACGCCGTCGAGACGCTGGTGCGCGAACGGATGGGCGGCGCCTACCCGCTCGACGTGCCGCTGGAGGTGTCGGTGGGCTACGGGCCTACCTGGGACTCTGCGGCGCACTAGCCTTCCCCGCGAGGGCTCGCAAAGTTCCCTTTCGAGCAGCGTGTCGGGGTGCCTTTCCGCGCGCTCGCGAGCAGTGAGCGTTCAGGTGCCGTCGGTTCCGACGGTGAGCAACTCCCAGGTGCCCGGGACTCCCCGCAGCTCGACAGCGCCGCGGTCGCGATGTCCGTACCGAATCCCACGACCAGATCACGAACGGGTTCGCGAGACGATCTCGCCCGCGCCGGCCCGCCCGAGAATGGGCGCCGTGTTGTGGACGGCCATCCCGCCGAGGTCGTCGCCGATCCACTCGCACTCTCCGGTGTGGATTCCCTGACAGCGGCGAGGGCTCGCAAAGTTCCCGACCGAGCGGGCTGTCGGGGCGATTTTGCGCGCACTCGTCGAGCAGGAAGCCGGCCCCTAGTGCACTGGGAAGCCGTACCCGGCGAGCCGCGCCAGCGCCGGCCCAGCCGCCGCGCGCGCGGCCACCACGCCCTGGACCTCCTCGTTCTGCAGCGCGAAGACCCGTTCGTCGCCGAAGCCGCGGTCGATCCGGTCGCGGACGTAGCCGAGTTCCACGACCTGGATGATGAACCGCTTGACCGACGACGCGGCCGCTCGCCCGCCGAACTGCCGGGCGGAGCGGACCGCGGCCTTGCGGGCCGGCAGGGCGGCCACCCAGGACGCCTCGACCGGTGTCAGCAGGCCGGCGGAGATCATCCCGGGGAGTTTCGCGGCGATGATCTGGCCCTCGCGGCGCCGGCTCTTGATGGCCAGCACGATCGCCAGCGCGAACACCGGCATCATCCACAGCACGTAGACGCTCAGGTAGGTCGAGGAGCCGAGCACTGCGGAGCCGTTCCAGAGCGCGTGCATGACCACCGCCCCCAGATAGCCGAGCAGAATCGCCCCCGCCTTGCCGGCCGCGCTGCGCTTCTTCAGCGCGTAGTACACCCCGATGCCGGTCATCGTCGTGAAGAGCGGATGGGCGAACGGGCCGATCACCAGCCGCACCACCGCCGTGGCCAGCGACGCGCCCAGACTCTCCCCGCTGGCGATGTAGAAGATGTTCTCCAGCCAGGCGAACCCGACCGCCGTGAACCCGGCGTAGACCAGGCAGTCGGTGAGCGTGTTGAGCTCGTTGCGCCGCCGACCGGTCAACATCAGCACCAGGAACAGGCCCTTGGCGGCTTCCTCGACCACCGGCGCGACGACGGCCATCGTGGTGAATCCAGGGTCCTGCCCGGGTCCCTCGATCGCGGTGTGCACAACCTCCTCGAAGATCACCGAGATGAGCACGGCCACCGATGCGCCCCACAGGAAAGCCATGATGAGCAGCCGCGGCGGCTCGGGCTCCCAGCGGTCCAGCCACAGGTAACAGAGCAGGACGAGCGCCATCGCCACCGTCGACAACGTGAACCCCAGCACCGCGCCGGCGGGGTTCACGGCCGTCACCAGGATCAGGATCAGGCCGGCGACCGTGCCCATCGCGATGATCGCCGCCAGCGGGGCGCCCACTTTGCGGACGGGGCGTGGCAGTGGTGGCGTCAAAGCATAGGAAACCCCAGGGGCGTGGTACATCAGGCGAGGGTAACCGCGGCGAATGCTGGTTTGGTCGGGTTGTGCTCGGTCGAGTACGCTCTCCCGGTGCCCGTGTGCACAACTGCGGGCTACAACGTGTGCAAAAACACCAGGCACCGTCCGTTTTAAATACACCGTCCCTTCGATCAACCCTGTCCGGAGCAACCCAACACATGCCCAGTCCCACCGTCACCTCGCCGCAAGTAGCCGTCAACGACATCGGCTCGGCCGAGGACTTCCTCGCAGCCATCGACAAGACCATCAAGTACTTCAACGATGGCGACATCGTCGAGGGGACCATCGTCAAGGTGGACCGGGACGAGGTTCTGCTCGACATCGGCTATAAGACCGAAGGCGTCATCCCTTCACGTGAGCTGTCCATCAAGCACGACGTCGACCCCAATGAGGTTGTGTCCGTCGGCGACGCGGTGGAAGCCCTCGTCCTCACCAAGGAGGACAAGGAAGGCCGCCTGATCCTGTCCAAGAAGCGCGCCCAGTACGAGCGCGCCTGGGGCACCATCGAGGAGCTCAAGGAGAAGGACGAGGCCGTCAAGGGCACCGTCATCGAGGTCGTCAAGGGCGGCCTGATCCTCGACATCGGCCTGCGCGGCTTCCTGCCCGCCTCCCTGGTCGAGATGCGCCGCGTCCGCGATCTGCAGCCGTACATCGGCAAGGAGATCGAGGCCAAGATCATCGAGCTGGACAAGAACCGCAACAACGTGGTGCTGTCCCGCCGCGCCTGGCTCGAGCAGACCCAGTCCGAGGTCCGCAGCGAGTTCCTCAACCAGCTGGTCAAGGGCGCGGTCCGCAAGGGCGTCGTCTCCTCGATCGTCAACTTCGGCGCCTTCGTCGACCTCGGCGGGGTCGACGGCCTGGTGCACGTCTCCGAGCTGTCCTGGAAGCACATCGACCACCCGTCGGAGGTTGTGCAGGTCGGCGACGAGGTCACCGTCGAGGTGCTCGACGTCGACATGGACCGCGAGCGGGTTTCGCTGTCGCTCAAGGCGACCCAGGAAGATCCGTGGCGGCACTTCGCCCGCACCCACGCCATCGGGCAGATCGTGCCCGGCAAGGTCACCAAGCTGGTGCCGTTCGGTGCGTTCGTCCGGGTCGAGGAGGGCATCGAGGGCCTGGTGCACATCTCCGAGCTGTCCGAGCGCCACGTCGAGGTTCCCGATCAGGTGGTGGGTGTCGGCGACGACGCGCTGGTCAAGGTCATCGACATCGACCTGGAGCGTCGCCGGATCTCGCTGAGCCTCAAGCAGGCCAACGAGGACTACACCGAGGAGTTCGACCCGTCGAAGTACGGCATGGCCGACAGCTACGACGAGGCCGGCAACTACATCTTCCCCGAGGGCTTCGACGCCGAGACCAATGAATGGCTCGAGGGCTTCGACAAGCAGCGTGCGGAGTGGGAGGCCCGGTACGCCGAGGCCGAGCGCCGGCACAAGATGCACACCACGCAGATGGAGAAGTTCGCCGCTGCCGACGCGGCCGCCGCGGCGGAGCTGCCGGCAGGCACCACCACCTCCAGCTCGCCGGGTGTCGAGGAGGCCGGCGGCTCGCTGGCCAGCGACGCCCAGCTGGCGGCTCTGCGCGAGAAGCTGGCCGGTAACGCCTAACCCAGCTTTGTCAGCGAGATTGAAACCACGCAGCGAAATGCCCGGTCATTTCCTGCGTGGTTTCACTTTCGGCGAAGCCGAAAGATCTGACAGCGTCGGCGAAGCCGAAAGATCTGACGGCGTCGGGGACGCCGAAAGATCTGACAGCGTCAGGGGTGGCCAGGCCGGGGGAGCCACATGCTGCGCATCGGCCTGACCGGCGGCATCGGCGCCGGAAAGTCCACCGTCTCAAGAGCCTTCGCGGAATGCGGCGGTGTCGTCGTCGACGGTGACGTCATCTCCCGCGAGGTGGTCGCCCCCGGCACTCATGGCCTGGCGCAGCTGGTGGAGCATTTCGGCGACGGCATCCTGCTCGACGACGGCGCCCTCAACCGGCCCGCTCTGGCGGCGATCGCGTTCAGCGACGAAGACAGGCGGCTCAAACTCAACGGCATCGTGCACCCGCTGGTGGCCCGTCGCCGGTCGGAGTTGATCGCAGCCGCCGCCGAGGATGCCGTGATCGTCGAGGACATCCCGCTGCTGGTGGAGTCCCATATGGCGCCGATGTTCCCGCTGGTGGTGGTCGTGCACGCCGATCCGGAGGTCCGGCTGCGGCGGCTGATCGAGTACCGAGGGTTCAGCGAGGACGATGCGAAAGCCCGGATCGCCGCCCAGGCAACCGATGAGCAGCGCCGCCTGGTGGCCGACGTGTGGCTGGACAATTCGGGCTCCGAGGGCGAGCTTGTCGAGCGAGCCCGTGAGCTCTGGTACGGCAGGGTCCTGCCGTTTTCCCACAACGTCGCTGCGCGCACACCGGCGGCCGATCCCACCGCGCTGGTTCCGGCCGATCCGGCCTGGGCCGATCAGGGCCGCCGCGCCGTCGCGCGGCTCAACACCGCCTGCGGGCACCGGGCACTGCGTATCGACCACATCGGCTCGACGGCCGTCGCCGGAATGGACGCCCGCGACATCATCGACATTCAGGTCACGGTCGCGGCGATGGACGTCGCCGACGAACTCACCGAGGATCTGCTGCGCGCCGGCTATCCGCGGGTCGGGGCGATCACTGCTGACCGCGACCCGAGTGGTTCAGAAGCCCTGTGGCCCAAGCGGTTTCACGCCTCGGCGGATCCCGGGCGGCCGACGCATGTGCACATCCGAGCGGCGGGGGAGCCCAGCCAGCGGTTTGCGCTGCTGTTCGTCGACTGGCTCAACGCCGGCCCGGCCGCCCGCGCCGAGTACCTGGCCGTCAAGAGCCACGGGGACCCCGGCGCCATCGGGCGCTGGTTCTCCGAGGCCTACCCGCGGGCCTGGGACTGGGCGGAGGCCACCGGCTGGTCGCCGGATCCGGTCAGCTGACCGGCTCTGACGCCCGAGCCTCCATCGGCGGTGCATCACCTGGGCCAGGAGCAGGTCCGAGCGGAGCGTCGGTCGGCGGTGCCGCCGGGTCCGCCGGCAACGGCGCCGAAGAACTCGGGTCAGCCGGAGCGCCGAGCGCGTTGCTCAGCGGAGCCCCGCAGTTCATGGCCCCGTAGTCCGGGTCGTCTTTGGCCGGCAGCAGCCGGGGTGCGATGAACTGGCTGGCCTGCACGGTCACCTGGTCGTCGACCAGGATCTCGCAGTGCAGATTGGCCGAGTACGGCCACTGGATCGAGATCCGCATCCCCGCCTCGGCGGGGTCCGTCAGCACGCCGGTGGTCTCGAACGTCCGGCCCGGCAGCATCGTCGGGTTGGCGCTGTTCACCTGGGCATCGCTGATCCGGTAGGTGATCAACGCACCGCGCGCCACGCCGTCGACCCGCGCGCGGTAAGTGATGTTGTGCTGCAGGGGCGGATCGTCGGCGGCGGCATGGGCGGGGGCCAGCACACCAAGCGCCACTGTCACAACGGCACCTGCCGTTATCGAGCGTCCCAGCCGTCCCACGGGGGACGAGATTACGCCTGCCGCCAGCTCAACTCCACGCCGGTGCTGGCCAGCCACGCGTTCAGATCATGGCCGTGCGCGGCCAGGCCCGCGACCGCGGCGAATGCGGTGCCCAACGCCTGCTCGGCGGTCTCGCTGGACATCCGGCCCAGCCGGTGCGCCTCGAGCAGTTCGTCCACGTCCACCAGCTCGGTGCCTCGTCCGGTCCGCACCACCAGATCCAGATAGTGGTCCTCGGTCATCCAGCGGTCCCCGTCGACGGTGACGGTCGCGACGTCGAGGTAGTGGTCCTGATCGCGTTCATAGCCCGGGTTGAAGTGAAAGACGTTGGCGCGCAATCCCAAATCCGGCAGCAGCCACGACTCCAGGTAGTGGAACTGCGCGCGGCCCGGCGTCGGCCGCGCCATGTAGAGGCCCCACGGGCAGAGCCGGTATTCGTCCACCGCCCGCACGAATCCCTTCGGATCGGTGTTGGTCCGGCCGGCCAGATCGAAGGTCTCATGTTTGGGCGGGTGCATGGTCGCGGTCGTCCTCGTCGGTGGCCGGCGGATGGTTGGCGGCCAGATTAGGGTATTCCGCGATCGCCAGCGGGATCGTGTCGAAGTACCGCGGTCGTCCCTGCAGTTCGGAGAGACCGCCGCGGTCGAACGCGGTCAGCGTCCGGCCTTCCTGCACCACGACCAGGAACGGCACGTCGCGCAGCGCGGCGACCTCGGCCACTTCCGTCAGGGCCTCGAAGCCGGTGAAGTCCACGTCGTCGATCCGCCGGGCGTCGAGCACCAGCAGGTCGACCTCGTTCTCGCTTTCCGGTTCCGCCTCATCGGTCTCTGGCAGGACGTCGATGAGCTGCATCCGGAACCAGTTGGCGTTGCCGAACCACAGCGGGCCGTTCAGCGCGAACGCCGCGATGCCCGGGACCGCGGTCGCCCGCTCGTCGGTCAGCGGCAGCCAGGTGCCCTGCTCCGAGCGGCCCAGTCTGAGCAGTTCGGGACGTGCGGTGCGCGACGCCTGATAGACGAACGAGATCAGCACCGCGAACAGCACGCCGTAGACGATGCCCAGCAGCACCGTGCCGATCAGCGAGAACAGCATCAGGGCGAACGCCCGCTTGGTGTAGTTCTTGGTGGCCCGCATCTGATCGACGCGGAAGATCTTGATCGCGATGTAGATGAGCACCGCCGACAGGGTTGCCGATGGCAGGTTCTCGATGATCTGGCTGAAGAACAGGACGACGACGGCGATGGCCGAGGCGATCAGCGATGCCAGTTGGCTGCGCCCGCGTGACTCGGCGATGATCGTGGTCGACGGCGGGCTGGCGTTGATGGTGAATGACCCGACCAGGCTGGATGCGATGTTGGCCAGTCCCAGTGCGCGGAAGTCGGCGTTGATGTCGGTGTCGTAGCCGCCGAGGTTCGCCGCCGAACGGGTGGTCGCCGCGGTCTGGGCCAGGCAGAAGATGCCGACCACCAGCGCGGTGGTCCCCACCGCCTCCACCGAGTCCAGTGAGAACGGCGGCAGCTGGATCGAGGGCAGGCCGCGGTCGAGCGGGCCGAGAACCTTCACGCCGCGGTCCTTGAGGTGGAAGACGGATATCGACAGGGTCGCCAGCGCCAGCACGATGAGGGCTCCGGGAATCCGGCGGTTGATCCTGGCGATGCCCAGCAGCAGGGCGAGGCAACTGAGCCCCAGGATCATGGTCGGGATGTTGGTGTGCGGCAGTTCACGGATGATGTGGATGATCTTCCGCAGTGTCCGGCCGTGGGTCTCGGAGACGCCGAGGATGCCGGGGATCTGGTTGATGATGATGATCACCGCGATGCCGCCGAAGAACCCGATCATCACCGGCCGGGACAGGAAGTCGCCGACCCATCCGAGCCGGCCGGCGCCTATCACCAGCGTGAAGACACCCACCAGGAAGGTGGTCACCAGCGCCAGGCCGATGTAGTGCTTGCTCTCCGACACCGCACCCAGCGCACCGAGCCCGGCGGCCAGGATGGGAGCGACGGTGCTGTCCACCCCCATCGCGAGATGCCGGTTGGTCGAGACGGCAGCGGCGATGATGGTCGCCACCACGAATCCGTACAGCCCGGTGATGGGCGGCATACCGGCGAGATGGGCGGTGGCCAACTGGCCCGGCATCGTCACCGCGCCGAACGTCACTCCGGCCACCAGGTCTCTGCCCAGCCAGCGGCGCCGGTAGCCGCGCAACGTCGGGAAGAGGTGGAAATCCTCCCGCAGACGACTCGCCAGCTCGGGTGCCAGCGCACGAACGTCCACTCGGCGAGCCTATGAATCCGGGGCGCGCGATGGGTCGGGTTCGGCCATATCGCGTTTGTTTTGTGTTCATCGGCCGTTCACCTGAGGCCGGCCCCGGCAGGATGTCGGTCCCCACCTCTAATGTGGGTTCATGGCTTTTGCGACCGAGAAGCCGGTCATCGCACAGTCCGAATACCGCACCGTCGACGACGTCGTCCGCGCCGGTGCGCGGTTCGAGGTGGTCAGCGATCACCAGCCCGCCGGTGACCAGCCGGCCGCCATCGAGGAGCTCGAACGCCGGATCCTGGCGGGTGAGCGCGACGTGGTCCTGCTCGGCGCCACCGGCACCGGCAAGTCGGCCACGACGGCGTGGCTGATCGAGCGGCTGCAGCGGCCCACGCTGGTGATGGCCCCGAACAAGACGCTCGCGGCCCAGCTGGCCAACGAACTGCGGGAGATGTTGCCGCACAACGCGGTTGAGTACTTCGTCTCCTACTACGACTACTACCAGCCCGAGGCGTACATCGCGCAGACCGACACCTACATCGAGAAGGACAGCTCGATCAACGACGACGTCGAGCGGCTACGGCACTCGGCCACCTCCGCCCTGTTGTCGCGGCGCGATGTGGTGGTGGTCGCCTCGGTGTCGTGCATCTACGGCCTGGGCACGCCCCAGTCCTATCTGGACCGATCGGTGGAATTGCAGGTCGGCAGCGAGGTGCCGCGGGACGGACTGCTGAGGCTGCTGGTTGACGTCCAGTACGACCGCAATGACATGTCGTTCACCCGCGGCACGTTCAGGGTCCGCGGCGACACGGTCGAGATCATCCCGTCCTACGAGGAACTCGCGGTGCGCATCGAGTACTTCGGCGACGAGATCGAGGCGCTGTACTACCTGCACCCACTGACCGGCGACGTCGTCCGCAAGGTGGATTCGCTGCGGATCTTCCCGGCCACCCACTACGTCGCCGGACCGGAGCGGATGAGTCAGGCGATCTCGACCATCGAGGAGGAACTCGCCGAGCGGTTGGCCGAACTCGAGCGGCAGGGCAAGCTGCTGGAGGCCCAGCGGCTGCGGATGCGCACCAACTACGACATCGAGATGATGCGCCAGGTCGGCTTCTGCTCCGGCATCGAGAACTACTCCCGGCATATCGACGGCCGGCCCGCCGGATCCGCCCCGGCGACCCTGCTGGACTACTTCCCGGAGGACTTCCTGCTCGTCATCGACGAGTCGCATGTCACCGTCCCGCAGATCGGCGGCATGTATGAGGGCGACATGTCCCGCAAGCGCAATCTGGTCGAATTCGGCTTCCGGCTGCCGTCGGCCGTCGACAACCGGCCGCTGACGTGGGAGGAGTTCGCCGCCCGGGTCGGCCAGACGGTGTACCTGTCCGCCACTCCGGGGCCCTACGAGCTGGCGGCGACCGGTGGGGAATTCGTCGAGCAGGTGATCCGCCCGACCGGCCTGGTCGATCCCAAGGTCGTGGTGAAGCCCACGAAGGGACAGATCGACGACCTCATCGGGGAGATCCGCCTCCGGACCGACCGTGACGAACGCGTCCTGGTCACCACGCTCACCAAGAAGATGGCCGAGGACCTCACCGACTATCTACTGGAGATGGGGATCCGGGTCCGCTATCTGCACTCCGAGGTCGACACGCTGCGCCGGGTGGAGCTGCTGCGCCAGCTGCGCCTCGGGGAGTACGACGTGCTGGTCGGCATCAACCTGCTGCGCGAGGGTCTGGACCTTCCGGAGGTGTCGCTGGTGTCCATCCTCGATGCCGACAAGGAGGGCTTCCTGCGCTCGACCCGCAGCCTGATCCAGACCATCGGCCGCGCCGCCCGCAACGTCTCCGGTGAAGTGCACATGTACGCCGACAGCATGACCGACTCGATGAAGGAAGCCATCGACGAGACCGAGCGCCGCCGTGCCAAGCAGATCGCGTACAACACCGAGCACGGCATCGATCCGAAGCCGTTGCGCAAGAAGATCGCCGACATCCTCGACCAGGTCTATCGGGAGGCCGACGACAGCGAGGGGGTCGACGTGGGCGGTTCGGGCCGCAACGCCTCCCGCGGGCGCCGCGCCCAGGGTGAGGCGGGCCGCGCTGCGGGCAGCTCAGGCCTCCTGGAGGGCCGGGACACGAAGTCGATGCCGCGCGCCGAGCTGGCCGATCTCATCAAGGACCTCACCGCCCAGATGATGGCGGCGGCCCGTGACCTCCAATTCGAACTGGCGGCGCGTCTGCGGGACGAGATCGCCGACCTCAAGAAGGAGCTCCGCGGCATGGACGCCGCAGGTCTGAAGTAGCGCCGCGTGGACACGACCGGCGCGGCGGCGGGCACCGGTAGCTGGCGCGCACTATTCGGGCGCGAATACTTTTGGGTCACAACGGTTCTCGCCGCCGGCGTCGCGATGTACGCGATCAACGAGTTCATCACGATGAGCCTGCTGCCGAGCGTGGTCGCCGATATCGGCGGCGCGCGACTGTATGCGTGGGTGACGACGGTGTACCTCGTCGCCTCGGTGGTGGCCGCCGCAACGGTCGGCCCCCTGCTCACCCGGTTCGGCCCCCGACGTTCCTATCTCGCGGCGCTGCTGGGCTTCGCCGCCGGAACGCTCGTGTGCATGCTGGCACCGTCGATGCCTGCACTTCTCGCCGGGCGAGCCCTCCAGGGCCTGGCCGGCGGCCTGCTGGCCGGGCTGGGCTACGCGGTGATCAGTGCTGCGCTGCCGGAACGGCTGTGGACGCGGGCCTCGGCGGTGGTGTCGGCGATGTGGGGCGTCGGCACCCTGGTCGGCCCCGCGGCCGGTGGCCTCTTCGCCCAATTCGGTTCGTGGCGTGGGGGCTTCGCGTTCCTGGCCGTCCTGGCCGGGCTGACGGCCGTCCTGGTCCCGTTTGCGCTGCCGGCGCACGGCAAGGGGCAGTCGCTCCGGACGAGAATCCCATTGGTGTCCCTGGTGATCCTCGGCACGGCCGCGCTGACCGCTTCCGTCGCCGCCATTCCGCGCAATCCGGCGCTGACGGTCATGATGCTGCTCGCCGCCGTCGCGCTGGTGGCGGGTTTCCTCGTCGTCGACCGCCGGTCCTCGGTCACGGTGCTCCCACCCAAGGCCTTTGCACCGGGACCGCTGAAGTGGATCTACCTGACGCTGGGCGTTCTGATGGCCGCCACCATGGTCGACATGTACGCACCCCTGTTCGGCCAGCGCGTCGGTGGTCTGCAGCCGGCTGCCGCCGGATTCCTCGGGGCCGCATTGTCGGTCGGGTGGACCGTCGGCGAGATCAGCAGCGCCGCGGTCGACGACCGCCGCACCGCCGCGCGAGTGGTCGCGTGGGCCCCGCTGGTGATGGCGGCAGGCCTGGGACTGGCGGCGCTGGTTCGGGCGCAGCCCGCCGGATCCGGCGTCATCGCCGCCTGGGCGGTCGGCCTGGTGATCAGCGGAGCCGGTATCGGCATGGCCTGGCCGCACCTGAGCGCCTGGGCCATGGGAGCGGTCGTCGAACCGGGGGAGCAGGCGGTGGCGTCCGCGGCGATCAGCACGGTGCAGCTGATGTGCGGCGCCTTCGGCGCCGGGCTGGCCGGAGTGGTGGTGAACCTGTCCGACACACCCGACCCGGCGACGGCGCGGCTGCTGTTCGCGCTGTTCGCGGCGCTCGCCGCGGTGGGCTGGTTCACGGCATCCCGCGCCGTCGGGCCCTCGGAGTAACCGCGACGGCACCGCTTGGCCACGGTTCGGTAACCCCCCGATCCGCCTGCGTGTCAGGCGTCTTACAGGTCTGTAGTTTCGCCTCAGACCTCACCAAGGATTGGGAAATGCAATGTCTCGGAACATCACTCGGTTCACTGTCACGTTGATCGCCGGCGCCGGACTGGGCAGTGCCGCCATGGCACTGAGTCCGGCGGCCGCAGCGGGCGGCTATGCGTGCGTTCAGGATTCGGCCGGCGTGGTCGGCCCCGTCCCGGCCGTCGTGGACGGAGCCGCGCCGGCGGCGGCAGCGGCTGCGGCCGCGCCCGGGTGCGCCGGCGCACCGGTCGCCGACATGGCCGGGGTCCCGATGGCGCTGCCCGGCCCCATTCCGGCGGGCGCGGTGATCCCCGCCCCGATCGGCGCCGCGGCGGTGCCGCTGGGTGCGCTGCCCGCGGCCGTGCCGCCCATCCCGGCGGTGGTGCCCCCAGTGCCCGCCGCCGTGCCGCCCGTTCCGTTGGGTGTGCCGCCGGTGCCCGTGGGTGTGCCCCCGGTTCCGGTGGGCGTTCCGCCGGTCCCGATCGGCGCTCCGGTGGCCGGCGCGCTTCCGATTGGCGCCGCTGCCGCCGGCGTCCCGGTACCGGCCGGCCTGCCGATCGCCGACATGGCCGGCGTCGGAGGCAAGGGCGCGCCGACCGGGCCGCCGCCGCCCGGCGCGCCGCAGCCGGGCGAGCCGATCATCCCCGGCCCGGCGCCCGCCAGCTGACAGTGGTCCCGACGACGACGTTCTCAACGCAACAGGAGTAGGAGCCATGCGGGCGGTCGTTCGGTGCGTTCTTGCGATGATCGCAGTCGCCGCAAGTGTTTTCGTGGGTCCGTCGGGCCTGGGTGAGGCGGCGTCGAACAAGGCGGTGTACGCAGTCGAGTCGGTCCTGCCGAAGCAGGGCACGGTAGTGGGCGTCGCGCACCCGGTGGTGGTGACGTTCACCGGGCCCGTCGCCAACCGTGCGGCCGCGGAGCGTGCCCTCGCCGTGACGTCGACGCCGGCGATGAACGGAACCTTCCAGTGGCTCGACACCAACGTCGTGCAATGGGTTCCGGACGACTTCTGGCCGGCGCACAGCACGATCGCCCTGTCCGTGGGCGGCCGGCCGACGACGTTCGCCACCGGTCCGAAGGTCGTCGGCGTCGCCAGCATCGCCGACCACACGTTCACGGTGACCATCGACGGCGTCGAGGCGGGTCCGCCGTCGTCTCTGCCGGCACCGCACCATCGGCCGCACTGGGGGCAGGCCGGAGTCTTCCCGGCGTCCATGGGCAGACCGAAATACCCGACGCCCGTGGGCATCTACAGCGTCCTGGGCAAGGAACGCGACGTGGTCATGGATTCCAGCAGTGTGGGCATCCCGGTCAGCAGCCCCGACGGCTACCACCTCGTGGTCGACTACGCGGTCCGGTTCACCAGCCGTGGGCTTTTCGTCCACTCGGCACCATGGGCCATCAACTCACTCGGCAACGACAACGTCAGCCACGGTTGCATCAGCCTCAGCCCCGAGGACGCGGAGTGGTACTTCAACACGGCAAACGTCGGTGACCCGATCATCGTGCGGGACAACAACCTCGAGGTTCCGACCCCACCGAAGATGGGGATCGCCTACTGAGTCACGGGGCCTCAGAACGCGCGTCACGGGATCGACTTGGTGACCTGGGCGAAGCTGAACTGCCACCGTTCCACCACGTGGAAGCCGAACCGGCTCGGAACCTGGTACGCCATCGCGCGCGCCAGGCGCGGTCCCGGCGGGAGGGAGGGTCCACGTTGACGGTCGGGCATGGTGGGGTCGTACTCGGTGACGGTCCACAGGGCCGGGCAGCCGGGCATCTTGTCGGCCCAGGCCCACACTGCAATGTGGGCGTCCCACAACCGGTTCCGCTGGACGGCGGTCAGGCCGCGGCCGTAGTCGCGCAGCTTCTGGTAGACCGCCGGGCGGGCAGCGGTCAGCGGCCGGATCGGGCCCGGCGCCCAGGTGGCCGAGTTGTCCAGGATCAGGCAGTCGCCGGGTGCCGCGTAGCGGTCGATCACGTCGGCGACGGCGCTGTAGTCCATGTACGCCTTGGCATAGGGTCCGCGCTGGAAGAGGTAGGTCGGCACGCCGGCGGCCGCCAGGATCACCAGCAGCGCCGCGATCCCGGCGCGCGATCTGCCGACCGTGACGATGCACATGCCCAGCAGCAGTGCGAACCCCGGCACGGTGAACGAGAGGTAGCGCGGATAGTAGATCGGATGCCGCACAACCGAATAGACGAGCAGCGCGACGGTGGGCGCCGCCATCCAGGTCAGCGTCAGCGCGATGAGCCGTCTCGGCCGGCCGGCCCCGAACAGCGGACCGAAGATCATCGCGGCCACCAGGATCGCCCCGGCGACCACGGCTGCGGCGATCGACTGGTCGAAGTACTGTTCATGCAGGATCCCGGTGACCGTCGCCGAACCCAGCGGTGAGATCCACTGCACCTGGAACAACTGCTTCTGGGTGAACAGCAGGAGCGGAATCACCGCGGCGCAGGCCGCAACGGTCGCCCCGGCCCAGTACACCAACGCCCGCGGCCGCCGCGCGTACGCCAGCACCGCCACCGCGTGCGCCGGCACGATCAGGATCAGAAAGACGTTCAGCACGGCGGCGCCGATCAGCAGAACGGCGTACACCAGCCACCACCACGGGCGCCCGCACCGGGCGGCCCGCACGCAGAACACCGTCAGCCACACCGCCACGGCCATCGACAGTGCGTAGGACCGGGTCTCCATACCGGCCCACGTCACTCTCGGCAGCACCGCGAACACCAGGCCCGCCGTCACCGCGACCGTGCGACTGGAGATCAGCTTGCCGAGAACCACCACACCGGCCGCCGCTACGCCGGCCGCGATCGCGCTGGACAGACGAGAGGTGAATTCGGTCGCCGGGAACACCACGTACCAGCCGTGCATCAGCAGGTAGTACAGGCCGTGGACGGCGTCGATGTTGTGCACCATCTGCCACAGTTCCGGCACCGACCGGGTGGCGGCCGAGATGGTCGCGGCCTCGTCGAACCACAGCGACGGCCGGGCCGCCCACGCCGCGCTGAGTGTCATCGCGAACAGCCCGACGACGACCGCGTCCCACCGGCGGACCCGGCGAACCGGCCGGGCGACCACGTCGGCCGTCGGACGCTGTAGAAGCGAGGTGCTCACGCTGGCTGCTCTATCCGTTGTCGGGTTGGCCAAACCGTAACGTCAATACCGGCCGCGGCGTTCGTCACGGTCGATGTTGCCAAGCTCACGGCGGCCGTCGGTCCGGGGTGTTTTGCCTAGTCGGAGGCCATTACGGCCCGCCAAGGCGGCGCTCGGTGTCGTGAAATCACACCCTGGCGACACCTCGAGGCACTACTGTTCCCAGTTGGGAAAACGCAAGCACTGGAGGGTATTGATGGGCGGTTACACCACGGTGGTCGTCGGAACCGACGGATCGGACTCGTCGCTGCGCGCAGTCGACCGGGCCGGACAGCTGGCCTCCGGACCGGACGCGAAGGTCATCGTCGCCACCGCCTATCTGGACAATCCGGAAGACACCCGCGCCGCCGACGTGCTCAAGGACGAGGGCTACAAGGTGACGGGCGCAGCCCCGATCTACGACATCCTCCGGGACGCCGCGGCACGCGCAAAGGCTGCCGGCGCCACCAACGTCGAGGAGCGGGCGGTCAAGGGAGCACCGGTCGACGCCCTGGTGGATCTGGCCAATGAAGTGGGCGCGGACCTGCTCGTCGTCGGCAACGTCGG
The DNA here is from genome assembly GCA_046330855.1 of Mycobacterium sp. Taxonomy (GTDB): domain Bacteria; phylum Actinomycetota; class Actinomycetes; order Mycobacteriales; family Mycobacteriaceae; genus Mycobacterium. The sequence goes on from JAXLRX010000007.1 coordinate 52,545, forward strand.
CCTCAACACCATCGCCGGCCGGCTGCTCGGATCGGTGCCCGCCAACGTCGCGCGCAAGTCGAAGACCGACGTCCTGATCGTCCACACCACCAACTAGGGCATCCCGGGCAACGAGACATCCCCGGGGCGTGCCGGCGTGACGGCCACCGGCTCCACTGCGGACGGCTGGGTCCGGACCCGGGTGTGGCTCGGCGGCGAACTCAAGGCCGAGAACTTCCCGTTGGCCGACGTTTCGGAGTACCTGCACTCCGACGGTGCGCTTGTCTGGGCCGACCTGCTCAACCCCGGACGGGATGTGCTCGACCGTCTGGCCGACGAACTCGGGTTCGACCACCAGGCCGTTGAGAACGTCGTCGAGAACAGCGCGCGCACCAAGGCCACCCGCTATGCCGACCACACGTTCCTGACCGTCTACGCGACCGCGCTGGGCCCCCAGATTCCCGGCTCGATCGAGTCGCGGTTGCTCACCTCCCGGCTGTCGATCTTCGTGCTGCCGGCGGGGGTGGTCACAGTCCGGCACGAGCAGGATCCCGCGCACCCGGTGCTCGACATCGACGAGGTGGTCCGGCACTGGGACGACAACGCGGACCTGTTGCGCAAGGGCAGCCCCGCGCTGCTGCACGGCATCCTCGACGTGGTGGTGGACGGCCAGTTCGACACCATCCAACAACTCGACGACGCGATCGAGTCTCTGGAGGACAACCTCTTCGACGACCGCTCGCAGAGCAGAACGCTGCAGCGCGACACCTATCGGCTGCGCAAGGAGCTCGTCGAACTCCGCCGGATCGTGCTGCCGATGCGCGAGGTGGTGAACACCATCATGCGGCGCAGCACGCCGGGCACCGACACCGGCGAGCTCGACGGCTGGTACACCGACCTGTACGACCATGTGATCCGGGCCGCGGAGTGGACGGAGTCCTTGCGCGACATGGTCACAACGGTCTTCGAGACCAACCTGTCGTTACAGGACGCGCGGCTCAACACCATCATGAAGAAGCTCACCGGCTGGGCGGCGATCATCGCGGTCCCCACGCTCGTCACCGGCTGGTACGGGCAGAATGTGCCCTATCCCGGATACGGCAACAACTGGGGCGTGTGGACCAGTGCGGTCCTGACGGTGCTCACCTCGGTGGCGCTGTACCTGGCGTTCAAACGGCGCGACTGGCTCTGATTCCCGCCAAGTCGGGTCACGGCCCGAGCGCCGCCGACTAAGCTGTCACGACTCCGGCGTCGTGGATGGGCAGGTCGTGATGGCGCAACGTGGTTCGAGACTCGCGGCGGTTTCAAGACCGGGGGCGGGTTCGAGACTCGGTGCGGCGGTTTTCGTCCTCGGGCTGGCGGTCGCGGCGCCGCACGCCGTGGCCGCGGCTGACGGTCCCGCCGAGGAGTCGACGGGATCCCCTTCGCCATCGGGCGGCTCACCCGCTTCCGGCCCGGCCCGGGAAGGCCGACCGGCTCCGGCGGGAAGGTCGTCTGCGCACCCCGTCGCCTCGCCCCCGGCTCCGGCGGCAACCGGAACCCCACGGGCTGCGGCCAGCCGGCGGGCGACCGAATCGAGCCGCAACCAGGCGACCCCGCAGTCCCATGGTGCCGACGATGGTCCGTCTCGATCGACGCCTCCCGCGGTCCGTGCGACGCCGGCGGCACCGGAACAGTCACCCGCTGTGCGCCCCGCGGCGGCTGCGGCACGGCCCTATGTCGCACTGCCGCAGCCGGTTTCAGCGGCGGTGGCACCGGCTGTCGCGTCGGCGCCCGCAGTCGGCGCCGCGCCGTCCGCGGTGGCCGTATCCGGGGCTGCCGGATGCCCGGCGTGCTGGGGCGCCACGGCGCCGACCATCAGCCAGGCGGTGACCACGGTGGTCAACCACCTGTTCAACTCGGCATTCGACGAGTTGTCGAGGTTTCCGGCGAGTCCGATCGCGGACCTGTTCACCGGCGCTGTGTTGCTGATCCGGCGCTCATTGTTCTTCATCCCGACGGGCGTCGCCGCCAACCAGAAGGGCACGGAGTTGACGGTGTCGGTCAACACCGGCAGCGTCGCCTACTTCCGCAGGGACGGATTGGCGTTACAGGTGTCGGGGCTTCCGTCCTTCCGCAACGCGGCCGGCTTCGCCGCTGCGACGGTGTCCGACGTGACCGTGACCAATCCCGGAAACTCCGGATGCGCGGGTTTTGTCCTGGAGTCGGGCACCGCGGAGGCCAACCTGCACACCTCGTCGATCGACGCGATCCGTTTCGCACCCGGGGCCGCCTTCGGCGGCACGGTGGACGCGACCCTCGAGAGGGGGTCACTGTCGTTGCGCGACGGCGTCAGCGGGCTCGCCGGGGTGACGGTGAACGCGCGAGTCATCCTTGACGGCGACGTCAACGTCGACGCCGGCATCGGTGACGCCACGTTCGCCGACGCCGTGGACGGCGCCGGCAAGGGACGGCAGTCCCTGACCGTGACGGCGCTCGGAACCACCGCCTTCGAAGCGCCGGTGGGCGGACACACCCCGCTCAAGCGCCTGATCACACAAGGTATTTCACCACTGAAGATATGTGAGAGCCCGGCAGACGGCATCACTTCCGTTCCGCTGCACTTCCTGCCCGAGTACGCACTCGACGGGCATCCGCAGGTCAAGTACGGCATTGACGTCGCGGTCGGCGACAATCCGTCCCAGGTGTACGAATTCGACACCGGCGCAACGGGTTTCTACGCAGGCTTCAACCCCGAATTCTGGCAGGGAATCACTCTGGGCACGACGGTGGTGACCAACAAATACGGCTCGGGCATCACTTTGTCGGGGCCGGTGACCCTCGCCCCGGTCACCCTCGGCACCGGATCGCACACGATCTCGACCGGCCCCATCAACATCGTGGCGGTCACCGACGGGACGTCGAAGAAGAAGCCGATGGACTTCCAGAACCCCGACGTGCCGCCCATGGAAGACCGGTTCTTCGGTGACTTCGGAGCCAATTTTGAGGTCCGCGAGACGGCCACCTCAACCGATGAGAGGCAGCCGCTGACCAGTCCGCTGTTCCAGTTCGCCGGTGTGCGGGGCCACGGGTTCGTGGTTCAACTCGGTCCGATCGGCGTCACGCCGGAGCTGACCGTCGGGGTGAACGACGAACTGCGCAAACAGTTCCCGTACGCCATACCGGTGACGGTGAACAGCGATGGTGGAACCTATCCGGTGTCGGATCTGCAGGTTCTCGAGAAGCTCGGATTCCAGCTCCAGTACGCCGCTCGGCAGGGACAGGATGTCCAGACGATCGCAACTCTGCCCACCCTGATCGACACCGGAACGTCATCGACAGCCGTGCGGACCCAAAGCGGCACAGGACCTTTCGACAACGGCAAAGGCCAGCTCGAACCGGGCACCACGTTCATCGCGGACCAGCAGCTGACGGGCGGTCATCCCCCCTTGCAATGGACATTCGTCGCCGGCGACAACATCGCGGTGAACGAGGTCAAGTACCAGGGAAGGTCCGATGTCCCGGTGGAGGGCGACGATCCCTCGACCGACAACGTCAACACCGGACTGAACTTGTTCAACTACTTCGACGTGATGTTCGACGTCGAGAAGCAGATGATCCGGCTGCGGCCTACCGGCGGCCAGTCAACGGTGATTCTCCACTCAGTGACCACCACCGGAGATCAGATCTACCGGCAGAACGCCGAATTGGGTGGCGAATACACCACCGGCGGTGGCCGGTTCTCCGTCGCGGGATCCACGGTGCTGGCCGACGACGCCCGCGTCGAGGCGGGCTGCGGGGACGTCACCTTCTCCGGAACGGTCGACAGCGTGTTCCTGCCACCCTTCGGCGGTCCGTTCAGCTTGACGATCAACTCCAGCGGCGCAACGACATTCGTCCGCGAGGTCGGAACCCTGGGTCCGCTCGCGAGCCTGACCACCGACCGTGGCGGGTCGGTGCACACCGCAGCCGTCGTCACGCAGGGTGAGCAGCGCTATGGCGATGACGCCGTCACGCTCAACGGGTTGTACGCCGGATCCAGTTTCCGGGCGGACGGCGCGGTCACCATGGCCGGGCCGACGGAGGTCACGATGGACGGCGGCGGAATCACTTTCGGAAGCTCCATCGACGCTCAGCAGGGCCGCGGCTTCCGGCTCACCCTGGCCGCCGACGGAGGCCAGGACATCCGGCTCGAAGGCGATGTGGGAGCGCTGTTTCCGCTGGGCGGCTTGCGGGTGGAGAAGAAGGGGCCCAAGGGGACGGAGGCACCGAATGCCACCATGGCGACCACGGTGACCGCCGACGGCTCGGTGAATCTCGACGGGAGTCTCGGGTTCGCCGACAAGAAGGGACTGGTCATCGACGACTCGGTGACGGCCGACTTCAGCCATGGCGGAGTCGTCGGCAACTTCGAGGAGCAGGGTATCGACATCGGTGAATCCGACAATTCGACGATCAGCGGGTTCACCGTTTCCGGCAACAAAGAGGACGGAATCCGCGTGACCGGCGCGATCGGCCTGACGATCAGCGACAACGCGATCTTCGGCAATACCAAGGACGGGATCCTTGCCAAGCCCAAGAAAGACGGTCGCAAGGACACCAAAGACGTCCGGATCTCGCACAACACCGTGTTCGCGAACGGTGCGGGCGGAATCCACCTCGAGCACCCGGATGGTGGCACGGTCGAGGACAACATCATCCTGGACAACCGGGGTGACGGCATTCAGGCCGGTGAAGCCGCCGAACTGATCATCCGCCGCAATACCGTTTCAGCCAACGGGGACAACGGAGTCGACCTGAAGACCCATCAGGGCGGCAAGGTCGAGGACAACACCGTCGACGCCAACGGCGCAGACGGCATCCTCCTCACCGACTCGCGGGAGGTCAGGATCGAGGGCAACACCGTCGCAGCCAACGCCGCCGACGGCCTGCAAATCGACTGTTCGAGCGGCGACAAGTGCGGCAAGGGCGTCACGATCGTCGAGAACACGGTCACCGCCAACGCGGCCGACGGCATTCAGGCCGTGAAGGGCACCGACATCACGATGGTCCGCAACGTCGTGAACGGCAACGGTTCGGACGGCATCCTCCTGAACGGAGCGAACGATTCGACGCTCTCCGACAACACGATCCGCGGTAACGCCAGGAACGGCGTGACCGTCGACGTCGGCACCGGCAACGCCGTGCTGAAGAACTCCATCTTCCAGAACGGCACCAACGGAATCTCGCTGCAGAACAACGGCAACGCCGATCAGCCGACGCCCGCGTTGCTCACCGCCCGTTTCGACGCCGCGGACGGCCGGATCGTTGTGACGGGCAGTGTGGCCGCATACCCCGACTACCACGGTCGATACCAGATGCAGGTGTTCTTCTCACCGCTCGGCGACGCGCCCAACGTGCAGGCGAGGCAGTTCCTGGGTTCTCAAACCGACGTCGCGGCAGGAGACTTCAGTGTCACCGTGCCGGGGGTGTCGGGGATGGTCGGCAACTTCGTCACCGTCACGGCCACCCCTGTCACGGGGCCGCAGAACACCTCGGAACTGTCCAATCCGGCGTCGATCGGGACCTGACGCCGACCGGTCTCAGGCCTCGTCTTTACCGGTGAAGACCTCTTTGGCCTTGTCCACCGCGTGGGTCGCAATGCTGGTGGCGTCCTCGACGATGGCGCTGGCGCCGCCGGCGATGTCGCCTTTCACGATGTGGCCGGCGTCCTCGACGATGTCCGCCGCCTTCTCCACGGCGTGCGCCGCGATGTCCTTGGCAGCGTTGAGTGCGTCCTTGGGGTCAAAGGCCATCATGTCCTCCTGAGGTTCTGGCCGGCTTTTCTCCGACAGTAGACCTGCGCGGCGCGGCCCACGGGTCCTTCCGGCCGATCAGGCGAAACGCTCGTTTCCTCCCGATGCGTGCCAGAATCCCAGGCATGACCAGTGACCTCAGCGGCACATCCGCAGAGGCACTTCTCCGCGCGGCCCTGGACGCCATGGTGGATTGTCTGGCGCTGCTGGGAACCGTTCGGGATCCCGACGGGCGGATCATCGACTTCGCCTTCCGCGAGGCGAACCCGGCCGCCTGCGCCGTTCTCGGATTGCCCCGGACGGAATTGATCGGAATGACGTTGGCCGAGGCGCTGCCCGACAGCGGCGGGCTGGTGGCGGTGTTCGCCCACTGCGTCGAGAACGGCGAACCCTTGTCGGTCGAGGACCTGCCCTTCGCCGGTCGGCGTCGCCGGGTGCGCCGGTTCGACGTGCGGGCCGCGCGCGCCGGCGCGGAACTGCTGAGCGTCGTCTGGCGGGATGTGACCGCACGGTTCCAGGCCCAGCAGCGGGTGGCGCAGTCCGAGGAACATTTCCGCCTGCTCACCGAGAACTCCAGCGACGTCGTGTTCCAGCTACGGGACTTCAAGGTCGTGTGGGTGTCTCCCTCGGTCGAGTCGGCCATGGGCGCGCCGCCCCCGCACTGGATCGGCCACGAGGCGAGCTTCCTTCCGCCCGAGGATCGCGAGATCTTCGCCGAGATGGTGGCCGAGACCGCCACGGGGGCCGCATCGGTGCGCCGCCTGCGTGCCTTCGACGCGCGCGGAAATCTGCGCTGGCTTGAGGTCCGCGCCAAGACGTATTACGACGCCGCGGGCCGGCCCGACGGCCACGTGGCCGGGTTCCGCATCATCGACGACGAGGTGGCCGCCGAGCAGGCCGCGGAGGAGGCCCGGCGCGAGCAAACCGAGGCCGATGCCCGGTTCCGCAAGCTGATCGAGAACTCCGCGATCGCCACCAACCTGCTGGCCCCCGACGGGCGGTTCCTCGCCGTCAATCCCGCGATGTGCGAGCTGGTCGGCTACGACGCCGACACGCTGACGAAGATGACGTGGCGCGACGTCGTCGCCACCCCCGAGGACGTGACCGCGACCATCCAGGCGGTCGTCAACATCGCGGCGGGCCGCGCGGACTCCTACCGCATCACCCGGCAGTACATCCACGCCGACGGGCACCCGATTTGGGGTGAGCTGACGATCAGCTGCATCCGGGATTCCGCGGGCACCATCGAACACCTCATCGCCCAGATCATCGACATCACCGAGCAGGTCGCACTGCGCGCCAGACAGGCCGAGTCCGACGCCCGGTTCCGCAGGGTCATGGAGACGTCCAACGTGGCCATGGCCCTGGTCACCCCCGAGGGCACGCTCGACGTCGTCAACCGGGCGCTGTGCGAATTGCTCCAGTACGACGAGGCGACGCTGAAGTCCAAGACGTGGCAGGAATTGACCCCGCCCCAGTTCCTGCAAGTCGACCTGGACAACACCATCGAGCTTCTTAGCGGGCGGCTGGACACCTACCGGACCACCAAGCAGTTCATCCGGGCCGACGGTCGGCTCGTCTGGGTGGACCTGTCGGCCAGTTCGCTGCGCGGCAGCTCCGGGGACGTGCAGTACATCGTCGCCCAGGGTGTCAACATCACCGAGGAGGTCGAGGCCCAGGAACGGCTTGCCCAGCGGGAGCGGGAGAACCGGATTCTCGCCGACCGCCTGCAGGCGGAGATGCGTAACGCGGCCGGGTACGTGGAGTCCGTGCTCCCCGGCGAACTGACCGGGCGCGTCGAGGTGACCTCACGCTATCTCCCGGCTCTGGATCTCGGCGGGGACTGTTTCTACTACCGATGGCTCGACGACGATCACCTGAAGCTCTACCTGATCGACGCCTCGGGGCACGGCATCAGACCGGCATTCCTGTCGATGTCGGTGCACAACCTGATCAGGTCCGGCTCGCTGCCCGACGCGGTGCTGCGCGAGCCGGATCTCGTCCTCGACGAGATCAACAGGCTGTTCCCCATGGAGGATCAGGCGGACAGCTACTTCACCATCTGGTACGGGATCTACCAGGCCTCCACCCGGACGCTGCGGTACTCCAGCGCCGGTCACCCACCGGCACTGGTGCTGCTGCGGGACGGCGCCGGCGTCACCGTGTCCGGCTTGTCCACGCCCGCCAGTCCCATCGGGATGTTCGCCGACACCGTCTACACCAGCGACTCCTACACGGTGCCGCACGGTGCGCAACTCCTGTTGTACAGCGACGGGGCGTTCGAACTGCCGGTCCACAAGGCCGACGGAAAGTCTTGGTACCGCGACGATTTCGTGAGCCTGTGCATGGCGTTGACCGCTGACCCGGACTGGACGCTCGACGATCTCGTGGAGCGGCTGCGGTCACTCATCCCGGATGGGGACTTCGACGACGACTGTGCCCTGGTGCTGGTGACCTTCCCGTGAGGTCCGGAACGCCCACCGGTTTACTGGTCGGGTGCACCTGACGACGGTCGCCCAGGCGGTGGCGATGTTCGTTGCCACCAACATCGACGACCTCGTCGTGCTGATGGTGTTCTTCGGCCGGGCACGGGGCAACGCGGCGGCCATCGCGCGCGTCGTGGCGGGCCAGTATCTGGGTTTCATCGCGATTCTCGTGGTGTCGGTGCTGGGCGCGCTCGGGGCGCGACTGCTGCCCGACGCCACCGTCGCGTACCTGGGAGTGGTTCCCGTGCTGCTCGGCGTCCGGGCCGCCTGGCTGGCCTGGCGACACCGCGACGACGACGATGACGACTGGGAGGTGGGTGGCCGCCCAGGGGTCGGGACCGCGACCGTCGCCGCGGTGACGGTCGCCAACGGGGGCGACAACATCGGCGTCTACGTGCCCGTCTTCGCCGTCGCCGGCCCCTCGGGTATTCCCGCCTATCTGATCGTCTTCCTGATCGGTGTCGGCCTCTGGTGTCTGTTGAGTCAGCGCATCGCCGCGCATCCCGCCGTCGCGGCAGCGCTCGAGCGCTGGGAGCACATCGTCCTGCCGGTGGTGCTGATCGGGATAGGCGTGGCCGTTCTGGTCGAGGGCGGCGCGTTCGGCCTTTAGGACACCACGGTCTCCGCCGTGCGCGTCGAGCCGAGCGGGCAACAACAGAGGTACTTCGCCCCTACCGTGCGAAATGACTTTCATGGTCGGCTTAACTGTCCTGAGTCAGGAAAGAAGGTCACCCATGCAGCAACCACTGATTCTGGTCCCGCTGACTGCCCTGGCGGCGATGACGGTGGGGCTGGCGGTCGCGCCGTCCGCCTTCGCCGATTGCAACTCGACGGGTTCGAGCACCCTGTGCGCGGGGGGAACGGTTAAGGGATCATCCGGTGCGCCGACGGATATCCCCGCCTATGACCCGTACCCCTGCACCAACGACGACAGCTGCCTGTTCTACGACGCCTACGACCCCGGCGATGTCCTGGACCCGCCCAATACCGGCCCCGGCAGGCCGGGCCCTGTCGACCCGGGTTACGGCGTCGGGAGACCCGGCATCGGTGGTGGCGGCGGAATAGGTGGCGGTGGCGGAAACGGTGGTGGCGGTGGAAACGGTGGCGGTGGCGGCCCGCGCTAACCCCCTCCCGTCTGGAGTCTGTTCAAGCCCCTCTGAAACCACGAGAAGAAGGAGTCATCGATGCACCTCACCATCCGTCTTGTCCGCGACTCGTCCGTCGGTGTCCTCGCCGCCGGTGTGCTTTCCAGTGCGGTCCTGTTGACCGCACCCACCGCATTGGCCGACCCGCCCAATTGCACCGCGGCAGACCTGGCGGGTGTCGCGGCGGGGGTGTCGGCGGCGACGTCCGCGTACTTGTTCACCCACCCGGAACTGAATGCCTTTGTCACCGGGCTGAAGGGGCAACCGCGCGACAGCGTCCGCGCTCAAGTGCTGCAATACCTGGACGGCAACCCCCAGATGAAGGCCGAGGTCCAAGCGATTCGCCAGCCCCTCAGCGACATTCGCAATCGCTGCGGTGGAAGTGATGACAGCCCGATGTCCTAGAGGTCGGCTGCAGGAAGTTCACCGGGACGCATTACATCGGCACCATTGACGATGGCAGCCGGGGAAGGAAACGCGCCGACCCCACCCGGGGAACAGGCAGTCCCCGGTGAAGAGCTGTGGCCGACCGGGGCTGCTTGCCGCCCGGCTCGAACCGAGTAGGGCTTTCGGGTCACCAGCCTCGCTCGCGCCACTCCGCCAGATGCGGACGTTCCTCGCCCAGCGTGGTGTCATCACCATGTCCGGGATAGATGACCGTGTCGTCGCCGTAGACGTCGAACACCCGGGTGGTCACATCGCCCAGCAGTTGCTCGAAGGCGCCGTCCTCCCAGGTCTTGCCGACCCCGCCGGGAAAAAGACAGTCACCGGTGAACAGTTGCACCGCCTCGCGTTCACCGGACGGCCGCAGCGCCAGCGCGACCGAGCCGGGGGTGTGGCCGCGCAGATGGATCACGTCGAAGACGAGGTCACCGACCGACAGGGTGCCGCCCCCGGCCAGGAACCGGCCGGGCGTGACCGGCAGTGGCCCGGCGTCGAGCTCGTGTGCGGCGGTGGTCACTCCGGTGGCCTCCGCGACCGCCTCAAGAGCCTGCCAATGGTCGAAGTGCTGGTGTGTGGTGACGATCACGTCGAGCTTCGGGGCGTGCTCTTCCACCAGCTCCACCAGGAACTCGGGGTCGTTGGCGGCGTCGATCAGCACGGACTCGCCGGTATTTGCGCAGGTCACCAGGTAGGCGTTGTTGTCCATCGGGCCCACGGAGGCCTTGATGATGCTCACCCCGGGAAGGGTGCGGCGGGCGGCGGTCCGGGTTTCGACGTGCCCGGTGTAGGTGTCGGCGACGGCGACGGTCATGACGTCACGGTACTGCGCAGACCGGCCCGGGAAGTCGTCGGTGCGGGCACATAGCATGGGGCGCGTGGCTGACCGGCTGATCGTCAAGGGCGCACGCGAACACAACCTCCGCAGTGTCGACCTGGACCTGCCCAGGGACAGCCTGATCGTCTTCACCGGGCTCTCCGGGTCGGGCAAATCCTCATTGGCCTTCGACACCATCTTCGCCGAGGGCCAGCGTCGCTACGTCGAGTCGCTCAGCGCCTACGCCCGCCAGTTTCTCGGCCAGATGGACAAGCCGGACGTCGACTTCATCGAAGGCCTGTCACCGGCGGTCTCGATCGACCAGAAGTCCACCAACCGCAACCCGCGCTCCACCGTCGGCACCATCACCGAGGTCTACGACTACCTGCGTCTGCTCTATGCCCGGGCCGGCACCCCGCATTGCCCCGTGTGCGGCGGCCGGATCGCGCGGCAGACCCCGCAGCAGATCGTCGACCAGGTCCTGGCCATGCCGGAGGCTACCCGCTTCCAGGTGCTCGCTCCCGTGGTCCGCACCCGCAAGGGCGAGTTCGCCGACCTCTTCGACAAACTGAACACCCAGGGCTACAGCCGCGTACGGGTCGACGGCGTGGTCCATCCGCTGACCGAGCCACCGACGCTGAAGAAGCAGGAGAAGCACGACATCGAGGTGGTGATCGACCGTCTGACGGTGAAGGCCAGCGCCAAGCAGCGGCTCACCGACTCGGTGGAGACCGCCCTGTCGCTGGCCGACGGGATCGTCGTCCTGGACTTCGTGGATCGCGACGAGCACGACCCACACCGGGAGCAGCGGTTCTCCGAGAAGCTGGCCTGCCCCAACGGGCACGCGCTGGCCATCGACGACCTTGAGCCACGGTCGTTCTCGTTCAACTCTCCCTACGGCGCCTGCCCGGAGTGCAGTGGTCTGGGCATCCGCAAAGAAGTCGACCCCGACCTCGTGGTGCCCGATCCCGACCTCTCCCTGGCCGACGGCGCGGTGGCGCCATGGGCGATGGGTCACAACTCCGACTACTTCACCCGGATGCTGGCCGGCCTCGGCGAGGTGATGGGTTTCGACATCGACACCCCGTGGCGCAAGCTTCCGGCCAAGGCACGCAAGGCGATTCTCGAGGGTTGCGACGAGCAGGTGCACGTCCGGTACCGCAACCGCTACGGACGCACCCGCTCCTACTACGCCGACTTCGAAGGCGTGATGGCCTTTCTGCAGCGGCGCATGGACCAGACCGAGTCCGAGCTGATGAAGGAGCGCTACGAGGGTTTCATGCGGGACGTGCCGTGCCCGGAGTGCGATGGCACCCGCCTGAAGCCGGAGATCCTCGCGGTGACACTGTCGGCGGGGGAGCAGGCCAAGTCCATTGCCGACGTCTGCGAGTTGTCCATCGCCGACTGCTCGGCGTTCCTGAACCAACTGACCCTGGGCCAGCGCGAGCAGGCCATCGCGGGCCAGGTGCTCAAAGAGGTGCAGTCCCGGCTGGGATTCCTGCTCGACGTCGGCCTGGACTACCTGACACTCGGCCGCGCGGCGGGCACGCTGTCCGGTGGCGAGGCGCAGCGCATCCGGCTGGCCACCCAGATCGGCTCCGGGCTGGTCGGTGTGCTCTACGTGCTCGACGAGCCGTCCATCGGACTGCACCAGCGCGACAACCGCCGTCTCATCGAAACCCTCACCCGCTTAAGGGATCTCGGCAATACGCTGATCGTCGTCGAGCACGACGAGGACACCATCGCGCACGCCGACTGGATCGTCGACATCGGCCCGGCGGCCGGCGAACACGGTGGCCGGGTGGTGCACAGCGGGCCCTACCAGGACCTGCTGAAGAACCCGGACTCCATCACCGGGGCGTTCCTGTCCGGCAAGCAGAGCATCGAGGTGCCGGCCCTCCGGCGCCCGATCGACCGCAAGCGCCAGCTCACCGTCGTCGGCGCCCGCGAACACAACCTGCGCGGCATCGACGTGGCCTTTCCGCTCGGTGTGCTGACCTCCGTCACCGGGGTGTCGGGGTCGGGAAAGTCCACCCTGGTCAATGACATCCTGGCGGCGGTGCTGGCCAACAAGCTCAACGGCGCGCGACTGGTGCCGGGCCGGCACACCCGGGTCAACGGTCTGGATCAGGTCGACAAACTGGTCCGCGTCGACCAGTCGCCGATCGGGCGCACCCCGCGGTCCAACCCGGCCACCTACACCGGGGTGTTCGACAAGATCCGCTCGCTGTTCGCCGCCACCACCGAGGCCAAGGTCCGCGGCTACCAGCCCGGCCGATTCTCGTTCAACGTCAAGGGTGGCCGCTGCGAGGCATGTTCGGGCGACGGCACCATCAAGATCGAGATGAACTTCCTGCCCGACGTCTACGTCCCCTGCGAGGTGTGCAACGGCGCCCGCTACAACCGCGAGACGCTCGAGGTGCACTACAAGGGCAAGACCATCTCCGAGGTCCTGGACATGTCCATCGAGGACGCCGCGGAGTTCTTCGAGCCGATCAGCAGCATCCACCGCTATCTGAAGACACTGGTGGACGTGGGGCTGGGGTATGTGCGCCTCGGCCAGCCCGCGCCCACGCTCTCCGGTGGTGAGGCGCAGCGGGTGAAGCTGGCCGCCGAGCTGCAGAAGCGTTCCACCGGACGCACGGTGTACATCCTCGACGAGCCGACCACCGGCCTGCACTTCGAGGACATCCGAAAGCTGCTCAAGGTCATCAACGGCCTTGTCGACAAAGGCAATTCGGTGATCGTCATCGAACACAACCTCGACGTGATCAAGACCTCCGACTGGATCGTCGACATGGGTCCGGAGGGTGGTGGCGGGGGTGGAACCGTGGTGGCGCAGGGCACCCCCGAGGACGTGGCAGCCACCCCGGACAGCTATACCGGCGCGTTTCTGGCCGAACTGCTCGACACCCCGGCGCGGCCGAAGCGGGCCGCCCGGCGCCGGAAGGTCAGCGCATGAGTGAGAACACCGCCGCCCCGCCCGCGGGCTGCCCGGTCAGCGGGAGCTACGACGTGCCGCCGCTGGGCCCGGACTCACTGACCTGGAAGCTGTTCGGCGACTGGCGCGGCCTGCTCCAGGGTCCGTGGGCCGGCTCCATGCAGAACATGCACCCGCAACTCGGCGCGGCCGTCAAGGACCATTCCGTCTTCTTCACCGAACGCCTGCCCCGGCTGTTCCGGTCGCTGTACCCGATCGGCGGCGTCGTCTTCGATGGGGACCGGGCCCCGCAGACCGGCGCCGAGGTGCGCGACTACCACATCGGCATCAAGGGTGTCGACGAGAAGGGTCGGCGCTACAACGCATTGGACCCCGAGGTCTTCTACTGGGCGCACGCCACGTTCTTCATGGGCACCATCCTGACTGCGGAGCACTTCGGTGACGGCTTGACCGAGGATCAGAAACGGCAGCTGTTCGACGAGCACGTCACCTGGTACCGCATGTACGGAATGAGCATGCGCCCGGTCCCGAAGTCCTGGGAGGACTTCCAGGTCTACTGGGACCGCATGTGCCGCGAGGTGCTGGAGAACACCTGGGCGGCACGGGCCGTGCTGGACCTGTCGACCATGCCGAAACACCCTTCACTGCAATGGATTCCGGATTGGCTGTGGGTCCAGCAGCTCAAGATTGCCGAGCCGTTCGTGGTGTGGCTGACCGTCGGGCTGTACGACGAACCGGTGCGCGAACTCATGGACTACTCATGGTCCGAGCGCGACGAGCGGCTGCACTGGTTGTTCGGCCGTGCCGTCAACCTGGCGTTCAAGTTCGTGCCCCGGCGCGCCAAGATGCATCCCCGCGCCCGGGCCGGCTGGGACCGCGCCGAGGGCCGCAGCCCCGCGGACGCACCGCTGGTGCACACGCCCGCACGCAACCTGCCGCCCGTCGCCGAGCGCGGCAAGAGCAAGCACTACTCACCGTCGGTGGGATAGCGCGCGAAGAGCCTGACGGGCGGCGGCGCGGCCTCAGTCCTGGGATTTGTGCATCGAGGCGCGGATCTGCTCGAGCTTCTCCTCGGCGGCCTTCTGCCGGGCCTCGAACTGCTGGGCCGCCGTCTTGCCCTCCGGAGTGTCCTCGGCCAGTTCCGTTGCGCCCAAGGCGGTCCCGAACCGGGTCTCGATCTTCTCCCGCACGCCGTCGAATGTCGGCACTCCCGTCGGCGTGTAACCGGTATCGGGCACCGGAACCGGCGTCGCGGGCAGTGACGTGCCTCCCGCTGCCGCAGGCGTCTCACTCGTCGCCGGCGGGGCTGATGCCTCGCTCGTGGCCGACGCGGTGGGCGTCTCGGGCTTCGGCGGTGCCTGGGAAGCGGGCGGCTGAGGGGTCGGATCCGGCGCCATGCGGCTCACCGTGCTCCGGCCGGCTTGTGGCCCGGGATGCCGTTGGTCCGCCCCTCGGCCGAGATCGTCACACCCTCGGGCTGCCCCGACGTGCCGGGCAGTGCGACCTCAGGGGCTTCGGGGGTGTCGATCTGCCAGGCCAGCCACGGCAGCGCGGCGGCGAAGGCCCGCGCTGCGAACGGCCAGTCGTGCTTACCGCCCGCCGGGACCACGGCGCAGTCGATGCCGTACTCGCTGCCCAGCCGGCAGAGCGTACGGGCGGCCTCGGTGGGATTGCTGTCGGGGGAGCGCTCCTTGGGCTCCTCCTGCAATGCGACGCCCGAGATCGCCGCGACCGAGTGCGGCTCGGACACCGCGAACCAGCCGGCCACGCCCTCGTAGGGGCCGTGCCGCTCGATCACCGTGGCCGGATGCCAGTCGTCGTATGCGGCGGCATTGCCGCCGAAAAGCCGGTCGATCGTCTGGGCTTTCGTCCCGGCGTTCGGGCTGTAGTCACCGTCGATGTTGACGAAGGTGCGGAACAGATCCGGGTACTTCACGGTCAGGTTCAGCGCGCAGGTGCCACCGGAGGACCAGCCCACGACGCCCCAGTTCGCCGGGTCGTCGCTGACGCGGAAGTGGTCGACCATGTAGGGCACCACATCCTCGGTGAGATGGTCGGCCGCATTGCCGCGTACGCCGTTGACGCATTCGGTGTCGTTGTTGAACGCGCCACCGGAGTCGGCGAAGACGAACACCGGCGCGTTGCCGCCGTTTCGCGCGGCGAAATCGTCGATGGTGCCGACCGCGTCGGCCGCGCGGATCCAGTCCGCCGCCGTGTTGAACTGACCGCCGATCATCATCACCGTCGGCAGGGCGGGCGGCGGGTTACTGGCGAAGTAGGCGGGCGGGAGATACACCAGTTCGCCGCGGTGCTTGAACTTCGAGGGACCGCTGATGTCCACCGGAACCACCTTGCCCTTGGCCGGAACCGCCCGTGCGGCAACCATTTTGGCGACGGTCGCCGTATCGGTCTGGCCGGGTAGCGGGCCGCCGGTCAACTGGCCCCAGGCGGTCTGGACGGTGGGGAAGTAGCCCACCCACGTGTTCAGCATGAGTCCGGCGCACAGCGCCGACATCGGGACCGCCAGTAGTGACGTGATGCGACGCCACCGCCCTGCGGACCGCCAGCCGAGCACGGCGATCCCGGCGGCCAGGCCGGTCAGCGTGACCCAGGCCCACAGTGTCTGCGGTGCGGGTTCACCCGACAGTCCATTGGAGAAGATCGTCCAATACGCCACGCCGGTCATCGCCAGGCCGACCGCCGCCGCGGTCGGCCAAGACACCAGATGCCAGCGCTGCGAGCGCTTCCCGACGGCCAGCGCCAGCAGTAACACCGCGGCGATCTGCGCGGTGATCGGGACCCACCCGTGCATCAGCGAAACGTGGTCGCGGAACAGCCCGAAGGGCGCCGCCAGGATCGTGGCATCGGCCATCGTCGTTGATGGTGTCACGCCTACCATCGTGACCTAGCTTTCTGGACGTTTGCTGAATATGACGATTTTGCGGCGCGTTGCGCCACCTCGAGGTTAGCGCGGTTTGGCCAGCGGGAAGGGCAGCGTCTCGCGAATGCTGCGTCCCGTGATCAGCATGACCACCCGGTCGACACCGACGCCGAGGCCGCCGGTCGGCGGCATCGCGTACTCCAGCGCCTGCAGGAAATCCTCGTCCAGCTCCATGGCCTCCGGGTCACCCCCGGCCGCGAGGATGGACTGTTGCTGCAGGCGCCGGCGCTGCTCCACGGGATCCGTAAGTTCGCTGTAGGCCGTGCCCAGCTCCACCCCCCAGGCCACCAGGTCCCAGCGTTCGGCGACGCCGGGACGGCTCCGGTGCGGCCGGGTCAGCGGCGATACGGAGGTGGGGAAGTCGGTGTAGAACGTCGGTTCGGTGGTGTTCTCCTCGACCAGGCGTTCGTAGAGCTCGAGCACCACCGCGCCGGCATCCCAGTGGGTCAGGTACGGAATCCCTGCGCGGTCGCACAGCCGCCTCAGCACGGCGAGCTCGGTGCCCGGGCCGATGTGCTCGCCCAGGGCTTCCGACACCGCGTCGTGCACGGTCTTGACCGTCCACTCACCCGAGATGTCGACCGCTTCCAGCGTGTCGCCATCGGGACGCATCACGACCGGCGCCCCGTTGGCCGCCGTCGCCGCGTTCTGGATGATCTCGCGGCAGCCGTCGATCCAGGTGCGGTAGTCGCCGTGGGCCTGATAGGCCTCCAGGAGGGTGAACTCCGGGTTGTGGCTGAAGTCCACGCCTTCGTTGCGGAAGGCCCGGCCCAGTTCGAACACCCGCTCCACGCCGCCCACGCACAGTCGCTTGAGGTACAGCTCGGGGGCGATGCGCAGGTACAGGTCCAGGTCGTAGGCGTTGATGTGGGTCTGGAACGGCCGGGCGTTCGCACCGCCGTGGATGCGCTGCAGGATCGGTGTTTCCACCTCGAGGAAGCCCTTGGCGAACAGGGTGTCGCGGATCGAGCGCAGGATGTCGCTGCGGGCCCGGATCAGACCGCGGGCCACCGGGTTGATGGTCAGGTCGACGTAACGGGCGCGAACCCGCGCCTCGTGATCGGTCAGGCCCTTCCACTTGTCGGGCAGCGGCCGAAGACACTTGCCCAACAGGCGCCAGCTGCTGACCAGCACCGAGCGGGTGCCGTTCTTGCTCTCACCCATGCGTCCGGTCACCTCGACGAGATCGCCGAGGTCGACGCAGGCGAAATCGGGGGACCGGCCGTCCAGGGCGGACTTCTCGAGCAGCAGCTGCACATCGCCGGACCAGTCCCGCAGCGTCGCGAACGTCACACCGCCGTAGTCGCGGGTGCGCAGCACCCGGCCGGACACGGTGACGTCGGTGCCGTCGGTCGCGGCCAGGGCGCCGGCCACCGTGTGGGACGGCTCCCGACCGACCGGATACGGGTCGATGCCCTGCTCCTGCAGATCCTTGAGCTTTGCCATCCGAACCCGCACCTGGTCGGGAACCCGCTGGTGGGATTCCTCGGCCGACGACACGGCGAGCGGGGCAGGCGCGGCGTTCTCGGGTGCCGGGAGGGCGGCGGTCACCTGTGGCACCGCCGTGTGGTGGCCGGTGTGGCGGCGCTTCCGCCGCGAGAACGGCAGGACGAGGAATCCCTCGGCGATCACCGATGCCACCCCGACCCGGGGGATCATCCGGGCGTCCTCGTAACAGGCGTAGCGCGGCACCCAGTGCGGCTGGTACTTCATGTTGGATCGGTACAGCGTCTCGAGCTGCCACCACCGGGAGAAGAACACCAGCAGCGCGCGCCACAGCCGTGCCACCGGCCCGGCGCCGAGGCGGGCGCCCTCCTCGAACGCCGATCGGAACATGGCGAAGTTGAGCGAAACCCGGTTCACCCCGATGATGTCCGCCTGCTGCAGCAGCTCGCTGACCATCAACTCAACGGTCCCGTTGGGCGACTGCGGCGCCCGGCGCATCAGGTCCAGCGACAACCCGCTGGAGCCCCACGGCACGAACGACAGCATTCCCACGACCGTCGCCGCCTCGCCGGTGCCCTCGATGGCCTCGACGAGCAGGCAGTCGCCGTCGGCACCGTCGCCCAGCCGGCCCAGAGCCATCGAGAACCCGCGCTCGGTTTCGGTGTCGCGCCAGGCATCGGCCCGTTCGATGGCCGCCGCCATCTCCTCCGCGCTGAGCTCCCGGTGCCGGCGCATCCGGACCGTCAGCCCCGCCCGCCGGGCCCGGGTCACAGCCTGGCGAACCCCGCGCATGTCGGCGCCCGACAGGCGGAACTTGTCGGGATAGAGGATCGCTTCGTCGCCCAGTTGCAGCGCGCTGAGCCCGGCTTCCCGGTAGGACTGCGCGCCGGTGGAACTGGCGCCCATGACTCCCGGGGTCCAGCCGTAGTCGCTGCACGTCTCCAGCCACGCGGCGATGGCTGCGTGCCACGCGCGGGGATCCCCGATCGGGTCCCCGCTGGCCAGGCAGACGCCGACCTCGACACGGTAGGTGATCGCCGCTCGGCCGTTGGGGGCGAAGATCACCGACTTGTCTCGGCGGGTGGCGAAGTAACCCAGCGAATCGTTCTTGCCCCAGACCTCCAGCAGGCCGCGGATGGCGGACTCGTCCTCGGCGGTCAGCGCGTTCTCGGCGCGCTGGGACTGGAACAGCACAACGGCCGCCGCCATCAGCGCCAGCGCG
The DNA here is from genome assembly GCA_046330855.1 of Mycobacterium sp. Classification (GTDB taxonomy): domain Bacteria; phylum Actinomycetota; class Actinomycetes; order Mycobacteriales; family Mycobacteriaceae; genus Mycobacterium. Next base: position 71,737 of record JAXLRX010000007.1, read on the forward strand.
CCGAACAACCCGAACAGCGCGTTGAGCAGAACATTGGGCTTACCTGCGAAGAAGTCCGGAGTGGCGACCGCGAAACCGCTGACCCGGTTGATCGCATATCCCAGGCGGTCGTCGGGATGAAGCGAGCCCGGGAAGAGGTGCAGCAGCCCCCACGCCAGGCCGATGCCGATCACGTTGCCGGCCACGAGTACGGCGGCGGCCTTAAACACCGCGCCACGGCGGACCTTGGCCCAGAACTCGCCGTAGGCCGCGACGAGCACCAGTATCGCGGTGATGTGGAACGTCAGTCCGACGAACTCACCGATGTCCTCCCAGCGGCTGCCGTCCCGCTCGGTCAGGGCGCTGACGTCGAAGGTGATCGCCAGAACCAGATTCAGGACCAGCACCCACCACGCGATGCGCTTGCGGGCGCCCAGCGCTCCGGCCATCACGGCCAGGGCGAACGCCCACGCGAAGCTGGTGTCGGGAAAGTTGAACAGGTAGCGGTCGATGAATTCGCGCGGGACCTTGGTCAGGTGCCGGATCGTCGTGGAGACGCTCGACAGCAGTGCAGCGGTCGCGATGACGCCGAAAAACCAGCCGGTGGCGGCGGGCACCCAGTGCAACCGCGTCCGGGTCCTCCGCCGCGTCGTGGTGACGGTCATAGGCCGCCAGAATATTCCGCGGACGGCCGCAGTGGGCGGTGCTAACCCCCGCCTGTCCTACCGGACCGAGCCGGTGTACTTCTCGCCCGGTCCGGCCCCGGGCTCGTCGGGCACCGCGCTGGCCTCCCGGAAGGCCCGCTGCAGACTGCGAAGACCGTCGCGCATCGGACCTGCATGCGGCCCGAGGTACTGGGCGGCGCCGTCGATCAGACCGGCCAGCGCGGTGATCAGCCGGCGCGCCTCGTCGAGATCGCGGTGCGCGCTGTGGTCGGGATCGGCAGCTGCCAGTCCCAGTTTCTCCGCGGCGGCGCTCATCAACATCACCACCGCGCGGCTGATGACCTCGAGGGCGGGGACGTCGGCCAGGTCGCGATGCCGGACTGCGCCTGCTTCGTCAGAATCTCGCGAGTCGGGAATCTCCGTCATGGCTGCTAGACTCCCATGGACGACCGTCCCGGCGAACGCCAGGACAGCAAGTGGAGTCCCACTCCCACCGCTGGCCAGATCAGGTTCAGCGGTCCGGTCACGGGTACCGACGGTATCCGTTCCGCGCTGCGGCGCGGGCGGCGCGTGCGCCGCGATCGGTCGGCTTGGGCCCTGCTGCGTGCAGGGCCTTTCTGTTCGATGGAACAGAGTGCTGATGGTGGCGATTCCCGGCGCAGTCCGCGTGCTCGGCGCGAACGGTCCACAGAAGAAACGCCGACCAGGGAGGCCCCATCAGCACTGAGACCCGCGTCAACGAGCGCATCCGCGTACCTGAAGTCCGTCTCATCGGACCCGGCGGGGAGCAGGTGGGCATCGTGCGCATCGAAGACGCTCTCCGCGTCGCCGCGGATGCCGATCTCGACCTCGTCGAAGTAGCCCCGGACGCCAGACCGCCGGTCTGCAAGATCATGGACTACGGCAAGTTCAAGTACGAGACGGCGCAGAAGGCGCGCGAGTCTCGCAAGAACCAGCAGCAGACCGTGGTCAAGGAGCAGAAGCTCCGGCCCAAGATCGACCCGCACGACTACGAGACCAAGAAGGGTCACGTGATCCGCTTCCTGGAAGCCGGGTCCAAGGTCAAGGTCACGATCATGTTCCGCGGCCGCGAGCAGTCCAGGCCCGAACTGGGCTACCGGCTCCTGCAGCGCCTGGCGGGCGACGTGGCCGACCACGGCTTCGTCGAGACCTCCGCCAAGCAGGACGGCCGCAACATGACGATGGTGCTGGCGCCGCACCGCGGCGCGAAGACCCGCGCCAAGGCGGCGCAGCAGACCGTCTCGGCCCCGGCTCCCGAGCCGGCCGCCGCCGCCGAGACCACCGAGAACTGATCACCGATTAGGAACTGAGGAAAAATGCCGAAGGCAAAGACGCACAGCGGGGCCAGCAAGCGCTTCCGTCGCACCGGGACCGGAAAGATCGTGCGGCAGAAGGCCAATCGCCGCCACCTGCTGGAGCACAAGGCCTCCAAGCGGACCCGTCGCCTCGACGGCCGCACCGTGGTGGCGGCCAACGACGCCAAGCGGGTCGACAAGCTGCTCAACGGCTGACGTCCGCGTCACGCCGAGTGGCCCAGGCCGCCGGCCGCAACACCGGGAACGGCGTACGCCCTCCCAGCTGAACTTTTACGAACCGAACGAGAAGAGGAACTCCCATGGCCCGCGTGAAACGCGCACTCAACGCCCAGAAGAAGCGGCGCACAGTTCTCAAGGCGTCCAAGGGCTATCGCGGCCAGCGGTCCCGGCTGTACCGCAAAGCCAAAGAGCAGCAGCTGCATTCGCTGACCTACGCCTACCGTGACCGGCGCGCCCGCAAGGGGGACTTCCGCAAGCTGTGGATCTCCCGGATCAACGCGGCGGCCCGCGCCAACGGCATCACCTACAACCGGCTGATCCAGGGCCTCAAGGCCGCCGGCATCGAGGTGGACCGCAAGAACCTGTCGGAGATCGCCATCAGCGACCCGGCCGCCTTCACCGCCCTGGTCGAGGCTGCCCGCGCCGCACTGCCGGAGGATGTGAACGCCCCGTCCGGTGAGGCTGCGTGACGGCTCCGCTCTCTGAGCGGTCGTCCACCGTCACCGAGGCGGTCAAGCTGCAGCGCCGCGCAACGCGGATCGCTGCGGGCCGGTTCCTCGCCGAGGGCCCCAATTTGGTCGAGGCGGCGGCCCGGCACGGCTTCGTCGAACGGGTCTTCGCCACCGAGGCGGCCCGGCAGCGCCACGGCGCACTGCTGGGCGGCCTGCCCGTCGCCGCTGTCACCGACAGGGCGATGAAGGCGTTGTCCGAGACGGTGACGCCGGCCGGCCTGGTTGCCGTCTGCCGGCTGCCCGACGCCACCCTCGAGCAGGTCCTGGCCGGAGCTCCGTCGCTGGTCGTGGTCGCCGCCGAGGTGGCCGACCCCGGTAACGCCGGCACGCTGATCAGGCTGGCCGGCGCCATGGGGGCGGACGCGATGATCTTCGCCGGCGACGCCGTCGACCCTTTCAACGGAAAGTGCGTCCGGTCCTCGGCCGGCAGCATCTTCTCGGTCCCGGTGCTGGCCGAGGCCGACACCGTCGGTCTCCTCGACCGGCTGCGGGCGGCGGGCCTGCAGGTGCTGGCCACCACCCTGGACGGGGAGGTCAGCCTCGATGACGCACAGCCGATACTGGCGGCTCCCACGGCATGGCTCTTCGGCTCCGAAGCCCACGGTGTGGCCGAGGAGATCGCGTCGCTCGCGGACCATCGCGTCGTCATCCCGATGGCCGGCGATGTCGACAGCTTGAACGTGGCCGCGGCCGCGGCGATCTGCCTCTACCAGAGCGCGCGCGAACAGCGAGGTCGCCGGTCAGGCTCCGGGTAGCGACATCCTGGGAACTCCGGGCGCCCCCAGGCGTCCCGCCAGCCAGGGTAGGGCATCCCTGAAACCGTTTGCGGCAGAAGGGAAGTCGTGGCCGCCGGCATACCCTACGGCCGAGCACTCGGCGCCGTATGCGCTGAGCAGTTCGCACAGCTGATTCGCGGTCTTGTTGTGGTCTTCGGAGTAACTGTCCCAGTTCTTCAGGGACTCCGACTGCGCTGAGCCGTCGCCGGGTCCGCGATGCACGGTCTGAATTCGATCGGACACTCCGATCCAGGCGGCCAGTCCGTCGTAGCGACCGTGAGCCTCCACGATGGTCCTCGGATCGAAGGCCGCCCAGGCGTCGGCATCACCGCCGAACAGGCGGGCGATGGTCTGCTTCTTCGTTCCCGCATTCGGGCCGAGTTGGCCGTCGAGGTCGACGATCGCGCTGAACCGTTCGGGATGGGAGACGGCGAGCATGAGCGAGCACGTGCCACCTGACGACCACCCGCCCAGGCCCCAGTTGGCGGCATCGTCGCTGACGCCGAAGTGCGAAATCACATACGGCACGAATTCTTTGACCAGATGGTCGGCGGCGTTTCCGCGGACGCCGTTGACGCACTCGGTGTCGTTGGTGAACGAGCCGGTGGTGTCGGGGAACGCCACGACCGGTGTGACGCCCCGATGCTGCAGGGCGAAGTCGTCCAGGATGGACAGCGCGTGGCCGGACTGAAGCCAGTCCGCGGGGTGGCTGAGCTCCGCGCCCATCATCATCACCGCCGGCAGCCGCGGTGGCGGGTTCGAGCTGAACCACACCGGAGGCAGGTAGACCAACTCTTCGCGGTGGGAAAATCCGGAGACGTCGTTCGGCGTGGTGATCCGCACGACGGTGCCGCGGGTCGGCCGGACCCCGTCACGGCGCATCTCGTCAAGTTTCACGGTGTCGATCCACTGTGGCGGCAGGGTCCCGGTGGCCCGCTGCCAGGCGGTGGTGACGGTCGGCAGATAACCCAGCGAGGAATTGAGCACCGTCGCCGCCGACAGCACGCACAAGGGCACCGCCAGCACACTGACCGCGCGTCGCCACCAGGCCGAGCCTCGCCAGCCCAGGATCAGCACGGCGGTCGCCAGGCCGGTCAATCCCGTCCAGACCCACAGTCCCCACGGGTAGACCGAACCCAGTCCCTGGTGGTGGACGAACCACCACACCGCGCCGATCATCGCGACGCCCGCCGCCGCCGCGACCGGCAGCCAGCGCCGGGTCCACGGCCGGGACCGCCAACCCGTCGCGGCGATCAGGGCCAGTGCCGTGAGCACCTGGATGGTCACCGGCAGCCACCCGCTGATCAGCGAAACCTCACGAGTCTGCGGCGGGGTCTCGACGTTTCCCGCGGTCTCGGCCGGGGTGATCGGGACCGGCGTGACGGCCCGGGGCGGCGGCGCCTGCGGTCCCGGCGCGGGCGGATGCGCCGCGACGAAAGAGGCGCAGTCATCGGGCACCGGTTCTTCCCGCAACCGGGTGCCGATCCACTCCAGTGCATCGGGATCGAGGCTGGGTTGCGGAACCTGCCGGATGGTGATCTGGTCCTTCATCTGGCAGGCACGGCCGATCGCCCGCTCGGTCCATGACAGCGGGGTCAGCGGATCCTGCTCCGCATAGAGCACCAGCATCGGCTGTTGGGCGGGTCCCTGGGGCAGGGTCGTCTTCTGCAGGTAGGTGCGCAGGACGGTCAGGGCCTCGGCGGACGCCGGACGCAGATCGTCGGGGGTGATACGCGCCCTCGCCGCGGCGCGGGCCGCCTCGTCACCGGCCCCACAGCCCATCAGCAGGTCCCAGTTCTGCTTGGCCTCCCCGCGCCGGTAGTCGTCGATGTGGAACTGGGCGGGGTACTCGCTCGAGAGCGCAGCGAGGTAGGACATGTAGAGCTTCTGCTGATCGGGATTGAGCGTTCCGGCGGCCGCGGCGTCGGCCAGCTCCGCGAGATCGGTGATCGGTGCGATGCTGACCGTCCCGCGCAGGCTCTGGAGCCCGTAGTTGTCGGCGAGTTCGTTCAGCGCCCACGAAGCCTGACCGCCCTGGGTGTCGCCGACGGCCGCCCAGATCGGGGAGGTGTCCGGAACCAGGTTCTTGGCCGCACGCACCGCGTCGATCAGGTTGTATCCGGCGGTCGTCGAGTCCAGAACCGGATGGAAGGGGCGCGCGCCGCCGCCGGACGGCTGCCCCAGCCCCTCGTAGTCGGTCACCGCGACCACGTAGCCCGCCTTCAGCAGGGCCTCGATCGCGGCCGACGATCGAGCCGCCACCTCCGGCGAGCGCGCGCAGTCCGGTGCCGTTCCGCTGACGGCGGGGCCATAGGCCACGACGTGATAGCCGCCCTGCGGTGCGGTGCCGGTGGGGACGTAGACCGATCCGGTCACGTGCGTGGTGGTGTCGTAGATCGCCGATCGCGATACGTAGGTGATACGCCGGACCGACGCCGCCGACGCGGGGAATGCAGGGTCTGCGGCGGACACGGTCTCGGCGCTGATGATCGCACCGGAGTCGCTCGGCAGTTGCGGCGACGGCGACGGCGGCGGCGGAGCGGAACCGCCGCAACCCGCCAGGGCGACGGTCAGCACGACGGCCAGTACTGCGATCAGCCGACGTGCGGTCGTACTGAATTCCCGATTGCGGCGCACGTTCTCGTCTCAGGGGTGGGCGGAGCGTCAACGGTATTCCACACCGTCATGCATCGCCGTGGAACCGGTTCCCGAATCTGCGGTCATTTGCCCGACACCGCGCCTCGGGGCCGGAGCACTTAGGCTGGCCGGGTGGTGGACGTCGAACCGGTCAACGAATCGGAGGCAGGTCCGGTCGGCCCCACGTCGGCTATCTCGGGCTGGCTGCGCGCCACCAACCGCAACCCCGACATCATCAAGTTGATCCGGCGAGCCCGTCGCGCGCTGCCCGGCGACCCGGAATTCGGTGACCCACTGTCCACGGCGGGGGAGGGCGGCCCGCAGGCCGCGGCGCGCGCCGCCGACCGGCTGCTGGAGCGCGACGCCGCGACCCGGGAAGTGAGCCTGGCCACCCTGCAGCTGTGGCAGGCCCTCACCGAAAAAGTGTCCGGGCGGCCGGCCGACGCCGAGGTGACCATCGTGTTCACCGATCTGGTCGGCTTCTCGGACTGGTCGCTTCAGGCCGGCGACGAGGCCACCCTGCGACTCCTGCGCCGGGTGGCCCAGGTCGCCGAACCGCCCCTGCTCGACGCCGGCGGCCACATCGTCAAGCGGATGGGCGACGGCATGATGGTGGTCTTCCGGGACGCCGCGACCGCTCTGGCGGCGACGATCGTGGCGCGCGAGGCGGTGAAAGCCGTTGAGGTGGAGGGGTATACGCCCCGGATGCGCGCCGGGATCCACACCGGCCGCCCGCAGCGCATCGGCGGCGACTGGCTGGGCGTCGACGTCAACATCGCCGCCCGGGTGATGGAGCGGGCCGTGCGCGGAGGTCTGATCGTCTCCCAGGCGACGCTCGACGAGATCCCGCCGGAGGACCTGGAGGCGCTGGGCGTGACCGTCAAACGGGTGCGCAAGCAGGTTTTCGCGCCGCGGCAGTCGGGGGTCCCGGCGGACCTGGTGATGTATCGGGTCAAGACCCGGCCCGACGTGCCCGGCGAGGACGAGTCCGAGGACTCGGACCTGCATCTCTGAGCTTCCGCGGGCATAGTGGACGTGGTGTTCTCCGCGTTGGCCGCGTTCCTGGCCCGGCTGGGCCGGGTGCGGGTGACCCTGATCTACGCCGCGGCGCTGGCCGCGGTGGCGGTGGCTGTTGCGCACCTGCGTCCGCAGGTGCAGCAGAGCGTGTTCCGCCACGTCAGCACCAACCTGCACAACCTCGGCGAAGGCAAGGTGGGCACGCTCATCGGCAGCGCCTTCGTCAACGAGGCCGGGCCCGTCTATCTGTGGTTGCCGGGATTGGTCGCGCTGCTGGCACTCGGGGAGTTGCTCTGGGAGAGTCGCAGGCTGGTGGTGACCTTCGTCATCGGGCACGTCGGCGCCACCCTGCTCGTCGCGGCGGGCCTCGGTGCGGCGCTGATGGTCGGCTGGGTGTCGCACTCGATCGTCAACGCCACCGACGTCGGCATGAGCTACGGGGCGGTAGCCGTTCTTGGCAGCTTCACCGCCGCGATACCGCGGCGCTGGCGGGCTGGGTGGGCCGGCGGCTGGCTGGCCGTGGCGATCGGTTCGGCGGTGCTCAGCGGCGGTGAGTTCACCAACATCGGACACGCCGTCGCGCTGGTGCTGGGCATGGCCGTCGGCGCGCGGTTCGGGACGCCCCGGCACTGGACGCTGCCCCGGTACGCACTGCTGGTCGTGGCGGCCGGATTCAGCTACCTGCTGATCGCCTACGGCGATCTGACGATCACCACGACCGCCGTGCTGGGACTAGTGGGAGCTGTTGTGGCCCAGGGGGTTTCACTGACCCTCAAGCCTCACACGAACTCTTCGGCAGACGCCTCGATCCAGTCCGACAGCCAGGCCTCGGGCGGGCAGTCCAGCAGTTCGCCGGGCATCAGCCACTCGTAGATCTCGGCATAGGTGCGGTTCACCGAATAGTCGATGTGGCGGTTGAGCATCGACGGGGTCAATTCCGAGAAGCTCTCGAGACCCATCGAGGCCACCATCTGCGCAGCGCTGGCGACCACCGCCTTCTGGAAGTTCGCCACCCGGTCGATCTTGTCCGGCACGTTAAGCGCCCGGGCCAGCGCGGGGTCCTGGGTGGCCACCCCGGTGGGGCAGCGGTTGGTGTGGCACTTCATCGCCTGGATGCAACCGCTGGCGAACATCATGCCGCGCGCCGAGAGGGTGAAGTCGGCGCCCTGGGTGATGCGCTTGACGATGTCGAAGCCGTTGGTGATCTTGCCCGACGCGCCGATCTTGATGTGCGGGCGCAGCCCGGTGCCGACGAGGCAGTTCTGCACCAGCATCAACCCCTCGTCCAGCGGCATTCCGACATGGTCGACGAATTCCTGTGGGGCGGCGCCGGTTCCGCCCTCGGCGCCGTCGACGATGATGAAGTCCGGCGCGATCCCGGTCTGCAACATCGCTTTGCAGATGGACAGGAACTCGGTGCGGGCGCCGACACAGAGCTTGAACCCGACCGGCTTGCCGCCCGACAGGCTGCGCAGGGTGGCGATGAAGTGGACGAGCTCCAGCGGCGTGTGGAAGGCGGTATGCGCCGGCGGCGACACCACCGTCTGGCCCACCGGCACCCCGCGGGTCTCGGCGATCTCCGGGGTGACTTTGGCTCCCGGAAGCACGCCGCCCAGTCCCGGTTTGGCCCCCTGTGACAGCTTGATCGAGATGGCCTTGACCTCCGGGATGGTGGCCTTCTCCTTGAACTTCTCCGGGTCGAAATGCCCGTCGGGTGTCCGGCAGCCGAAGTAGCCCGAGCCGATCTCCCAGATCAGGTCGCCGCCGTGCTTGAGGTGATAGGGGCTGATGGCGCCCTCGCCGGTGTCGTGGGCGAACCCGCCCTTGGCGGCGCCGCCGTTGAGCGCCTCGATGGCGTTGCCCGACAGCGCGCCAAAGCTCATCGCCGAGACGTTGAGCAGTGCGATGTCGTAGGGCTGTGCGCAGTCCGGTCCGCCGAGCCGGACCCGCGGGGCCAGGTCGGTGGCGATCTTCGCCCGCAACGAGTGCCGCAGGAACTCGTAACCGACTGCCGTGACATCGCGTTCGGTGCCGAACGGCTCGTCGCCCTTGGTGCCTTTCGCCCGGCGGTAGATCGCGTCGCGGGTCTCCCGGTCGAAAGGAGCGCCGTCCGTGTTCGATTCGACGAAGTACTGGTAGATCTCGGGACGGATTCGTTCGGCGATCCAGCGGGCGTGGGCGAGGATCGGGTAGGCCCGCAGGAGCGAGTGGCCCTTCTGGACGAGGTCGTAGGTCCCCAGGCCGGCCAGCGCCGCCAGCACCGCCGACACGATCCACCAGCCACCGTGGAGCTTGAGCGCCAGTAGGGCGACGGCGACCGCCGCCGCCCACAACGCCCCGATGATGGTTGCTCTGAGCATCTGCCGTCCTCCGCCTCGATCAGCAGGCGAATTGCCCGCGAGGCGTCATTCTGGCATCACCTATGATCTTCCGGTCGGCACTTCAGTAACACCGAGAAGCACCAGGCCAGCTAAGGAGAGTCGCGGCGCGTGGGTGATCACCCCGACGGAATGTCGCAGGACGCGCTGACCACGGCAGTGGACGCGGCCCGCACCGCTTTCGCCGCGTCGGCCGACCTCGACGCCCTGGCTCACGCCAAGACCGATCATCTCGGTGACCGCTCACCGGTGGCACTGGCGCGCCAGGCGCTGGCCGGACTGCCCAAGGAGGAGCGGGCCGACGCCGGAAAGCGCGTCAACGAGGCCCGCTCGCTCGTGCAGACCGCCTACGACGAGCGGCTGGCCGAGCTGCGCGCCGAGCGTGACGCCGCGGTCCTGGTGGCCGAGACGATCGACGTCACGCTGCCGTCCACCCGTCAGCCGGTCGGCGCGCGGCATCCGATCACGATCCTGGCAGAGCACATCGCCGACACCTTCGTCGCGATGGGCTGGGAGCTGGCCGATGGTCCGGAGGTGGAAAGCGAGCAGTTCAACTTCGACGCGCTGAACTTCCCGCCCGACCATCCCGCCCGCAGCGAGTCCGACACCTTCCACATCGCCCCGGAGGGGTCGCGGCAACTGCTGCGCACGCACACCTCGCCGGTTCAGGTCCGCACCCTGCTCTCCCGGGAGCTGCCGGTCTACATCGTCTCCATCGGCCGCACCTTCCGCACCGACGAACTGGACTCCACCCACACCCCGGTCTTCCACCAGGTCGAAGGCCTGGCGGTGGATCGCGGGCTGACCATGGCGCACCTGCGCGGCACGCTGGACGCGTTCGCCCGCTCGGAGTTCGGGCCGACCGCCCGCACCCGGATGCGGCCGCACTTCTTCCCGTTCACCGAGCCGTCGGCGGAGGTGGACATCTGGTTCGAGAACAAGAAGGGCGGACCGGGCTGGGTGGAATGGGGCGGCTGCGGCATGGTCAACCCGAACGTGTTGCGCGCCGCCGGCATCGACCCGGAGGTCTACTCCGGCTTCGCCTTCGGCTGCGGCCTGGAGCGCACTCTGCAGTTCCGCAACGGCATCCCCGACATGCGCGACATGGTCGAGGGCGACGTGCGGTTCTCCCTCCCATTCGGCGTGGGGTTGTAATGCGGCTCCCATACAGCTGGCTGCGTGAGGTGGTGCAGCGCGGCGCACCGGGGTGGGACGTCGCGCCGCACGAACTCGAGCAGGCGCTGATCCGGGTCGGCCACGAGGTCGAGGATGTCATCGGGTTGGGGCCGGTCAGTGGACCGCTGGTGGTCGGACGGGTGACCGGTATCGAGGAACTCGCCGAGTTCAAGAAGCCGATCCGGGCCTGCACCGTCGACGTCGGCGAGGATGCTGATCGCGATATCGTCTGCGGTGCAACGAACTTCGGGGTCGGAGACTTGGTGGTGGTGGCTCTGCCCGGCGCGACGCTGCCCGGCGACTTCCACATCGCGACCCGCAAGACCTACGGCCGGACCTCCGACGGGATGATCTGCTCGGCAGCCGAACTCGGTTTGGGGGCAGACCATTCCGGCATCCTGGTCCTGCCGGCGGGAACCGCCGAACCGGGAGCCCACGCCGGCCCGGTCCTCGGGCTGGACGACGTCGTCTTCGACCTCACGGTGACCCCCGACCGCGGCTACGGGATGTCGATTCGCGGCATCGCCCGGGAGATCGCCTGCGCCTACGACCTGGAGTTCGTCGACCCCGCCTATGACCCGGAACTGGTGCCGGCCCTACCTGTCGAGGGCTCGGCGCTGCCGGTTCACATCCAGCCCGGAACCGGCGTCAGCCGCTTCGCGCTTCGTCCGGTCACCGGCATCGACCCGAATGCCAAGTCGCCGTGGTGGTTACGCCGCAGGCTGCTGCTGTCCGGCATCCGGCCCATCTCGCCGGCCGTCGACGTCACCAACTACGTGATGCTCGAACTGGGCCACCCCATGCACGCCCATGACCAGAGCCGCATCCACGGCGACTTCGCGGTGCGGTTCGCCGATCCCGGGGAGACCGTCGTCACCCTCGACGACGTCGAACGCACACTCGATTCGAGCGATGTGCTCATCGTCGACGACGTCGCCGTCGCTGCCATCGGCGGGGTGATGGGTGCGGGCACCACCGAGATCGACGACGACACCACCGACGTGCTGCTCGAGGCCGCGGTGTGGGATCCCGCCGCGGTGTCGCGCACCATCCGTCGTCTTCATCTGGTCAGCGAGGCGGGCCGCCGTTACGAGCGGTCGGTGGACCCGGCCATCTCGGTGGCCGCCATCGACCGATGCGCGTCGCTACTCGCCGAGATCGCCGGCGGCACGGTCCAACCCGTTCTCACCGACTGGCGCGGTGATCCGCCGCGGGATGACTTCTCGCCCCCGCCGGTGCGGATGGCCGTGGACCTTCCGGACCGCACGGCCGGTGTCGTCTACCCCGACGGCGCCGCCGTGGCGCGGCTGACCCAGATCGGCGCCCGGGTGGCTGCCGACACCGACCCGGGCTATCTGATCGTCACGCCGCCGAGCTGGCGGCCCGACCTGGTGCAGCCGGCCGACCTCGTCGAGGAAGTCCTGCGGCTGGAGAGCCTCGATGTCATCCCGTCGGTGCTGCCACCGGCGCCGGCGGGCCGCGGGCTCACCGCCGCGCAGAAGCGTCGCCGGGCGATCGGCAAGGCGCTGGCGCTGTCCGGCTTCGTCGAGGTGTTGCCCACGCCGTTTCTGCCGGCCGGGGTCTTCGACCAGTGGGGCCTGGCCGCCGACGACCCGCGCCGCAACACCACTGCGGTGCTCAACCCGCTGGAGGCCGACCGGCCCGAGCTGGCCACCACGCTGCTGCCGCCGCTGCTGGAGACGTTGGCACGCAACGTGTCCCGCGGTTTCGGTGATGTCGCGCTGTTCTCCATCGCCCAGGTGGTGCATCCCACTGCGCAGACCCGTGCCGTGGAGCTGATCCCGACCGACCGCCGGCCCACCGACGATGAGATCGCCCACCTGAACGCCTCGCTGCCGCTGCAGCCGGTGCACGTCGGGGCCGTGCTGGCCGGGCTGCGGGAGCCCCGCGGGCCGTGGGGCCCGGGCAGGCCGGTCGAGGCAGCCGACGCCTTCGACGCCGTCCGGGTGATCGCGCGGGCCTGCGGGGTGGAGGTCACCCTGCGGCCGGCTCAGTACTTGCCCTGGCATCCGGGTCGTTGCGCCGAGGTGGTGGTCGACGGGCGGGTGGTCGGTCATGCCGGCCAGCTGCACCCCGCGGTGGTGGAGCGCTGCGGACTGCCCAAGGGCACCTGCGCGGTGGAACTGGACCTCGACGCCGTGCCGGTGGTGGATTCCCTGCGCGCGCCGCGGGTCTCGCCGTTCCCGGCGGTGTTCCAGGACCTTAGCGTTGTGGTCGACACCGATGTGGCGGCGCAGTCGGTCATCGACGCGGTGCGCGACGGGGCCGGCAACCTCCTCGAGGATGTGTCGCTCTTCGATGTCTACACCGGCCCGCAGGTCGGGGAGGGGCGCAAGTCGCTGACCCTGGCGCTGCGATTCCGGGCCGGTGATCGCACGCTTACCGAGGACGAGGCCAGCGCCGCCCGCGACGCGGCCCTGGCGGTGGCCGCCGAACGCCTCGGCGCACAACTACGGGGATAGCGACCCCGGGTCGTCGCCCGCCCGCAGGACCTCCTCCGGGTGGTGGTAGAGATTGACCCGGCACTGGCCGCGATCCAGGTGTGGTGGGGGAATCCACTCAGTTCGATTGTCGCTCTTGCGTTTTCGGGTATTCCAGCCGGTTGGGGTGTTGTCGACCATGCGATTGTCGCATCCGCACGCCAGCGTGAGTTCGTCGATGTCGGTGTTGCCGCCGTGCTGCCAGTCCCGTTCGGCGTGGTGGACCTGGCAGCGGTTGGGTGGAGCGGTGCAGCCCGGTTTCGTGCATCCCCGCTCCAACGCCGACAAGACGAGGCGCTGACCGGGGCTGGCGGTCCGTCGTGTTCGTCCGTAGAACAGCTGGATTTCGCGGGCGCTGTGGAAGAGCGCGAGGTAGGGGTGGGCATTCGCGGCCATCCGGATGAGAGTCGGGATCGGCACTTGCGTGCCCCCACCGGTATGGGCGCGCCCGGCTGCCGAACTCAACTCGGACAGTGTGGTGGTCGCCACCACGGTGACCGGAAGTCCGTTGTGCTGGCCCAAGTTTCCGGACGCCAGCATCCCCTGACAGACGGTCTGCAGAGCATCGTGGGTGCGCTGTGTCGCGCTACGGGCGTCGTTGGTGATCTGGTCCTGCGACGGAGCGCCGTCCACGCAGGGTTCGTCGTCGTCTGGGTTGCAGTACCCGGGTGCGGCGAGTTTGGCCAAGATGGCGTCGAGCGTCGCGCGCAATTCGGGATCGATCCACCCGGTGATCCGGCTCATGCCGTCGAGTTCCTGCCGCCCGATGGTGATGCCGCGTTTGCGGGCATGCTCGCGTTCGTCGTCGAGGGTGCCGTCCTGGTCGAGATAGCCCATCAACTGGCGGGCGACCTTGCGCAGGCCCTCCGGTGTCAGCCCGCCCGCCAGCCCCGACAGCTGGGACTCGGCAGCCGACCGGGTGTCCGGGTCGACCTCGGTCGGCAGATGCTCCATGAACTCGCGGATGACCGTGACGTGCTCGGTGCCGATCTCCCCGCGGGCCTGTGCTTCCGCGGTTCCCGGTAGCTGCGGCTCCAGCGACTCCCCGGTGACGGCGCGCCGCGGGCCGAGTTGGTCGGCCTCGGCGAGCCGGCGGCCGGCATCAGATCCGCTGATGCCCAACCGTTGGGACAACACTGCCCGCCACGACTTGGCGCCCAGGTCCTTCGCGATGGCCTGCGACTGAAGGTGGACCAGGAGCGCATTCTCGGTTGCGGGCTGGGCACGCCGGTGGGTCTCCAGCCGGTCCAAGACGTCCAGGGTCTGTCCGGCTCCCAAGGCGCGAACCGGCAGCGAGGCCAGCTTGTCCCAGGCCAACTCGAGATCGTCCAGCGCGGCCATCACCGCCTCGACTTCCGGGGTGCGCATCTCCATGTATCGAACACTAGTTCGAACATCCGACATTTTCGGCCGGGAGTGCGGAGGCCTTCCGCGCCGTCGGAGATCGTCTTCGCCCACCTCCTGGTTTATGAATTTGCAGCGACTCGCATAACGATGCACAATTGCCCGGTGACCTCAGTGGCTGTGGCCGGCGCCAGCGGATATGCAGGCGGCGAGATCCTGAGGCTCCTCCTCGGCCATCCCGCGTACGCCGACGGCAGCCTGACCATCGGGGCGCTCACCGCCGCGAGTAACGCGGGCAGCACCCTTGCCGAGCACCATCCGCACCTGCTGCCGCTGGCGGAGCGTGTCCTCGAACCTACTGACGCTGACCTGCTCGCCCGGCACGATGTGGTCTTTCTGGCTCTACCGCACGGTCATTCGGCCGCACTGGCCGAGCAACTCGGCGCAGATACCGTGGTGATCGACTGCGGTGCCGACTTCCGGCTGACCGATGCGGGGGACTGGCAGCGGTTCTACGGCACTGAGCACGCCGGGCAGTGGCCCTACGGTCTGCCCGAACTGCCCGGCGGCCGGAACGCCCTGCGCGGGGCGACGCGCATCGCGGTGCCGGGTTGCTATCCGACGGCCGCCTTGCTGGCACTGGTGCCCGCCGTCGCGGCCGGCTTGGTGCAGCCCGACGTCACGGTGGTCGCGGTCAGCGGCACCTCCGGCGCGGGACGGGCTGCCAACGTCGACCTACTGGCTTCGGAGGTCATCGGTTCGGCACGCGCGTACAACATCGCCGGGGCGCACCGGCATACCCCGGAGATCGCCCAGGGGTTGCGCGCGGTGACCGACCGTCCGGTGACAGTGTCCTTCACCCCGGTGCTCATTCCCACCGCGCGCGGCATCCTGGCCACCTGCACCGCCCGTACGTCAGCGGCGGAGTCCGAGATACGGGCCGCCTACGAAAAAGCCTATGCCGATGAGTCTTTCGTGCATCTCCTTCCGCAGGGCAGGTTGCCGCGGACCGGCTCGGTGATCGGGAGCAACGTCGCGCAGGTCGCGGTGGCTCTCGACGCAGACGCCGGCGTCCTGGTGGCGCTGTGCGCAATCGACAATCTGGTGAAAGGAACGGCCGGTGCGGCGGTGCAGTCGATGAACCTGGCGTTGGGCTGGCCGGAGACGCGGGGGCTGTCGACGGTCGGGGTCGCGCCATGACCGGCGGGCAGGAGCGTAGCGACTCGGGGATGAAAAACTCGACGCTGCTGCGGACCCAGGGCGTCACCGCTCCCGCCGGCTTCCGCGCCGCTGGGATCGCCGCCGGCATCAAGAAGTCCGGCGCACCCGATCTCGCCCTGGTCTTCAACGAAGGCCCCGACTACGGCGCCGCCGGTGTGTTCACCCGCAACCAGGTCAAGGCGGCACCGGTGCTGTGGACCAGCCAGGCGCTCACCACCGGCAGGCTGCGCGCGGTCCTGCTGAACTCCGGCTGCGCGAATGCCTGCACCGGGCCGCTGGGTTTTCAGGACACCCACGCGACCGCCGAAGCGGTCGCCGCGACGCTGTCGAACTGGGGCACCGAGACCGGGCCCATCGAGGTGGCGGTGTGCTCCACCGGGCTGATCGGCGACCGCCTCCCGATGGACAGGCTGCTCGCGGGTGTCACCGAGATCGTCCACGAGATCCACGCCGGCCTGCTGGGCGGCGATGAGGCTGCCCGGGCCATCATGACCACCGACACGCTGCCCAAACAGGTTGCGCTGCATCATTCGATGGAGTCAGGGGAGAACTGGACGGTCGGCGGGATGGCCAAGGGCGCCGGAATGATGGCGCCCTCGCTGGCCACCATGCTGGTCGTGCTCACCACCGATGCGGTGGCCGAGGCCCCGGCGCTCGACACCGCGCTGCGCCGCGCGGCGGCCCGCACCTTCGACCGGCTCGATGTCGACGGCAGCTGCTCCACCAATGACACGGTGCTTCTGCTGGCCTCCGGTGCCAGCGAGATCCGCCCCACCCAGGACCAACTCGACGACGCCGTGTTCCGGGTCTGCGACGACCTGTGCGCCCAGATGCAAGCCGACGCCGAGGGCGTCACCAAGCGCGTCTCGATCACCGTGTGTGGGGCGCCCAGTGAGGCCCAGGCGCTGATCGCGGCCCGCCTGGTCGGGCGGGACAGCCTGGTCAAGACCGCGATGTTCGGCTCGGACCCGAACTGGGGACGGGTGCTGGCCGCCGTCGGGATGGTGCCCTTCACGCTGGACGCCAACCGGATCTCGGTGTCCTTCAATGGTTCTCCGGTGTGCGTCGACGGCGCAGGCGCACCCGGTGCACGGGATGTGGACCTGTCCGGACCGGATATCCACGTCGTCATCGACCTCAACCTCGGCGACGGCGAGGCCACCATCAGGACCACCGACCTCTCGCACGCCTACGTCGAAGAGAACTCGGCGTACAGCTCATGAGTCAGCCCACCGGGGTCTCCACCCATACCAAGGCGGCGGTTCTAGCTGAGGCGCTCCCGTGGCTCAAGGCGCTCAACGACAAGATCGTCGTCGTCAAGTACGGCGGAAACGCGATGACCGACGATGTCCTCAAAGCCGCCTTCGCCGCGGACATGGTGTTCCTGCGCAACTGCGGCGTCCATCCGGTCGTTGTCCACGGCGGCGGCCCGCAGATCAGCGCCATGCTCAAAAAGCTCGGCATCCCAGGCGAATTCAAGGGCGGTTTCCGCGTCACGACACCCGAAGTGCTCGACGTCGCTCGGATGGTGCTGTTCGGCCAGGTGGGCAGGGAACTGGTCAACCTGATCAACGCGCACGGCCCGTATGCCGTCGGTATCACCGGCGAGGACGCCCACCTGTTCACGGCGGTGCGGCGCAGCGTGACCGTCGACGGCGTCGACACCGACATCGGACTGGTCGGCGACGTCGAGCACGTCAACACCGACGCCGTGCGCGATCTCATTGCGGCAGGCCGCATTCCGGTGGTGTCCACCATCGCGCCGGACGCCGACGGCGTGGTGTACAACATCAACGCCGACACCGCTGCCGCTGCGCTGGCCGATGCCCTCGGCGCGGAGAAGCTGCTCATGCTCACCGATGTGGAGGGCCTCTACACACGGTGGCCCGACCGCGATTCGCTGGTCAGCGAGATCGGCACGACGGCTCTGGCGGAGGTGCTGCCCACCCTGGAGGAGGGCATGGTGCCCAAGATCGAGGCCTGCCTACGGGCGGTCACCGCCGGTGTGCCCAGCGCCCACGTCATCGACGGCCGCGTCGAACACTGCGTGCTGGTGGAGCTTTTCACCGACGAGGGCACGGGGACGAAGGTCGTTCGGTGACGATCGGCGGGCAGGAGCGCAGCGACTCGGGGCTTCAGCACAGCCTGCTGGACCGCTGGCAGGCGGTCATGATGAACAACTACGGGACCCCGCCGCTGGCCCTGGCCGCCGGGGACGGCGCCGTAGTCACCGACGTCGACGGCAAGACCTACCTCGACCTGCTCGGCGGGATCGCGGTCAACATCCTCGGCCACCGGCACCCCGCCGTCATCGAGGCCGTCACCGCCCAACTGAACATGCTGGGGCACGTGTCGAACCTGTACGCCACCGAACCGGGTGTCGCGCTGGCCGAGGGGCTCGTCGGCCACCTCGGCGCCGACGTCCCGGCCAGGGTGTTCTTCTGCAACTCCGGCGCCGAAGCCAACGAGGCCGCGTTCAAGCTGACCCGGCTGACCGGGCGCACGAAAATCGTTGCCGCGCAGAACGCTTTCCACGGCCGCACCATGGGATCGCTGGCACTGACCGGTCAGCCCGCCAAGCAGCAGCCCTTCGAGCCGCTGCCCGGATTCGTCACCCACATCCCCTACGGCGACGTCGACGAACTTGCGCGCGCCGTCGAACCGGACACCGCTGCGGTGTTCCTCGAACCGATCATGGGGGAGGGCGGTGTGGTGGTTCCGCCCGACGGCTACCTCGCCGCGGCACGGGAGATCACCCGACGGCAAGGAGCGTTGCTGGCGGTCGACGAAGTCCAGACCGGAGTCGGCCGCACCGGGCTCTTCTACGCCCACCAGCACGAGGGCATCACGCCCGACATCATCACGCTCGCAAAGGGTCTCGGCGCCGGCCTGCCGATCGGCGCCTGTCTGGCACTCGGGTCCGCGGCCGACCTGATGACCCCCGGTATGCACGGCAGCACTTTCGGCGGCAACCCGGTCTGCGCCGCCGCTGGCCTCGCGGTGCTGCGGGTGCTGGAGACCGAGGACCTGATGGGCAACGCCGACCGGCTGGGCAAGGTCATCGCCCATGGCGTCGAAGAACTCGACCACCCGCTGGTCGACCACGTCCGCGGTCGCGGACTGCTGCGCGGTGTGGTTCTGCGGGCCCCGGTAGGCAAGGCCGTCGAAACCGCCGCGCGGGATGCCGGGTTCCTGGTCAACACTGCCGCGCCAGACGTGATCCGGCTGGCGCCGCCGCTGGTCATCACCGAAGAGCAGGTGACGAGCTTCCTCACCGCCCTGCCCGCAATCCTGGACACCGCGAAGGAGGCAGCATGACCATCCGCCACTTCCTGCGCGACGACGACCTGACCCCGGCCGAGCAGGCCGAGGTGCTGTCACTGGCCGCCGAACTCAAGGCGGCCCCGATCAGCCGCCGTCCCCTGGCGGGTCCGCGCGGCGTCGCGGTGATCTTCGACAAGAACTCCACCCGCACCCGGTTCTCCTTCGAGATGGGCATCGCCCAGCTCGGCGGCCACGCCGTCGTGGTCGACGGCCGCTCCACCCAACTCGGCCGCGACGAAACCCTCGGGGACACCGCCCGGGTGCTCTCGCGCTACGTCGAGGCGATCGTGTGGCGCACCTTCGGCCAGGAGCGGCTCGACGAAATGGCCTCCGCGGCAACCGTTCCGGTGATCAACGCGCTCTCCGACGAGTTCCATCCCTGCCAGGTGCTGGCCGACCTGCAGACCCTCGCCGAGCGCAAGGGTGCGCTGACCGGTCTGCGGATGACTTATTTTGGGGACGGCGCCAACAACATGGCGCACTCGCTGATGCTCGGCGGGGTCACCGCCGGCATCAATGTCACCGTCGCCGCGCCGGCGGGATTCCTGCCCGATGCCCGGTTCGTCGCCGCCGCCGAAAGCCGCGCCGCCGAGACCGGCGCCACCGTCGCCGTCACCACCGATCCGCGGGCCGCGGCCGATGGCGCCGACGTGCTCGTCACCGACACCTGGACCTCCATGGGGCAGGAGAACGACGGTCTGGACCGCGTCGCGCCGTTCCGGCCCTACCAGGTAAACGGCGACCTGCTTGCCCTGGCGGATCCCGAGGCCGTTGTGCTGCACTGCCTTCCGGCCCACCGCGGCGACGAGATCACCGACGAGGTCATCGACGGTCCGCACAGCGTGGTGTGGGACGAGGCGGAGAACCGGCTGCACGCACAGAAGGCGCTGCTGGTGTGGCTGCTGGAGTCCCGATGACCCGCACCTCCGAAACCACCCGCGCCGGCCGGCAGGCCCGCATCGTCGCGCTGCTGTCCGCCCAGCCGGTGCACAGCCAGAGTGAGCTCGCCGTGCTGCTGGCCGACGAGGGCATCGAGGTCACCCAGGCCACGCTGTCCCGCGACCTCGAGGAGCTCGGCGCGGTGAAGTTGCGCGGTGCCGACGGCGGGGCCGGGCGCTACATCGTCCCCGAGGACGGCAGCCCGGTGCGCGGAGTGGCAGGTGGCACCGACCGGCTGTCCCGCCTGCTCGGCGACCTGCTGGTGTCGACCGACGCCAGTGCCAATCTCGCCGTGCTGCGCACCCCGCCCGGGGCCGCGCACTACCTGGCCAGCGCCATCGACCGGGCAGCGCTGCCCGAGGTGGTCGGCACCATCGCCGGGGACGACACGATCTTCGTGATCGCCCGCGAGCCGATGACCGGTGCACAATTGGCCGCCACCTTCGAGACCATCCGTTAGCACGAAAACAAGGGAGCATCCGATGTCTGAGCGCGTCATCCTCGCCTATTCGGGCGGCCTGGACACCTCGGTGGCCATCAGCTGGATCGGCAAGGAGACCGGCCGCGAGGTGGTGGCGGTGGCCATCGACCTCGGTCAGGGCGGCGAGGATATGGAGGTGGTGCGCCAGCGCGCCCTGGACTGCGGAGCCGCCGAGGCCGTAGTCGTCGACGCCCGCGACGAGTTCGCCGAGCAGTACTGCCTGCCCGCCATCCAGAGCAACGCGCTGTACATGGACCGCTATCCGCTGGTGTCTGCGCTGAGCCGGCCGCTGATCGTCAAGCACCTGGTGGACGCGGCCCGCGAGCACCGCGGTGGCATCGTCGCGCACGGCTGCACCGGCAAGGGCAATGACCAGGTGCGCTTCGAGGTCGGATTCGCCTCGCTCGCACCGGATCTGGAGGTGCTGGCACCGGTCCGCGACTACGCCTGGACCCGGGAGAAGGCGATCGCCTTCGCCGAGGAGAACGACATCCCGATCAACGTCACCAAACGCTCGCCGTTCTCGATCGACCAGAACGTATGGGGCCGCGCGGTGGAAACCGGCTTCCTGGAGCATCTCTGGAACGCGCCCACCAAGGACGTCTACGACTACACCGAAGACCCGACGCTGAACTGGAACACCCCCGATGAGGTCATCGTCGGCTTCGAGCGCGGCGTACCGGTGTCCATCGACGGAAAGCCGGTCAGCGTCCTGCAGGCAATCGAGGAGCTCAACCGCCGCGGCGGCGCCCAGGGCGTGGGCCGCCTTGACGTCGTCGAGGACCGGTTGGTGGGTATCAAGAGCCGCGAGATCTACGAAGCTCCGGGCGCCATGGTCCTGATCACCGCCCACACCGAACTCGAGCACGTCACCCTGGAACGTGAACTGGGCCGGTTCAAGCGCGGCACCGACCGGAAGTGGGGCGAGCTGGTCTACGACGGACTCTGGTTCTCCCCGCTGAAGCGGGCGCTGGAGGCCTTCGTGGCCCACACGCAGGAGCATGTCACCGGCGAAGTCCGGCTGGTGCTCCACGGCGGCCACATCGCCGTCAACGGACGCCGCAGCCCCGAGTCGCTGTACGACTTCAACCTGGCCACCTACGACGAGGGCGACACCTTCGACCAGTCGGCGTCCAAGGGCTTCGTCCACGTGCACGGCCTGTCCTCGAAGATCGCCGCTCGCAGGGACCTAGCCAAATGACAGCGCCTTCTCTGGCGAGCAGACGCAAAAGCACCCGAAATTGCGGCGTGTCGGGGACCTTTGTGTCTGCTCGCGGGGGAGGAGTGACGTGAGCACCAACGAGGGCTCCCTGTGGGGTGGGCGCTTCGCCGATGGGCCGGCGCCTGCGCTGGCCGCGTTGAGCAAGTCCACCCACTTCGACTGGGTGCTGGCGCCCTACGACGTCGCCGCCTCCAAGGCGCACGCCAAGGTGTTGTACCGCGCCGGGCTGCTCACCGACGAGCAGCGCGACGGCCTGCTGGCCGGACTGGACAGCCTTGGCGCCGACCTCGCCGACGGGAGTTTCGCCCCGCTGCCGACCGACGAGGATGTGCACGGGGCGCTGGAGCGCGGGCTGATAGACCGGGTGGGCGCCGACCTCGGCGGCCGTCTGCGGGCCGGGCGGTCGCGCAACGACCAGGTGGCGACGTTGTTCCGGATGTGGCTGCGGGACGCGATGCGCCGGGTGGCCGGCGGTGCGCTGGAGGTGGTGGAGGCGCTGGCCGGGCAGGCTGCCGCGTATCCGGACGCGATCATGCCGGGCAAGACCCACCTGCAGGCCGCGCAACCCGTCCTGCTCGCTCATCACCTGCTGGCCCACGCCCAACCGTTACTGCGCGACGTCGACCGCATCGCCGACTTCGATGCCCGCACCGCGGTGTCCCCGTACGGGTCCGGCGCGTTGGCCGGCTCGTCGCTCGGCCTGGATCCCGACGCCATCGCCGCGGACCTGGGTTTCGCTGCCGCAACGGATAATTCGATCGACGCCACCGCTGCCCGCGATTTCGCCGCCGAGGCGGCCTTCGTGCTGGCCATGATCGCCGTCGACCTGTCCCGGCTGGCCGAGGACATCATCCTCTGGAGCACAACGGAATTCGGCTACGCCACTCTTGACGACGCGTGGTCGACCGGCAGCTCGATCATGCCGCAGAAGAAGAATCCCGACATCGCCGAACTCGCCCGTGGCAAGGCCGGTCGCCTGATCGGCAATCTCGCCGGGCTGCTGGCCACCCTGAAGGCGCAGCCGTTGGCCTACAACCGCGACCTGCAGGAGGACAAGGAGCCGGTGTTCGACTCGGTGGCCCAGCTGGAACTGGTGCTGCCGGCGATGGCCGGTCTGGTCGCGACGCTGCGTTTCGACGTCGACAGGATGGCGCAACTGGCCCCGGCCGGCTACACGCTGGCCACCGACGTGGCCGAGTGGCTGGTGCGCAAGGGCGTGCCGTTCCGAGTGGCCCACGAGGCCGCCGGTGCGGCGGTGCGCGCAGCGGAGCGCCGTGGTGTGGGACTGGAAGGGCTCACCGACGCCGAAATGGCCGGCATCAGCCCGCAGTTGACACCCGAAGTCCGGGAGGTGTTGACGGTCAGCGGTTCGGTGGCATCCCGCAACGCCCGCGGCGGCACCGCGCCGGGGCGGGTGGCGGAGCAACTGGCCAAAGTCCGCGAGAACGCCGAGGCTTTGCGGCTTAACCTGCACCGGTGAGGAAATCCGGCTCCGGCTACGAGTTGTTCGCCGAGGCCGGATTCCGTGAGTTGTGGGCCGCGAACTTCATCCTGAGCCTCGGCATGGTCATGCTCCAGCTCGGTTGCGGGTGGACCATGACGTCGCTGACCGACAACGCGCTGCTCGTGAGCATGGTGCAGACCACGGTGAGCCTGCCGTTCTTCTTCTTCAGCATCCCAGCCGGAATGGCCAACGACGTGTGGGGTTCCCGGCCGCTGCTGCTCGCCTCGCAGGTGTGGATGCTGTTGTCGACCGGGCTGCTGGCCGCGATCGCCTGGTTCTGGGATCTCACGCCGTGGTGGATCCTGTCGTTGCTTTTCCTCATCGGTGCCGGCCTGGCCGTGCAGCAGTCGGCATGGAAGCCGTTCCTGCATGAGTTAGCGCCCGACGACAAGCTGGTCGCCGCGATCTCGCTGAACTCGTTGGGTAACAAGCTGGCCCAGACCGCGGGACCGATCACGGGCGGTTACCTGCTGGGCCTGGCCGGCCTGGGAACCGTCGTCGCAGCGCGGGCCGCGTCGCACCTGGTGATGGTCCTGGCCCTGCTGCGGCTGCCGCGCTCCTCGGTTGATCACGTCCGACAGTCCGATCCGGGGGGCTCGTTTCGCGAGGCGTGGGCTGTCCTTCGCACAGCGCCGCAACTGTACGGACCGATGATTCGCTGTGCGTTGCTGATGGTCCCGTGCTCGGCTGTCCTGGCACTGCTCCCACTGGAGGCCAAGGACAACATCCAGACCGACCTTCTCGGTTATGGCGGACTGCTCACCCTGCTGGGAATCGGCACCACCGCAGGGGTATCGGCCATGCCCGCACTGCGCCGGCACATCCGCCTCAACCCGTTGTCCACCATCGCGGTCGCGGTCTTCGCGCTCTCGGTGCTCGGGATCAGCCGCTGGGACAGCATGTTTCTGGACGGAACGTTCCTGGTCTTCTTCGGCTTCTCCTGGAGCGTGCTGAGCATCAGCCACCAGTACGCGGTGCAGGTGGCGGCACCGAAGGATCTGCGCGGCGTGATGACCTCGCTGTACTCGCTGGTTCTTCAGGGCTCGATGGCGGTGGGCAGTTTCGTGTTCGGCCTGATAGCCGAAAACTCCGTCGTCAGTGCCAGTGTCCTCACCGCCGGTGTGGTGGCCTGCTGCGGCCTGTTTCTGGTGCGGCGTTATCCGATTCCCGACGACGTTCCGGTACCTTCAGCCGGCTGATTCGACCCGTTCGGACAGCTCGAGCCAACGGTTCTCAGCGTCACTCAACTCGTTGGAGAGTTCACGCAATTCTGCTGTCAGGCAACCGATGCCGACGTGGTCGGACTGGTCGTGCTCGGCCAGTTCCACATGCTTGGCGTTGATCCTGTCGGTGAGCTTGCCGATCGCCCGGTCCAGTGCGGCGATCTCCTTCTGCGCGTTGCGAAGCTCCGCCCCGGACAGCGTCGGCGCCGGAGCGGCGGCCTGGGTCGTCGCCCGACTCGGAGCGGGCACCGACCGGGCCGCGGCGATCCGCAGGTATTCGTCGATGCCACCGGGCAGGTGGCGCAGGTGGCCGTCGATGATCGCGTACTGCTGATCGGTGACCCGCTCGAGGAGGTACCGGTCGTGCGAGACGACGATCAGCGTGCCCGGCCATGAGTCCAGCAGATCCTCGGTGGCCGAGAGCATGTCGATGTCGACGTCGTTGGTCGGCTCGTCGAGCACCAGGACGTTGGGCTCCTCGAGCAGGATCAGCATCAGCTGCAGCCGGCGCCGCTGACCGCCGGACAGCTCGCCCACCCGGGCGGACAACTGGTCACGGCGAAAACCCAGGCGCTCCAACAACTGTGCGGGAGTCAGCTCCTTGCCGTCGACCAGGTAGCCGGCCTTGAGCCGGCCGACCACGTCGCGGACGAGGTCGTTCTCCAACTCGGCGAGCTGGCTGCTCTGCTGGTCCAGCATCGCCAGGCGGACGGTCTTGCCGCGCTTAACCCGGCCGCCGTCCGGCTCGATGGTTCCGGCGATGACGCCCAGGAGTGTCGACTTGCCCGCGCCGTTGGCGCCGACGATGCCGGTCCGCTCGCCGGGTGCGATCCGCCATTCCACCTCGCGTAGAACAGGTTTGGTGTCAGAAGTGACCGGCGGGCAGGAGCGTGGCGACCCGGGAAAAGACACCGATACGTCCACGAGGTCGATGACGTCCTTGCCCAGCCGGGCGGTCGCCAGCTTGGCCAGCTCGACGGTGTTGCGGATCGGCGGGACGTCGGCGATCAGCTGGTTGGCCGCGTCGATGCGGAACTTCGGTTTCGAGGTGCGGGCGGGCGCACCCCGGCGCAGCCACGCCAGTTCCTTGCGCATCAGGTTCTGCCGCTTGGCCTCGGCCGCCGCGGCGACGCGGTCGCGCTCGACGCGCTGCAGGACGTAGGCCGCGTAGCCGCCGTCAAAGGGTTCGACGATGCTGCCCTGTGGACCGCCGTGCACCTCCCAGGTGGTGGTCGCGACCTCGTCGAGGAACCAGCGGTCGTGGGTCACCACGAGCAGACCGCCGCTGCCGCGCGGCCAGCGTTGCTTGAGGTGAGCGGCCAGCCAGGTGATGCCCTCCACGTCGAGATGGTTGGTGGGCTCGTCGAGGGCGATGACATCCCAGTCGCCGATCAGCAGCTGCGCCAGCTGTATCCGGCGGCGCTGGCCGCCCGAGAGCGAGCCGACCGGAGCCGACCAGTCCAGGTCGGACACCAGGCCGGCCACCACGTCCCGCACCCGTGGGTCGCCGGCCCATTCGTGCTCGGGCCGGTCACCGACCAGCGCCGACCCCACGCCCGCGGCCGGATCGAGGGTGTCGGCCTGCGCCAGCGACGCCACCTGCACGCCGCCGCGCCGGGTCACCCGGCCGGAATCGGGCTCGATCTGCCCGGTCAGCATGCCGAGCAGACTGGATTTGCCTTCGCCGTTGCGGCCGACGATCCCGATGCGGTCCCCGTCGTTGACGCCGACCGTCACCCCGTCGAACACCACCTGCGTGGGATAGCGCAGAACAAGCGCCTCGGCGCCGAGCAGGTGTGCCACCGCGACGAGGTTAATCGGGTCGGCTGCCGCGGCGGCACCGGCAGTCCGGCGGGTGCCATATCCGCTGGCTACCGGGTCGAGACGGATTCGGGTACCCGGTCGGCGTGTGCCATGATGAGCGGGCGGTCGGGGAGGACGCGCAGCGGATTCGGCAGGAGCGAACGTGGATCTGATGTCGGCACTCACCAAGCCGCTCGAGCGGCTGGTGGCCACCGCCCAGAACGGGTACGAGGTCGCACGCTTCGGCGGTTTGGAGACCGGGACGGTGCCCTCGCCGTTCCAGATCGTCGAAAGCACCAACATGTACAAGCTCCGGCGGTACTTCCCGCCGGACAGCCGCCCCGGGCGGCCCAAGCCGGGCCCGCCGGTGCTGATGGTGCACCCGATGATGATGTCGGCGAACATGTGGGACGTCACCAAGGAAGACGGCGCCGTCGGCATCCTGCACAGTTCCGGACTCGACTGCTGGGTGATCGACTACGGCTCGCCCGACGAGGTCGAGGGCGGCATGGAACGTACCCTCACCGACCACATCGTCGCGCTGAGCCAGGCCATCGAGACCGTGCGCGACGTCAGCGGGCAGAACGTCCATCTCGCCGGCTACTCGCAGGGCGGCATGTTCTGCTACCAGACCGCTGCCTTCCGCAAGTCCAAGGACATCGCCAGCATCGTGGCGTTCGGCTCGCCCGTCGACACCCTGGCCGGACTGCCGGGCGGGCTGCCGACCAACATGGCGGTCGGACTCGCCGACTTCCTGGCCGACCACGTCTTCAACCACATCGACATCCCGGGCTGGCTGGCCCGCACCGGATTCCAGATGCTGGACCCACTGAAGACGGCCAAGTCCCGCGTCGAATTCCTGTTTCAGCTGCACGATCGGGAGTCGCTGTTGCCCCGCGAACAGCAACGCCGGTTCCTCGACCGGGAGGGCTGGATCGCGTGGTCCGGGCCGGCCGTCGCCGAACTGCTCAAGCAGTTCGTCACGCACAACCGGATGATGACCGGAGGCTTCGCCGTCCAGGGACAGCTGGTGACACTGTCCGACATCACCTGTCCCGTACTGGCTTTCGTCGGGGAGGTCGACGACATCGGGCAGCCGCCCGCCGTGCGCGGCATCAAGCGGGCCGCCCCGAACGCGGACGTCTACGAGGTGATGATCCGGGCCGGCCACTTCGGGCTGGTCGTGGGATCCAAGGCCGCACTCAACACCTGGCCCACCGTGGCGGACTGGGTGCTGTGGGTGTCCGGCCGGGAACCCCGGCCCGGGAACATCAGCCTGATGAAAGACGTTGAGCCGCAATCAGTAGATTCCTCTGGCGTGCCGCTGACCTCTCGCCTGATGCTCGGCATGGCGGAGGCATCGGAGCTTGCGGTGACGATCGCCAAGGGCGCCGCCGACGCGGTGGTCGCGGCGAACAACTCGGTGCGCATCATGGCCGTGGAGACGGCCCGCACGCTGCCCCGGTTGATTCGCCTCGGGCAGATCAACGACCACACCCGAATCTCGTTGGGCCGCATCATCGCCGAGCAGGCCGACTCTGCTCCCGACGGCGAGTTCCTGCTCTTCGACGGCCGTGTGCACACCTACGAGGCTGTCAACCGGCGTATCGACAACGTGGTGCGCGGCCTGATCGAGGTCGGCGTGCGGCAGGGCACCCGGGTGGGTGTGCTGATGGAAACCCGCCCCAGCGCGCTGGTCGCGATCGCCGCGCTGTCGCGGCTCGGGGCGGTGGCCGTTCTCCTGCCCCCGGACGCCGACCTGGAACAGGCGGCTCACCTCGGTGG
The DNA here is from genome assembly GCA_046330855.1 of Mycobacterium sp. Classification (GTDB taxonomy): domain Bacteria; phylum Actinomycetota; class Actinomycetes; order Mycobacteriales; family Mycobacteriaceae; genus Mycobacterium. The sequence continues at coordinate 99,780 of JAXLRX010000007.1, forward strand.
GATCACCGACCTCATCACCGATCCGGCGAATCTGGCTGCGGCAGCGAAACTTCCGACGCAGGTGCTCGTCCTCGGCGGCGGGGGTGAGAGCCGCAGTCTCGACGTGCCCGACGGCAGCAACGTCGTCGACATGGAGCAGATCGACCCCGACGCCGTGGAATTGCCCGGCTGGTACCGCCCCAACCCGAGTTATGCGCGGGATGTGGCGTTCGTGGTCTTCAGCGCCGTCGGCGGCGGCGCGCTGGAGCCCAAGCAGATCACCAACTACCGCTGGGCGCTGTCGGCGTTCGGCACGGCATCCGCCGCGGCGCTGACCCGAAACGACACCGTCTACTGCCTGACCCCGCTGCACCACCAGTCCGGCCTGCTGGTCAGCCTGGGCGGCGCGGTGGTCGCGGGGTCGCGGATCGCGCTGTCGCGGGGGCTCAATCCGAAGCGGTTCCTCGAGGAGGTCCGCCAGTACGGCGTCTCCGTTGTCACCTACACCTGGTCGATGCTGCGCGAGGTCATCGACGACCCGGACTTCTCGCTGTCCGGCAACAATCCCATCCGGTTGTTCATGGGATCGGGCATGCCGACCGGACTGTGGAATCGGATCCTCGACGTCTTCGCCCCCGCCAAGATCGTGGAGTTCTTCGCCACCTCCGACGGACAGGCGGTGTTGGCCAACGTCGCGGGCATCAAGGTCGGCAGCGAGGGCCGGCCCCTGCCCGGCGGCGGTCAGGTGGAACTCGGCGCCTACGACGCCGACGAGGACCTCATCCTGGAGGATTCCCGCGGCTTCGTCCGGGTGGCCGGCCGCGACGAGATCGGGGTGCTGCTGGCCAAGCCGTGGGGTCCGATCGACCCGACCGCCTCGATCAAACGCGGCGTGTTCGCCGCCGGCGACATCTGGATCTCCACCGAGTACGTGTTCCGGCGGGACGCCGACGGCGACTACTGGCTGCTCGGTAACCGTTCCGGCCTGATCCGCACCCACCGCGGCGTGGTGTTCCCGGCCCCGATCACCGATGCGGTCGGAGCCATCTCCGCCGTCGACCTGGCCGTGACCTATCCGCTGGAGACGTCCAACGGCACGCTGGCCGTCACTGCGGTGGCACTTCGCCCCGGGATGAGCGTGACGGCCGCCGACATCTCCGAAGCCGTCTCGGCGATGCCCGCCGGCCTGCCCCCCGACCTCGTCCACGTGGTCCCAGAACTGCCGGTCAGCGCCTCCTATCGGCCCACGGTGTCCTCCCTGAAGGCGGCCGGCGTGCCCAAGGCCGGGCGTAACGCCTGGCACCTGGATCCCGATACGGGCAGGTACAAGAGACTGACGGCTGCGGTCCGCGCGGCCCTCGCCAAGAGCGACAGCTGATTTGCGCTGTTAGGCTTGGCCGGGGTCGTCAAGACTGGGTGGAGGAATTCAATGACGGTGACTAACGGTGGTCGGCGTTCGGCGCGCATCGGCCTCACCGGGGCTGTGGTCGCCACCGGGCTGATCTTCGGGTCGGCCATGGCCTACGCGGATCCCTCCGAGACGCCGGCACCCGCACCGGCTCCGGCACCGTCCAGCGGGTCGGCCTACCCGAGTGCGCTGCCGCCCACCACCGCCCCGGCCCCCAAGGTGGCCGTCGAGGGCGGTGCCGCTGCGGGAGTCGCGGCCTCCGCCGATGCCGCCACGTCCGCCGCGGGCGCCACCCAGGGTGATGTGCTCGATCAGCTCGCCGAGGAGTACGCCGTCGGGTCCGGTGGCGGGCAGCTGTCCAATCTGCTCAAGACCGTGCTCAAGCTGCGGTCGATGGGTTTCAAGCCCTCCAAGCAGTACCTCGACGAGATCAAAGAGGCGATGACGCACCGGCCCAACCAGCTTCCGCTGATCGGGGCTCTCAAGGACACCATCGCCTACCAGCAGAAGATCCAGGCGCAGATGCAGATCCTGCAGGCCGCGCAGGCCAAGCAGGCCAACGGTGCGGTGATGGGCGCCGGCGCGGCGCCCGGTGCGGCCAACCCCGCCAATGTGGCGCCCGGAGCCGTCGCCCCGGGGATGGCAGCGGCACCGGCTCCGGCCGTCATCACCCCCACGACGCCCTAGGCCACCGCCCGCCGTGCTCGACGAGAAGCTACTGAGCATCCTGGTGTGCCCCGCCGACCGCGGACCGCTGCTGCTGGTCGACAACCTGCTGTACAACCCCCGCCTGCACAAGGCCTACCGGATCGACGACGGGATCCCGGTACTGCTGGTCGACGAGGCCGTCGACGTCGGCCCCGAGGAACACCAGCGATTGGTGGACGCCGCCGGCGCGAGCTGAGAGTCATCCGGTGGG
>JAXLRX010000008.1:0-74583 GCA_046330855.1 Mycobacterium sp.
GCGACGGCGGTCTGGGCCAGCGCCTGCTCTACCGCGCCGACGAACCGTCGCTGTCCATCGAAGCCCCCACCAGCCGGTGGCAGTTCGACGCCGACCCTGCCGAGTTCCGACTGGTGGCCGAGGCCCTGCGTATCCGCATGGCCGGACTGCACGATCCGATGGTCGCGGTGTCCTCCAGCGCCGTGGATCCGCTGCCCCACCAGATCAAAGCCGTGTACGGGGAGCTGCTGCCACGCACGCCGCTAAGGTTCCTGCTGGCTGATGACCCGGGCGCCGGCAAGACGATCATGGCCGGTCTGTATGCCAAGGAACTCATGCTCCGCGGCGATCTGAGCCGGATGCTCATCATCGCCCCCGGCAGCCTGGTCGAGCAGTGGCAAGACGAACTGGCTGCCAAGTTCGGCATCACCGCCGAACTGCTGTCCCGGGAGATGATCACCAACCTCGTCGACAGCAACCCGTTCACCCGCTACCCGATCCTGATTGCCCGCATGGACCAGCTGGCCCGCAGCGACGACCTGCTGGCTCTGCTGGACGCCAGTGACTGGGACCTGATCGTGGTTGACGAAGCACACCGGATGTCGGCGAACTACTACAGCGGGGAACTGGACACCACCCGCCGCTATCAACTCGGCCAACGCCTCGGTGAGATCACGCGGCATCTGCTGCTCATGACCGCCACCCCACACGCCGGCAGCGAGTCCAGCTTCCAAGCCTTCATGGCCCTACTCGACCCAGACCGCTTCGAAGGCGAATACCGCTCCGGTGCCCACACCACCGATACCACCGGGCTGATGCGCCGCATGGTCAAAGAAGAGCTGCTGACATTCGAAGGCAAGCCGCTGTTCCCCGAGCGCATCGCCGAAACCGTGCCCTACCAACTCTCCGACGGCGAGAAGCACCTCTACGACGAAGTCACCCGCTACGTCCGGGAAGAAATGAACCGCGCCGAGCGGCTCGGTAGCGACAACCCCCGTGCCCGCACCGTCGGCTTCGCCCTGACGGTGCTGCAACGCCGCCTGGCCTCCAGCACGCACGCGATTCTGCGCTCCCTGCAACGCCGCCGCGAACGTCTGGAAGCCAAACGCCAAGAGATGCTCAACCCCCGCTTCTCCCCGATGGAAGACGCGATGGCCAACCTGCCGTGGACGCGGCTGGAGGATCCCGACGAACTCGACGCCGAGGAAACCGAGAATCTCGAAGAGGCGGTCGTCGACGCGGCCACGGCCGCCCAGACGGTGGCCGAGTTGGAGTTCGAAATCGCCCAACTCGACAAGTTGGTAGACCTGGCACGGTCGGTCAGCGACAGCGGCGAGGACCGCAAATGGACCGAGCTGCGGCGTCTGCTACTCGACGACAAACACGTGCTCGACAGCGACCACGGCCCCCGCAAGCTGATCATCTTCACCGAGCACCGCGACACCCTGAACTACCTAACCCAGCAGATCCGCAACGTCCTGGGTCGCGCCGACGCGGTCGTCACCATCCACGGCGGCACCCAGCGTGGCGATCGCCGCGTCATCCGCGAGGCCTTCACCCACGACCCCGACGTGCGTGTCCTAGTGGCCACCGACGCCGCCGGTGAAGGTCTCAACCTCCAGGCTGCGCACCTGATGATCAACTACGACCTGCCCTGGAACCCCAACCGCATCGAGCAACGGTTCGGGCGCATCCACCGCATCGGCCAGAAACAAGTCTGCCGGTTGTGGAATCTGGTCGCCGACGAGACCCGCGAGGGCCAGGTGTTCGCACGGCTGCTGGACAAGATGGAAGCCCAACGCGCCGCCTACGGCGGCCGGCTGTTCGACGTCCTCGGTGAGGCATTCAAAGACCAGCCGCTGAGCAAGCTGCTCATGGAGGCCGTCCGCTACGGGGACGACCCGGCACGCCAAGCAGAACTGGAACGCGTCCTCGACGCCGAGGTGTCCAAGGGCACCGAAGACTTATTGCGAGAACGCGCACTGGCCCGCGAGTCGCTGACCCCGCACCAACTCAGCATGCTGCGCCGCCAGATGGACGAAGCCCGCGCCCGGCGCCTGCAGCCCTACTACATCGAACTGTTCTTCCGCGACGCCTTCAAACGACTCGGCGGACGGATCAGCCGCCGCGAGCAGGGCCGCTACGAGATCGCCAACGTGCCGGCCACCATCCGCACCAGGCAACGCCCCGGCGCTGCCCTCCCAATCGCCACCCGCTACGAACGCGCCACCTTCGAACCCGACTGCGTCGACGCCGACGACGCCCGCCGCGCCGAACTTCTCGCCCCCGGGCACCCGCTGATGGACACCGTCCTCGACGCCACCATCGAATCTCACCGCGGCGTCCTGGAAGCCGGGACACTACTGTTCGACCCCACCGACCCAGGCACCGAACCGCGGCTCATCGTGGCGCTGACCGCCGAGATCGTCGACGGCACCGGAACAGTGGTATCCAAACACTTCGAGTTCGTCACCCTCACCTCCACCGGCGAGGCGATGACGACCGGCCCGGCCCCCTACCTTGACCTGCACCCCCTGCCCGAACAGGCCCGACCCGCGGCCCAATCAGCGCTCACCAGCGCCTGGCTGACTACCGGTGTGGAACAGCTGGCGACCTCGTGGGCGGTAACCCACGCCCAACCGCAACACCTCCAACAGGTCCGCGACCAACTCCTGCCGCTGATCGAGAAGACGAAATCCGCTGTGCGGCAGAGACTGGTGCAGCAGATCAACTACCTCGACGCCGAAGCCGCCCGACTCCGCGACGCCCAGAGCGCCGGCAAGGCTGGGCGGTCCCGCAAGAACCGGCAAAGCCCCGACCGGCTGGAAGCCCGCGCCCGCGAACTCGAAGCCCGCCTCGAACGACGCACCGCCCAACTCGACGCCGAAGCGCAACTCGCCGCAAGACCACCAACCGTGGTCGGCGCCGCACTCGTCATCCCCGCCGGCCTCATCCCCGGACCCATCGCCACCTACGCCAAGGAGACAGCCGGAGTTGAACGCCGCGCGGTCGACGCCGCCTTGGCCGCCGAACGCGCACTGGGCCGAGAGCCAGTGGAGATGCCGCACAACAACACCGGCTACGACATCCACTCCACGACCCCCGAAGGCGACTCCGTCTTTATTGAAGTCAAGGGCCGCATCGCCGGAGCGGAGGACTTCACCATCACCCTCAACGAAGTCCTCCTCGGCAAGAACGTCCCCGCGGCGCATCGCCTTGTGATGGTCGAAGTCAGCCCAGACGGACCCGAACACGACCAGCTCCGCTACATCGCCGAGCACTTCCGAAGCATCAACCTCGGCGACCTTGCCGCCACCGACGTGCGACTCAACTGGGCCAAGACCTGGGAGCGAGGAACACCACCATGCTGACCCCCGCCGTCGGGACCGATCGACCAACCAAAGGACACCACCGGTGACAGACACCCCGAAACGCAAGCTGATTGAAGTCGGCATCCCGCTCAAGACGATCAACGAGGAATCCGCACGGGAGAAATCCATCCGCCACGGCCACCCCTCCACTCTGCATTTGTGGTGGGCCAGGCGGCCTCTTGCCGCCGCCCGCGCTGTCCTATTTGCACAGTTGGTTGACGACCCGTCTTCGCATCCAGACAAGTTCCCCACCGACGAGGACGTCGCGCAGGAACGAAAACGACTGCATACGTTGATGGAACAGCTTGTCACCTGGGAGAACTCCAACAACGAGCAGCTACTCGCCCAAGCACGGCAAGAAATCCTGGAATCCACAGGCGGAAGCCCACCGCCTATCCTCGACCCATTCGCTGGCGGCGGCACTATTCCTCTGGAAGCACAACGCCTTGGCTTGGAGGCACACGCTTCTGATCTGAATCCGGTCGCCGTGCTGATCAACAAAGCACTGATCGAGTTCCCTCCAAAATTCGCCGGCCGACCGCCGGTGTCGCCGGAGATTTCGAGAGATCAACTCGACCATCCCTGGCCGCGCGCCTCGGGCCTCGCCGAGGACGTCCGCCGCTATGGCCAATGGATGCGCGACGAAGCAGAAAAACGTATCGGTCACCTGTACCCAAAAGCGACCCTGCCCGACGGCTCCGCAGCCACTGTGATCGCCTGGATCTGGACGCGTACGGTCACCTGCCCCAACCCGGCATGTGGAATCAACATGCCTCTTGTTCGTTCGTGGTGGATCAGCAAGAAGAAAGGCCAAGAGGCGTATGTGACTCCGTCCGTTGTCGATGGCCGGGTGAGGTTCGAAATTAGCCACGATCTCAAGAAGGCGCCTACCGCCGAGTTGGACGGCACCATCGGCCGAACCGGTGCAAACTGCGTAGGCTGCGGAGCCGCGGTTGAACTCAATTACGTCCGGCTCGAAGGCCGAGCTGGCCGGATGAGTCAGCAACTCATGGCCATCGTGGCCGAGGGCAACCGAACCCGCATGTATCTGCCCCCAAATCACGAGCACGAAGCAGCTGCCGCCATCGCCCCCCCGGCCGATGTTCCTGATGGAGTTCTGGCCGCAAACCCTCGTGACTTCAAGACACCAAATTATGGGATCAACACGTTTGCAGGCTTGTTCACACCTCGCCAGCTCACTGCTCTTACGACTTTTAGCGATCTCGTCTGCGACGTTCGAGAACAGATTCTGAGGGACGCACTGAACGCAGGAGTGCCTCAAGGCGCAGCACTCGAAGCCGGCGGGGACGGGGCGGCCGCTTACGCGGACGCGGTCGCTACTTACCTAGGATTCGGGGTCAGCCGTCTGGCTGACATCGCGAACTCGTTGTGTGGTTGGGAGAACACCAAAACCCAGATTAGGCATCTGTTTACACGGCAAGCCATCCCAATGGTTTGGGACTACGCAGAGTCAACGCCATTCGGTCAGGCGGCGGGCTCGTACACCGTGAGCCTAAACAGCATCGCCAAGGCAATTAACGTCGCAGGAAGGACACCTGGGGAAGCTCGGCAGGCATCTGCATCCGACAGATCATTTGCAGGGTTCCTGATCTCTACAGACCCGCCTTACTACGACAACATCGGTTACTCCGATCTTTCGGATTTCTTTTATGTTTGGCTTCGTCGATCACTACGCCAGATCCACCCCAACCTCCTGAGCACAATGCTCGTTCCGAAATCCGAAGAACTCGTGGCAAATCCATATCGACATGGCGGGAAAGAAGGGGCACACGAGTTCTTTGAGAAGGGATTCCGGGAAGTCTTCCGAATTGCTCGCGAGTCCGCTCTTCCCGACTTTCCAATTGCCGTCTACTACGCCTTCAAGCAATCTGAGTCGATCGAAGGCGAGGAGGCCTCTACAGGTTGGGAGACCCTTCTCGAAGGAATGATCCAATCCGGTTGGTCGGTTACCGCGACGTGGCCTGTACGCAGTGAGATGAGTAACCGGATGATCGGTGCGGGCAAGAATGCCCTCGCTTCGTCGATCGTGCTTGCCCTGAGGCCCCGACCTGAACAGGCACCTCGTACAGACCGCCGACGGTTCATTTCGGCTTTGAAGGAAGAACTACCCAAAGCACTCAGGGAGTTGCAGCAGGGAGCTATCGCTCCGGTCGACCTTCCCCAGGCCGCCATAGGGCCGGGCATGGCAGTGTTTTCGCGCTACTCGGCGGTGTTGGAGGACGACGGTTCGAAAATGTCGGTGCGGTCCGCGCTGGCGCGGATCAACGAAGTTCTCGACGAGGTTCTGGTTGAACAAGAAGGTGACTTCGACGCGGACACCAGGTTCGCCCTTGTGTGGTTCCGCCAGTACGGATTTGATACGGGCCCGTATGGGGATGCGGACAATATCGCCCGCGCGCGAAACGCCTCGATCGACCATCTTGACCACGCGGGGATCCTGACTAGCCGGGCCAACAAGGTCACCCTCTTTGCACCCAGCAAGCTCGACGCCGCCTATGACCCCGCGACTGACCCATCCATCAGTGTCTGGGAGGTCGTCATGCACCTCACCCGCGTGCTCGCCGCTGAGGGAATCCCGGCTGCCTCTGCGCTGCTGGGGCGTGTTCCAGCCTCCATCGAGCGCGATTTGTGCAAGGAGCTGGCGTTCCTACTGTTCTCAATCGCCGAGAGCCGCAAAGAAACAAAACTGGCCGTGGACTTCAACGCACTCGGCACAGCGTGGAACGAAATCGCCGCAGGCGCTGCAACAGCAGCGTCACGACCCGTTCAATCAACGATCGACTTCGAGGGGGAGTAGCTAGATGGCGACCAGTAACCGCGAACGCATCCGCCGGGCTTTAGAGCTGCTCGGCGAGTCGCTGGACACGTTCATCACCGGCGCCACCCGAGACAAGATCCCCACGGACAAGAACTGGACGATGCTGCTCGCCGCCAAAGACGCCGGCAAGGGCGCCGGAGGCGACAAGAAATACAACCCGGTCGACCCGCAAAACGGGTTGCGGATGCTGACCGAGAACGTCACTTCGCGGGCGATTCCGGGCTGGTATCCGTTCGGAGACTTGCTGTCTCGCGCGGAGCAGAGCCTGGCCAGCGAGATGCGGGAAGTCCGCGACCGCGAGGCCCACCACGAGCCGTTCACTGCCGATGACGCTTACCGGGCACTGGACACCGCAGAACGGCTGCTGCGGGCCATCGGGGCACCTGAATCCGCCGACGAAGTCAAACGCTCGCGGATCGACCTCCGCCGGGTGTCCTCCGAGCAGGAGGACCGCCGCGTGGTCAAGATCGCGGGCGCTACGGAGGTCGGTTCGGTTGGGCTTCCGCCGTGGAGGGAAGTCCTACGCCCGCATGACGATGTGGCGAAGGGCAACTTCCGGGCGGCGGAGTTCGCCGCAGACCTGGCGATGGTCGCCCGCGGCGAGGGCGACCCGGAGTACACCGACCCGGTGGAGTTCTTCCGCCGCACCTTCCTCACCGGGGGTCTGCGCGATCTGATTACCCGCGCGGTCAAACGGCTCTCCGGGGATATGAACGCCTCTCCGGTGATCAACTTGCAGACCAACTTCGGTGGCGGCAAGACCCACTCCATGCTGGCCCTGTGGCATCTGGCTTCCGGCCGGCCGATCACCGAGTACCCACAGGAGATCGAGGACCTGCTGGGAGCAGCCAAGCTCGACCGGCCCATCGGGCGGGTCGCTCTAGTCGGTAACCATCTGGAACCGTCGGGCCTGAAGCCCAAACCGGACGGCACCAAGATCAACACGCTGTGGGGCGAGCTGGCCTGGCAACTCGGCGGTCGTGAAGCCTACGAGATCGTCGCCGAAGCCGACCGCACCTCCACCAACCCCGGCGACAGCCTGCGCGAACTGCTCACCAAATACGCCCCGGCCGTCATCCTGATCGACGAATGGGTGGCCTACGCCCGCCAGCTCTACGGTCGTGACGATCTTGCCGGCGGCAGCTTCGACACCCAGTTCACCTTCGCTCAAACGCTCACCGAGACAGCCAAAGCCGTTCCCGGAGCTCTGGTGGTGATCTCGATCCCGGCCTCAGCCCGGGACACCGACGGCGATGACAACATCAGCGAGGAAGAAGTCGGCGGCGAGAACGGCCGCGAAGCGTTGCGCCGCCTGCAGAACATCGTGCGACGGGTTGCCGACCAGTGGAAGGCCGCCAATCCCGAAGAGTCCTTCGAGATCGTCAAGCGGCGGCTGTTCACCGCGCCCGACGGGGAGGCTCTGGCACGGATCAGCGCCACCGCCAATGCCGTAGTGAAGTTCTACCGCCAGCATCACTCCGAGTTCCCCAGCGAGGTCACCGAGAACGCCTACATCGACCGCATCCGCGCCACCTACCCGATTCACCCGGAACTGTTCGACCGGCTCTACCAGGAGTGGTCGACCCTGGAGCGGTTCCAACGCACCCGCGGCGTGCTGCGGTTGATGAACACCATCGTCGGCTCGCTCTGGCGCAGTAACGACACCGCGCCGCTGATCATGCCCGGCTCCGTGCCCCTTCGGGACGCGGACGTGATGACCGAAATCAGCCAGTACCTCGAGGACCAATGGAAGGTCATCATCGACACCGACGTCGATGGAACCAACGCAGCACCAACCCAAGTCGACCGGGACAACCCAGATCTCCTCGGCAAGCGCTTTGTCACCCAGCGGCTGGCCCGCACCGTGTTCGTCGGGGCGACCCCCACTCTGAACAGCGCACACAAGGGCATCCACAAGCAGCGGGCATTCCTAGGAACTGCACTTCCCGGCGATGTGCCCGGCAACTTCTACTCCGCGCTCAACCAACTCGCGGACAAGGCCACGTACTTTTATTCGTCTGGGGATCAGTACTGGTTCGATACCCAGGCCAACACCACCCGAACGGCCCGCGACTACGCCGAACGGCTGCACCCCGAGGATGTGTGGGCCGAAGTCATCCGGCGGCTACAAGACCACCGCAGCCCTTCTCCGGATGGGTTCGCCGCCGTCCACGTAGCACCGGAGAGCTCCGCTGATGTCCCCGACGGGCAGGAAGCCCGGCTGGTCATCGTGCCCCCGGCTCACGTCCACGACCGCCGACAGGCCGCCGACTCACCGGCCTACCGGTGGGCGACCGAGGTGCTGGAACGGCGCGGGTCCGGGGCGCGGACCCACCGCAACATGCTGGTCTTCCTGGCGGCCGATGCTGCTCGCTACGACGAACTGCAGTTCTCGATTCGCGAATACCTGGCCTGGAAGTATGTGCGTGACAACGCCGATGGTGTCCTCAACTTGACCGCCCAGCAGCGTCAGCAGGCCGTGGAGCGCCTCGAACGCGCCGATCGCACGGCGAAGGACCGGCTACTCGGCGCCTACCACTGGGCGCTGGTGCCCTCGCAACCTGATCCGACCCGGCCCATGCAACTTGAAGCGATCAAGGCCGAAGGCAGCCCAGACAACCTGGCCAAGCGCACCGCCGCCCGGCTGATCGAGAAGTCCGAACTTGTGCTTCGGCGGGCATCGGCGGCTATCCGACTTGATCTGGACACGACTTTGGCCGCGGCCTTCGACCGCGAGGGCCACATCAGCCTGGGAACCCTCTGGGCCTTCTACACGACCTATCCGTACCTCGCCCGGCTGCGCGATCGTAAGGTGCTGGAAGACGGAGTCCTGTCCTCGCTCGACACGCCCATCGACTGGCAGAACCAAGGATTCGCCCTCGCTGACGGCTGGGACGGACAGAAGTACACCGGACTGGTCCTGCCCACCGACTCTGCCGGCGACCTGCCGGCCACTGTCGACAGCCTTCTTCTAGTGAAGCCGCAACGCGCGGAAGATCAACGCGCTCATGAGGTTCCGCCTGAACCACCGGAACCTCCGGGACCACCGCCAGGTCCTGGGCCGCACCCGCCGGGGCCGTATCCCCCCGGGCCGCCGGCGCCGCCGCCTGCGCCACCGCGACCGGAGCAGACGCGGTATTTCGGCACAGTGAAGCTGAACCCCGACTTCTACGCGCGCGACTTCGGCAAGATCACCAGCGAGGTGATTCAGCACCTGGCCGCCGTTGACGGTGTGCAGCTGGAGGTCAGGCTTGAGATCACGGCCGTCGCAAACAACGGGTTCGACGAAGCCAAGATTCGGACGATCAGGGAGAACGCCCAGACACTGAAGTTCGAGCAGTCCGGGTTCGAAGCCGACTAGCAAGGTCGGGTAAACGAGGAATCTGGCACCGGCGGTTGAGAACCCTGATCCAATGACCGAACGAGAATGCTCCGATCAGCCGTTCGCCGGATTCAACTACGACTACTGGTTCATCTGTACCGGGTGCGGCGAACGAGTCCGGATTACCGCCGAGGATTACGAGCGGCAGTCCACGATGCAGACCACGCAGTACTCGCAATGCCGATGCCGCACTCTCGTGGACATCACCCAAGAGCGGCCGACGCTGCGTAACAGCCAAGATCCCGCTCTCCAGGACGACCTGGTTGACCAGGTGTACTGGTATCACAGCAGCCGATACGAACTTTGGCCCGATGTCGCTTCGTACACCGCCGATGTCACCGAATCGGCATCTGGAGCAGGCAAATTCGGGCTCAATCCGGATCGGATCATCGACCGCAAGTGCGGGTTGGCCCTGCATCTCGGTACGTATGAGGCTGCAATCGAGAACATGTTTCGACGTTTGCACGACCAAGATGTTGGTGATCGCTCAACGATCCGCTACTGGCTGCACCGAGTTCGGTTGAATCTCCAACCCGGTGACCTCGATCCAGGTGTCGGTGAGGAGTTCACCACGATGTTTGGCGACGTAGAACTGTGCGATCTCTACTCACGCGGCGGCCGAGCCTCTCGCTACATCAACCTCCACGAGGCAATAGGTTCGATATCCCTCGCCGTCGACCCCGCAGTGATCCAGACGGTGGCGACCATTGCATTGCCAGACGAGCTCAGCGCGGTCCCGGAGACGAGCCACGCCGTCGACGCGGTCGCGATCGCTGTGGCGCGACTTTCCGGAATCGAGGAGCTCCGACCCGATACTTCCGGCATCAGCACCTCGACCTTGAACTTCGCAGGACTACTTCCCGCTCCGAAAGATCCCGATGACCCCGAGAGCGTCCGCACGCACCGGATTGCAAAGCAAATGAGGGCGTACGAGGACCGATGGCGGGCTGCCTGGTCGGACCTTACGGGTGATCTAGTGGCCGAATACCTACCGGACGTCAACGAACAGGTCCGCGGACGATTCCTCGACGCAGTGCACCCCGTTGACGACCCGCGCGATTACCATCACCGGTTCCGAATAATGGCTGGGTTGCTTCAAAACACAGATGCCATCATCGGCCAGTTCGACTCGGCACCAGAGCGCCGCCCCTGACCGGCCGGGCGGGACCGCCAGCTAATCCGCAGTCCTCTCCCGCAACTGGACTGATTGGCACGGAGCCCGCCCCTGAATCGTCGGGCTAATGCAACACGCCGAAAGGGTCTACAGAACCACCGTTCAACGTGTCGGATTGGTACAACCCCAAACTCGCCGACGACCCGCGGTGGAAGTACGGCACCCCACCGGCCGGCAATGCCAACTTCGCCTGGGTTCAACACTTCATCTACCACCTCGGACCCAGGGGCACAGCGGGATTCGTCCTTGCCAACGGATCGCTGTCATCGAAGACCAGCGGAGAGGGCGACATCCGCCGCAAGCTCGTCGAGGAGGACCTCGTCGACTGCATTGTCGCCATGCCCGACAAGCTGTTTTTCAACACCGGGATCCCTGTGGCCCTGTGGTTCGTTTCGAAGGATCGCCACGGCAATGGCCACCGCCGCCGCGTCGGCGAGGTCCTGTTCATCGACGCTCGCAACCTCGGACACATGGTCACCCGCAAGCTGCGCGATCTGGCGGACGCCGACATCGCCAAGATCGCCGCCACCTATCACGCCTGGCGCAACCACGACGGCGACTACGCCGACATCGCCGGGTTCACCAAAGCGGCCAGCCTCGAGGAGATCAAGAAGCACGATTTCGTCCTCACCCCAGGTAGATACGTCGGCACCGAGGAAGCAGAAGCCGACGACGAGCCAATCGCCGACAAGATCACACGACTCACCGCCGAGCTCTACGCAGAGTTCGACCGGGGACGGGAACTGGAGGAGTTGGTGCGGGCGCAGTTGGGCAGTCTGGGGTGACTCGGACACGCGTGCTACTTGGCGAAGCGCTAGACCTTCTGATTGATCACCGAGGCAAGACCCCCAAGAAGTTGGGCGGAGACTGGTCTTCGAAGGGGCACCGCGTCGTGTCTGCGATAAACATAAAAGACAGCCGAGTCGACGGTAACGACCACCACTACGTCGCTGACGAGTTGTTCAACAAGTGGATGAAGGAACCACTCAGAGCCGGTGACGTATTGCTCACTTCGGAGGCCCCAACGGGTGAGGTTGCATACCTCCCGGAAGACACTGATTGGTGTCTCGGACAGCGTCTATTTGGCCTTCGAGGAAAGGCTGGGGTATTGGAAGGTAGGTATCTCTACTACCTTCTTCGCAGCGGCGATGTCCGAAATCAATTAATCGCGCGTTCAACTGGAACCACGGTTTCGGGTATCCGACAATCCGAACTGGTGAAAGTGGAACTCGATTTACCGCCAGTCCCCGAGCAGCGCGGGATTGCGGCGACGCTCGGGGCGCTCGACGACAAGATCGAGTCGAACCGCAGGGTCCAAAACCTCGTTCTCGATATTGCTCAGGCGGCGTACGTAGAAGCTTGCTCTAAAGGAGCGGAACTTACTGCGCTGAAGGATGTCGGACGCTGGCTTTCAGGTGGGACTCCCAGTACGACAAATAGCAGCTATTGGGGTGGCACGCTGCCGTGGGTCTCAGCTGCGAGCCTCAAGACCCTTTATGTCCGCAAGAGCGACCGGAACTTAACCCTCTTAGGAGCCGACGCAGCGACCAACATCGTGCCTGCGGGAACTGTCGTATTCGTTGTGCGCGGGATGAGCTTGAAGTCCGAATTCCGCTTCGGGCTAACGCAACGGGACGTCGCCTTCGGCCAAGATTGCAAGGCGATCATTCCTCGAATCTGCCCCGCGGTTTTGACCATCGCTCTACGCGCGAGTACCGCCGCGATTCTCGAACTGGTTGATGAAGCAGGTCACGGCACCGGCAGGCTAGCGACTGATCTACTGGAGCAATTGCCTATCGAGATACCAACCGACCCTGCCTTTGCGCCAGTTGCTCAATCACTTCTCGCGCGGGGAGCATCCGCAGCCGAGGAGAACGATCGCCTAACCGCTCTCCGTGACACCCTCCTCCCCGAACTTCTGTCCGGTCGCATCCGCGTCCCGGAAGCCAAGGATGACGTCGCATGAGCGCCGTCGACGAGTCGGTGGTAGAGGAAGCAGCGCTGGAGTGGCTGGCGCAACTCGGGTACGCCCGCGCCCACGGCCCCAACATCGGCCCCGGAGGACCGGATCAGGAACGGGAGTCCTTCGAGCAGGTCTACCTTCTCGGCCGGCTGCGAGATGCACTGCGGCGCATCAACTCCGATGCCGACACCGAGATTCTCGAGGCGGCGATCAAGCGGCTGCAGCGGGCAGAGTCGCAGAGCCTTATCGACGAGAACGCCCGAGTCCACAAGCTCATTACCGAGGGTGTGCCGGTGGAGTACCGCGCCGGCGACGGGTCGGTGCGCACGACCAGTGTGCAGCTGATCGACTTCGAAGACCCCGACGCCAACGATTGGCTGGTGGTCAACCAGTTCAGCGTCGTCGAGGACGGCAAGACCCGCCGCCCGGATGTGCTGGTGTTCGTCAACGGGTTGCCGCTGGGCCTGATCGAGCTGAAGAACCCCGCCAACGAGGTCGCCACTTTGAAGAAGGCGTTCACCAAGATCGGCAACTACCGCAGCGACATCCCGTCGGTGTTCACCGCGAACGCGGTCACGGTGATCTCCGATGGCACCAGCGCGGCGATGAGCTCGTTCACCGGCGGGTTCGAGCACTACGCCCCGTGGAAGACCATCGAGGGCAGAGAGGTGGTCACCGACCGGCCGGCACTCGAGGTCCTCATCAAGGGGGTGTTCGACCGGGCTCGGTTCCTGGATCTGGTGCGCAACTTCATCGTCTTCAGCGACGAGACCGTCACCGACCCCGCGACCGGGCAGAAGACCCGCGCGCTGATCAAGCGGGTCGCCAAGTACCACCAGTATTGGGCGGTCAATGCTGCGGTGGAGTCCACCGTGGTCGCCTCCTCCCCGGACGGGGACCGCCGGGGCGGGGTGGTGTGGCACACCCAGGGGTCGGGCAAGAGCCTGGAGATGGTTTTTTACGCCGCCAAGGTGATGCGCGATCCGCGGATGACCAACCCGACCCTGGTGTTCATCACCGACCGCAACGACCTCGACGACCAGCTGTTCGGGGAGGTGTTCGCCCCCGCCCGGATCCTGCCCGAGGCGCCGGAGCAAGCCGGCAGCCGCGACCAGCTGCGCACCCTGCTTACCCGCGCCTCGGGCGGCATCGTGTTCACAACGCTGCAGAAGTTCCGTCCCGGCGAGGACGGGGACCGCAACCCGGTGCTCACCGACCGGCGCAACGTCGTCGTGGTCGCCGACGAAGCCCACCGCTCCCAATACGGATTCAGCGACACCCTCGACAGCGGCGGAAGGATCAAAACCGGCCTGGCGCAACACCTTCGCGACGCACTGCCCGGCGCGACGTTCCTCGGGTTCACCGGCACCCCGATCGAGTCCACCGACAAGTCGACTCGCGCCGTGTTCGGTGACTACATCGACATCTACGACCTCACCCGCGCCGTGGAGGACGGGGCGACGGTCAAGATCTTCTACGAATCCCGCCTGGCCAAGGTGGAACTCAGCGCCGCCGACTACGCCGCCCTGGACGCCGCCGCCGACGAGATCACCGAGAACGTCGAGGAATCCGAAGCCGCCAAAGCCAAGTCGCGGTGGTCGCGGCTGGAGGCCATCGTCGGCGCCGAGGAGCGCCTAGACCTCATCGCCGCCGACATCGTGGCGCACTGGGAGAAGCGCCGGGAATCCCTGGTCGGCAAGGGCATGATCGTGGTGATGTCGAGGCGCATCGCGGTGCGCCTCTACGAGAAGATCGTCGCGCTGCGCCCCGAGTGGCACGACCCCGACCCGAACAAGGGTGTGATCAAGGTCGTCATGACCGGGTCCACCGACGACCCGCCGGAATACCAGCCGCACGTCTACACCAAGGACGTCCGGAAAGACCTGAAGCTGCGGGCCAAGAACCCCGACGACCCGCTGCAGCTGGTCATCGTGCGTGACATGTGGCTCACCGGGTTCGATGCCCCGTCGATGCACACCATGTATCTGGACAAGACCATGCAGGGTGCCGGCCTGATGCAGGCGATCGCCCGGGTCAACCGCACGTTCCGGGACAAGCCCGGCGGGCTGATCGTCGACTACATCGGGGTGTTCTCCAATTTGCAGAAGGCGCTCACCGAATACTCGCCGACCGACCGCGACCAGGCCGGGGTGCCGATCGAGGATATCGTGGCCGCGCTGCTGGAGAAGCACGACATCATCACCGCGCTGCTGCACGGCTGCGACTACGACTCCTCCCCGGACCTGGCCCCGGCCGAGCGGCTCACCCAGCACGCGGTCGTGGTGGACTTCGTGATGAGCGACCCTGACCGCACCGAACGGTTCGTCGACCAGGTACTGGCGATGGCCAAGGCGTACGCCCTGTGCGGGGCCCGCGATGAGGCTGTCGCGATCCGCGACGACGTGCGGCTGTTCATCGGCGTCCGCTCGGCCATCCTGAAGATCCAGAACCCCGACGCAGGCCGCGGCGGCTCCGGCGGGGTCGAGATCGACACCGCCATCGCGCAGCTGGTCAACGAGGCGGTGACCGCCGACGAGGTCGTCGACATCTACAAACTGGCCGGTGTCGAGACCCCGGAGCTGTCCATCCTGTCCGACGAGTTCCTCGACTCCCTGGCCGAGAAGGAGAAGCCGAACCTGCAGATGGGGCTGCTGCGCCGACTCCTCAACGACGAGATCAAGACGGTGCGGCGCACCAACATCGTGCAGGCCCGCAAGTTCAGCGAGCAGCTCGAAGAGGCGATCAACCGCTACACCAACCGATCGCTCACCACCGCTGAGGTCATCGCCGAACTCGTTAAGTTGGCCAAGGAGATGCGCGATGACCAGAAGCGCCACGAGGAGCTGGGTTTGGCCGCCGACGAGATCGCCTTCTATGACGCCATCGTGCAAAACGACGCCGCCGTGCTGGAGATGGGCGACGCGACGCTGAAAAAGATCGCCCACGAACTCGTTGAGGCGGTGCGCGCCAGCGCCACCATCGACTGGAACCTCAAAGAGAGCGTGCGGGCCACGATGCGGACCAAAATCCGGCGCCTCCTCGCCAAGTACGACTACCCGCCCGACCGCGAGGACAAAGCGGTCGAGCTCGTGTTACAGCAGGCAGAGCTTTTCGCCGGCGCGGCGTAAGACGGTCTAATCAGTGGATCTGCTGCGGCGCGCAGCGCCAACATCTCAAATCACTAGTGGACGGCTAGCGCCCAGAACCGGTGGCGGTGAGCTACACGTTTGTACCCCTATAGGGGTACACTTCTGCCAGTATGGGCACTAAAGCCGCAGGCCGTGAAAACCGGCGGGATTCGGTGCCGGCGACCGAGCCGGTGCTCGGTTTCGACTCGCCGCATGAATTGCTGGCCGCCGAAGCCGAGGCCCAGTGGGGCATGTTCACCACCGCCCAGGCGCTGCGCGCCGGCATGACCCGTAAGGCCCTGGCCCACCTGGTGGCCCGCCATCACGTCAACCACACCGGCACCCGCGGTGTCTACCGCTTCGTCGGCGTCCCCGAGGAACCGATGCTGGACCAGGTCCGCCGCGACTGGTTAGCGCTATCCCCCAAACGCTTCAAACGCGAGCGACTCCGAACGCTTGGCGACGAGCACACCTGGAACGATGCGGTGGTCTCCCATCTGACCGCCGCCAATTATGTTTACGAACTCTCCGATCTGCAGCCAGACATGTGCGATTTCACCGTCGACACTAAGAGCCGCCGCGTCCGGAACCCTTCGATCGCCTTTCACCCGCGCTTGACCAAGCCCCAGTGGGAGCTGGTCAATGGTCTGCCCACCACCACAATCCCCCAGACCGTCGCGGACCTATACATCGCCAATGAGAATCAGGACCATCTCGGCAAGATCATCTACGACGCCATCCTGCGTCGGGGGGAGAGCCTGCGCGACATCGCCGCCGCCCTGGACCCGGCGACCGCCAACCACGGCCGGGAAGCCGCCCTTCGCCTACTCGAGTTGATCCATACCCCCGCCGACTTCATCGCCGCCAACGATCTTCTCGACAACCTCGGTCGCACATGAGTTGGACTAGCGCCTACAGCAGCGAAATCGCGTTCTGGCATGCGCTGCGTCGGCGCGCCGCCGAACAGGCCAAGACCACCCGGGTGCTCCAACCCGAACTGCTGCGGATGTTCGTCATGCAGCGCTTCATGGCGCGCATGTTCGAAAACCCCTCCGCCCCATGGATCGTCGCCGGCGGCACCAACTTGCTTATCCGGATTCCCGGAGCGCGGAGCACCCGTGATATCGACCTGAATACCCCGAGTGAGAACTACGGGACCCTCGATAGCATCCGCTCGGACCTTGAACCTCTGACTGGAGAGAACTTCGAGCTGGACCCCTTCGATTTCACCCTCGACCAGAAGGTGGGCACCTTCACCGGCGGCCTCCAGGGCTCGAACTGGCGGATCACCGCCACGATCGCCGGCCAACGCGCCGCAGTCTTCGGGTTGGATCTCGCCGCCGACGACACCACCAAGGTCAGCGAGATCGAACGGCGCGAAGTCACTCCCGCGATCAGCGATATGCCCGGCCTGAGGCCCCCGACCCCGGTGCCCCTCTTCCCACTGGAATGCCAGCTGGCCGACAAGATCGCCGGTGTCACCTTCCGTGACGTGCTCGGTCGAAGCACCGGCCGCTACCGCGATCTGGTTGATCTCGCGCTCTACGCCGGCTACGTCGACATCAATGCCAACAAATTGCGAGATGCGCTGCAGCAGAGAGTCGCTGGACGCGACCGCGAGGTCCCGCTGCGCATAGACGTTTCCCCAGACTGGTCCGCCGGATACCAGAAAACTGCGGCAGCCACGAATCTGCCGGAAGGGCTGCTGACCGTCGAAGCCGCCACGGAAGCAGTGTCCGCGTGGCTCGATCCGCTGCTCCAAGGCGAGGTTCCGGAAGACAGTGTGTGGGACCACAAGGCCGGGGTATGGCGTGCCGCCGATGACGCCCCGACCAAGCCTGGGCGCGTATGGGTTCGTCCTCATACCCGAGACGGCCGGCCTGTCATCGACTACTACCGCCGGATTCCGCGCCGGGCGTTCTAGGTGCCGGCAGCCGCGCTGTCGGCGACTTGATATCCGGCGGCGCGTAGAGCCTCGATGGCGGTGGCTCCCCAGGCGCTGCCGGGAAGTTCGTCCCAGTCGACTTCAAGCCTCTCCCCTGTGACGCCGAACAAGAACGTCTCGATATTCCATTCGGTGCCCCTCGCCTGGACGGCGGGCACACGATCCACCGTCGATGCGACAGCCATGGTGTAACCGTTGAGAGGCGGGGCGAGTTCGTAGAGATCGGCCTGGCCCATCCAACTCACGACACGGTCGCCCTCATGGGTGATCCCTTTGGCGGATCCGATCAGGCGAGCGATGCCAGCCTGGCGTTCCACCAAGGTGACTACCTCTGCAACCGCTTCCTGGATTTTGGAGCGGCTGTGCGACGGGCAGCGACGGGGACCTCCTGGTTCGATCCTGGATCGGCACACGACATCACCGTGCCGCCGAACCAGGGATTTCTCAAGACCACCTGAGATCAGGATCCAGCTCGTACTGTGGCGTGCACACCTTCCGGCTGCCGGTGTGTTCATGGGGGGCGGCGGATCGGCCGGCCCCCCGGGCCCATCTGTGGGTCGCTGACCCTCGCACCGCGTAGAGGCACCCACCGACAACACTTAGCCGCGTCGACCGTCGAGACTTTGGGGGCGACAATCCCGACCCATCGCTGGTGTGAAGGTCGTTTCCCCGCAGAGTAGGCAGGTGTGGGAGCGATGAAGTCGGATCGCGCTACACGAGCAGTGCATTACCCCCACCAGCACCTCGCCCGCGATCAACGGTGTCCCGCAAGCAGCACAGCGAGCTGGCGAAATCTCTTCGTATCCCCGACGGGTTCGACGCAAACTCATTCGATCCACACATGGAAATTGTTACCCCACTCACCGGCTTCACCGCGAATCATGTCGATCAGCGCCGTGACCGGTTGCCCCTGGCTGCCGGCGGTTCCTCCGGACTTCTCCATGTCCCCGCTCGAACCTATCCCGATCAGGGTCGGGCCGCCGCGCACCCACGGCGATCCGGAATCCCCCGGTAGCTGAACCATATCCGAGGAAATCAACGCGAGATCCGGTCGATCGGACACTGATCGCAACGCAGTGACCACCCCGGAGGTCTTGCCGCTTCTCTCCCCATACTTCGTGATGAGATCGCCTTCAACGGCGTTCCCGATCTTCGCGAAGTAGGGCTGCAGACCGAAGCTGCGGTAGAGGCCGATCACGGTGTAGCCACGCGATCCGGTCAGCCTGCCCTGGGCATCCTTCGCGTCTCGGCGATGCGCCACGACTTGACCGATGGGCACGCCATCGGAGTACACGAGTTGCCCAGTGCCGTCAGAACAATGACCAGATGTGACCGCCAACCGGTCTCCCCGTTGGTTGATTCCGAAGAATCCCAAGCTGCAGGTATGCGAGCCCGCTCGGATCGGCATACCGACGACCAGCCGCGTTCCCGCGGCGATCGCCGGCGGGGCAACAACCGCCCACGCCACCACCAGGACCACGGCGGCGACCGTCTGAAGAACCCATCGCATGCGGAAAACCTAGGACAGCCACCCGACAAGACGGCAAACCCCGAACACTCCACGAGGCTTGGCTAGCTCGAGGCGGAGTCGGCCTCGTCGAGCAACGCCTCCACCGCTCCCGCAAGGTGCATAGCCGCAGATGCCCAGTCAGCGCCCGAGGCTTGCTTGAACGTGGCTAACTCGACCCGAAGTTCCTCAAGCACCGGGGATGGTACATAGGTCATTCCCCCATCCTCACTCATCAGAAAAGGGCTCTCACCGCGAATAGACGCTGCGACTCGACAACATATGTCGGTCCAGCCGCGGCCCGAATCCAACAGGTCGAATCATCGGCGCATCTGAGGTCAGCAGCATTGACCTGTCCGAAAGCAAAAAGAAAAACCTGTAGCGGGCCTGCGGACTGAACACAGGCTCAACTCTGCGGCGAGACAAGAGCCATTTCAAGACCACCCGGCAGCGACGTCACATCGTCGCCGCAACCGCCGCATACGTCATGTCCGCCAACGTCTCTCGGCTCGCTTGCCGCTGACCCAACCACAAGGATTCCCAACCACGCAGCATCTGCTCGGCTGCAACTAAACCGTCATTCCAACCCTCGGCCAAAGGTTCCGGCGCATCCACTGGGGCGGTCATGATCTCAGAGCGCACGTAATGCATGCGCTGCTCAACCTCATGCCACAGATGGTCCCCTCCGGAGCGGCCAATGTGCTCGACAGCAGCTGCGCGCAGTGGGTCGTCGCCGAACGCCTGGTCGTGAGTGTCGGCTACCCAACTGGCTACCCCGCGAATTCGTTCGGGAATCTCCGCCTCTGGGATGGACTGGACTTGGGGCCACCATCCGTCGGGGGAGGCCAATTCAAGGCGATGGCGGCCGGCCGGATTGCGAAGCGGGTTGGGGTCGATGACGGTCTTGTCATCGGCCACCACCACAGTGCGTTCGGAGAACAGTCCATCCAGACCCAGATAGTGCCGGGCCACGACGATGCGGGGTTCTTCGCCGATGATCCGCGCATAGTTGGCCAGCACTCGGGCCGGCGGCCGCAGGCCGCGCCAGCGTTTGCGAACCTCCCAGTCGACGGTGTCGTCGAGGTGGGCGATCGTCACTCCGTCGGGCATGAACATGCCAGACGGGATCCACGACAGGCCCTCGCGGCTGGCGATGACGAAACGCGGCTTCTCCCCGGGTGTTTGGAACACCGCACAGGCCCACTCCGACACCACCCCGAAGGCTGGATCGTTCAGCGCTCCCGTCAAGGCTGTCGCCGCAGTGAATTCGGGAGTGGCCGACAAGCCAGCACCGACGGTGCGCGAGCCCATCCGCGCCAACTTCGCCCCGACGTTGTGGCCACCAAAAGTATTGATCACATTGGGCGGAGCGATCGGTGTTCCCACCGATCCGCCTGGTGTGCCAACAGCGCCAGGAGATGCCGGAAGGATCGGCGCCGCAGGATTCGGGACACCGGCTGCTGGTGGTGGCGCTAGAGGAGCGGCGGCGGCCGCACCGGCAGCGGCAGCAGCCCCCGCGGCGGCAGCTGGAGCAGCCACCGACGGGCCTGCACCGACTGATGCGGCCGGAGCAGCTGCAGGACCACCGGATGCGGGGACGCTCTGGCCAGCGGGCACCGACGACCCGGGTGTCGCCGAGCCAGGACTTCCTTGCACCGGCGACGACGAAACCGTCGACTCCATAGGTGGCCGAAACGCCGCCGACGACGCCGCTGAAGACGCAGACGTGCTCGCCACCGAAGCAGGTCCAGCCAACGTCGATGCAGCCGCCGGAAGGGAGGTCGCCGGCTGCCCCTGCGCAGCGCCTCCAGGCGCAGCCAACCCCTGAGGCTGCGCCGCCGAGCCGGCCGCAGCAGAGGACGGCGCCCCTCCCCCTCCTCCAGATGAAACCAACGCAGCACCACTAGACGGGGATCCCGAAGCCGAGCCGGCGGAAGACGTTGGCGCGCTGCCGCTTCCAAGGCTGGACGAGGCAGAGCCCGCGGAAGGCAGCGACGGTGCAGCCGACGCACTGGGACTTGAGACGGAGGGAGCTTGCGGAAGAGCACTACCGGCACTGCTTATCCCGCCGGCTGAGCTCGCCGGTGTCGATGCGGCGCCCGGCACGCTACCCGGCGCAGGCGTGCCTGGAGTCGACGCGGCTGGCGTTGGCCCAGGGGTGGCCGGCTGAACTGGGACTGCGCTAGGTGTCTTGCCGAAACCGACGCCTTCGACTTGTGCCGAACCTCCGCCGCCCGCGGCCGGGACAACTGTAGGACCTGATCCCGCCTGCGGTGGGATGACTCCAAATGAACTGCCAGGAGCGGTTGGCACAGCCACCACGGTGGGTGGCGCAGAAGGGGGCGGCCCAAGGTGCATCGTCAGCGGCGTTAGGCCAAGGGGTGTTGGTGGCGCCGGCACGTAGATGCCCTCGTACAGGATCCGGATGTCTTTGTTGCCCGCATCTATTGTTTGGCGGATCTCGGCCTGGAGTTGTTGGATGCGCGCTCTGGCGGAAACGGGATCAACGATCCCGGTGCAAAGCAGCAGTATCTCTGCCTCTTTTGCGGCGATGACGGCTTCGCAAGCGGTGACGACCGTAGTGATCATCGTCTTGGTGGTCGTGACTGATGTTGCGCTGGCCACGGTTTCGCCAGCGCCCTTGCCTATCCACGCGGACAAGTCGGTGGCCATCCCACCTATGCGGTAGATGGCTTGAACCTGGTTGTCGAATCCCTCTGGGAGCGCAAGCTGGTAGGTGGCACCGTCTTTGTAGGTCTTGGTTTCGGCTGTATTGGCGGCGACAGCCTTATGGCCCAGATCGGTTGCGACGGCCAGTAGAGCGACTTCGTCGATCTCAGGCCAGTGATCGCCGATCAGCTCACCGGCGTGCGGCGTCGAGGGCCGCTGAATCACTGTGGCTTAACCGTTAGGCAAGTCGCGCGGACCGCAGCACCGTAATCAATTGCCGCCTGCCACAGAGCCTGATCGCTCGGTACGTAATTCGGCAGCCGAGAAGCGAATTCATCCTCGTACATGGCCTGTTCACGCATCAGCCGCGCCAAGAATGGATCCTGGGCCTTGTCCGCAAGCCGCTTCATGTCCGCCGCTTGAGATCGGATGATCGGGATCATGTCCATATTGAGGGCCCTCTGCTCAGGACCCCATGCCGATGCGGGCATCTTGGCGTCCGTCTGAGCCCACTTATCCTGCTTCGCCCCATATGCGTTCGAGATGGGGCCCCATTCGGCGCAGACCGGGTCGGGTGTCGCTGGGATGGTGGGATTGATTTGCGGCGCTGCAGCTTCGACAGTGACGGTGGGCGCCGCGGCGCTGGTGTTGCTGTCTTTGTTGTTGCTCGATCCGATGATCCCGCCGACGACACCGCCTACGACGAGGGCCGCCGCAGCCACACCTCCTAACGTGGCCAACATCCCGCGAGTGATCGCCGGCCGAACACGTGTCGGCACAGGGGCCGGGGCGACCGGGGGGCGGGAGGTGAACTCGCGGATCTTTTCCTCGACGACGGCGGGTGGCAGGTTGTGGTCGGTGAGTTCCTTGACATAAACGGCAAGCGCCATCTGATGCGCCGGGTACATCGGGCCATTCGGGGTCTCGGCGGCGGGGATGAAACGGGCGAGCAGATCCTCGCGCAGTCCGGACGCCTGGGCCAGCTCGGCGCGGCTCATCCACGGCGCCGCACCGACAGCGTTACCGCCCGCGATGATCGTCATATCGTGTAGACCTCTCCGCTTCCCTCGATACCGGCTGCGCCAGCCGCATCAGTCGCATCGACCGCTTGGGGCGCGGCGACGAGTCCTTCCCGCAAGGTGTCCACGCTCGTGTTGTAGGTCGTGGTCTCGAGCTGCGCCGTCTTGAGAAAGGCGTTGAGTTCGCCGGCGATGGCGGTGCTCTTGGTGTCGGCGCCAGTGGGGCTGGATGGGAAGTCGGTGGACAGGTGCATGCCAGCCGACGCTCCTGCCGCCGCGCCGGTTGTGGTGTTGCCGCGAATGCTCACTCGTGCCCCCTACTACAGGTCCAGCAAACCAGTGTACCGGCGTTTATACCGGTGTGGACATACTGAACCATTGCCCCGACACCAAAGCCAGAGGACATGACGTGAGCTGCGCAGATGCCCTAGGAGTCTTTCTTGAGCTTCTCCAGAACGAGCTGGCGGGCTCGCTGGTAGGAGATTCCTAGGGCAATGCCGATATCGGTGTAGGTCAGGCCGCTGTCTCGGAGCACCCGGGCGGCGGCCCGCCGCTCGAGGGCCGCCTCGTTCTGCAGCTGACTGGCCTGGCCGGCTTTCTTAGTGGCCAACGCAAGGTGCCTGACCGCCTTCTTGGGCAGCGCGATGTCCAATTCGACTGCGATGGTCTTCACCGGCTTCTTCAGAACCGAGGAGATGAGATCCTTCGCCATATCCTCGGCCTCGGATAGATTCCGGGCCTGGGTGAAGTGCTCGATTTCCGGGACGTGGACAAGCCAGAAGCGCTCGCCACGTGTGACGAGCGCTGTGTATGGCGTCTTCATAGTCGTCGCCACCAACCCTTTCCTAGCTTCGCTTCGCACATCTTGTAGATACGGACCTCCAGGTAGCCGTCGGTGGTCGCATGGCGTGCGATCGGGACGATCAAGCCGTCGAGGCTGTAGATGGAGTGGTTTCCACCCTCTCGTAGGTGCTCCCAGGCGAGTCCCGCCTTGCGGGCTGCGGTCTCGATGTTACGGATCACGGTCGCGGTCTTCGGCATAGTTTAGATGCTATGGAGGGGGTGTGACAAGATTGCAACCCCGCACTAGCATTTGGTCGTGGTGATGCCTCACCGCCATGCCGGCCCGTTTTCAACGCCCCACAACGGCTTGCCCACACGGTAGCGAGCGGGACCCGCGATGGCGATCGAAATGGGATCACCCCCTGCTAGGTCCCGCCCCATGACTGAGTCGGCCGCAAGGTGCTACGCCCAATAGCGCGGCAGCTGCTGCAATTGTCGGCGATAGTCCGGGTCGGCCATGGCCTGCAGTTGATTCTCTCGGCGCGGCCCGTGGGGCCATGCCTGAACCTTCTCCCCGAGCCATTCGAACCAGTTGCTCACCAGCCCGGCCGCTGTCAATCCGGCCCGGTACGAGGCGGTTTCCAGATCCCGGTCCATCGCAAATCCCGCCGCCAGGTCGTTAACCGGCAGCCCGGCTTCGGCATGGATGCGGCGCTGGGCGTCTTCCATTTCATCGAGACAGCGTTTGGTCGCTGCGAACCATGCCTCTAGCGCCTCTCGCCAGCCGGCTTTCATGTCAGGTTCCCAGTCTGCGTTCGGCAGATTGGCGACGTCTTCAGCGGCCTGCAGCAGCAACTGTTGATGCCGCTCACCGATGTCCTCAAGGGGTTCTGCAACCGCGTCCAGAAGCGAGGTGCGCCAGTCGACATCCAGAACGCCCATCCGCGCAGACAGCAACTGGACCCGCAGAAGGCTCGCTCGCGTGAGGCGGTAGTACAGCTCGTCGATCACCGCGGCGGAGCGGGCGATCTCGGCGGTCGGGTCAATCATGGCGGCATCCACGCTACGACGTGCGAACAGGTGGGTCCCAGTAGTCCGGCAGGTATTCCATCTGGCTGCGCCTCTGCGGGTCCTCGAGGCGCGTGATCAGCGTTGCGCTGGCCTCGTTGTTTTGAGCGCGTAGCCACCCCATCCAGTCGGCATCTACTCCCCCGCCGGCCAGCCCTGCGCGATACCAGGCCTCGATGTGCAGGCGCGGTGCCACATGCGGAAGAGAGGTCGCTGCCGGCGAGGCGGCTCGCGTTTCACTCTTGGTCCAGCCCAGGTGGCTGCGGAGACGCTGGATGGCTTCTCGATGCTCACGGATGTGTGTGCGGTTGAGGTGTTCGGTCTCGGCCCAGAGTTGCTCGAGATCGGTGTAAACGTCGTTGGTGGCGTCGAACCAGCTCTCCAGCGCCCTACGCCAGCCTGCGCCGCTGTGGGGTTCCCAGGCCGATGGCGGTGTTGAAGCAATTTCCCGCACGGCAAGCTGGTCGCCGGTGTTGAACATGGCGGTAGCCCGATGTTCCGGCGGCCGTAACGTCAGGCTGTCTCGCCAGGTGGCGGTCAGGGTTCCCGAACGGGCACGGGTCAACACCGACAGCATCAGATTGGCTCGCACCCTGCGGTAGTGGGCGCTGGCCATATGTCGTTGGAATTCCAGCCGGCGGCGATCGCGCTCCGCGGTGAATCGCCTCAACTCGGTGCTCATACGGTGAATGCGGTCACTTGAGGGCGCGTCAGGGGACGGCGGATCGGATTCCACAGCGCTGATTGTGCCGGTGCCACCGGACATTCCGTCATGCCGCGAAAGACGTTCAGACAGCGGCTCTGTGGCGGCGTTCGGTCCTCTTGAGAACCTCCTGTCCCCTGTCGATGCTGGGGACATAACCAAGGGAGGGTCAGAAAGGAGCCACGCCCGTGTGCAGAGCAAGCACCGAGACTGGCGGCCCGAGGCGTTGTTCGGGAGACACCCGCAACGCTTACGGAGTCGCCAGCGCGGCGGTCACCCAGTTGGAGCGTTCCGAGGCGTTGTTGATGTCACAGCTCGCTGTGCCGGTGCCTGATACCCCGGCCGCGGCGAGCCGCTCAGCGGAGATCACCTTCGACAACAAGGAAACCCGCAACGAAGACGTGCGGCGTGAAATCGACGCTGCAATCGAAGGTCTCAACACCGGTGAGCGGTGGAGGGAGTTCCTGGAGGTCTCACGCCGCTTTCACAACTACAGCCTGAACAACCAGATGTTGATCTTGCTGCAGAAGAGCAAGGCCACCAGGGTCGCCGGCTTCCACAAGTGGAAGGAGTTCGGCCGTTCGGTCAACAAGGGCGAACGAGCGATCTGGATCTATGCGCCGATGATCAAGAGGGTCATCGACAAAGACGCCAACGGCAATGTGAAGTATGGCCCTGACGGGAAGCCCAAGTGGCGCGAGGCCCTGCTGGGGTTCAAGACCGTGCCGGTCTATGACGTCTCCTCCACCAGTGGCAAACCGCTGCCTGAGGCACCCGTAATCCCCTTCAACCGAAGCTCCGGTGAGGCACCCGAAGGAATGCACGATGACTTGCGCGAGCAGGTCGAAGCCCACGGTTACACGCTGGAATACCGCGACCTCGGATCCGACCCCGGTGTCCCCGACGGGGCCACCGACCCACGGACCAAGAAGGTCATCATCAACACCGCCCACAGCCATGCCCATCAAGCCGGGACGCTCGCGCATGAACTGGCACACATCGAGTTGGGGCACCTGGAGCGCACTGCGGAATACCACACTCGTGCCGGCGGCGAGCGGCCCACGATGGAAGTCGAGGCCGAAAGCGTCGCGTATGTGATCTCCCGCCGCTACGGCATGGAACCGGAGAGCTCGTTCAGCTACATCGACGGCTGGGCGATGGGCGACAAGGAAAAGGTTCGCAAGACCGCCGATGCGGTCATCAAGGCTACCGACAACATCCTCAAGAAGATCAAGCGCTTCAAATAAGCACCCCAGGAAAGGAATCCAACACTCATGAGCGACAGCACAATCCGAATCCCCGTCGAGGTCCTCGACGGTCCCCTCGACGAAGTCCAAGTGGAGATCACCGACCCGACCGACGGCACTGTCCACACCTTCAGCGGCCCAGACGAAATTTCGGTACAGCGCCAGATCGACCAGTTCTGGGGCATCGACAACGCGAACCAGACGGGACAGTCATGACCAGCACCGAACAGCGCCAGGCGCACACCCTCGAAGAACTCGCCGAGGTGCGCCGCCAACTGGCGGTGGCCCGCACCCGGCTGCGCACCGCGGCGATCGAGTACGCCGCCACCCCGGACGGCGCGGCAGAGATGTTCCGCCGCTACGAGCTCGCGGCTACCGCCGAACAGCGCAACGAGCTGCGCGACATCTACCTGGCCGGGCTTGCCGCGTCCACCGAGGAGTATCAAAAGCGGGTCTCCTTAGGTAACGACACCGCGGGAGACGGACCCGTAGAGGCGATCCCGGTGGGTGACTTCACCGATCCGGTCGCTCGTGCCCTGATCGAACAACGCATCATGGGCGCGCTGCGCTGCGGACCCGCCGCGGTGACCACCGGTGAAGTCGTCGTCTCACTGCTGAAAGTGATGACCGACGGAGAGACCAGAAAGCGCCTGAAGATCACCTGCGCCGCGGAGTTCGGAGCCTTCTGCGACCCGCTGTCCAAAGTCATCACCGACGCTTTGCGTGACCCCAAGACCGCGAACAAGGTCCGCGGATTCGTCGGTCCTGAAGTGGCCGCCGCCGTGCACACCACCGGGCAGGCGACATGACCGCGCCCATGGTCCTGCAGCCCGACATCGACCGCGATATCGAGACCCCCCAGCAGAGAGCACAACGGCGGGTCGAAGAACTACGCCACGCCGCCAGCGGCGTGCTGGAAGTCCTTGCCCGGATCTATCTGGATGAGGATTGGAAGTACCTGACTGACGACAGCGGTCAGGCCTTCAGCGGTTTCACCCAGTTCGTCCAGCACACCCTGGGTGGATCGGCTTCGAACGCCCGCCGTTACCGGCAAGGCGTCGAAACATTGGTGGCTCCTCTCCAGGAGATCACGACCGCGGGCACCCGAATCCCGGTCACGCCCAATGACATCGTGCGACTGGGCCGCGGCGGCGCCCAAGCGGTTCTGGAGGCCGCACCCACCGCATTGGCTGGCATCTCGGAGAACTGGGCCCAAACCACCGCACTGCGTGGACTCCTCGACGACGTCATCGCGGAGCACCAGACCGCGTTGGGCCAAGTGCCCGGCCCTGCGCTGCCTGAAATCCCCGCGACGGTGCCGCCTCAGGCGCTCACGGCCGGCCGCGACGGCGACGACCCGTGGGGATCTGCCCCCGACTCCCCCACCCAAGCAGAGGCCGAGTATCCCGAGGAGGCGGACCGCGCCGAGAGCGCGGAGTGCACAGCCTTGCGCAACGCAGTCGACCGCGTCCTGGCCCTCGATCCCGTCACCGCGGCCGGCGACATCACAGCCGCACACGGTGTACGCGTGGCGTCCGACTGCCTCAGCGCGGCGCAGCGCCTCGCCCGAATCGCGCAGTTGCTCAAAGCACTGCAATAGGCCCTCCGAGTTGTCGGAGTGCCCGGGCAGACTGGCCGTTAACCGAGGAGGGAGTGGCGATGCAGCCGAAGCCAATGGTGTTCTTGGACACCGAAACTACCGGTCTTCATGAGGATCGGAGGGCGTGGGAAATCGCACTGGTGCGGCGTGAGGACGGCATCACCCGCTCGGTGACGATCTTCGTCGACGTGCGCGACATTCCCCTCGGTCAGGCTGATCCCACCGCCCTTCAGATCGGTCGCTTCTATGAGCGCCACCCCCAGTTCGGTTCTCCCCTGCCCTCCGGCGCAGTGCTTCTGCGTGAATCTGAGGCTGTGGCCCTGGTCGCCGAGATCACCGATGGCGCTGAGATCTACGGCCTCAATCCACTTTTCGACACTGAGTGCCTCGAGGCCGCGATGGCCCGCCATGGGCTCAAGCCGAGCTGGTGGCGAACTCCGGTCGATATCGCCGTATTGGCGCGAGGATTCGTTGTCGGGCAGGGCATCAGCGACAACCCGTACCGCGGAACCGACCGCTTGTCCGCCCAGTGCGGGGTGGACGCACCCACAGAAGAGGAACGCCACACCGCGCTCGGCGATGCCCTCTGGCTGGTGCGGTGGTTCGACCACATGATGTCCGCGGCAGCCTGAGCACTCAACGGGGATTCCGCCCTTGCCGGGGTTAATCCCGCGCCGTACCCGGACGCGGTTTTACACTTCAGTCGTCTCATGCCGCTGACCATGTTTGGGGGCGCTGTGCGCATCACTGTCTATGACGATTCCGCGCAGTCGGGGCGGGCGATGGTCGGCTGGTTCGACAAAGACCGCGCCGAACTCTTTCGCTCAGAGTCTCTGGGGCCGAACACCTTCGAGAAGGATCCGGCCGCGCGGCAATCTCTGTACCGCACCTCCCAAGGCCGCTGGGTCCTGCGTGAGGAACGTGACGGTAGCGAGGACGGTAACTATCGCTTCCTCTCCCCCACCCAGGCGCGCCGATGGTTGAATCACCAGGGACTGGGGGATGTTGCCGCCCGGTTCTTCTCTCGCCGGCCGAACAAGAGAACACCACCAAGAGTGGGCCGGCCGGAAGTTGGTGGCCCTGTCACAGTCCGGCTCGGCGATGAACTGCTGACGGAAGTGGACGACTACGCCGGGGCGCGCAACGTCAGCCGGGCTGATGCGATCCGCGATCTCCTCAAGGCCGCGCTTGCGGAAGTCCAGTCGCCGGATGAATTGGTCTGTGCGACCGGCTAGTACACACCGCACTCGTCAAAAGCCGGCGCGGGCAAGGCAGTAGATGCACTACTTGCTGTTGACCGAGATCTCCACGGTGAGGCCCGCGGCCGCGGCGAGCTTTAACAATGCATCGACGCTGAAGCGCTCGTGTTGGCGGCGCGCCAAATGGGAGATGCGCGGCTGACTGACCCCAAGGCGTTGCGCAGCTTCTGCCTGCGTCCATCCATTCGCCTCGATGCGGGCAATGATGGCCTCAACGAGCTCCTTGCGCACTGCCATCGTGACCCCGGTGTGCGAAACCGTGCCGGCTGCGGTCATGAGATGCCAGGGCCTTCCTTGGGAGTCGTTGCCCAAGTGTAGGCATACCCCGTCGGCCTGCCTGAACCGCTGCAGCATCATCCGCAATAAGCTGGTCTTTCAGCGCGCCTCGGCGCGCTTCTGGTCAGCTGGAAGAGAACTCGCTGATGTTTGCTCAGCCAAGAGGTTAAGCGGCGTTCGCGGCGTAGTCCGCGATGTCGGCCCAGGTGACCGCGGCCAGCTCGTCGCCGTGGCTTCCCCGGAACAGGCCGAGGAGAACGGGCTGGGGCCGGCCGGGGATCGTCGCGTAGACCGGGCCGCCGGAATCGCCGTGGTCGCTGGTGAGATCACCGCTGCCGGCGGTCATCGTGAACCAGCCGTCGTAGACCTCGGCGACCTGACCGCAGGAACGGCCGGTGGTGGCGCCTTGATGGCACACTTTCATTCCTGGCTGGGGGGTGATCGTCGGATCCGAGACCAGGGGCCGCACGAAGGTGGGCGCGGTGCGGTCGGTGGCCATTACGGCAGGGTTGAGTCGGATGACCTCGTAGTCGATCACCTGGTCGGTAGGCCCGCTGGTGGGCTTGCCGGCGCGGTTGTTTCGGGCAGCGATGACGCGGCCGACGACGTCTCCGGCGTCGTCGCGGACGTCGTTGGAGACGGCGCAGTGTCCTGCCGAAAACCCGAGGCCGGTGGCCGGATCGACATAGCCCATCGTGCACAGGGTGTCGCCCTGGGTGATGGCCATGCCGGGGTAGGCCAGGGCGGCCGCGGCGGCCGCGGCCGGCGTGGGCGGGGTTCCCGTCCAACCGGCGGCGACTGATCCCACGACGGTCAGCAGTCCCATCAAACTCGCGGCTTTCATGGTCCTCGGACCTCCTCTTCTCGGTGTACGAACTCCTCCATGAGCTCGACCAGGACCTGGTTCAGCGTGAGTTTGCGTCGCCCCGTCCGATGTCCGTGGTCGTAGACGGCTTCCTCGAATCGCTTCTTCAGTTCGGGATCGGCTCTGAAGTTGATCTGCACTGTGGCTTTTCTGTTGTCATCGGTCATTTCGTTGCTCCCCGCGAGCGTTCTGTCCGACCCAGTACAGCACTGGCTAGCACAGATAGCCAGACTAGCTCCGCTTGCAGACATAGCTGTGCTAGCTAGCATTGCTATCAGTGCTATGAGTGCTAGCAGGCGCGGTTAGAGGTGTCCGGTCACAGTCATACGATGCCGCCAGGACCAGCAAGAGGAGCCATATGGGCAGGCGAATCCAGGACGGGAGCTGGCGTAGATATGTGCCGGGCCAGTAGCGAACCGGGCGGTCCACGCCGCTGCTCAGCGGACATGCGGACCGCCTACAGTCGCGCAGCAGCCAGCGTCGAACACCTCGAACGCTGCGAGAACAGCCTGGCCTGCCAGGCGGCCCCAACGGTGACGCCCCGACACCGGGGTTCCCATCGCCAGGCGCTCTCCCCCTCCCGCGCGGCCGACTTCAAGCGGTGTCCCCTGCTCTACCGGCTGCGCGCGATCGACCGCATCCCCGAGGTTCCCCCGGCCGTCGCAGTGCGCGGCACAGTCGTGCACGCAGCCCTGGAAACCCTCTACGGCCTTCCCGCAGAGGAGCGCACTGCGGTTACGGCCCGCTCACTGATCGAACCGGCCTGGCAGCGCACCCTGGCCGGACAGCCCGAACTCGCCGAACACTTCCCCGGCGAGGAAGCCGACAAGCTGATCAGCGAGGCCCAGCAGCTCATCAGTCGGTACTACCAGCTGGAGGATCCGACGAAGTTCACGCCTGAAGCCGTCGAGCACCGCATCGAGATGCAGCTCGAGGACGGCACTCCCCTGCGCGGCTTCGTCGACCGCATCGACGTCGCTCCCACCGGCGAACTGCGGGTGGTGGACTACAAGACCGGAAAGGCGCCAGCCGAAGGGCCGGCGGAATCCAGCGCCCTGTTCCAGATGAAGTTCTACGCCGTGGCGATGTGGCGCGGACGCGGCGTCGTGCCTAGCCGGCTGCGGCTGCTGTTCCTCGGCGACGGCCAGGTCCTCGACTACACCCCCGACGTCGACGAGCTGGCCAGGTTCGAGAAAACCCTCTCGGCGTTGTGGCAGGGAATCCAGGCTGCCCGCCGCAACGGCGAGTTCCCGCCCAACCCTGGGCGGATGTGCAACTTCTGCAACCACAAATCGCGGTGCCCAGCCTTTGGCGGCACCCCTCCCCCGTATCCGGAAACGCGGCCGCCGGCCAATCAGCCGGGCGGATAGCGCAGAGCATCGACGAGGTACAGGTGGCGCACGGGCTGCCCGAATGCCCTGACGCCGTCCAGTTCGACGAGGGCGAAGCGGAACTCCGGGCCGCCTGGATTGATTGCGATATCGCGAACGTCGAGGACTGTTCCCCTCCTCGAGGGGTTCTTCTGCTCCGCAACCCGCAGTCCGACACGAATCGCATCTGGGGGAATCGTTGAAGATGCGCGAGGCCCGCACTCGCTGCGCTCCAATCGCGCCACAATTGCAGCAGCGTCCTGGTACGCCACACGGGCATCCCCCGAACACCGGCGGGGCCCGCCAAACTCGCTGCTCGACCGGCACATCACTGACCCCTTTCCCAGGCGATCGACGGTCCAGTGGCGGCCCGCAATCGTCTGCCCAGAATCGGCGCGACAGGTACAGGTTTTCAAGAGGACCGCATGGCTTTGGTCGTCAATCCTGACGTCGGTTGTTCGTGAATTCTGACGTCACCGTGGTCGCCTACCGCCTTGTTGTGTTCGTGAATGTTGACGTCACTTGTCGGTGTTGTCGCGGTTGCGCAGGGTGTGGGCGAGCCGGTAGGAATCGGTGCCGGTTTCGAGGATGTTGCCGCCGAAGGTGAGGCGATCGACGATGGCGGCGCAGAGCCGGGGGTCGGTGAAGGTCTTGGTCCAGCCGCTGAACGCCTCGTTGCTGGCGATGCCCACGGAGGCTTTTTCCTCGCGTTCGGTGAGTACCTGGAAGAGCAGCTCGGCGCCGCGCTTGTCCAGGGCCATGTAGCCAAGTTCGTCAATGCAGAGGAGGTCAACGCGGCCGTAGCGGGCGATCGTCTTGGTCAGCGTCATCTCGTCGGCGGCTTCGACGAGTTCGTTGACGAGTTTGGCGGCCAGGGTGTATTTGACCCGGAAGCCGGCCATGGCCGCCTCGGTCCCCAAGGCGATGAGCAGGTGCGACTTGCCGGTGCCGGAATCACCGATGAGGCAGAGGGGCTGGCCTTTGCGAACCCAGTCGCAGGTGGCCAGGGTGTTGATCACGGCGGGGTCGACATTCGGGTTGGCCGCGTAATCGAAAGTGCGAAGCGACTTTTCACGAGGGAACGCCGCAGCTCGGATGCGGCGCTCGGAGCGGCGACGGGCGCGGTCGTCGCATTCGGCGAGCAGCAGCTCAGCCAGGAAGGCCCGGTAGGACTGTTGCTGGCGGGCGGCGGTGTCGGCGGTCTCGGGGAAATGCTGTCGGATCGTGGGTAGCCGGAGCATGCGGCAGGCCTGGTCGATGGCGGCATCGGCGGCTTGTTCGGTCAATCCGCGGCGTGCGGGTGCGTTCATCGGTGAAGGCCTTTCGTTGATGGTCCTACGGGGTGTTGCGCCGGAGAAGCTGGTCATAGGCGGTGACTGACGGCGGTGGCCGCGTGTCGACTGGCAGATGGGTCAAGCGGCGCTGGGTCAGCGACGCCACCGACGTCACGTCAGGGGGCGGTTGCTCGACGACAGCGGTGACCCCTTGGGCGGCGTCGGCGGCCTTTCTGGATTCGAGTGCGACGGCGTCGGCGGTCAATGCCCCAGCGTGTAGGGCTGCGGTAATACCGGCAACGACGTGGCAGTGTTCGGTATGGCGGTGCAGCAGAAGGACTTCGATGAGCGCGCGGGTGCCTTCGGTGTCACCGTGGGCCTTGCAGGCCGCTGCCCACCACGCGTCATGGGCGGCGGTGAAGATGCCAGCAGTGCGGGCTTGTTCCAGCGCGGTCGCCCCGGGGAAGGCACCGGGCTTGCGGACGAACGCCTCCAGGTAGTGGTCCAGGTCCAGGCAGGCGCCGCCTTTGGTCAGCATTCGTTCGTGGGTGGTCACGAGCGTCCGGCCGTCGTAGACGGTCAGATCGGAGGCGTTGAGCAGCACCCTGACTTGGCGGCCGATGAGCCGCGACGGCACGGAGTACCGATTGGTGCGGACGGTGATCTGAGCGTAGCGGTCCACCCGCGGTGCGAGCCACAGCCCGGTCTCGAACGGCTCGACCGGTAGGGGTTTGAGGAGTTGGCGTTCAGCGCTGAACGATTCGGCGACGGTATGGGCGCGGTGCCCGATCCGGCGATCATCGTCGGCCCGGTCGTAATCGTTGATGAGCTCGTTGAGTTCGCGCAGCGATGCGACCTCTGGCACGGGCACGAGGTGATTGCGGCGGAACCATCCGATGTCGCCTTCCACACCGCCTTTCTCGTGAGCCCCAGTGATTCCGGGCTGGCAATAGAACGCGTCGAGGTCAAAGTGCGAGCGAAACGCCACCCAGCGGTCCGTTTCGACACGTTGACGGGAGAACCCGATCACTTGGGCCACAGCGGCTTTGAGGTTGTCGTAGCGAACCTTGCCGGCGGGCACCCCGCCGAGAACTCCGAAGGCGTGCACATGGCCCTCGAAGAATGCTTCCTGCCCGCCGGTTGCCGACGCCCGGTGAACAGCCCTGCCTGAGTACGACATTCGCAGCGAGAACAGGTGGCAGGTGACGAGTTGGCCGCGCAGCCGCACACCGATCTCGCCGAAATCCACTTCGGCTTCCCGGCCGGGCAGGTGCGTCTGCGGGACGAACACCCCGGGCGAGCCGCGACCGCATTCGATACTGATCTCCGGCCGTCGCCTGGCCACGTAAGCCCGCACCACCGGGTAGGACACATCATCCATACCGTGCTCGGTGCGCAGCCGGTCGAAAATCCTTGTGACGGTGTGGCGTTGCTTGCGTGGTGCGTCGAGGTCGGCGCGCAGGATGTCGTCAATCAATGGTTTAAACGCATCGAGTTTCGACACTCTGGCCGGGTAGGCGGCGCGCTGCGGCGGCCACGCCGATGCTATTGCTGCCTGCACCGTGCGCCATCCGACACCGTGTTTGCGCTGAATCTCGCGACTGGATACGCCCGCGCGGGCGTCGCGGCGGATCGCCGCGTACAACTCAACTCGGGCGTTCGGAGACATCAGCGCCGGCGAAATTGGCCATCGCGGTGATCACCCGGGTCAGGTAGGTGCTGACCTCCTGCTGGGCGGACGCGTCGAGGCTGTCGGAGATTGCGGTGAGCGCTTCCACCAGCGGGCCGATCGCGGCCTGCGACCGGGAGGCGTTGGCGTCGGTGACCTCCAGGACGATTCTGCGGCGATCCGAGGGGTCCCGTCGCCGGCGGACGTAACCGGCGCGTTCGAGCCGATCCGCCAGGACGGTGGCCGACGCCGAGGACATTCCCAGCCGCCGGCCCAGCTCAGCCGGCCCCGCCGGCGGCAGTCCCACCAGGTGATGCAATGCCGCTAAATCGTTGAGCGGCAACATAAGTTCTCGGGCCATCAGCGCGTTGATTGGACCCGCTAGCCGGACAATCTGGCCGACCAGGCCCGCCAGATCGGTCCGGGTCGCGCTCACACCGGTCATCGCATCATCCTTAGTCATGTAATGTAACTAGATTTGTCTAGGTAAATCTATCGGAAATGGTTGCCCTGCGATGCATGTTCTGTTCACCACTCCGCCGACACCCGGGCATGTGTATCCGACGCTGCCGCTGGTCGAGAACCTCGTCGACCGCGGACACCGTGTCACCTACATCAGCGGGCCATCACTGACATCCGAACTCCACCTGACCGGAGCGTCGGTCGTCGATCTGGGATGGGAACCCGACACCACCGCACTGGCCGCCACCGGGTTCACCGCCGAAACACTCAGCGCCGACCTGCGCGCGTTCCTGGCCGCGGCCCGCACCCTCACCCCGCACCTGCTCGACGTGCTCGCCGCCGACCCTCCCGACGTCGTGTGCGCCGACAGCGTTCCCCTCGGCGAACTGCTCGCTGGCATCTTCGAGGCGCCGATCGTCTCGCTGGTCCCGACGCTGGCCACCAACACCGCGTTCACCCCGGCCGAGCTGATCGACGGATTCACCCCGAACCATCCGGGCATGGGGCGCTACTTCGGCGAACTCACCGACTGGTTCACCTCCTACGGCCAGCCCGTCCCCAACGGGCACGACATCGACAGCACACCCGCGTCACCGTCGCTGGTGTTCGTGCCGCGGGAGTTTCAGATCGCCGCTGACACCTTCGACGACAGCTTTCACTTCATCGGCCCATCGGTGCCACACCGCGCCCGCCGCACACCGCCCTGGCAGCCCCCGCCCAGTGACGCACCGGTGCTGTTGGTGTCTCTGGGCACCGCGTTCAACAACCGACCAGACTTCTTCGCCACGTGCGCAGACGTGTTCGCCGACAGCGCTTTTCACGTCGTGATAGCCCTCGGCAACCACATCGACCCCGCCGAACTGGGCACGCTCCCACCTAACGTCGAAGTCCACCGCCAGGTCCCCCAACTCGCGGTGCTGCGCCACGTGGCGGCGTTCATCACCCACGCCGGGATGGGCTCAGTCATGGAAGCGCTCTACCACCAGGTGCCCACCGTTGCCGTTCCTCAAGTCCGCGAACAATCCGTCAACGCCGGCCGCATCGACCAACTCGGACTCGGAGCGCGGATCGCCTCGCCAACCCCCGGTTACCTCCGGGACGTGACCGAGCGCATCGCCGCCAACCTCGACATCCGCGCCAACCTCGCCGCCATGAAAAACGCCATCGACCAAGCCGGCGGCGCGGTCAGCGGCGCCGACGTCATCGAGGCCGCCAGGACTCGGTAAGTCCACACCCCGAGCCGACATCGAGCACCCGGCCGACCCGAGCTCGCCGGCCCCAGTCACCAACGGCGATGTCACGTCACTCCCGGGCCTGACGCCAGCATTCACGAACAATCAATCACGCACATTTCGCACCGACGCCAACTTTCGCGAACGAACGACGTCGAGATTGGTGCTCATAACCAACCGCAGACTCGCCCCGACATAGCCCGATACCGTCGTCTAGCTGCGCTGTTGTGTACGAATGGGTGTACGAACCTGCGTACTTTGTCGGCTACGTCCCGTAATGCGGAATGGCCTACGAATCCGGTAACGAGTAGCGCTGCGTGCCCTGGTACGTATCCGGTCACGATGACCCATCCGGAACTGCGCTACGTGCGGCCACCCGACTCCCAACACGAAACAGTGCACGAAT
Organism: Mycobacterium sp.; assembly: GCA_046330855.1. Classification (GTDB taxonomy): domain Bacteria; phylum Actinomycetota; class Actinomycetes; order Mycobacteriales; family Mycobacteriaceae; genus Mycobacterium. The sequence continues at coordinate 37,192 of JAXLRX010000008.1, forward strand.
GCGCGCCCGAAGTGTGGGCCGAATCTCTGTACGACTGCGGTCCCGTACGTGGCTCCGCACCGTTGTCCGTGCGGTTCCCCGTTCGTGCCGCTGACCGCGTCCACGTCAGTGCCAGCGCACGGCGTGCCGGCCGCAGCGCCGTTCGGTGGTGCGTCCAGGGCTACTTTCCTGCCCGCGCTCGTATCACCGGTCGCGGTTGCGGCTGGGTCGACTGTCGTGTCTACGACCTCGCTCCCGTTCGCACCCCGGGACGGTCATGCGACCGCTCACCCGCGTGGGGTTACGAACGCGTCACAGGACCGACGGCCGGTCGTGTCGCTCACCCGGTGCAGGAGTGACAGTTGTTACTTTCGGGGCATGACTTTCTCGGGTAGTGCACGGGTGATTCTGGTTGCGAACCGAAAAGGCGGGGTCGGTAAGTCGACCACTGTGGCGGCGATCGCCCAGCAGATCGCCACCGGCGGCCGGCGCGGGGGGCGGAGGGTTCTCGTCATCGACGGCGATGCCCAGGGCAACTGCACTGAGGACGATCTCGGGACTCAAGCCAGCGATGCGGGTCGAGGCCTTGCGAAGACCCTGCAGTTCGGGGCACCGCTCGAACCCGTCCGAGGGGTGCGGCCGAACATTGACATCATCCCTGGCGGTGGTGCGCTGTCGTTGGTGTCAGCCTCGATCCACGCGATGCGGGAAAACGGCATCGACATGGCAGCGCACCTGCAGGACCAGCTGGAAGCGCTGTGTGCGGCGGAGGGCTATGACCTCGTCTTGATTGACACCGGTCCCGGTGAAGTGCCGCTCCTTGAAACATTCCTTCGCGTCGCCAACTACTTGATCATCCCGACCAAATCGGATGAATCTTCGTTTAAGGGCGTCGCCAAGCTGGCGAAGCACTTCTTCGCCGCTCAGCGTGCAGGCGCGTCGATCAAACTGTTGGGAGTTTTGTTGTTCGGCGCCGATCACCGCGCCTTCAGGCGAAACGAGGACCTGCTGGAGCAGCTCAGTGAAATGCTCGGCAATTCCGGGGTTGAACCCTTCGGTGTGGTCATCCGGCACTCGGAGAGTGCGTCGATCGACGCGAGAAGCAGGGGTGTGTCCCTGAGTGAACTGCCGGAGATTGCGGAAGAAGAGCAGCAGGAGATCTTGAGTTCCCTGAAGAAGAAGGAAAAGCCGGACCGCAAGTTGTGGTCGTCGAATCCCGCTGGTGTGGCCGCTGATTACCAGCAGTTGGTCTACGAGATGATCAAGCGCTTGGCGCAGTTCGAGCAGGAATCGCCTCGCGCCGTTGTGGTGGGGGCGTAAGCGATGGGTCGTTCAGGGCGGGAGCCGCGGGACCAGGTGTGGAAGCCGGATCAGGAAGATGACTATCACGACGCCATCGACAGTGTTTTTGGTGCCCCCGCTGGACAAACGGTACAGACCACCCTGCGTGAAGCCCCGAAACCGGCTGCCGTAGTGGAGATTGCCGCCCCGCTGGCCTCGGCGGCGCCACCCGCGGTCGAGAAAAGCAATGTGGCGACATTGTCGTCACGCCAGGCGATTTCGGGCGGTCGCGCCATGCCGGCCACGACGCGGCCGCCGAGTACGAAACGGGTGTCTCGGAGACGCGGGCGAAGCATTCGCCCGCCAGAAGCGTCCATCGCGTATGCGGTCTATACGCGCCTGCTGGAGGTTTCGGCTGAGGAGAAACACCGGAATGGGTTGGCGGCACGCCCCTACGGTGTCATCGTCATGGACGCACTCGATCGGCATGCAGCAACCCTTGCGAAGCGCTGGACTGAAGCGCCGGCCGAATCGGCGACGAGCAACTCATTGTTTGTCCGTTCCGGCACAGCGGTGTTGCGGCGGCGGCGAACCGGTTCAAAGAAGACGATTCCCTTGTCGGGAATCAGCGGTGAGAACCGGAACCTACTGGACCGATATGCAATCGAGTGGAACGCCGGTGGGCGGTCGGCTCTTGTTGAGGAGGCACTCCGACTGGAGTTCGGTATGCCTCTGTCAGATGACGCGGCGGAAGACAGCCGGTCCTGACAGCGGACTGAACTTGACCGGCACTCCGGTCTGTTGGGCTTCGATCACCATCGGTACACCGGATTCTGTTCGGCCGGCGAAGATTTGGACATGTTCGGGGCCGCGGCGGGAGAAGTTGGAGAACACCAAGTCCCCGGGGCGGGCGTGGGCGAGGTCGACTGGTTGGCCGCAATGAATCTGCCCATAGGTGGTCCGGGGCAGGATGATCCGGCCGTCGGTGGCTTGAGCGACGGCGAACTGGGTCAGTCCTGAGCAGTCGAAGCCGCCGCCGCTGGGACCGCGGGCGCCGCCGCCGCCCCATACATACGGCAGCCCCAGGGCGCGGCGGGCTTCGGCCACGATTTTCTCTCTGATGCTCGATCGCGGGTCGTCAGAGCTGTCGGTGGGCGACCAGTTCCCGTCGGTGGGGGAGAGGGCGGCGGCGAAGACGGTCTGGGTTGCGGACCCGGTTCCGGTCGTGAGTTGGGAAAGTGGTTGCAGCACTGGAGACATCGCCGCCGGGGCGGAGCCGGCCAGGGCTGGCAGCGCTCCGAGCGCGGAGGGGATGCTGGTTGTCAGCGGGGCGATGGCGCTGGTCGCCATTGCAGGCATGGATGCCGACGGTGGGGTCGAGGGCCGGGGCGACAGGACGGCGGCGGGGGCGCTTGCGGGCCTCGATGCCGCGGCCGACGCTTGAGGGGCATCCGGTGCGCCAGGGCCACCGGCGGTGCTGGCGTCGGGGGCGCTGGCTTCGTCCTGCCCGGCGGGGCTGGTGTCCGAGGAGTCGGGCAAGCCGAGTTGGGCGGCGCGCACCGCCGCGGCGGCGTCGCTGTAGCGGGTGGCGACGCCGGCTAGGAGGGTGTGGGTTTCGGTGATGCGCCGTTGCGCGGCGTGGAGCAGGGCGGCTTTGCCGGCCGCCGTGTGGGCCCATGGGGAGAGGGCGGCCTTGTCGTTGTTCCAGCTGGACTGGATGGCGTTGAGGCTGCGGTGGCCGTCGAGGGGGATTTGGGCTGTGGCGCTGATAATTTGGACGGCGCGGTCTTGCACGGTATGGAGTTGCCCGCGGGTTGACTGCAGTGTGGTCGACATCGCCGTGGCGCAGTCGGAGGCCTCGCCGGTCCAGGACTGCGGGGTGAGCGGTGGTGGGCTGTAAAGCGCGGCGGGCACTGGGGTGGGGGAGTGGCCGCAGCCCAGCAGGCGTCGGGCCTGATCGAGGTAGTCGTCGACAATATCGGCCATCAGTAGCCCTTGGCTCGGGCGCGCTGGTTGGCCTGTTGGACGTTGGCGGCCAGGTTGATCCCGCTGGGGTCGACGTGGTGGACGTCCATCACGTAGCGCATGGAGGCGGCGATGTTGGACACCGGGTCATAGATGTTGGTGCTGAGCCCGGGAAGGCGGTAGCGCTGGAAGGTGGCCGGGGTCATCTGGGTCAGCCCGCGGCTGGATCCTGCTGGGGCGCCGTCGGATTGGATGGGTCCGCGGGCGTTGCTGTCCCATCGGTTGACGGAGTGGGCATTGCCGGCGGATTCGCGGGCGATCAGGGTGTCGTAGCCGGCGTGCCAGCGGGCCCGCGCGGCGGGGTCGGTGATGCCCAGGGCGTCTAGGGCGGCGTCGATCGCGGCATCGACTGAGCGTGGTTGGGACGGTGACGGCGTTGGGCCGTCTGCGCCGGGTTCGGTTACCGGCGGGGTCGACGTCGGGTTGCCGCCGAATTGGTTGGCCAGCCCGGCAAGGCTGGAGACGGGGGACGCGGCGGCGGGCAGCATGGAGGTCATGGGTGCCGCCATGGCGGGGGCGGCGTTTTGCATGGCGCCCATTGTGCTGGGCAGTGCGGACATCATTGCCGGGCTGCTCAGTGGGTCCTGCGCCGGCATGATCGTGGGCATCGTGTCGGCGGCTGCCGGAAAGACGCCCCCTGGATCGGGGCTGGTGGAGGCCGATAGCGGGGTGTCGGGGGCTTGGCTAGTCGTGGCGGATTGCCCGGGGGACGGTGAATCGGGTTGTTCTGGCGGCGTTTTCGCGTCAGTGGGAAGCTTGGCGGTCGTGGAGTGCAGGGCGGCGGCGGCGGCCGCGTAGCGTTCAGAGGTTGCAGCGATCAGGGTCATCGCTTGGGCGATGTGTTGTTGCCCCTCAGTGATCAGGGTGCTGTCTCGCAGCGGCTGGGGCATGGTGGTGGCGGTGGCTTTGGCAGCGCCCCAATCGTTGATGATGCCCTGGAGTTGAAGGGCGGCGTCGCGGCCGATGTGGGTTGCCGACGTGGTGGCGGTGCTCAGATCGCCGGCGGCGGTGACCAGTTGTCGCCGCGATTGAGTCAGTGCGGTCCCGAGGGTGACCGCCGCTGAGGCACCATCGCCGATCCAGTCGGGATGCGGGAGAGCGGCCACCTGGTCCGGCAGCGAGGGTGCCAGGGGGGTTGCCAGCGGATCGCCGAGCAGTTGTCGGGCGACCTGCAGATAGGAGTCGACGACCTGCTCAACGGACATGGCTGGTGGGCGGAGATGGCGTCGGCGCTGCAGACGGTTTGGCGCTACTGGTGTTTGCGTTCGCCGTGGCCACCGGGGCGGCCAACAGCGTCGCCGGGGCGGATCCCGGTGACGGGGTCGGGGAGGGAGCCGACACCCCCGCTGTCGCGGGGGAACTGACAGCAGCGGGGGTGTCGGCAGTCTCGGTCGGGCGGAAGAATCCGTGGAAGTTGGTGCTGTCGTTGATGACTCCGAGGGGTTGCAGCTTTCCGTCGGGTCCGACGAGCTGGCCGTTGCCGGCCACTAGGGCGGTGTGGTCGCCGAACACCGCAATGTCGCCGGGTTGGAGATCGGCCGGGTCGATTTTGCGTCCGGGTTCGGCGCCGTCGGTGGGAATGGCCACTCCGGTCCCGGCATAGGCGGTGGTGGCCACGTCCCCCTTTCCGGCGGGTTGACTGAGCGCGGTGCGCACCGCGGCGGCGGCCGCGGCGTTGGGGGCGGTGACCACTTGACCTGAGGGCAGCGTGACCTGTTTGCCCTCCGCGGCCGGGGGCGCGGCCGCGGGCTTGGCAGGGTTCGCAGCAGGGGCGACCGCGGGGGTGATGTTCCCCGCGGCAGCGGCGGCGGCGGGCACCGAGGTGGGGGTGGAGATCACCGGCGTGGGGTCGGGGGCGGAGGCCACGTGCGGTTCGGTGGGTGCCATCGAGGTGACTTGGGGGGCCTTGACGGGGGCCTCGGTGGGGCGAGCGGTCACCGAGGGGGCCGGTGGGGTGTTCAGTGGCGAGACGCTGGGGGCGCCAAGGCCACCAAGGCCGCCGAGGCCCAACGGCAGGCCGCCGCCGGGCATCCCCATCGACGGCATTCCCATCGAGGGCATGGCGGTGCTGAGGTTGCGCAGCGCGTCGGCGATGCCGTTGGCGTTTGTGGCTTTGTCTTGGACGTTTTGGGTGAGGGCGTCGATCTGCTGTTGCATGGCGGCCAAGGCCGCGGCTTGGGCGTCCGGGGTCGATCCCTGGGGTGCCAGCGCGTCGGCGGCGGCGGTATCGCTGAGCAGTCCCTGATTGGTGCGGCTGCCTTCTTGGGAGTTCGCGCCGGATTGGCCGGTGGTCGTGTCCGCGGCGGTGTGCATCGCGGCGATCTGCTGCTGTAGTTGGCCGATTTGCTCGGAGAGCTTGTCGATCTCTTCTTGGGTGGGGCCGCTGCCTCCGGTGGCCGGTGGCAGGGCCGGGGGCGGAGGCGGAGGCATCGGGCGGGGCTGTTCGCCGGTTCCGAACAACTTGGTCGAGGCGGCGCGTAACACGCTGAATTCCGCGGCCAGAACGCCGAGTACGGGGGAGACGACGAGAAGGTTTTTCGCCCAGGGTGGGATCAGGTCGTCGAGCAGCCCGGACAACCGCTCCTCCTTTCCAGCACCCCGATGACACGGCCGTGTCCAGGAAAACGCTAGGGGCCTGTTGCAGTGGTTCTCAAGAGGAGTTGGACGAGTCTCGGCGCATCACCGTCTGCGGGGCGGTGGGGGGGAGGCGGGTGGCCGAGAGTTGGGCGTCGTCGTCCTCCCACATGACCGTCACGGTGCCGTCGGCGCCCCTATCGACGCCTTCGACGTAACCGGCGATCCCCTCGAAGCTGATGATGTCCCCTACCCGGATTTCGCTGGCTGGCACAGTCAACGGCCGCCAGTCGGCGGGGTCGCCGGCCGGGTCGGAGGTGTCTTCCGCCGACGGCGCGGTGTACTCGTTGTCGTCGGCGATCTCGTCTTCATCGTCGCCGACGAAGGGCAGCATCCCTGAGTTGTGGGAACCGGAGTCGAAGCCGAGGCGGGAATCGCCGCGGAAGCGGGTGATCTGCCGGCAGGCGTTGGCCGGGTCGAGGTCGGGACGCTCGGTCAGCGGGAACCACCGTGCCTCGGTGATCGCGGTCCACGAGGCGGAGGTCGGGTCCGACGGCAGTTCGGGGACGTAGCGGGGGATGAGCCGGTGCGAGGGGCGCAGCGCGGCAATCACTTTGGCTTCCTCGGGAATCGTGGTGTCGGCCGGCGGGGTGTAGAAGAACTGTGTTTCGCGGGGCTCCTGGTGAGTGCCGGTGGCCATGCCACGGCCTTTGATGCGCGGAACATAGCGGCCGGTGTAGGCATTCTCGAACAGCATGTCCGCGGCGATGCGTGAGATCGGTCCCACAGAGACTTTGTTGCCAAAGTTGTCGCGAACCTCGGTGTTGAGGAAGTCGGCATCGGGACGCTGCATGCCGACGACCAGGTGCATGCGGGCGGTGCGGCATAGCCGGGCCAGCTCGCCGAGCTCGGTGATTGTGGGCGGGTCTTTCGGTCCGCCTTTGGGCTTGGTGTTGGCCCAGACGCGTCGGACGACCTCGGTGAGTTGGGTGAACTCGTCGATGACGATCAGATAGGGGACGTTGTTGTCCCACACTTTCTGGTCCCAGCGGCCGCGGGCGTTGCGGTCATTCATCAACGCATACATGCGGTGGATGGTCGCGATGGAGTCGTAGGGATCGCTGGAGACGATGTGGACGTTGGGCCAGTCGACGAGATCTGAGTAGGAACCGCCCTTGAAGTCGACCAGGACGATGGCCCATCCGCGGCGGGCCGCCTGGGTGCACAAAGTGCGCAGAAACACGGTCTTTCCGGCGCCGGTTTTGCCCGCCACCAGGCTGTGTGGACTGTCCAGGGGATTCCACTGCTGGGTCTTCATGTCCAGGTCAACACCGAAGTCGAACCGGGTCTGGCGATACTCAGCGACAGCCTGGTCCAACGAGACGACTTCGGGAACCGGTGTGGGATAGACGATCTGGGGCAAGGTGGGTTTGAGTTCGAAGCTAACCGTGGAGGCGGTCATGTCCCAGGTGGCGCGCCATCCACCGCCGAGGAGTTCGGTGAGGTTCTGTTCGGTGCTGCGCTTGCGGAATTCGCCGGTGAGTTTGTGGCCGATGTTGTGCTGGACGACGAACCCGGTGATGGTGCCGCCGTTGGTGCTCACGGAGTCGGAGGGGACCGAGGCCGCGGTGCCGAAGACGGCCTTCACTTTGCGGATGAGTTCGGTGTAGCTGTCGGTGGATTGGGTGGTCTCTTGGCGGGTGGCGGTGTAGACCAGTCCCGAGGGGTCGGCGCTGACCTTCATCGCGACGCCGGTGTGGGTGCGAAATGCCTGCCGGATGGCGCCGGCGTTGTCACCGCGCATGACGGGGATGTCGGCGTCACCGGCGTCGTCGTCCTCGGTGGCGGACAGCACGCGACCGGCGCCGCGCTGTGCTCGGACAGTGGCCTTCTGGGGAGTGTCGTCGCCCTTCTCCCAGATGATTGTGGGGACGACCGCCGTCTCGGGCAGCCTGTGCCCTAGGGGTCCGTAGAGGGCCTGGATAAGGGTGCATCGCAGGGCAGTGCGGCGTTGGGCGAGGCGGAATCGTTCCCAGCAGAATCCGCCGGCGGCGAGGGCGGCGGCGGCGGCCAGCCCGAGTGCCGGCAACAGGGGAGCGTGGACCATCCACCCCGCGGCGGCAGCGATCGCGGCGAAGGTCAGGGCGCAGATCGCGGTCAGCGCGGCGCCTGGACGAAAGGCCAACGCCCACCTCTCGGGCTGGGATTCGTTGGCCGGAAGCGGGTGCAGCCCTCGGCGCACCCGCAGCGCGGCGACCACGGCGATGACGGCGGCGGCCGCGATGGCCGCGATGAGGGAGCCAGGAAGCGGGACCGCAGCAGGGTGGTGGGTGAACCACCGGTATCCCAGCCAGCCTGCACCGCCGATGAGGGCGGCGGCGGCGAGGGCGACGTTGGCCGGGCTATCCGGGTTGGCCGGTGTACTCACGGCCGTCCCAGGCATGGCTGCCAGACCGCGGTCATGGTGATGGGATCCCAACGCACCCGATATCCCGCCGGCGGGGCAGAGGGGTGCCGCAGCCGGGCGAGAGCTCTGGCCGGCATCTGATCGGCCGGGATGTGCAATGCCGGTCCAGGAGACTTGGGGGAGCGGCGACGGTGGGCGGCGGCGGCCATCACGACGGAGGTGAGCCGGCCAGCTCGATGCGGAGACGATTTCACGTCTGCCATCTTTCGGTTGATGCACGGCCATTCTCAAGTGGACCTACAGCCGGGGCCAATCGTGTGCGTAAGCACGGCAAGGACATTCGCGCCTGAGACGACTTGTGTCGTCGCTGCGACCTACGTTGGCAAGATGCCGGTGCGCTATCAGATCTGTCCTCTGGGTGTATGCCGTGGCCGCACGGACTAGGCAAGTCGGAATACCCGGACGCGGCGCTCCCCGCTTCTGGGTTGGACCTTCAGCAATGTTGAGGCGTGGCATTCGTGGGCGCAGCCGATGCATGAGTCGTTGAGCTTTCCGATCTAGCTGGTTGAGTTCGCCGCCGCGGGTTCTTCCGGCGCAAGGCGAGATCGGCGACGGCAGACATCGTTTGACTAGGAAACGTAGCGCGCTAACCCGACCCTTCAGCAGCATGGAAACCACACTGCGGCCACGGCGGAACTCGTATCTTCGGGATGTGCAGCTTCGGTACAACTATCGCGTCTATCCGACGCCAAGCCAGCGCACGGCGCTGGCCCGGGCGTTCGGCTGTGCGCGGGTGGTGTTCAACGACTGCATCCGGTTGCGGCAGGAGTCCCACGCGGCCGGGGTGGAGGTCAGCGATACCGACGTGCAGAAGCGCGTGGTCACCGCGGCGAAAGCGACGCCGGAGCGGGCCTGGCTCTCAGAGGTGTCGTCGGTGGTGCTGGTGCAGGCATGTCAAGACGCCCGGGCGGCTTACCGCAACTTCTTCGACTCCCTGGCGGGCCGGCGCAAGGGCCGCAAACTGGGTGCTCCCCGGTTGCGGTCGCGCAAGGACAACCGTCAGTCAATCCGTCTCACCCGCAACGGATTCAGTTTGCGCCCGAACGGCAAGCTGTACGCCGCGAAGATCGGCGAACTGAAGGTCGCCTGGTCGCGGGAGCTTCCGTCGGAGCCGTCGAGTGTGTCGATCATCAAAGACGCCGCCGGCCGCTACTTCGCGTCGTTTGTGGTGCAGCTCAACGAAGCGCCCCTGCCGCCGTTGAACTGCGAAGTCGGCATCGACCTGGGGCTGGCCACGTTCGCGGTCCTGTCCGACGGCAAGACCATCACCTCACCGAAGTTCTTCCGCCGCGCCGAACGGCGGCTGAAGAAGGCACAACAGGCTCTGTCCCGCAAGGACAAAGGATCGAAGAACCAGGCCAAGGCGCGAATCAAGGTTGCCAAGGCCCACGCCACAGTGCGCGACGCCCGTCTGGATTGGGCACACAAGCACTCGACGCAGATCATCCGCGAGAACCAAGCGGTGTACGTCGAGGATTTGTGCGTCACCGGACTGGCACGCACCAACTTGGCGAAGTCGGTTTACGACGCCGGCTGGGCGCAGTTCATCCGCATGTTGGAGGAGAAAGCCGCCCGGTATGGGCGGACCTTCGCCAAGGTGGACCGGTTCTTCCCGTCGACGCAGCTCTGCTCGGAATGCGGTGCGGTGGATGGCAAGAAGGCGCTCAGCATTCGGGAGTGGACGTGCCGGTGCGGCGCGACCCACGACCGAGACCACAACGCCGCCAAGAACATCCTCGCCGCAGGACGTGCGGAGAGGCTAAACGCCTGCGGAGAGCCGATCAGTCTTTTCGCCTAGCGGAGAGCACGGCTTAATGAAACAGGAACCCACCGGAGCGGGCCGCAGGCTCGCAGGAGGAATCCCGGCCCTTCAGGGCCGAGAGGACGTCAAGTATCTGCGTTTGCATCTCTCTTTCTTCTTGTTGTCTGCCCCGCCGGCGGAGTATCCCGTTCTGGTGTGCACCGTGCAGTGATGCGGTCACTCATGGTGGAGTTGTTCGAAGAGCATCTGTACCCCGGTTTGCAGTCGGTGCGGCGCCCCTTCGGCGTAGGTGATCCAGGTGCGTTGATCTGGTCCGGTGTGGGGCCAGGCGATGACCCTCCCGTGTTCGGTGTCTAAGACACTGACTGCGGTCGTTCCCCGCCGGGTTGTGCCGTTGACACGGCAGCTCGCGGTGATCTCGGTAGCGACGGTGGGACGTGAGGCGGCATTGAGGATGAGGGCATCGGCTTCCCCGACGCCTTGGTCGATGAGGGTGTCGAGGACGGTTCCGGGCGGAAGGGCGGCGATGCGTTTGACCTCGTCGGTGGTCAGCTGCAGTGGGACGGCCAGAGGGGCCGGAGCGGCCGGGCCGAGTTGGGTGTTGAGGACTGCGGCGGCGGCGGCCGGCCAATCTAGCGCGGGCACGGGTTGAGCGAGTACGACATCGCGCGTGCGGGCGATGTAGACGAAGTGGTTGTCCCGGCGGGCGATGGCGATGCGCAGCATGGTGTCGGGGATGTGCAGGGGCGTGATGCGGATGGCCAGCGTCTCCTCGGCGCGGGCCATGTCTCGGAGCAAGGTGGCGACCTCGGGCAGGACACCGGTGGGGGTGAGGATTCCGCGGTCGGTCAGCCGCTGGATTTGCAGCGCGTTCCACGGCTGGTTCAAGTCCGGGTTGGTCATCGGGTTGTAGAGGGCGAGAACCTCGGGCAGCGGGCCGCCCAGGTCGATGCGGTCGATCAGGTATGCGGCCTCGTCGACGCTGATTTCGAATCCGTAGAACTCACTGTCCACCGGGCCATTGTCGGCCATCTACAGGACACGGCGGGCCTGGGCGTTGGAGGGCAGCGAACTGATTTGCACCGGGACCCCACGTTGGGGGGCTTCGATGACCTGGCCGCCACCGATGTAGAGCTGGACGTGCTCCGGCACACCAGGGGAGGAGAAGTTGGAGAACACCAGATCGCCGGGCCGCAGCGCGGACAAGGACACAGGGCGCCCGCAGTGGATCTGGTCATAGGTGGTGCGCGGCAGGATCATGCGGCCGCCGGTGGCTTGGGCGATCGCGTACTGGGTCAACCCCGAGCAGTCGAATCCGCCGTTGGAGGGCCCCAGGGCGCCGCCGCCGCCCCACACGTACGGGGTTCCCAGGTAGCGGCGCGCGGCCAGCACTGCGGTGGCGCCGCGGCCGCTGGCCGCGCCGGACATCAGGTGGTCCACTCCGGAGGCGGGTCGATCGGCGGGGCTGCCGCCGGACAGATACTCCTTGATGAGCTGGCGGACGAATGCGGCGTCGGTCATCTTGTCCCGAGCCGCGGTGCTGACCACTGAGCCGGCGTTGTCGAGGGCCTGTTGCATCGCCTTGAGGACCGCGGCTTGCGCCTCCGGGGTGTTGCCCTGCACCGAGGCCGAGACGATCGCAGTTTCGACGTCGTAGATGATGCCGTTGAGGGTGGCCCGCGCCGCGTCGGTCTTGGCCGACGAGACGCCGAGGACGTCGCCGAGTTGCTGTTCGATCTGCTTGAGGGCGGCGACCTGTCCGGCCATGGTCGCGGACTTGTTACGGGCTTGATCGGCGGCCGGTCCCGAACCGGGCAACGACGACAGGGGTCCTGAGGCGAGCGCGCTGGGATAGCCGCTGATCCGCGACACGGGAGCCGCGGGCGTGGCACCGGTACCCAACTGCCCGAGCAACGCGGCCAGTGTGGGCATCACCGCGCCCGCGATGCCGGGAACTAGTGCCCCAGCACCTTGTAAGGCTGCGGCGGGAATCCCTACTGCGGTGTTGAGTAACGGGCCGGCCAAGCTGTTGAGGGCGGCGGCGTCGACAGGCGGCGCTGCGGTGGGGGTGTCCGGCTTAACGTCGTCGGATTTCGTGTCGGTTATACCGGGGTCGGCTTTGGTATCCGTTTTGGCCGTATCGGCTTTGGTGGCATCCGGTTTGGCAGACCCGGTCGTGCTCTCGGCGGCACCTGGTTTGGTCGGCGACGCGGGGGTGGTGGCGGTCGGTGACGTCTTGGCCGGCGCCGAGGACGCGGTCCCGGCCGAGGACGCAGGCGGTGTTGAGGTCGGCGTGCTCGAGTCGGGGGTGACGCGTGTGGGTGTGGTGGGTAGCGGGGCCGGTTTGGAGGCGCCGGGCTGTTCGGTGCGCGGCGTGGTCGGGGTGGCCGGGTCGGCGCCCGGATCGGCGGCCGGCTCCTCGGCGGAGGGGGCGGCGGCGGGGGCGGTCATCGGCTCACCTCGGTGCGGCGGATGATGCGGTTGGGCCCGATGCGGGTCCATTCAGGGGTCTCATGGCCAGGCACCAAGGTCACCATCGTGTCGGGGGCGACCGCGATGCCAACCAGGTGTGGGCCTTCATCGGCCGAGATGTCGACGAACACCAAATCCCCGGGTTCTGGAGTATCGGTGGACCATCCGGTGGTCATCTGGGCGGTGATCGAGTCCGGTATGCGCACAGCGCTTTTCAGGAACAGGTCGGCGATGAACGCCGCCGAGTCCCGGTGGTCGGTCGCGGTCCCGACTGCGCGTTGGGCAGCATCAGCCAGAGTGGTGCCGTGGGGATTGGAACTGGGAGCCGGCGGGGGAACGATCGTGGTCAATGCATCCAGGCAGGAGGAGGCCTCGGGGTTGTCGTGGCCGGCTGTGCGGGCCTCCTCGAGGCTCAGCGGGGGAGGAGGGGTCGTGGTGGCGGGTGGCGCGGGCCGTGCCGCAAACGGCGACACCGTGGCCACTGGGGTGAATCCGAGATCGGCGGGCGGTGTGTCACCGATGGTCGGCGAGGTCAGCGAGAGCGCGTCCAGTCGGGACTGCGCGGTGGCCACCGAGGGTTCGTAGTCGCCCGCGGTGCCGCCGAGTAGTTGGGCGGCCAGCGCGGCGGGGTCGAGGTCACGCCAGGTCGGAATGTGATTGATCATGTGGTCCATCAGTAAGGCCGTGGACACTTCGGGTGTCATCAACTCGGTGGCGCTTCCCCAGGAGGGCGGTAGTCCCAAGGCGCCCACTCCGGAGTCCAGCTCTGCGCTATGCGCGTAGCGCTCGGATTCCGGGACGGTGGGGTTGGCGGCGTTGGCCAACCCTGTTGTTCGTAGTGAAATCGCCGCCGCCACAACCGCTCCCTTTCGTCCGACGCCAAGTGTTGTGGCGGTGCTGGTGATTCTCAACAGGACTTCCTCGGCGGGCGGTGCGGTGGTGGGCGGGTCGGGGACGATGCCGGCACGGGCGCCGCGGAGTTGGGCGCACGCCGCGAACAGGCCTTGGCTGGTTTGGGTGGGCAACACCCCGGCCAGCAGGAGCAGTGGGGCTGTGAGGATCGCGGCCGCCGCTCCGACGAGGCAGCCGCTTTTCCATAGACCCGTCATCGCAGTCTGCCGTCGAGGAGGGTGACGTCCCCTTGAGGCGTCGGCGTGGTGTCGGAGTCATCGGCGCAGGCCTGTAGCAGTGCGGGATGGACCGCGGTCGCCCGGTTGGCCTCCGTGGGGCGTTGTGGTGTGGAGGGTGTGGCGTTGTGTGCGGGTCGGGCCGTCGGCATCGGCGTGGGCGGCGGCGCCGGTTCGGGGGGGCTGGCTGTCCCAGGCGTAGCGGCCAATTGGGCGGCACGCGCGGCTGGGGCCGGAGTGGGTGTCGGGCCGGGACGGCGCGGGGTTGGGGGCGCCGGCGCCGTCGGAGCGGGGGCACCGGGGGTTTGGGGCCGGGTCGGGGTGGGTGTGGGGGTGGGGCCGGTTGATGGCGTCGGGGACGGTGGGCGCTGCCGGGTATGCGGTTGTGTGGGGGTGGGGGTGGGGGTGGGGGCTGCCCGGGTCGCCGGATCGGACTGGGTCGGCGAGGGCGCGGACCCCGATGTTGTTGTCCCGGAACGCTTCTTTGGGGAGGTGACCTTCCTGGCGGCTGATCCGGCTTCCGCGGGGACGGCCGCTTCGGGGGCGACGATCAGTCTGCCCACCCGGCCGGCAGTGGTCAGTGCTGTCTTGCCGGCCCGGCGAGAGTGGTGGCCGGCCTGGCTGGTGAGGGCGGGTACGGAGGTGAGGGGGTCGAGGCGGTCAAGATGGCCGGGGCTGGACTCGGCGGCGGGCGCCAGGGGTGCGCCAGCCGGACTGGTGCCCTTGCCCAGGGCGCCGGTCTTGTGGGCGGCGTTGTCGCGTACGGAGACCAGCCCGGCGCGCACGCGCCGCAACGCGAAGAACACCGCAATCAGCAGCATCGTGACCAGCGGCATGGCCACCATGCTGTTGGAGGTGGCGTTGAACAAGGCGGCCGATAAGGCGCCGACAACGCCGACGACCGCGACGTAGATCGCCATGCCGAGCCAGGAGAAGATGGCGTCGAGGGCGGCTTTGACTGCGAGGGTTTGGGCGGGTCCGGGGATCAGGCCGGCGACGGCGGCGAAGACGGCAACCAGAGCCCAAAACAACGCCGACAGCGCCAGGATCACGACGTGGTAGCACAGGTAGCCGAACACGACGAGGACGGCCAACGCGAAGATGAGGGCCATGAATCCGGTGGTCAGGTGTTGGCCGGCGGCGTCGATGGCGTAGGCGTGCAGCGCCTTTCCGTTGGGGCAGGCGGTGACCGCGTCTTTGACTTTATCGAGGTCGCCCGCCTTGATGGCGGCCGACCATAGGTTGCCGCAGTGGTAGGACGGTCCGTCGAGGTCGGCGCCGAAGTTCCACACCATGGTGGGGGTGCGGGCGAAGTGGTCGGCCAGATTGGCCGACAGACGGTGCACCATGTAGGGGCCGGTGGCGGCTTGATTGTCCGGGGACAGGGCTGTGGCCAGCTGCAGGCCGATGTCGCGGCCCTGCGCCAAAAGGCCGCCGCTGCCGATCAATTCAGCAAGCGGCTTGTTGGCCAAAGTGACGGCCAGCAGTGCCAGCACGGTGGCTGTGCCGATTTGGGCGCCGGCTTTGGATACGCGGCCGCGGACCATGTTCAACGCGATGATGACCGCGGCGATCGTGCCTATCGCGACGATCAGGTAGGGGTGCAGGGCGACCGCGGTCAGTTTGGGGCCGAGGTCGTTGAGAGGCCGGGCTAGGACGTCGAGCCATTCGAAGCTCAAGACGTTGTCGACCAGCCACAGGGCCAGTCCGATGATGGTTTGGAAGATGCCGTAGAGCCAGTGCGTGATCAGCGAGGTGGCGCCGGCGGTCGGATTGGTGAGGCTGCCGTTGTCCAGGGACAGTCCGTAGGCGCCGACCGGGACCCCTTGGCTGTCGGTGACATTGATCCACGACGCCAGCGCGAGGGTGCCGACGTCGGCGAGCGCCGGCGGGGCGGCGGCGAGGTTCATCACCCCGAGGCTGATCATCGTGCTCGAGGTGCGACGCAGGGACGTCAGTCGGCGGTGAATGCTCATCTGGCCACCTGCCGGGTGGGGGTGGTCAGCACCGCTGCGGCGCGGTCCGCGCGCGCGGGCAGCAGGATCTTGATGGGGGCGAGGCGTCCTTTGAGGTCGCGCATGAAGCATTCACCGCGGCGGTGCGGGGCGGCTTTGCCGTCTTCCTCGGTCGCCGGGCTGGTGGCGGTCATGAGTTGTTTGACGAGGTGTTCCTCGGTGTCGGTGTCCACGCCGAGGAACTGCAGGGATTCGATGGCCAGTTGGCGATCGGTTTGACGGAACACGAAGCGGGTGGGGATCAGGCGGGTGGAATCCCCGAAGTGCGAGGGGGATTGGGCGGCCAACGCGACGGCGCAGTGGTGCTTGCGCCCGTCCAGAATGAAGGCGTTCGCGACAGTTTTGCCGACAGTGCTTTGCAGCAGGAAGCTGGCCTCGTCGAGCATCAACAGGCCGAAGCGGCTCTGCCGGCCGGGGGCGTCAAACAGTGCCTGTTGGGCGATCGTGGCGAAAAGCCCGTACATGGTGGAGCCGAAGAGCTTCACCGGCTGTTCGCGGGGGTCCTCGTTTTCGGCGGGCAGCTGCAGCCGATGGGTGCGCAGGACGACCATGGATGAATCCATCGGCAGCGGAGGCAGTTCGGGGGCGAACAGTGCACGCGCGTAGGTGCGTTGGGCCCAGAACCGCAGTTGTCCGGACAGGGTGGCCAACGCCTCGGGGTCGGCTCCCGCGGGGACCGCGGCTGCGCGGGCGGGGTCGGTCAGGGAGCTGAGGTGCACGGCGAGGTCGGGCAGGCTCGAGATGCGATAGCGGGCGCGGTAATTCGGATCGAGCAGATCGGAGAGCAGCACCGCCTGCGGGCTGCCGGCGTGAATGTCGAACAGCGGCATCAACACGCTGAGTGCTCGTTCGGCCGAGTCCGGCCCAGTAAAGACCCGCAGGGGGTCCATGGTGTGGCTGGGGTTGGCGACGTCGAGAACGACGGCGTCGGTAATGGCGTTGGCGAACACCTCGTACTCGCCGAGATCGGTGCGGTCCACGCAGAACACTTGGGCGCCGAGGTCGACGGCCTGGCCGAGGACGACTTTGAGGAAGACCGACTTGCCACTGCCCAGCTCACCGACGGCCATGAAGCTGGCGGACTTGTCCTTCTCGGTGGTACCGAGCAGGTCGAAGTGCACGGGTTCCTCGAAGCCGGACAATCGGTTTCGGCCGATGATGGGGCCGGAATCGTCGCCGATACGGGCACCGCTGATCGGCATGAACATGCCGAATCCGTCGGTGGGCATGAAGTGGGCGTAGTCCAGGCTGGCCCGTGAGTCGGGGTAGCCCGGCTGCGCGGAGGCCCACAGTTCGGCTTGGGCGCCGTAGCGCGCCAACAGCTTTACCCCCGCGTCGTGAAAGGTCCGGGTCACTTCGCGCACGCGGTCGTCGAGTTCATCCTGGCTGGGAGCGGAGACGGCGATGATGGGACAGAAGTGGATTTCGGTTTCGGCCGGGTTGGCTTCCAGATGGGTGTTGTAGGCGCTCAGGTGTGCTCCGCGCGACATCAGGAAGTTGTGGGCGAAGGACACTTCTTCTTGGCGCTCATCCATCTGCTCGGAGAGTTGGCGTAGGGATCGGGCGTTGTCGGCCAGGGCGTCGGTGCGGGGTCGGGTGCGGGTGCGGATGGTGTAGTCGATGCCGAGGCCGTCGAAGTGATTGAGGACGGCGAAAAGTTGATCTGCGACTCCGGGCCAGGCTAGGCGGGCCGGAAAGGAATCGACGACCAGGAAGCTTTGGTAGCTGGCGGGCACGTCCGAGTCGGTGAGGGTGACCTTGACGGCTTTGGTCATCGACCGGCGTGGCAGGCCGTCGGTGGCCAGTGCCTCGTCGAGCTGGCCGTCGGGGCGAAACCCGCGGGCACGGCGGATCAGGGCCGAGGCGGTGGCGTGCGGGAACGGTTGGGGCGCAACCCCGCGAAGGTGGGCGTGCTGCCACAACCATTGCATCTGCTGCGGGGTGACCGGTTGCGGGGAGAAGACGCCGGGGATCTTGCGCTCCGCGTCGGCGGCGAGGGATGCGAAGTGGACTCGGTCCTCGGCGGTCGGAATGAAGTCGTCCTCGAGGTGGCCGGTGCGCGCCGGCGCGCACAGGGGCACCGCGAGCCAGGTGATCCGTTCGCGTGGTGGCGGGTTCTGCAGTTCGATGTCATTCAGTTGGGCGCTGGCTTCGGTGACGTAGTCGGGGAACCGCTGGAGGAATTCGGGTTGGATGATCCGGGCGGCGATGACCGAGATGTCGATGGGGGCCACCACGCTGGTGAGCACCGTTTGGCCGAGGTCGGTGAACAGGTGGCGGTGTTCTTGGACCACGCGCAGTTTGTCTGCGGCGGATTCATATCCGCCGGGGCGGGCGGCGAGCAGCCATTCGGCGTAAACCACGCCGCTGCGGGTCCACCGCAGGTTGCCGGTGACGGCAAGGGTGGGGTTGGTCAAAGACAGCATCAATCGGCCTCGAAGATGTCGCGGGGTGATCCGGTGGCGGTGGAGCGGGTGGGTGCCGGCGCGGTGGAATTGATGCCGGTCGGTAGGGGAGATCGACGGATCCACGGTCGGGTCACCCACAGCAGTCGAGAGGTGGTGCGTGCCATGGAGAAACCGAGGCGGCGGGTGGCGGCCATGGCGGGGACGATGAGGAAGGCGGCGATCGCCGCTGTCGGCAACTTCGGGGCGCCCAGGACCTGGATGGTGATGAAGGTGAGCATCAGCCCGCCGATGAGCACGCCGATCTGAACAAAGGTGAATGGCCCGAACGGGATCGTCTGCCCGTTGGGAAACTTTCCGATCAGCCGGGGGAACTTCCGGGCCATCGTGTAGACCACCACGTCCATAGCCGGTCCTCGAGCTCGCGGGGGTCAGTAGCGGGAGCCGACGCCGGTGATGTTGGGGGCGTCACTGGTGGCCAGCTTCAGCAGATCGGGTAGCTGCCACACCAGGGCCGCGGCGACCAGGGCGCAGCCGGCGATGACCATGACCCGGGTCAGCGATCCCTGGCCGCGGCCGAACGCCGACACGATGAGAGCCAGGGCGATCAGGCCCACCATGCCCTCCCCGATGTAGCGGCCCCAGATGGTGATGTTTTGGAGGACCTGTGCGAGTTGAGAACCCATGTGGTGCGTCCTTTCGAAGGGTTATTTCGCGGTGGGTGTCCACGCCGCCGGCGGCGGCGTCGATTCGGGGGTGGGCGAGGGCGTGGCCGGAGAGATCCGGCCCCCAAGCTTCGGGGTGAGGTCGATCTCGGTGATGAACCACTTGCCGCCCCGGAAGCTGACGGTGAGCGGGTAGGACAACACGGTGGAGGCCATGTCGGCGTCCTGAGCGGTGGCGTTGACCAGAATCCGTGCGGTGAATCCCTCGGGCGGGGCGGCGGGGATCGCCGTGTCGGCGCCGACGGCGGAGACCGACGCGCGGGTGAAGGGGGCGGGACTGAAGGGACGGATTTCGGGGGATGCGCTGTAGCGCTGGAGATCTCCGCTACCGGTCAACCAGGCCGACAAGAAGCCTGCGACGGTGTCATAGAGGTCGTTGCCGGCCCCGAGTTGCTGGGGGTAGGCAAGTTCGGGGTCGAAACCGAGAGCAGGGCCGTTGACGAGTGCTGGTGCACTCACCGCACGCAGGGTTCCGTCGATGACCGCGACGGGGACTTGATAGTGGCGGATCTGCGGGGGGCGGCCAACCGGTTTGACGAACACTCCGACCACCACACTCCACAGATCGACATTGCCGAATCCACTGTCGGCGTGCTGGGTTGACCACGGCGTGGACTTCAGGACCGCCGCCGGGACGGGGGAAGGGTCGACATGGACGTTGGTGTAAGCCGACAGCGTTTCGCTGCCGGCGCCGGAGAGATACACGTTGACGAACGCATCAGCGAATCCGTCGACGGCTGAGGCGCGGTTGATCGCAGACGACAGTTGTTCGGCGCTGATCGCCGAGTGTGTCGTGCAGGACGACACCACGGTGTTGACACCGGCGAACGCCCCCAGCGCCAGACAGGTGACGGTGGCGGCGCGCTGTACGGTGCGCAGTTGCGGTTGGTGGCGGGTCCATTCCAATCGCATTCGCGATGCCGGCGTTGGGCGAAAGCTCACGGTTAGAAGTAGATGCGGCCGCTGCGCGGTTTTCCAGAGGACCGGGGGTGGCCTGCGGTGATAGCAGGCGCGAGCGAGGTAACAGCAGGCGTTGCCGGTGAGAGTCGTTGCGGCCGTGGACCGTGGAGGCGGTGTTGTCCGTCAGAGCAGGCCGCTACGGTCGGCTGCACGGTGCGACGGGAGGTGGGTGTCGGTGGCGGTGGTGCCGGACGGCTACACAGTGCACAAGCGCGGCCGGCGTTGGACGCTCACCTATCCCGACGGTGGATGGCAGCGCATCCCGACCCGTCGTGAGGCGGCCCGGCTGGCGGCACTGCATGCCGAGGACTACGAGGCTTGGCGCGCTGAGGTCCAGGGCGGTGGTGCGCTGTCACGACTCGGCTCTGAGGACTGACAGCCCGCGGAGCTCCGCAAACGGCGGGCACTTTGTAGGGATTTTGAGATTCCGACACACCTGTTGTGCTGCAGGGAATTTGCCCTTCACCGCTGTTAGGGTCGAGCCGCGCCCCTGAGGGCGCGGCTCGTCTGTCACCGGCGTCCAAAAGTGCTAGCACAGCTATCTCTGCTTGCTCGCGCCGGAAAAGCCCCTCACCTGGACAGATGCTAGCTCGGCAAGCACAGCGAGCACAGCTAGCTGAATGGGCCTGGCTAACAGCACATTACGGCCCGGATGAAACAGCCCGGTTATAGCCGGTGATCTGTGCCGATAAGCGCGGTAACAACGGCGACGGCGATTTCGGTGGGACAGCCGAAATCAGCCGGCGCGGTGCCCGATGATCTCGATCCGCGAGACCCCGAACGCCGACGAATCTTCAGTCGCGGCATCGCCAACGGGGTTCAGACCCGTTCCGGTCGGCGCCGAGGCGGGTGCGGTGGTCTTCTCCACGGTGAGCACCACTTGCGATGCCACCACCCGACACGGACTGGCCGAGCAGTTCGATGGCGCCACGGTCTGGGTGAGCAACTCACGGCGGCTGTCTGTCGCCTGGGTGATCTTGGTATGCGCCGAGTCGTTGAATGTCCACGCCGCACGGGCGACGGTGCGGTACTTCAACCACTGATCCTGACCGTCGGATTCGGTGTTCACCCCGGGCATGATGCGCACCGCGCTGATGACGTAGGGGCCGTCGAGGGTGAGGGTGAGCACTTGACCGTCGATGCCCCAGGCCCGCACGCAAATCCAGGGCTGGGTGGAATCAGGGCGCAGCGCATTCATCGGATCCGAGCTGGGGGCGGGGCAGCGCGCCGACGCAGCGGTGACCGGGATCGGCCCATCCGCGGGCGCGGCTGCGGCAGGGCCGGGAGGGGCTGCCGAGGATGGCGCGGTCAGTGTCGCGGTGGGCGGCGGCGGTTGTTCGCCCGCGGCGGAGGCCCAGGCGGTGAGTGTGACGGCCGCGACGACCGCGGCCGCAGCAGCGCCCAGCACCTTCGGGCGCCGCCAATTGCTTTTTAGCCATTCTGCGGCGTCACCGAATTTGTCGCCGAGGGGGTTTCTACGGCGGGCGATTTCGTCAAATGCCAAAGGCGCGGTGGGCGAATTGGGCGCGCCGCCAGAGGTGGCGTCCTCGTCGGGTTCGTCCGCGTCGGAGGCGCTATTAGCGTGCGGCGGTAAGTAGGTGTCGTCGCGGTCGGCCGCGCCCACCGCGGTGCGGTCCGCCGCGGCAGGATGCGCGGCGGTAATGAGCAGCGGATTCAACGGCGCGGGCGCGGCGCGGTCGGGCGCCGCGGTAAGACCGGTAACAGGCGCGGCGGCTATTTCCGTCGACGGCGCGGGGGTGTCCGGTGTGGGGACGTCGGCGTTATCTTGGCGCGGTGTGACAAACGGCTGCTCCGTATTTTCCGCGGGGTCCTCGACAGGAATTGTTGTGGTGCTGCGGTGCGGCCATGCCTGCAATTCCGGATCCGCCAGAATTGTGTGCAGTGCGTCGCTCATAGCCGTGATCGTCGCAGCCCCAACGATGGTTCTCCAGACCACTGCCGCAGCAATCAGTCACTCACGCCGCCGCCGGGGCGTAGGGGTAGCTTTCTGGTGTGCGGGCAATCTTGTCGGCCTTGGCAGCACTGCTGCCCCTGACGGTGGTGTGCGGCTGCGGTGTGCCGCAGCCGCCATCGCCGACGACGACGAAATCCTCGGGGGCAGTGCGGTGGTCACAGTCCGAACTGCCGTTTAGCGGGCTGGGCAATCCGGATGGCATCGCGGTGAGTAACGGCGGCGATGTCTATGTGACCGACTCGACCGCGGCCCGCGTGCTCAAACTGGCGACGGGATCACAGGTGCCGGCCGAGGTTCCTGTTCCCGGCCTGTCCACCGTTGAACGGGTCGCCGTCGATACGGGCGGCAATCTGTATGTCACCAACATCGACTTGGAGGCCGTCGAGAACAACCGTGTGCTGAAACTTCCTGCCGAATCCGGCGCCCCGATCACCTTGCCGTTCGGAGTGTTGGACGGCACCAAAGGCGCAGGCCCCCACGGGTTGGCGGTCGATAATGCCGGCGCGGTGTACGCAACGACCAGCAGCCGAGTGCTCAAACTTGCCGCCGGCGCGGACGGACCAGTGGAGTTACCGTTCGGCGCGGCGACCGGGCCGTCCGGTATCGGCGTTGATGCGGCCGGTGATGTGTTCGTCGCCGATCTACTCGGTGCCGACTACAGCAGCCCGCATGTGTTGAAGTTGGCGGCCGGATCTACTACCGCTAGCGAGCTGCCATTCCCTGGACTGCAAGGCCTGCAGGATCTGGCCGTCGACCAGGCCGGCGATGTGTTCATCACCGTCTCAGCCAAGGACCAGGACCGCGTGCTGGAGCTGCCGGCGGGAGCCGCAGCCCCGGTCGCACTTCCTTTCACCGGGTTGCATGCCCCCGAAGCCGTGGCCGTTGATGCCGATGGACGGCGCGTCTATGTCACCACCCACGGAGACAATCGGGTCTTCAAGCTCGAGGCCACCTAAGCGGCGCATCGCCGCCGCAGTTCCACCGGCGCAGCCGGTTCGATTTCTTCCCGGCCTCCTCGTTCTCAAACTCGTCCCCAGCATGCCCGAATGCGGTCCTGTCCTTGTGGGCGCGGTACAACGGTGGGGTGCTGCCCGAGAGCGAACCGGCAGTCGAGGCAGTATTGGCTGCATCGGATGCGGCCGCGGTGGTGTTGCTACCCCATATCCGGTGTAGTTAGCCTTGGAATATGGCTTTGAGGGTTGATGACGACGATTTGCTCCGCTACGCCGAGGCTCACGACGCGGTGGCCGGCGAGATCACCGCGGCTACGCAACCTGATCCCGGGCTGATCGAGGCGATGACCACCGGATACGGGCCGGTCGGCGCCGAATTCACCGCTGCTGTCGCCGAGTTCCAGGCCGCCTTCCTAGCCTCGGGCACGCAGCTTTCGCAGCGTTACGCCACCCACGCGGGCAACCTACGCACCGCCGCGGCCGGCTATGTCGGCACCGACGAGAGCGGCGCAGCAGGCATTGCCGGCTCAGGTTCCATCTGATTCCTGTCACGTGGGCCATCGACCGGGTCGTCCGCGCACCGGCGGTCTCGGTCGGGCGATACGGCATTTCCTGATGAAAGCGGCGGGTGGTCATGGCTGAAACCACCGCTGACTATTTCTCGCCGGAAGCCTTCGAGCGGGTCTGCGACAAGTCCGGGCTCACCCGCAAGGAGATCGCCGCTCGGCTTGGGGTCACGCCGACCAGCATGAGCAATATGACCAGCGGCCGGACCACCCCGTCGCTGAAGCTACTTTCCCGCATCGTCGAGGTGTTCGGCGGTGAGCTCAGTGATTATCTGGCCATGCCGGCCCGCAACCGCTGGAAGCTCCAACATTTCCGGGTGGCGCGCGGGCTCACCCAGGGCGCCCTGGCCAAATGCCTGGGCACCTCGCAGGCCATCGTGTCCAACTGGGAGTTGGGCAAGTACCCACCATCGGAAGAATGGGCGGCCAAGCTTGGGGAGCTCTACGGCGTCTCCCCGCAGGAAATTCTGCAGATCAGCGCCTCGACAGCGGCCGCGGCGCCCAAAGAGCGGGAGAAGGCGGCCGAGTCCGCCCAGACTCTGGATCTGGCGCAGCAAGCCCTGTCCTTTTCCCAGGAGGCGATGGAGCTGGCCTGGCGCGATGGTGTCACCACCGCGGAGCGCGCAGCGATCTACGCCGCCGTCCGAGATCGGACCTCCCAAGCGCTCGCGTTGTTAGTTGCTTTGATCCCACAGCTTCCTCCCGCTAGGCGTGTCGCCGCGAATCGCCTGCTCAAAGCGCTTACTGATGCGTTCGAGGAAGTGGCCGCAACTTAAGCTTGCACGTTTTTAGATGCTTTGATACTTTCGTTCTCGTTAGCATCCGAGACGAAGGGGACTCTGCTTCTGGGGACACCGCTCAGACCACGACCCTGACGGGTCCCGCGACCGTCGCGTAAGTCGCCCGCAACAGCCTTCACGCGTACTGCGGAACCGAAGAAACAAATTCCGGCCCGCCTTAATCGCAAAACCTTCACCGAATTCGCAATTTCTCAATTCCTTCGAGGAGAGAGCTATGCCCAAAACAGCCCACACGGACGGTCTCCGGCCGGCGGTGTCGCGGCGGGTATGGATGCTCAAGGCGGCCCCTGCCGCAGCCGCAGCGATCGCCGTCACAGGGGTTATCACCTCCACCGTCCCCGCCCAGGCAGCGGCCAGCGCGACAGCGGCCTCCACGGCGTTTCCGGCCAACAGCTCCGCTGCCCTGGTGGTCGGCGGAACCAGCTTTCCCTCCATGGACACCTCCATGATGTCCACCTTCACAACGACTTTCGCCTCCCAGCTCATCAACGTGAGCTACCCCGCCCAGCTCTACCCGTTCACTGTCGGTGACTATCTCGGAACCTCTGTCGCCGCGGGAGTGGCCAACCTGTTGGGGCTGCTCGAAACCACCTACAGCACGGGGGAGCACCTGGTGTTGTGGGGCATCTCCCAGGGCGCGCTCGTCCTCGACACCGCCATGCAGATGCTGGCCGCTGATCCCTCCGCGCCGCCGGCCAATGCGCTGACCTTCGTGCGGGTGGCCGACCCGGCCGCTCCGATCACTGGAATGCTGAACTTCCTTCCCGACTTTGTCTTCAACAAGCTGCTGCACTGCAGCAGCACAGTGCGCACCGCGGCCACGGACTCGCCGTACAACAGCATCGTCATCACCAACGAATACGATGCGTTCGCCGATTTCCCCAACAAGCCCTGGAATGTGCTGGCCGTCGCCAACGCGCTGTTCGGCTTGTACTACCGCCACGGCCAGACTGCCTTCGCGGACCTGTCCACGGTTCCGACCCGGGACATCACCACCACCGTCAACTCCGCAGGAGCGACCACCACCACCTACGTGGTGCCCTCACCGTTTTTGCCTCTGACTGCGCCGTTGCGTGACACCGGTGTCCCCGCCGAGGTCGTCGACGCCCTCGATGCGGTACTGCGGCCCGTCATTGACGCCGGCTACTCCCGCAACGACTCCGTTGCGACCACCGGCCGGCAGGGCGCTGCCGCCCAGGCGTCTACTCCGCGGCCGGCGGCACGGGTACGCGCCACCGCCACACCTCGACCCTCCACATCAACCCTCGAAATTTCAGCAGTGCCAATCCCTTTGGCGGCCAGTTCGGCCACGACCCGCATCCCCACATCCAGTGGGGAACGACGCAGTACCCATCCGATCGCCACCCGCCCAAGTAACCGCCGCACCCACTGAAAGAAGTCGCCATGCACAAGATCACCAAGCACGTGATGCCCGTCGAAGAGGTCCCGGCGAACACGCCGTGTTCCCTTGACCCGGAACGCTGGTTCCCCGACGAGCCCAAGCCGGACCCCTACGCGGTCGCGGCTTGCTGGACGTGCCCCTTCCAGGCCGGCTGTGCTCGTCGCGCCCTGGCCGAACCCATGCCCGAATTCGGTGTGTGGGGCGGCTATCGCCTCGCGCCGGGTCCCGGCCTGGAGCGCAGCCGCGCCCAGTTGGCGATCATCGCCGGCTACGAGATGGGGCCGGCAGTCTCGCCCAGCGCTGAAGTCACCGCGGCCCTTGCTGACCTCGCAGGTTGGGCCAGCAGCGACCCGCAGGACCAGCCGATCAACGCCGTCACCTCCATCGACGACATCTACGACTTCTACGACACCGACGACTTCTCCTCCGTGGTCGATCTCGATGACCACGGCCAGTTCGGGATTCGCCTGGACGGCTGGGGATCCCCGGCGCCCCTGGAGACGCGGCGCCGCCAGCGCAGCACCTCAGCCCCGGTAGCGGTCGCCGCCGCTCCGGTCGGCGTCGAGGACCACGGCCAGCTCGGGCTTCCACTGGGCGGCTGGGGATCGGCATCCCCGGCAGCCCCGTCGTCGAGGCGCACCGCCTCGCCCCGCCGCGAGAAGTGCGCCTCCTAGTTCCTCTGTGACCCATCTATCCCTGGAAGGACCTCCCATGACCGTCACCTCGCTATATCAGCCGCATGACGCGCGGTTTGCCGGCCTGACCGACCGCTACGCCGAGCGGGAGGACAACATCATCGACTTGCGGGTGGACCTGCTGGCTCATCTGTCCACCGGATTGTCCGAATTGACCCAGGCCGCAGCGGTTCTCGATGAGTTGCGCGCACCCGGAGTCTATGACGTTGATCTTGCCGAGGGGCGAGACGGCCGCGACGTCGCAGCCCGCATCGACCACGGCATCCGCGAGCTGCGCGCCGCCTACGCGGTGCTTCAGATGACGTTCGCGGGGGAGGGTCCCCGATGACCGCCGCAGTGAACGCGCCAGGTCGATTTCGGGCCAACGGAAAGGCTTCTCGGTCGATGACGGTGATGCACGATCGGGCCGGCCACCGGCGTACGGATCAGATTGATCCACTGCGCATGGATGAAGTGCCGTTCGAAGCCCTCGTCATTCGCCTCGCCTTCGGGCACAAGCGCGGCACCGACGCACAGACGTGGAACCGGCTGCTGCAGGCCGATCTGGTGATTCGTACCCTCAACGCGCTGCGCCGCGCCCACGGGCGCAATCAGTCGGCGATGGAGATGCGCCGCGACGAGTGGGTCCGCTACACCGAGGACCGCGTCGGCGTCAAAGTCGATGCCCAGCAGTGGCAGATGGCTCGCCGCGACTACGAGGAGTGGCGTCAGCGCGCGGCGAAGTTCGACACCACCGTGGCCAAGGCAATCGCGGACGTTGAACGCGCCCAGCGCAAGCTGGTCCGCGATTCGGGAGCCGAGCAGGGCGATTCGCAGTTCTACCGCCGGCAGCTCAAAACCGTGGCGCGGGCCATCTACGCCCACCGGGCCGCCCTGGAGGACGGCGACGTCATCGCTGAGGACCACGACCTTCAGCTGTGGTCGGCCTTGGACACCGTCACGGTGCCCAACGGCCCTTTGTCGGTGCCCACGAGTTTGATGGCAATGCTCGATGAGCGGGTCTGGAGCTGAACGTGATGACGACAACAGCGTCTGAGGCCGGCGAGCGGATCGCCGGAACACCGGATTCCTCTGAAATGCGCGCGTACACGCACAGCGTGTCGCGCGCGGGTACGCGCGCAAACCGTGTCACCATCGGCGGGACCGAACTCTCAACCTCAACCGGAGGTTCGCCCCAGTGCCGCCATCAGGGTTGCGCCCGCCGCGCAGTGCTGGGCGGTCGTTGCCGCCACCATCACGAACTTCATTCCCGTTGGCAGGCAGGTGGTTTCGTCGACGCTGGACCGATCCGCCAGCACGTTCGGGCGCTTCTCGATGCCGGGATCAGCCTGCGGGCCATCCACTGCGTGACCGGCGCCGATCACCGCGCCCTGGCCCACCTGATCGTCGGCGGCGTCGAGACCGGGACCTGGCCGCAGGGCCGCATTCCCGCCACCGACGCCCGTCGGATCCTCGACATCCCGGTACCGGTGCGCCCCGCCGATGCGGGCACTGAGGTGCCCTCCGTGGGTACAGTCCGTCGGCTGCGCGCCTTGGTCGCCCTGGGACATACGCCGAAGTCGTTGGGCGCCAACCTCTCCATGGCGCTCGGTGTCGTACGGGAACTCCTCGAGGACAGCCACGCCAGCATCGACACCGACACCGCCCGGCGCGTTACCGCACTGTTCGACGAACTGCACATGCAGCCCGGGCCCAGCCAGGCCTGCCGCGACCGGGCCGCCGAGCGCGGCTGGCCGCCGCCCTTGGCCTGGGATGAGCACTCCATCGACAATCCAGCCGCCGAAGCTCAGTTCGGCGCCAAAAGCCGGCCGCTCTTCGATGAGCTCTATCTGGAGTTGCGCGGCATGGGACTGGGGAATCATCAGATCGCCGCACGCCTTGGCATCACCATGGATTCCCTCTACCGGCAGCTGCTGCGGTACGGGATGTCCGACCGCTTCCACACCTCTGACGTTGGGGAGCTGTCGTGAATGCGCCGCGCCGCGGCGGGCACGGGCCGGTGGCTGCCGCGCTCGCCGTCCCGCGGCCTCCCAGCCCCGACGTTGCGCTCAGCCGCCCCTCGATCGACATCCTGCGAGTGCGCGTGGGCGGCTGGACCGCCGAGGTCCGCGGATCTGCCATTGTCATCCCAGAACAGCGGTACACCAACGGATCTGACCTCACCGACCTGATCACCTGCGTGGCGATCGCGCAGACCTACGTTCCCCGACCGGCGCCGCATTCCACGTCGGCCGAAAAGAGTCAGCAGTCCCCGCCGCGGCCAGCCGGCACCGCTGAGCAGGCCGTGGCGGCCGTGCTGCGCGCCGCCGCTCACCATGCCACCAAGGCATGGGACCGGCGCTACTACGACCTCTACGCATGCCTGAAACAGTCATGGGCTGACCACGGCCACGCCGTCGCCTACACCGCGCTCACCGCGCCGCTGCGCCACCTCGTCGATGGCGGAAATCTCCTGGAGTTCAACGACACCCACACAGGCGCCGACGTAGTCGCCCTATTCGGGCGCGCCGCCGAGCTGGTCGAGCAGCACGGCCTGCGCAAGCTCTCCCGGAAAGCGGCGGCCTGATGAGCGGCTATCACTTCAACCCAGGGAAGGGGAGCGCGCCTCCACGTGAATTCGCCAGCTGACTGCTGGCTGGCGATCGACAGATAACTACACATCGAGGGGCCTGCGAAGGGCAGCAAGACAAACCCCCCGAAGGGGGCTCGTCGAGCAAATTTTTCCGTCAACCGGAGGTGCGAACTCCGGGCCTTTCAGACTCGCCCCTCGGGTCCAACCGAAAGGGACTTACCGTGCCAGGTACGTTCCAGGGTAGCTCGTACCCTGAACACAATTCAACACCCGTCTCAATTGCCACCCTCGCAACGGCTTTGGGCAAATCCGCCGCCGCCGAAGAGGTTGATCGGGCCGCGGCGTTCGATCAATGGGTTGCCACCGCCGGCCAGGTGCCCGCCACCGTTCCGATGTGGTTGTCGCGGCGCAAGTGGATCGCGACCGTATGCCTGTGGGCGAAAAGCGAAGAAGGTCAGGCGGCGCTGCGCAAGCACCACGTCACCCTCGCCATGTTCAGCGCCGTGGTGCGGGCCATCGCCCATCACGCCGAGGGTAAGACCGGCCGCAACGTCGCAGTCACCAACGAGACCATCGCCGCCGGCGCGGCCGCGATCCACGGCAAGTGCTCGGTACGCACCGTCAAGACGATCCGCCAACAGATCCTGGCGCCGGCCGGGTGGGCGATGGAAGTCACGCGAGGAGCGGGACAAGGCGGTGGACGCTACAACCGCCCGTCGATCTGGCACCTGCTCTCCCGCGCGGTTTGCACCCTTTCCAGTTCTTCTCCCGTTGAGATCAAATCTCCTGTTAAACCAAACTCACCAAGCGCCGCGCGCGCGCGTCGCCGGAATTCTTCGAAGAAGGCCCCGGCAAGGGCGCCGGTCGCCCGCCAGAACACGGCGCGCGCAAGCCACACCCGCACGCTCGCAGGCCATCTCGCGGGACGATGCTTGGGATTGGGCAAGATCCACCCCGGCCGTTTGGCCGATGTCCTGGAAGCCAGCCAGCTCGAGCTCGATGCCTGGACACCGCGCCAACTGCTCGACGCCCTCGACGCCCAGATGTCCAAATCCCACGTCAGCTGGCCTGCCCAGCTGACCAACCCCGCGGCTTTTCTGGCTCATCGCCTGCGCGCACTGCCGGCTCGCCCCCAGGTCCACGCCGCGACCCCCATCCCGGCCCGCTTCAGCCGCGAAGCGAGCTCCACCACCGCCAGCCCGCAGACCCGAGCGGCGGGCCTCGCGTATATCCGTGCTTCAGTCATCAACGCCAGAAGGGCAGCAGCAGCATGACCGTTATCGACGACCGCGCCAACGGCAACAACCCCGCGGGCCGCAAATCACGGCAGGCCGAGTCGGCCGGTGACTACACCGCGATGCGCACACCGCCGCACGACCTGACCGCCGAGCAGGCCGTCCTCGGCAGCATGATGCTCAGTAAGGACGCCATCGCCGACGTGATCGAAAAGATCACGCGGGAGGATTTCTACCGGCCCGTCCACCAGAACATCTACGCCACGATCCTCGACCTCTACGGCCGCGGTGAACCGGCTGATGCCGTCACGGTGGCCGCTGACCTCGACCGGCGCGGCCAGCTGCTGCGCGTGGGTGGGGCTCCGTACCTCACCGACTTACTGCAGAGCGTGCCCACCGCCTCCGGGGCCCGCTACTACGCCGAGATCGTCGCCCAGCGCGCCACGATGCGCCGGCTGGCTGAGGCCGGAACGCGGATCGCCAGTTGGGGATACACCGGCGCTGAAGGCGAGGACGTCGACCGTGTGGTTGACCAGGCTCAGCAGGAGATCTACAACGTCACCGAATCCCGGCGCTCCAGCACCGACTTCCTGTCCTTTGGAGATTTGGTGCAGCCCACCTTCGACCAGATCGACGCACTGGCTTCCGGATCCTCCGAGCTTGGTGTGGCTACGGGATTCCAGGATCTCGACGAACTCACCAACGGCCTGAAACCCGGTCAGCTCATCGTGATCGGGGCACGACCCGGGTGCGGAAAATCGACCCTGGCAATGGATGTTTTGCGGTCCTGCTCCCTGCGGCAGGGCAAGCCGGCCGTGATGTTCTCACTGGAGATGAGTAACGACGAAATCATGATGCGCATCATCGCCGCGCAGGCGAGCGTCAAGCTCAACGACATCCGCTCGGGCCGTTGCACCGACGACGACTGGACACGGATGGCCCGGATGATGGGCGAACACGCCGATGCCCCGCTGTTCATCGACGACTCCGCCAACCTCACCATGATGGAAATCCGCGCCAAATCCCGCCGCCTCAAGCAGAAGCACGGATTGGCGCTCATCGTCGTCGACTATCTGCAGCTGATGACTGGCGGCGCGCGCACCGCCAACTCACGAGAGCAGGAGGTCGCCGAATACTCCCGCAGTCTCAAACTCCTCGCCAAAGAACTCGAGGTGCCGGTGATCGCCCTCAGCCAGCTCAACCGCAAAGCCGAAGAACGCACCGACAAGCGGCCCCAGCTGTCGGATCTTCGCGAGTCTGGATCCGTCGAGCAGGACGCCGACATGGTCATCCTGATCCACCGGCCCGATTCCTACGATCGTGACGATCCCCGAGGGGGTGAGGCTGACCTGATCGTGGCCAAACACCGCAACGGCGCCACCCGCACGATCACCGTCGCACATCAGCTGCACATGTCACGGTTTACCGACATGGCGCGGTAGTTTTTAGTAGGTGTAGGTTCTCACGCCGGACTTCAAAATCTCACCGCGAGCTTCCAACGAAATTCAAATTTGAAGTTCCGATGAGAACGCGCCGGTGCGCCTCCGGGGTTGGAGGGCGCATGGGTGTCACTCTCGGGGCTAATCGACGCCTGGCCCGACACCCGCAACGTCGGACTGATCCCGGCCGCACGCTGTCGACTCGAGGAGCTCCTCGAGCGAACTCCGACCCTGCCGGGAACGCGTAATAGCCTGCCCACCAACGGGGTTGGGAAATGGAACGGTGTGTGAGACAAACCCGGATGCGATCACGTGAGACTCACTGGCCTGTTGGGGAATTGGGCTTGGTGGTGACGGGCAGGGTGGTGGGTCCGGTGACGCCGGTGAGTTTCTTCCACGGTGACGGTCCGGTGCGGTGGAGGTTCGGGCAACGGGTGGTGAGTGCTCGGATGGCTTCGATGAGTTCCAGGCGGGCCAGATGCGCACCGAGGCAGTAGTGGGTGCCGCCGCCGAACGTCAGGATGGGACTGCGGTGTTGGCGGGTGATATCGAGTCGATCGGGGTGGTCGAAGACGGCGGGGTCGCGGTTGGCGGCCCCGGTGTTGGCGATGACCAGGGTGCCGGCGGGGATGGTGATCTCGGCGATGTCGACGTCCTCGGTGGCGCAGCGCATGGCCCCGAACACCACGGGGGAGTAGCGCATCAGTTCCTCCACGGCCTGCCCGGCGAGGTCGGGCTGGGCTGCCAGCAGGTCCCATTGGTCGGGGTGGTCGATGAGGCCTTCGACGGCGGCGGCGAGTTGGTTGCGGGTGGTGTCGGTACCGGCGGCCAGCAGAGACCCGGCGAGCATCAACAGTTCACAGTGGGTGAGGCGGTCGCCGTCGTCCTCGGCGCGGATCAGCTCGGAGATCAGATCGTCGGTCAAGGTGGTGCGACGTTCGGAGACCATGGCGTCGAGGTAGGCGTCGAGCTCGTCCCAGGCCGCTTCGATCTCGGGCCCGTCGTGGGCGAGGTTCCAGTCGAAGATCTTCATGATCGCATCAGCCCATCCGGAGAACAGCCTCCAGTCCTGGGCCGGGGCGCCAAGTAGGCCGCAGATGATCGGAGTCGGGTAAGGCCGGGAGACCTCGGCGACGATGTCACCGGATCCGGCGGCGGCCAGGGCGTCGACCAGTCCGGTGGCGGTCTGGTGCACCAATCTCTCCAGGCGAGTGATCGCGCGAGGGGAGAACGCTTTGGCGACCAGCCGGCGCAGCCGGGTGTGCGCGTCGCCGTCGATGGCCAGGATGCTGGCGGTGGCACGGTCCCACAGCGGCCCGGCCGTGACGCCTTGGGCGTCCAATCCCAAAGCGGGGGGGTTGATGAACCGGGGATCGCGCAACACGGTGTGAACCTCGGCGTACCGCAGGACTTCGGGTCCGTAGGGGCCCAGGCCGATGGGAGCCTGTGTGCGTGCGACGGCGAGGCGGGCGTGGGCCTCGGCCGGGTCGGGCAGGTCGTGATAGTCCAGTACGGGCAGATCGGCGTCGAACACGTTCGCCGGTCGTGTCGTGGTGGTGGCGGTGGTCATCAGGTTCCTCCCTCGGACGTCGGTCGCCTTTGACTCTGCTGCTCGCGGGACGGGAGAAGATCCGCCGGACCGCGTAGATCACCGCGGCGATGGGTCGTATTTTTCGGCAGATACGTACCGTCGGCGCGTAGAGATACGCGGTTGTGCCGATGTTGTGCCGACAGATGGGCGGAACGCTGGCTAGCATGAACAATTACGCGGAAATTGTGCCGCTGAACTGGGGTGATCTGGCCGTGAGCGAGTTACCGACGGGGACGGTAACGCTGCTGCTGGCTGATGTCGAGGGCTCGACCCGGTTGTGGGAAACCCAGCCGCAGGTAATGGCGGCGGCGCTGGGCCAGCTGAATGCGGTGGTCTCGCAGGTCGTGGCCGGCTACGGCGGGGTGCGGCCGCTGGAGCAGGGCGAGGGCGACAGTTTCGTGGTGGCCTTCGCCAAGGCCAGCGACGCGGTGGCCTGCGCCCTGGCCCTGCAGAAGGCGGATCTGGATCCGATCAAACTGCGCATCGGGGTGCACACCGGGGAGATCGCGCTGCGCGATGACGCCAACTACGCCGGCCCGACGATCAACCGCACCGCCCGGCTGCGCGATCTGGCCCACGGCGGACAGACCGTGCTGTCGGGGGCCACTGAAGCGATGGTGCTCGACCGGCTGCCCGACGGCACCTGGCTGACCGATCTGGGAACCAATGCGTTGCGGGATCTGCCACGCCCCGAACGGGTCCTGCAACTCAACCACCCTGATCTACGAGCGGAATTTCCACCGCTGCGGGTCGCGGCGCCGGTGCACCGCTCACGGCTGCCCCTTCAGCTGACAAGCTTCGTGGGCCGCCGCGATCAGATCGCGACCATCGCAGAGTTGTTGGGGGACAACAGGATTGTGACGTTGACCGGTGTCGGCGGGGCGGGCAAGACGCGCCTCGCGTTGCGCGTCGCAACCGCTGTGGAGCAGGAGTTCGACGGGAACGTGTTCTTCGTCGACCTGGCCCCGATCACCAATCCCGCGCTGGTCCCGGTCACGGTCGCCCGAGCACTGGAGCTGACCGATCAGCCGGGGTGTACGACTCTGGAGACGATCCACCGATTCATCACCGATCGCAAAGTGCTTGTGGTGCTGGATAATTGCGAGCATCTCCTGGATGCTTGCAGCGAGATCCTCACCGACATCCTGCACGCCGGAGATCAGGTGACGGTGTTGGCGACCAGCCGCGAACCGCTGGGGATTCCCGGGGAACTGACGTGGCGGGTGCCGTCGCTGTCCATCGACGGCGAGGCCGTGGAGTTGTTCGTCGACCGCGCCCAGCGTATCCGGCCAGACCTGGTCTTGACTGCTGAGCAGCACACGACCGTCACCGAGATCTGCCGGCGTCTCGACGGCATGCCGCTGGCGATCGAATTGGCCGCGGCGCGTACCCGCACGTTGTCGATCACCCAGATCCTGGACAGCCTGCGATCCAGCTTCCGGCTGCTCACCGGAGGCGCCCGCACCGCGGTACGCCGGCAGCAGACCCTAGAGGCGTCCATCGACTGGTCGCACTCGTTGCTGACCGAACCGGAGCGGATCCTGTTGCGCCGCAGCGCGGTCTTCGCCGGCGGCTTCGACCTGCAGGCTGCCGAGGCGGTGTGCGCCGAGACCGACGCCGAACGCGCCCAACTCATCGACGTCCTCGGCCTGCTGGTCGACAAGTCCCTGGTCGTTGCCGATGACTCCTGCGACGGCATGCGCTACCGGCTGCTGGAGACCGTGCGGCAATACACAATGGAAAAGCTCGTCACCTCCGGAGAAGCCGACGCGGTGCGCGCCCGGCACTGCGACCATTACGCGACCACGGCAAGCCGCCTGCAGACGGAGACAGGTGGCGACGGCTTCCCGCTGTTTCCCTGGGTACGGGCCGAGATGGACAACCTGCGGGCGGCCTTCGCTTGGAGTTGCGAGAACGCCAACTTCACCACCGCGTTGACGATGGTGTCGACGTTGCAGCAATTCTGGGGGCGAACTGGCCGCTCCGGCGAAGGCATCGCAGGGTTCGAGGCCGTCTTCACCGACGACCGCTTCCGGACCGGCGACGTGGAGGCGCGGACTTGGCTGGCCGCTGTCGCCGACGAGGCGCAGCTGGCGGCGTGGCGGGACGTCCCCGCGAGCGCCTCGCGCGCCAAAGAAGCGCTCGCGGCCGCACGAAGCCTCGGTGATGACCATCTCACCTCGCGGATTCTGTACACCTGCGGAATCACGTTCACCGCCGAGCGGGAGGATTCGGCGCACTTCCTCGCGGAAGCGCTGAGCCTGGCCCGGGCGTGCGGTGACCAAAGCTGGCTGATGGAACTACTGGGCTATCTCAGTTACACCCTGCTGCATTTCGCGGGACTTCCCGAGCAGTCACAGGCTGCCGCCGAGGAGGGGTGGCGACTGGCAGAACAGCTCGGTGACCGCTTCATGGCGCGCTTCTGCCGCGTCTTTTCGGGCTCCGCGCGGGCATGGCTGGGCATGCCGCGTGACGCGATCAGAATGGGCCAGGAGGTGGTCGACGAGGCTCGTGCCGATGGTGACTTAGTCATGGAGCTTCTCGGCTTGGCTGTCGTCTGCATGGGGTGCATTTACGCCGGTGATTTCGATGCCGGTGATGCGGCGGCCTCTGCGTTGAACGTCGTTTCGGATATCGCCGGCGTGCAGCCGTTTAGCAGCGCCGGATTAGCCCACGCCGCAATCGGACATGGCGACCCGGCCGCGGCGCGCCGGCACTGCGACGCCGCCGCCGCCGTCACCATGACCACCCACCCGTTCGGCCAGATGCGCAACTCTGTGTTGTTACGCGCCATCATTCCGATGTCGCAGGCGGCCCTGGGCTGCGGCGATCTGGCTGCCGCACGGCGGTGGGCCGATCGGACCGTCACCGACACCGTGGGCGCGCCCCGGGTGATGGCGTTGGGGACGCGCGCACGGGTGGCGATCGCACAGGCAGAACCCGACCAAGCTGAGCGCGACGCCCACGCGGCGCTCGCAATCGCCGCCGCGTGCGGCGGTGTTCTATCGGTGCCCGAAGCACTGGAATGCCTTGCAACGATAGGCGGCGATGACCCACAGCGGGCCGCCCGGCTGCTCGGCGCCGCACACGCAATCCGACAATGGACCCAGGAAGCCCGCTGTCCGGTCTTCAACAACAGCCACGAGCAGACCATCGCCCGCGTGCGTGAAACATTGGGAGAGAGTGTCTTTGACCAATCGTGGTCAGAAGGAGAGGCGCTGAGCACCGAGGAAGCGATCGCTTACGCCCAACGCGGCCGCGGCGAGCGAAAGCGTCCCGCCAAGGGCTGGGAATCCTTGACCCCCGCCGAACTGGATATCGTTCGCCTACTCACCGAGGGTCTGTCCAACAAAGACATCGCCGCACGTCTGTTCATCTCCCCCCGAACCGCCCAGACCCACCTCACCCACATCTACAGCAAGCTCAACATGACCTCACGAGTTCAGGTCGTCCAGGAAGCCGCCAGGCATGGGGATCTGGCTCCCAAGGACCGCCCGGAAATGAAGGCGGATTCGGAGACGTAATGGCCACTTCGCAGAAAGTCTTATGCGGCGTCTACGCACTCGTCGCTGCTGTAGCTCTCATCGTCGTATGGAGTCAGACCCTCGCCTACACCCACGGCAGCTTCATCGAATACCAGCGCGCCTTCTGGACAGATACCAGGGCCACGGCCGCGTCCCGAACCATGACTGCAGACATACTCATGCTCGGATCGTCAATCGCCATCTTGATGGTGATCGAAGCTCGGCGGTGGGGCGTGCGATTCGTGTGGCTCTACATACTCGGTGGGTTCTTCATCGCGGTATCGGCGGCGTTCCCGCTGTTCCTGATCGCCCGCGAACGGCGGATAGCGGGCGCAGATGCACCGCGTATCAACACCTTCGATTCGGTGTTAGTAAGCCTGTTGTGCCTCGGCCTGACAGCGCTCTCGCTGTGGGTGACCTTCAGCTAGAGCCCCTGAGCCGACTCCATCCCACGGGCCCTTACGAGGGGACCGTTGAGAACATCGCCGAGCCGTCCGCGGGGGTCGAAGGCGTCAACCGTGATCGCTAGGAAATGCAACGCAAAATGAGACAGACTCGCATGAAACGAAGTGAGACAAATTCGAAACGCGCAGATCAGAAGACCGCAATATGCAACGGAATTCGAGAACCTACAACGACCCACCGAATCGGCCTAGGACCACCACGGTTCCCGACCGCTACCCCCTTCTTTCCTCACCCTCTCCCCACCCGGCACGGGCGGGGGAGAGGGTGAAGGTTTCCGGGCGCGACCGGCTACTTGCTGATGGGTGTTCTGGTGAGTTTCTGTCGGCTGGGTTCGGTATCATTTCCTTTGTCGGGCAAGCCATTCGGGCTGGCCCTCGGATTCC
>JAXLRX010000009.1:0-61935 GCA_046330855.1 Mycobacterium sp.
TGAGCGACAAGTTCGAACATTGCCCGCCTAGGAGCGACAGAGGCGTCGCCTGGCGTGGGCGATCGGCTGTCGCCCGCGGTGCCGCTCCATCGTCCCTCCGAGCGCGATCAGCTGTCGCCCGCGGTGCCGCTCCATCGTCCCTCCGAGCGCGACCAGCTGTCGCCCGCGGTGCCGCTCCATCGCCCCCCTCCGGGCACTTCACTTCGCAGTCGCTCTGAGGCGGGCACTTCGGTCCGTTGATGCTCACTGATGGACCATGGCATCCGTCGGCTACTTATCAGAGTGCCGATGCTGAATCCGGTAGCCGTCGGGTCACTGCTGTTGATGCTTGCCCTTCGAGGGCCAATAGGAGTGCAGCGGGACTCGGCGGCCCGGCGTTGAAACTGGCGATAGGGCCACGCGCCTCGAGCGCCTTGCAGTGAGCGACCGGTACCAACGCCTGCACCGGATGAAGCCTCCAGACGATGCGAAGAAGGTGGGTATGCAGGAATCGGACTTTGTAGCCGGAATCGACTGGGCCTCAGAGCTGCATGCGGTTTGCATCATTGACCGCGGCGGGCAGATCACCCAACGATTTGACGTCACCCACGACGGCAAGTCGTTACGGTCGATGGTTTCTCGGTTTCGAAAGGCTGGAGTGGCTGAGGTCGCTATCGAGCGCGGCGATGGCCCAGTAGTTCAGGAGCTGATCGCAGCGGGGCTTGCCGTGTTCGTGGTTCCGTCCCGTCAGATCAAGGCGTTGCGGACCCGATACGGCTCCGCCGGCAATAAGGACGACCGGCTCGACGCCTACGTCTTGGCGGACACCTTGCGCACCGATGGCCATCGATGGCGGCCGCTGCGGGAGGATCATGCCGAAACCAAAGCATTGCGGGCGATGTGTCGTGCTCGCAGGGACCTAGTCGAAACCCGCGTGCAGGTACTGAATCAGTTGCGAGCCAACCTGGAACTCGCTTTCCCCGGGGCAATCGGTTTGTTCAGCAGGCCCGACAGTCCGATCATGCTGGCCTTTCTTCGCCGATTTCCTACCGCGGCCAAGGCTGCGTGGCTCTCGCCGGTACGTCTGGATCGATGGCTCAAATCCGTTGGCTACAGCGGTGGCATCGGCGCCGACGTGCTGTATCGACGCCTCGAAAATGCTGCACCCGGCCTGCACGGAATCGAAGCAGAAGCCCGCGCCCACATCACCCTCGGGTTGGTCACCACACTGGAAACGCTCAACACCGCGATCACCAGGACCGAGGGAGAAATCGAGGAACTGTTCGAGGCACATCCGGACCGGAATATCTTCGCGAGCCTGCCCCGCTCCGGAATGGTCCGAGCAGCGACCCTACTCGCGGAGATCGGCGACTGCCGCGAACGGTTTCCCTCCGACGATGCTCTGGCCGCACTGGCAGGTGCATCTCCGTCGACGCGCCAGTCCGGCAAGCGCGAACAGACCGTGTTCCGCTGGTCATGTAACAAGAAGCTCCGAGCCGCCGTCATGGACTTTGCGAACGGCAGCCGTCTGGGTGATCCCTGGTCGATGCAGGTCTATCAACGAGCCATTGCCCGAGGATGCCGCCATCCCCACGCTGTGCGAATCCTGGCCCGGGCATGGATTCGGATCATATGGCGATGCTGGCACGACAACACCCCGTTCGATCCCGAACTCCACACGGCCCGAAAACAACTCGCAGCTTGACATAGGGCACTCCTATAGATCGCAACTGGTTGTTTGGTGGCTTTCGTTGCTGAGTCGGAGGGCTTGGGTTCGGGCCCAGATTTCGCGGGCGACGTAGCGTTTGAGGCAGCGCATGATTTCGGGTTTGGTTTTGCCTTCGGTGGTGCGTCGGGCGACGTAGGCGCGGGTGGGTTCGTGGTACTTCATCCGAACGATGATGATGCGGTGCAGGGCGGCGTTGGCGTGCCGGTGACCGCCGCGGTTGAGCCGGTAGCGGGTCGTCTTGCCGCTGGAGGCCGGGATCGGGCAGGC
Organism: Mycobacterium sp.; assembly: GCA_046330855.1. Classification (GTDB taxonomy): domain Bacteria; phylum Actinomycetota; class Actinomycetes; order Mycobacteriales; family Mycobacteriaceae; genus Mycobacterium. The sequence goes on from JAXLRX010000009.1 coordinate 1,976, forward strand.
GCCGCAGAGTTTGACGAAGGCGGCTTGGCTACGCAGTCGGTTGGCGTTGTCGCCGAGGGTGAGCAGCAGCTCTGAGGCGTTGTCGGGGCCGATGCCGACGCCGGCGGTCAACCCCGGTGCCACCTGATCAACGAGGGTTCCCAGCAGGCGTTCGTGTGCGGTGATCTCCTCATTGAGCATCACCCAGCGTTGGGCGATGGCCTTAAGGCTGTGTTTGGCGGCTGCGGTTACCGAGGTCAGTTCACCGGGGCGCAGCACTGCGCAGCGGCGCAGCAACATCGTGTCGGACAGCGGTTGCAGTGCTTGGCGTAGGTCGTCGGGGGCGGTGATCAGGATCGCCTTGAGGGTCTGCATCGCGACGGTACGTGCTTTGACCGCAGCGTCTTTGGCGACTTTGATGTGGCGGATCATCTCCACGGTGCCTTCGGCATCCTTGGGGACGGCATTGGCCTGGCCGGCCAACACCGCGCGTGCGGCGTTCTCGGCGTCGATCGGATCGGACTTGCCGCGCCGATGCCGGTCGGCCCGGTTGGGCCGGGCCACCTCCACCACATCATGACCGCTGCGGCGCACCGCCGAGGCCAGACCGCGGCCGTAAGAACCGGTGCCCTCGATCCCGAAACGCCCCAGGATGCCGAACTGGGTGCTCCAGTCGATCAGCGCTTGGTAGCCGGCACGATCGGCATCAAAGACCGCCGAGTCCAGCAGGACTCCACGCTCGTCGAGCACAGCGGCAGCATGAAAGTGCTTATGGGTGTCGACACCGATGATGACTCGACGCGGCGGCGCCAGGGTTGGCATGCTTGTCATTGCGACCTTTCAGCGAGGGCTGCGACGCTGGCCGGTCGGATTGGACAAGACCGTGATGGGACCTGAGTTCAGGTCAGGCTCCTATGAGGTCACTGCCCGCCCGGCCAGCACCAAGGGCTGACCGTCTGGCAAGCGACAAATCAACCGAAAGACACCCGACACATCGGGGTCAGTCGCTACGAGGGCCAACCCGCCAGACGGCCTGCACCAATCTTCACAGTCGCTACGAGGCGGGCAACACGGTTCGTTGTCGCTCGAAGGCGGGCACAAGTGTTTATGGGTTCAGCGAAGCCGCAGACCGCCGGCCGCTCTGATCCCAGGGTCCCAGGGCGCTCTGATCCCAGGGCGCTTTGATCCCGGGGCGCTGTGATCCCGGGAGCTCTAATCCCGGAAGGCCCAGGACTCGATGATCTCGCGGGCGATAGAAATCGTGCCGGGCAGCAACAGCCGCGATGGCGAGTCGCTGGTCCAGTCGCCGGCGTCCAGCGCTTCGCGGACCTCTGCGCGGGTGAACCACGCCGCCTCGGCGATCTCGCCGTCGTTGAACGCGAACTCCTGCTCGGGATCGCCCAGGGCATGGAAGCCGACCATCAGCGAGCGCGGGAACGGCCAGGGCTGGCTCCCGAGATACCGCACGTCGGTGACGGTCAGCCCGATCTCCTCGGCGACCTCGCGCACCACACAGGACTCGAATGACTCCCCGGCCTCGACGAAACCGGCGATGAGCGAGAACAACCGCGGCGGCCAGGCCACCTGACGGGCCAGCACCGCACGATCGTGGCCGTCGTGCACCAGGCAGATCACCGCCGGGTCCACCCGGGGGAACTCCTCGTGCCCGGTCAGGATGTTGCGTCGCGCCCAGCCCGATCTGATCGGCCGGGTTGGACTTCCGTCCGAGGGCGAAAACCGTGCCGTGTCATGCCAATTCAGCAGCGCGAGGGCGCAGGTCACCAGCTGGGCGCCGACGTCGTCGAAGCGCATGCCGGCCCGGCGGGGGTCCACGGCGCGGGCCTCCGGGTCGCCCGCTTCCAGGAAAGTCCGCACCGCCCAGACATGACGGCCGTCCTCGATACGGCCGAGGAAGACTGCGTCGGCGGGCGGCCGGTCGGCGAAGTCGGCGGCCGGGGTGAGCACAAGACTGTCCCCGATCACCATGACGTTGCCGCGGTCATCGACCCTCAGCAACTGCGCATCGGACCAACCCGCCACCGCGGCGTCGACGTCGGTGCGCATCTCGTCGGCGCGATCGGCACCGATCCGGGAGAGCAGCGGAATGTTTCTGAGCTGGAACGTCATTCGCTCAGCTCGCGTCGGCGTTGCGGACGTAGAGCAGCCGGTCGTCCTTCTCCAGGGCGTCGACCCGGGAGTCGTCCAGGCGCAACAGTTTTCCCTCGCGCAGCACGCCGAGCACGATGTCGGGCAGATGCCGCGGCGAGCCGCCGACCTCCCTCGGCTCGACCTCGCGTTCTGCGATGGCCAGGCCGGCATCGGGGGTGAGCAGATCCTCGATCATCTCCACCACCGTCGGCTTGGAGGTGGCTAGACCCAGCAGACGGCCGGCGGTCTCGGAGGACACCACCACCGAGTCCGCGCCCGACTGCAGCAGCAGGTGCCGGTTCTCACCCTCACGGACCGAGGCGATGATCGTGGCCTCGGGCGCCAGTTCGCGGGCGGTCAGCGTGACGAGCACCGAAGTGGGGTCGCTGTTGGTGGCCACCACGATGGCCTTCGCGTGCTGGGCGCCGGCCAGGCGGAGGACGTCGGAGCGGTTGGCGTCGCCGCGGACGGTCACCAGGCCGGCGGCGCTGGCCTGGGCGAGCAGGGTCTGGTCGGTGTCGACGACGACGATGTCCGCGGGCGCGACCCCGTCGCCCAGCATGGCGGCGACTGCGGTGCGGCCCTTGGTGCCGTAGCCGATGACGACAGTGTGGTTGCGCACCGTTTTCCTCCAACGCTGAATCTTCAGGGTTTGCCGCGACGCCTCGGTGAGCGACTCAACGGTGGTGCCGATGAGCACGATTAGGAACAGCACGCGAAGCGGCGTGATCAGCAGGACGTTCATCAATCGGGCGTGGTCGGTCACCGGGGTGATGTCGCCGTAGCCGGTGGTCGACAGCGACACCGTCGCGTAGTAGATGCAGTCCAGCAGGCTGAGTGTGGTGGCTTCGCTCTCGACATCGCGGTAACCGTCGCGGTCGATGTAGACGACGAGGACGGTGGCGGCCAGCACCAGTACCGCGTAGAGCAGCCTGCGGGCGATACGCCGACCCGGGCTGACGAACTTCTGCGGGATGCGCAGGTACTCGACCAGTGCGGAGTCCGGCTTGTCGGCGAGGTCCTCGTGGACCGTGAAGTTGCGCTTCCTGCTATCGGCCATGGGAAACCGTCACGGAATCAACCGACGGTTTCGCCGGGCGGACTGCCAGCACACGGCCATTATGTAACCATGCCGAAGACCCCTGCCGGGCCGTCCACCGAACTGGCCGGCCAGCGCCCCGCCTACCTGATGGCTGCGATGCTCATCGGCATCGGCGTCGGCCACTTCCTGCGGCCCAAGCCGTTCGACACCATCATCCCGCCGGAGTTGCCCGGCAGCCCGCGCTTCTACACGTTGGCCTCCGGAGTGGCCGAGGTCGGCGTGGGGGCGATGCTGCTGGCGCCGCGGACCCGCCGGACCGGCGCTCTGGCCGCCGCAGCGCTGTATCTCGCCGTGTTCCCGGCAAACATCAACATGGTGCGGATGTGGTGGGACAAGCCGTGGCCGATGCGGGTGGCGTCGCTGGCGCGGCTACCTCTGCAGATCCCGATGGTCACGAGCGCGCTGGCGATTCGACGTAACGCTCCGCGTCGGGGTTGAGTAGCGCGGCGAGTTCCGCTGCGCCGTAAAGCTCTTCCGGGACCACCGTCCGCCCGGAACGCACATAGTGGAACGCGGCCCGGACGCGCTCGGCCGGACAGCCGGCCAGGCCCGCCCAGGCCAGCCGGTAGACGGCGAGCTGAACCGCGGCGTGGCGTCTGCCCTCCTCGTCGGCGGGGGGCTCGCCGGTCTTCCAGTCGACGACGGTGACGCCGCCGTCGGGGTTACTGAACACCGCGTCGATGCGGCCGCGGACCACGGTGTCGCCGAGGACGAGCTCGAAGGGCACCTCGACGTCGAGCGGGGTTCGGGCCGCCCACGGTGAGGCGCTGAACGCGTCCTGCAGTTTCGCGAGCTGTTCGGCGTCGGCGTTCTGCGGATCCCCGGCGCCGGGCAGGTCGTCGAGGTCGAAGAGCCGCTCGGCGCCGTAGAACCGCTGCACCCAGTCGTGGAAGGCGGTGCCCAGCAGGGCGTGCGGGTCCGGCCGGACGGGCAGCCGGCGGGTGAGCCGCCGCAGCGCGGCCCGGCGGTCGCGGTCGAGTTCCACCAGCGCGCTGACCGACAGCTGGGCCGGCAGGTCGAGCGGCGCGGGCTCGGCGGCGCGGGCCCGTTCGGCGAGCAGGGCGTCGACGTCGGCGATCCAGCCGTGCGGGTCGTCCGGCTCCGGGGTGGTCGTCGCGTCCCGGTCGCCACCGCCGCTGATGGCCGCGATGACCAACCGAGCGCCGCGCTCGATTTCGGGGCGCCGCCCTTCCAGCGGGTCGACCGGCCACTGCGCCTCGGTGACGTTGTCCCGCAACGGGTTCGGCTCACCGTCGGCGGGATCGGGCTCCCAGTGCTCAATCTCGCCGCAGCCGGACTCCTCGATCACATCGCGGATCTCGCAGAGGAAGTCCGACGGCCCGCGCGGGGTGGACTCTGTGGCGCCCCAGTGGTGCCCGGACAGCAGCAGGGCGTCCTCGGCGCGAGTCAGGGCGACGTAGAGCAGGCGGCGCTCCTCGTCGATACTGCGGGCCAGGAGCCGGCGGCGGTGGCTGTCGATGAGGTCCTCGAGTGCCTTGCGATCGTTGACCGTCCCGGTGTCCAGCACCGGCACCCCGTGCAGTCCCCCGCCGGTGTCCTGCCCGGCACGGTCACCACGTAGTAGCGGGGGCAGTTCGGAGGCGTCGGTGAGCCAGGTGCGTTTGGCGGCCGTCGACGGGAACACCCGGGAACTCAGGTGCGGCACCGCGACGATCTGCCACTCCAGGCCCTTGGCCGCGTGCACGGTCAGCACCTGCACCCGTCCGGGGGCGACGTGCACCTCGGCCGGCGCCAGGCCGTTCTCCACCTCGGCGGCGGCACCGAGATAGGTCAGCAGTCCGGGGGCGTCCGTACCGGGTCGCTCGGCGTAGCGGGCCACCACGTCGGCGAACCGGTCGAGGTGCTCGGCACCCGAGCCGGGCACGCCGTCGGGACGCGCCGCGCGGACCTCGGCGTCGACCCCGAGAACGCGACGCACCTCGGTTACCAGGTCGTTGACCGGATGTGCGAGACAGCCTCGCAGCCGGGCTAATTCGGCGCCGATGGCGGTGATACGCCGGTAGCCCTCCGGCGAATAGGCGTCGGCCGGCCCGGGATCGGCGAGGGCGTCGGCCAGGCAGGCGGTGTCGGCGTCCGCGGCCGCCGCCGCGACGATCTGCCTGGCCGACACCGCGGCGGGGCGCTGCCCGCCGATGACCATGGCGCGCCGCCACAGGGCGGCCAGGTCGCGAACGCCCAGCCGCCAGCGCGGTCCGGTGAGGACCTCCATGGCCGCCGCGCCGTCCGTCGGGTCGACGACCAGCCGCAGCGTCGAAATCACCTGTGCCACTTCGGAGATGGAGAGGAGCCCGGCCAGACCCACCACTTCCACCGGCACGCCGCGGGCGGCGAGCGTCTCGGCGATGGGTCCGGCGTCGGCGTTGCGGCGCACCAGCACGGCGGCGGTGGGCGGCTGCTCCCCCGCGTCGGCAGCGGCGCGGTAGCGGGCGGCGATGTGGTCGGCCAGCCAGTCCCGCTCGGCGGCGACATCGCGCTGCAGCGCGCACAACACCGTTCCGGCGGGGGCGCCGGGGCGGGCCCGCAGCGGGCGCACGGCCACCGAACGGCGGCGCGCCTCGGCGGAGACTTCGTTGGCCAACTCCAGGACGCGGGGCGGGTTGCGCCAGCTGGTGCGCAGCTCCAGGGTGGGCGCCGGGCTACCGTCCGGCTGCGGGAAGTCGGTGGTGAAGCGCGGCAGGTTGGTGGCCGATGCGCCGCGCCAGCCGTAGATGGACTGGATGGGATCGCCGACCGCGGTGAGCGCCAGGCCGTCGTCGACTCCGCCGCCGAACAACGCCGACAACGCAATTCGCTGCGCGTGGCCGGTGTCCTGGTATTCGTCGAGCAGGACGACGCGGTAGCGCTCCCGCAGCTGCCCGCCGACCTGCGGGCAGTTGGCGGCCAGCCGGGCGGCGGCGGCCATCTGGCTGCCGAAGTCCATCGCCTTGGCAGCGCGCATCCGGGCGTGCAGGGCGTCGATCAGCGGAACCAGCGCCGCGCGCTCGGTCTGGGTGTCGAGCATGTCCAGCAGCCGCCGGTTGGGCCCGCCGCGCTGGCGCGGGCCACCGGGCAGGGTGTGCACGAGCCGCTCGAGTTCGACGTGGGTGTGGCGCAGTTCGTCGGTGTCGACGAGGTGTTCGGCCAGTTCGTCGGAGAGCCGCAGCACCATCGCCGTCACGGCGGCCGGGGTCTTGCCGACCGGCAGCGGATCGGGATGTGCATTGACGACCTCGAGGGCGAGTTGCCACCGCTCGGTCTCGCTGAGCAGCCGAGCGTCGGGCTCCACGGGCAGCAGCGGGCCGAACTCAGCCAGCAGCGTGCCGGCGAAGGCGTGGTACGTGCTGACCGTCGGCGATCCGGGCGGCTCGAAGCCGAGGTGTCCGGAGAGCCGGGCCAGCCGCGAGCGCACCCGGCGCAGCAGCTGCCCGGCGGCCTTCCGGGTGAACGTCAGCCCCAACACCTGACCGGGGTCCGCGTAGCCGTTGGCCACCAGCCACACCACCCGGGCGGCCATGGTTTCGGTCTTGCCCGCACCGGCGCCGGCGACCACGACGAGGGGCCCCGGCGGTGACGCGATGACGGCGGCCTGCTCTTCGGTGGGAGCCGGAAGGCCAAGGGCGGCAGCCAGTTCCGCCGGACTGTGCGTCACGACTGCCCCCCGCGATGGGCCGGGCAGGAGGGCCGGACCGGGCAGTGCGTGCAGCCGTCATTGCGCCGGGCGGCGAAGTTCGGCCCCGCGGTGGCTTCCGCGGCGCCGAGCACGGTGTCCTGCCACCCGGGTGTGTCGTCGGCGCCGAGAGCCGTCTGCTCGCGTTCGGTGGCGCCCGCGGCCGAGGGCTTCCCGACGTACAGCAGCCGGCCACCGCCGGGCCGGTCGCCATCGGGCAGCAGGCGGGCGGACACCGCGAGCTGGTAGAGGCCGAGCTGGGCGTGCTGCTGCGCATCGTCCTTGCTGGCCGGGGTCTTGGCGGTCTTGATGTCGACGACGACGAGCCGGCCCTGTGCGTCGCGCTCCAGTCGGTCGATGCGGCCGCGGACCCGGATGCCGGGTGCGCCGTCGGACGGCTCGGCGAGGGTGCCCTCCAGGTCCACCTCGGTGCCCACCTCGGTGAGCTCATGGCGGGTGGCCGCGTGCCAGGTCACGAACGCGGTGATCATCGCGCGGTGACGTTCCAGCTCGTTCGCCGCATACCAGGGCGCGTCGAAGGGCAAAGCGGCCCAGAGCTTTTCCAGCTCGGCGACCAATTGGCCTTCGGTCTTGCCGGACTCGGCCAGCAGGGCGTGGACGAGCGACCCGAGCGTGGAGTTCAGTGCCCGCGCGCCGGTGCCGCCGTGGCGTTCGGCCAGCCACCGCAGGGGGCAGTCGGTCAGCGTCTGCAGAGTCGAGGGGCTGAGGGTGACGGTGTGCTCGCCGGACCACAGCGGCTCAGCGGTGCTCAGGTCCGTCAGGCCATGCCACTGTGCAGGATCCGCGCCGGGTACACCGGCGACGGCGAGGCGCGCCAACTGGTCTGCCGCGCAGGCACGCTCGTTCTCATCGATGGCGCCGTCCGGGGCGCACACCGCCGCGCGCAGCCGGCCGACCACTGCGGCGGGCGACAGCACCGGCGGTGCGGCCATGGGCCGGGGCGGCGCATCGGCGCTGCCACCGGCGTACGCCGCGAGCTCGGCGACGAACGGCGACGGCAGGCTCACCTCGTCGCCGGAGTCGCTGTCGACGGCGGTCACGAGCAGCCGCCGCCGGGTACGCCCCATGGCCGCGATGAGCAGCCGACGCTCCTCGGCGAGCAGCGGCGCACGCGCGGACACGTCGTCACCGAGACCGTCGAGGACGTCGAGCAGCCGCTGGGTGCCCAGCACGCCGCCGCGCGGAGTGGTGTTGGGCCACAGGCCTTCCTGCAGTCCGGCGATGACGACCATGTCCCAGTCTCGGTGCAGGGCGGCGTGCGGGCTGAGCACCGCGACCGTCTCACCCGCCGGCAGTTCGTCGACGACGGGAGGCAGGGTCAGGGCGGCGACATGGTCGAGCAGGCCGATCAGGGACGCCCCGGCGGTACGGGCGACGTAGTCGTCGGCGATGTCGAACAGCGCGGTGACGGCCGCGAGATTGCGTTCGGCCAGAGCGCCTTCGGCGCCGCCACGCTCTGCAGCGGTGAGCCAGCGCCGCTGCAGACCGCTGCGCTTCCAGGCCTGCCAGAGGGTGTAGCGCGGATCGCGGTGGCCGCTTCGGGCGGCGGCGGCCAGCACCCCGCGAACCCGCTTGACGGGTCCGGCGAGCGTCGGCGGCAGCTGCGGCGTGGGGCCGGTGAGAGCCCGCACGAACATCGTCCCCGGGGGCAGGTCGGGGTCCTCGGCGCCGCGGCAGAGCACACGGCGCAACTGGCGCAGCGACACCGGATCCATCCGGCCGATGGGTCCGGTCAACAACACCTCCGCCTGTTCGCCGTCGAGACCGCGTGCGGTGGCGGCGAGTGCGCTCAGCAGGGCGCGGGCCGCGGGTTGCCCGGCGACCGGTCCCCCGATCGTCGGCTGGCTGACCGGGACGCCGGCCACCGCGAGGGCCCTCGGCAAGGCCCCCGCCGCCGACGGCGAGCGGACGATCACGGCCATCTGCGACCACGGCACACCATCGATCAGGTGGGCGCGCCGCAGCGCGTCGGCGACCAGAGCGGTTTCGGCGTGCGGCGAATCGGCCACCCTGACGGACAACGAGCCCTCGTCGCCGTCGGCGCCGTCGAGCGTGCGCCAGGCGGTGCCCGGCAGAACAGATGCCATTCCCGCGACCGCCCGGGCGATCGCCGGGGCGCAGCGGTGAGACCGGTTCAGCCGCAGCGCAGGACCTTCCGAGGTGAGCAACGCGGGGTCGGCGCCGCGGAAACCGAACACCGCCTGGTTGGGATCGCCGGCCAGCAGCGCCAGATCCGCTCCGGCGGCCAGCACCCGCACCAACAGCGCCGCCTGCGGGTCCAGATGCTGGGCGTCGTCGACCAGAAGCAGCCGGATCCGGGCGCGTTCGGCCGCGAGCAGCTCGGTGTCGGCGGCCAGCGCCTCCAGCGCCGCACCGACCAGTTCGGCGGCACCCAGCGCCGGGACGGTTGCCTGCGGGGCGGCGGTGCCGACCGAGGCGCGCAGCAGCATCACCTGCTCGTACTGCTGGGCGAAGCGGGCGGCGGCCACCCATTCCGGCCGGCCGGACTCGCGGCCGAGGCGTCGGAGTTCTGCCGGATCGACGCCGCGTTCGGCGCAGCGGGCCAGCAGGTCCCGCAGTTGGGTGGCGAACCCGGCGGTGGTGAGCGCCGGACGCAGCTCCCGCGGCCAGCCGCGTGCGCCGTCCTCGAGGTCTCCGGCCAGCAGTTCGCGGATGATGCCGTCCTGCTCGGCGCCGGTGACCAGACGTGGCGGCGGGTCGCCGGCGCGCGCGGCGGCCGTCCGCAGCACCGAGAAGGCATAGCTGTGCAGCGAACGCACCAGCGGCTCGCGCACCACGGTCAGTCCCTCACCGGAACGCGCGCTGAGCAGCCGGCTCGTCAGTTGACCCCGGACGGTTGCCGCCAGCCGTCCCGATCCGGTGAGCAGCAGCACCGACTCCGGCGCCAGGCCCGCCGTGATGTGCGCCGCGGCCGCGTCGATCAGCAGCGTGCTCTTGCCGGTACCCGGACCGCCGAGGACCCGGACGGTGCCGCGCGCGCCGGGGCGCAGCACGTCGTCGGACGTCAGGTCGGTCATGACAGGCATGACACCAGATGGGTGTGACAAAAACTGTCAGCAGGAAGCGAATCCGACAAGCCCACGTCCAAAGCGGGGTCTCGCGGTGCGGAAGGCTGCCGCAGAAGCGGCCGTCGCAGCCAGTCGAGTAACCGGCCGTCCCGTCGACCCCCGGGTCGAGAAACTCGCGGAATCGAAGCTCGGCGAGTGCGACCCCGATACGGACTACAGCTCGAACAGCTGATTCACCCGGGAAACCGTTGCATCCCAGCCCAACTCGTGATCCAGGCGTCGTCGTAGCGTGTCGGCGGGCTGGGGTTCCCCGTGCACCACGAAGACCTTCTTCGGCGGCGTCGTGAATCCTCTGGCCCAGCGGATGAGTTCGTCGGCGTCGGCGTGCGCGGACAGCATCGCGAGATTGGCCACCTGCGCGTTGATCGGCACCCACTCGCCGTAGATGCGGACATGCCGTTCGCCGGCGATGATCGAGGCGCCACGCGTGCCCGGCACCTGGTACCCGGTGATCATGATGGTGTTACGGGGATCGGGCGCAAAGGCCTTGAGGTGGTGCAAGATTCGGCCACCGGTGGCCATACCGCTGGCCGAGATGACGATCTTTGGCTCCTTGCTCGCCGAGATCTTCATCGACTGCTCGGGGTCGCGGGTGTAGGTCGCCATGTCACACATCGCCTCGTACACCCCCGGCAACAGCCGATGGTCACTGGAGTACGTGCCGAGGAGCTCACTGGCATTGATCGCCATCGGACTGTCCAGATAGACCGCGACGTCGGGCAGCCGACCGGCCTCACGCAGCGTCCACAGGTAGTACAGCAGCGTCTGGGCCCGGCCCACCGCGAACGCCGGCACCACCACGGTGCCGCCGCGATGCACCGTCTCGTCGATCACCTTCGCCAGCGTGTCGACCGGATCGGCGTCCTCACGCACCCGGTCGCCGTAGGTGGACTCCATCACCAGGTAATCCGCGGACGTGACCGGCTCGGGGTCGAACATGATCGGGTCGTCGTAGCGCCCCAGGTCGCCGGTGAACACGATGCGCCGGCCCTGCCAGGACACCTCGACCGTCGACGCGCCGAGAATGTGCCCGGCGCGGCGGAACATGACGGCCGGCCCCGACTCAAGCGTGACCTCCCGCTCGAACGGATGGGTCTCGAACAGCTCCATGGCGCGTTCGGCGTCCTCGCTGTCGTACAGCGGCAGGGCGGGACGGTGCTTGGAGGCCTTGTGCTTGTTGAGGAATGCAGCGTCGCGCTCCTGCAGGTAGGCGCTGTCGCGCAGGATGATCTCGGCGACGGCTCCGGTGGCCTTGGTGGCGAGTATCGGTCCGCGGAATCCGTCGCGCACCAGCCGGGGCAGGTAACCGGTGTGGTCGAGGTGGGCGTGGGTGATGACGACGGCGTCGATGCTCTCCGGCTCGACGGCCAGCGGCTCCCAGTTGAGTTCGCGGAGGTTCTTCACGCCCTGGAACAGTCCGCAGTCCACCAGGATTCGCCTGCCGCCGGACTCGAGGAGATGCTTCGAGCCGGTGACGGTGCCGGCCGCGCCGAGGCTGCAAAGCCGCAGGTGTTGCCGCTCAACGGAATTCATGCGCCGAGTGTTCCACACATCGGCGGGGTCAAGATGACATTCACGGCCGGCAAAGCCACCGCCTGCCGGACGAAGCGACGGGCTCCGGCCGCAGCGTAGACGCGACCGCGATCGCCGCCGTCGGGAACGGCCGGATGGCGAGGACTTGCACGACCATCAGACTAAGACCCGCCGCCGCCCCGCAACAGCATCTACAGTCGCCCCGGAGGGGCCACAGCAAAGGAGACCGGATATGAGGTCAGCAGCAACGGTGCGCCGGGTCGCCGGCGCGGCCGGCGCCGCCGCACTCGTCGGTATGGGACTGCTCAGCGCCTGCGGGGCAAAAGAGACCCCGACCGAGGTACCGGCGTCATCGAGTCCCGAACCGGCAACGCCGTCCCCCACCGAGAAGGTGCTCACTCCGGGTCCGCACGCCGGCACCAATCCGCAGAGCCCGCTCGACCCGAATGTCAAGGCGCCTCCGGCGCAGACAGTCCTGCCGGAGAAGACGAACGCCGGCGGGTGACGCGGGCCCCCTGAGCGGGTACGGCGCTCCTAGGATGGCGGCCATGCAGCCGCTGCACCTCAATCGATTCGGCCCGCCGGGATCGGCTCGGGTTCTGATGATCCACGGGCTCACCGGCCACGGCCGGCGCTGGCATCGGCTGGCGAGCGCTTATCTGGACGACGTGGCGGTGCTGGCACCGGACCTGATCGGCCATGGCCGTTCCACCTATGCCGCGCCCTGGTCCATCGACGCCAACGTCACCGCCCTGGCCGGGCTGATCGAGAGCGAGGCGGACGGTCCGGTGGTGGTGGTCGGGCATTCCTTCGGGTGCGCGGTGGCCCTGCACCTGGCCGCGCAGTGTCCGGATCTGGTGTCCGGCCTGGTGCTGCTGGATCCGGCGGTGGGCCTGGACGGCCGCTGGATGCGGGAGATCGCCGAGGCGACGCTGGCCTCCCCGGACTACACCGACCGCGCCGAGGCACGCACCGAGAAGGCCACCGGGGCGTGGGCCGACGTTCCCCCCGACGAACTCGACGAGGATCTCGCCGAGCATCTGGTCACCCTGCCCAACGGCCGCTACGGATGGCGGGTCTGCATCCCCGCGATGATGTCGTACTGGAGTGAGCTGGCCCGCGATATCGCGCTGCCGCACAGGGGAACCCGGACAACGCTCGTGCGTGCGGCGTTCCAGGATCCGCCGTACGTGACCGAGGCGCTGATCGACGGGTTGTCCGGCCAACTGGGCGCGGATTTCACGCTGGTCGACTTCCCGTGTCAGCACATGGTGGGGCAGGTGAAACCGGCCGAGACCGCGGCCGTCATCCGGGAGTTACTCGGCTGAAGATCACCGACGAACAGGTGGAAAGGGTGCGCGCCCTGGTGGCGTCGATCCCGGCCGGACGTGTGGCCACCTACGGTGACATCGCCTGTGCGGCAGGGCTTTCCAGCCCGCGAATCGTCGGGTGGATCATGCGCACCGACTCCGCGGATCTCCCGTGGCACCGGGTGATCCGGGCGTCCGGCCGGCCCGCGGCGCACCTGGCGTCAGGCCAACTGGAACTGCTGCGGGCCGAGGGTGTGCTGGCATCCGATGGCCGGGTGCCGCTCGACTCGGTGCGGCACGGCTTCGGCTGACCCGAACGATCTCGCTCGTCCGAGGCGCGGGGCGCGCCGGCACCATCGGCCGATTAGACGACCATCCGCACCAGCGCAGCGGTGCGCAACAGTCCGGGGAACGCCTCCGGCGTCGAACGCGGATGCAGGGCATGCACGCCCAGGCGGAACATCAACGCCCGCAACAACATTTGCTGCCACTCCGGCAGGATGTCCCATCGCTCGATCAGGCCGTCGTCGGCCTCGCCCCAGGACAGCGCGTCGACGACGGCCACTCCCGCGGCCCACGGCGCCGGCCGCCAGTACGGGGTGATGTCGGTGATGCCCGGAGCGGCGGTGCCGGTGAACAAGACCGTCCCGTAGAGATCGCCGTGCACGAGTTGGCTGGGGCTCGTCGTCGGCTTGCGCAGTGCCGCCAGCTGATTGATGAGTTCGACCGACTCGCCGCGGTCCTCCGCGTCGGGAAGCGGCGGCGCGCCCGGCGGCAGGGTGTGCAGCGGTCGGTCGTCCCAGGCCGCCCGGTCGGCGACCGTGAAGACGTCGACCTCCGTCCACGGCGGCACCGGCGCCTGGGTGAGGAAACGCGGCCGCTCCAGCGCGGCGGTGGCCTCATGCAGCCGGATCCCCGCCGAGACCACCTCGTCGTGGCGCGGCTCGGGATAGCCCGATACGAAAGTGTCCGCCCGCCAACCCGATACCACGTAGCGGCCGTCGGTCGAGCGCACCGGGCGGGCCAGCCGAAGACCGTCGACGAACAGCGTCTCGCGCACCTTGGCCGACCAGGCGGCCCGGGGATGGTCGGCGATCAGCGACAGCACGATCTCCCCGCAGCGCCAGCCGCCCTCCCAGGTCCCGCTCAACGGCTCCGGGTCACCACCCTTGGCGCCGAACGCGGCCAGCACGTGGCCAGGCGGCGGGTCGTCGATCACATGGCCAAGGGTAAGGCGTGTCGCGGGCAACGAGCCGCTGACAGGCCGTCAGTAGGCGGGCATGTCGGGCTCGAATTCCCGCGCCCAGGCGACGATCCCGCCCTGCAGGTGCAGCGCCGTGGGGAAGCCCGCCTGCTTCACCGTCTCCAGCGCCTGGGCCGAGCGCACGCCCGTTTTGCAGTACAGCACCGGCGTGCGGTCGGAGGGCAGGAGCGCCAGCCCCTCCCCGGACTCCAGGCTGGACTTCGGGATGAGCACCGCCCCGTCGATGTGGTTGATGGCCCATTCCGCCGGGTCCCGGACGTCGATCAGCGCGACGGCACCCGACTCCAGCAGCGCGCGCAGTTCCCCGGGGCTGAGGCCGGGTTCGTCGGACGACGCTGTGCCGCAGAGCGCCTCGTAGTCGACGAGGCCGGTGATCGGCGGGCTGGCCGGATCCTTGCGGACGCTGATGGACCGGTAGGACATCGCCAGTGCGTCGTAGATCAGCAGCCTGCCCAGCAGCGGCTCACCGATGCCGGTGATGAGCTTGATGGCCTCGGTGCCCATCACCGAGGCGATGGATGCGCACAGCACGCCCAGGACCCCGCCTTCGGCGCAGGACGGCACCAGCCCGGGCGGCGGCGGCTCGGGATAGAGGTCGCGGTAGTTCAGCGCGCGCGTCTGCCCGTCGGGACCGTCGGGGGCCGCCTCCCAGAACACCGCGACCTGCCCTTCGAACCGGTAGATCGAGCCCCAGATGTACGGCTTGCCGGCCAGCGCGGCGGCGTCGTTGACCAGGTACCGGGTGGCGAAGTTGTCGGTGCCGTCGAGGATCAGGTCGTATTGCGCGAACAGGTCGACGGCGTTGTCGGGCTCCAGCCGGAACTCGTGCAGGCGCACGGTCACCAGCGGGTTGAGTTCGGCGACGGCGTCCCGGGCGCTCTGCGTCTTGGGGCGGCCGACATCGGACTGGCCGTGGATGATCTGGCGCTGCAGGTTGGACTCCTCGACGACGTCGAAGTCCACGATGCCGAGGGTGCCCACGCCCGCGGCGGCCAGGTAGAGCAGGGCGGGCGAGCCCAGGCCGCCGGCGCCGACGACGAGGACCCGGGCGTTCTTCAGACGCTTCTGGCCCTCGACGCCGATATCCGGTAGCAGGAGGTGACGGCTGTAGCGGGCGACCTCGGCGGGCGTCAGCTCCGCGGCAGGCTCGACCAGCGGCGGGAAGGGCATGGGTTTAATTCTTGCCGAGTGTGAGGCCTGTGCACGAAATACGGCCTCCGGGCGTGCATGAGGCTCACAGTCGCGGGGATGGCCCGCAATCAGGCGATACCTGATTGCCTGACTCCTCCTCGGGGCCTGCGCCCCGCATCGTCGTCAGGCGATACCTGATTGCCTGGCTCCTCCTCGGGGCCTGCGCCCCGCATCGTCGTCAGGCGATACCTGATTGCCTGGCTCCTCCTCGGGGCCTGCGCCCCGCATCGTCGTCAGGCGATCGGATACGGCCAGGCGTTGAACCGGCAGGTCTTGTTGTCCGGCTGCACCGAGCCGGGGTCGAACCGGGAGGCGTCGTTGTCCGACGTCGAGAACGTCTGCTGCATCATGATCGGCGCCAGGGCCCCGTTGCGGTCGCACGGCTCGTGGCTGGTGTAGCCGATGGCGTGGCCGACCTCATGGTTGACCAGGTACTGCCGGTAGGAGCCGATGTCGCCCTGGAAGGGCATGGCTCCGCGCACCCAGCGGGCGAGGTTGATGAACACCCGGGGCTCGGCGTCGGGGCCGTAAATCGGGTTGTAGCACGAGGATTCGAGCTGGATCTCGTAGCCGCAGCCTTCCCGCACCGTCGCCGGGGAGGTCAGCGACACCCGGAAGTCCGGCTTGGCCGCCGGGTCGTCGGTGCGCTGGAAGGCGAACTGGGGGTTGTGCGTCCAGCTCTTCGGGTTGTCCAGCGTCTCGGTCACCATCCGGGCGAAGCCCTCGTCGCCGCCGAACGACGACGTGTCGATGCCGTCCTCGATCTCGACGGTGTAGGTGAAGGTCTTCGCGGTGCCCTCGCCCACCTTGGGCGTCGTCCCGGGGACGATTCGCCAAGCCTTGGCCCCCGCCTCGGTGAACGGCCCGCCGGCGGGCAGCTGCCCGGTGGGCAGGCTGGCGTCGAACTCGGTGAGACCGCGGGGCGGGGCGCCGACGATGGTGGTGCCGGCCGAACCGATGGTCGGCGGCCCGCTGACCACCTCCTCGGTCACCGGGCCCGCGGTGCCGGTCATGGTCTGGTAGAGCACCACACCGGTGAGCACCACCAGCACCGGAAGGGCGTAGGCGCGCCAGCCGTAGGTCGACAGAAACCGGCCCAGCCAGCTCTGTTTGCGCACCTGGCTGTGCTCGTCACGGTTGGACCGGGGCCGGCCGGAGTCCTCTGCCAGCGGGTCGCGAAGGGCGCGCAGGGGCTGATTCCACTCACTCTGCAGCACCGGCACGCGACCACCCCCGCTGGGGCCCGACTCGTTGGTCACCGACCCAGGATGGCATAACAGGCCTTCCGACGGCCCAGGGGCACGCGCGTGTCGACGGCTGCATACGGGTAGAGACGGGTCACCAGGTTCGGGTAGTAATGTCGACCGATCAGCCGAATCGGGGCATCCGCACCGCCGGCGACGATCACTTCCGAGGGGCCCGCATGAGCAACTTGACCGGCACGGCCGCGCGCAAGCGTGCCCGCGGCGGCCGGTTGCCCCGCGGCGAGCGCCGCGACCAACTGCTCTCCACCGCCAGCGAGGTCTTCGTCGACCGCGGCTACCACGCCGCCGGAATGGACGAGATCGCCGAGCGGGCCGGCGTCAGCAAACCCGTTCTGTACCAACACTTCTCCAGCAAGCTGGACCTGTACCTGGCGGTGCTGCAACAGCACGGCGACATTCTGGTGTCCGGTGTCCGCCAGGCGCTGCGGACCACCACCGACAACCGGCAGCGGCTGCGGTCGGCGGTCGGAGCGTTCTTCGACTTCATCGAGCACGACAGCCAGGGCTACCGGTTGATCTTCGAGAACGACAACGTCACCGAGCCGCAGGTGGGCGCTCAGGTGAAGGTCGCCATCGAGGCCTGCACCGACGCGGTGTTCGACCTGATCAGCCAGGACTCCGGCCTGGACCCGCACCGTGCGCGGATGATCGCCGTGGGACTGGTGGGCATCAGCGTGGACTGCGCCCGGTACTGGCTGGACGCCGAGCGGCCGATCTCCAAGGAGGACGCCGTCGAGGGCACCGTGCATTTCGCCTGGGGCGGCCTGTCACACGTGCCCCTCACCCGGGGCTGAGCTTTACGACGACGCGGCGACGCCGAAACCCACCCGGCGCACGTCAGCGGCGCCGATCTGGACATAACTGATCTTCGACGTCTGCACCAGGAAGCGCTGGCCCTTGTCATCGGTCAGGCTCAGCACCGCGCTGTCGGCCAGCGCCGTCTTGATCTCGTGCTCAACCACCTCGGGTGAATCGGAACTGTTGAACACCAGCTCGCGCGGGCTGTCCGAGACACCGATCTTGACCTCCACACCGGCCCCTTTCCTCAAGCGTCACCTGTGAGGCTAGTGGACGCCTCGCGGCGCCGGTGCGGCCGATCCGGCCGGTTTGACAAACAAGCCATCAAGCTGCGGTAACAGCATGACAACGGGTGCGTGCGCCGCGCCGGGAGCGCACGGGAACGTTCCTAGCCTGGGTTGGTGATCGAGGAACGACACGGCCGCGCGACCCGGTACGCGTTGACGGCGCTGGGGATCGGGGCTGCCGTCGCGGCCACCATGTTCGTCATCAAGGTCAGCGGTTCGGGCACCGCAGGCGACGCCGGCAGCACCAGGCGGACCATCGTCGCCACGGTCGGCCCCCGCACGCCGCCGGCGGTGCCGCAGGCCAACAACGTCGAGGTCCCGGTTCGCGTCGACTCGAGGTCGGCGGCCCAGCCGGCGATGGACCTGCGGCAGATCGTGTACACGATCGGCGGAAACCAGCGGCCCAACGACCCGGTGACCGTGGTCTACGCCGACGAGACCGGCGCACTGGTCACCGTGGAGAACGTGACACTGCCATGGACGATGACCGTGGTGCCGGACCTGCCGGTGAACTACGTGACGGCCAACAGCCACGGCAGCCAGCTGAACTGCTGGATCACCGACGCCGGCGGCAAGACCGTGGTGTCGCAGACCGACTACGCGATCAGCACCACCTGCAACCGCTGAACTGCCTGACGGGTCAGGCCAGCCGCAGCTGCCGCATCCGCTCGTCGTGCGTGCGCTGCACCCGGTCGAAAAGGTCGGTGATCTGACCGAGGCCGCCGCCGGCCAGCACCAGGTCGACGAGCTCGTCGTGGTCGGCCAGCACGTACTGCGCCTGGGTGATGGCCTCCCCCAGCAGCCGCCGCGACCACAGCGCCAGCCTGCTGCGCTGCCGCCCGCTGGCCGTCACCGCCGATACCACCTCGGCCACCACGAACTGCGAGTGCACCGTCTCGGCCAGCACCGCGCGCACCACGTCGGCGATCTCCGGGGGCAGCGAACCGGCGATCGCGAGATACAAATCCGCGGCCATCGCGTCGCCCACGTAGGTCTTCACCAGCGCTTCCAGCCAGGTGCTGGGCGTGGTCAGCCGGTGGTACTGCTCCAGCGCGGGCGCGTACCGGGTGATGGCGGGAAGGACGTCGACGCCGCGGCTCTCCAGAGTGGAACGCAGCAACTCGTAATGCGCCATCTCGGCGGCCGCCATCCGGGCCATGTTGATGCGCCCGCGCAGGTCCGGGGCCATCCGGGCTTCCTCGGTCAGGCGGTAGAACGCGGCCACCTCACCGTAGGCCAGCAGCGTGAACAGCTCGTTGATGCCGGGATGGTCGGCCGGGACGGTAGCGAGGGGCGTCGGATCAGTGGTCCCCCGCGTGGCTTCCATGGGAGTCCACTGTAATCCGCGGCCGAACCCCTCAGGCCGGCGTCAGCGTGATCTACCGTCGCCGCGACCACTCCGACGAACCAGTGTCCGCGCGCCCGCAAACCCCGATCAACGCAACCAAAGCCGCCCGATGAGCCCGAGCAGGTAACATGGCAGTCGGCAATGTGCGTGCACGCAGCGGCCCCGCCTCTCCGTCGATCCTCACCGGGGGGCAGCGAGGGCCCCGCCTTTTCCGGAAGTCACTCGTGCGCGCGTGAAACACGTACGAGGAACGACAACGGAAGAACGACCATGACACATCTGCATACCCATACCCCCATCAGCTTCGCCCAGCTCGGCGTCCGCGACGAGATCGTCCGCGCACTGGCCGAGCGCGGCATCGAGAACGCCTTCGCGATCCAGGAACTGACCCTGCCGCTGGCGCTGGCCGGCGACGACCTCATCGGCCAGGCCCGTACCGGCATGGGCAAGACCTTCGCCTTCGGCGTGCCCCTGCTGCACCGCATCACCGGCGACGGCGAACCGGCGCTCAACGGCACCCCGCGCGCGCTGATCGTGGTGCCCACCCGCGAGCTGTGCCTGCAGGTGTTCGACGACCTGACCGGCGCCGCCCAGCACCTCAAGGCCGAAGGCGGCCGTCCGCTGTCGGTGGTGTCGATCTACGGCGGACGCCCCTACGAACCGCAGATCGAGGCCCTGCAGAAGGGCGCCGACGTCATCGTGGGCACCCCGGGCCGGCTGCTGGACCTGGCCCAGCAGGGCCACCTGCAGCTCGGCGGGGTGTCGGTGCTGGTGCTCGACGAGGCCGACGAGATGCTCGACCTCGGCTTCCTGCCCGATATCGAACGCATCCTGCAGCGAACCCCGGACAGCCGCCAGACCATGCTGTTCTCGGCGACCATGCCGGGTCCGATCATCACGCTGGCCCGCACGTTCATGACCCAGCCCACCCATATCCGCGCCGAGGGCGTGCAGGGTTCGGCCACCCACGACACCACCGAGCAGTTCGTCTACCGCGCGCACGCGCTGGACAAGGTGGAGATGGTGGCCCGCATCCTGCAGGCCGAGGGCCGCGGCGCCACGATGATCTTCACCCGCACCAAGCGCACCGCCCAGAAGGTGGCCGACGAGCTCGCTGAGCGCGGCTTCAAAGTCGGTGCGGTACACGGCGATCTGGGCCAGGTCGCCCGTGAGAAGGCCCTGAAGGCCTTCCGCGAGGGCGAGGTCGACGTCCTGGTGGCCACCGACGTCGCGGCACGAGGCATCGACATCGACGACATCACCCATGTCATCAACTACCAGATCCCCGAGGACGAGCAGGCCTACGTGCACCGCATCGGCCGTACCGGCCGCGCGGGCAAGACCGGCATCGCGATCACGCTGGTCGACTGGGACGAACTCGAACGCTGGTCGATGATCAACAAGGCGCTCGACCTGGACTGCCCGGACCCGGCCGAGACGTACTCCACCTCCCCGCACTTCTACGAGGAGATGGGCATTCCCGAGGAGGCCGGCGGCCAGATCGGCGCGGCCCGCAAGGCCCACGGTGCCCGTAAGGCACCAGGCACCCGGGCCCCGGCAAAGGACGAGAGCCGGATCAGCTCCACCGACAAGAGTGACCGCCCGGCCCGCAACCGCTCCCGCCGTCGCACCCGCGCCGGCGAAGGGGGCAGCGGCCACATCGAAAAGCCAACCGCAGCAACAGCTTCCACGGACGGGGCCACCGCCGCCGAGGGCACGTCGGCTGCCCGGCGCCGTCGTCGCCGCCGTGGTCCGCGCAAGGCCGCTGAGACGGCTCCCTCGAACTGAGGTCGATCCGAGCCTGATGATCCGACCGGAGCGCCGCACCAGAGGAGATCTCCTCGCCGCGGCGGTGATCGCCGCCGCGGTGGCTCTGCTCATCGCCGGCGTCTGGTGGCGCAGTTCGGCCCGCACGACGCAGTTCCACCCGGCCCCTTCCGCGGCGCCCACCACCTCGCCGGCCGGCTCGGTCCCCGACGCCCTCCAGCAGCGCTGGACCGCGCCCAGCACCCGGACACTGGCGCCGATCGTGCTCGGCGCCAACGTGGTGACCGGCGACGGCCGCACCATGGCCGGCCTGGACCCGCAGACCGGGCAGCAGCGCTGGAGTTACGCCCGCGACCGCGACCTCTGCGGGGTCTCCCACGTCTACGACCTTGCCGTCGCGGTCTATCCGGACTCCCGCGGCTGCGGCCAGGTCACCGGGATCAAGGCCGCCACCGGCCAGCGCGGCCCGACCCGGACCAGTTACGCCGACGACGTGGTGGTGCTGACGTCCGACGGCGGGGCGTTGCTGTCGACCGGTGCCACCCGGTTGGAGCTGTGGCGTACGGACCTGGTGCGGATGCTGTCCTACGGGGAGATCGACGCGCCGGTGAAGCCGGTCAACACCAAGCTCGGCGCGGGCTGCGCCCTGATGTCGGCCGCGGGCAGCGAAAGTGCCGTCGGGGTGCTCGAGGCCTGCCGCAACGAGAAGGACCTCCGGCTGACGGTGCTCAAGCCGGCCAAGGAGGAAGACGAGCCGGACACCAAGCACATTGCCCTGCCCGGGGTGGCCGCCGACGCCGAGGCCCGCGTCCTGGCCGTCGCCGCCACCAACACCGCGGTGTACCTGCCGATCCCGCGCCCGGAGGTCGCCGTCTACGACGACACCGGCACCAAACTCTCCGACACCCCGCTGGACACACCGCCGGTGCTCGACGGGCCGGCCCCGGCCGTCACCCGAGCTGGCGATCTCATCACCTGGTGGACCGGCAGCACCGTCATGGTGTTCGACAGCAGGCTGGGCTACCGCTTCACACTTGCCGGCGACGGACCGTCGGCCCCCATCGGTCCCGCCACCATGATGGCCGGCAAGCTGCTCGTCCCGGTGGCCGGGGGACTGGCCGTCTACACGGCGAATGACGGTGCGCGGGAAAGGGTTATCCCCCTCAACCACCTTGAGGGAACCGGGCCGGTGATGCCGGCGGTGTGGGGTCAGGTGGTCCTCGAGCAGCGCGACGGGCGCGTCGCCGCGTACGGGCCTTAGCCCCTGCGTCGAGTGCCCGTTCCCGCAGGGGGATACTCGAACTTCCCCTGCGGGAAGGGGCACTCGGTGGGGATTTCAGACCTCGGGGCTGAAGGTCGGCAGCGGCGTGCCGGACTCCCAGTGCTTGAGCAGGCTGTCGGCCAGCTCCTTGTACGCCGAGGCGCCCTTGTTCTTCCGCCCGGCGATCACCGACGAGCCGGAGGCGCTGGCTTCGGCGAACCGCACGGTCCGCGGGATCGGCGGCGACAGCACCGGCAGGTCGTAGCGGTCGGCGACGTCGAACAGGACGTCGCGGCTGTGGGTGGTGCGCGAGTCGTACAGCGTCGGCAGCGCCCCCAGCAGTGTCAGCTTGGGGTTGGTGATCTGCTGCACGTCGGCGACGGTGCGGAGGAACTGACCCACGCCGCGGTGCGCCAGCGTCTCGCACTGCAGCGGCACGATCACCTCGTCGGCGGCGGTGAGCCCGTTGAGGGTCAGCACGCCCAGCGACGGCGGGCAGTCGATGATCACGACGTCGAACGGATCGACCGCATCCAGTTTGTCCAGTGCCCGCTTCAACGCGTATTCACGGCCGGCGCGCATCAGCAGCATGGCCTCGGCCCCGGCCAGGTCGATGTTCGCCGGCAGCAGGCTCATCCCCTCCGGCGTTCTGACCACCGCGGCGCTGGGCTCGACCTCGCCGAGCAGCACCTCGTGCACCGACACCGGCAGCTTGTCCGGGTCGGTTCCCAGCGAGAAGGTCAGGCAGCCCTGCGGGTCGAGGTCCACCAGCAGCACCCGTTTGCCCTCGCCGACGAACGCTGCACCCAGCGAGGCCACCGTGGTCGTCTTGGCCACCCCGCCCTTCTGATTGGCCACTGCCAGTACTCGGGTCACGCCGACCATCCTGTCAGGTTCGGGCACAATCACTTCCTGTGAGTGTCGGCAACCATCGGCTGATCCTGCTCCGCCATGGGGAAACCGAGTGGTCGCGTGACCGCAAACACACCAGCACCACCGATCTGGACCTCACCGACGAGGGTCGCGACCAGGCCAGACTGGCCGCGCTGACCCTTAACACCCTGGGCCTGGACAACCCGTTGGTCGTCAGCAGTCCGCGCCGTCGCGCCCTGGCCACCGCCGAGCTGGCCGGGCTGACGGTCGACGAGGTGCTGCCCCTGCTGGTCGAGTGGGACTACGGCGACTACGAGGGCCTGACCACCCACGAGATCCGCACCGAGACCCCCGGCTGGCTGCTGTGGACCTACGGCTGCCCCGGCGGGGAGAGCGTGGACCAGGTCAGCATGCGCGCCGACCAGGCGGTGGCCTACGCCCTGGACCATATGAGCGAGCGCGACGTGGTGTTCGTCAGCCACGGCCACTTCTCCCGCTCGGTGATCACCCGCTGGGTAGAGCAGCCACTGCGCGAAGGCGCCCGGTACGGCTTCGGCACCGCCTCGGTGGCGGTCTGCGGCTTCGAATACGGCCTTCGCCAGTTGTCCGCGCTGGGCCTGACCAACCGGCCGACGTGACGGAGACGACGAACTTCGCGCTCACCGGTCCGGCTGGAACCCTTGTGGCAGAGGGTGTTCGGAACGGGTATGACGACATCGCCGACGCCGCGAAGGCGCTGCGGGACGGCGAGGAGACCCTCGTCGTCGGTGCCCTGCCGTTCGACATCCGGCGCCCGGCGGCGCTGCTGGCACCGGTGTCGGTGCGCCACAACCTGCCAGCGACACCCGTCGCGCCCCTGCCGGCCGTCCGGGTCGCCGAGACGCTCCCCGCCCCGCAGGTGCACCGGTCGAGGATCGAAGCCGCGCTGCGTCTGCTGCGCGATCCCGAAAACCCCTTGCAGAAGGTCGTTCTGGCGCGTGCGCTGCGCCTGGTGGCGGACGGGCCGCTGGACCCGGTGACCATCCTGGGCCGGCTCGTGGCCGCCGACCCGGAGGCGACGGCCTATCTCGCCGACCTCACCCCCGCCGGACCCGCATTCGCCGGGCGCGTCCTGGTGGGCGCCAGCCCCGAACTGCTGGTGGGCCGCCGGGGCAAGCAGGTGACCTGCCAACCGTTCGCCGGGTCCGCGGCGCGCTCGAGCGACCCGGACGAAGACGCCGCCGGCGGCGCCGCGCTGGCCGCCTCGGGCAAGAACCGCCACGAACACCAGCTGGTCGTCGACACCATGCGTGTGGCGCTGAGGCCGCTGTGCAGCAGCCTCGAGATCGCCGCCGAGCCGCAGCTGAGCAGCACCGCTGCGCTGTGGCACCTGAGCACCCCGATCCGCGGCACGCTGCGCGAAACAACCACGACGGCAATCGATCTGGCGCTGGCCCTGCATCCCACCCCGGCTGTCGGCGGAGTTCCCACCCCTGCGGCCGTCGACGCCATCGCCGATCTGGAGGGCGACCGGGGCTTCTACGCCGGGGCGGTCGGATGGTGCGACGCGGCCGGCGACGGCCGATGGGTGGTCGCGATCCGCGGCACGGTGCTCTCCGCCGACCGCCGCAGCGCGGTGGCCCAGGCCGGCGGGGGGATCGTCGCCGAGTCCGACGCCGACGAGGAAGTCGCCGAGACCACCGCGAAATTCCGGACCGTCCTCACGGCGTTGGGAGTCCCGACATGACCACGCGAATACGGCTCGCCCGGCCGGGCGACGAAGCCGACATCGTCGCGATGATTCACGAACTCGCGCTCTTCGAGCGGGCACCCGAGCAATGCACGGTGGACGAATCCCAGATCAGCGCAGCGCTTTTCGGTGAGAATGGCGTGGCCTCGTGCTTCCTGGCCGAGGTCGGCGGCGACGTCGCCGCCATGGCGCTGTGGTTCCGCAACTTCTCCACCTGGGACGGCGTTGCCGGGATTCATCTCGAAGACCTCTACGTCCGGGAGCGGTTCCGCCGCCGCGGCATCGCCCGGACGCTGCTGGCGGCGTTGGCGGCCGAATGCGTTGAAAAGGGGTACAGCAGGCTCGGCTGGGCGGTGCTGGACTGGAACACCGATGCCATCGCGCTCTACGACGCCGTCGGCGGAGAGCCGCTCACCGAGTGGATCGGCTACCGCATCTCGGGCCCGGAGTTGTCGGCGCTGGCCCGCGAGATCAGTTGAGCGATGGCCGAGCACGAAGATCCCTGGATCGCAGGATCATTGGCCGCGCTGGCCACCGACCGTGCCGAGGTCGGCGACGAGCAGGGCTCGCTGGCCGCCGCCGAGCGACTGCTGGGCTTCGCCCACGAAGCAGATCCGGACGTTCGCGCGACCGTGTCGGCCGGCCTGGTGAACCTCGCAATCACGCTGGAGAAAGGGGGCGACTTCGCCGGTGCGGCAGCGGCCGGGGAACGTCTGGTCGCCGTCTTCACCGATCGCAGCGACCAGGCGGTCCGGGTGAACCTGGCCCGCGGCATGCACAACCTCGCCCTGCACCGCGCGAAGGCCGGTGACCTGCCGGGAGCCGTAGCCGCCGGTCTGCTGCTGGTGGAAACCTATAGCGGCGGCGAAACCGATCCCGACGTCCGCGATGCGGTGGCCCGAGGCATGCGCAACCTCGCCATCGACCAGGCCGACGGTGGGGACCTGCCCGCCGCGATCGCCACCGGACAGACGCTGACCGACCGCTACGGTGACGACACCGTGGCTTCGGTACGTGCAGCGGTGTCCGGAGCGATGGTGAACCTGGCCGACCACCTTGCGCGGGCCGGGCGCCCCGATGAGTCAACGGCGGCCGCGGAGCGGCTGATCGCGATGTTCGGCACCGACGACGACGCCTCGGTGCAACTGTCGGTCGACCGGGCCCGCTCCGATCTGCAGTCCCGTCAGATCGCGCCGGGCGAGGCCGACGGGCCGCATACCCTCTCCGAATTCCTCGGCGGCGATTAGGCTTTCGGCCCGTCGGCCCGCTCGGCCGGAGACGTCAGCCACTGAATTACGCTGCGGCTGAACAACATCACCAGGATCGCGACCGAGACGACGGCAAGAGGAGCCGCGTACAGCCACTGATGCGACCCCACCCCGACATACCAGCTGACCGGCAACAGCAACATCTGCGCGTAGATGCCGATACCGCGGCCCCACCGCCGGCCCGTCCACAACGCCCACGCCGCCAGCAGCAGCACCACGCCGAAGAGCCCGAACCAGGCGGCGTTGCCGTAGCCGTCGACGATGTGACGGTCGGCGCCGGCCAGACTCCGGATCAGGAAGATGACGGCCGCCACGACGCCGACGGCGCCCTGCAGCCCTACAAGTGCGGCCGCGCGACGGACGAGCGGCGGGACCCCCGCGGTCACAGCGCCTTGGCCCGGCTTGCCATCTGCTGCATCACGGTGGTGGCGATCCGGTCGGAGTCCCCGAAACGCTGGGCGTCGACCGCGATCAGGGCCGGGCCGGAGACCCGGTAGATCGTCGAGCACTGGCTGAAGCACAGAGCCATCGTCAGCGGGTCGAGCACCTGCACGGTGAACGACATGTTGGGCACGTTCTGGCTGGAACAGGCCAGAAGTGGGTCCGCGAGGTTCTTCAGCGCCACTTTGGCGTCAGTGCCGCTGGGATAGATCCCGACGGCCTGGGTGATGGACCGGTTGGCGGCGCCGGTGTAGGTGACCGAGTGAAACGGTCCGACGCCGGCGAAGGCCACGTCCTGATCGAACACCGCGTGGCAGTCGGCCGGATACTGGGCGTCGTACTGGTGTTTTCCGGCCGGCTTGCGCACATCCTGGGCCGGGTCGGCCACCAGGCCGGAGTATCCGGAGATCGCCGCCACCTCCTCCACGCTGAGGATCAGCGGGTCGGGGTTGGGGTCGGCCGCAGAAGGCGGGGCCGAGCCGAGGGATGCGGCGGCCAGCACGGTCACCGCCGTGATGAGTTCACGAATCCTGCTCACACCGCCACCTCGCGTTGTCAAGAGTGCGATCGAGTCTACGTGGCCCACCGTTAGGCTCATGGCTCGTGCGGGCCGTCCTGATCGTCAATCCCAACGCCACCTCCACCACCCCGGCCGGCCGCGACCTGCTGGCGCACGCCTTGGAGAGCCGCGTCGAGCTGACCGTCACACACACCGAACGCGGTGGTCATGCTGTCGAGATCGCCGAGGCCGCCAAGCGCGACGGCATCGACCTGATCATCGTGCACGGCGGGGACGGCACGGTGAACGAGGTGGTGAACGGGCTGCTGGGCGTTCCCGGCGCGGATCGCCCGGACGCCGGCCGGCTGCCCGCCGTCTCGGTGGTACCGGGTGGGGCCGCCAACGTCTTCGCCCGCGCCCTGGGCATCAGTCCGGACCCGATTGAGGCCACCAACCAGCTGATCGACCTGATCAGCGACCACCGCGCGGGCACGCCGTGGCGGCGCATCGGACTGATGGACTGCGTCGAGCGCTGGGCGGTGTTCACCGCCGGGATGGGCGTCGACGGCGACGTAGTGGCGGCCGTGGAGGCCCAGCGCGCCAAGGGCCGCAAGGTGACCGCAGCCCGCTACATCCGCATCGCGGTGCGCGAGATGATCGGCAACGCCCGCCGCGAACCCCTGTTGACCCTGTATCTGCCGGGCCGGGAGCCGGTGGGTGGAGTGCACTTCGCCTTTGTCTCCAACGCCAGCCCCTGGACCTATGCCAACGCCCGGCCGATCTGGACCAACCCCGGGACGACGTTCGAAACGGGCCTGGGACTGTTTGCCATCACCAGCATGAACGTGCTGTCCAACCTGCTCGTCGTGCGCCGGATGTGGTCCAAGAACCCGAAGATCACCGGAAAACACCTGATCCGCGACGACGACCTACCCTGGGTGCGCATCACCGCCGAGGAGCCCATCGCCTGCCAGATCGATGGGGATTTCCTGGGAATGCGGACCCACATGACCTTCAAAGCGGTCCCGCAGGCGCTGTCGGTGGTGGCGCCGCCGGCCTGACGGTCACCGCCCTGAACTGCGAGGACTCTGTACGACCAGCAGTTTTTGAGTGGATCGGGCCGGAGTTTAGTACACCGGGCAAGGCGGTACTAAACCACCCCGGGAGTGACATTGCCCACGCTTCGCCGAAGTCCTATTGACTTCCCCCGCGCCTGTGGAACCATCGGAGTAACAGTGCAACAACGTTTGTGTGTGCACGGGTTAACACCCAAGGTTTGCGGGGCATACCCCCTACTTTGGTGCGCACACAGTTAATCAAAGGAGTAGCGACAAATGGATTGGCGCCACAAGGCGGTCTGTCGGGACGAGGATCCGGAACTGTTCTTCCCGGTCGGGAACAGCGGCCCGGCCTTGGCTCAGATCGCTGACGCGAAGCTCGTGTGCAATCGCTGCCCCGTGGTCACCGAGTGCCTCACCTGGGCGCTGGACTCCGGCCAGGACGCCGGCGTGTGGGGTGGCATGAGCGAGGACGAGCGCCGCGCCCTCAAGCGCCGCAACGCTCGGACCCGGGCACGCACCGGCGTCTAGTCCACCGACTCTTCGACCACGGCCCCGGCGATCACGCCGGGGCCGTGGTTGTCTGCCTTCTCTGCGTTTCTCAGGGCCCGACCGCACGGCTGCTGCGCCGGCCGATGGGCACCCGCAGCACCGCATTGGTGCCCCCGCCCGGGGCAGGCCGGATCTCCAGTGACCCGTCGAGTTCGGCGGTCACCAGCGTCCGCACGATCTGCAAACCGAGGCGGTCGGAGGCCTCCAGGCTGAACCCCTCGGGCAGGCCGCTGCCGTCGTCGTCGACGACGATCTCCAGCGAACGGGCCGAACGGTCAGCCCGGATCATCACCCGCCCGCCTTTGTCGGCCGGGTCGAAGGCATGCTCGATGGCGTTCTGAACCAGCTCGGTGACCACCATGACCAGCGCCATCGCGCGATCGGCGTCCAGCACACCCAGGCTGCCCTCGCGATTGATCCGGATCGGACTGTCCACGCGCGCAACGTCATTCATGATCGGCAGGATCCGGTCGACGACCTCGTCGAGGTTGACCTCCTCGTCCACCGACATCGACAGCGCCTCGTGAACCTGCGCGATGGCGCCCACCCGTCGCACCGACTCCATGAGCGCCTCGCGACCCTCGGCGTTGTTGGTGCGCCGGGCCTGCAACCGCAACAAAGCGGCCACCGTCTGCAGGTTGTTCTTGACGCGGTGGTGGATCTCCCGGATGGTCGCGTCCTTGGACAGCAGCGCCCGGTCCCGCCTCTTGACCTCGGTGACGTCGCGGATCAGCACCGCCGCACCGGCTGGCGCGCCGCTGAGCCCGAGCGGCAGGGTCCGCAGCAGCACCGCCGCCCCGCCGGCGTCGATCTCCAGGCGCATACCCGAGCCGCCGTGCAGCGAGGCGCCGACGTGGTCGGCCAGTTCCCGCGCCTCGAACGGGTCGGACAGCAACGGACGCGTGATCCCGATCAGGTTGTGACCCTCGAGTTCGGCGGTCAGGCCCATGCGGTGGTAGGCCGAGATCGCGTTGGGGCTGGCGTAGGTCACCACGCCGTCGACGTCCAGGCGGATGAACCCGTCACCCACCCGGGGGCTCGAGCGGGACAGCGCCAGGTCGGCGACGTTGGGGAAGGTTCCCTCGGCCACCATCTCCAGCAGGTGCCCGGCGCAGTCCAGGTAGGCCGTCTCCAGCGGGGAAGAGGTGTGCCGGCCGTCGCCCGCGCTCTGGTGGGTCAGCATCGCCACCACCTCCCCGCGGTAGCGCACCGGCACGGCGCCCAGCAGGGCCTCCTCCCCGACCACCGTGCCGACGGCATCGGTGAGCAGCAGCGTCGAGGCGGTGTTGGGCCGGCACTGGGCGACGCAGATCAGGGCGCCGTCCTCCCGGCGGACCCACATGAGGAAGTCCCCGAAGGACAGGTCGGCCAGCAGCTGCCACTCACCGACCACGGCGTGCAGATGGTCGACGGCGCCACCGGGCAACTCGGTGTGCTGGGCGAGCAGTTCACCGAGGGTCGACATGGTTGCGGCCGGATCGGCGGGGTTTAGTCGATGACGGCGATGAGGTGACCGGCCTGGATGACGTCGCCGACCGCGACGTTGACCTCGGTCACGGTGCCGTCCACTTCGGCCAGCACCGGAATTTCCATCTTCATGGACTCCAGGAGAACCAGGGTGTCCCCGGCACCGATCCGGTCACCCTTGCTGACCACGACTTCCAGCACACTGGCGACGATCTCAGCGCGCACATCCTCGGCCATGTCCCTATCGAACCACACCACCGGATGCCCTGAGCCGTTAGCGGGCGTGAGACACTGGGAGCAATTCATGTGCCGGGTGCAACGAGGACCAGCCCCGGACAAGGCCAAGGAGGAATCTCGAGATGGCGAAGCGTGGGCGCAAGAAGAAGGCGCGCAAGCACAGCAAGGCCAACCACGGCAATCGGCCCAACAGCTGATCTTCCGGCTGCTCTCCCCCGGCGTGGGTGAAGCTAGCGTCACGCGCGACGCGTTGCGTGAAGATGGCTTCACGGGCGGCGGTGTGGTGTGGGTGTTGCGCCTGGACTCTAGCCCCGACGGACGATCGTCGTCCGGCTGATCTGAACCCGCACCCGTTCGACAAGGTAGGACGGGGCCTTCTCGCCGCTGCACTTGGTTGCGATCAGTTTCTTGATGCGCTCTTCGACGCCGTAGTGGCGCAGGCAGGCGGGGCACTGGTCGAGGTGACGGCGCAGCCGTTCCCGCTCGTCGTCGGTGACCTCGCCGTCGAGCATGGCCCACACCTCACGGATCACCACCGCGCAGTCGGTGTGACCGGCGTCGGGATCGCCATCCGGGCCGTGGTCGTGGTCGAAGCTCACGACGACACCTCCTCGTCGCTGGGCACGTCCTGGGATTCACCGCGCAACAGCCCGCGGTCCCTGGCGACGTCGGCGAGCAGCCCGCGCAGCTGCCGTCTGCCCCGGTGCAGACGGGACATGACGGTCCCGATCGGCGTTTCCATGATCTCGGCGATCTCCTTGTAGGGCAGGCCCTCGACGTCCGCTAGGTACACCGCGAGCCGGAACTCTTCTGGTAACGCCTGGAGCGCCTCTTTGATTTCACTGTCCGGGAGATTTTCCAGCGCCTCGACCTCCGCCGAGCGCAATCCGGTGGAGGTGTGCTCGGCATTCGCGGCCAGCTGCCAGTCGGTGATCTCGTCGGTCGGGTACTCCGCCGGCTGCCGCTGCTTCTTGCGGTAACTGTTGATGTAGGTGTTGGTCAGGATGCGGTACAGCCAGGCTTTGAGGTTGGTGCCCTCCCGGAAGGACCGGAAAGCCGCGTAGGCCTTGACCATGGTTTCCTGCACCAGGTCCTCGGCGTCGGCGGGATTGCGGGTCATCCGCAGCGCACCGCCGTAGAGCTGGTCCATCAGCGGGATCGCGTCGCGCTCGAACCGCGCCGTCAGTTCGGCGTCGGTCTCCTCGCGCGCATCGGCGTCGCGCTCCGTGTCGCTCATCGCCGCCCAATCCTAGGGGAGCGGGCGGGCCTGAGGCCGTCCGGCATGGGGCTCCGGTGACACAGCCGGGTCACTCGACCAGCCGGCGCCGCATCGCCTCGGCCACCGCGGCTCCGCGGTCGGACACCCCGAGCTTCTCGTACAGCCGCTGCACGTGGGTTCGGATGGTCGTCGGAGCCAGGTGCAGACTCGCGGCGATATCGGGAACCGACATGCCCTTGGCCATCATCTGGATCACCTCGGCCTCCCGCGGCGAGAGCAGCGTCGCCTCGCCGCGCGAACGCTGATGCATCTCGGCGGCCAGACCGCCGGCCAGGTGCGGGGGGACGTATCCCCTGCCCTTGGCGCAACCGACCACCGCCGCGATGATGTCGTCCCGGTCGGACTCCTTGGTCATGTAGCCGGCCGCGCCGGCCGCCAGCGCCTCGTACACCGTGGCCGGGTCCTCGGTCGCGCTGAGCAGCAGCACCCGGGTGGGGAGTCCGTCGCGCGCCACCGCCGTCACCACTGCCAGCCCGTCGAGTTCGGGCATCCGGTAGTCCAGCAACGCCACCTGGGGCTCATGCTCGCGGATCGCCTCCAGCGCGGCGCGCCCGTCGCCGGCCTCGGCAAGCACCCGGATTCGCCCGCTCTCCTTCATCGCCCGTACGACACCCTCCCGGTACATCGGGTGGTCGTCGCCCACCACCACGGTGACCGGCTCGGAACCTTGCACCATGCTGCCCTCCTCAACTGCGGTTATCGTTGCACGATGCCGGACCGCCCCGCCGACGAAATCGAGGTGACCGATCTCGAGAGGATCCGGCACACCCGCGAATTGGGCGCGCTTCGGATCGTGTCGCTGGCCCGGCTCGGCGTCGCGGCGGTGATGATCATCGCCGCGCACGTGGGCCTCAAACCGAAGTGGCCCGCCTACTACCCGATCCCCTGGCTCTACGGAGCGGCCGCGATCTGGGCCGCGGTGGTGCTGTTCGGCCCGAAGGCCCGCGCCCTGGCGCTCGCCCGAATCCAATTTCTGCTGCTGGTGCTCGACGTGGCGATGGTCATCACCTTCAAACTGGCCTGCCCCGACGGGGCCTATGTGCCGCTGATGGCGCTGACCCTGCTGCCCGTCATGGTGGTCCTCGACGTGTCGTGGCGGCGGGCTGCCGTCGCGCTCGCGATCATCGCGGGAACATTCACCTTCGAGATCTTCACCGACCCGGTGATGCAGACCCAGATCGGTTACGGCCGAATCGGTTTGGCCTCGGTGGTCTTCCTCTTCCTGTGCTGCACGGTGTGGCTGGCGGTGTACGCCCAAAGCCGCCAGCTCGAGGAGATCGCGGAGCTGAGCGTCTCGCGCCAGATGCTGCTGGCCGACAGCATGAGCGCCTCCGACGAGGAGCGGCGCGCCATCTCGGAGTCTCTGCACGACGGGCCGCTGCAATCGGTGCTGATGGCGCGTCAGGACATCTCCGGGGTTCTCAAGAGGAATCCCGACCCGGCGCTGGAGCGGGCGCTGGAGGGGTTGCGCGACGCCACCACCCAGATGCGGGAGGCGACCTTCGAGTTGCATCCGGCGGTGCTGGCCGGCGCGGGCCTGACCCGGGCGCTGACCCAGATCGCCGACGCGACCGCGACGCGATCCGGGATCGACATCAGCACCGACATCGAGCACCCCGGGCCGGACCCGAGCGACCGGATCCTGTTCGGTGTCGCCCGCGAACTGCTGGCCAACGTGGCTCGCCATTCCCGGGCCACCCGGGCCACCGTGACGCTGCGGGTGGCCGACGGAGTGTCGCGGCTCGACGTCGTCGACGACGGCGTCGGCATGACCGAGGAGCAGGCCGCCGAACGGCTGCGCGGCGGGCACATCGGCCTCGCCTCGCACCGCGCGCGGATCGAGGCGGCCGGTGGCAGCCTGCGCCTGATCGACACGCCCAAGGGCACCCACATCTCGGTGACGGTGCCCCGCGCCGGGTCCTGAAGCTGTAGGACACCGCGACCTCATCGGAATCGTCAGGTCAGCGGATCACCGGACCCGCGCTGACCTGACATCGTCGTCCCTGTAGCGAAAACCGTTCAGGGACAAGGATCCACGATGAGCACCCACATCCAGCCCGCCCCCGCCGTCGTTCTGGCCGACGGGTGCTTCTCGACGCTGGAGGGCAAGGTGGCGCACGGACTGGTACGCGGCAGCGAGCGGTTCGCCGTCCGCGCGGTGATCGACCACACGCTGGCCGGCCGCGACGCCGGCGAGGTCCTCGACGGCACCCCGGCCGGTATCCCGATCGTCACCGGTCTGGCCCAGGCCTTGCAGGTGGCCCCGGACATCACGACCGCGATCGTCGGCCACGCCCCGCACGGCGGCCGGGTTACGACCGCCCTGCGGGCCCTGTTGATGCAGGCCGCCGGAACCGGCCTGCACCTGGTCAACGGTCTGCACGACCACCTCGTCGACGACACCGAACTGGCCGCGCTGGCCGCCGTCCACGGCGCCACCATCACCGACGTGCGGCGCATGCCGCCGGCGCGCGAACTGCGGTTCTGGGACGGGTCGGTGCACTCGGTGCGCGCCCGGCGGATCGCGGTGATGGGCACCGACTGCGCCATCGGCAAGCGCACCACCGCGCGGTTGCTGACCGCCGAACTCAATGCCCGCGGGACCCGCACCGAGATGATCTACACCGGCCAGACCGGCTGGATGCAGGGCGGCCGCTACGGCATCATCGCCGATTCCCTGGCCTTCGATTTCGTCGGCGGCGAGCTGGAGCGGGCCTTGACCACCTGCGACGAGGAGGTCGATCCCGACGTGATGATCATCGAGGGACAGGGCGCCCTGCGCTATCCGGCCGGCCCGTTCGCGTCCCTGATGGTGTCCGCCGGGGTTGGCGGCGTGGTCCTCCAGCATGCCCCCGGCCGGACCCACTACGACGGCCTGGAGCATCTGGCTTCGGCCCGCATCCCCAGCCTGGCCTCCGAGATCGAGCTCATCGGTCAGTACGGGGTGCCGGTGCTGGCCGTCGCGCTGAACCTCACCGGGGTCGCCCGCCGCGACGCCGACCGCGTCATCAGTGAATGCCGCGACCAGATGGGGGACATCCCGTTCGTCACCCCGCTGGACACCTCACGGCCCAACATCCCGGAACTGGCCGACGCCGTCCTGGGGGCCGGAGTGCGGATGGCGGCGTGATCGCGATCAGGTTTCCCCGTTGGTTCGGCCGCTACCTGCTGGTGGTGTTGGACGCTCTGCTGCTCGGCAATTGAGTCAGAACCACTCCCGTGCAACGGAATACGACCACCGTTGCCACCCGTAACAGCGACGCCCCACTGGTCGGCGCCGTCGACTGACCCACGAACCCTACCCGTGAGCCCACGCTGAAATCCCGGTGGGGGCTTCGCTTTACGCGTGAACGGCAGTCGCCGTGTCCTCATTCATGAGGACGACGGCTTCATCAACCACAGGGTCGGGTTCGCCGACAGACAGCTCGTCACCTCTACGGAATCGTAGATTCCACAGCCGGAAAACGTTCCGGCACAACGGAAAAGAAAGTTGAGAACATGACCACCACCATCACCCGCATCGCCGCCGGCCTGCTCGTCGGCGCGGGCCTGGCCATCGGGTCGACGGGATTGGCGCCCGTCGCGATCGCCGACTCCGACTCGGGCCGCTCGAACACCACGTCGCAGTCCGACGGGTCGAAGCAGAAAGCAAAGCCGCAGCGGACCGGGCCCATCGGCCTGAACGGCAACCGGCCGCCCGGACAGGCCAAGCACTTCCCCGCCAGGCTCGACCAGTTCAAGCACCTGCCGTTCGACCCGGCCATGCCCGGTGGCGACTGATGCCCCGGCCGTCCCCGGCACCCCCGAACCCACGCCGACGACTCGTCGTCGTGGGCTCGGGCGCCTGCTGAACGCGCCGTGTCCTCATGTCGGAGGACACCGGTTCGTCAACCCGATCGTGCGGAGACCGGATATCCGCGACCGCCAATCACTGGCATCTTTGCAGGTGAGAGCAGGTCGGAGCGCCCGATCAGCCCCAGCCCGAGGAGTAGACATGGACGCCATCGGCCCCATCAACACCTGGAACCCCGGCGCCGGCCCGGTCGTCACCTGGACGGCCTCGGCGTCCGCTCGCCAGGCGGTGGCCTCGTCTCCCGTCGACGACCTGCCGGCTACCTTCCAGCAGAGCGGCCATCTGCGTGCGGCGTTCTACGGCCGCCAACTCGGCCGGGAGCTGCCGCGCCTGATGGTGGTGTCCTGGGACATCCCCGGGATCTGCGACATCGCCGCGATGACCGAGGCGATCACCACCCACGTGCGCCGCCACGACACCTACCACAGTGCCTTTGAAGTGAACGCCTTTGAAGTGAACGCCTCCGACATCCAGGACGTCATGATCACCCGCCGCACCCTGACCGACACCGACCGGATCGAGTTCACCCCGGTCCTGGCCGGATTCATGAGTCCCGACCAGATCCGCGAGCACGTGACGACCACCACCCCGAACACCCTGGAGTGGGACTGCTTCAGCTTCGGGGTCGTCCAGAATGCCGACCACTTCAGCGTCTACGCCAGCATCGACCATCTGCACATCGACCTGCTGTCGGGCGCAATGATCTTCGCCGACATCCACTCCGCGTATGCCGGCCTGACGACCGGTCAGGCGGTGGAACTTCCTCCGGTGAGCGGCTATCGGGACTACAACGGCCGCCAGCAGGCGAAGATGGCATCCATGACGCTGGAGTCCACGGAGATCCAGGAATGGATCGACTTCGCCCGGGATACCGACGGCCAGTGGCCCAGCTTCCCGCTGCCGTTGGGCGACGCCTACAGCACCACGGCCGGAAGCTTCGTGACCGAAGAACTGCTCGACGCCGAACAGACCCGGTCCTTCGACACCGCATGCCGCGCGGCCGGCGCCCGGTTCAGCGGTGGCGTGATGGCCTGCGCAGCCCTGGCCGAGCACCGGCTCATCGGCACCGAGACCTTCCACGGCTTCACCCCCTCGGACACCCGGGTGCCCGGCACCGACTCGATGAGCGTCGGCTGGTTCGCCAGCCTCTTCCCGGTCACGGTGCCCGTCGCCGACAACGACTTCACCTCCGCCGCCCGCGCCGCGCAGGAATCCTTCGACACCTCCAAGCACCTCTCGTCGGTCCACTTCGAACGCGTCACCCAACTTGCGTCGCTGCAGGAACTGGGCATCAAGCCCCCGTCGAAGTCGGCGATGATGGTGTCCTACGCCGACTTCCGCAAGATGGCGTGCGCGGAACTCATCGACCGCAGCAATTTCGGCACCTACGGCGACAACCTCTCCCACGGCGGCGTCAACGTGTGGATCAACCGGCACGCCGATGCCACGACGGTCACCGTGTCGCTTCCCGACAACGCCGAGGCCCACGAGTCGGTCGCCCGCTACATCAGCGTGCTGAAGCAGGCGTTCGCCGAAGCCGCCGGCCAGACCGAGAGTTGGATCAACGACGTCACCGTCCACGCCAACTCCGCCGCGCTGTTCGCCGGGGCCCGCTAGCCGTCATGGGCACCCCGAGCAACGTCCTGGACTACGCCGATCAGGCGGTGTTCCTCGCCGAGCAGGCGACCGGGACCACGAATCTGCTTCAGTGCGTGTGGATGTACGACCGCCCCGTCGACGCCGAAGCCCTTGGCCGGTTCCACCGGAATCTCGCCTCGGGCCGGCTGTCCCGCCGCATCGAACGTTCGGCGATTCCGTTCGGGCGCCACCGCTGGGTGTCGGCCGCCGACACCGCGGAGTTGGAGATCAGCCCGGCCCGGCCGCGCGCCGATGTGGAGGGATGGCTGGCCGAACAGTCACGGACCCGACTGGACTGCGTCGACGGCCCGGGCTGGCATCTGGCGCTGCTTCCGCTTTCCGACGGCGGAGCGGCGCTGAGCCTGGTGATCTCGCACTGCCTGACCGACGGCGTCGGGCTGTGCATGGCCATCGCGGAGGCGGCCTCAGGCACCGGCGCCGGCGTCGCCTGGCCGCCCGCGCGATCCCGTTCCCGGTGTGCGGCGGTGCGCGAGGACCTCGGCCGGAGTGCCCGGGACCTGCCGGCCGTCGGCCGGGGACTGCGCGCTGCCGTCGCGATGGCTCGCCGCGGCAGTGGCAAGCCCGAAACGACACCGGCGAGCCTGGAGTACCCCGATGAGCGGCTCACACTGCCCACCGCGACCGCCGTCGTCGACGCCGACGAGTGGGATGCCGCGGTCGAGCGGCTCGGCGGAACAGGCAACGCATTGGTGGCCGGCCTGGCCGCCGACCTCGGCCGGCGACTGGGCCGCGTGCACCCCGCCGACGGCACCGTGAGCCTGTCGCTCCCGGTCGCCGATCGCGCCGAGGACGAGACCCGTGCCAACGCGGTCTCGAGCATCGACGTGGTCGTCGACCCGACCGGGGCGGCGACCGATCTGCGCAAGATCCGCGCCGCCATCAAAGCGGCGCTGACGCACAGCGATGACGTCCGCGACGAGCGGTGGGAGGTCATCCCGCTGATCCCGCTGATCTCCAGGCGCGCCTTCCGCCGCATGCTCGCCGCGGCGACCGGTCAGGCCGGATCCATCGTGTCCTCCAACCTGGGCGACGTGGAGGCCACCGTGAACCGGCCCGATGGAAAAGACGCGGATCACTTCGTGATGCGGCCGCTGTACCCGGGCGTGACTCGCGAGGTCATGCACAAGGCCGACGGGGTGCTGGCGATAGGGTCGGGACGGATCAACGGCGAGGTGTTCCTCGTGTTCCTGTCCTACCAGCCGGGGCGAAACAATTCGGATCACGAACTGCGCCAGACTGTTTCGGAGCTCCTGGCCGACTTCTCGCTGACGTGGTCGACTCCGTGGCCCGCCGCCTGAGACGATGAAATAGGCTCAGCCACATGGCAACCAACGGGTTCTCCGGCAAGACCATGTTCATCTCCGGCGGCAGCCGCGGCATCGGCCTGGCGATCGCCAAGCGGGTCGCCGCCGACGGCGCCAATGTCGCACTGCTCGCCAAGACGGCGGAGCCGCACCCGAAGCTGCCGGGCACCATCTTCACCGCGGCTGCCGAGATCGAGGAGGCCGGCGGACAGGCCCTGCCGATCGTCGGCGACGTCCGCGACGGCGACTCGGTGGCCGCCGCCGTGGCCAAGGCCGTCGAGCAGTTCGGCGGCATCGACATCTGCGTCAACAACGCCAGCGCGATCAACCTCGGCTCGATCGAGGAGGTGCCACTCAAGCGCTTCGACCTGATGAACGGCATCCAGATCCGCGGCACCTACGCGGTGTCGCAGGCGTGCATCCCGCATATGAAGGGCCGGGAGAATCCGCACATCCTCACGCTGTCCCCGCCGATCCGGATGGAGCCCAAGTGGCTGCGACCGACGCCGTACATGATGGCCAAGTACGGAATGACCCTGTGCGCCTTGGGGATCGCCGAGGAGATGCGG
Source organism: Mycobacterium sp. (assembly GCA_046330855.1). Lineage (GTDB taxonomy): Bacteria > Actinomycetota > Actinomycetes > Mycobacteriales > Mycobacteriaceae > Mycobacterium. The sequence continues at coordinate 40,794 of JAXLRX010000009.1, forward strand.
CAGCACGGCATCGCCTCGAACACGCTGTGGCCGCGCACCCCGATCGCGACCGCGGCGGTGCAGAATCTGCTCGGCGGCGACGAGACGATGAAGCGTTCACGCAAGCCCGAGGTGTACGCCGACGCCGCCTACGCAGTGCTGAGCAGACCGGCCCGCGGGTACACCGGCAACACGCTGCTGTGTGAGGACGTGCTGCTGGAGGCCGGCGTCACCGACCTGTCGGTCTATGACTGTGTCCCCGGTTTCGAACTCGGCGTGGACTTCTGGGTGGACAGCCCCAACCCGCCGGGGTACCCGGCGCAGTAACCCTTACCGCTTGATGCCGAAGCGGCGCAGGCCATGCGCCGCGAAGGCTCGCATGGCCGCGAGCGCGAAGAGGCCCTGCTTTTTCGGCGACGAGTACCAGAGCATCTCGGACTTCTGCGTCGGGATCCGCGGAGCCGTGATCGCCTGGGCACGGCAGAACTTGAGAATCCCGTTGGCGCCGCCGGCACGGTAGCCCATGCCGGACTCCTTCCAGCCACCCATCGGCAGCGCGAAGGCGAACACGTTTGTCATCGCGTCGTTGACGTTGACCGCGCCGCACTCCAACCGTCGGGCAATCCGCTCTCCGCGGTCGACGTCACCGGTCCACACGGTTGCTGACAGGCCGTACTTGGAGTCGTTGGCCAGTCGGATGGCCTCCTCCTCGTCCTTCACCTTGATCACCGGCAGGGTCGGCCCGAACGTCTCCTCGGCGACGCAGGTCATGTCCTGGGTGACGTCGGTGAGAACGGTGGGCTGGAAGAACGTGCCCTTGCCGGTGGGCTTGCCGCCGACGAGGACCTTGGCACCCGCGGCGGTGGCCTCGGCGACGTGACGTTCGACGATGTCACGTTGCGCGTCGGTGGCCATGGCGCCGGTGTCGAAGGTGAAGCCGGACGGCTCCTGGCCCTGCTTGACGTCGCGGACCTTGTCGGCCAGCTTCGCGACGAACTCGTCGTAGACCGGAGCCTCGACGTAGACGCGCTCAATCGAGACACAGACCTGGCCGGAGTTGAACATCCCGCCCCAGGCCACACCGTTGGCGGCCCGATCCAGGTCGGCGTCGGCCAGCACGATCGCCGGATCCTTGCCACCGAGTTCGAGGCTGAACGGGATCAACCGCTCGGCAGCGGCCATCGCCACCTTCTTGCCGGTGGCGGTCGAACCGGTGAACTGGATGTAGTCCACCTCGTTGATCAGGGCGGCCCCGGTGGCGCCGTAACCCGTCGTCACCTCCATGACCGGCGGTGCGCCGACCTCTTTCCAGCCGCGGACGAACTCCACCCCCGACAGGGGTGTGACCTCGGACGGTTTCAGCAGGACCGCGCAACCCGCGGCGAGGGCCGGCGGGATGTCCAGGCCCGGCATCGCCAACGGGAAGTTCCACGGGGTGATCACGCCGACGAGCGGTTGCGGGCGGTAGACGGTGGTGAACTTCTTGACCTTGAACAGCGGAATGTGCGCGCCGGCCTTCCTGTCGGCCATGAAGGCCTCGGCATTGCTGGACCAGTAGTTGATGCCATCGGCGAGCAGGGTCGGCTCGATGTTGGCGTCCCAGCGCGACTTGCCGGTCTCAGACATCAGCACCTCGGTGAGGTGATCGAGGTTGTCCAGGACCCATTCCTGCCACTTGAGCATCCACTTCTTGCGGCCGCGCGGACCCATGGCTTCCCATTCGGGCTGGAACAGCCGCAGCTCACGAGCCTTGGCCGCCACGGTTTCCGCGTCATCGATGGGAACCGATCCGACGACCTTGCCGGTCGCGGGGTTGTGCACGGAGATGGTGTCGGTCGTGGGCTGGACTGCGGTCATGACTGCTCCTGCGGTTTCCGCGGTTGGGGGGCCGGTTGCTGGGATCGATGCTAGCCGCAGTCCCAGGACTAGAACAGACCGACCGGTTGGTTGTCGGGTTCGGCCGGTTCGATCAGTTCGGGCCCGTTGTTGGCGACGTTGTTGACCAGCGTGGACACCTCGCGCATCGTCATCTGCCCGACTTCGGGCGGGCCAGCCAGGAGGTCCTGCGGGGCGGGCGCGTCGGGGTCCAGCCAACGGTCCCAATCGCCTTCGCCGAGGACCAGCGGCATGCGGTCGTGGACCTCGGCGAAGTCCCCGACCGCGTCGGTGGTGATGAGGGTGGTGGTGAGCAACGGCCGCGCCTCGGGACTCATCCCCGAGTCGCTGCGCTCCCGCCCGCCGGGATCCGGCCGCCACACCGACCACAGTCCGGCCACCAGCAACGGACGGCCGTCGGCGCGGTAGAAGTAGAACGGCGTCTTGCGTCCGCGTTTCGGGTTGTCAGAGTTGGGTTTCCACTCGTAGTAGCCGTCCATCGGGATCAGGCAGCGTTTGTGCTGCGCCGCTGAGCGGTAGGCCGGCGAGGTGGTCACGGTCTCGGCGCGGGCGTTGATCAGCCGCGGACCCGTGGCCGGCGGACCGCCGTCGGGTCCGGCCTTGGTCCACGACGGCAGCAGCCCCCAGCGCATCAGGCGGATCCGGCGGGTGGCCTTGTCGGTTTCGTGGCGCGCGACGACCGCGGCGATATCCGTGGTGGGGGCGACGTTGAAGTTCGGGGCCCGCAGACCGGCATCCCCCGTCTCGTCCAGAGCATGGATCTCCAGCGCCAGCCGGGCCGGGTCGGTGATAGCCGCGAAACGTCCGCACATGACTACATGGTTACCCACTCCGCCGACAGGGCAGGATGTAGCACCGTGAGCACCGAGTTGTGGACGGCCCCGCACGCCCCGGCGCCCGTCCACGCCACCGTGACGGTGCCGGGTTCCAAGTCGATGACCAACCGCGCACTGATCCTCGCGGCCGTCGCGGCCGCGCAGGGCTCCGGCCCGTCGCGCATCCGCGGTGCGCTGCGCAGCCGGGACACCGACCTGATGATCGGCGCCCTGAGCACACTCGGTTTCGACGTCGACGGCGACGCCGACGACCTGACGGTCGGCGGCGCACTGGCACCGGGCGCCCCGGCGGGCAGGAGCGCAGCGACTCGGGGAATGGGCCAGGCCCGCATCGACTGCGGCCTGGCCGGCACGGTGCTGCGGTTCGTGCCGCCCCTGGCCGCGCTGAGCACGGCGTCCGTCCTTTTCGACGGCGACGAGCAGGCCCGCGCACGGCCGATCGCTCCCCTGCTCGACGGCCTGCGCGTCCTCGGCGTGCAGATCGAGGGTGGCGGGCTGCCGTTCACCGTGCACGGCGCCGGCGCGGTGGCCGGCGGTCCGGTGCGCATCGACGCCTCGGCCTCCTCCCAGTTCGTCTCCGGCCTGCTGCTGTGCGGGGCGGCGTTCGCCGACGGGCTGACCGTGATCCACACCGGCGATTCGGTGCCCTCGGCCCCGCACATCGAGATGACGGCGGCGATGCTGGAAGAGGCCGGCATAGCGGTCGACGCCACCGTCCCGAATCAGTGGCGGGTGTCACCCGGGCGGGTGCGGGCCCACGACTGGGCGATCGAACCGGACCTGTCCAACGCGGTACCCTTCGCCGCCGCGGCCACCGCCACCGGCGGCACGGTGCGCATCAGCGGCTGGCCGACCATCAGCGTGCAGCCGGCGCCGATCATCCTGTCGATCCTGCGCCTGCTGGGTTGCACTGTCTCCCATGAGGATTCGGGTCTGGCTGTCACCGGTCCCGCCGGCTACGGCGGTTTCGACATGGACCTGCGGGAAGTCGGCGAGCTCACCCCGTCCGTCGCCGCACTGGCCGCGCTGGCGCAACCGGGCTCCGTCTCGCGACTGACCGGCATCGCGCACCTGCGAGGGCACGAGACCGACCGGCTGGCCGCACTCAGCGCGGAGATCAACCGGCTGGGCGGGAACTGCGCCGAGACGCCGGACGGACTGGTGATCACCGCCACCCCACTGCACGGGGGCGTCTGGCATTCCTACGCCGACCACCGGATGGCCACGGCGGGGGCGATCATCGGGCTGCAGGTTCAGGGCGTGCAGGTGCAGGACATCGCGACCACCGCCAAGACGCTGCCGGACTTCCCGGCGCTGTGGACCGGCATGCTGGGGCGCGGTTGAGCGTCCGGCGGGGCAGGGACTACGACGAGTCCGATGTGCATGTCCGGGCCGGGCGGGGTTCGCGCCCGCGCACCAAGACCCGCCCCGAGCACGCCGACGCCGAGCCGGCCATGGTGGTCACGGTGGACCGCGGCCGGTGGGGATGCGTGTTGGGCGGGGACCCGAGCCGGCCGGTGACCGCGATGCGGGCGCGCGAACTGGGCCGCACGCCGATCGTCGTCGGCGACGAGGTCGAGGTGGTGGGCGACCTGTCCGGACGGCCGGACACCCTGGCGCGGATCGTCCGTCGAGGTGACCGGCGAACGGTGTTGCGCCGCACCGCCGATGACACCGACCCCACCGAACGGGTGGTGGTGGCCAATGCCGACCAGATGATGGTCGTGGTGGCGCTGGCCGACCCGCCGCCGCGCACCGGTCTGGTGGACCGGGCACTCATCGCCGCCTACGCCGGCGGCGTGCGGCCGATCCTGTGCCTGACCAAGACCGATCTCGCTGCGGCGGCGCCGTTCGCCGAGCAGTTCGCCGACCTGGATCTGACCGTGGTGACGGCCGGACGCGACCGGCCGCTCGAACCCGTACAGGACCTGCTCACCGGTCATATCACCGTGCTGCTGGGCCACTCCGGTGTCGGGAAGTCCACACTGGTGAATCGCCTTGTGCCGGAGGCGGATCGGGCGATCGGAACGGTGTCGGGGGTGGGCAAGGGCCGGCACACCTCCACCCAGTCGGTGGCCCTGCCGCTGCCCTGCGGCGGCTGGGTGATCGACACCCCGGGTGTGCGGTCGTTCGGCCTGGCCCATATTCAGCCCGACGACGTCCTGCTGGCCTTCTCCGATCTCGCAGAGACCGTCGGCGACTGCCCACGCGGGTGTGGCCACCTCGGCCCGCCGGCCGACCCGGAGTGCGCGCTGGACGTCCTGACCGGGGCGCCCGCCCGCCGGGTGGCCGCCGCCCGCCGCCTGCTGGGTGTGCTTCACGAGGCCAGCGGATACTAGACACCCGGACGCTCGAACTCAGCCCAACGAAGGAGCCCCAATGACGACCACCGTCGGGAACGTCCCGCTGATCGCCCTCAACGACGGCAATCACATTCCCCAGCTCGGGTTCGGGGTGTTCAAGGTGGAGCCGGCGGAGACGGCCGCGGCGGTCCGCGGCGCGTTGGAGGTGGGCTACCGCCACATCGACACCGCGGAGATGTACGGCAACGAGAAGGGCGTGGGAGAGGGCATCCGCGATGCCGGACTGGACCGCGCGCAGGTGTTCATCACCAGCAAGCTCAATAACGGCTTCCACCGGCCCGACGACGCGCGGCGCGCCTTCGGCGACACCCTGAGTGCGCTGGGCACCGACTACGTCGACCTGTTCCTGATCCACTGGCCGTTGCCCACGCTGTACGACGGCGACTACGTCTCCACCTGGAAGACGTTGGAAGAGTTCAAAGCCGACGGCCGGGCCCGCAGCATCGGGGTCTCGAACTTCCAGATCCATCACCTTCAGGAACTCGCCCGCGAGACCGAGACGGTGCCGGCGGTCAACCAGATCGAGGTGCATCCCTACTTCACCAACGACGAGGTGCGCGCCTACGGGATCGAGCACGACATCGCCACGCAAGCCTGGTCACCGATCGCCCGCGGCAAGGTCCTCGGCGACCCGGTGGTGATCCGCATCGCCAAGGCCTACGGCGTTCACCCGGCCCAGGTCGTGCTGCGCTGGCATATCCAGCGCGGCGACATCGTCTTCCCGAAATCCGTTCACCCGCAACGCATGAAGGACAACTTCGAGATCTTCGACTTCGACCTCGGCGACGAGGAGATCGAGGCGCTGACGGCACTGGACAAGGGCGAGCCGGGCCGGACGGGGCCCAATCCCGACACGTTCGCCTACATCCCGGACTGAGCACCGCGGTTGAGTGTGCGCTCAGGGGTGGCCGAACACCCGAGGATCGCGCCCTCAGCGCACAGTCAACGGCGCCGTGCCCGCGCCTCGGCCAACGCCGTCTTCAGTCCGCGCGAGCGGTTCTGCAAGCCCTCGAACATCCGCTCGCTGCGGGTCTCGGGTGCGTCGTCGGCGGTGTCGCGCAGGAACCGGTCGGGCAGCGACAGTTTGGCGATGGTGCGCCAGGTCTTGGCGTACTGCACGAGCAGCGGGCCGCTGGTGTAGGGCAGGTCGTACTTGTCGCACAGCGCGCGCACCCGCACCGAGATCTCGGCCAGCCGCCGGCTGGGCAGGTCCGGGTAGAGGTGATGCTCGATCTGATAGGACAGGTTGCCGGTCATGAAGGCCATCGCCGGACCGGCGTCGATGTTGGCGCTGCCGAGCATCTGCCGCAGATACCACTGGCCCTTGCTCTCCCCCACCATGTCGGTGGTGGTGAACTTCTCGGCGCCGTCGGGGAAATGACCGCAGAAGATCACCGCATTGGCCCACAGGTTGCGGATGACGTTCGCGGCGAGGTTGGCCTTCAACGTGGTGGTGAAGCCCGCCTTGCCGAAGTTGCGGGGCGACAGTGCGGTCACCGCCGGGTAGACCAGGTAGTCCTTGGCCAGCTGGCGGGCGGCCTTGGTGGACAGTTCACGGAGCCGCACCACGGTGGCGGCGCGGGTCTCCGCCCGGTAGATCTTGCGTAACTCCAAGTGCTGCAGGCCGATTCCCCATTCGAAGCCGACCGCCAGCACGGTGTTGAAGAACACGTTGAACATGTTGCGCGGGGTCCACGGGTCATCGCGGGTGACGCGCAGCAGCCCGTAGCCGACGTCGTCGTCCATACCGAGGATGTTGGTGTACTTGTGGTGCGCGACGTTGTGGGTGATGCGCCAGTGCTTGGAAGCCCCGACCATGTCCCACTCCCACGTGGAGGAGTGGATCTCCGGATCGTTCATCCAGTCCCACTGCCCGTGCAGGACGTTGTGGGAGATCTCCATGTTCTCGATGATCTTGGCGATCGCCAGCGTGGCGGTCCCCGCCCACCACGCCGACCGCTTGGAACCGAACGCCAGCAGAACGCGGCCCGCGACCTCGAGGGCCCGTTGAGCGGCGATGGTGCGGTGGATGTAGCGGGCGTCGCGCTCGCCGAGGGACTCCTCGACATCGGCGCGGATCGCGTCGAGTTCGGTTGCCAGGGCGTCGATATCGGCCTCGGTCAGGTGGGCGAACGCCTCGATGTCGGTGATCGCCATCAGATGTCCACCACACAATCGCCGGCGGGCGCGCACACGCAGGTCTGCACCCGATTACCCGGCTCGAACTCCGCGCCGGTGCGCAGGTCGCGGACGCGACCCTCGAGCAAACTCACCACACAAGTGTGACAGATTCCCATGCGGCAACCGAACGGCATGAGAACACCCGCCTGCTCGCCGGCCTCCATGATCGTCGTCGCCGCGTCGGCCGCCACCGAACGCCCGGCCCGCTGGAACCTGACGGTCCCGCCCTCCCCCGGCGTGGCCGCCCGGGCCGCCGCGAACCGCTCCAGATGGAGGTTGCCGGCCAGGCCTTCGGCCGTCCAATTCCTCTCGGCATCAGCGAGCATGTTCTCCGGACCGCACACCCAGGTCTGCCGCTGCCGCCAGTCGGGCACCACCTCGTCGAGCCGGTTCAGATCCAGACGCCCGTCGGCCCGGGTGGCACGGACGGTCAGCCGGTATCCGGGTGCGGTTCGGGACAGTTCGGCAAGCTCGTCGCCGAACATCAGATCCTCCGGGGACGGGACCGAGTGAATATGAAGGACATCGCTGGTGGCAATCCCCGAGTCGCTACGCTCCTGCCCGCCGGCCCTATTCCCCGAGTCGCTACGCTCCTGCCCGCCGGCCCTATTCCCCGAGTCGCTACGCTCCTGCCCGCCGGCCCTATTCCCCGAGTCGCTACGCTCCTGCCCGCCGATCTGATTGCGCCGCGCCATGGTTCGCAACATCGACATCACCGGGGTGATACCCGAGCCCGCGGTCAGGAACAGCACCGCCTCCGGCGCCGGATCGGGCAGCACGAAGTTGCCCTGCGGGGCGGCCAGCCGCACGATCGTGCCCGGACGCACCCCGGCCACCAGGTGGCTGGACAGGAATCCCTCCGGCATGGCCTTGACCGTGATGGTCACGGTCCTGTCCAAGGGACGGCGACCCTTGCCGGTGTGCGGCACCGAGGTCAGCGAGTAGGAGCGCCACCGCCAGCGGCCGTCGACCAGCACGCCGATTCCGATGTACTGGCCGGGCTGGTAGTCGAAGCCGAAGCCCCAGCCCGGCTTGATCACCAGGGTGGCCGAATCCCGGGTCTCGGGGCGGACGGCGACGATGCGGCCCCGCAGTTCCCGCGCCGACCACAGCGGGTTGATCAGCTTGAGGTAGTCGTCGGGATGCAGCGGCGAGGTGAGCGCCGCGGCAACCCCGCGGAGTCGGCCCAGCGCTCCGCTCACAACAATTCCAGCAGGAACGGCAACTCCTGGGTGGCGTACCAGGCCAGGGGGTGGTCCTGGGCGTCGCCGACGGTCAGTTCCGCGTCCTCGTCACCGAGGTCAGCCTCGTCGATCACGGCGATGGCGGCCCGCACGGCCGGTTCGGCATCGGAGTTGTCGACGTAGGCCGCGACCACCTGTTGTATGGCGATCCGTCCGCGAACGCGGACCACCGCGTCGTCCAGGTCGGGCCGCACCGTCACCGAATCGGCATCGACGTCGGCCTCGACCACGGCGCGGCGGGCGGGCGCGTCGGGAGCCTCGCCGGACAGCAGCCGCAATGACGCCAGGGCGGCCTCACCGAGGGCCACCTCGGCGAGTTCCTCGTCGTCGCCCTCGGCATAGGCCTCACGCAGTGTGGGCGTGACGGCGAACGCGGTGCCGGCCCGTGGCTGCAGGAAGCCGTCGGCGACGAGCTCGGAGAGCATGGCCAGCGTCGCCGGGATGTAGACCCGCATGCACGCAGACTATCGGCGGCCGGCGGTCCGGGCGGCCCAGCCCTGGTCGTCAGCCCTCTTTGTCGCCGAGCAGGGTGGCGGCGAAATCGGGCACATCGTGGTTGAGCTCCCGCGGCGGACGGCGGTAGTTGCCGATCTGTGGGCGCTTGGGGATCTCGACCTTCTCCGGCTCCACCTCGGTGTAGGGGATGGTCGACAGGAAGTGGGAGATCATGTTGAGCCGGGCGTGCTTCTTCAGGTCGGACTCCACCACGAACCACGGGCTGGCCGGGGTGTCGGTGTGCACCATCATGTCGTCCTTCGCCCGGGAGTAGTCCTCCCAGCGGTAGATGGACTCCATGTCCATCGGGCTGAGCTTCCAGCGGCGCAGCGGATCGTTGAGGCGGGACTTGAACCGCTTGAGCTGCTCCTCCTCGGACACCGAGAACCAGTACTTGCGCAGCAGGATTCCGTCGTCGATCAGCATCTGCTCGAAGATCGGGCACTGCCGGAGGAACAGCGTCTCCTCCTGCGGGGTGCAGAAGCCCATGACGCGTTCGACGCCGGCCCGGTTGTACCAGGACCGGTCGAAGATGACGATCTCACCCCTGGTGGGCAGGTGCTCGATGTACCGCTGGAAGTACCACTGCCCGCGCTCACGCTCGGTCGGCGCCGGCAGCGCGGCGATGCGCGCGGTGCGCGGGCTGAGGTACTCCGACATGCGTTTGATGGTCCCGCCCTTGCCGGCGGCGTCGCGACCCTCGAAGATGACCACGATGCGAGCGCCGGTGTGGCGCACCCATTCCTGGACTTTCACCAACTCCGTCTGCAGACGGAAAAGCTCCGCCTCATAGACGTCGTTGGCGACCTTGGCGCGTGTGCCCTGGGCGCCCTTCTTCGACTTGTCCTTCGCCATCGGCGCATCCTACGACGGAGGCGCTATTGCGCGCCGTCGATTAGCTCCTCGAGTGACTCGGCCAGGAGTTCCGGGAAGACGTCGACGTCGGTCATGGCGTCGCGGTCGGCGTTGATGCCGAAGTAGACCATCCCGCAGTAGGACGTCACCCCGATGGCCAGCACCTGATCGTGCAGCAACGGTGGGACGGCATAGGTCTCCAGCAGCTTCGCCCCGGCGACGTACATCTGGGCTTGCGGCCCAGGCACATTGGTGATCAGCAGATTGAACTGCCGCGGGGGGTACTGGGTCGCCACCCGGGTGCCCATGGCGTGCAATGTGGGCGGCGGGAATCCCGACAACGTGACGATCGTGCGGGCGTCGACCAGACTCGTTACGGCGGAATGGGATTCGGTGGCATGCGCGATCTGGGACAGCCGCACCACCGGATTCGCCTCTCCCACAGGCAGATCGATCAGGAACGGAGCGACCTCGCTGATGGCCTGCCCAGGCCCCGAGGACTCCATGTCGGCATCGGGGTAGACAGAGGTGGGCGCCATCGCCCGCACCGTGAGGCTGGAGGACACCGGTTCGCCGCGGGAGAGCAGCCAGTTGCGCAGCGCGCCGGCGATCACCGTCAGCACGACGTCGTTGACGTCGCAGTCGTACCGCGCCCGCAGCCGGCGGAAGTCCGCCAGCGGCGCCGAGGCCACCGTGAACCGGCGGTGCCGCGACACCGTGGTGTTGAGCGGACTGCTCGGGGCGCTGCGGCGGGCAAGACGGCGGGCAACGTCCGTTGCGCGGCGGCCCAGCGCGAGCAGGTCGCCGGTGTTGGTGGCGACGTCGACGACCGTCGAGCGCAACGCACGCAGTTCCTGGCCCGGCCGGGCGAGCCAGTCCCCTACGGCGTCGAAGATCAGCTTGCCGTCCGACGGTTCCCGGGCGGGCAGCCAGATGTCCTCGCCGACGTCGGCGGGACGGCGGCTCCGGTCGGCGATGACGTGGCCGATTTCGCAGGCCGTCACCCCGTTGACCAGCGCCTGGTGGGATTTGATGAAGAGCGCCAGGCGGTTTCCCTCCAGGCCTTCGATGAGGTACATCTCCCACAGCGGCCGGCCGCGGTCCAACGGCCGGCCGGCGAGCCGGGACACCAGCTCATGCAGCTGGGCGTCGCTGCCCGGCGACGGCAGCGCCGAGCGCCGCACGTGGTAGGTGATGTCGAAGTCCGGGTCGTCGATCCAGACCGGCCGGGCGATGCCCAGGGTCACCTCGCGAACCTTCTGCCGGTAGCGCGGAATCTGCGGCAGCCGGCGTTCCACCGTCTCCAGCAGAGCGTCGTAACTCAGGCCGCCGCGCGGCCGGCGCAGGATCGACAGCGAGCCCACGTACATCGGCGTCGTCGTGTCCTCGCGGTGGTAGAACGACGCATCCGACGTCGACAACCGGGTCACCATGCCGGTGGGGTCTCCGCGCTCACGCAGCTACGGTAACCGCGCCGGGGCAGGGGTGAAACCATCCGGCGCCGACTCGGGCTTCGGCGCGCGCTGCTCCACTGGAAAGACGAGTCCATCGACCTTCCGAACAACACCGTCAACGGCGAGTACGGTCCGGGGCGGCGACCAGACGAACACGACGTGCCGTCGATTCTCACTTCAGCGGTTCGAAAGTCAGCCAGTCGACGAGCATCGTCGCCGGGAACGGTGTCGAGGCGTCCGGCGACCCCGGCCACGTCCCGCCCACCGCCAGATTGAGCAGGGCGAACATCGGATCGTTGAAGACCCATTTGGCGCCGGACGCCGAGGGATCCGGCGCGAAGTAATTGAGTGCCGTGTCGTCCACCCCGATGGTGATGCCGTCCGCACGCCGTGTCATCCAGTAGTTGTGGAAGTCAGCCGACAGATCCGGCACCGGCCCCTCGCCGACCCAGTCCAGCCCGGGACCGTGCAAGGCGACGTGGTACCGGGTGGCGTCGTTGATCAGCTCCTGGATGTCGATCTCCCCGCAACCCGGCCACCCGACGGTGTCGACCTTGGCGCCCAGCATCCAGAACGCCGACCAAAGGCCCTGCCCTGCTGGAAGTTTCATCCTTGCGACAATGGTTCCGAAGGGGAAGACGACTTTCCCGCGGGTGGTGATCCGGCCGGAGGTGTATCCGCCACCGTCCCGGCGCGCCCGAATCACCAGCCTGCCCCGGCCGTCGAGCATCACGTTGTCTGGTGAATCGGTGTAGGTCTGCAGGCTGCCGGCTTCCCAGCCGTTCTCGGCGGACGAGCCGACGTCGATGGTCCAGCGACTCGGGTCCGGTGGCGCACCGGCCGGCCCGTCGAAGTCCTCGACGAACCTCGACGTGACCAATTGCCCCGTGGCGGCAGCGGTTCCGCAGTCCACCACAGGCAGGGCCGCAAGGACCGACACGATCGCCAGGGCCATGCCCCGGACCGCACGCCGTCTCACGACACGCCACCGTCGGCCTGGTCCATGGCCGGTCTGCGCGAACCGCACCGTGAACTTGAACTCCATCAGCAAGGTGCTGTGGTGTCACGGGCGCCGGAGGCGAACAGCGCCGCGGCCGGTGCGACCGGCAGGAACCGGCGGCAGGAACTGTGCCGGGAGCAGGATGTTCACCGGGCGACGTCCCGGTACAGCTCGAGGAGTTGACCGGCACAGTCGTCCCAGGTCGGTATGTGCGGCGGCGCGGTCCGCGGCGTCCGCGCGAGGGCCATCACCGCCGCGGCGATCTGCTCGGAGGAGGCGTCCAGCGGAATCAATGTCGCCAGGCCGGCCTCGCCGAGTTCGGTGAGACCCGAGGTGTCGGCGACCAGCGCCGGGGTTCCGGTCCCGACCCCCTCCATCACCGCGACCGGGTGGGCTTCGTAATCGCTGAGCAGGCACATCACGTCGGCCCCCGACACCACCTTGCCCATCGCGCCGCGTTCGGCCGGTCCGTAGCTGCGGAACATGACGTGATCGGCGATTCCGAGTTCGGCGGCCATCTCCCGTAACCGCTCCTCGTAAGGCCCCTTCCCGATCACGGCCAGCGTGGCGTGCGGCGCCTGCCGAAGGATGAGCGGCATGGCCTGCAGAACGCGGTGGTGCCCCTTGTACTCCTCGAGGCGGCCGACGGAGACCACCAACGGATCGCCGTCGATGCCGGGAGCCGAGGGATCCACCGGCAGTGGCTCGGATCCGTTCCGGATCAGCCGGATGCGAGCGGCCGGGATACCGAGAATCTCCGCGAACTTCCGTCGTTCGAATTCGCAGACGGCGACCAGCGCGTCGGCGGATCTCAGCAGCGGGGCGAGCGCCTTGAACTGCACCGAACGCATGGATTCCCGAAACTCGGAGGAGTTGCCGCCGGTGTGGAAGGTCAGTACCGACGGCGTGCGGGTGGCCCGCGCCGCCAGCAACGCGCTGGGGGCCACGAGGGTGTGAACACCCTGCATGTGAATCACGTCATAGTCACCGCGGGCGCCGAGCAGATGACGGATGAGCCCAGGTGAGAAGTAGTAGTCACGAGAGCGGGGGTACGCCGGCCAACGCCGCACCCGGTAGCCCGAAGTCGTTTCGTCGCTGGGCAATTCGCCGGTGGTGTCGGTGGTCAGCACCGTGACGTCGACGCCCGAGTCCGCCAGCCGCCGGGCGACCTCGTGGACGTGGGTCTCGATGCCTCCCATGAACGGCAACGCCCGGGCGGCGACCATACCGACGCGCGGTGTCATCGCACACCCTTCCGCCGCGCCCGGATCTCAACGGCCTTACCGACGATGTAGCCCACCGTTGTGTACCCCAGGCCGATGACGATGGCACCGGCGTGCAGCAAACCGGTGACGTCGCCGCCGAGTGCCCGCCGCAGACCGTGCAGGACGCCCAGCGGAAGCGTCACCGTCGAATAGGCCCATTCGGAGGCCAACCCGGTCTCCGTGCCGACACTGCGGGTCACCAGCGCCTTGGACAACCCCTCGGAGTAGCACCGGGAGCGGAAGTAGGCGAACGTCCCCCGATCGGCCGGAACCCGGTGGATCACCTCGGCCGTGACGTCGTGCAGGAAGACGCCACCGGGCCGGGTCTGCCCCACCCGGATGCAGAATTCGGTCTCCTCGCCGCCGACCGGACGAAGCACGCTGGAGGATCGGCCGATGCCGGTGGTGAATCCGCCGTCGTCGAACAACTCCCGCCGGAACGACGCGTTGGCACCGATGAGATTGCGCACGACCCCCGTCCGCTGCCCCTTGTAGTCGCAGCCGACGATCCAGTCGAACTCGGGCGGCCACCAACGGGGCCGCTGCCCCACCCATTCCGGCTCGATCCGGCCACCGACGCCCAGGACGTTGGGGTCGAGATAGTTCCGCGCCAGCGCAGCAAGCCAGCCGGGCCGGGCGGCGGCGTCGTCGTCGAGGAACACCACCACATCGGATTTGGCCAGTTCGACACCGGTGTTACGGGCGCCGGAGAGGCCCTGCTCGTTGTGATTGGCCACCACGCGCACACCGGGCAGTTCGGCCGCGAGCCGGGCCAGCAGGTCCGGGTTGTGATCGATCACGACGATCAGTTCCTGTGGCGGGGGGACCTGCTCCTGTACCGAGCGCACGGCCCGCAACGTCTCGTCCCAGCGAGCCTCGGTGTACGCACAGATCACCACGGCGCAGCTCGGCATGACCACCGGATCCGGCGCCAGCGGGCCAGGGGTTGTCAGCATGATCAGGGATCCCTTCGTTGGTCAGCCAGGTGCGCCGTTCCGGGCGACGTGGACTGCGGCCGGGTCGTTCGGTATCTGGCGCCCTTTGATTATGTCTTCGGCGGCAGCGTCGCGAATCGCAACAGCGATGATGACGCCCAGCGGGACACCCCGCGGTCTCTGCAATCCATTGCACCAAAGTGCGTCAGACTGTAGAACCTGAACATCGGAGCAGCATGCGTGACGCTCGTGTGAGGGTGTCCGGCGTCGGAGCCCGGCTTCGTGACGTCCTGGCCTGGTGCGCATTGCTCATCGCGGCGGCGGCCCTGGCTGCCCGGTACCTGCCGGTGTACAACCACGAAATTCTCATCCTGGCGGCGGCATCCCCGTATCTCATGCTGGGCTCGGCGGTGGCGGCCGTCCTGTTCCTGCTGAACCGCCGCGTCCTGTCCGCGGCAACGGCGTTGCTGCTCCTCGCCGCCGCCGTGCTGCCGCAGCTGCCGGGACTCTTCGCCGACAAACGAGCGCCCGACCACACGGTTCCGATCCGGGTGCTGACCGCCAATCTGCGTGACGGGAAGGCCGATCCGGCGGCGGTGGCGGCCGCCGCGCGGGAGGGCGCCGACCTGTTGCTGGTGCAGGAGCTTTCACCGGCGCTCGCCCGGACGCTCAGCGACAGTTACCTGAAGCCGGACTTTCCCTACGAGATTCTGGAGCCGGGCAGCTACGGCTTCGGCGTGGGCATCTGGAGCCGCTACCCGATCCTCCAGTCCAGCCGCATCACCAAGTTCACCCTGGGCGGTTTGACGGCCGCGGTGCGACCTCCGGAATCCGCCTCGGACCTGATCGTCGCCAGCGTGCACCTGGTCGGACCGTGGCCACAACCGGTCGAGCAGTGGCGCGAGGAGATCGCCGCGCTGCCCGAGACACTGCGACAGCTTGCCGCCACCGCCGACCGCGGGCCCGCCATTGTGGGGGGCGACCTGAACGCCACCGCCGATCACCTGCCCTTCCGCCGATTGCTCGAGACGGGTTTCCGCGATGCCGGCCGGCAGTTCGGGTTCGCGGCCACCTGGCCCGCCGACCTTCCGATTCCCCCGGCCATCCGAATCGACCACATCCTGACCTACAACGGCACGGCGAGAGATCCCCACGCGGTGCGGATCGCGGGCTCGGACCACCTTGCCCTGGGCGCGACGGTCTACGTCCCCGGATAGCCACTGCCGGCTTCCGGACCGGGTCGCCGACGAAGCACCGCCATCCTGCGCGGTCGCCTCGCCGTAGCGTGCCTGGCGAATAATTAACGTAAAGTCAGGCAATGCGCACGCGCTCCACCATTGTCGGCATCGCAGCAGCTTTCGCCGTCACCGTCCTCGGCGCCTGCGGAGGACATCCGGCAACCTCAGGCAAATCTTCGTCCGCCGCATCGACAGCCGTCGCCTCGACCACCAACCCCTATGGCGTTCCGTCGATCGACCCGCCCGCACCCAACGAGGCGGTCCTGGAGGTCAAGGGCGGCGCTACGCCGCTGTCGCTCACGCTGGATCAACTCAATGCGCTCGGCAACACCACGATCACCATCGATGAGCCGTTCGTGAAGAAGCGCCAGACCTTCAGCGGGGTGCCCCTGGCCACACTCCTGTCCAAGGCGGGAATCCCCACTACCGCCACCATCAACACCGTCGCCCTCAACGACTACCACTACGCCGCCCCCGCCGGACCGATGGTGGCATCGGAGGCACTCATCGCCACCCGGCGCGACGGCGCGCCCATCCCCTACGACCAGGGCGGGCCGATCCGCATCGTCTTCCCCGACGGAACGCCGCTTTCGTCCGTTCTCGACGCCTGGAACTGGAGTCTGGCGTCGATCTCGGTGACGGGTCCGAACGCGCCCGGCTCCTGATGCCCAGCCAGGGGGGCGCCTCATCGGATCTGAGGTTCCGGTTCAATCGCGGGCACTGGGTTCTGACCGCGATTCTGGGACTGCTGATCGTTGCGCTGGTGGCGAACAACTATGAGATGACGGCCGCCCAGCGACGGTACGCCGAGTCCTTCGCCCGAACCGAGACCGCCGGCAACAACCTGTTCTACACCCTCAACGAGACGCTGAACTACGCCAACGAAACCCAGCGCTATCTGCTCGGGGCCGCATCCCGCAGGGACGTTCAGGTGAAACGCTCGCTGCTGGCGCAGCGGCTGACGGTCGTCGGAGAGGACGGACGACCGGCCGCCGAATCCACCTCACCGGAGTATCGCGCCAGCCTCAGCGCCCTGGATGATGCGACGCGGGAGATGCCGCCCGGGATCCTCCCGCCCGACCAGCGCGACCGGTGGGCGGCGATGATCCTTCCCCGGGCTCAGGCGCTGTGGCAAGCCTCGCGCCGCCTGGCCGACAGCACCACGGCCCAGTTGCACATGGACGCACGTGCCAGCGCCGACGCCTTGCTCCGAGGCCGACTGATCCAGTTGGCGCTGCTGATCGCGACCCTCGTCATCGGTGCGATGTTGCTCGCCTGGGTGGCGCTCAACGTGGTGCGCCAGTACCGCGACGCGCGCGCGACTCTCGACGAGGACCGCGAGACGCTGCGCAACACTCAGCAGCAACTCTCCCGCGTCTCGGCCCTCGAACTGGGGCAGGCCCGGGTGCTGGAGCGCATCGCCACCGGAGATCCGTACGACTCCGGGATCGGTCGGCAGATCGCGCAACTGGCGGTGGACGTATCGGGAGGACGCCCCGTTCGAATCACGACCGGCGACCATTCGGTGGCGGCACCACCGGGCGCCGACCTGTCGGGAGCGCCGGCGTGGCGGGGAACCTTCCACGCCGAAACCGCCGAAACAACCGGGACCCTCGAAGTTTTCGGCGGCCCGGAAGAGCTCGATGAGACGGCCCGAACGGCGCTGATGCGCTGTCGCGACCTGGTGACGCTGGCACTCGAACGGGACGCATCCGCCGCGAAGCTCTCCTACCAGGCCACCAGCGACGCGCTCACCGGGCTGGCCAACCGCAGTCTGCTGCTGGCCCGTCTTGCGGACAGCCTGAACTCGCCGGACCGAAACGACACCCAGCTGGCACTGCTGTTCTGCGACCTCGACCGCTTCAAAATGGTCAACGACTCCATCGGCCACGCAGCCGGCGACCAACTGCTCATCGAGGCGGCGCGGCGGCTGTCCTCGGTGGTGCGGGAGACCGACACGGTGGCACGGCTCGGCGGGGACGAGTTCGTGGTGCTCTGCCCTGCTCTGCCCGATCGGGCACAGGCGATCGCACTGGCCGAGCGGGTGCGCACCTCACTCAGCGCCCCGTACGTCCTCGAGGGCAAGGAGGCTTTCGTCGGAACGAGCATCGGGATCGCCTTCGCCGACGAATCAACGTCGTCGGGGGCCGAACTGATGCGCGAAGCCGACGTGGCGATGTACCGGGCCAAGCTCACCGAAGGCAGCCACATCAACATCTTCGACGCCCATCTCGAGGCCGAGGTCGCAGAACGGCTCGATCTCGACACGGCCCTGCGGCGCGCGTTGGAGCGCGACCAGTTGAAGGTCGCCGCGCAGCCGATCGTGTTGCTGGACACCGGTGCCGTCAAGGGGTTCGAGTTGCTGCTGCAGTGGCGCCGGCCGGGCCTGCCCAACCTGAGTCCCGAGACCTTCATTCCGCTCGCCGAGGACAACGGCATGATCGTCGAGATCGGCCGATGGGTGCTGCAGGAGGGGATCGCGGCGCTTGCGCAGTGGCGTGCCCGCGGGTTGGCCAAGGCACTGACGATCTCGGTGAACGTGACGGCCCGCCAGGTCCGGGAGGCCGGATTCGCCGACGAGGTGCTCGCCATGCTGCGCGCCGCAGGCGTACCGCCGGACGCGCTGATCATCGAGCTGACCGAGCACGCGCTCGTCGATCTTCACGCCTCCCAGGGTGCGCTGACCCAGTTGCGGGACGCGGGGGTGCGGGTGTCGCTCGACGACTTCGGCACCGGCTACTCGTCCCTGACCCAGCTGAGGACCCTGCCGGTCGACCAGATCAAACTCGACCGCTCGTTCGTCGCCGCCCTCGACGAGGGCAGCGACAAGCAGCGCGCGGTTGTGCAGTCGGTCGTCGGCCTCGCCAAGGCGCTCGCCCTCGACCTGATCGTCGAGGGTGTCGAGACCGTCGCGGAGCGTGACACGCTGATCGTCATGGGGGCGCTGTACGGCCAGGGCTTCCTCTACGACCGGGCCATGACCTTTGCCGCCGCACAGCAGCTCCTCGAATCCGGTGGGGTGTGTGCCGTGCCTCAGCGTTCCCACGCCGCCGGCGGCACGGCTTCGTAGCCACGGCCGAATCTGGATCTCAACGACAACCTGCCCTGGTGGACAGCGGTGATGAGGACCGGTTTGAGATCGTCGTTGGCCCACCACGCCAGGCGCGGCCGCCCCACGCCGCCGGTCCACGGCTGATCGGGGTCGGCCGCCAGACTCATCAGGTCCCAGGGTTCGACGACGAACCGCTCTCCGTCGACAGGCGTCCCGTCGGGGATGCTCCGGCCGGACAGGTCGAGGTGCATGGCCCGGACGACGTCGATGCCGGCGTCGTTCTCGAACATCCGGAACTGCGCACCCGCACGGGGATTGAAGTCCAGCAGGAGATATTCGCCGGTGCGCAGATCGAGCCGCCAATCGATGTCGAAGATGCCGCGGTAGCCCACCTGGGCACAGAACGCCGCCGACAGTCTCGCCAGTTCGGGATTGACCGATGTGTACGCGGCGGCGGTGGCACCCCCGCGAACCGGCCAGCACCGCACCTTGCGCCCGGTGAAGACGACCCGCGCCGTGGCGGTGCCGTCGCAGTAGCCGTGACTGAACCAGTCCTCGGAGACCTCGTCGGGGATGTAGTCCTGCATGAGAGTGGCGAACGGCTCACGCCAGGTGCGGGCGAGATCGAGAAGGTCCTCGCGGGTGGTCACGATCGTGGTGTTCTCCACGCTCTGCGGCATCCCGCGCAGGGCCGTGCTCTTCACCGCGACCGGCAGGGTCAGTTCCCCGATGACGGCCTCGAGGTCGGCCATCGAGTCCACGAACACCGACCGCGGTGCGGCAAAGCCGTGGCCGCGGCACAGGTCGGCGAGGGATTTCTTGTCGGCGAGTTGCGCGGGTAGCTCAGGGGCGACCGCGGGAAGCACGAAGTGCTCCTCGAGCTCGTCTCGGTGCCGGGCGACCACGACGGCCATCTCGTCACCGGTGCACACAATCAACGACCGCCTCCCCAACCCGCGGCCGAAGTCGTTAAGGCGACCGATCAGATCGGCGTAGGTGTCCCCGTGGTGGGGCTGCCACAGGATGCGGCCGGCGACGTAGCGCGACCGGGCGGCGGGGGCATCGAGATCGGCGACCACGGAATACACCGGCACACCCGCGCGTCCCAGAGTCCGGTAGGCGCCGAGGCAGCCGTGCTGAAGTGGAAACGGCGAAGCCCACAGCACCACCGCGGGCAGCCCGGTGTCCAGGGCCACACCACCGCGCGACCGGTCGGGCCGCGGAATGGAAGACCAGAGGCTCATGCCGGCGACCAGCTGGACGCCGCGCGGCACGTAGTGGCCCTCACGCGCATCACTCGTGCACCTCTCCCTCACCCTGGCGCCGTCTGGTGCTCCGGTCGCGTCCCCACCTACGCCGGAAGTCGTTACACTACTCGACGCCGCCACGGCTGACCGGTGGTAGTGAGAGGGTGGATTGTGATGCCCCGGACCACACACGTCGCGGCCGCCGCCGCGGTCTCGTTCATCGTTTTCGCCACCTGGTTGCTCGGTGGCTGGTCGCACGGCGACGCGGTCGCGACCATCGACGACATCTGGCTGGCGGTGCTGTCCGGGACAGCCGCGGTTTTCGCCGCCCGGACCGCGCGATCCGCGTCTGGCCGGCTGCGGGCGGCGTGGCTGGCGCTGACCATCGGTCTGGCCGGGTGGTTCGTCGGGGAGGTCGTCTGGACCTACTACGAACTGGTGGCGAAGCAGAACCCCTTTCCGTCGCTCGCCGACGCCGGATTCCTGCTCTTGCCGCTGGGTGCCTGCGCGGCCCTACTGCTGTTCCCGGACGACTACAGCAACTATTCCCTGGGCCGGGTTCTTCTGGACGGCCTGATCGTGGCGGGTTCGCTGTTCCTGGTCAGCTGGGTGACGGTCCTGGGTCCGGTGTACGAGTCCAGCGGGGATGACGACCGACTCGAACTCATCGTCTCGTTGGCGTACCCGATCTCGGACGTCGTGATCCTGACCGTGGCCGCGATGGTGCTGATCCGGGCGCAGACCCATCAACGCCTGGTCCTGACGTTGCTGACCGTCGGGATGGCCTGCATCGCGGTGGCCGACAGCGCGTTCGTCTACCTCGGGACCAAGGACTCCTATTCCAGCGGCGACACCATCGACCTCGGGTGGGCAGCCGGCTTTCTGCTGCTCACCGTTGCGGCGGCCGCAGGGCGGGAGGATGACAGCCGCGAAGGCGACGCCGATCAGTTGCCCGGCTGGGCGTCGATCTGGCTGCCGTACGCGCCGCTGCTGCTGGCCGCCCTGGTGGCCGCCGCCGAGCCGCCCGGCACGTTGAACACCGGACCCGTTCTGGTCATGGGGGGCTTGCTGGTGGCGGCGGTGCTGGGCCGCCAGTTCCTGG
>JAXLRX010000010.1:0-61456 GCA_046330855.1 Mycobacterium sp.
GACAAGGGCTGTCCGATGGTGCTCGGCGGCCCGCTGTCGCATGTCATGGCGGCCAAGGCGGTGGCCTTCGCCGAAGCGCGCCAGCCCTCCTTCCAGGCCTACGCGCAGCGGGTGGCCGACAACGCCCAGGCCTTCGCTGACGGCCTGATGCGCCGCGGCGCCACGTTGGTCACGGGGGGCACCGACAACCACATCGTGTTGCTCGATGTGCAGTCCTTCGGGCTGACCGGTCGGCAGGCCGAAGGTGCGCTGCTGGACTCCGGGATCGTCACCAACCGCAACTCGATCCCGGCGGACCCCAACGGGGCCTGGTACACCAGCGGCATCCGCTTCGGCACGCCGGCGCTGACCACGCGCGGCTTCGGCCCCGCCGAGTTCGACCGGGTGGCCGAACTCGTCGTCGAGGTGCTGAAGAACACCACGGCCGACGCCGGCCCGAACGGGCCGTCCAAGGCCAAGTACACGCTGGTCGACCAGACCTCGGACTGGGTCCGCGCGGCGTCCGCCGAGCTGCTCGACGCCAACCCGCTGTACCCTGGCCTGACGCTGTAGCCGGACGCCATCCCTCGGCGAGCAGCCGGAAAAGACCCACGACACGCCGCAATCCGGGGTCGTTTGCGTCTGTTCGCGGGAAGACGTGAGCCAAGAAACGCCGGGGCCGGGAATTTCCGGACAACCGTTAACATCGGTTACAGTTACCGCATGGCACAGAAACCTGTCGCGAATGCGCTGACCCTTGAGCTTGAGCCGGTTGTCGCCGACAATCTGGCCCGCTTCCTGGACACGGCCGACGAGTGGTACGCCCACGACTACGTCCCGTTCGACCAGGGCCGCGACTTCGCGTTCCTCGGCGGCGAGGACTGGGATCCCTCCCAGGTCACCCTGCCCAAGGAGATCGTCGACGCGCTCGAGGTCGTGCTGATCACCAAGGACAACCTCGCCGGGTACCACCGCGAGCTCGTCGAGCACTTCATCCTCGAGGACAAGTGGGGCCGTTGGCTGGGCCGCTGGACCTCCGAGGAGACGCTGCACGCCATCGCGCTGCGCGAATACTTCATGGTCACCCGCAACATCGACCCGAACGCCGACGAAGAGGTGCGCGTCGCCCATGTGATGCGCGGCTACCGGGCCAGCAACTACACCCAGATCGAGACGCTGGTGTTCATGGCGCTCTATGAGCGTGCCCACGCGGTGTACCTGCGCAACGTCGAGGCGAAGCTCGATGAGCCGGTGCTGAAGAAGCTGGTCGGCCGGATCATCAACGACGAGGACCGGCACGCGAAATTCTTCGACAGCCTCGTCGCGCACTGCCTGGAGAATCATCGCGACTCCACGATCGCGGCGATCTCCCGGCGTGCACCGGCGTTCCCCGTGATCGGCGGTGACATTCTGGAGTACCGGGACACCAAGCTGCGCACCGTCGCCGAGGCTGGCATCTTCGATCAGGCCGCGGCCAACAAGGTCGTCTCCGACGCCATCGTCGCCTGGGGTCTGGGCGACGAGCCGCAGCTCGCAAAATTCGTCTCCGCGTAACGGTTCGGACACGGCGCGCCTCATCGGCGCACCCACCGCTCGGAGTAGCGTCGGCTTCAGGTGGCCGGGGACGAGTCCGAGGTGGGCTCCTCAAAAGGCCAGCGAGCCTGAAGGAGCGCCTGTGACCGATCTGCACACGCCCACCCGGACGTACGTGCTCGACACCTCCGTCCTGTTGTCCGACCCGTGGGCGTGTACGCGGTTCGCCGAACACGAAGTGGTCGTCCCTCTGGTCGTCATCAGCGAGTTGGAGGCCAAGCGCCACCACCACGAGCTCGGCTGGTTCGCCCGTCAGGCGCTGCGCCTCTTCGACGACCTCCGACTCGAGCACGGACGGCTCGATCAGCCCATTCCCGTTGGGACACAGGGCGGAACGCTGCACGTCGAGTTGAACCACACCGATCCCTCGGTGTTGCCGAGTGGCTTCCGCACCGGCACCAACGACGCCCGGATCCTGGCCTGTGCCGCCAACCTCGCCGCCGAGGGCAAGCGAGTCACGTTGGTGAGTAAGGACATTCCGCTGCGCGTCAAGGCCGGCGCGGTGGGTCTCCCCGCCGACGAGTACCACGCCCAGGACGTCGTCACGTCCGGCTGGACCGGCATGACCGAACTTGACGTCACCTCCGCGGACATCGACACGATCTTCGCCGAGGGGGAAATCGATCTCGCCGACGCCCGAAACCTGCCCTGCCACACCGGAATCCGGCTGCTCGGCGGCACGTCGCATGCCCTGGGCCGGGTCAACGCAGACAAGCGCGTGCAACTGGTCCGTGGAGACCGTGAGGTCTTCGGCCTGCGCGGACGCTCCGCCGAACAGCGGGTCGCGCTGGACCTGCTGCTCGACGAATCGGTCGGCATCGTGTCCCTCGGTGGCAAGGCCGGCACCGGCAAATCGGCTCTGGCGCTGTGCGCGGGCCTGGAGGCCGTCCTCGAGCGCCGCGCCCAGCGCAAGGTCGTGGTTTTCCGCCCGCTGTACGCCGTCGGCGGCCAGGAGCTCGGCTACCTGCCCGGCAGCGAGAGCGACAAGATGGGTCCCTGGGCCCAGGCCGTCTTCGACACCCTCGAGGGGCTGGCCAGTCCGGCGGTCCTCGAAGAGGTGCAGTCCCGCGGAATGCTCGAGGTGCTGCCGCTGACCCACATCCGCGGCCGCTCCCTGCACGACTCCTTCGTGATCGTCGACGAGGCGCAGTCACTCGAGCGCAACGTCCTGCTGACCGTGCTGTCCCGGCTCGGCGCCGGCTCCCGGGTGGTGCTCACCCATGACGTCGCCCAGCGCGACAACCTGCGCGTCGGCCGCCATGACGGCGTCGCCGCGGTCATCGAAAAGCTCAAGGGCCACCCGCTGTTCGCCCACATCACCCTGATGCGCAGCGAGCGTTCGCCGATCGCCGCGCTGGTCACCGAAATGCTGGAGGAGATCACCCCGGAGGCGCTGCCGTAAACTCGGCAGGTGCCATCCAGTCCGAAACTCGTCGCTATCGCCGCAGCCGCGGCGTTGTTTCTGGCCGGCTGCGGCGCGTCTGAGACCGCTGCCTCGGAGAGGCCGGTCGACTGCGCGAAGGACAAGTGCGTCGCCCTGACTTTTGACGACGGCCCCACTCCGTTCACCGATCGTCTCGTCGGGGTGCTCAACGACGCCGGCGCGAAGGCGACGTTCTTCATGATCGGCAACAAAGTGGCCGCGAATCCCGCCGGTGCGAGGAGGGTCGCCGACGCCGGCATGGAGATCGGCAACCACACCTGGGAACACCCCAATATGACCACCATCCCGGAGCAGTACGTTCCGGAGCAGTTGTCCAAGGCGCAGGACGCCATCGCGGCCGCCACCGGGCAGACGCCCACACTGTGGCGCCCGGCGGGCGGGCTCACCGACGACGCCGTCAACGCCGTCGCCGCCAAGGACGGCCTGGCCGGAGTCCTCTGGGACGTCATCCCGTTCGACTGGATCAACGATTCCAACATCGCCGCCACGCGGTACATGCTCATGACCCAGATCAAGCCCGGCTCGGTGGTGTTGCTGCATGACAGCTACTCATCGACCGTCGATCTGGTCGAGCAGTTCATCCCGGTGCTCAAGGCCAACGGCTACCACCTGGTGACCGTCAGCCAACTGCTCGGCGACCGCGCTCCGGGCAGCGTCTACGGCGGACGGGATAACGGCCCGCCGGTGAACCTTCTCAAAGACATTCCGGCCGAGGACATTCCGGCGTTGCCGGCCACCCCGTCGCCGGCCCCCATGCCGAACTTCCCGATCACCGACATCCCCGGCGCCAACAGCGGCGGCCCCAACAACGGCGTCTAGCGCTCGCGTGCACGAGACAACACCGCTCGTCCTGGCTGTGCTGGTGCTCGGCTACGCGCTGGTCTCCCAAAAGGTCGACCGCTCCTTCGTGGCACCTGCGTTGATCTTCATGCTTCTTGGTATGGCGTTGGGCCCCTTCGGTTTACACCTGCTGGATGCCGGGCCCGGAACCGAGGGCTATACCACCCTGGCACAGCTGGCCCTCACGGTCATCCTGTTCAACCAGGCCGCCAACCTGAATTTCAACCGCATCCGGGTGCACGGGCCGGTGGCGCTGCGGCTGCTGATCGTGGGCATTCCGCTGACGGTGATGCTGGGCGCACTGACGGCGGCGGTACTGCTTCCGGTGCTGCCGTGGTGGGAGGCGGTGTGTCTGGCCGCGGTCGTCGCACCCACCGAGGTGGCGTTGATCGAGGCCTTGATGGACGATCGGCGTATCCCCGAACGTGTCCGCCATGCCCTGTCGGTGGAGAGTGGCTTCTACGACGGTTTCGCGCTCGCGATCCTGCTGACCGCACTGGCGCTGGCCTCCGAGCAGGCCGACCGCAGCGACGTCAATTGGGTGTGGTTGATATTCAGCACCGAGTTCCAGTCCCTGATCGCCGGTGCAGCCGTCGGCCTGGTCGGCGGCGTGGTGGTGTCCTGGTCGCGCCGACGCGACTGGATGAGCGACATCTGGGGTCAACTCGCCGCCCTGGCCCTGGCGTTCGTCTGCTTCGCGGTCGGCGAGCGGATGGAGGCCAGCGGATTCGTCGCCGCCTTCACCGGCGGGCTGGCGTTCTCGTTCATGACCAAGCGCCGGGTGGGCAACCCGCTGTCCACCCAGGTCTGTGACGCCGCCGGGCAATTGCTGGAACTGCTGGTGTTCGCCATGTTCGGCGCCTTCGCGGTGATCGACGGCTGGCGCCGCGCCGACTGGCGCATGGTCGTGTTCGCGGTGCTGGCGTTGTTCGCCGTCCGCATCGCCGCGGTGCTGGTGTCGTTGATCCGGACGGACCTGCCGATGCCCAGCCGGCTGTTCATCGGGTGGTTCGGTCCCCGTGGAATCGGCACCGTGGTGCTGGGCCTGCTGGTGGTCAACCGCGGCGAGATTCAGCAGGCCGATGTCATCGGCACCGTCGTGGTGGTGGCCGTGACGCTGAGCCTGGTGTTGCACAGTGTCAGCGCCGCTCCCGGTATCCGCGGACTGGCGTCGGCCGCCGGAGGCGCGGGCGGGTGATCGTCGGATGTGCGGCCCGTGGCGTGAAGCTGTGGGGTGCCTAACCCGTCGATTCTCGGGAAACCGTGCGGGCCCGCTGGTAAAGCCACCAGACGACGACGGCGAACAGCGCCACACCGATGATTTCGGCGATGTTGCCGCTCTCGGGGAAGATGGCGAACGGATCGTCCTTCGACGTGGCGGCCACCATCCCGGCGAAGAAGACCCCATAAAGGCTCTCGCCGACGATGAGGCCGGTAGCCATCAGGATCGCGATGCGCTTCTTTCGCTCGACGTCGCCGCCTGTCCGTTCGGCCCACCGGTCGTACAGATGGCCCAGGAATGCGCCGAGTGGGATCGTCAACGTCAAACTCATCGGCAGATACATGCCCATGCCGACCGCCAGCGGCGGTAGATGGAACCGGGAGGCTCTGCGGAGCACCTCGTCGGCGACGATGACCGCAACCCCGATCAGGGCTCCGACTCCCAGCAGCGTCCAGTTCAGGGAACCGCCCAGGACGCCTTTGGCCAGCGATGAGATGAGCGCCGCCTGGGGCGCCGCCAGCGCCTTGTCACCCGCGCCGGGCGCGCCGGTGAAGCCGAATGCGGTCTGCATGAGGTTGAGCACCGGCGGAATGACCACCGACCCGAACACGACGCCGATGATCAGCGCGACTTGCTGTTTCCACGGCGTGGCCCCGACCAATTGGCCGGTCTTGAGGTCCTGGAGGTTGTCGTTGGCGATGGTGGCTGCGCAGAAGGTCACCGCCGTCGCGATCAGCGTGAGCGCCATCAGTGCCAACGCCTGGGTGTCGTCGGCAGCACCGAACGTGGCCTTGATGGAAAGCGCGGCGATGACGACCACGAGGATCCCAACGCCCGACACGGGACTGTTCGACGAGCCGACCAGACCCGCCATGTATCCGCAGATGGCCGCCGCGATGAAGCCGATGATGGCGATGAACATCACGCTGACCACGATGACCCCCGCCGAGCTGCCGCTCAGCACCGAGCCATGAGCGAACTGCCACAGCAGGATGGCGATGGGGATCATGAGCACGGCGGACGTCGTGCTGACGATCGGGAACGGGATATCGCGCTCGGTGACGTCCACCAGCTGCCCGTCGCGTCGGCCACGCGCGGAGGCGATGGATGCGGAGATGCCTCGCATGATCGGTCGCATGATCTTCAGCAGAGTCCAGACCGCCGCGACGGCCATCGCTCCGGCCCCGATCATCCGGACATCTTTGGCGAACACCGTGCTGATCACGTCCGCGTTGGACTCGCCGGCCCCGAACTTTCCGATCGTGTAGACCGGTAGCAGGATGCCGTAAGAGATCAGCATCCCGGCAAGCATCGCGATGCCGACGGCAAGACCGACGAGATGACCCACGCCGATCAGCGCCAACGACAGACTGGCGCCGAACATCGAACCGGCCGGACCGACGCGGAAGTACAACGCGACATCGGTGGCGAGCGCCTTGAGATTAGCCAGTAGGGCGAAGCCGGCGGATACCAGCGCGCCGGTGGCGATCATCCGGACTCCGGTGCGGCTCTCCTCCTCCCCCCTCGTACTGTCGCCGACCTTCAGGACCACCGCCGCGGCAACGCCCTCGGGGTAGGGCAGATCGGAGCCGGTGACCAGAGCGCGGCGCAACGGGATCGAGTACATGACACCGAGCACGCCGCCCACGGCGCAGATGGCGGTCGTGGTCCAGAGCGGAAAACCGGTCCACCAGCCGATCATGACCAGGCCTGGCAGCACGAAGATCACCGACGAGAGCGTGCCCGCCGCTGAGGCGATCGTCTGCACGATGTTGTTCTCGATGATCGAGTGGTTGGCGAAGTACCGCAGGATCGCCATCGAGATGACCGCAGCCGGAATCGACGTCGCGAATGTCAGGCCGACCTTCAGGCCGAGGTAGACATTGGCGGCGGTGAAGACCAGCGTGATCAGACCGCCCAGGATGACTCCCCGCAGGGTCAGTTCCCGCACGCTGGTGGATGTATTACCGACGGCCAACGTTGCACCCCCTCCCGGCGCCGAGCCGGAGCGCGAACACTGGGTTGAAGGGTAGGCGTTCGTGGCGTTCTACGAGGGGCAATGACCGATCGGCCTACCCCTCGTCGCGCACCTTCGCCATGGCCAGCACGTCGAGCCGGCGGTCCAGCTCGGTCTCGGAGAGCTTCTCGCCGATCAACCCGCGGTCGATCACGGTCTGCCGAATCGTCTTGTGCTCCTTGAGCGCCTGCTTGGCCACCGCGGCGGCCTCCTCGTAGCCGATGGCCGAGTTCAGCGGCGTCACGATCGACGGCGAGGACTCCGCCAGGCGGCGCAGCCGCTCCTCGTCGGCCACCAGGCCGTCGATGCAGCGCTCGGCGAACAGCCGGGACACGTTGGCCAGCAATGTGAACGACTCCAGCAGGTTGCGCGCCATCATCGGGATGTAGACGTTGAGCTCGAAGGCGCCCGAGAGCGCGCCGACGGTGATCGCGGCGTCATTGCCGATCACCTGGGCGGCCACCTGGGTGACGGCCTCGGGGATCACCGGGTTCACCTTGCCCGGCATGATCGAGCTGCCCGGCTGCAGATCGGGCAGGTGCAGTTCGGCCAGGCCGGTCAGCGGGCCCGAGCCCATCCACCGGATGTCATTGGCGATCTTGGTCAACGAGGCGGCGATGGTCTTCAGTGCGCCGGACGCCTCGAGCAGCCCGTCGCGGGCGGCTTGGGCCTCGAAAGAGTTGCGGGCCGTGGTCAATTCGGCCAGACCGGTCTGGGCGACGAGCACCTCGACCACCTTGGTCCCGAACCCGTCGGGCGCGTTGAGCCCGGTGCCGACGGCGGTGCCGCCGATCGCGAGCTCACCGAGCCGGGGAAGCGTGGCCTTGACCCGTTCGATGCCGGCCTCGACCTGACGGGCGTAGCCACCGAACTCCTGGCCGAGGGTCACCGGAACGGCGTCCATCAGGTGGGTGCGGCCGGACTTCACCACGGTGCGCCATTGCCGGGCCTTGTTGGCCAGCGACTCGTGCAGCACCTCCAGAGCCGGAATCAGCTGGCGCACAGCGGCTTCGGTGGCCGCGATGTGGGTGGAGGTCGGGAACGTGTCGTTGGAGGACTGCGACATGTTCACGTCGTCATTCGGATGCACAGTGGTGCCCGACTTGGCGCAGATCGACGCGATCACCTCGTTGGCGTTCATGTTGGAGCTGGTGCCCGAGCCGGTCTGGAACACGTCGATGGGGAACTGGTCGTCGTGCCGGCCGTCGGCGATCTCGTTGGCGGCGGCGATGATCGCGTCGGCCTTCTCCGCGGACAGCAGACCCAGGTCCTTGTTCACCTGAGCGCAGGCGGCCTTCAGCAGGGCCATCGCCCGGATCTGGTTGCGGTCCAAGCCCCGGAACGAGATGGGGAAGTTCTCCACGGCCCGCTGGGTCTGTGCGCGCCACAGGGCTTTGGCCGGGACCCGGACCTCGCCCATGGTGTCGTGCTCGATCCGGTACTCGCCGTCGTTCGTCATCGATTGCCTTTCTCAGCAACTAGGGGAGGGGATGGGCGGCAGAACTGTCCCCGGTGAAATCCACCGCGGAGTATTCGTTGAGCTTGGAAAGCCGGTGGTAGGCCTCGATCATCCGGACCGTACCGGACTTCGAACGCATGACGATCGATTGCGTGGTGCAGCCTCCGCCGAAGAAGCGCACACCCTTGAGCAGGTCGCCGTCGGTCACGCCGGTGGCGCAGAAGAACACGTTCTCCCCGCCGACCAGATCTTCGGTCCTGAGCACCCGGTCCAGGTCGTGCCCGCGGTCGATGGCCTTCTGGCGTTCCTCGTCGTCCTTCGGGGCCAGGGTCGCCTGGATCTCGCCGCCCATGCAGCGGATCGCGGCGGCGGTGATGATGCCCTCGGGGGTGCCGCCGATGCCGACCAGCAGGTCGGTGCCGGAGTCCGGCCGGCAGGCCGAGATGGCGCCGGCGACGTCGCCGTCGGAGATCAGCCGGATCCGCGCACCGGCGGCGCGGACCTCGGCCATGAGCTTCTCGTGCCGCGGGCGGTCCAGGATGCAGACGGTGATGTCGGAGACCGACGCCTTGCGGACCTTGGCGATGCGCTGGATGTTGGCGGCGATCGGCGAGGTGATGTCGATGAAGTCCGCCACGTCGGGTCCCGCGGCGATCTTGTTCATGTAGAACACCGCCGACGGGTCGAACATGGCGCCGCGTTCGGCCACCGCGAGCACCGAGATGGCGTTGGGCATGCCCTTGGCCATCAAGGTGGTTCCGTCGATCGGGTCGACGGCGAAGTCGCAGTCCGGTCCGTCGCCGTTGCCCACATCTTCGCCGTTGTAGAGCATCGGGGCGTTGTCCTTCTCGCCCTCGCCGATCACCACCACGCCGCGCATCGACACCGAGTTGACCAGCTGGCGCATCGCGTCGACGGCCGCGCCGTCGCCGCCCTCCTTGTCGCCGCGGCCCACCCAGCGACCGGCCGCCATCGCGCCCGCCTCGGTGACCCGCACCAACTCCAGGGCCAGGTTGCGGTCGGGGGCTTCGCGGCGGCGGTCAGCCTGACGACGACGCGGGACGGAGTCCAGTGGAGGAATCGGGCGATCGGGCTCGGTGTCAGGCATGGGGGTGATTGTCCCAGAACCGGCCTGCAGGTCCAGACCTGGGATACTGGCGCGTGCTGACGACGGCGCGGAGCGCAGCGACGAGGAGGAGTGGCACATGGTGGATGTGACTGAAGGTGATCCCCGTCCGGCCGAGCCGCTTGCCGGGCCTCCCGGACCCAAACCCGCAAAACCGCGCGTGCTGCAGGACGGCCGCGACATGTTCTGGTCGCTCATCCCGTTGGTGGCGGTGTGCGTCCTGCTGGCCGGCCTGGTGGGCATGTGCTCGTTCGGCGGCCGCGGGTCGATGGACGGCCCGGCCCCTACCTACGACGCCGCCAAGGCGCTGACCGCCGACGCGGCCGCGGTCGGCTTCGCTATCCGGCTCCCCAGGGTTCCCGACGGGTGGCAGGCCAACTCCGGCAGCCGCATCGGTATCGAGAGCGGCCGCACCGAGCCCGGCAGCAAGGACAAGCAGCGCGCGATCGCGTCCCGGGTTGGCTACATCGCTCCGTCGAAGATGTACATGAGCGTCACGCAGAGCGACGCCGACGAGACCGCGCTGGTGCAGTCGATCCAGAAGGAGGTCTATCCCACCGGCGCCGAAGACGTCGACGGCGTGAAGTGGATCGTCTACCAGGGCGGTGAGGGCACCGAGCCGGTCTGGACCACCCGGCTGGACGGCGGTAAAGGCCCGACGCAGGTGGCCATCACCGGGGCGGGAACCGACGACGACTTCCGGACCCTGGCCATCGCCACCCAAACTGCGTCGCCGCTGGGTTAGATGGGGCCATGGCGACCACAGCACCCGAGGCTGACCTGACCGGCTGGAACCGCGAACCGTTCACCGCCGCCGGCTACACCCACGACGTCTACTACAAGGGCTCCGGCCCCGGAGTGGTGCTGATCCCGGAGATTCCCGGTGTGCATCCCGGTGTGCTGGCGCTGGGAAATTACTTGGTGGACCACGGCTTCACGGTGGCCATCCCGTCGTTGTTCGGCACGCCGGGCGCCCCGGCACGGGGCGTCGGGTTGGTGCCGACGATGGCGCGCGCCTGCGTGGCCAAGGAGTTCGCGGCGTTCGCCCTCAACAAGGAGCGCCCGGTGACCAACTACCTGCGGGCGCTGGCGCGTGACCTGAAGGCCCGGGCGGGCGGCAAGGGCGTCGGGGTGATCGGCCAGTGCTTCACCGGCGGCTTCGCCCTGGCCGCCGCCGTGGACGACAGTGTGCTGGCCTCCGTGCTCAGCCAGCCGTCGGTGCCGATCGCGCTGACCGGTGCGCACAAACGCGACCCCGGGTTCTCCGAGAAGGAGATGAAGGTCATCGAGAAGCGCGCCGCCGAGGACAACCTGTGCGCCCTCGCCCTGCGGTTCAGCGGCGACGCGATGGCCCCCGGCGAGCGGTTCAAGACGCTCAAGGACCGACTCGGGGACAACTTCGAAGTCATCGAGCTCGACTCCTCGCCGGGCAACTCCGGCGGATTCGGCAGGATGGCGCACTCGGTGCTCACCCTGGAGGTCCGGGAGCGCGAGGGGCAGCAGGCCTACGAGGCCCGCAAGCGGGTGGTGGAGTTCCTCAAAGAGCGCTTGGGGTAACCGGATCGCCGGGGCCGGACGGCTCCACCGGTTTCACCTCGTCGGGTAGCGGTTCGTTCTTCTTCTTGCGGCCGAAACGCTTTCGTCGCTTGCCGTCCGCATCGTCGGCGTCCTCCATCGCGACTCCCTTGAAGACCGCGAGATACACCGAGATCGTGGTGACGATCAGGATCATCAGCACCGGCCCGAGCACGATGCCGAAGAATCCGAACATCGCGATGCCGGAGAACACCGACAGCAGCATCAGCGCCGGGTCCAGTCGCGCTTCCTTGGGCACCAGAATCGGTCGCAGGAAGTTGTCGACGTTGGTGATGCCGAAGACGTGGAACAGCACGATGAACAGGCCGCCGGCGACGTTGCCGAAGAGCATCAGCCCGATGCCGAACGGGATCGTCACGATGCCGCTGCCCAGCGGGATCACCGACAGTGCGGTGAGGAAGATCGCGAAGATGAAGAACGCGTCGTGGAAGCCGGCGATCCAGATCGAGCACGCGCCGAGGGTGCCTTGAATCACCGCAATGATGAACTGCCCCTTGACCGTTCCCTTC
The DNA here is from genome assembly GCA_046330855.1 of Mycobacterium sp. Lineage (GTDB taxonomy): Bacteria > Actinomycetota > Actinomycetes > Mycobacteriales > Mycobacteriaceae > Mycobacterium. The sequence goes on from JAXLRX010000010.1 coordinate 11,786, forward strand.
ACCATGGCGCCCATCTTCGCCAGGTAGAGGTCGGTGACCTCATCGCCCAGCGGATTGAGCCGGCGGATGAGGGTTATCACTTTGGTCTTGTTTCCGAGCAGCGAGATCAGTACGTACAAGAAGATGATCGCCGAGGTGATGAATCCGATCGCGCCACCGGCCGCCCCGGACAGTGTGCGCAACAGCCACTCACCGACGGTCTGGGCGATCTTGCCGACATTCTCGCGCAGTGACTCCAGGGTGATGGTCGGTGTCTGGAAGGGTAGTTTCTGCAGCAGGTTGTTGACGGCCGCCATGGCCTTGTCGCCCAGAGCGTTCAGGTCGGCGGTCTTGGCCCAGTCCGCCACCCCGATGAGCATGTGCGAGATCTGAACGGTGGCAAGGGATATCACGCCGATGATCGGGATGACGACGATCAGAAGAGCCGCCAGCACGGTCAGCGTGGTCGCCAGCCCGCCGCTGAGTTTTGTTTTCAGCCTGTCGTGCACGGGCGTGAAGAGGTAGGCCACGATCGCCGCGATCACGATGAGCATGAAGTAGCGGCGTAGGAAGTAGGCCCCGAACAGCAGGGCGATTCCGGTGACGATCCCGAGCGCCCGCTTCTGGCTGGGCGTGAAGTCGGTTTTCACGCGTCTACTGTCCCATCAGCTTGGTCAGGTGCTGGTGAATGTTGGGGTAGCGCTTGAGGTGTGCCCCGCCGTTGAGGTCCAGGACCTCCCCAGTCATCCAGGACGACTGCGGCGAGCACAGGAACACCACCGCGGCTGCGACGTCCTGGGGTGTGCCGGCGCGGCCCAGTGCGGTGTTCTCCACGTACTCCTCCACCACGCCCGGGATGGCGGCCGCGCCTTCGGTGAGCGGGGTGTGGACGAATCCGGGTGCCACCGCGTTGACCCGGATGCCACGCGGCCCGAGTTCGAGGGCGGCGACCTGGGTCAGCATGGACAACCCGGCCTTGGCCGCGCAGTAGGCGCTCATGCCGATGGCGGGCTGGCGCGCGTTCAGCGATGTCAGCGACACCACCGACCCGCCCTCGCGCAGGTGCCGGCCGGCGTGCTTGAGCACCAGGAAGGCGCCCGTCAGGCACACATCGACCACCGAGCGGAACTGCTCGGCGTCCAGGTCGGTGATCATCCCAAACCCGCTGAACCCCGCGCAGTTGACCACCACGTCCAGGCGGCGACGGTCGGCGACCACCCCGTCGAACAGCGCGGCGACCGAGTCCTCGTCGGTGACCTCGACGCCGGCCCAGGTGTGCGGATCACCGAGTTCCCCGGCGCGTTGGGCGGCCAGGTCGCCATTGCGGTCGGCGATCGTGACCCGGCAGCCATCTGCCGCCAGCAACTGTGCTGTGGCCCAACCGATCCCGGATGCGCCGCCGACGACGACGGCTTCTCGCTGTTCGCTCATGCTGTTCTCCGGTCTGCCTCGGGCGCGCCCCATTTACGGCGCACCGCTTCCCATGGGTTGGCGTACCGGCCGGGCTGCCGGTGGTAGGGCGACCGGCGTTTGAGGTACTCGCGTGCCAGCGGGGCGGTCAGCCGCAGCGGGAAGCGCTTCCAGCCGGTCTTCTGGGCGGTCTCGGCGAGCAGCTGAGGCCACGAATAATGCTGGTGGCCAAGCAGTTCCTGGGCAGTGGCGCTGTCCATCCAGTCGGTGGCGAACCAGCCGTCGTCATCCTCGGGATCACCCGGGCGGCCGGTGGGCAGGCCGCCGACCAGTCCCATGGCGGCGGCGGTGGAGGCGGCGATCTCCCCCTGGACGAGACGGTGCGAGTCGTCGCCGCCGATCAGCAGGGTGCGACCGACCACATCTGTGTTGGTCGCCGCGGCGAAGGCGTGCGCGACGTCGCGGACGTCGACGGTCTGCAACCGCCCGTCGGTCGGCAGCAGCGCCTCGAAATAGATGATGTTGGGATCCATGCCCAGACTGAGGTCGACGGTCAGAACTCCGCCCAGACGAAGGATCACCCACTCCAGACCGGATTCGCGCACGATCGACTCGGCCTCCACCTTATGACCGCCGTAGACGTCGTAAGGGCGCACGGGCGTCTCCGCCGTCAGCGGATCGCTGAACCGGTGCGGGTTGCGCGGGCCGTAGACGGCAATGCTGGAAGCCTGGACGAAACGCGGCGGGTTCGACTGGTCCGCAGCGGCATTCACCAGATTCGCGGTGGCGTCGACGTTGACGCGACGGGCCAGGGCGGGTTGCGCGTAACACAACGGTGGGATGATCGCCGCGAGATGGATGAGCGACGCGGGCTGCACCTCGGACAGCAACCCAGAGACCTGCCGGGCATCGGTGAGGTCGGCCCAGCGCACCGACACTCCGGCCGGCAGCGAAGCGGCCGCAGCGCGGTTGGCGGGGGTGTCGAGATCGGTGGCGACGACGTGGCGCCCCAGTCGAGCCAGATGCCGGACCGTCGCGGTGCCCACCAGGCCGAAGGCCCCGGTCACCAGAACCGCGTCGGACATGCCTCCCCCTCTCTGCGCAACCGACTCTAAGTCTCGTCGTCGTCGGCTGACGACAACGCGGCTTCGATGCGTGCCCGCGCGCCGTCAAGGTGCTCCTGGCAGCGCCGGGCCAGCGCCTCGCCGCGCTCCCACAACGTCAGCGCGGCATCGAGATTGATGCCGCCCTGCTCCAGTTGGCGCACGACCTCAATCAGCTCGTCGCGGCACTGTTCGTAGCCCAGCTCGGCTACCGGTGTCGGTGTCTGGCTCATGCGGCTCCGTCCTGCCCGGTGCTCACGGCGCCGATTGCGCCGTCGGCAAGTCTGATGCGCAAAGCGGTGCCCCCGGGCGCGTCGGCCGTCGAGCGCAGAACCGAGGACGCGCCGCCCCCCGTTTCGTCGACGGTCTGCACCACCGCGTAGCCGCGAGCCAGCGTGGCGGCCGGGCCAAGCGTGGACAGCCGCGCCGCGAGATGCCCGACCCGATCGGTCTCGCCGTCCACCTGGCGGATGACGTCGCGACGCGCGGCGGCCAGCGCCCGCGTGACCTCCGCGGCGCGGTCGGTCACCAGCCGCAGCGGGTCGGCCAGCGAGGGGCGGCTGCGCAGTTGGGTCAGCGAGTGCTGTTCACGCCCCACCCAGTTGCGCAGCGCCCGGGCGCTGCGCTGGCGTAACTCGGCGACGAGTGCCAGTTCGGCGGCGGTGTCGGGCACCACTTTCTTGGCCGCATCGGTGGGGGTGGCCGCCCGCAGGTCGGCCACCAGGTCGCACAGCGGGTTGTCGGGTTCGTGGCCTACCGCGCTGACCACCGGCGTCCGACAGGCGGCGATCGCCCGGCACAGCGTCTCGTCGGAGAACGGCAGCAGGTCCTCCACGCTGCCGCCGCCGCGGGCGATCACGATGACGTCGACCTCGGGGTGCCCGTCGAGTTCGCGCAGCGCCTCGACGATCTGCGCCACCGCGCCTGCGCCCTGCACCGCCGTGTTGCGGATCTCGAAGCGCACCGCCGGCCAGCGGCCGGCCGCCACCGTGGTGACGTCGTGCTCGGCCGCCCCGCCGCGGCCGGTGATCAAACCGACCAGGTTGGGAAGGAACGGCAACGGCCGCTTCAGCCGTGGGTCGAACAGCCCCTCGGCGTCGAGCACCCTGCGCAGCATCTCGATCCGGGCGAGTAACTCGCCGAGCCCGACCGCGCGAATCTCGCTGAGCCGCAACGAGAACGAACCACGCCGTGGATCGAACTGGGGCTTGGCGCACACGACGACCTGAACGCCCTCGGCAAGCTTCACCGGCGCGGAGCGGACCAGATCGGTGCGGCAGTTCACGCGCAGGGACATGTCGGCGGCCGGGTCCCGCAGCACCATGAATGTCGTCGCGCCTCGCACGGCGATCTCGGTGAGCTGTCCCTCGACCCAGACCACGCCGAGGCGTTCGATCCAGCCCTGGACCCGCGTCGCCACCGACCGCACCGGGTACGGGTTGTCCGCGGTGCCGAGCTCAGCGCTCACTTGGCGGTCGCGCGGGTGATCCTGTTGGCCAGCAGCGTCTGGAACGGGGCGCGGGCTTTGGCGGATTCCTCGTAGGCCAGCAGTGCCCTGAGGTCGGCGACAGTCAGGGACTGGATGCGGGCCCGCAGTTGGGCCAGGGTCAGTGAGTCGTAGTCGAGTTCACCGGCGATGGCCGGCGGTTCGGCGGCCGGCTTGGCAGGTTCCTCGGCGGTCTTCTTCGCCCCGGTTGCCGCCCTGGCGCCTGCGGTCCGCCCCGGCGGGTCGGTCACCGAATACAAGGCGAACCGCCCCTCGGTCGCACGCTCCCCGTTGGCGGTCGGGGTCTCGGGCTCCGGCTCGTCGTCCTCGTCGAACGTCGCCCAGTCGGGCTTCTCCTCTTTGGGCGGGAACACCATCTCCAGGGCGGCGTCGCCCTTGATGGCGAAGCCCGCGAGATCCTGCTGCACCTTCATCACCAGCTGCGCGATGGTGCTCGCGAACGTCATCGGATACATCACGATGGTTTGCGGCAGCTTGCGGGTCTCTTCGATGGCGGTCACGGCCACGCCGACCAGCAGGCGGATCCCGTACGGTGCTTGAGCCATGGGCACCAGCCTACGGCTGGCCCGGCCACGCCGGGGAAACGTACCCTGAATCCATGCCGCCAACCGTCAACATGGGGATTCCCGGTGCCACCAGCTCCGTCGCGCACAGCGGCGGCAAGCGGGTGCTACTCGCCGAACCGCGGGGTTACTGCGCCGGGGTGGATCGCGCCGTGGAGACCGTCGAACGTGCCCTGGAGAAGCACGGCGCGCCGGTCTACGTGCGCCACGAGATCGTGCACAACCGCCACGTCGTCGAGACGCTGGCCCGGCGTGGCGCGGTGTTCGTCAAGGAGACCGACGAGGTGCCCGAGGGCGCCATCGTGGTGTTCTCCGCACACGGCGTGGCGCCGACGGTGCACGAGTCGGCCGCCGCCCGCAGCCTGCAGGTGATCGACGCCACCTGTCCGCTGGTCACCAAGGTGCACAACGAGGCCAAGCGGTTCGCCCGCGAGGACTACGACATCCTGCTCATCGGCCACGAAGGGCACGAAGAGGTGGTCGGCACCGCCGGGGAGGCGCCCGACCACGTCCAGCTGGTCGACGGCCCGGACGGCGCGGACTCGGTGACCGTGCGCGACGAGAACAAGGTGATCTGGCTCTCCCAGACCACGTTGAGCGTCGACGAGACCATGGAGACCGTCGCCCGGCTGCGGGAGCGGTTCCCCACCCTGCAGGACCCGCCGAGCGACGACATCTGCTATGCCACCCAGAACCGGCAGGGCGCGGTCAAGGCGATGGCGCCGGAGTGCGAGTTGGTGATCGTCGTCGGTTCCCGGAACTCGTCGAACTCCGTGCGCCTGGTCGAGGTGGCGCTGGGCGCCGGGGCCGACGCCGCATACCTGGTGGACTACGCCGAGGACATCGACCCGGTCTGGCTCGACGGCGTGACGACGGTCGGTGTGACCTCAGGCGCGTCGGTGCCCGAGATCCTCGTTCGCGGCGTGGTCGAGCGCCTGGCCGAATTGGGTTACGGCACAGTGCAAACCGTCACGACGGCCAACGAGACCCTGGTATTCGCGCTGCCCCGGGAGATCCGCCCCGCGCGGGGCTAACGGCGCGGCTGGTCGCGGTAGTCGGCGTCGGACGGGCCGGCGTCGCGGTATCGAACCCGGGACACCGGATGGTGCGTGCCGCTGGAGCCGGTGGGCGCCGGGCGCCGGCGCGGTTCGGGCGGGTACGGCGGGTAGGCCGGGTGGGATTGGTAACCCCGGCCGGTATCGTAGGGCTCGTACCGGCTGCCGCGGGCGGGCCGTGGCGGGTAGGCATCGCGGTACTCGCCACGCTCGCGCGGGTCGCGGCGCGACGGCGGGGGAGTGCGGCGCGGCTCGCGGGGTTCGCGTGGCTCGCGGCTACGTCGCCGCGGGATATCGGATTCCCATTCCTCGGCCGGACGCCGCCGCGAATCCCGTCGCGGCCGCGGGGATGCGGACTCGTCGGCCGGCCGGCCACTGCGTGAGCGGGTCGGCGTCCCTTGCGGGGGCCGCCGGCGTCTGCCGGATTCGGAGCGGTCCGCCGCATGCCGGGGTCTGGCCGCCCGCTGACCGGGCCGCTCGTCCACCGAGCCGTTGCCGGCGAAGGCCGACGACAGCTTGGTCGACAGCCCACCCAGCAGGCCGGCCCGTTGCGGGGCGGCATCACGGGTACCGGCCGGATGCGCCATCGCCAGATACCAGCGGATCAGCCCGATCAGCAAGACCGCCGAGCTGGTGAACAGCATCAGCGGGAAGCGTTCGATCAGCGGGTAGCCGCAGGTGATGGCCACTTCCTTCAGGCCGCTGAACGACGAGTTGTGGAACAGGTAATAGGCCAGCGGCACCGCGACGAACAGCAACAGCGGCGGCTGGATGACGGCGGTGAAGATCCCCGAGCGACGCACTGCCAGCACGGCCGCCACGCATCCCAGCGCGTAGCCGATGGCGAAAGCGGTTCCGAGCTCCTGGTGGCCCGAGCCGGCTTCGACGGCCAGCCCCGCCAGCGTCGTGGTGACCGCGATCAACACCGCACCCCACCACGGCACCCCTGTGTACTGCGGGAATGCGGAGCGTTGATCGCCTCCGGCCGTCGGCTGAGCTGGCACCCCTAGACCGTACCGGGTCAGTCTGCGTCCGGCCTGGCACTGTGACCTGGCGTGCCACGCGCGCGGACGCTGCCAGGCGGCGGCTCTGGCAGACTTGTGACCCCGTGAGCCTCAGCCTCGGAATCGTCGGTTTGCCCAACGTCGGCAAGTCCACCTTGTTCAATGCGTTGACCCGCAACAACGTGCTGGCGGCCAACTACCCGTTCGCCACCATCGAGCCCAACGAGGGCGTGGTGCCGCTGCCTGACCCGCGGTTGGCGAAACTGGCCGAGATGTTCGGATCCGAGCGCATCCTGCCGGCGCCGGTGACCTTCGTCGACATCGCCGGGATCGTGAAAGGCGCCTCCGAGGGAGCCGGCCTGGGCAACAAGTTCCTCGCCAACATCCGGGAGTGCGACGCCATCTGCCAGGTGGTGCGGGTCTTCGCCGACGACGACGTCGTTCACGTCGACGGCAAGGTCGACCCACGCTCGGACATCGAGGTGATCGAGACCGAGCTGATCCTCGCCGATCTGCAGACCCTGGAGAAGGCGCTGCCCCGGCTGGAGAAGGAAGCGCGAAACAACAAGGAGCGCAAGCCGGTACACGAGGCAGCCGCGGCCGCGCAGTCGATGCTCAACGAGGGCACCACGTTGTTCGCGGCGGGATCGAAGGTCGACACCGCGTTGTTGCGCGAGCTGAACCTGTTGACCACCAAGCCCTTTCTCTACGTGTTCAACGCCGACGAGTCGGTGCTGGGTGACGAGGCCAAGATGGCCGAACTTCGGGCGATGGTCGCCCCGGCCGACGCGGTGTTCCTCGACGCCAAGATCGAGGCCGAGTTGCAGGAACTCGACGACGAGTCGGCCGCCGAGCTGTTGGAGTCCATCGGCCAGCACGAGCGGGGCCTGGATGCGTTGGCCCGCGCGGGTTTCCACACCCTTCGGCTACAGACTTATCTGACCGCGGGGCCGAAAGAGGCCCGTGCCTGGGTGATCCATCAGGGCGACACCGCGCCCAAGGCTGCCGGCGTGATCCACACCGACTTCGAGAAGGGCTTCATCAAAGCCGAGGTGGTGTCCTTCGACGACCTGCTGGCCGCGGGTTCGATGGCGGCGGCCAAGGCCGCCGGCAAGGTTCGGATGGAGGGTAAGGACTACGTGATGCACGACGGCGACGTGGTGGAGTTCCGGTTCAACGTGTGACCCGACTATCGGCAGGCCCGATACCCACCCCGATCACGCTAGAATTCTGTACATGACTACGCTGCCCCTGGCCGAGGTGCGGGCCAACCTCTCCAGATTGGTGGACGAGGCTGTTCGTACCCACGAGCGAATCGAGGTCACTCGCCAGGGTCGTCGCGCGGCGGTGATACTCAGCGCGGACGACTACGACTCCCTCATGGAGACACTGGCAATTCTCAGCGATCAGGAAATGATGCGCGAACTTCGCGAAGCTGAGTCCGAGGCAGAAGCAGGGGAGCTCTACTCGCTCGACGAGGTCACCGAGGAGATGCGCGCCGCCGGGCGGCTGCCGGGGTGACCTACCGGATCGAACTGACCCGGGCCGCTAAGAATGCGCTCACTCACACCCTGCCCGAGGCGGTAGCCGTCGCGTGCTGGGAATTTATCCGCGGCCCACTCGCCGACAACCCTCATCGAGTTGGAAAGCCGCTCCGCGACGAACTAGAGGGGCGCTACGCGGCGCGGCGTGGCGAATTCCGGGTTGTCTACCAGATTTTCGAAGACCGTGTCGTCGTACGGGTAATCCACATCGCGCATCGGCGCGATGTCTATCGGTGATCGGGTCCGGCGGTGAAGCTGTGCTCTCGCAGCACCTCGGCGACCGAGATCCGATACTCGGCGTAGAACTCCTCGCGGCCGCGCCGTTGAGCGGCTCGATGGTCGGGATGGTCGCGCCAGCGGTCGTGGCTCTCGATGCCGTCGAACGCGGCGATCGATATCCGTTCACCGTCCTCGGCGGTGAAGGTCTTGAACTCGCGGAAGCCCGGCATCGCGCGGGCCTCGCGCTCCATGTCGTCGGCGACGGCGTGGTAGCCGCGTGCCTCGGCGTCCGGGCGCAGCCGTGACCGGAAGACGGTGAGGATCATCGGCGGCTCTGTCGGGGACATCTCACGACGATCGCAGATGCGGATGCGCGTCGGGCGAGCGCCCCGCAGTCGGGACCGTCCGGTGCCACCCTCGAGGTCGACACCGGGGCTGGTGCCGCGTCCTACACCGTCGGCAACTGGCGTCCGGTTCCGCCTGACGCACAGGTCATTCCGGCCAAGGGCGTCATGTACTCGGTGGACGTCCGGATCGTCGCGAACACCGGGACCGTTGCGTTCAACGGCTTCTACTTCGTCGCGCGTTCCGCGGACGGCGCGACCGTCGCCCCTGCTGTCGGCGCGGTGCGCCCGGGCATTACCTCCGGTCAACTGTCGCCGGGCCAGTCGGTGGAGGGCCACGTGGCCTTCGACTTCGCGCCCGGCACCGCGGTCACCGGCGTCGTGCTGCGCGATCCCGCGGGCGAACAGGTCGCTTTCTGGTCGGTGAGCTGAAACTCACTGGCACGCAGAGCGGTTCAGCGCGTCACGAACTCGACCACCGCGTCGCTGAACGCGTCGTTGTCGTCGCCTGCCGCGGTGTGCCCGGCGTCGGAGAGTTCGACGAATTCGGCGTGCGGAACGGTGGCGAGGAACTGCTCGACCCCGTGCGGGCTGACCACATCCGACAGCTTCCCGCGGACAAGCAGGATCGGGATCTGCAACTCGGTGGTGAGGTGTTCGAGTTCGTCGGCGTCGACGAACGGTTCCTCGCTCACCGACATGACGAATGCCGGGTCCCAGTGCCAGTGCCAGCGGCCCTCGCGGTGCCGCAAATTCTTCTGCAGCCCTTCGAGATTGCGCGGCCGTCGGCGGTGCGGCAGATACGAGGAGATCGCGTCGGCCGCCTGCTCCAGGGTCTCGAAGCCGTGCACATGGCGGGTCATGAAATCCCGGATGCGGGCGGTGCCCTCATGCTCGTAGCGCGGCACCACATCAACGAGAACCAACTTGGTCACCGCCTGCGGTCCGGCCCGATGAGCCGCGATGATCCCGGTCATGCCGCCCATGCTCGCCCCGATGATCACCACCGGCCGGCCGATCTGCTCGAGCACCGCGGTGACGTCGCGGGCCAGTGACTGGATGCCGTACTGGCCCGTCGGGGCGCGGTCACTGTCACCGTGTCCGCGGGCGTCCAGGGCCACCACGTGAAGACCACGGTCGGCCAGCACCTGACCGGTGTTTTTCCAGGAAAACCTGTTCTGTCCGCCGCCGTGCAGCATCAGGATGGTCGGCGAAGCCCCATTCGCGGACCCGTTCCACTCGTCGCCCGCCAGGATCACGCCGTCACCGCGGAACTGCACGGGCTGGGGGCCGGAGGCCACGGGCGGCTCCTCTCGAGATGTCTCCTGCACGCTACCCGGGGCCCCCGCCGGTACCGTGTCGACCCAGTGGGAGGAGTGACCATGGCCGATCCGGCCGACGAGACCGACGAGGTCCAGGTCGACGAAGCGACCATGCCGGCGACGGATCGCCGCGGTCGGCGTCGCGTGGGGGCGGCGGTGTTGGTGCTGCTCGCGGCTGCGACCGCGATGGCGGGGTGGCGCGATGTCCAGACCCGACGGACCGACGCGGCCCACGCACAGATGCTGGCCGCCGGACGGGAGGGTGCGCTCGCCCTGACCAACGTCGACCACACCGAGGTCGACCGCGACGTGCAACGCATCCTGGACGCCTCGACCGGAGCCTTCTACGACGACTTCGCCCAGCGCGCAGAGACTTTCAAAGCGGCGGCCCGCAAGGCGCAGTCCACGTCGGTCGGCACCGTCAGGGAGGCGGGCCTCGAATCGGTCGACGGCGACACCGCGCAGGTGCTGGTGGCGCTCTCGGTCATGACCTCAAACCGCGGGGAGCCCGCGAAGCAACCGACGCTGTGGCGCACCCGGGTGACCGTCGACAAAGCCGACGACGGTTTCAAGGTCTCGTCGGTGGAGTTCGTGGCGTGAGCCTCGTGCGTCGCATCTTGGTGCCGCTGCTGGCGGCCGCCCTCGTGATCGGAGGAGCCTGGCTCTACCGGGACGCCTCAGCCCGCCGGTCGGCCGTGCGCGCCGGCGAGGACGCCGCCCAGGCTGCCCGGGACTCCATCGTGGCGATCCTCAGCTACCAGCCCGCCACCGTGCAGCAGAGTCTTCAGGCCGCTGCCCAGGAGCGGCTCACCGGGAAGTTCCTCGATGACTACACCCAATTGATCAAGACCGTCGTGGTCCCCGAGGCCGTGGCTCAGCGGATCACCGTGAGCGCCAGGGTTCCCGCCACCGCCGTGGTGTCCGCCGACGCCCACCGCGCGGTGCTGCTGGCCTATGTCGACCAGACCACCGCCGCCGGCTCCGCCGCCCCGACCCAGAGCAATTCCGCGGTGCGGGTCACCATGGACAACGTCGACAGCCGGTGGCTGATCTCCGGCTTCGACCCGATGTGAGGAGACCGCGATGCCCGACCAGGAACCGCGCTGGATCGACGTCCAGGCACCCACCGTCCAATTGCGGGCGCTCACATGGGGTCCTGACGACGGCCCGATTGCCTTGTGTCTGCATGGTTTTCCCGACACCGCCTACGGCTTTCGCCGGCTGGCTCGGCATCTGGTGGACGCCGGCTACCGGGTGATCGCACCGTTCATGCGCGGCTATGTGCCGTCCTCGCTGCCCTCCGACGGGGCCTACCACCTCGGCGCGCTGATGCACGACGCTCTGCAGGTCCACGCGGCCAGCAATCCCACCGACGCCGACGTGGTGATCGGCCACGACTGGGGTGCCGTCGCGGCCAACGGGCTGGCGGCCATGCCGGACAGCCCTTTCCGCAAGGCCGTGGTGATGTCGGTGCCGCCGTCGGCGACACTGCGAAGTGCGCGCAGCGCGGCTTTGCTGCGACTGATTCCCCGCCAGCTGTTGCGCAGCTGGTACATCAGCTACTTCCAGCTGCCGTTCGCCCCCGAGCGCTCCGGATCATGGATCGTGCCGCTGTTGTGGCGACGGTGGTCACCCGGGTACGGACCCGCCGAGGACCTGCGCCACGTCGACGCCGCTATCGGTGCTCCCGACCGCTGGCGCGCCGCGCTCGGTCCCTACCGGGCCACCATCCGCAACACCAAGCCGCCGGCACGCTACGCCGAGTTGCACCGGTGGTGGACCGCCCCGCCGCAGCTGCCGACGCTGTACCTGCACGGAGCCGACGACGGCTGTATGACAGCGGATTTCACGCCGTTCGTCCGCGCCGCACTCCCAGCCGGCAGTGACGTCGGAGTCATCGATGGCGCCGGCCACTTCCTGCAACTCGAGCGCCCCGACGAGGTGGGCGCGCGGATCGTGGAGTTCCTCAGCCCTTGAGCCCGGGGTGGCTGCGCGCCAGCAGCGGAACCATCAGCCGCCTCGGCGCGAGGTGATACAGCGCCGCGGCCGCCCGATTGAACCGGCCCGGAATGATCACCGCCCGCCCGGCCTCCATACCGTCCACCGCTTGCCGGGCAACCTCATCCGGCTCCACCCACAGCGGCGCGGGTAGCAGTGCCTCCGCCTCGGCGTCGGAGAACCCGGCGCGCTCGCCGAACCCGGTGTGCACGGGCCCCGGGCACAGCACCGACGCGGTGACACCGGTGTCGCGCAGTTCGGCCCGTATGGCGTGGGTGTAGGACAGCACGAACGCTTTCGCGGCGCCGTACACGGCCTGGCCGGGCAGCGGCCCGAACGCGCCCACCGAGGCGACGTTGAGCACCGATCCGCGCCGGCGGGCCACCATCCCCGGGGTGAACCGGACGCAGAGGTCGACGACGGCGGCGACATCGACCTCGATCACATTCAGCTCCGCCCCCGCATCGGCGGTGTGCTGCGGGCCCATCGTCGACAGCCCCGCGTTGTTGACCAGAATGCCGATCTCGAGGCCGAGTGCCTCAACCTGCGAGGGCAGCGCCGCACGGTCCTCCGGACGCGAAAGATCAGCGGGCACAACCGAACTGCGCTCACCCAACTCCGCGGCGAGGTCGGCCAGCAGATCTGCCCGGCGCGCGGTCAGCACCACGTGGTGGCCGCGGCGGTGCAGTTCCCGCGCGATCGCGGCGCCGATACCCGACGACGCTCCGGTGACGAGAGCCTTAGCCACCCATCCGGTTCTTGATCAGCGCATCCTGTGCCTGACCGAGCTCAGTGGCCAGTGCGGCGTCCGCCGGGTCGTTGGCCGGGCCGCTGAAGAGGATGCTGGACGCCGCATTGCCCTGGGTGAAGGTCAACAGCCCCAGCGCCTGTGAGCCGTCGGGCGACAGTCCGGAGAGGAACGTTCCCCCGGTTCCGACCTGCACCGGCTCGGACTTCGGGTTGGCGATCCCGGCCGCGGTCTGCGCGGCCGTGGCCGCCGCCGTCGCGGCGGCGGCGTCGGGCAACACCCATACGGTGTCGGTGATCGCGCGGCCGTCGCGATGGGTGTAGACCTTCGCGGCGCCGGGCTGACCGGAGGGGTTCATCGTGACCGCCCCCGGGGTGTAGGCCAGGGTGTCGACCACCACGTTGGGGTCGATGATCAGCAGGGTGTAGTCATCGGCGGCCGCGGACCCGGCCCCCATCAGTCCTGCCGAGAAAACTGCGGCGGCTGCTGCCGCCAGATGGATCGGTTTCATCGTGACGTTCCTATCCGGTGTGGGGAGTTGATCAGCAGACGTAGCAGGCCCAGCCGCGCCAGCCGTCGCGCCAGATCCAGCCGGGTCCGCAACCGGCCCAACCGGTGGTGCCGGAGCAGTCCAGCGCCTTGATGACAGGCACGGGCATCGGCGCGGGCGCCGGAGCGGTGACGTTGTCGGTGTCGTTGGTGGACGCCGCATTCGCGGTCGGCACACCCACGAGCGAACCGGCGATGAGCCCGGCCGATGCAATCGCCATGGCGATACGTCGCATGTTCAGCCTCCTTGGATGCAAACCTGAGTGGAAAACGCTGACTGATGAGGCGTCTTACGTTACGCGCCACCAAGGTCTTTCGAGTCACAATGAGATCTGTGTCTTCGGAGCGGATGGCGGCGGCCGATGCTCAATTGCTGTGGCTCTCGGCGAAGGTACCCAACGACCAGTTCCTCGTGTACGTCTTCGACGATGAGCCCGACTTTCCGGCGGCGCTCGACGAGCTTCGCCGCAACGCCGAGGGATGCGGGGAACTGCAATTGCGGGTCGTCGACGACGACCGTCTGCGTTATCCGCGATGGGCGTGCCGCGGTATCGATCCGGGTCAGTTCGTGGTTCACCACGCAGCCGGCGACTGGCGCTCCTGTCTCGGCGCGATCGGCCGGCTCGACCAACTCGACATCACCCGAATGGCCTGGCGCGTTCACGTTTTCGCGCCGGCGACCGTCGTCGTTCAGGTGTCCCACGCACTTGGTGACGGAACCCGCTCGGCGGCGCTGGCCGCGGTCCTGTTCGGCCGCCCCGCGCCGATCCCCCCGGTGACCCCGGACCGCGGCCGCTTCCTGTGGCGGGCGATCAGCGCGGCGAGGGCCTACCGGGGCCTGGTCCACGACACCGAGGCCGGCCGTGTCGAATCCGCTCCGACGCCACGGCCGGTTCTGAGCATCAACAGCCGTTCGTCGGAAACGCCGGTGCTCAGGACCCTTGTCCTCGACCGGGCAAAGTTACGCCCGACGGTGACGGTCGCGGCGCTCTCGGCTGTCGGTGAGGCGCTCGGTGGATATCTCGCCGACCGCGGCGAGGACGTCAGCCGGCTGGGCGCCGAGGTGCCGATGGCCGGGCCGCCGACGACCAAGGTGCGCAATAACTTCCGCAACGTCGGTATCGGCCTGTACCCGGAGGCCGACTCCGGGGAACGTACGGCGCGTATCGCCGCCGACCTCGCCGCGCAACGCCGCCGCGCCGAGCACCCCGCCACCCTGGCTTCGACCGCAGCCTTCGCGGCGGTGCCCGCCCCACTGCTGCGCTGGGGCGTGAGCAAGTTCGACCCACACGCCCGGTCGCAGACCGTGTCCGGCCACACGGTGGTCTCCAGCGTCAACCGCGGACCGGCGGATCTGACCTTCGGCGGGAGCCCGGTGCTACTGACCGCCGGGTATCCGTCGTTGTCACCGATGCAGTCCCTCACGCACGGCGTGCACGGGATCGGCGACGTGGTCGCGATCAGCGTGCACGCCGACCCGGGCATCGTCGACGCCGACGACTACCTCGAGCGACTGGCGCACGCGCTCACCTGACCCCCCGAGCAGACGTATGTGACCCCGTTTTTCCGGCGTGTCGGGGTCTTTTCCGTCTGCTCGCGATAGGAAAGACGTATGGGGTTTTTCAAGCAAGAAGTGCCCGTCCTCGATTTCGAGACGTGGAGTAAGGGCACCCGCGCGGAGAAGATCCGGCCGATGGCGCGGCACTGGGCCGAGGTGGGCTTCGGCACGCCGGTCGCGCTGCACCTGTTCTACGTCGTCAAGATCGCCCTCTACATCCTCGGCGGAGCGCTGTTCGCGTTGGCCACCAGGGGCATCGACGGATGGAGCAACATCGGCAACTGGTGGACCGAGCCGATCGTCTTCCAGAAGGTCGTGCTCTACACGATGCTGTTCGAGGTGATCGGCCTCGGCTGCGGCTTCGGCCCGCTCAACAACCGGTTCTACCCGCCGATGGGATCGATCCTGTACTGGTTGCGGCCCAACACCATTCGACTCCCACCGTGGCCGCGGCAGGTTCCGCTGACCCGCGGGGACAACCGGGACGGCATCGACGTCGCGCTGTACGGTGCGCTGCTGGTGATGCTCATCGTCGCGTTGTCCTCCGACGGCACCGGGGCCGACCCCGCGCTCGGGACCTCCATCGGGTTGCTTCCGGCCTGGCAGTCGTGGGCGGTCCTGGGCCTGCTGGCCGCCGCCGGGCTGCGTGACAAGGTCATCTTCCTGGCGGCCCGCGGGGAGGTCTACGCGCCGTTCGTCGTGGCTTTCCTCTTCGGCGGCCCGAACGTCCTCATCGCCGCGAAGCTTGTCTGCATGGTGATCTGGATGGGCGCGGCCACCTCCAAGCTCACCAAACACTTCCCCTTCGTCATCTCCACGATGATGTCGAACAGCCCGGTGGTGCGGCCACGCGCGCTCAAACGTGCCTTCTTCGAACACTTTCCGGACGATCTGCGTCCTGGCCGGCTGTCCCGGGCACTGGCCCATGTGAGCACGGCGATCGAGGGACTGGTGCCGCTGGTGCTGTTCTTCTCCCACGGCGGCTGGCCCACCGCCGTCGCCGCGTTCGTGATGATCTGCTTCCACCTCGGCATCCTGTCGGCCATCCCGATGGGGGTGCCGCTGGAATGGAACGTCTTCATGATCTGGTGCGTGCTGTTCCTGTTCGTCGGTCACGCCGACGTCGGCCTGCCCGATCTCACCAACCCGCTGCCGGTGCTGCTCTTCGTGGTCATGGCCGGCACGGTGATCGCCGGAAACCTGTTCCCGCACAAGATCTCCTTCCTGCCCGGCATGCGCTACTACGCCGGCAACTGGGACACCACGCTGTGGTGCATCACCCCGTCAGCCGAAGCCAAGATCGACGCGGGGATCGTGGCCATCGCCAACATGCCCGCCGCGCAGCTGGAGAAGTTCTACGGCAGCAAGGAGGCCGCGCAGATTCCCATCTACATGGGGTACGCGTTCCGCGGCTTCAACACCCACGGCAAGGCGCTGTTCACCCTCGCCCACCGGGCGATGGCCTACGGCAACGATGGCGTCGACGAGGCGGCCTACTCGGTGACCGACGGCGAGCGGATCTGCAGCATGGCCATCGGCTGGAACTTCGGCGACGGCCACATGCACAACGAGCAGCTCATCGCCGCCCTGCAACGGCGTTGCCACTTCGAGCCGGGGGAGGTCCGGGTGGTGCTGCTCGACGCCCAGCCGTTGCACCGCCAGACTCAGCGCTACCGACTGGTCGACCCGGCCACGGGTGAGTTCGAACGGGGCTGGGTCGACGTCGCCGACATGGTGGTCAGGCAGCCGTGGGACGACGACGTTCCCGTGCATGTCGAAGCCCGCACCGGCCCTCTTTGACCAAACGGTTGGTTGGTTGTCAGAATCGAGGGGACACCCCATCTGAAAACCTAAGGAGAAGTCGATGGCGGAAGCGGTAATCGTCGAGGCTGTGCGCTCGGCGGTCGGCAAGCGCAATGGCGGACTGTCCGGTGTGCACCCGGCCGATCTGTCGGCCCAGGTGCTCAACGGCCTGGCCGAGCGGGCCGGGATCGACCCGGAGATCGTCGATGACGTCATCTGGGGGTGCGTCATGCAGGCCGGCGAGCAGGCCCTCGACATCGCCCGCACCGCGGTGCTGACCGCGGGCTGGCCGGAGACCATCCCTGGCGTGACCGTTGACCGGCAGTGCGGTTCCAGCCAGCAGTCGGTGCACTTCGCCGCCGCCGGAGTGGTGGCCGGCCACTACGACGCGGTCGTGGCCGGCGGTGTGGAGTCCATGTCGCGCACCCCGATGGGCGCCTCGCTGGCCAACGGAGGCAACCCGTACTCGGCGACCTTCAAGGAGCGGTACCACCGCGCCCCCAACCAGGGGATCGGCGCGGAGATGATGGCCGAGAAGTGGGGACTGAGCCGCACCGATCTCGACCAGTTCTCGCTGGACTCGCACGAGAAGGCCGGCGCCGCCCAGGCTTCCGGCGCATTCGACGACCAGATCGTCGGCATCAAAGATGCCGACGGCAACATCGTGAACAAGGACGAAGGCATCCGGCTGGGCACCACCCTGGAGAAAATGGCCGGACTCAAGCCGGCCTTCAAAGAGGACGGTGTGATCCACGCCGGCAACTCCTCGCAGATCTCCGACGGCTCCGGCGCGCTGCTGTTCATGTCCGCGGAGAAGGCGAAGTCGTTGGGCCTCAAGCCCCTTGCCCGCGTGCATACCGCGGTGCTGGCCGGCGCCGACCCGGTGATGATGCTCTCGGCCCCGATCCCGGCCACCCAGAAGGCGCTGAAGAAGTCCGGCCTGAGCCTGTCCGACATCGGTGTCTTCGAGGTCAACGAGGCGTTCGCCCCGGTTCCGATGGCCTGGCTCAACGAGATCGGCGCCGATGAGAAGAGGCTCAACCCCAACGGCGGCGCCATCGCGCTGGGCCACCCGCTCGGCGGCTCCGGTGCCCGC
This sequence comes from Mycobacterium sp., assembly GCA_046330855.1. GTDB lineage: Bacteria > Actinomycetota > Actinomycetes > Mycobacteriales > Mycobacteriaceae > Mycobacterium. The sequence continues at coordinate 29,588 of JAXLRX010000010.1, forward strand.
ATCATGACCACGCTGCTTTATCACATGCGGGACAACAACATCCGCTACGGGCTGCAGACCATGTGTGAGGGCGGCGGCCAGGCCAACGCCACGATCCTCGAGCTGCTCTGAGCATGACGGAACAGACGGCCCCCGGCGCTCTCACTGAGCGCCGGGGCAACACCCTGATCGTCACCATCAACCGTCCCGAGGCCCGCAACGCGGTCAACCAGGCGGTCAGCATCGGTGTCGGCGACGCGCTGCAACTGGCCCAGGACGACCCGGAGATCCGGGCCGTCGTGATCACCGGCGCGGGCGACAAGTCCTTCTGCGCCGGCGCCGACCTCAAGGCGATCTCCCGGGGAGAGAACATCTTTCACCCGGACCACCCCGAGTGGGGCTTCGCCGGCTACGTGCAGCACTACATCGACAAGCCGATCATCGCCGCCGTCAACGGAACCGCGTTGGGCGGGGGAACCGAACTCGCTCTGGCCAGTGACCTGGTGGTCGCCCAGGCCAGCGCGCAGTTCGGGCTGCCCGAGGTCAAGCGCGGACTGATCGCCGCCGCGGGTGGCGTGTTCCGCATCGTCGACCAGCTACCGCGCAAGATCGGCATGCAACTGCTCGTCACCGGCGAGCCGATCAGCGCCGAGGAGGGCGCGCGCTGGGGCCTGATCAACGAAGTGGTCCCGGACGGGACCGTCATGCAGGCCGCGCTGGCTCTCGCCGAGCGGATCGCCGCCAACGCGCCGTTGGCCGTTCAGGCCAGCAAGCGGGTCGCCCTGGGCGTCGACGAGGGCGCCATCACCGCCGAGAAGGAGTCCTGGAAGCGGTCCAACCGCGAGATGCGCGTGGTGTTCAGCTCCGAGGACGCCATGGAAGGACCCATGGCATTCGCCCAGAAGCGCGCTCCGGTCTGGAAGGCGCGCTAGGCCTCTTCCCGTACGCGCGAGCGCGCGCAAACTTCCCGAATTCGGCGAGCCGGAGGGGAAGTTTGCGCGCGCTCAGCGCTTTCAGCGGGATTAGGCCGCCGGCTTGGCGGTCGTCGTCGTGGTCGGCGTGGCCGATGCCGTCTCGGTCGCCGAAGCTGCCGTGGTCGACGGCGAGGCCGACGTGCTGGCCGGGGTCTCCGACGCCGAAGTCGTGGCCGCCGAAGACGTCGCGGACGTTGCCGAGGTCTCCGTCGCCGAGGTCGACGTGGTGGCACTGGTGCTCGTCGTCGAAGCGCCGGCCTCAGCGGCCGGCGTCGGCGGGGTCAGCACGGTGTCGATCATGTAGATGTAGGCGCCGTGCGCGGTGTAGGCGCACACCAGCTTGGCGTCGTTGACCTTGATGTCGCTGCCCTTGCCGACGACGTTCACCGAACGGCCGTCCTGGGTCGGCATCTTGCCCTGCACGTCGTTGGGCCCGAGGTACCCGAGCACCATGTGGTAGAAGAGCGTCGGCAGCAGCACCACCGGGTCGCTCTTCAGCGTGGCCAGGGTGGCGGGATCCAGCTTGGCGAACGCCTCGTTGGTCGGCGCGAACACCACGTAGGGGCCGCCGTCGAGGACGTTGACGATGTTGATGTCCGGGTTGATCTTGCCGGAGATGAGGCCGCTGAAGGTGCTCAGGTCGGGGTTACTGGCCAGGGCCTCGGAACCGGTCTGCAGCGCCATGGAGTCGATCGAACCTGCTCCGGTCGGCACCTTCTTGCGGTAGGCGTCGCAACCCGAACCCTGCGGGTCGGGAACCTTGGTGGAGGTCGGCACAGGTCCGGCCGGGGACACCGGAGTGGAAGCGGCCGCCGTGGTCGACGGCTCAGGCGACGGTGTCGGTTCGGCATAGGCGGTCGGAACGGCGACGGCGATCGCGGCGATGGCCGCAGCGGCACCGAGGGTCTTGCTACGCGTGCTCACGGGATTTCTCCTGGTTTCTTGTCATGCGGTGAAGACCGCAACGCCTGTGGCATCGTAAGCGCGGACCGTTCCGTTACCCAAAAACGACGGACGGTCTGTGAAATCGCTGGTTTTCGGACTCAGGTGTGACGGGGCTTACTATGCTCGGCATGCTCGAACGCCGCGCAGCGCCGTTGGTCCTCACCGTGCGCGGTCGCCGTCCGGAGATCGATGCCGAAGCGTGGGTGGCCCCGAACGCCACTCTGATCGGCCAGGTGAAGGTGGGTCCGCGAGCCAGCGTCTGGTACTCGGCCACGTTGCGGGCCGAGGCGGAACCCATCGACATCGGCGCCGGCACGAACATTCAGGACGGCGTCGTGGTCCACGTCGACCCGGAATATCCGGTCCGCGTCGGCACGGGCGTGAGCGTGGGGCACAACGCTGTTCTGCACGGGTGCACCGTCGAGGACGGCGCCCTGATCGGGATGGGCGCCATCGTGCTCAACGGAGCGGTGGTCGGAGCCGGGTCGCTGGTGGCTGCCGGAGCGCTGGTCCCGCAGGGCGTGGTGATCCCGCCGCGGTCCCTGGTTGCCGGGGTTCCCGGCCGGGTCCGACGGGAACTCAGCGACGCCGAACTGGCGGCCAACCGCCACAACGCCGCAGTTTATGAACACCTCATCGAACTGCACCGGGAAGCATCGGAGGACGGGTGAGGTGAGCATGCCATCGGTTGGACGCGTGCGTGGTCTGGCAGCTGCGCTGGGAGTGGGCGCCGCATTCCTGACGGGATGCGGGATCGCCGCGGCGGCACCGGGCTCCCCGGATGCATCGTCCGACGGGGCCTCATCGGCTCATGACTCCGCGGCCGGCCATGCCACCACGGCGGGGCCGACCCGGGGCTCAGCCGGCGGCGCCCGCACCTCGCGAACTGCTGGGCCGACGGCCGGGGCAACCAGGCCGCGTGCCGCCGCGACGGCTGAAACCGTGACCCGTGCCGGTGGCGAAAGCGCCCGCCTGTCAACAACTCCGGTCACCGACACGGCCACGACGGCCTCCCTGTCTCCGGGCCTCCGTGGCCGTTCGCCGGCCGTTTCGGCCCGGATCAGCCCGCCCCCACCGGTGTCCGCGGCGGCGTCGGCCGATCCGGCAGACCAACCGGCGGTCGTGCGGCCGACCGCCGCCGCGGTGGCCGAGCCGACCGTGATTCCCGCGGAGAACGTGACGTCTTCTCCCATCGCCGTACTTCCCTCCCAGGCGCTCGTGACGAGTCCCGCGGCCCCCCTCGCCGAGGCGTCGACGCCGTTGTCCTCCTTGAGTTCTGCGCCGGCGACCGATCCCGACCTCGCCACCACCGGCATGGTGATGCTGCTCGCCCTCACCAACGTGCTCCATATGGCCGTCGTGCTCACGGTCGCCGCACTGACCCCCGCACCGCCCAGCCCGTCCACCGTGACCCCGACCCTGCACATCGGCGGCGTCGACTTCGTTCCCAGCTCGCCGCGCGACATCACGTCGTTCTACGGCCGATGGACGTATCTTCCCGGCGCCCCCAGCATGGTTCAGGGCACACAACAGTTCGACGTCGTGGACCCCGAGACCGCTCAGCAACTGGGAAGCTTCAACGCACTGGTCAGCCGGGGCACGGGGATCGACTACACGTCCCTGCTCGTCACGTCCAGTGACGGTGGGAACGGATCGGCGAAGGTCCCGCCGGTCGGCGCACTGATGTCCAACTTCCAGATCGGTCGTATCGGACTGCAGTACTCCGACGTCCCGACCCCGTCCGGCAACAGAGTGTCGTTCACCATCACGACGCCATCCGGAAACATCGTCCTGCCGCTGTGGTTCGACGCCGCAAAGGGGATCGCCGACCGGACGGTCGATAACAGGCCGATGGGTCTGGGCAACGGGTTCAACATCGCGCCGGCCGACCCGGCCGGTGAAACATTCACCGCCATCAGCGGAATCCTCCCGCTGTTCACGACTGTTCAGGGTCACCAGGTCTTCAACGTCAACGACGCGGCCGGTAAATCGGTGGGCAGCTTCGACGGCGTCTTCACCACCACCTCCGACATCATGGGGACCTACACCCAGGCGCTCATGGTCACCGGCAACGACGGCGTCAACGTCGGCACCGGCGCCGGGCAGGTGCCTCCGGTCGGCACGGTGTACAACGTCATCTACCGGGAATCCGACGCCCATTTCTTCCTGTACACGTCGATGCCGTCAGACTCCGGCAGCCAGGTGTCGGTGATCGAGGTGAAGGACGGCCAGGTCACCCACAGCGCATTGACGTTCATCGACGCCTCGAAACCCGTCGCGAACAAGGCGCTTTCGGGCGCCGGCGGCTACCGCTTCGTACCCGTCACCGCACTCGTGCCCAGTGGGATCAACGGACTTCCTCCCCGGGATGTCCAGATCCAGGGCTATCAGCGTTACGACGTCTACGACGCGAAGGGCGCCCGGATCGGATCCGTCGACGCCGACGTCTCCACCCAATGGGATCTGTTCGGCATCGAGAGTGAAGCCCTCCTCGTGACCAAAGTGACCGAGGACGTGGCGGGCACGATGCCACCGGTCGGGTCGGTGTTCAACTTCCTGCAGTCCGGCAGTCTCGGGTTCGGATCCGCCCACTCGGTCCAACCGCTGGCGTCCGGAGACCTCACGTCGTTCAAACTCCTCACCCCGTTCGGTGACATCAATCTGCCCTCGAGTCTCGTTCCGGCTACCAGCCGAACCCAGGTGTCTTACTTCAGCCCGTTGCCGATCTAAGCCAGTCGTGGTGACGTCAGGCTTGTGTCATCGATTCCGGAGGCATTTTTTCGTACGGTGATCGGGATGCGCATCGACCACATTCGTGCGGTGGCCACCAAAGAGGCGCTCCCGCATGAGGAGTCGCCCCTGGTGGTACGGCGCCGACGGCTCACGGTTTGCGTGGTGCTGGTGGGCGGTGCGGCGCTGATGGCCTACTCGCTCACCCGCCGTCCCGGCGACGCAACGTTCTACTTCCTGACCCTCGCGCTGGCCGCGGTGTGGACGGGCGGATCGCTGCTCTCCGGACCGCTGCACCTGGGACGGACGACGTGGCGCGACACCCACAGACGGCCGGTCATCATCGGGGCGGCGATCGGGCTGCTGCTCGCAGCCGCCTTCCTCGCGGGCGGCCTGGCGGTGCGGAACATCCCGGTGATCGCCGATCCGATCACCCGCGTCCTCGAGTACACCAACCACGGGTCGGCGTGGCTGATCGTCGTCATCGCACTGGTCAATGCGGTTGCCGAGGAGCTGTTCTTCCGCGGCGCCCTCTACACCGCGCTGGGCAGGTTCTACCCAGTGGTGATCTCGACGCTGCTCTACGCCGCGGCGACGCTGGCCACCGGCAACCCGATGCTGGCATTCGCCGGGCTGATCCTCGGCGGCGTGTGCGGGCTGCAGCGGCGGGCCACCGGGGGAGTGCTGGCGCCCATCCTCACCCATGTGATCTGGGGGCCGATCATGGTGCTCGGTCTGCCGCCCATCTTCGGGCTCTGAGTGCTCCGCGGCGGGAGCAGCGAAGTAGCGGCTCCTGCCGCTCCGCATCCCGGTCTAGGCTGATACTTTCCGCTTTTTAGGGGTGACAGTGTGCGCTTCGGGACCGGCCGCGTGGCTGCGAGGGCTGACCGTCGCCGCAGGAGTCGGTGTGGCGCTGTCCGCCGGTTGCGCCGTGGCCGCGGCGGACGACGGCTCGCGCGACTCGGTGGCGAAGGTCGACTCCGCGGACAGCGGTCCCGCGTCGGGGCCATCCCGGGGCGGACGGAGTCTGGTCGAGGGTCGACGGGCGGCGCCCATCCTCCGATCACGAGCCGTTACGACCGGTCGGGTTGGCAGCGGCCAGACCGCAGCTGCGACAGCCGCCCCGCACGCTGACACCCCCCGGTCCGTGGCGCACTCGGGCGCATCGCTCCGTGCCACGATTGCGCCGTCAGCCACCCCCTCCGCAACGCTCGATATGACGCCACAGCCGGCGAACCGGGCCAACGCGGTCCCGGCCCCGGCGGCCGCCCCGTCGACGAACGTCGGCGGGCCGGTCAGCCCGGCGCAAACTGCGACCGAACTGCGGCCGGCGAAAGCCGCGGCTCCGTGGCCGGGGTTGCTCGCCCCCCGATCTCGTCAGCTGATCTCGGCGACACACCCCCTCGCCACGGCCACTGTCGCAGGGCTCGCGCTCACCAACGTCCTTCAATCTGCTGTCCTGATGGCGGTTTCCGTGCTCACCGCCGCGCCCCCGGGGCCCTTCACCGCGACTCCGACGTTGCGCCTCAACGGGTTTGACATCGTGCCCGCCTCCGTCGAAGAAGTCACCTCGCTGTACGGACGCTGGGCGTACATGCCCGGTGCGCCGGGACTCATTCAGGGCAGGCAGCAGTTCGGCGTCGTCGACCCGAAGACGGGCGATCAGGTCGGGACCTTCGATGCCCTGGTGAGCAGGGGTAACGGCATCGGCTACACCGAACTCCTGGTCACATCGACTGCTGGGCCGGACGGCGGTGCCGCCGACGGCCGGGTGCCCCCGGCCGGGTCCTTGATCAGCAACCTGCAATTCGGCCCCATCGGAATCTCGCACTCCGCCCTGCCCACCCCAACGGGCAATGCGCTGTCGCTGAAGATCACCACGCCCTTCGGTGACATCCCGGTGCGCTTCCCCTTCGACAACGCCAAGGGGATCGCCGACCACACCGTGGACAACCGACCCATGCGACTCGGCAACGGCTACAGCATCGCTCCCACTGATCCCGACGGCGAAACCCTCATCGGGACAAGCGGAATCATGCCGGGTTTCATGACCGTGCAGGGCCACCAGGACTTCAGCGTCTACGACCCCAACGGTCGTCCCGTGGGTGGCTTCACGGGGGTCTTCACCACCACGGCCGATCTCTTCTTCTACACCCAGGCGGTCATGGTGACGGCCAATGACGGAACCAATGTCGGATCCGCCCCCGGGCAGGTGCCGCCGGTCGGCTCGGTGTTCAACGTCATCTACTTCGGCACCGACGACCACTTCCTGCTGTATTCGGCGTTGCCGCGTCAGAGCGGCGCCGATGTCTCGGTGATCAAGGTCAACAAGGGCAGGGTCACGACCAGTGCGCTGTCCCTCATCGACGCGACCGCGCCTCCCCGGACACCACTGCCGGCCGCGGGGGGTGTGCGCTTCGTTCCGGTCTCCGACCTGCGGGTCAGCGGAGTCAACGGGCTCCCGCCCAGGGAGGTCCAGATACAGGGTTACCAGCAGTTCGACATCCAGGATTCGTCGGGAGCCCGGATCGGAACCGTCGACGCCGACGTCTTCGATCAGTGGGATGCCTTCGGCATCCGCAGCACCGCCCTCCTGATCACCAACGTCGCCGAGGGCGGAGACGGGGTCCCGCCCGTCGGTTCGATCTTCAACTTCGTCGGCTCCCGCGCCGGCATCGGCTCGGTCCACTCGACGGTGCCCTCGCCGTCGGGCAACCTGACTTCATTCACACTCCTGACGCCGCTGGGGGACATCCCGATGCCGTCGACGTTCGTCCCCGTGGCACATCGCACCCCGGTGTCGTTCTACAGCCCGTTCCGATAGGCAGTGAAGCGCGCTCACTCGTCGGTGAAGACCGCCGCCCGGCGCTCCTGGAAGGCCCGCGTACCCTCGGCAAAGTCCTTGGTGCGCAACAGCGTGAGCTGACCGGCGGTCTCGAGACCCAGCGCGCCCTCGAGTTCGGTGAGGGTCGCGGCGTTGATCGCATGCTTGGTCTTGCGCAGGGCCGCCGCCGGGCCTGAGGCGAGCTTCTCGATCACCGCGGCGGCTTCCGCCTCCAGTCCGTCGGCGGGGTGAACCGAGGACACCAGCCCGCACTCGAAGGCCTCGTTGGCCGGAAGGCGCTCGGCCAGCAGCGCCAACTTCATCGCCCGGGCACGGCCGATCGACGCGGCCACCAGAGCCGAGGCCCCGCCGTCGGGCATCAGCCCGATCTTGGTAAAGGCCAGCAGGAAAAACGCTGTCTCGGAAGCCAATACGATGTCGCAGGCCAATGCGAGAGACACCCCGACGCCGGCGGCCGGGCCGTGCACGACGGCCACCACCGGTTTGGGCAGGCCGACGATCTTCGGGATGGCGCGGTTGATCGCTTCGAGCAGTGGGTCGATGTCCGAACCCGACCCGTGCAGCGCGGCCTGGTCCTCCGCGCTGATCCCCGCGCCCGCGCAGAAGCCGCGGCCTGCCCCGCCGAGGCGCACCACCCGCACAGCCGGATCGCCGGCCGCCTGGTCCAGCACGTCGCACAGCGTCTGCACCATCGGCGCGGTCAGCGAGTTCAGGCTGTCAGGGCGGTTGAAGGTCACCGAGAGGACATTGCCGTCGAGGGAAACGGACAGGTCGTCGATGCCGGTGTAGTTGGCCATGGTTCAACACGGTACAAAGAGTCGACACGTGTCGACGAAGGGCGGTATCCGATATGTCTGGACCTCTGGCGGGGTTGCGGGTCGTCGAACTGGCCGGGATCGGTCCCGGCCCGCATGCGGCGATGATCCTCGGCGATCTGGGCGCTGACGTCGTGCGCATCGAACGTCCCAAGCCGGGCCTGGGTGCCGCCCCGAGCAATGACTTCCTGCTGCGCAGCCGGCGCTCGGTGACCGCCGACCTCAAGAGCGAGTCCGACCGCGACCTGGTCCTCGGTCTGATCGCCAAGGCCGACGTGCTCATCGAGGGCTTCCGCCCCGGCGTCACCGAACGCCTGGGGCTGGGACCGGAGGACTGCGCGAAGGTCAACGAGGGGCTGATCTACGCCCGGATGACCGGCTGGGGCCAGACCGGCCCGCGCAGCCAGCAGTCCGGCCACGATATGAACTACATCTCGCTCAACGGTGTGCTGCACGCGATCGGCCGGAAGGACCAGGCGCCGGTGCCCCCGCTGAACCTGGTGGGCGACTTCGGCGGCGGGTCGATGTTCCTGCTCGTCGGCATCCTGGCCGCGCTCTACGAGCGGCAGCAGTCCGGCAGGGGGCAGGTGATCGACGCCGCGATGGTCGACGGCTCGGCGGTGCTCGCCCAGATGATGTTCGCGTTCCGGCACACCGGTATGTGGAACGACGTGCGCGGCACCAACATGCTCGACACCGGCGCCCCGTGGTACGACGTCTACGAGTGTGCCGACGGACGCCACGTCGCGGTGGGCTGCATCGAGCCGCAGTTCTACGCCGAGATGATCGAGAAACTCGAACTCGACCCCGCCTCGCTGCCGCACCAGCAGGACATCAGCCGATTCCCGGAACTCCGCGCGGTCCTGCGCGAGACCTTTCTCCAGCACGACCGCGACCACTGGGCCGACGTCTTCAAGGGCAGCGACGCGTGCGTCACCCCGATCCTGTCCTTCGGCGAAATCGAGACCGAACCGCACAACGTCGAGCGCGGCAGCTTCTACAAGGAGGGCGACTCGATCTTCCCGATGCCGGCCCCCCGGTTCTCCCGCACGCAGCCCGGCCGGCCCACCCCGCCGCGCGCACCTGGGGAGGACACTGACGCCGTCCTGCGCGACTGGGCCTGACAGGCCGTCGGTATAGTCCCCAACCAACTGGTCGGTTAAGGGAAGGGATCGTCTGTGGAGATCAAGGACGCGGTAGCCGTCGTCACCGGTGGAGCCTCCGGCTTGGGACTGGCCACCACCAAGGCGCTGCTCGACGAGGGCGCCAAGGTGGTCATCCTCGACCTGCCGTCGTCGGCGGGTGAGGACGTCGCCAAGGAGTTCGGCGAGCGCGTGCGCTTCGCCGCCGCCGACGTCACCGACGAGGAGGGCGTCGCCAAGGCATTCGACCTCGCCGAGTCCCTCGGACCGGTGCGGATCGTCGTCAACTGCGCCGGAACCGGCGATGCCATCCGTGTGCTGGGCAAGCACGGCGTGTACCCGCTGAACAAGTTCGCCCGCATCGTCAACATCAACCTGGTCGGCACCTTCAACGTACTGCGCCTGGGCGCGGAGCGGATGGTGAAGGCCGATCCGATCGGTGGCGAGCGCGGCGTCATCATCAACACCGCCTCGGTGGCCGCCTTCGACGGACAGATCGGCCAGGCCGCCTATTCGGCGTCGAAGGGCGGAGTGGTCGGTATGACGCTGCCGATCGCGCGCGACCTGGCCGATAAGCAGATCCGGGTGATGACCATCGCTCCCGGACTGTTCGACACCCCGCTGCTGGCCGGTCTGCCCGAGCCCGCCAAGGCGTCGCTGGGCGCCCAGGTGCCGCATCCGTCCCGGCTGGGCAACCCCGGCGAATACGGCGCCCTCGCTGTGCATATCGTGCAGAATCCGATGCTCAACGGCGAGGTCATCCGCCTCGACGGCGCCATCCGCATGGCACCGCGATGAGCGCTTGCGCGAAGAGCATCAAGAACAGATGAGCGCTTGCGCGAAGAGCATCAAGAACAGATGAGCGCTTGCGCGAAGAGCATCAAGAACAGATGAGCGCTTGCGCGAAGAGCATCAAGAACAGATGAGCGCTTGCGCGAAGAGCATCAGACACAGTCGAGTAGGAGAGAACACATGCCGTTGACAACCAAGTTCACCGAGACCTTCGGCGTCGAACACCCCATAGCCCAGGGTGGCATGCAGTGGGTGGGGCGTGCCGAACTCGTTGCGGCCGTTGCGAATGCGGGCGCCCTGGGCTTCCTCACCGCTTTGACCCAGCCGACGCCGGCGGACCTCGCCAGGGAGATCGACCGGGTCCGCGAGATGACCGACAAGCCGTTCGGGGTGAACCTGACGATCCTGCCGGCCATCAACCCGCCGCCGTATGACGAGTACCGCCAGGTCATCGTCGACGCGGGCATCAAGATCGTCGAGACCGCCGGCTCCAACCCGGCGCCGCATCTGCCGATGTTCCACGACCACGGCATCAAGGTGCTGCACAAGTGCACCTCGGTGCGGCATGCCATCAAAGCCCAGAGCCTCGGGGTCGACGGCATCAGCATCGACGGGTTCGAGTGCGCCGGCCATCCCGGCGAGGACGACGTGCCCGGCCTGGTGCTGATCCCGGCCGCCGCCAAGGAGATCGAGATACCGATGATCGCCTCCGGCGGTTTCGGCGACGCCCGCGGTCTGGTGGCCGCGCTGGCGCTCGGCGCCGACGGCGTCAACATGGGCACCCGGTTCATGTGCACCGTGGAGTCGCCGATCCACCAGAACATCAAGCAGGCCATCGTCGACGGCAACGAGCTCGGTACCGAGCTGATCTTCCGCAGCCTGCACAACACCGCCCGGGTGGCCTCGAATGCGGTGTCGCGCGAGGTCGTCGAGATCCTCAAGAACGGCGGTCAGTTCGGCGACGTGATGGAGCTGGTGGCCGGATCGCGCGGACGCAAGGTGTTCGAGGATGGCGATCCCGACGCGGGCATCTGGACCGTCGGCACCGTCATGGGCCTGATCCATGACATCCCCACCTGCGGTGAGCTGGTGAGCCGCATGGTCACCGAGGCCGAGGAGATCATCACCGGCCGGCTGGCTGGCATGGTCACCTCGGATGCCAGGGTGCCGGCCTGACGCAGACGCCAAAGTGCCCGCCTGTCAGCAGGCGGGCACTTTTTCGTTGGGGTGGCTCGTGGACGAACCGATCTCACGACGCCGGGCCCTAGGGCCCCGTCGCTTTACCTGAACTCAGGCAACGTCGACGAATTGCTCAGAGGTGTCACCCTCCACGAGCACGTCGCCGTGATACAGGGCTTCGAAGTCAACTTTGATGACATCGGCACTGGTGTCGTCGATCCACATGTCGCTTAACTTAAGCGTCACGATTAAGGAATCTTTGAGTCACGTTTCGGAGTTTGGTGGCAATTCTTACCGGCGAGTAACAGCCCCTCTCCAGCGGTTGCCCCCTTTTCGCGCCGCAACCAGACTCGTCCGAAGTCGGACGCCACCAAACTCGGTCCCGCACCGAATCACTGTGCGAAATGACGCCGCAAAGCGAAACAGGGGGAGCGATGCTCGCACGAATCGCCAAGCTGGCACTTCGGTCGCCACGGCTGATCCTGGCGGTCGCTGCTCTGCTGGCCGTTCTCACCGCTGTCTTCGGCATCCCGGTGGCGAACCATCTGTCCTCGGGCGGATTCCAGGACCCCTCGTCGGAATCGGCCCGCGCCGCGCAGCTGCTCAGCGAGAAGTTCGGCCAGAGTGACCAGCAGCTGCTCATCACGGTGACCGACCCGGCCGGTGCCACCAGCGCGCCGGCCCGAGCCGTCGGCGCGGACATCGCCGCCCGGCTCGACGCCTCGCCCAATGTGCTTTCGGTGACCTCCCCGTGGACCTCGCCGCCGGCCGCGGCCGCCGAACTCCTCAGCACCGACGGCAAGACCGGTCTGGTGATCGCCACCATGGACGGCGGCGAGAACAAAGCCCAGGAATACGCGTCGGAACTGGCCTCCCAGGTTGTCGGCGATCGCGCCGGGGTGTCCGTGGCGGCCGGTGGAAGTTCGATGATCATCAAGCAGATCAACGAGCAGACCAAGCGTGACCTGATGCGCATGGAGGCCATCGCAATCCCGCTGAGCTTCCTGGTCCTGGTCTGGGTGTTCGGCGGGTTGATCGCCGCGACCCTGCCGCTCCTCGTCGGCATGATGGCGATCCTCGGTGCCATGTCGGTGCTGCGGCTGATCACCCACTTCACCGACGTGTCGATTTTCGCGCTCAACATCACCACCGCGCTCGGCCTGGCCCTGGCCATCGACTACACGCTGCTGATCGTCAGCCGCTATCGCGACGAGCTCAATGGCGGCGCAACGCCGGAGGCCGCCCTCACGCGGACGATGAGCACCGCGGGGCGGACGGTGCTGTTCTCCGCGGTGACAGTCGCACTGTCGCTGTCGGCACTGCTGGTGTTTCCGATGTACTTCCTCAAGTCGTTCGCGTACTCCGGCGTGGCCACCGTCGCGTTCGCCGCGGCGGCTGCGGTGTTCGTCACACCGGCGGCCATCGTGGTGCTCGGCAACCGGCTGGACGCCTGGGACATTCGCCGCTGGCTGCGCCGCAGTCTCGGCCGGCCCGACCCGGTCGCCAAGCCCGTCGAGCGGTTGTTCTGGTACCGCTCCACCAAAGTCGTCATGCGGCGATCCATCCCGATCGGTGTGGCGATCATCGCCGGACTGGTGCTTCTCGGAACACCTTTCCTGAGGATCGAATTCGGCAGCCCCGATGACCGGGTGCTCCCGCGGAGCGCGTCGGCCCACCAGGTGGGCGACCTGTTGCGCAACGATTTCCCGAGCAACCTCAACAACGGTCTGATCATGGCGATCCCGGACGCGGCCCCGGTGACCGGCGCTGAACTTGATCGCTACGCTGCCGGCCTCTCCCGGGTTCCGGACGTGACGTTGGTGTCCGCGCCGGGCGGGACGTTCGTCAACGGCAGCCGGGTGGGTCCGCCGTCGGCGCCCGCGGCCGTGGCCGACGGCAGCGCGTTCCTATCTGTGCGCAGCACCGCTCCGCTGTACTCGCAAGCCTCCAAAGCGCAACTCGACCGGCTGCACGCCGTACCCGAACCGGCCGGTCGCGAGGTTCTCATCGCCGGCGGCGCCCAGATGAACCGGGACATCGTCTCCGCGGTCACGTCGCGGATGCCGTTGGTGCTCACCCTGATCGGCGCCATCACCTTCGTGCTGTTGTTCCTTCTCACCGGAAGTCTTGCGCTGCCGCTGAAAGCCATTGTGCTGAACGTCCTTTCACTGTCGGCGGCATTCGGTGCGCTGGTCTGGGTGTTTCAGGAGGGCCACCTCGGGGCGCTGGGCACCACGCCGACCGGCACCATGGAAGCCAACATCCCGGTGCTGATGTTCTGCGTCGCCTTCGGCCTGTCGATGGACTACGAGGTCTTCCTGCTGGCGCGCATCCGTGAGTTCTGGTTGAGTTCGGTAGCCGCAGGATCGGCGACATCGGGCCGGGCAAAAACCCGCGCCGACAGCGAAGAGAGCGTGGCGCTGGGACTGGCCCGCACGGGACGGGTGGTGACGGCGGCGGCGCTGATCATGGCGATCGCGTTCGCCGCACTGATTGCCGCTCAGGTCTCCTTCATGCGGATCTTCGGCCTCGGGCTCACCTTGGCGATACTGGTCGACGCCACCCTGGTCCGGATGGCGCTGCTACCGGCTTTCATGCAGGTGATGGGTAAATGGAACTGGTGGGCGCCGGCGCCACTGGTGCGACTGCACGAGCGCATCGGGCTGACCGAGGAGCCGGTCGATCGCCGTGCCGGAAGCGCCGAACCGCTGGTTACAGTGGGGAAGTGAGCGAACAGGCTGCCGGAAAGACCCTCGACCATCCGTTCTTCGCGCGGATGTGGAAGGTGATGTCGGCCCACGAAACCCCACTTCTGCGACGGTTGCGTTCCGAGAACCTCGCCGGGTTGTCCGGCCGGGTGCTGGAGGTGGGGGCGGGCACCGGTACCAATTTCGCGTTCTATCCGAAGACCGTGGAGGAGGTCGTCGCTCTGGAACCCGAGACCCGGCTGGCTCCGATCGCGCGCGAAGCGGCCTCCGGTGCGCCGGTGCCGGTGCGGGTCGTCGAGTCCACCATCGAAGCGCTGCCTGGCGGCGATCGGTTCGACGCGGTGGTGTGCTCGCTGGTGCTGTGCTCGGTGCAGGATCCCGAAGCCGTTCTGCAGCAACTCAATTCACTGCTCAAGCCGGGCGGTGAGTTGCGGTACTTCGAGCACGTCGCGAGCGCGGGATGGCGCGGCTCGTTGCAGCGACTGGCCGACGCGACCGTGTGGCCGAGGATCTCCGGGAACTGCCACACCCACCGCGACACCGAGCGGGCGATCACCGGCGCGGGCTTCTCCGTGGACGCGGCGCGCCACCAGTGGACCTTTCCGGCCTGGGTGCCGATGCCGGTCTCGGAGGTCGCGGTGGGCCGGGCGGTGAAGCCGGCCTAACCGCCGCGGGGCACCAGTTCGGGGAGCCGCTGCAGCAGGGTCGGCAGGGCCGTCGTCGCGCTTTCGCGCAGCGACACCGTGACCGCGCTGGACAGCGGGGTGGGTTCGGGGTTGACCTCGATGACGGTCGCGCCGTTGGCCAATGCCACCTCAGGCAGTGCCGCGGCGGGGTAGACGATGCCGGACGTGCCGACCACCACCACCAGGTCGGCGGTTGCCACCGCCTCGACGGAGGCCTGCCAGGGCTCGTCCGGCAGTTGCTCGCCGAACCACACGATCCCGGGCCGGATCAGCCCGCCGCATTCGCAGTGCGGCGGCGCCTTCTCCAGTTCCGGCTCGGTCATATCGGGCAATGGCCCGTGGTAGCGGGAACCGCAGGTGTCGCACCAGAATTCAGCCAGGCTGCCGTGCAGGTGGTGCACGGCGCGACTGCCGGCCCGCTCGTGCAGATCGTCGACGTTCTGGGTGATCACCGTGACGTCGGCGTGGTCCTGCCACATCGCCACGGCGCGGTGGCCGTCATTGGGCTGGACCTCCTTGACCAGATGGTGGCGCCACAGATACCAGGCCCACACCCGCTCGGGATGTTTCTGCCACCCGTCGGTGCTGGAGATCTCATAGGGGTCGTATTTCGCCCACAGGCCGGTCTCGTCGTCGCGGAAGGTCGGCACGCCGCTTTCGGCGGAGATCCCCGCACCGCTGAAGACCGCGATCCGGAGCTTGTCGGAATCGGTCAACCTGCTGCCTTTCTTCAGACCGTTGCCGCTACCTTATCGGGCTTTAGCTGGGCTTTTGCGCACGGTGCGCCATACTTGGGCACATGTCGGAGTTGGCCGGGTGGCT
This sequence comes from Mycobacterium sp., assembly GCA_046330855.1. GTDB lineage: Bacteria > Actinomycetota > Actinomycetes > Mycobacteriales > Mycobacteriaceae > Mycobacterium. The sequence continues at coordinate 45,205 of JAXLRX010000010.1, forward strand.
GGGCGTGGACGCACAGGCGGCCACCCCGATCTTCGAGCAGCTGCGCCTCGGTGTCATCGAGGCGGTCCGTGACGGGCGATTGCCGGCCGGTAGCCGCCTGCCCACTGTTCGTGAGCTGGCCGGTGAACTGGGGCTGGCGGTCAACACCGTCGCGCGAACATACCGCGAACTGGAGACCGCCGGCGTCGTCGAAACCCGCGGCCGTCAGGGCAGTTTCATCGCCCGTCGCGATCCCACCGACGCGGCGATGGCGGCCGCCGCGCGGGTGTACGCCGAAGCGGCCCGGGCGCTGGGCGTGGACGCCGCGGCGGCGCGGCGCTATCTCGATGCCGAGTTCGGTCAGCCGAAATCCAGCAGCGCGTAGACGCCCCGGAACGGCTTCATGGGCCCGAAATGCCAGAATGCCGGAAACACCGTCTTGAAGACGAACCCGCGCCCGGCGGGCATCGGCACGTCGTGCACCGCCTTGAGGCCCGGAACCCGGCCCACCAGCGCGCGCAGCTGGTTGACCGACAGGCTGAACGGCATCGGCGGCACCCGGTAGGTCTTCGAGGCCCGGATACCCTTCGGCGCGACCTTCTTCAGAATCGTCGGCGGCAGGTCGAAGAACATTTGGCCACCGGGAAAACGCTTGGCGCACTGGCGGATCAGATCCATCGCCTCGTCGGGCTGCAGGTACATCAGCAGGCCTTCGGCGGTGATGAAGACACCCTCGGAGGTGTCGATCCGGTCCATCCAGCTGTAGTCGAGGGCGGACTGGCCGATGTTGGTGATGCGGTCGGAGGCGGGCAACAGTTGCTCTCGCAGTTCGATCACCGGCGGCAGATCGACCGACACCCACCGGAACTGCGCATCGGGCACCGCCTTGTCGAGGCGCCAGAAGCTGGTCTGGAAGCCCTCGGCGAGCGCCACGATGGTGGCCTTCGGATGGGTGCGCAGGTATTCGATGGTGCACCCGTCGGCCGCCAGTGAACGTAGCGCCATCTCCTGGCCGCGGCGGCCGAACTTGCTGTAGTCCACGCCGTAGGTGGTGGTGAAGGCATCGCGCAATCTGATGGCCATCGGATCGTCGATGATCGCGTCGGGCAGCCCGGCTTGGTGGGCGCGGCCGTTCAGCGTCATCAGGGCGGTCTCGGAGACGCCGGTCAGTGCGGCGGATTCGACGTTGCGATCGGTCACGCGATCAACCTACTCGCGCAGCACTTTGTCCAGCGTGCGGAGGTTGCGGGTGGTGGTCGAGGACTTGTAGCGCCGCTTGCCCATGGTCTTGCCGACGGCGGAGGCCAACGTCGCCGATTTCGGCACCTGCCAGTAGAGAACCCCGTCGCCCCGGGCGACGTCCTCGTCTGGACCGGGAGCCAGGGCGGCGAGTTCGTCGAGAACAGCCGGATCGCTGACGAACGTCACATAGGAATGCCTGCCGTCGACCTCGCGCTCGAACGGGTATCCCTCGACGACGTCCCGGACCGTCGCGACGTCGTACACGAGAACCCAGGCGTCGTAAGCGAATTGCCGTCGCAGTGCGGTCTCGGCGGCCGAGCGCACGGCTTTCGCGTCGCCCGGTGCGCTGAACAGCACGTTGCCGCTGGCGAGGATCGTGCGCACGTCGCCGAACCCGGCGGAGTGGAAGGCTGCGGCCACATCGGCCATCTTCAGGTTCACCCCGCCGACGTTGACCCCGCGAAGGAAAGCCGCATAGCGGGTCATACCGCAACCCTACCGACGTACGCTCGACGCCATGACCCGCCAGGTTTTCGACGACAAACTGCTGGCGTTGATCGCCGACAACTCCCTGGGGGTGCTGGCCACCATCAAGCGGGACGGCCGGCCCCAGTTGTCGAACGTGACCTATCACTTCGACCCTCGCTCGCTGACCGTCGAGGTGTCGATCACCGAACCCCGGGCCAAGACCCGCAACCTGCGGCGTGATCCGAGGGCGTCGTTGCTGGTCAGTTCCGATGACGGCTGGTCCTACGCGGTGGCCGAGGGCGACGCGGTGCTCAGCGCACCGGCGGCCGCCCCGAACGACGACACGGTGGAGTCGCTTGTGGCGCTCTACCGCGCCATCGCGGGGGAGCACCCCGACTGGGACGAGTACCGCGAGGCGATGGTGGTCGACCGTCGGGTGCTGCTGCGACTGCCGATCGGCCATCTGTACGGCATGCCGCCCGGTATGCGCTGAGCGGTCCGCGGCCCGGACCGGTTTGGCCATTGGATGGCCGTCATCGCGCTACGTCGGCACTGCCGCTGACGGGCGACCCGGGGAGGGGCAACGGAGCGAACCACGGTCAGAAGCCCGGGAAAGGCGGCGGTAAGCACGGCGGCGACTAGGCTGACCGCATGGCTGAGTCGGACGCTGACCCGCAGGACGAGACCAAGCGCAAGTTCCGCGAAGCGCTGGAGAAGAAGAACGCCAAGTCGGCCGGCGGCGCCGCGCACCGGGACGGCGGGGCCAAGCAGTCCCGAGCGCACGGGCCGGTGGAGAACCGCCGGGAGTTCCGCCGCAAGAGCGGCTAAACCCCGATACGGCTGTGTCGCGCCCGAGAGCCCGCAGCCTGACCGGACACCGCGCCTGCCCGTTTGAATGAGGAGTGGCGCAGACGAAGCTCGAGTGCGGTCCTGCCAGACTCCTCAATCAACGCCAGCGGGCAGCGGCGCCTATTTTGGGGAAATGTGCCGAAACATCACCGAACTACGGGGCCTGGAGCCCGCCGCCACGAACGAGGAGATCATGGCGGCTGCTCGGCAGTACGTGCGAAAGGTCAGCGGGCTCACCCGTCCCCCAGCGGCCATCGCAGATGTGTTTGAAGCCGCCGTCGTGGAGGTTGCGGCGGCGACGACCCGGCTGCTCGATGAGTTGCCGGCCCGTCGCCAGCCGCCGAAAACGGTTCCGCCGCTTCGCAGATTGAGCCGCTGACGCACCAGAAATCTGACCTAGTGGTGCGTCGCCTTCTCCGCGCCGACGCCCGTCAGTGAGCGCACCTCCATCTCCGCGTTCAGTTCCGGATCGCCGGTGTCGCGTGAGGTGAGCGTCCCGATGATGCCCAGCAGGAACGCCAGCGGGATCGACACGATGCCCGGGTTGGACAGCGGGAAGAAGTGGAAGTCTTCACCGGGCAGCATCGAGGTTTTCGTGCCCGACACCGCGGGGGAGAAGACGATCAGCACGATGCAGCTGATCAGGCCGCCGTACATGCTCCACAGCGCGCCGCGGGTGTTGAACCGCCGCCAGTACAGCGAGTACAGGATGGTCGGCAGGTTGGCCGAGGCCGCCACCGCGAACGCCAGCGCCACCAGGAACGCCACGTTCTGCCCGTTGGCCAGAATGCCCAAACCGATTGCGGCGATGCCCAATACGACCGCGGCGATGCGGGACACCCGCACCTGCTCGTCCTCGGTGACCCGGTGGTTCTTGATCACACTGGCGTAGATGTCATGGGCGAAGGAGGCCGATGCGGTGATGGTCAGGCCCGCCACCACCGCGAGGATGGTGGCGAACGCCACCGCCGAGATGATGCCGAGCAGGATCACCCCGCCCAATTGGAAGGCCAGCAGCGGTGCGGCGGAGTTCTCCTTACCCGGAGCCTTCAGGATGGTGTCCGGCCCGACCAGGGCGGCCGCGCCGTAACCGAGGGTGAGGGTGAACAGGTAGAAGGCGCCGATGAGGCCGATCGCCCACACCACCGACCGCCGTGCCTCTTTGGCGGTGGGCACGGTGTAGAAGCGCATCAGCACGTGCGGCAGCCCGGCGGTGCCCAGCACCAGAGCCAGGCCCAGGGAGAGCAGGTCCACCTTGGAGGTCGTGCTCGTGCCGTATTTGGCGCCGGGCGCGAGCACGTCGCGGCTGGCGACACCCTTGGTGGTGGCCTTGCTGACCATCTCCTGCGCCGAGCCGAGGATGTCGGAGAAGTTCAGCCCGAACTTGGCCAGCACCATGATCGTCATCAGCGCCGCGCCGCTGATCAGCAGGACCGCCTTGATGATCTGCACCCAGGTGGTGCCCTTCATGCCGCCGATCAGGACGTAGACGATCATCAGCACGCCGACGATCGCGATCACCACGGATTGCGCTGCGCGGCCGTGGATGTCGAGCAGCAGGGCCACCAGGCCGCCGGCGCCGGCCATCTGGGCCAGCAGATAGAACAGCGACACCGTGAGCGTGGAGATGGCCGCGGCCAGCCGCACCGGGCGTTGCTTGAGCCGGAAGCTCAGCACGTCGGCCATGGTGAATTTGCCTGTGTTGCGGAGTAATTCGGCCACCAGCAGGAGAGCCACCAGCCAGGCGACCAGGAAGCCGATGGAGTAGAGGAAGCCGTCGTAGCCGTAGACGGCGATGGCCCCGGCGATGCCGAGGAAGCTGGCCGCCGACAGATAGTCGCCGGCGATCGCGATACCGTTCTGCGGTCCGGTGAAGGCGTGCCCGGCGGTGAAGAACTCGGTCGCGTTGGTGTTCGAGCGGCTGGCCCGGATCACGATCACCAGGGTGATGACGACGAACGCCGCGAAAATGCTGATGTTGATGGCCGGGTTCCCGATCGTGTCGGCCGCCAGGAAGCTGGTCGTCACTGCTCGCTCCAATGCATCTCGTTGCGGATGGCCTCGGCGCGCGGGTCGAGTTCACGGTGTGCGAAACGGATGTACATCCCGGTGATGAGGAACGTGGTGAGGAACTGGCCCAGACCGAGAATCAGGCCCAGGTTGATGTTTCCCCAGACCTTGGTCGCCATCAGGTCGTGGGCGAAGGCGCCCAGCAACACGTAGGTGGCATACCAGATCAGGAAGAACGCCGTCATCGGAAAGACGAACCGGCGCAGGGTGCGCCGCAGATCCTGGAACTCGGGACTGGCCTGTACGGCCAGGTACTGCGAGCCACTGGGATGGACCTCCCGGGGCTCGACATCGGGTGTGGCCACAACGACTCCTGCCGATCGTGCGAATTGTTGGCCCTGAGCCTAGAGAGAGCCAGGTCACACTCCGAGGCTCTGCGAGCCGAAGTGCCCGAGCCTGCGCCGAGCGGTGGGCAGGCGGCGATGAACGGTCAGCGGATCAGCCCGATCGAGTGGTCGCTCGCTCCGTCGGCACCCGTTCGATTCCCATGCCCATCCGCTCCGGCAGGTGCATCCGCGCGAAGACCCGGGACACGTCCTGCTGCTCCGGCCCGCGGGTGAACCTGCTGACCGCCACCATGGTCGCGAACGACAGCGGTACGGTCACCCCGGCGGGATAGCCGATCACGGTGGCGGGCCACCCGCCGGCGACGTCGTCGCCGATCCACCGCGTGACAGCCAGCAGCGTTGCCACGGCTGAGGACACCGCGCCGACGGCGAGCCCGGCCACTGCGCCCGCCGCGGTCAGGCCGCGCCACCAGATGCCGAGCACCAGCAGCGGGCACAGCGTCGAGGCCGCTACCGCGAACACCAACCCGACACCGCGCGACAACTCGAAGGTCGACGCCGCCAGTGCCAACGGGATCGGCGCCAGGCCGCCGACAGCCGCCGCGATGCGGAAGTCCCGCACCCGCCCGCGCAACAGGTCGGTGGACACGGCTCCGGCCACACTGACCAGCAGACCCGAGGAGGTTGCCAGGAACGCCGCGATGGCGCCGGCTGCCACGAGCGCGCCGAGCAGTTGGCCTCCGACGCCGGCGATGGCCGCCGACGGAAGCAGCAGTACGGCGGCGTCGGCCTTACCGGTGACCAGGATCTGCGGCACGTAGACCCGGGCGAGTGCGCCCAGCAGGGTGGGGAAGAGATAGAACATCCCGAGCAGCGCGATGACCGCCAGGGCCGAGCGGCGGGCCGCCCGGCCGTCGGGGTTGGTGTAGAACCGCACCAGCACATGGGGCAGCCCCATCGCTCCGAGGAACGTCGCCACGATGATCGAAAGCACTTGGTAGAGAGGGTGTCTGCCGCCCACGCCGGTGCCGCTGCGCACCCAAGCCGCCCCGCTCGTGGGGATGCCGTCGACGGTGGGCGTGTGGGCCCCGGTGGCCAGTGTCACGGTGCTGCCCGCGGCGACGGTGTGCCGGCCGGCGCTCAGGCCGGCGTCGCGGGCGGGGTTGCCGTCGAGCGTCCCGGTGACCGTGACGCCGGCCGGATCGGTGACCATGAGGTCGACGTCGGTCTCGACGGTGACCGTGGTCTGCCGGTCGACGGCCGGTGGCAACGGGCCGCCGAGTTCAGGACGCAGTGGGAAGGCCACCAGCAGCATCGCGCACGCGGGCACCGCGACGGCGGTGAGCTTCAGCCAGTACTGGAACGCCTGGACGAAGGTAATGGACCGCATCCCGCCACCGACCACGTTGGCGATCACGATGGCACCCACCGCCAGGGGACCGATCCACGTCGGCACGCCCAGCAGGGTTCGCAGGGTCAGGCCCGCGCCCTGATACTGCGGCACCAGATACAGCACGCAGATGGTGACCACCACGACCATCGCGACCCGTCGCAGCCGTGGTGACGCGAGCCGGAACTCCGCGAAGTCCGGAACCGTGTAGGCGCCGGATCGGCGCAGGGGCGCCGCGACGAACAACAGCAGGCCCAGGTATCCGGCGGTGAAGCCGACGGGGTACCACAACGCGTCGGCACCGTACTTCGTGATGAGACCGGCCACGCCGAGAAACGACGCCGCCGAGAGGTATTCGCCGGAGATCGCGGCGGCGTTGAGGTGCGGCGGCACGGTGCGCGAGGCCACCAGGAAATCCGAGGTGGTGCGTGAGATGCGCCACCCCCAGGACCCGACGGCCACCGTGGCCACCGAGGCGGCGATGAGTGCCGCGGCGGTCAGCGCGGTGGAGTTCACTGTTCCTCGCCGGCGTCGACGATCCGGGTGAAGTCGCGCTCACCCTGTTCGGCCAGCCGGATGTACAGCCGGCCGACGCCGTATATCGCCGGGTAGCTCAGCACGGCGAGGATCAGCCAGTTCGGCCGGAAGCCGAAAACCGTCACGGCGCTGAAGGCGGGAAAAGCGCTGTCCAGCAACGCAAGCGTCATCATCGCTCCGAGCACCAGAGCGCCCAGTCGGAGGGCCAGGCCCAGCTGTGCGCGCACCAGCCCGCGGACCAGGGCGTCGCCGACCTCGGTCTGCTCCTGCAGTTCCACCCGAGTCCGCACCATCCGCGTGCCGCGTCGGTGCGCGAGCACCACGCGCTGACGTTGTGGGCGGCCGGCGGTCATTCGCCGCTGCCGGGACGGAAACTGCGCATCGGATCCCGGATCAGCCGGTCGCGAAGCTCGCGGGCCTGCCGGCGGCTGACCGGCAGCTCCACGGCCGCCGACGATCCGTTGGCGCGCAGCCGCACCAGGGTCCCGGCGGTCGACGTCCGGAGTCCGGTCACCATGGCCAGGGCCACCAGATAGGAGCGGTGGACCCGCTGGAATCCGCGCGCGCGCCAGCGGTCTTCCAAGACGCTCAACGGGATTCGCACCAGATGGGATCCCGTCGCGGTGTGCAGCCGGGCGTAGTCGCCCTCGGCCTCGACCCAGCCGATGCTGTCGCAGCGGACCAGTTGCGTCACCCCGCCCAATTCCACCGGGATGACGTCGTCTCCCGGGGCGGCCGGGCGGCCGGGTGTGGCCGCCCGGCTCGCGCGGACGCGCCGGATCGCGGCGTCGAGTCGCTCCTCGCGAATGGGCTTCAGCAGATAGTCCAGTGCGCCGACGTCGAACGCGGCGACCGCCTTGTCGTCGTGGGCGGTGACGAACACCAGCGCCGGGGGGTGGGAGAAGTTCGTCAGCACGCCGGCGAGTTCCATGCCGGACAGGCCCGGCATGTTGATGTCGAGGAAGACCGCGTCGAGAGTCTGCTCGTTGAGTGCGCGCAGAGCCGCGGTGGCATCGCCCACGGCGACAACGTCCGCGACGTCGGGGTGACGGCCCAAGAGGTAGGCGAGTTCATCCAGGGCGGGGGCCTCGTCGTCGACAGCCAGCACCCGCAGCAGCGCCGTCATCGCACCTCCGCGTCGATCAAGGCCGCACTCCGGCACGGAATTTCGGCACCCGCATGATGACTTTGGTGCCCGCACCAGGAGCTGTTTCGACCACCAGACCGTAGTCGTTGCCGAAGGCCGCGCGCAGGCGATGATCGACATTGGTCAGCCCGACGTGCGCGGCGCTCTCGTCGTCGCCGAGGACGTCTCCGGTGCCGCCACGCAGGGCGTCAGGGTCCATCCCGATGCCGTCGTCCTCGACGGTGATCAGGCAATCGGCGCCGTCGTCGCGCGCGGTGATCTCCACCGTGCCGCCCGGACGCCCGGCCAGTCCGTGCCGAACGGCGTTCTCCACCAACGGTTGCAGCGCGAGGAAGGGAACGACGACGTTGAGCACTTCCGGGGCCACCCTCAGTTTCACGGAGAGTTGCGCGCCGAATCTGGCTCTTTCCAGGGTGAGGTAGCGGTCGATGTTGCGCAGCTCGTCGGCCAGGACGGTGTAGGGCCCCGCGGAGCGGAACGAATACCGGGTGAAGTCGGCGAACTCGAGGATCAGTTCGCGGGCCCGGTCCGGGTCGGTTCGGACGAACGACGCGATGGTGTTCAGGGCGTTGTAGATGAAGTGCGGGCTGATTTGGGCGCGCAGCGCCAACACCTCGGCACGGTCCAGCCGGGCTCGCGACGCGTCGAGTTCAGCCAGCTGCAACTGCCCGGCTGCGTAACGGGCCACCTCGCCGATGGCGCCGAGCATGCCCGGGGCAGGTTCGGCGATGCTGAGCGCGACCATCGCGCCCAGCGCCGTTCCGTCGTCGTCGAGCAACGGTTGGGCCACGATGGTGGGCGCCTGGTCGCGGAGTAGCACCCGCCGCCGGCCGTCGATGGAGTCGCTCGCCGCCTGCCGGCACGCCGCCCGGGTCGCGTCGCTCCAGACTTCCGGCGGATCACTCACCAGCGGTTGGGCTTCGGCGTCGTAGAGCGCCAGGCCGTCGGAGCCGGTCAGCGCTCGCAGGTGTGGCGCGGCCTCGCGGGCCGAGTCGGGGTTCAGCCCCTTGCGCAGCGGCCGGGCGGCCAGGGAGGCGGTGTGGAGGGCGGCGTGCACGGTGCGTTCCTCGGGGGTGGTCACCACCCGGCGGGTCAGCACGGCCAGCAGTCCGAGTGCGACGGCCAGGCCCGCCAGGGACAGGGTGAGCGCCAGCGCCGGCCCGTTGGACATCACACCTCCGTTCCGGCACTCATTGTGCTCACGCGGGTGCGAGCACGGTGCCTAGAACGAGGCTATGGCGAGGATTGCGGCGCGGTGGCTAGGCGCCGAGAGCCTGCATGACCTCCGCCGAGCACAAACCCTGCCCGGCATTCGTGCAGAACTGGGCGCAGTCGGAGGAGTTCTCCTCACACCACGACTTCTGGCCGGCAGCGGTGGCTTCGGCGTAGTTCTCGTTGATCTGCTTCGCCGTGTTCTGGATCTGGTGAACCTTCTGGCCCTCCGGCGTGGTCACCGAGTTGCCGGGATGGCCGTTGAGCGCTGATGTGTCGTTGCAGTTCAGGTCCAGCAGCACCTTTCCGCCCTGCCTGTTCCCGCTGGAGTCCAGGAACGACGCGTTCCGTGAGCCGACGACGAGGCACTGGTCCAAGGGGAGATAGCTGCCTTCCTTGGTGGCGATGACCGCCGACCCGCCGCCGCTGCTGATCGCCTGGACCGCTTTGTCATATGTCTGACCGGCGTACTCGTTGACCGCGCTGGCTGACCCCGAACCGAAGACCACCAGAAGAGCGGCTGCGACACCGACTCCGCCGGCGACGGACTTCTTCATCGCTAACCTCCGCTTGAGTGCTGATTCCGGTTTCGTGGAATATACCGCTTGCCTGTGTCGGCTGCAGAGCTAAGAATCCGCTCGTCACAGCCCGTTCACGAAGGTGGGTATCAGCTAATTGAACCACCCTGATTGAGCGATGCCCCTGTTGAAGCCGCCCGAACTCAGGATTCCGCTGTTGAAGAAGCCGGAATTGCCCAGCCCTTTGAGGCCGTGTTTGTTGCCCGAGTTGCCCACGCCGGAACTGTAGTCGCCGGAGTTGAACAAGCCCGTGCTGTCCTCGCCTGAGTTCATGAAGCCGATGTTGTGGTCACCGGTGTTCAGGACGCCGACAAACAGCTTTCCCTCTTCGCCATAGTTGAAGAATCCGGTGCTCTTGCCCTCGGCCGGGGAGTTGAACCAGCCGGCGTTGTAGGCGCCGACACCGGAATTGAACCAGCCGGAGTTGTAGCCGCCGAGATGGGTCGCGTTGTCCGATGAGTTGAAGAACCCGGAGTTGTAATCGCTGGAGTTGAAGAAGCCGGAGTTCCCGGTTCCGGAGTTGCCCCAACCCGAATTGCCGGTGTGGACGCCGGTGCCTCCGAAGCCGGTGTTGACCTCGCCGGTGTTCCACAGGCCGGTGTTGGAGGTTCCCGCATTGAGGGCGCCGGTGTTGGTGAATCCGGCGTTGAACATGCCGGTGTTGCCGGCACGGCCGGCGATCTGCGGCCCGGACAGAAGTGGGTTGACCCCGTAGCCGCCGGAGTTGAACATGCCGGTGTTGTCGATGCCGGCGTCGAAGGAGCCGAGGTTTCCGAAGCCGGCGTTGAAGAAGCCGAAGTTGTGATTGCCGGAGTTGAAGAAGCCGACGTTGTGACCGAGGTAATCGAAGGTGCCGCCGGAGTTGATGGCGCCCAGATTTCCGGTGCCGGAGTTCAGGAACCCGAAGTTGAGGATGCCGGTGTTGAACGACCCGGTATTGGTGTCACCCGGGTTGAAGAACCCGGTGTTGCCGATACCGCCGTTTCCGATGCCGGTGTTGGTGAGGCCGGAATTCCAGAGGCCGTGGTTGTTGCCGCCACTATTGCCCATGCCGACGTTGGCGCTGCCCGAGTTGAAAATGCCGGTGTTGCCGATTCCCGAGTTGAAAAGTCCTTTGTTTCCGGTGCCGGAATTCAACCCGCCGAAACCGATCTGGTGGTCGCCGGTCAGCCCGATCCCGATGTTGTAGTTGCCGGTGTTGCCGAAGCCGATGTTGTGGTTTCCGGTGTTGCCCAGGCCGATGTTGAAGTTGCCGTTGTTGCCGAAGCCGAGGTTGCCTTTTGTTCCATTGGCGTTGAACCCGCCGACGCCGATGAGGTTGTCACCGACCAAGCCGATGCCGATGTTGTTGTTGCCCTTGTTGGCGAAGCCGATGTTGTTGTCACCGACGTTCCCGACGCCCCAGTTCTTGCTTCCGACGTTGCTGATGCCCACGTTGCCGGTGGAGGTCGCGTCGTCGACGGCCGCGGTGATCAGGCTGCCGTTGGCGATGCCGAAGTTGTTGTCCCCGACGTTGTTGACGCCGAAGTTCTTGTTGCCGATGTTGCCGAAGCCGATATTGCCGTTCGAGACTCCCGGCAATTTCAGGTCGGCGTCGTCGAGGGCGGTGCTTCCGTTTCCGGCGCCGATGTTGCCGGACCCGTAGTTGCCCAGGCCCACATTCCTGTTGCCGCCGCCGGTGGAGGCCGGGCCGCTGTTGCCGCTGCCGAGGTTGTTGTTGCCGATGTTGCCGTTGCCGATGTTGCCGTTGCCGATGTTGCCGATGCCGATGTTGACGCCGGCTTGGAGCTTCGCGCGGGAGGGGGTCGCCGATGCGATGGTGGCGGCCGGGCGGGGCGTCGAGGCGGCGGCGGGAGCCGCTGTCGAGTTCGCTCGGTGGGGCGCCGGGCTGACGTGACCGGCGGCAGACGGGCTCGACACCCGGGTACCCGCGTCGGCGGCGGCGTCCGGCGATCCGGCCAGAACCGCCGCGCCCATTCCGGCCGCCGCGGCACCGACCCACAGCCATTTCCGCTCGGGCATCGAACACCGGAGTCGGGCCGGGGATGAGTCAGCGCTTCGCTGTTCCGTTGGTTTCGTCATGGCCACGCCTCCTCGGAATACCGTCCAGGCCGCGGATTTCCGCGCAGGCCCGGAGATTAACCCCAGAAAACAGCCGATTCGGGGGTTTTATGGAAAACCAATCGGGTGCGGGAGATTTCCTCGGAAATCTCATTCCCGTACGAGAGCGCTTTCTTCCGGTGCAGTGGCCAGGAGGCTCTTGAGAATTATTGCTCAGCAACCCCTTTCGGGCCCTATTCCTCAATGGAGTCTGAACATGTCTGAGTTTTCGTGAATGCACCGACGCATTCAAGAGACGGCGTCGCACCCACGAATGCTTGCCGGGACGGTTCCCTGTGGATCCGGGGTCGCGCTGCTCGTGGCGTTAGATTTGAGGGCATGCCGACGCTGTGTCTCACCCAGGATCCGCTCGCCGATCAATTGCTCCAGGATGATCCGTTCGCGCTTCTGCTCGGGATGCTTCTGGATCAGCAGATACCGATGGAGGTGGCCTTTGCCGGCCCCCGCAAGATCGCCGACCGGCTGGGCGGGCTCGACCCTGCCGAGATCGCCGCGTGTGAACCGGAGCGGTTTGCCGCCCTCTGTGCCGAAACGCCCGCCGTACACCGGTTTCCGGGCTCGATGTCCAAGCGGATCCAGGACCTGGCCCGCGAGGTCGTCGACCGCTACGGCGGCAACGCCGCGGGGCTGTGGACCCAGGGTGATCCCGACGGTGCGGAGGTGCTGCGGCGCCTGAAGGCGCTGCCGGGGTTCGGGGAACAGAAGGCCAAGATCTTCCTGGCACTGCTGGGCAAGCAGTACGGGGTCACGCCGCCGGGCTGGCGGACTGCGGCCGGGGATTACGGGAAGGCCGGCACCCACATGTCGATCGCCGATGTGGTGGACAAGGGCTCGCTGGAGCAGGTTCGGGCGTATAAGAAGAAGATGAAGGCAGCTGCCAAGGAGGCGAAGTGAAGACTCACCTGAACTGCCCCTGCGGGGAGGCGATCCGCGGCAAGGACGAGGACGAACTGGTCGAGCTTGCGCAGGCCCACCTCGCCGAGGCGCACCCGGGTATGCAGTACGAGCGGGAACACATTCTTTTCATGGCCTACTGAGGCGTCCGGCGCGCGTCCTAAGCCAGCCCAAACGCCGTTTCCAGTTCGGCCAGTGCCCGCTCGGTGAGCGGGATGAGTTCGCCGACGCGGGGCATCACGTCGGCATCGGTGACGTAGCCGACCCCGATCAGACCGGCGTAGTTGCAGACGGTGACGTTGAGCCCCATCCCGTCGAACACCGATGAGACCGGATAGATCTCGTCGAGGTGTGCGCCGTTGTAGTACATATCCCGCCTGGGTCCCGGCACATTGGAGATCGCCATGTTGCAGCTCGGCGGGAGCAGTGTGTTGAACGGAAGCAACGGCAGCACGACCGTCGACCCGATGGCGGGCCCCATCACCGCCAGCATCGCGTCGGAGCCCTTGGTGACGACCTGGTTCTTGATGTTGTTCATTGCCAGGTGGATGAACTGCAGCCGCTCGGCGGGGTCGGCGACATCGGTGCCCAATGGGCACAGCCCGAGGCCGAACTTGTTGCCGCCGTTGGCTTCTCCCTCCGCGCCACCGTCGCGATCGCGCACCGAGACCGGCACCATGGCGACCATGGTCCGCTCGGGAAGCTGGTCACGCTCGAGCAGCCAGGCCCGCAGCGCACCGGAGATGAGTGCGGTGACCACGTCATTGCCAGTGACGTTCGCGGCGTCCTGAACGGCGCGAATGCGCTCCCGGTCCAGGCTGGTTCCGGCCGCGGCGCGGCGGGGGCCGAGTTTGGCGTTGAACCGGGTCTGGGGCGCATCGAACGGCGGCACCACGGAATCGGTCACCATGGCGCCGATGATGTTGGCCACCTCTGCCGCCGCCACCCGGCGGGTCAGGTCCAGGCCCGCCGCGGCGGCGTCGGCGACCGCGCGCACTGCGGCGAACGGGTTCGGCAGGCGGGGACGTTTATCGGCCGCCGCTTTCTGCACGGCCTGGTCCTGCTTTGCGGTCTTGTCGGCGTAGAACGGCGGCATTGAGCGCTTGTCGGGGTCGCTGCTCAGCGACTCGCTGATCATCCGCAATCCACCGACGCCGTCGATGATCGTGTGGTGGATCTTGATGTAGAGGGCGAACCGCCCGTCGGGCAGCCCGTCGATCAGGTAGCTGGTCCACAGCGGCACCGACATGTCCAGCCGTCCGCCGTGCAGGTCGGAGACCAACTCCCACAGGTCGGCCGGGCCTGACCCCGGTGTCAGCGTCACCCGGTGCACATGCCGGCTCAGGTCGATGGAGTCGACCTGGCGCCAGGTCCAGATGCCCCCGGTCTCCGGGCCCCGGTGGGGATGGCGGCGCAGCCGGGCGTCGACCTTCTGCTCGGCGATCAGACTGTCGCGGTAGAGCCGGTCGACATAACCGTCGAGGTCTGCGTCGGCGGGCGGGGTGAGGATCAGGACAACACCGACATGCATTGCGCTGCCGAATCTTTCACCGGCGAGCATCAGCGAGTCCATCGTTTCCAGTGGGTCCACCGTTGCTGTCCGCTCCCTCGTCGCCGCCGGTGTTTTCAGCCTAGCCCCGTGCGGGGTCAGGGCACGACGGACGAGCCGATCGTCGGCATGAAGGTGCACTGCTTGTCCAGCGTGGTCACCTGTCCGAAGATCGTCGACATGATGCTGCCCGCGCCGGTGTCGACGATCGCGGTCAGCGTGGTGGGACCCTGAGGGTTGATCTCCGGGTTGGGCTTGAGGGTGGCGGTGCCGGACTTGCCGGTGGTCAGGTTGACCCAGGTGACGTTGAGCGGCAGCTTCTGCTCGGCGGCCGGTGCGGGGGTGCCCACGGCGGTGAACACGTAGGCCATCTGGCCGGGGCCGGGGCCGGGCGCCGGGATCTTCGCCGGCCCCGCGACCGAGATGGCGGTAGCGATCACGTTGCCGCCGTCCTTGAGGCACCCGCTGCTGATCGACGGGTACATGAACTCCTGAGTCGGCGGCTTGGCCGGGTCGAACGGTGCGGCCGCCGCTGCCGGTGCGGGGGCGGGTGCCGCCAGCGCCACCGGCGCGGCGTCGGGAGCCGGGGCCGGCGCGGCGACCGGGGTGGGGACCTCGGGCATGGCGTCGGGGGCCGGACCGACGGCGTTCGCGGGATTGATTCCGGCCGGCAGGTGCGCCTCGGTGCCGGGCACCGCGCCCGGCGCCGGGACGTGTTGTTCCAGTGGGATGGGCCCGTTGCCGGGTCCGGGCGTCAGCAGCGGTGCCGTGCCGTGGGCGGGGCCGCCGGCCTGCTGGGCCACCGCCGCCGCCGGCGGGGTGAGACCGGCGGCGCCGCCGTCCTGCACGAACTTGGTGACAGCCTGTGCCAGCGCCATCGAGCCTTCCGGCGTCGTGGCGTTACCGGCCAGCTGAGAGGCGGCGGCCAGCAGCAACTCCTGCGCCGACTTGGGGTTGGCCGCGGCCTGCTGAACCACCGGGCTGAGGCTCTGCACGGCCTGCAGACCGGGCAGCTGACCCGGGTCCAGCGGGATGGCCGGGTCAGCCGCGGCGACCGGGCTCAGGGCCACGGTCAGTGCGACAGTGGTCAGGCCGGTGGCCAGTTTGGCGATGTTCAGCACGGCAGGCTCCCTCGAGCGCTCGGAGTTGGTCCGGGGTATGGATTACGGCAGGGCGTTGAGCAGCGGGATCGGGTTGACCGCCGCGGCTGGCGCCACCGGGACGACCGGAGCGACGGGGGCCACCGGGGCGATGGGCGAAACCGGCGTGACGGGCGCGACGGCCGGAGCGGCCGCCGTGGCGACCGGCGCGAGGTTGGCCAGCTGAGCCGGAATGCCGATCTGGGTGAGCAACGGCACGACCGTCGACCCGATGACGCCGGTGGGAGCCGGCACCGGAGCGGCCGGAACCGGCGGGGTGGCGGGTGCGCCCGGAATCGGCGAGACGGGCAGGGCGCCCGGAATCGGCGAGACGGGCAGGGCGCCCGGAATCGGCGACACCGGAACACTGCCTGGAATCGGTGACACCGGCAGGGTGTTCGGCGTCGGCGCGCCGAGCATGGTGGACGCGCCGTTGAGCGCGGTCGCCGCCGTCTGCAGCACGGCACCGCCGACGCCGGCGGGGTTGGAGGCGAAGTCCTGGAGCATGCCGAGCGCGGGGACGCCGGGAACGATCGGCGGGACGACCGGGTCGGCACCCGCGGTCGAGCTCAGCGCGATGGCGGCCGCGCCCAGCCCAGCGGTGGCAATTGCGTTGGCGGCCAATACTTTTACCAAACGTGACATGTGAGATAACTCCCTCGATTGCAGGTCCTGAATCCGAAGGTAGCCAGTTGCTGGAGTTACTCAAGTGACACGTGTGGCGGTTATTCAACCGTTACGGGAGCGATTGACTTCAGTGATCACCACCGAAGGTGCGCTTAGAGTCGGC
>JAXLRX010000011.1:0-25965 GCA_046330855.1 Mycobacterium sp.
GACCAGGACCGCTGGCGCGGTGGGTGGGTGCGCGACGCGAAGGGCCGGCTGCGGCTGCGCGGGGGCGGCCGGCTGCACAAGCTGCTGCACATCTTCTCCAACCCGAAGCTGCCCTCCATCGGCGACTACTACGAACCGTGGACCTACGACTACGACAACCTCACCAGCGCTCCGCTGGGCGAACACTTTCCGGTGGCCCGGCCGCGCAGCCTGATCAGCGGCAAACCGATGAAGGTGGAGTGGTCGGCGAACTGGGACGACAATCTGGGCGGCTCACCGGAGATCGTGGCCGGCGATCCGGTACTGGCCAAGGTCAGCGAGGAGATCCGGCTCGAACTCGAGCAGACCTTCATGTTC
This sequence comes from Mycobacterium sp., assembly GCA_046330855.1. Lineage (GTDB taxonomy): Bacteria > Actinomycetota > Actinomycetes > Mycobacteriales > Mycobacteriaceae > Mycobacterium. Next base: position 358 of record JAXLRX010000011.1, read on the forward strand.
TACCTGCCGCGTATCTGCGAGCACTGCCTCAATCCGTCGTGCGTGGCCTCATGCCCGTCGGGTGCGATGTACAAGCGGGTCGAGGACGGCATCGTGCTCGTCGATCAGGACCGCTGCCGTGGCTGGCGGATGTGCGTGTCGGGCTGTCCGTACAAGAAGGTGTACTTCAACCACAAAACCGGCAAAGCCGAGAAGTGCACCCTGTGCTATCCGCGGATCGAGGTCGGATTACCGACCGTGTGCTCCGAGACCTGCGTCGGCCGACTGCGGTACCTGGGATTGGTGCTCTACGACATGGACCGGGTGACCGAAGCCGCCTCGGTGCCCGACGACCGAGACCTCTACGAGGCGCAGAAGTCGATCCTGCTCGACCCCCACGACCCCGAGGTCATCGCCGGCGCGCGCGCCGGAGGCATCTCCGACGAGTGGATCGAGGCAGCGCAACGCTCACCGGCCTACGCGCTGATCCACACCTATCAGGTGGCGCTGCCGCTGCATCCGGAGTTCCGCACCGTCCCGATGGTGTGGTACATCCCGCCGCTGTCCCCGGTCGTCGACGCCGTCAGCCGCGATGGGCACGACGGGGAAGACATCGGCAACCTCTTCGGGGCCCTCGAGGCGCTCCGCATCCCGATCGAGTACCTGGCCGGGTTGTTCACCGCCGGCGAGACCACCATTGTCGAAGGGGTGCTCCGGCGGCTGGCGGCGATGCGCTCCTATATGCGCGACATCAACCTCGGCCGGGAGACTCAACCCCACATTCCCGAGTCGGTGGGGCTGACCGAAGAGCAGATGTACAGCATGTACCGGCTGCTGGCGCTCGCGAAATACGAGGAGCGCTATGTCATTCCGACGGCCTATGCCGATGCGGAGCCGAGGTCGATGGAGGAGCCGGGCTGCTCGCTGAGCTTCGAGGGCGGACCCGGCATGTACGAGTCGGGCCCTTTCGGTGAGGCCAGCGGCCGGCCGGTGCCGGTGGCGGTGGAGAGCTTCCACGCGCTGCGGCACCGCCAGACCAGCGAGGGCATGGCCGCCAACGAAACCAGACCGCCCCGGGTGAACCTGCTCAACTGGGATGGGCGCGGTGCCCCGGCGGGCATGTTCCCGGGCAGCGAGGAGCCGGAATGAAGTTGTTCTCCCGCGCGCAGACGGCGCTGAACGACCGGGTGGTCTGGCAATGCGCCTCGCTGGCGTTGAGTTATCCCGACCGCCACCGTTCCGACGCCGCGGCCGCATTGCTCGAACACGTCGAGGGAGCTGCCCGGGAACATCTTTCGACGACGTTGTCCGCCGTCCAGACGCTCGATGACCGGGCGGCTGCCCAGCTGTACGTGGAGACGTTTGATCTGCATCGGCGCGCGACGCTGTACCTGACGTACTGGACCGCGGGCGACACCCGCAACCGCGGTCAGGCGATGCTCGCCTTCGTACAGGCCTACCGCGACGCGGGCGCGGTGCCGCCCGCTGACGAGGCGCCCGACCACCTGGCCGTCGTGTTGGAATTCGCCGCCACCACAGACGCCGAGCGCGGACGGCGGTTGCTCGCCGCGCACCGGACACCGCTGGACGTGGTGCACCGCGCGCTGTGCGACACCGGGTCGCCCTACGCGCCTGCCGTCGCCGCCGTCCTGACAACGCTGCCGCCCGCCTCCGACGACGAGATCCGGCGGGCCCGTCGGTTGGCGGTCGACGGCCCGCCTGCCGAGGCGGTCGGGCTCGCTCCGTTCACCTTGACCGTGCCGCCGCGGCGCGCACCGGAGGGGGTCTGAGATGGGGGAGATCTTCTGGGATGCGGTGCCGTACGTCACGCTGGCCGTCGTCGTGATCGGCACCTGGTGGCGCTACCGCTACGACAAGTTCGGCTGGACCACCCGCTCGTCGCAGCTCTACGAGAGCAGGCTGCTGCGCATCGCCAGCCCGATGTTCCATTTCGGCATCCTCGTGGTGATCGCCGGGCACGTCATCGGCCTGGTGATCCCGGAGTCGTGGACGCGTGCGGTCGGTCTGAGCGAACACGGCTACCACCTTCAGGCGGTGATACTCGGCACCATCGCCGGGTTGTCGACGCTCGTCGGGATCGCGCTGCTGATCTACCGGCGCCGTACCCGCGGCCCGGTCTTCATGGCCACCACCGTCAACGACAAGCTCATGTACGTCGTGCTGGTGGCCGCCATCGTCGCCGGGCTGTACGCGACCGCCCTCGGTTCCGGGCTGGTCGGCGAGGCGTACGACTACCGCCAGTCGGTGTCGATCTGGTTCCGCTCGATCTGGATCCTGCAACCGCGCGGCGATCTGATGGCCGGGGCTCCGCTCTACTACCAGGTCCACGTGATGATCGGCCTCATGTTGTTCGCCTTGTGGCCGTTCACCCGGTTGGTGCACGCGTTCAGCGCGCCGATCGGCTATCTGTTCCGGCCCTACGTCGTCTACCGCAGCCGCGATACCCGCCCGGGCGAGCTGATCGGCTCTCACCCGCAACGCCGGGGCTGGTGATCACTCATGAATGACGGTCAGGCACTCGACATCTTGGATCGGCAGCAGTGTTTGAACTTGCTGCCGCGGGTACGAGTCGGCCGGCTCATCTTCTTCGACAACGGCGACCCCGCCGTGCACCCCGTCAACTTCCGTTTGTTGCGCAACGACATCGTCATCCGAGTTGCCGGCGGCGCGAAACTCATTGCTGCGTTACAGCACCAGAAAGTTGCTTTCCAGGCCGACCAGCTCGATGCCGACCTGCGCAAGGGCTGGAGCGTGACCGTCGTCGGTCACGCCAGCCGCCTCACCGCCATCGACGACTTGGTGACGGTCTCGGGCAACTTCGTCCAACCGTGGGTGGAGGGCCGCCGAGATCAGTTCGTGAGGATCTCGTCGGAGAAGGTGACCGGACGTCGGATTTTCGACGCCTCTCCCGTCGACCCCCCGCATTAGTTAGGTCTAGAAGTCGCCTACACTCCCATCGGGCCCGCCACGCTGGGCCAGTCATCAGCCCAGGCCGCCAGGGTCAGCGGCCTCACGCAGCGGATCAAATCCCTGACCCATGACCGGCTCCGTCGCGGTCGGATCGGTCGTGGTGATCGCTCATGGGTTGCTCGACGCGCCGATAACTCGTCCGCGAGCAGGCTCACCCCACCGACACCGCCGCAGCCATCGCGGCGGTCCCCGGGGACGGGCCATGGAGCCGCTGCAAGCACCATTTCGTTCACATCGGCCGCCATTGTGTCGTTTGCAAACGAGACATGCGTGCTCTTCCAGGAGCCCGTTGATCTCTATCCGTGCGAGTGTGCAGCCTTGCCGGGGGCTTGACGAGTCGTCCACCGCATAGGCACGATATGCAGTACCGGTGGTACCGCCTTCTGGGCGTTATCCGAGGAAGGTGTCGACCGGCGATGTGTGGGGGTTGACGCCGCCCAGGAGGCTTGATGACAAGCGACGAGATTACCGACTCTGAACTGAAGGAGAAGCGGATCGCGGGTCGTGCTGACTTGGCCATCATGTTTGAGTGTCGCGTTCGTAACTGTGGGAGACAGCCGGTATGACCTCGCAGCATCAGACAACCCCACACGCCGAGCCAATTCCACTAAACACAACACGCCCCCAGAAGCTATGAACGAAGCCGCGCCTGGCGCGCAGCGAACGGGCGGCGGTCTCGGCGAGGGTCCGGTGCCTGCGCAGGGTTGGGCAATATTCCGACCCGCGCCTGTGCGCTGCGATTGTTGACCGGCTTACATTTGGCGGCAACATCATCGAGACCGGCACCGACTCCTACCGCCTCGCCCACACTCGCGCCGCACGGGCTGCGACATGATCAATCGCACCCCTAAGGGCCGGCCCCAGCACCCATCCCGAGCTCCCTCCGGTCGATCCACCTCGATCGCACGAGCCTGACACCAGCTGTCTCTCGCGGGGTCGGTTAGGAGCAACGTTTAGCAGTCAGAAGTCGGGTCCTTTGTGCAACGAGATACGTACACCCCTTTTGGTCGTCTCGATTGCGATGCGACTCATGATCTCCGTGCGGAGGTGGGACGGAAGCTGCGCGGCCTGCCATGCGCGCTCTCGGTGGACGTCTTGAGCCTGTCGTGCCGCGACGGCGCGAAGCGCGTAATACGCGCCTCCGTATGCGTGCTGAGGAACGTGGGCAGTGGCCACCGCCTGGCCCGCCGCATGAGCCGCCGCGATCGCGGCCGGATTGGTGGTGTCCTTCGCGGCGGCATGAGCGTCAAGGGACGCCTTGCGGATTGTTGCCATCTTGAATTGACCCGAGCGAACCCAATCCCGACCGGCTTCAATGGCGCTTCTGGGCCGGACGTCGTCAGGGCGAGCGGCCTCGAAGCTAGACAACACACGCTCGGCGCAATCAAGCGCCCAGATCGCCATCAGCCGTTGGTCGTCTCGCGAGAATTTTTTCATGACCTTAAGTTTCCCCCTCGGCTCATGGTCAAGGCCGGTCAATTCGAACCGCGCAACCAGTGGCCATGGACTCATCATCCCTTGATGACGCGACACCTCGAGCTCCCCTATCACGTGGGGCCGGAACCGCTGCAGAACACCGGGGCCAAATTACTTGACGAGACCCACGCTTCCTCTTAAGTCCGCGCGTACCGCGAACCCCTGAAATCTGGAGAAAGTTTTTTCCAGGCGAGCGGTCGCGGACCGTGCTATCACCATTGTCCCAGGTCGAACCGACATGTTTCGGCATAGCGGAGCGCTCTAGGCCCTGGACCACGAGACCGAAAGATGGCCTTTCAGCCGCAGACAGCGCTGTTCAAAGCAAAGAGCCCGGGTCGGTCGCAAGGACCGAATACCGGGCTCTTCCTGGCTTTAACCGGGCACGCGTTACACGTCACACCGGCCTGTATGCACTCAATCGTACGTGGAGCCCTGATAGAACTCAACGGTGACGGCACCGGGCCCCTGGGTTGAACAATGGTTGAGCCCCCAGCGATTCCACACGTACATGCTCCTGGCCGGTGGGGACCGCACCCGTGCTCTCGACCTGCACGAATGGAACACCCAGCTCAACGCCGCACTGCTGCACGATTTTGCCCACCTCGAAGTTGGCCTTCGCAACTTCTACGACCGGGCACTCATGAACGCCGTCCAGCCAGGCGAAGCCCACTGGACCGACCCAGCTTCGTTCACCGCGCTATTCCCGGCGGTACCGGGCAATGACGCCCGCACCCACGCCGACCTGGCCTCCGCACGCACCAAGGCCGGCGGCCCGTCCGCCCCTCCCGGAAAAATCCTTGCCGAGCTGACCTTCGGGTTCTGGGTCCTGCTGACCAGCTCGCGGCACACGACGCTTCTCTGGAACCCACATCTGGAAGCTCTCTACCCAGCCGGGTCCCAGCGACACAAAATCCACTTCGGCCTCGATGACATGCGTAAGGCGCGCAACCGGGTCGCTCACCACGAGCCCGTCCGCGTCGCCGACGTCAACAACCTGATTCGCCGAATGCGCCGCTACGCCGGTTACATCTCTCCCAATCTCCGGCACTACATCCGACGGACCAGCACCGTCGACTCGCTCTTGCAGTCACGCCCTTGACGTGGTGCGCGCGCGCGAGCGAGATCACCGTCGCCCGGTAAGCGCATCGATTATGTCGGCTACTGCGCGACCGATATCGGTAATGCCGGTGGTCGAGCCGGTGGTGCGAACGACATAGGCCGCTAGAAGGCAGAAGCAGACGATCGCAACGATGCTGACGACGGTGGCGTTGGTACTCATGGGCGGTGCTCCATCGGGCGGATACGACCGGAACCGCGGAGCGACTCCGGCGCCGCGCGGTCAGCGCGGTCCATACTTTCGAGGTCGCCACAGGCAGAAATACAGGGTGTGCAGGGAAGCTGCCCTACTCGTTGCATAAGCGGGAAGCTAGTAAACCACTGTGCAGGACTTTGGCCGATAGCCCTCTGAACAGCAAAAATGGGCGATCTGTCGCAGTGGAAGTGACTCAGGACAGAACAACGCCCAGCGGACGCAACCCAGCCGTCGTGCGTACGTGTGGGATGCCGTGAGTGGGTCCACGGCGTGAGCCCGGAAAGCGTTATAGCTTTCTGTCGTTCTAGCAGTTTAGAGCTTAAACATTAAAACGTTGTAGCACCTAAGCGTTACAGAGTTACAGCGCTATAATGCTGATGTGACAGTCAACATTGCTGTGTGCCACTCCCGTAAGGGTGGTGTGGGCAAGTCTTTCCTGGCCTACGAGCTGGCCCATCTGCTGGATGCGGTTCTTGTCGATCTAGAACACGACGGGGGAGGCGTGACGGCCAAGTGGGGGTATCGCCCCCAAGATCACCCACGATCACGGCTTCTGGATGCACTGGAAGCGGGCGCCGCCGCGCCGCGGCCGCTACGCGGATTCAAGAAGCCCGACCTCATCCCAGGTCATCCCGATCTCTATGACCAGCAGCCCGACGCCGACACCATTGCTGGTGCCCTCACCAAATGGGCATCCGAATGGGGCAAACCGTGGATCGTGGTCGACACCCATCCCGGCGCCAGCCCAGCTGCCCACGGTGCCCTGGCCGTGGCCAACATCGTGCTGGCCCCGACTGCGCTACGCACCGCTGAACTCGACGCCACCGCCGAGCTGGTCAATGAGGCGGCCGACTACCCGCTCGTCATCGTCCCCAACTTCGTCCCCACAACACCACCGGCCGCCGAAATTCAGCGACTGCGCAGCATCATCGCCAACACACCCGTACAGGTCGCTCCACCGATACCGACCGCGCTGCACGTAGGAACACGCAAGAAGCGCATCGCCATCACCGCCGAAGCGCCACCTGCGAAGTCACTACAGAAAGTCGCGGCCGCGCTCACCGATCTCAGCACCTTCGTGAAGGAGTACGTCAATGGCTGACGGTCTGGACTCGCTCACAGCCATGCGCTCGAAGTCGACCACATCGCGCCGCACAATCCCGCCACCGCGACACCAGCCGCGTCGCACGCCGGTTGACATGCCCGCCGCACCATCGCCAGCAGCCGTATCCGAACCGCCCAAGGTGCGGCCGCCGGCGGCCCCTGTCTCGGCGGCAACCCCGCCGGCTTCCAGCACCGACCTCACAAAAGTGTCGATCTACCTCGACGACACCACGGACGCCTCCCTCGAGGCTGTGCGCGCAGCGGCCCGCGCGACCAAGCCACGCGTCGACGCCACCCGCAGCGCCGTCGTCCGACTAGCGCTTACCCGGCTCGCCGAACAACTCACCCCCGCCGAAATCGTCGCTGAGCTGCAACGCAGCGCCGCCACTCATAGCGGCCCCGGCCGCAAACGCGCCTAAACACCGCTTTAGCGTTATAGCGCTATAACGCTATAGCGGTTCAATTTGCCCGCACGTACGTCTTCCTCGGCCTCGATTGTGGCGAAACGGTAGGTGGCGGCTGTCAAGGCCGGTAACCGCCGCTGCGCGGTCGACCTACGGTCGAGCCTGGACAGCCACCACCCACCGCGCAAACGGGCCAGTGCGAGGAAGCCGGGCGGGAAACGCTGGCCAGGCTCCAGGGGACCGAGCTACTCGGCCTGGGGCACCCCGGCACGATCCAAGAACTCGTTGAGCGCGGCATCCACGATGTCGGTGACCGCGTACCCGCGGTCCTTCAACACCTCCACGCGCTGCTGCGTGCCTGGACGCACATAGGTGTTCAGCGGCACCTTCTGCTGCCGCTTACGCAGCGGCAGCGCGCTACTGCCGGCGTCGGCCGCGCCGCCGTCGAAAGCATCACCAGCCGAATCGGGCATGCACGCATCCTACATGCATCACTAGAGTAGCTTGCACGCAAGTTGCTTGCATGTATGCACGCACGCTCTTACAGTGATGGCATGGAAACCCTCGGCACGGCCCAAGACGACGTGAGTACGGTCCGGGACTTCGCGTCCCAAGTCCGTGCGCTGTGTGCGCAGCTGACAGCCAATCCGTTCAACACCCCCGCCGCAGAGAAGCTCCTCGATCTGCTCCTGGAGGACGCCCCGGCAGTGGATCTCGCCTTCGAACGAGTGCTGCGGTCGGTGATCCACGGACCCGCATCGACCGGCGCCCCGATCCTGGACATGCTCGGCGGGCCCACGCTGCACCGCCCCGAACGCCGCGCTCGTCGTCGACGCGGCGGCCTAAAGTCGGCCCTGATGAGCCATCGGCCACACCACGTGTTGCTGCGCGCGAGGCGGACCGTGGTCGAAGACAGCTTCAGCCGTCAATTGAGCGCTCCTGTTGGCGATCATCTCGGTCAGGTCGTACTGCACTTCGCTGCAGGCTTCATCGAGCAGAACCTGTTGCGCCGAGGCGATCATCGCGGTTTCATCCGCGTCGCTGACGTGTGATCGGGCCGCCCAGTCGCTCATCCGGTCGCCGATGGCGTCCATCTCCGAGAGCACCATGCCCGCCGCCTCGCTGGCGTATTCCTCGATGAACGTCGACCGCGCCTCAGCCGGCCACCACACCGGGATCGGGAGCTGGGCCGCGTAGACCGCCGTGATGGCCGCCTCCAGATCCGCTGCATCGATCACCACCCGAACGGTAGCCGTGTGAAAGGAGAGACGGGATGTACGCGTGTCGGTACCAGGTACATGGGTCTCTCTGCGTGAAGATCAAGTGCATGGCCCAACCGCACAAAGGTCCGCGTGAGCAGATCAAGGTTCGCGCTGACGCATCCGTCTACGCCCGGCTTCGTGAAATGGCCGCCGAACGCGGCACGAGCGTCAGCCAGCTTTCGGCCGACCTGCTCGCTATCGCGGTCGGGCGGCCCGAAGCTGTTCGCGAACTCGACAAGGAGGTTCTGCCGCTGGCGATGTGATCACCCCGCCAGGACCTCAAAACTTTGCTTGTCGGCCCCTGGCATATGTGACATCTGAATAGCTGGTGTGCGGATTCTCCCGCTGACATGACGAAGGCCCCGCGTTAGCGAGGCCCTGTCGGGGGTTTCGAACTGAGTTGGCGCTCGGTTCTGGGTCCGCACCCGATATCCCCGAAGGGACGATGACTTTGCCGGTCACGTCTCACGGTAGCGCACGTTCTACTGCGGTTCTAGATACGCCGCGAAAAGAGTGCGCGAATCGTGACCTCCACACCGGTTCTCAGCGCGCTAGCAGCGCGCGACCGGCACCACTCGGCGCTGCACTCGACAGCGCCGCTTCCAGCAGCCCCCATGTGGCTCGTGCGCACGCCAACGAGCGTCGTCGTGACTGGGTGACGCGCGCCGGCTCCTGCGCACCGTCTGCGCCGATGTGGACCAGTCGCGCCGGCTGGCTCGACGGGCTGTCTCGGTGGGTGCACTCCCCGGCGTTCGGACAGCTGTGCGCTGAGGCGCGGGTGTCGATCACCACGGCCACGCTGTTGTCGATCGCGGCGGTGATGGCCGAGCACGCCGATCACAGCACCGGCCGCCACGTCGCGGTCACCCGCGCGACAATCGCCGCCAAGGTGGGCTGCGACGTGCGCACCGTGACCGCCGCCTGGCGCGTGCTGAGGGTCTCCAGATGGGCCGTGGAGGCCCAACGCGGCCACGGTTCGACAACCACCCCCAGCGTCGGCCGCCGACCCTCGGTGTACCACCTGGTACCGCGTCGCGAAGCCCGTCCAGCGACCCCACCACTCGTGCATGATTTCCACCTACCGCCGTCAGGCGGTGTTGGTTCTTCTTCTCCCGTAGGGAGTTACTCACCAAGCGGGCGCGCGAGCGCGCCCGCCAACCGATGCTGCGACAACACGCGACAAGCCCGGCCGCGGCGCGCTACCGCGCGACCGCTGGCCACCCAGAAACTCGCCGCGGGACTGGTCGCGCTCGCCCACGGTCTCGACCGCGCCCACATCGGTGCCATCTGCGATGCACTCACCGGCGCCGGCATCGACCCCGCAGTGTGGTCCGCGCGTGCGGTCAACGACGCCCTCAACGCCGACATGCTCGCCCGCGGAACGACCTGGCCCGACCACATCGCCAACCCCGGCGCGTTCCTCGCCAGCCGGTTGCGACGGCTGTCCTGGACACCCCCCGACACGACGCCGAAAAGGACCGGCGGCTGCGCCGCCGCCAGCATCGACCAGACGCCGCACCCGGTGGTGCTCACCGATGCAGCGCGGGCCCGGATCACCGCCGCCCGAGAAGAGATCCGCCGAGTGCTCACCGAGCGCGCCCAACGCCCCCGCGAGGAACGCACCGGCAGCACGCCCGCCCCGTCGTCGCGGCGCGACATCGGGCTGTCGGTCCAGACACGGCACGGCGGCGCGATGAACCGACCCGCAGCAGACCACCGCGCGGTCCGCGGAGACGCGATGGAGCGCACCGTTGAACGTTCGGGCCGACGACGCGCCTAGTGGTTGCGAACCGCCGCGCTGACGTTGCGGCCAGACGCCACTCTCAGCACCCCACCAACGCCCTCTTCGTCGCTTCTTCACTCACGTCTTCCGCACCGCCCTCCCGCTTCTCTCCCCACCCTCATCGTTGTTCCATCTTCGCCCGCTCACCGCGTCTTCGTTGCCCTCTCACAACCCACCCCGACCCCCAGTACTGCTCTACCACCATAACGATACGGCACATTTGCACAAGGTGTGCGAGGCTGGGCGGGAGCGCGCCGTGGGCGCGCTCCCGCGAGGTCGGTGGTGGTCGCGTTGGGCGGGAGGTGTGCGGTTCGGTGTTGACGATCGCCAAGCTCGGGGCGTGGTCGGTGTCGTACTACGTCGACACCGCGCGTCAGGCGGCTGCGGCGGCACTGGATGGCCGCGCGGCCGGTGGGGGTTTGGGCGAGTACTACAGCGAGTCCGAGACGCGGCTTCCGGTGTGGTTTTCCGCCGGCCGGGACGCGGCCGCGGCGAGGGGTTTGACGGGCGCCGGCCGCGACGACGAGAACGCCGATTTGGATGCGGTGACGCGGTGGTTGGACGACGGGGAATCGCCGTGCGGCGCGAGTGGTCGGGCGTTCGGACAGCGGGCGTCGGTGCACGGTTATGACTTGACGTTCTGCGCCCCGAAAAGCGTGTCGCTGATGCGCGGTCTGGGCAACGACGTGACCGGCAAAGCGGTCGCAGATGCGCACGCCTTCGCGATCACCGAGGCGATGGAGTATCTGGCCGAGCACGGGGGCTACACCCGTGTGCACAACCCGCGCACGGGTGAGAAGGATCTGGTGCGGCTTCCGGGGATCGTGGCGGCCGGTTTTCAGCACGAAACCTCGCGGGCCGGGGACCCGCATCTGCACACCCACGTGTTGGTTCCCAACAGGCAGGCGCGTGCGGATGGGCGGCTGGTGTCGCTGGACGGGACGAGTCTCTATCACGAGGCGAAGGCCGCCGGGATCATCTATCAGGCCACGCTGCGGCGGGAGCTGACACGTTCGATCGGCGTGGAGTGGAACGACGTCGATCCGCACACCGGGATGGCCGACATCGCCGGGGTGAACCGTGCCGAGTTGAGGTCGTGGTCGACGCGTGCCACGCAGCTGCGTGAGTGGGCGGCGGGGCATCTGCGCCTCGACGGCGATGACGAGCTTTCCGCCGGGCAGTTGGCGACCGCGCAGAAGGCCACCCGGCCACGGAAACCCGAAGGTGTGGCATGGGCGTCGCTGCGTGTCGCATGGGCCGAGGACGACCGCACATTTCGGGTCGACATGGACGCCCAGCAGGCTGCGCGAAATGCGCGTCGGGCTGCCGGTGTGGACTACGCGGAGGTGGTGCGTCGCGCGGTGTCGCACGGCCTGACGAAGGCGGCGTTCACCCGTGCGGATCTCGTCGAGGCGATCGGCGCCAGGTTGCCGGTCGACGACGCCGATGGACCCTCGCCCCGAGAGGTGATCGAGCGCCTCGCCGATGGTGTGGCACTGCGCATCGGAGACGAGCGGCAAGCGCATCAACGGGAGGGGTCGATCCGTTACACCGCCGCCGATCTGGTCGCCGAAGAACGCGCCGTCATCGAGGTGATGGGCCGCCGCCACCGTGGCGCGGTGTTGCCGTCTGTGGACACCGCCGGGCTGTCGGCGGATCAGGCCCGCGCCGTCACCGCGATCGCGACCTCGCAGCGGCTCGTACAGCCTCTCAGCGCCCCGGCGGGGGCCGGGAAAACCCACTCTCTGCGGGCGCTGCGCGCTGCGGCGCACGATGCCGGGAAACGCGTTCTGGTGGCCGCTGCGACCGGGCGTGCGGTCGACGTGGCGGTGCGCGAGAAGGCCGGCGACCACGGCGCCACCCTGGACGCGGTGTTGGGCCGCCTTGAGCGCGGCACCGAGGTCCTCGACGTCGACACCGTGGTCGTCGTCGACGAGGCCGGCATGGTCGGCACTCAACACCTGCGCCGGTTGCTGGAGGTGGCCACCAGCGCCGGCACCAAGGTCGTGTTGGTTGGTGATGAGCACCAGCTGGCGCCGGTCGCGCAACGCGGCGGCACCTTCGCCCAGCTGGTCACCGATCTGCCGTGGGCGCAACGTCTGTCGCAGGTGTGGCGGATGCACGATCACGACGAGCGGAACGTCTCGCTGGCCGTGCGCGACGGTGGGCCGGCGGCGTTGCGCCGCGCGGTCGGTTGGTACCGCCGCCACGAGCGGCTGCACTGCGGGGATCAGGTCACCATGGCCGATGACGCCGTGGCGGCCTGGCGGGCGGACGTCGTCGCCGGCCGTGACGGTCTGTTGATCGCCGATCGGTGGGAGGTGGCCGATGCGCTCAACATCCGCATCCACTCCGAGCGAATCGGCGACGATGTGCCCACCGTGGCCGCCGCGCGCGGGCATCGCGTCGCGGTCGGCGACGTGGTGATCACCCGGCAGAACACCGTCGACATCTCCACGCGCACCGACCGTGGTGCCGACGCCGATCCGGTTCGCAACGGTCAACGCTGGGAGGTCCTCGCCGTCGACCCCGATGTGGGGCGGGTCGCGGCGCGGCGCGTCGACGACGGCGCGATCGCGGTCCTGTCGGGCGATTACCTGCGCCAGTACACCCATCTGGGGTACGCGGTGACCGTGCACGCCGCCCAGGGCGTCACCGCCGACACCTGCCACGCCCTGCTGTCGGGCGAGGCCGCGACCCGCTCGATCGCCTACGTCGGTCTGACCCGCGGCCGGCACACCAACACCGTGCGCCTCTACGACACCTGCGCCGGGGAAGCCGACCACGAACACGCCGACCCCGCCGCCGCGGGTGTCCACGCCGCCCGCCGGGGCACCCCGGCGCAGGCCGCGACTGCACTGCGCAGCGTCCTGGGTCGCGACGACCGCGCCGCCACCATCACCACCGCCGCGGCGGCCGCTGAGGAGGACCGGCTGCCCGACCAGGTGGCCGACCTACGCCGCTACCACCGCACCGTGACCGCGCGGCTGCGCCGCGAGCACCGCATCGACCACCACGCCGCCCACGACCGCAGCGCGCAGGACCGTACGCACGCCTCGGATCGGGCGCTCGTCGAGGTCCTGGCCGCCGCCCACCGCTACGGCACCCCCCTGCCCTCCTCGGGGCAACGCAGCGACCCGGTGGCCGTGGCGCTCTCAGCTCCCTACGTCGTGACCACACTGGCCGCCGACCGCTACACCCCCGCCCTCGCCGACACGGTGCGCCAGGCCGCCGCCGGCACCAACCGGCGCCTCGTCCAGATAGCCGCCGCACCGTCGCGTCCCGACCAACGTCGCCTCGACCAGTTCGCCGAACGCCTGCCCGCTCATCCCCCATCGCCGGGGCAGGTCGTGGTCGTCGAGGACGCCGCAGCCGCCGACCCGGCGCACCTCGCGGCGATGGCCACCGCCCTGGTTCTCGCCCGCGGTCGGCTCCTGCTCATCGACAGCGGCGAGCCCGGCCCCGGCCGCCGGCTCCTCGACGGACTCGCCCTCCCCTGGTCTGAAAACACCCGCCCCACACCGGATGTCGCCGACCCCGCACTCGCGGCAGTCGCGGACAGTCACCGCGCCGTGGCCGCCCGCAGCTGGCGCATCCTCACCACTCCACTGAGGTCCCGTGATCGCCGACGTGAGCGTGATCGGGATTACGGCCTGGACATCGATTGACTTCATGGGTCTGTCACTTATATCGTTGTCGATATATACCGACTACGGTATAGTGTGGTTGTGGGCGATGAGTGGCGGATCGTTCTCAGCGCCGAAGTCGAACGCTGGTATGCCGGCCTGTCCGTAGGCGAGCTGGCCCAGGCCGATCAAGCGCTCGACAGGCTCGCCACCGAGGGCATCACCCTCGGCATGCCTCACAACCGCTACCTCTCAGAGAAGCTGTGGGAGTTGCGTTTTCGCTGCGGACAGGTCAACCAGCGCATCACCTACACCGCCGACCCCGACCGCCAAATCGTCACCCTGACTACCTTCCGCAAACAACGCCAGAACGAACGCACCGAGATCACCCGAGCGCGCAAAGCGCTACGACGCCACCAGACCAGGAAGGGATAACCCACCGATGGCCGTCAAGACCGCCCCCGCCAAAAAGACCGCCCCAAAGAAGGCCGTCAAGAAAACCGCCACCACCGCCAGAAAGGCCCCCGCCGTCGCGAAGAAGGCCACTCCCCGTGCCAGCGGGGTCGACTATCGGACCGCCCGCGCCCAGCGCCAGGCCGCCCTGACCGCCGAGCGGCGCCGCACCTACGAGCAGGCCTACCACGACGCCGGCCGCGCAATGGACCTCGCCGAGCTGGTCTACACCGCCCGCACCGACGCCGGCCTCACCCAGACCCAGCTCGCCGCCGCCATGGGCACCAGCCAATCCGCGGTCGCCGCATGGGAAAACGGTGCACGCACCCCCGGCATCGACGCCCTGGAACGACTCGCCGCAGCGTGCGGCAAACGCCTGCGCATCACCATCACCGCTGCTTGACTCGGCGAGCGATCGGGCGCGGAAGCGCGCGATCACCGTGCCTACCTGTAGCGGTGCGTCGTCGGGGCTGAAATTGATTCTGTCGACGTAGCTGCGCAGCGCCGCTGTGAGTTCTGTGCCGCTGAGGTTGTCGATGACGGTCGGCCGGGTGGACCCGTCGGGTTCGAGAGTGATGCCGAGCGGAGCGAAGGCCTGGACGAGTTGGGTCACTCTCCCGCTGCCGCCATAGCTCTCGCTGTCTGGGTTAAAGCCCCCGTGCGCACGACAGAGCGCAACAAGTTCTCGGGCCAGGGGCAACCCTGCAGTCGCGTTGTGTGCTGCCGGTGAGGCGAAGGACATGTCGAATTCGCTTCATCTTGCCCAGGTGGGACCCGTTCGATGTTCGGCCCGCGGGTGCCGGATCGAGATGACCCAGGCCATGGCGGGTGAACGCATCGCGGAGCTGCTGGTGTGAAGGGCTGCCTGAGATATCGAAGAAGGGACCAAGGGCTGCGCCCAGTTCGGTCAAATTCATAACGGCTGCTTCGACTCCACCACTGGGGCGTTGATGGGTGCGGAGAGGTACCGGTATGCGGTCGCTCGGCTGATACCGAACGCTTTAGCGAGTTCGTGAACGGGTTCTCCGGTCTCGGCGAGACGACGGAGCTGCTGCTGTCGTTCAATGGTCAGTTTGGCGGGCTTGGTGGCCGGGAGGCGGCGCGCCCGCCGGGAATCACGAGAAGCAGCGCGGCGCTCGCGGCCGAGTTCGAGTTCAAGCTCGGCCAGGGTGGCCATGATAGCGGCCACTGCGCGACCTGTCGGTGTGCCGGTATCTATGCTTTCACGTAACGCGCGCAACAGGATTCGACGTTCGCCGAGTTCGGCGATGGTGCGAGTAACTTCGGCGACCGAACGTCCGAGACGATCGATGGCGGTGACCACTACGGTGTCGCCCTCGCGGGCGTAGTGCAGCAGGGCCGCCAGACCCGGCCGCTCGGTGTTCACCGCACCCGAGAGCTTGTCGGTGAAAACTTGGCTGGGTTCGACGCCCTGAGCAGCAAGCGCGACCAGCTGGCCATCGAGGTCTTGACCCGCGGTGCTCACCCGCGCGTATCCAAGGATCGTTGTCACGCCACCACCGTCTCATCGACCTCCGACATCAAGGATCTGAGACACGCCCTATGAGACAAGAAACGAGACACCACGACCTGGCGCTACGCCGGGGCAATGTGGGTCGCGTGGGACTGTCTCGTTTCTCTACAAACGAGACAGAAAGCCAGGCGATTGGCTGCAGCGTCATGGCGTCACAGGTTTCACCTGCATCGCGGCCGATGAGTTGGTGGCTCCCGGTTGGTCCAAGCTCGGGACACCCTAGTAAAAGGACAACGCCATGTCGGAGCTTCTCGTTGACTTCATCGCCTCCCTCGATGGTTACGCATCGGGACAGGGATGGCCCAGGTTCTGGGGCCTTGAAGGCTCTGATGGGCGCGAACACCTACCCCCTGATGTCGGGCTTCGCCGCGGGTGAGGTCCCGGATGGCCAAGACGGGTTCAGGCCCCAAGAAGAGGCGTCGGTTGACGAGCTCACCCAAGCGTCCAAAGTGGTGTTTTCCTCCTCGCTCGCGGAGCCTCTGACGGTGGGCCAACTCCACGCTGGTTCGCGACGAAGCCGCCGCGGCGGTCCGCGCCATGAAGTCGAGCGGCTCGGGGCTTCTCAGCACGATCGGCAGCTTGAGCCTGTGCCGATCGCTGCTACGCGCCGGTCTGGTCGACCGCTTCCGGGTGGTGATGTTCCCGGTGATCACCGGGGCCACTGGCGAAGAACGCATCTACGACGGCTATCCGGATGTTGCCCTGGAGATGATCGAGCACCGCACTTTCGACGGTCGCATCCAACTGGTTGATTATAGGCCCCGCGTGCTCGAGGCGCTGCAGCACAGGGAGCCGTCATGAGAACTTTGCACATCGGTCTGCGGGTCTCCGACGTAACCAGGTCGGTGGCGTTCTACACCGCCATCGGCTACGAAGTGCTTGGTGAGGTCGCGCAGACCGAGATCGGCGCCTTGACAATGCTGAAGCTTCCCGACGACGAGTTCGTGGCCCTGGAACTCGTCCACGATCGTTCCGGCGGCCCAATCGAACCCGCAGGCATGAGCCATCTGGTGATCCAGGTCGACGACGTTCACACGACCGTTGCGCAGTTGAAAGCTCAAGGCGCGCATGCCGAAGAGCCCGGATCGCCCGACCGTTCCGCGGACTTCTGGACGGCGTGGGCAGTTGATCCAGATGGTTACCGCGTCGAGTTCGTCCAGTGGCCTGCCGGGCATCCCGCCGGCATGACGCGTTCCGATCTGACACCTTCGTGATAGCGCCCACGACCTTAGCCCCGCGGCAGCGGCGAAAGATCCACAAGCGAAGAGTGTTTCGACAGCAGGAGGCGGGCCACAGCCCGGGGGCTTTATACCCTTGAACCTGTCGGGATGGCCGCCATGTCAGGGCCGCCCCGTGCATGGGGACGCGCTAGCGAGCCGTTCACTCACCACACACCTTCAAGGTTCGCTGTTGCAACCCAGTAGGCGCGCCGCCGTCTCGCTGGACGTAGGTCCCGGTCCGGGGGACCTTATTCGTTGCCGGGGTGGTCGTCGTGCAGCGTGGTGAGGACGGGTTCAATGATCTGACGGATCTGATTGCCGCCGGCGGTGCGCGCCTGGGTCATGGCTGTGACGGCCAGGGCCCGGATCTCGTCGAGGACGTCCTGGTTCGCGCCGCCGGCGAGCAGCGTGGGTATCGGGATGCTGACCGCGCCGATGCTGACGGTCACCTGGGGGCGTGCCCGCATCGCCACCGCGCAACAATTGCGCGAGACCACCCGCGGCCAGACCGTGCTCGCCCATGTCAACGAGACCCAATTCCTGCTCGCTGACCTGTTCGCCACCCCCGACGCCAGCGTCCTGCTCGACCGGGTGCGCGGCGCGGTCACCGCACCCCCGGGCCCCGGCCGGGCCGGCCAGGCTCAGCAACATCGAGTAGCCGTCCAGATCGGCGACCGCGATAATGAGGTGGCGATCGGTGGCGCGGCTGCGGGCGCCGATTAAGGTGGCGACGTGTTCGTAGAATCCGGTCAGGGTGAGCAGGCCGGTGACGTGCTCGAGGTCGTCGCCGCGACGATCGGGCG
Source organism: Mycobacterium sp. (assembly GCA_046330855.1). GTDB lineage: Bacteria > Actinomycetota > Actinomycetes > Mycobacteriales > Mycobacteriaceae > Mycobacterium. Next base: position 18,305 of record JAXLRX010000011.1, read on the forward strand.
GGTTCACCAGGCCGATGGCGGTGGCGCAGGCCACGGCCAGGAAGCCGTTGATCATCACGATCAACGCGATACTGCACCACCCCACCACGAGGTCCTGCCCACTGAGTCGCGCCGCCAGCAGGAGATCGCGAGCAGCCGCACCGAGTGGAACACGCTGATGTAGACGGTGGGGATGATGAACGTGGCGCAGCCCATGATGCCGATCAGCGGATCAGTGACGGCCAGGCAGGCCGCGGCGATGCAGCCAGTGGTCAGCAGCACCGCCAGCCGCGACAGACCTCTGCTCGGCCAGGTCGACCGCAGCCACATCCCGGTGACCGCCACCGAGGCGGCCAGCACGAATGGCGGCACCCACCACCAGGACGGGGCGACGGTGCCGCCGACCCGATCCATCACCATCGGAAGCGCACCAAACCCTAAAGTGATAACGGCCAGCGCCCGACAGGTCAACCGCTGCCGCCCCCGCCCGGCCAGCAACGACGTCACCCAATAGAAGCGACCAGAATCACCCCACCGCAGGCGCTGTTTCAAGATCATCGGGTGGTCCCCCTACGTGATTCATCAGCGTCCCACCCCCGGAAACCGCATATCTGCTGCGTCCAGCGCCACCAATACTGTACCCAGAGTCAGCAAACTCAAAATCCATAAATGTGAATTCCAAGCAGCAGCCTGGCGCTCGTCATCGTCACTATTTGTTAAAGCCAGGACTGGTTGCACTGTCTCTGACCGCGATATGCCTGGCCGCTTCGCAACTCGCGACTGGTCTACTCCCTTATCGGTCTGAACGGGTACAGTAATCCCGCGCAGCCCCCCGTTCGACATTGTCTAGTGTCGCTTTTGGAACAAGAGCCCGAACTGCATCGGAAGCCCGTTTACGATCGCATCCAGGTGCGACTCGCTTGGAGAATAAGCAGGCGTAGGTCCGGACAGTAGCCGCCTCGACGGGCCCGTCGGACTGCCCGGCTTTTGTTCCCCGTTCAGTCGTCTGTCGTCAAAGGAGTCCCCGTGTTATCCCCCGAGTCCACCGCCATCGTCAAGGCGACTGCCGGCGTCGTCGCCGAGAACTCCGTCGAGATCACCCAGCGGTTCTACCCGCACATGTTCGCAGCGCACCCTGAGCTGATGCGGGTGTTCAACAAGGCGAACCAGGCGATTGGCGAGCAGCCGCAAGCGCTGGCGGCCAGCGTCGTCGCGTTCGCCGTAAATCTCATCGACGCGGACGCGCCTGACTTTGGTCCGGTCATGCGCCGGATTGCTCACAAGCACGTGTCGCTGGGGATCAAGTCCTATGAGTATCCGATCGTCGGCCGCCACCTCATGTGGGCCGTCGGCGACGTCCTCGGCGACGCCGTCACCCCCGAGGTCGCGGCCGCCTGGGACGAGGTTTACTGGCTCTTCGGGTGCCAGCTCATCGCCGAGGAGGGCCGTCTTTACGCGCTGGGGGGCACTGACCCTGAGCAGCCGTGGCGCAAGTATCGGGTGGTCGAGCGGATCGATGAGAGCCCGGAGATCTTCTCGCTCGTCCTGGCCCCGGTCGAGGGCAAGACCCCCGAGCACCGGACCGGCCAGTACGTCGCGATCGCCGTCGACCTGCCCGGCGGTGAGCGGCAGCCGCGGCAGTACACGATCTCCTCCGGGCCGCGAGGCGATTCGCTCCGGGTGACCATCAAGCGTGTCCGCGGCGTCGGGGGCACTCCGGATGGCCAGGTCTCGAATTGGCTCGGTGACAATGCGAAACCCGGTGCGGTGCTGGATGTCTCGCAGCCGTGCGGTGACCTGGTGCTCGATGAGTCGGACGGCCCGCTGGTGCTCGTCTCGGCGGGCATCGGGATCACTCCGATCGCGGCCATCGTTGAGGATCTGTCGCGTCGCCAGCCCGAGCGTCAGGTGCGGATCTTCCACGCCGACACCTCGCACTCAAACCACGCGCTCTATACCAACCTGCGCCGACAGGTGCTCTCCATGGGCGACGCGAGGGCGCAGAACTGGTACGAGGAGGACGCCGAGTCCGCGCCCACGCTGCACCCAGCCCGCCCCGGGTTCATGGACCTCTCGGACATCGAGATCCCTTCGGACGCGACGGTGTTCATGTGCGGTCCGCTGCCGTTCATGCAAGCGACCCGCAGGGCCCTGCTCGACAAGGGCGTTTCTGGCGAGCGGGTCCACTACGAAGTCTTTGGCCCCGACCTGTGGGCCCAGAACGCCGACAACGCGAAGAACGCCAAGTAGCAGTCACCCGCGCTGCGGAACCGGCGTCGCACGAGGCGCGCCGAGGCGGACGCAACCCTGGAGATCTCCGGGACATGCGCCCAGGTGCGCGCGGACGCATTCGAGGCGGATGTGTACCCCCCGGATGCTGGTGCGAGTCGGCTGGGCGCCGGTCAACGCCAACTTGCTGCTTCGACGCCACGTCCTGACGCCACGTCCTGATGTGTTGGAGATCGCTGCTTTCCTGGACCGCTCGCCGCTGACGTGACAACCGTCCCCGCCGGGAGCCGGGCGAAGATTGCTGTGCAACTGGAGTGGGCGCCGTCGCTTCTGGTTTCGTTCGCGAAAAGGTAGCGCCACCTACGTCACTAATGGTTACGTAGTGTCCGTGGGGACGGCGACGGGGCCGGACATCGGTGCGCGGCGGGGGCTGAATCTGGGGCTGGCCACGTGGGTGTCGGCGATCAATTTCTGGGCTTGGAACATGATCGGGCCCTTGTCGACGACGTATGCCGGTGAGTTGTCGCTGAGCAGCACGCAGGCGTCGATGCTGGTCGCCACACCGATCCTGGTGGGTGCGCTGGGGCGCATCGTGGTCGGGTCGCTCACCGACCGATTCGGCGGGCGCGCCATGTTCATCGCCGTGTCGGTGGTCTCCATCGTTCCCGTCTTGGCCGTGGGGTTCGCGGGATCGATCGGGTCCTACCCGTTGCTGCTGCTGTTTGGGTTCTTTCTCGGCATCGCCGGCACGATCTTCGCGGTCGGCATCCCGTTCGCCAACCACTGGTACGAGCCGGCGCGGCGTGGTTTCGCGACCGGGGTGTTCGGCATGGGCATGGTCGGCACGGCGTTGTCGGCGTTTTTCACCCCGCGCTTCGTCCGGTGGTTCGGGTTGTTTCCCACCCACCTGATCGTCGCGGCCGCACTGGCCGTGACGGCCTTTCTGTGTCTGGTCGTCATGCGGGATTCCCCGCATTTCACCCCGAACACCGACCCGGTCGTGCCGAAGCTGAAGACCGCGGCCAAGCTCGCGGTGACCTGGGAGATGTCGTTTCTGTACGCCGTCGTCTTCGGCGGGTTCGTGGCGTTCGCCAACTATCTGCCCACTTACATCAAGACCATCTACCACTTCTCCGCTGTCGATGCGGGCGCCCGCACCGCGGGTTTCGCCGTCGCCGCGGTGCTGGCCCGGCCCGTCGGTGGCGCACTGGCCGACCGGATACCGCCTAAATACGTGGTGCTGGTGTCCTTTGCGGGGACGGCGGCGATGGCATTGGTCGCGATCTTTCAACCGCCCCCCGACCTGTGGTCGGCCGCTACCTTCATCGCCCTGGCGCTTTTCCTGGGCATCGGAACCGGTGGCGTCTTCGCCTGGGTGGCTCGGCGCGCGCCCGGGCAGTCGGTCGGATCCGTGACCGGCATTGTGGCCGCCGCGGGCGGCCTGGGCGGCTACTTCCCCCCGCTGGTCATGGGCGCCACGTACGACAGTGTGGAATCCGACTACACGATCGGCCTGTCGCTTCTCGTCGCGACCGCGCTGCTCGCGTTCGCGTTCACCGCCCTTCGTCTACACGCGCACGAACCCGAACGCAGGGAGGCCTCCGCGTGACGAATCCGCCGCGCACCGGGGGGAAGATCGAGGAACTGTTGGAGCGCAGCGGCCGGTTCTTCACCCCCGGCGAGTTCTCCGCGGACCTGCGCACGGTGACCCGTCGCGGCGGCCGGGACGGCGACGTGTTCTACCGGGACCGCTGGAGCCACGACAAGGTCGTGCGCTCCACCCACGGCGTGAACTGCACCGGCTCGTGCTCGTGGAAGGTCTACGTCAAGGACGGCATCATCACCTGGGAGACCCAGGAGACCGATTACCCGTCGGTGGGTCCGGACCGCCCCGAATACGAACCGCGGGGCTGCCCGCGCGGGGCGGCGTTCTCCTGGTACACCTACTCACCGACCCGGGTGCGGTACCCCTACGCGCGCGGCCTGCTGGTCGAGATGTACCGCGAGGCCAAGGAGCGGCTGGGCGACCCCGTGCTGGCGTGGGCGGACATCCAGGCCGACCCGCAACGGCGCCGGCGCTACCAGCAGGCCCGGGGCAAGGGCGGCCTGGTCCGGGTCACGTGGGCCGAGGCCTGCGAGATGATCGCCGCCGCGCATGTCCACACGATCAAGGCCTACGGACCTGACCGTATCGCGGGCTTCTCCCCGATCCCCGCGATGTCCATGGTCAGCCACGCCGCGGGGTCACGGTTCGTGGAACTGATCGGCGGCGCGATGACGTCGTTCTACGACTGGTACGCCGACCTGCCCGTGGCCTCGCCTCAGGTGTTCGGCGATCAGACCGACGTCCCGGAGTCGGGGGATTGGTGGGACGCGTCCTATCTGATGATGTGGGGCTCCAACGTGCCCGTCACCCGCACGCCGGACGCGCACTGGATGGCCGAGGTCCGCTACCGCGGCACGAAGGTGGTCACCGTCAGCCCGGATTACGCCGACAACACCAAGTTCGCCGACGAATGGATGCCGTGCGCGGCCGGTACCGACGGCGCGCTGGCCATGGCGATGGGCCATGTCATCCTCGCGGAATTCTTCGTACGGCAACGGGTTCCCTTCTTCGTCGACTATGTCCGCCAGTACACCGACCTGCCCTTCCTGGTCACGCTCGAGGAGCGCGAGGGTGTCCTGGTGCCCGCCAAGATGCTCACCGCCGCCGACTTGGGCCAGGACGTGGAGAACGCGCAGTTCAAACCGGTGCTGCTCGACGGGGCGACGAACGCCCTTGCGGTGCCAAACGGTTCGCTCGGCTTCCGCTACGGCGACCAGGGTCTCGGCAAGTGGAATCTGGACCTGGGCGACATCGTGCCCGCGCTCAGTGTCGCGGCCGACGCAGCAGAGACCGCGTTGGTCACGCTGTCGCGCTTCGACACCCTCGACGGCTCCGGCGCCACGATGCAGCGCGGAGTGCCGGTGCGCTGGGCTGGCGGACACCGCGTGTGTACGGTGTTCGACCTGATGCTGGCCCAGTACGGGGTCGGGCGTCCCGGACTCCCCGGTGATTGGCCCACTGGATACGACGATCCCACCCGGCCCTACACCCCGGCCTGGCAGGAGCCGATCACCGGGGTGCCGGCCGCTCAGGCGATCCGGGTGGCGCGCGAGTTCGCCCGCAATGCAGAAGAATCCGGTGGCCGCTCGATGATCATCATGGGCGCCGGGATCTGCCAGTGGTTCCACGGCGACACCACCTACCGCGCGGTACTGGCGATGCTGCTGCTGACCGGCTCGATGGGCCGCAACGGCGGCGGCTGGGCGCACTACGTCGGGCAGGAGAAGTGCCGGCCGGTCACCGGGTGGGCGACGATGGCGATGGCCACGGACTGGTCGCGCCCGCCGCGCCAGATGCCGGGCACCTCCTACTGGTACGTGCACACCGACCAGTGGCGTTACGACGGCTACCGCGCCGACGCGCTGGCCAGCCCGACCGCCCGAGGCCGGTTCGTCGGTCAGCACACGATGGACGTACTCGCCGCGTCGGCCGCCATGGGTTGGATGCCGTTCTATCCCCAGTTCGACCGCTCCAGCCTGGATGTCGCCGACGAGGCGCGCGCCGCGGGCCGCGACATACCGGAATACGTCTGCGAGCAATTGGCCACCGGGAAGCTGAAACTCGCGGTCACCGATCCCGACCACCCGGCGAATTGGCCACGCGTGCTCGACGTATGGCGGGCCAACTTGCTGGGCTCGTCGAGCAAGGGCAACGAGTACTTCCTGCGCCACCTGCTCGGCACGACGTCGAACCTGTCGGCCGAACCGACTCCGGAGCCGTTGCGGCCGGGGAGTGTCACCTGGACCGACGAGATCCCGGACGGCAAGCTCGATCTGCTGATGTCGATCGATTTCCGGATGACGTCGACGACGTTGCTCTCCGATGTCGTGCTTCCTGCGGCCACCTGGTATGAGAAGGCGGACCTGAACACCACCGACATGCATCCGTTCGTCCACGCGTTCACCCCGGCGATCGACCCGCCGTGGGAAACGCGCTCGGACCACGAGGCGTTCGGCGCCATCGCCCGTACGTTCGCCGCGCTGGCCCGCACCCATCTGGGCACCCGCACCGATGTCGTGCTCGGTGCGTTGCAGCATGACACCCCTGCCGCAATGGCGTATCCCGGCGGCAGACAACAGGACTGGCGGGAGACGGGCGAGGCCCCGGTGCCCGGACGGACCCTCGGGCCGATCGCGGTGGTGGAGCGCGACTACCCGGCGATCGCCGACAAGTGGTCGACGCTCGGCCCGCTGGTGGACAAACTGGGCGTCACCACCAAGGGCGTCACCACCTGGCCCGTGCAGGAAGTCGCCGAGCTGAGCCAGAAGTTCGGCGTGTTGGACTCCGGCGCGGCTGCGGGCCGGCCCGCGATCACCACCGCCGAACGGATGGCCGACGTCATCCTCGCCCTATCGGGTACGTCGAACGGACGGCTTGCCGTCGAGGGTTTCCGCGAGTTGGAGCGCCGGACCGGCCGGCCGCTGACGCACCTGGCCGAGGGCAGCGAGGAGAAGCGCATCACCTACGCCGACACCCAGGCCCGCCCGGTCCCGGTGATCACCAGCCCGGAATGGTCGGGCAGTGAGACCGGCGGCAGGCGCTACGCACCGTTCACCGTGAACATCGAACACCACAAGCCTTTTCACACGCTGACCGGCCGCATGCACTTCTATCTCGACCACGACTGGCTCGAGGAACTCGGCGAACAGTTGCCGGTCTACCGTCCACCGCTGGACATCCACCGGCTCTTCGGCGAACCGGAGCTCGGCAGCAACGGGATCGGGCTCACGGTGCGGTACCTGACCCCGCACAACAAGTGGTCGATCCACTCCGAATACCAGGACAACCTGTTCATGCTGTCGCTGTCGCGCGGGGGTCCGACGATGTGGATGAGCCCGGCCGATGCCGCGAAAATTGCTGTCCGCGACAACGATTGGGTCGAGGCGGTGAACCGCAACGGGGTTCTGGTGTGCCGTGCGATCGTCAGCCACCGCATGCCCGACGGTGTCGTGTTCGTCTACCACGCGCAAGAACGCACCATCGACGTGCCCCTGACCGAGACCACCGGCACCCGGGGCGGTATCCACAACTCGCTGACCCGGCTGCTGGTCAAGCCGAGCCACCTGGCCGGCGGCTACGCCCAGACCGCGTTCGCGTTCAACTATCTCGGGCCGACGGGCAATCAGCGCGACGAGGTCACCGTCGTGCGGCGACGTTCTCAGGAGGTGGTCTACTGATGCGCGTCATGGCCCAGATGGCGATGGTGATGAACCTCGACAAATGTATCGGCTGCCACACCTGCTCGGTGACATGCAAACAGGCCTGGACCAACCGGCCGGGCACCGAGTACGTGTGGTTCAACAACGTCGAAACCCGCCCCGGACAGGGGTATCCCCGCACCTACGAG
>JAXLRX010000012.1:0-24613 GCA_046330855.1 Mycobacterium sp.
CAGCCGGGCCGCCGAGGAGAACGACCGGGCCCGCGACGCCTACGAGCGCGATGCCGGGTTGCAGCAGCGCACCGGCGCCGTTTACCGCGGGCTCGCGGAGCGGTCGTGGCACGGGCCGTGGTCGGTGGTGGGTGCCGACGCCGATCCCGGAGGCCTCGCAGCCGACTTCTCGGCCTGAGCGGCCTCGCGGCCGAACTTTCGATCTGAGCCGACTCGCCCGCGTGTTCTAGCAGGAGCCGCGTGTTCTAGCAGAGTTTTGACGCGAACCGGTGACACCATGGACGCCATGAGGCAACGGATCCTGGTCGTCGACGACGACCCCTCGCTGGCGGAGATGCTCACCATCGTCCTGCGCAACGAAGGTTTCGAGACGGCGGTCATCGGCGACGGCTCACAGGCCCTGACCGCGGTGCGCGAATTGCGGCCCGACCTGGTGCTGTTGGACCTGATGCTGCCCGGGATGAACGGTATCGATGTCTGCCGGGTGCTGCGGGCGGACTCCGGTGTCCCGATCGTCATGCTGACGGCCAAGACCGACACCGTCGACGTCGTGCTGGGTCTGGAGTCGGGGGCCGACGACTACGTCATGAAGCCGTTCAAGCCCAAGGAACTGGTGGCCCGGGTGCGCGCGCGGCTGCGCCGCAACGAGGACGAGCCCGCCGAGATGCTGTCGATCGGCGACATCGAGATCGACGTGCCGGCCCACAAGGTCACCCGCTCCGGTGAGCAGATTTCGTTGACACCGCTGGAGTTTGACCTGCTCGTGGCGTTGGCGCGTAAGCCGCGGCAGGTGTTTACTCGAGACGTGCTGCTCGAACAGGTGTGGGGATACCGCCATCCCGCCGACACCCGTTTGGTGAACGTGCACGTCCAACGGTTGCGCGCCAAGGTCGAGAAGGATCCGGAGAACCCGCAGGTGGTGCTCACCGTTCGAGGAGTGGGATACAAGGCCGGGCCGCCCTGATGCGCCCCGATGATCGTTGATGCGCCCCGATGATCTTTAGTACCCGCCGGCGCATGCGCACCGGACCGGTGGTCCGGGGCGCCAGCGCCGTCAGCAAGACGCTGGCCCAGATCTGGCGCCGCTCCCTGCAGTTGCGCGTCGTCGTTCTCACGCTTGGCCTTTCGGCTGTGGTGATCCTGGTGCTCGGCTTCGTGCTGACCAGTCAGATCACCAACCGGGTGCTCGACGTCAAGGTGCGCGCCGCCACCGAGGAGGTGGACCGGGCCCGCAACACCGTGAGTGGGATCGTCAGCGGCGAAGAGGCGCGTTCCCTGGACTCGAGCCTGCAGCTGGCGCGAAACACCTTGATTTCCAAGCCCGGTCAGGCATCCGGGGCCGGACTGGCCGGCACCTTCGACGCCGTGCTGATGGTTCCCGGCGACGGCCCGCGCGAAGCCACCTCGGCCGGCCCGGTCGACCAGATCCCGCGCACCCTGCGCGATTTCGTCAAGGCCGGACAGGTCAGTTACCAGTACGCCACCGTCCGCACCGAGGGCTTCTCCGGGCCCGCGCTGCTGGTCGGCACTCCCGCGCCGTCGCGGGTCAGCAACCTCGAGCTGTACCTGATCTTCCCGCTCACCAGCGAGGAGAACACCATCACCTTGGTGCGAGGGACCATGGCCACCGGCGGTCTGGTGCTGCTGCTCCTGCTGGCGGGCATCGCCCTGCTGGTCTCTCGGCAGGTGGTCCTGCCGGTGCGCTCGGCGTCGAGGATCGCCGAGCGGTTCGCCGAAGGCCACCTCTCCGAACGCATGCCGGTACGCGGCGAGGACGACATGGCCCGGCTGGCGGTGTCGTTCAATGACATGGCCGAGAGCCTGCAGCGCCAGATCAATACCCTCGAGGAATTCGGGAACCTGCAACGCCGGTTCACCTCCGACGTCAGCCACGAGTTGCGCACACCGTTGACGACGGTCCGGATGGCCGCCGACCTCATCTACGACCACAGCGAGGACCTCGACCCGTCCCTGCGGCGCTCGACCGAACTGCTCGTCAGTGAGTTGGACCGGTTCGAAACACTGCTCAACGACCTGCTGGAGATCTCCCGCCACGACGCCGGCGTGGCCGAGCTGTCGGTGGAGGCCGTTGACCTGCGCTCGACGGTCAACAAGGCGCTCGGCAACGTCGGGCACCTGGCCGACGAGGCCTCCATAGAACTGCAGGTGGAGATGCCCGAGGAGCCGGTCATCGCCGAGGTGGACCCGCGCCGCGTCGAGCGAATCCTGCGAAACCTGATCGCCAATGCCATCGACCACGCCGAGCACCACCCTGTGCAGATCCGCATGGGCGCCGACGAGGACACCGTCGCCGTCACCGTCCGCGACTTCGGGGTCGGACTGCGGCCCGGCGAGGAGAAACTCGTCTTCAGCCGGTTCTGGCGTTCGGACCCGTCGCGGGTGCGCCGCTCCGGTGGCACCGGGCTCGGCCTGGCGATCAGCATCGAGGACGCCCGCCTGCACCAGGGCCGGTTGGAGGCCTGGGGCGAGCCCGGCAAGGGAGCCTGCTTCCGGCTGACCCTGCCGCTGGTCCGCGGCCACAAGGTCACCACCAGCCCGCTGCCGCTGAAACCCCTTGCCGCAGAACGTATCCGGCAGTGGGACCACGCGGGGGAACGCGTGTGACCCGCAGGCTGCTGGCCGTACTGCTGGCCGGCCTGATCGCTGTGCTGCCCGGATGCGCCGGCGTGCCGAATTCCTCCGCGCCCCAGGCCATCGGCACCGTCGAGATGCCCAGCCCCAAGCAGCTGCCGGGACCCAACCCGAGCATGAGCCCCGACCAGCTGCTGCGGGAGTTCCTCAAGGCCACTGCCGACCCGGCGAACCGGCATCTGGCCGCCCGCCAGTTCCTCACCGATTCGGCGTCCAAGGACTGGGACGACCAGGGCAGCGCGTTGCTCGTCGACAAGGTGGTGTTCACCGAAACCCGTTCTGCGGAAAAGATTTCGGTGACCATGCAGGCAGACATCCTCGGCTCGCTGTCCGATATCGGCGTCTTCGAGACCGGCGACGGCACGCTGCCCGATCCCGGACCCCTCGAACTGGTGCAGACCCCCAACGGCTGGCGGATCAACCGGCTGCCCAACGGGGTGTTCCTGGACTGGCAGCAGTTCCAGGCGGCCTACAAGCGCTACACGCTGTACTTCGTCGATCCGACCGGCAAGACCGTCGTCCCGGATCCGCGCTATGTGGCGGTGTCGGATCCGGACCTGCTCGCCACCGAACTGGTGAACAAGCTTCTCGCCGGCCCGCGGCCCGAGATGGCCAACGCCGTGCGCAATCTGCTGGGACCGCCGCTGAAGCTGAGGGGCCCGGTCACCCGGGCCGACGGCGGCAAGACCGGGGTCGGCCGCGGCTACGGCGGCGCCCGGGTGGACCTGGAGAACCTCACCACCACCGACCCGGCAAGCCGGCTTCTCGTTGCGGCACAATTGATTTGGACGCTGGCCCGCTCGGACGTCAAGGGTCCCTATCTGATCAACGTCGACGGCGCACCGCTGGACGACCGGTTCGTCGACGGGTGGAAGACCACCGACGTCGCCGCGACCGACCCCGGGGCCGTCGACGGGGCGCCGGCCGGCGTGCATGCGTTGATCGGCGGGTCGATGGTCGCCCTCGACGGGCAGCGGGCCACCAAGGTGAGCGGGTCGTTCGGGTCCATGCCCGATCAGCGGGCCGCCAGCTTCTCCCGGTCGGGCCGCGATGTGGCGGCCGTCGTGGGACCGCCGAACGCCGGCGCGTCGTTGTGGATCGGCCCCAACGGCGGCCAGGCGGTGCGGGCCACCGACGGCCGCACCCTGTCCCGTCCGTCGTGGGCGCTCGACGACGCGGTCTGGGTGGTGGTCGACGGCAACAGCGTGGTTCGGGTGATCCGTGAGGAGGCCTCCGGCCAGCCGGCCCGCATCCCGGTGGACTCTGCGGCCGTGACGTCGCGTTTCCCCGGCGCCGTCACCGAACTGCAGGTCTCCCGTGACGGGACCCGCGCGGCGATGGTGATCGACGGTCAGGTGGTGCTCGCCGGCGTCGAGCAGACCCCCGGCGGGGCGTTCGCCCTGACCTATCCCCGCCGTCTCGGATTCGGACTGGGCAACTCGGTGGTGTCGCTGTCCTGGCGCACCGGCGACGACATGGTGGTCACCCGCAGCGACCCCACCCATCCGGTGTCCTACGTCAACCTCGACGGGGTGAACTCCGACGGCCCGAGCAACAACCTGGTGATGCCGGTGTCGGCGGTGGCCGCCAACCCGTCGGCGGTGTACGTGGCCGATGCGCGCGGGGTGCTGCAACTGCTGGCCACCACCGCCGCCAACGGGCAGGCCTGGTCGGAACTGCTGCCCTTCATGGAGCCGGGTGCGGTTCCGGTGATGCCGGGCTGAGGCCTGCATGCGTCAATCCGGGAGGCGTTGCCACACAAGGGATTCCCGGGTGACGTGCGGCGTTCTGGCCGCGGCGTGAGACTGACGCGATGCTCGACCTCGTCCTTCCGCTGCAGTGCGGCGGCTGCGGCGCCCCGTCCACCCGCTGGTGCGACGACTGCGCGGCTGCGCTCGGCGTCGCCGCCGACGAACCGTATGTCCTCACGCCCCGCGTCGATCCGGGAGTGCCGGTGTTCGCGCTCGGCCGCTACGCCGGACCGCGCCGGCAGGCCATCGTCGCGCTCAAGGAGCACGGGCGCCGCGACCTCACCGGGCCGCTGTCCCGCGCGCTGGCCCTCGGTATCCACCGGCTGACCACCTGGGGAATCCTCGGCGAAGAGGTCACGGTGGTTCCCGCCCCCACCCGCCGCTCGGCGGCCCGCCGCCGCGGCGGGGACCCGGTGCGGCGCATCGCCGAGGACGCCACCGTCGCCAGCTCTCGCCTCGACGTCGCGGCGGTGCTTCGGACCACCGCCGGCGTCCGCGACTCCGTCGGCCTGAGCAGTGCCGCCCGCGAGCGCAATATCGCCGGGCGGGTTCGGCTCACCTCGGCCGGGCCGGCCGGCGAGGTCCTGCTGGTCGACGACATCGTCACCACCGGCGCCACCGCCCGTGAGGCCGTCCGGGTGCTGCGCGCGGCCGGGGCCGCCGTGAGCGCCGTGCTGACCCTCGCCTACGTCTGATCACGACCCGGCAACAAGGGACCAAAGACTCCAACACTCGTGACCCGAAAAGTGGCGACACTTCACCGACTGGTACTACCGTCAGGACTAACACACCGTGAACACATCACGGGGCGGCCGGGCACCGGCCCGACCGCTTCGCCGACCGTGTAGGAGGTGGTTCTTAGACCCCTTGCGTCGGCGGGTGTGGGGTCTTCCATCGCCGCGTCCGGCGCACTTTCCACCAATGACAGGCCAGGCGCGCAGCATGCGTGCTACCCGTTAGAGAAACGAGTTGCCAAGTATGTCAACACAATCCGTGCAGTCTCCTGACCCCACCGCTGACGACCGCAGCACCGATGCGGCCCCGACGGCCCACGTCCAGGTGACTGGTCGCAATGTGGAGATCCCCGACCACTTCCGCGTCTACGTCGGACAGAAGCTCTCCCGGGCCGAACGGATCGACCACTCGATCCACCGGTTCGACGTCGAACTCTCACACGAGAACAACCGGCGGCAGCGCAAGAACTGTCAGCGCGTCGAGATCACCGCCCACGTCGACCGGGGACCGGTCGTTCGGGGCGAGGGCCGCGCCGACACCTTCTACGGCGCCTTCGAGGCCGCGGTTCACAAACTTGAGAGTCGGCTGCGTCGTGGCAAGGACCGTCAGAAGGTGCACTACGGCGACAAGACGCCAGTATCTCTGCACCATGCGACCGCTGCACCGGTGGATCTCGCTGAGGCGTTCAAGCAGGATTCCGCGCCCGCGGCGGAGGCCCACGCCGAGGTCGACGACCACGAGCCCGGGCAGATCGTGCGGGTCAAGGAACACCCGGCCAAGCCGATGACGGTCGACGACGCGCTCTACGAGATGGAACTGGTCGGTCACGACTTCTTCCTGTTCCACGACAAGGAGAGCGACCGACCGTCGGTGGTGTACCGGCGACACGCCTATGACTACGGTCTGATCCGGCTGGCCTAGCAGCCGGGTGGCCTGATCCGGCTGGCCTAGCAGCCGGGTGGCCTGATCCGGCTGGCCTAGCAGCCGGGTGGTCTGATCCGGCTGGCCTAGCAGCCGGGTGGCCTGAGCCCGGCCTGGCCGGGGCGTATCCGCGCGTCACCTAGGATGGAGGGCACTCAAACCTCCAATCCACAGGGGAAAAGCTGTGCTGTCGAAGTTGCTGCGCCTCGGAGAAGGACGCACGGTCAAGCGACTCAAGGGGATCGCTGACTACGTCAATACCTTGTCCGACGAGACCGAGAAGCTCTCCGACGCCGAGTTGAGGGCCAAGACCGTCGAGTTCCGCGCGCGCATCGAAGACGGCGCCAAACTCGACGACCTGCTCCCCGAGGCGTTCGCGGTGGCCCGTGAGGCCGCGTGGCGGGTGCTGGGCCAGCGGCACTTCGACGTCCAGGTGATGGGCGGCGCGGCGCTGCACTTCGGCAACGTCGCGGAGATGAAGACCGGTGAGGGCAAGACCCTGACCTGTGTGCTGCCCGCCTACCTCAACGCCCTGGGCGGCCAGGGCGTCCACGTCGTCACGGTCAACGACTACCTGGCCAAACGCGACAGCGAGTGGATGGGCCGCGTGCACCGGTTCCTCGGGCTGGACGTCGGGGTGATCATCGCCGGCCTGACTCACGACGAGCGTCGCGCCGCCTACGGCGCCGACATCACCTACGGCACCAACAACGAGTTCGGCTTCGACTACCTGCGCGACAACATGGCGCACTCGCTCGACGAGCTGGTGCAGCGCGGCCACAACTACGCGATCGTCGACGAGGTCGACTCCATTCTGATCGACGAGGCCCGCACCCCGCTGATCATCTCCGGTCCGTCGGACGGAACCGCGTCCAACTGGTTCACCGAATTCGCCCGGCTGGCCCCGATGATGGAGAAGGACGTCCACTACGAGGTGGACCTGCGCAAGCGCACCGTCGGCGTGCACGAGCTCGGCGTGGAGTTCGTCGAGGACCAGCTCGGCATCGACAACCTGTACGAGGCCGTCAACTCGCCGCTGGTGAGCTACCTGAACAACGCGCTCAAGGCCAAGGAGCTCTTCCACCGCGACAAGGACTACCTGGTCCGCGACGGCGAGGTGTTCATCGTCGACGAGTTCACCGGCCGCCTGCTGGTGGGCCGCCGCTACAACGAGGGCATCCACCAGGCCATCGAGGCCAAGGAGAAGGTCGACGTCAAGGCCGAGAACCAGACCCTGGCCACCATCACACTGCAGAACTACTTCCGGCTCTACGACAAGCTGGCCGGCATGACGGGCACCGCCGAGACCGAGGCGGCCGAGCTCCACGAGATCTACAAACTCGGCGTGGTCCCGATTCCCACCAACAGGGAGATGGTCCGCAAGGACCAGACCGACCTCATCTACAAGACCGAGGAAGCGAAGTTCATCGCGGTCACCGATGACATCGCCGAGCGGTACGAGAAGGGACAGCCGGTCCTGATCGGCACCACCAGCGTCGAGCGCTCCGAGTATCTGTCCCGGATGCTGCAGAAGCGGGGTATCCCGCACAGCGTGCTCAACGCGAAGTACCACGAGCAGGAGGCCGGCATCATCGCCGAGGCCGGTCGGCGCGGCTCGGTCACGGTCGCCACCAACATGGCCGGCCGCGGCACCGACATCGTGCTCGGCGGCAACGTCGACTTCCTGGTCGACCAGCGCCTGCGGGGCCGCGGTCTGGACCCCGTCGAGACGCCCGACGAGTACGACGCCGCCTGGCTCGAGGAACTGCCGAAGGTCAAGGAGCTGGTCGCCGAGGAGGCCGAGCACGTCCGCGACGTCGGCGGCCTCTACGTCCTGGGCACCGAGCGTCACGAGTCGCGTCGTATCGACAACCAGCTGCGCGGACGCTCCGGCCGTCAGGGCGACCCGGGTGAGTCGCGGTTCTACCTGTCGCTGGGCGACGAGCTCATGAAGCGATTCAACGGCGCCACCCTGGAGGCGCTGCTGACCCGCCTGAATCTGCCCGACGACGTGCCGATCGAGGCCAAGATGGTCACCCGCGCCATCAAGAGCGCGCAGACCCAGGTCGAGCAGCAGAACTTCGAGATCCGCAAGAACGTGCTCAAGTACGACGAGGTGATGAACAAGCAGCGTCTGGTCATCTACGACGAGCGCAAGCGGATCCTCGACGGTGAGGATCTTCGGGACCAGTCGGAGGACATGCTCGTCGACGTCATCACGGCCTACGTGAACGGCGCCACCGCCGAGGGGTACGCCGAGGACTGGGATCTCGAGCAGTTGTGGGGCGCCCTGCGCACCCTGTACCCGGTGGGTGTCGATCACCATGACCTCATCGACTCCGACGCCGTGGGCGAGGCCGGTGAGCTCACCCGCGAGGAGCTGCTGGAGATCCTCGTCGACGACGCGAAGCAGGCCTACGCCAAGCGTGAGGCCGACGTCGACGCCATCGCCGGTGCGGGTGCCATGCGGCAGCTGGAACGCAACGTCCTGCTCAACGTCCTGGACCGCAAGTGGCGTGAGCACCTCTACGAGATGGACTACCTCAAGGAGGGCATCGGCCTGCGGGCCATGGCGCAGCGCGACCCGCTGGTGGAGTACCAGCGCGAGGGCTACGACATGTTCATGGGCATGCTCGACGCCATCAAGGAGGAGTCGGTCGGCTTCCTGTTCAACGTCCAGGTCGAGGGTGCGCCCCAGGCCGCGACGGTCTCCGCCCAGCCCGTGCCGGAAGGCTTGCGCGCCAGGGGGATCGGCGCTGACCAGGACCGGCAACTGACCTACGTCGGACCGTCGGAGGACGGCGACGCCGAGATCCAGCGGCACGATGCCCCGGTGACCGCCGCCACCGGCGGCGCATCGCGCCGGCAGCGCCGTGATGAGAAGCGTCAGGAGTCCAAGGAGCGAAAGTTGTTGCGCCGCCGGTGAACCCCTGGCATCACCCCAGGTGCAGCGCCACCAACTGCCAGCGCGGGCCGGTGGGGGTTACGAAACGCTCCACGCGGCATGCGATCGCATGCACCCTGTTCCCACGGCTGTAGTTCGCGGCGATCTCGGCTGACGTTCCGTCCGGGCTAGTGGCTTGCGCCACCACGCGGAGCAGCCGCGCCGCTCCACAGTAGCGGTGCCGCGCCGGGCCGGTCAGCAGCGAATCGACCAGTCCGGCGGCGAGCAGCGGCCTCAGCTGCGCCAGCGGCCGGCGCCGGTCGATCACCTCCAGGACCCGCCGCAGAGCAGAGTCGGCGAACGCTGCGGCAGCCCTGGTGTCCGGGCCTGAGGATCGTGGGGCCACCGGCACCGGCCTGCGTGCGCGGCCCGGCAGAGGGCTGGCCGCAGGAAGGACCGGAGCTCTGCCGAAGGCCGGCGGTTCGTAGTCCACCACCGGGGTCACGGCGGAGCGGGATGCCGCCGAGGAGGATGAACGGGCTTGGGAAGCGGACATGGGTCATCTCCAGTTCGGTTGCGGTGAACACCGGCCGCTGGAGAGTCGCGAGCCTGCGGTGATCCTGGCACATCCCGGCGATGCGTGTATGCCGCCATGCTCCCCACAGCCCTCATGGCAGAATCAAGGGCACGCTGAGTGCCGGTTGACGTTGATATCGAACTGAACTTCATGACGTCTGGAGTCCCGTGTCTGATAAATGTTTTCCAATTCCGGCCAATGAAATTCAACGGTTGCGTTCACTGCGGGAATACTCGGTCCTGGATTCTCTGCCCGAGCAGGCTTATGACGACCTGACCAAGCTGGCCTCGGCGATCTGCAACACCCCGATTGCGCTGATCACCCTGCTGGACGAAGACCGGCAATGGTTCAAGGCGGAAATTGGGCTGGGGATCCCCGAGACGCCACGGTCAATGGCGTTCTGTTCGCACGCCATCATGACTCCGGACGACGTCATGGTGGTCGAAGACGCCGGACGCGATGAGCGATTTGCATCCAATCCATTGGTGGTCGGGGATCCGAATATCCGCTTCTATGCGGGTGCACCCCTGGTGACGCCGACAGGGGAGGCGCTGGGCACGATCTGCGTCATCGATCGCGAGCCCCGCACGTTGAGCGAGGCCCAGCAAGAGGCGCTGCGGATACTGTCCCGCGAAGTGATCGTGCAACTCGAATTGCGCCGAAGCATAGCCACGCTCGAGCAAACCGTGTTGGAACAGGAGCAATACGTCGAATCCATGCACGAATACCAACGGGATATGGAGAGGGTCAGGGCGAATCTCGAG
This sequence comes from Mycobacterium sp., assembly GCA_046330855.1. Classification (GTDB taxonomy): domain Bacteria; phylum Actinomycetota; class Actinomycetes; order Mycobacteriales; family Mycobacteriaceae; genus Mycobacterium. The sequence goes on from JAXLRX010000012.1 coordinate 10,285, forward strand.
GTGCAGACACTCACCGATGCGCTGACCGGGGTCCACAACCGCCGGTCCTTCGATCTCGCTCTCGAGGAGGAACTCCAGCGGGCGCTCAGCCATCAACAGCCGTGTTCTCTGGTCCTGATCGACATCGATCGGTTCAAGGAAATCAACGACCGCTTCGGTCATCCGGCCGGAGACGAAACCCTGCGCAGCGTCGCGAAACTGCTGCGGTCGGCGCTGCGGTCCCGTGATGTCCTCTTCCGTTACGGTGGCGACGAATTCGCGGCCATCCTGCCCGATACCACTGTGGAAGGCGCCGTCGTGATCGGGGAGCGGCTGCGCCGCACGGTGCAACGCGCATCGTGGCCGAGGCGCACCGTCACCCTCAGCGTCGGGATCGCCGGCACGGACCCGAACGTCACGTCACCGATGGATGTGCTGGGCGCCGCCGACCAGGCCCTTCTGGATGCCAAGGCAAACGGGCGGAATCGCGTCAGCGTGGCGGGGGCGTAGCCGCCGGACGTGCGATGCGGGTGGCCGCGGAAGATGCGTTGGGCCTCACTGTTCGAGGACTTGGTTGATGGAGCATCTCAATTGGTCTCGATCGTTCCAGACCATCTTGAAATTGGGGTTGTCCTTCTTGATCGTCAATGCGTACTGGTAGAGCTCGATGCAGGGTTTCGGCGACAGTGGCTCGACGGTCGCCGCGGCCCACACGGTCAGCGCAGGAGCCGGCAGGGCGATGATGAATGGCCCCAAAACCCACTTGATGTACGAAGGAATCCGCTCCCGCCGCCGACTCGCCGGTGGTTCGGGAGTTTCGTCGCCGGAGCTTTCGATCTGCTCGACGTACCACTCCTCGTAATGTCGAAGGGCGATCGCATAGACGATCAACGCCAGCCCGATGGCGAAACTGATCGCGATGAGCGTGAAACAGACGGTATTCGGCAAATTGGACCGGGACAGCAACCCGATACTGCTGAAATACACAGCGCGCCAGAGTCGGATGACCACCATGAGGTTCAGGGCGCACACAAACAAACCGAGAACGATCGGAAACGTGAATAAGAGGCGCAGTTGCTTTTCGCTCACCGAGGTGACCTCGGGGTCGCTCGGGGCCCCGTGATCAGTCCCCGCATGGTCCGGCACGTCGCGAATATTAGTACCCGTCACCGATCGCTTCGCCGTTTCGGGCATTTGGGGGCGAGAGCAAGCCTGTCCGCGCCTTATGATGAGACGCGAGAGCGACGGGAACTTCCTGCTGGCTTTTTCAATGGGCTTCCAGGACGGCGCCCGACAATGAAGGGTAAGCACCATGAGTCCACATGAGCGGCGCCCGAATCGTGTCAGCAAGGAGTGGTGTGGTGAGTGACCTGACGAAGGCCTCGGGCACGGACATCGAGCCGGTCGGGCATGCACCCGAGCCGCCGAAATACGTCCTCGGTCCGGACGGCCAGCCACTGATCGGATCCGACGGCAAACCGATCATCGATCGGCGTCGCCCGAAGAGCGAGCGCAGACCCAGCAACCCGCGCGTCAGTGTGGTGGTCCCGGCGAAGAACGAGGCTCCCAACATCCGCGAAATCCTGCCCTACCTCGACAAATACCACGAGGTCATCGTGGTCGTCAGCCCTGACGACCACGAGTCCGCGGAAGCCGCGCGGGCGGCGCTGCCGTCGGCCAAGGTGATCCACCAGACCCGTAAGGGCAAAGGAAATGCCCTGGCGTGCGGGTTCGCCGAGGTCACCGGAGATGCGATCGTCATGTTCGACATCGACGGCTCGGCCGATCCCAATGAGATTCCGCGTTTCGTCAGGGCCCTGACCGACGGCGCCGACCTGGCCAAGGGCAGCCGCTTCTGCGAGGGCGGCGGTAGCGAGGACATCACGCTGCTTCGCTCAGCGGGCAACTTCGGGCTGAATCTGCTCGCCAGCGTGCTGACCAAGACCCGGTTCACCGATCTTTGCTACGGGTACAACGCGTTCTGGGCCGACCAGCTCTACATGCTCGACCTGCCCCAGACCGAGGTCGACGACGCACACCAGATGGTGCGCGGCGACGGCTTCGAGATCGAAGCACTGATCATCGGCCGTTTCGCGCTGTCCGGGGCCGCCATCACCGAAGTGCCCAGTTTCGAGCACGACCGCTACCACGGCGTGACGAACCTCAACACCTTCAGGGACGGATTCCGGGTGCTCTGGACGATCCTGCAGGATCGCCTGTACGCGCGCCAGATTCGGCGGCTGGCCAAGCGCCGCGCGGTGACCAACTCGGCAGGCCCGCAACGTCCGGGCTGGATGACGGGCGAAGAACCGCGACACGGCGTACGCCGCATCAAGCGGCTGGACGTCGAAAGCACATCCGGTGGCGTATAGGTCGCCGCTGCCGCACGCCACGACGGATGTGGCCGACGGTTCGACTGCCGCAACGGCGATCTCCCGGATGACCAGGGGGTTGTGCGGTGGAATCTGCGACGATTCCCGATGACGACGGCGACCGACTCGCCGAACTAGCCGAGCTGGGGATCATCGAAGCGCCCCCGGACGAACATCTCGATCGGATCACACGTGCGGCAGCGCAGTATTTCGGTGTGCCGATCAGCCTGGTGACGCTGGTCGACCGGGATCGGCAGGTGTTCAAGGCGAAGACCGGAATCGCCGTCGTGGAGACCGGCCGCGACGTGTCGTTCTGCAGTCACGCGATCGTGGCCGACGAGCCTTTCATCGTCGACGATACGAGCACTGACCGGCGATTCGCCGATAACCCGCTGGTGACCGGGGAGCCGCACATCCGGTTCTACGCCGGCCAGCCCATCAAGGGTCCCCGAGGCCACCGACTCGGCACCCTGTGCATCATCGACCGCCAACCCCGCTCGTTGAACGATGCCGACCTGACGATGTTGCAGGTGTTCGCCGAAGCGGCCGAGAATCGCATCGCCCAGATCGGTCGTAGTCATTGGTTCGGGTCCTCCGCCCAGTTGCTGGCTGCCGCCACCAATGCGGCCGGCATCGGCCTGTGGGAGTGGGACGTCAGCGAGGACAGGCTGACATGGGACGACAAGATGTACGCGTTGTACGGGATCGAGGCGACGGACTTCTCCGGCGCCTACGAGGCGTGGGTCGCTGGGCTGCACCCCGATGATGTTGAAGAGGCCAAGCTGACCACGCAGCGGGCGCTCACCGGAGAGGTCGAATACGACACCCGGTTCCGGGTGGTCTGGCCGGGGGGCGACGTGCACTGGATCGCCGCCAGGGGGACGGTGAACCGCGACGAGTCCGGGAAGCCCCTGTCGATGTTGGGGTTGAACTGGGACGTCACGGCCGAGAAGGCCATGGAGGCCGAGCTCGCCAAAACCGCGGTGCGTGAAGCGACCGCGGCTTTGATGGCGCACGTGGAAGCCGCCATTTCCGAGCTTCCCATCGTTCTCTACGGCAGGGGCCTGCCCGACGGCGGCGAACCCGACCGGTGGCTGCTGGGTGATGCGATGCGACTCGTCGGTGTCAGCAGGGCCGGTTTCAAAGCCGGTGAGGACATCCTCGGCAATGTCGTTCCCGGTGACCGGGCACCGTCACCGAGCCGGACGGGCGGGCGGGTCGGGACGACGATCTCCGAGCAGTTCCGGATCCGTTGTCCCGACGGGACCGAGAAGTGGTTTCAGCATGTGGCCAGGATCGACCGTGACGCGCGCACACAGACCGGTGCCCTGCTCGACATCGACTTCGCCAAGCAGCTTTCACTCAAATCGATCGAATCCGAGAAGATGGAGGCCCTGGGACGCCTGGCGGGTGGCGTCGCGCAGGACTTCAATTCGATTCTGGGCGTCATCGCCAACTTCGCCACCCTTGCGCGCGACACCGCCGGCGCCAGCGCGGGCATTCAGGCCGATCTCAACCAGATCATCGCCGCAACCGAACGAGCGGAACATCTCACCAGCCAGTTGTTGACGGTGTACCAGCCGTCGGCCGGACTGCATCTGACGGATCTCAACCAACGCGTGACCGCGCTCATCGAGTTCTTGTCGACGGCCCTCGGGACGGCGATCGAACTCGATGTCCGGCCGGGCGAGGAACCGGCATTGGTCCTCATCGATCCGGAAGAGCTTGATCGGGTCATCATCAACCTCGCCCTGAATGCGCGTGATGCCATGCCCGCCGGCGGCAAGCTCGACATCGTCGTGAGCCGGGTGGACAAGCAGCCGGACCATCCAACCCCGCTGGCGCGGTTGAGGGTGTCCGACAGCGGCGTCGGTATGAGCCCCGAAGCGGTGCGACGGGTGTTCGAACCCTTCTACACCACCAAGGAGACCGGGCTGGGCGCCGGCCTCGGGCTGTCCACCTGCCTGGGAATCATCACCGACGCGGGCGGAACGATCTGCTGTGACAGCGTCGAGGGCGAAGGGACGACGTTCACCGTCGATCTGCCGCTGCTGGAAACCAACCTTCCGCTGCCGGCCGGCGAAGGCGGTGCCGTTGCCGCCGAGCAGCCGATAGCGCTGACCGGGCAGACAGAGCCGTTGGCACGGCATGGCGCGGACTTGCACGCGTCGATTCTGATCGTGGAGGAGGATCCGGCGCTGCGCGCGTCGACGCAGCGCATCCTGGAACGGGACGGCTTAACCGTGACCGGCGTCGCCACGATTGAAGCGGCCGGCCAGGTCTTGCGCGATGTCGCCGTCGATGTCGTGATTTCCGACATCCGGTTGCCCGACGGCGACGGACTGGACTTCGTGCGCGACTTGAAAAGGGCTCACGAGAATCTTCCGGTGTTGCTCTGGACCGGTCAACCGACGATTGACGCCGCCACGCGAGCGGTCCACGAAGGGGTTGCCGGCTTTCTGATCAAACCGGTGGCGGCTGTCGATCTGATCCGAGTCGTCCATGATGCCGTCGGCCAAGGCCGTCAACGCCGGCTGCGGAACAAACTCATGGCCAGCCAGTTGCAGGGCAACGAATTTCTCGCCGACTTGGCGGGGGCCGAGGGGGCGCTGTCCGGGCTGGCCCGGGTGGAAGAGGCGTTCGATGAGGCGCTGTCCTCACTGCAGGTTCATTTCCAACCCATCGTTCACGCCGGCGACAGCTCGGTGTTCGGCTACGAGGCCCTCCTGCGTTGTCGCGGTCCGCTGTTCGCCTCCCCGGTGCGTTTCATCGCGGCTGCCGAACTCGTCGGCCGGATCAACGACGTCGGGTTGGCGGTTCGCACCGCGATCGCCCAGGTGCTGGCAGCCCGCCCCGGCCAGGCGCCCACGATCTTCGTCAACCTTCACCCCTCCGAGGTGCACGCGGACCTGCTCACCATCGCGACCGAACCCCTGCTGCCGTTCGCGTCGCAGATCGTGCTGGAGATCACCGAGCGATCGGCACTCGCCAGCGACCGGCAGCTCAACGAGGATCTACACCGCCTGCGCGACTGCGGCTACCGCATCGCCATCGACGATCTGGGCGAGGGCTACGCGGGTCTGACGAGTCTGGTCCGGGTGAACCCGGACATCGTCAAGATCGACATGTCGCTGGTGACGCACATCGACCGCACCCCCCTCAAACAGGACATCGTTTCGGCGATCGCCGGATTGGCGCGGCCGAACGGCATTCTGGTGGTGGCCGAAGGGGTGGAAACCGCGGCGGAGCGAGCGACTCTTCGGGAACTGGGGTGTGATCTGCTGCAGGGCTATCTGTTCGCGGAAGCCGGGCCGCCGTTCGTCGCACCCCGCGCCGGGTTCGCCGACTGATCCCTCGCGCGCGTGCCGCGAAGCCTGCGACATGCCCGGATACAATTCCGGCGATGGCGAGCAAGCCGAGTGCCTACGATTCCATCGTGAATGTGAACGTGCTCCGCCGCAGGCTCGGAGCTCTTGCCGCGGTGATCGCGGTGCTTCTCGTCGCGGCGCCCCCGGCGGCAGCCGAACCGCCGGACGGCGGTGGCGGCGGTGCTCTCGCCGACGCTCCGGTGATCTCGCTGGGCGATCTGGGCTCGTCGACCATGATCGCGTTCAAAGGGGATCGTCAGACCACCACCGCCTCACTGTCGTTTCCGGTCCCGCCCGGGCTGGTGCCCGTGGAACTGACAGCGGCCCTCAAGCTCCCCACCCCTGCCCGTTTCGGCAGCCTGACCGTCACGCAGGACGACAGGTTCATCAGCAGGATCGGTGTGGGGCCTCCGGATGTCGGTCCGGTCACCATCCCGCTCATCGGGACCCAAGTCTTCGGCAACTACGTCAGCTTGACGTTGACGTCGACGATCGTTCCGGTTGACGGGTACTGCTTCGATGCGCTCAATCCCGTTCAGATCTTCGACGGTCTCGTGAGATTCGCCGGAACCGAAACCGCGCCGACCTCCGTTGCCGCGTTCATGCCGCCGGTTCTTCGCAAGCTGACGGTGGGGCTGCCGGCGAAGCCTTCACGGGCGGAGTCAGACGCGGCCGTGCAACTGATCGCCGCGGTACAGGCCCGCTACGGAGGGTCGAAAAGGGAGTACGCGGTCGTACCCATCCCCGAGGGTGCGACGACCCTGCCGAACCCCTCAGCGCCCCTGGAGCGCCAGGTCATCATCAAGGAGGGCCCGGACAAAGGGCTTTCGCTGCAGGGCGGCGCGGGGGTACCGGCGCTGCTGGTGTCCGGCCAGGGCGACGAGCTCAAGAACCAGGCGCGGCTGCTCACCGACGATTCGCTGAATCTCGCGTTGACCGGTAAAGCGGTGGCCGGACCGTTGGAGACCAAGCAGAAGATCGTCGGCAACAAGACGACCCTCAAGGAAATGGGGATGGGCGAGTTCACCTCCATAGCGTTCTGGCCGGAGGTGGGAATCGACCTGGACCAGAGCAAGTTCGGGCACTCGCTGCAGGGCGTGCGGGTGCATCTGATCGGTTCGTACACGCCCCTCGCTCCTGACTTCGGCGCGGAGGTGACCGCCCAGGTCGGCGGGGAAATTCTCGGCCGGTGGCCCAGCGAGGCCAACGCGACGATCGACCACTGGGTCGATATCCCGGACCGGTTACTGCGACGCAGCACCACCCTCACCGTGGGAGTGGACACCACCGGCAACGCCGGATACTGCGGCGCCTATCTGCCCCTGACCCTCCGGATCGACGCCGGCACCGAAGTCGAGGTCGGCGGAACGTCCAAACCGCCGATGCCGCAGGGGTTCACCTCACTGCCGCAGACACTGTTGCCGCGGGTTCAGGTCGGCATCGGTGCGGACGCATTCGCCGACACCGTGCGCGCGGCACAGATCGTCGTGGGACTCCAGCGGTTCAGCTCGATTCCGATCGTGACCCAGGTGACCGGCCTCAAGGAGGCGGTCGAGAGCAAGGACCCGGCGATTCTGATCGAGGCGGACAACTGGACGCAGAAGTCGATCGGACTGCCGATTAACGCGGAGAACGGGCAGATCACCGTCAAAGGATTCGACCAGGACGGCAAGTTCCTCACCCTGACCCTCGAGCCCGCAATGAAGGTGGGCTCGTTGCAGGTCGTGTTCGACGGGCAACGTACGGTGCTGATCGCGACCTCGAGTGGTTCGGCCGCGCAGCTCGACGAACTGCTGAGGTGGTTATCGAGTGACTCCAACCGGTGGCCCGGGCTGAACGGCCGGGCGATCATCTCCGTCGCGGGCCAGACGCCGGTGGCCATTCCCATTCCGGAAACCGACCTGCTGACCGAGAAGGAGCCGGCCGCCGGCGCCAAGAGCGGCGGCTTGGGCCTCGTCTGGATTGTCGCGGGCGGTGTGGTGGTCGCCGCCGCCCTCGGAGCCGCGTTGATCCTGCTGAAAATCCGGAGGCGTCGACCGGCGGTGGCGCCGGCGGAGGACACCTCCGACGAATGACGCTGAACCCATGTGAGACGACCTAATCGCGCAACGCTGCCGACATTCGCGCGTCGTACCCGCACCGACGGCAGCGGTCATGATGTCAGAGTGATCCTGCTGGCCTGGCAAGTCTGTGCTCTTGGCTTGCAGGTGGTGGCGGTCGTCCTATCGCGGCGCAGTCACGGCTATGAGGCCGCTCTGTGCGGCTTCGCCGGTCTCGCGGCCGCGTACGGCAGCGCGCTCTGGTTTCTCATCAGCCCGCAGCTCACCAGGGCGACGCGCAATATCGCGGTGCTCTGCCTCGGTCTGACACCGACGTTCATGTGGCGAGCCACCAATCCGCTGCTGTTCACCGGATTCGACGAGCAATTGCACATGCGCACACTCGGTGACATCCTGTCCTCGCACCGGCTCTTCGAGGCCAACCCACTGCTGCAGGTGAGCCCGCGTTATCCGGGCATCGAAACGATCACCGTGCTGGTGCATCAGACCGGCATCCCGACGATGGCGTCGGCTTTCATCGTGGTCCTTCTGTGCCGCATCGTTCTGGTCACCGTGCTCTGCGATGCCGTCGAACAACTGACCGGCAATGTGCGGGCCGGCGGACTGGCGGTCGCCGTATACGCGCTGGGGCCCCAGTTCATCTTCTTCAACTCCCAGTTCTCCTACCAGACCCTGTCGATCCCGCTGGCGCTGACGGCGGTCAGCCTCATCGCACGCTCACGCACGTCCGACGATCCGCTCCCGCTGTTCTTCGGCGCGACGGTCTGCCTGTTCGGCACCGCCATGGCGCACCACGTGACCAGTTTCATCACGATGGTGCTCCTTCTCATGTGGACGCTCTTCCAACGCGGACACGCCAGGTTGCGCGTCCTGTACGGCGCGCTGGCCGCGATAGCGACGACGTTGGCCTGGATGATCGTGCAGCGGGGGCTTCTGGAGGAGTACTTCGGTCCGATCTTCAAGGACGTAACCGGATCGGCCGCAAAAGGCGAGAAGCGCGAGGCCTTCAAGGACTCGTCGGGAACGCCCACCCCGTTGCGGGACACCCTGCTGCTTCTCTATTACGCCGCGGCGGTGGTGTTGGGGGTGGGCGCGTTGGGGATGCTCGCCCTGTATTGGTGGCGGCGCGGTGATCGCAACATCCTCCGGTGGAACCCCCGCTTGTTGGTTCTGCTGTTGTCCGGGGCCATCCCGGTCACCATGGCGGCACGCGTCGTTCCCAAGGGCGGCGAGCTTTTCGACCGGGGGAGCAGTTTTCTTTTCTTCCCGCTGGCCCTGACGGTGGCGAGTTTCGCCATCCGGCTGTGGTGGGCCGACCCCCCGAACGCCCCTCCCGAGCGGCCCCCGGGGCGGCTGGTGAGCGGGCTGCGGTCGATCGTGCTGGCCATGAGCGCCCGCCTCGGCCTGACCCGCCGGCCGTGGCTGCCCCGCCTGCTGGTGATCATCATGGCCTCGGGAGTGTTCGTCAGTGGCTTCGTGCTGGGCGCCGGGCCGTACTGGGCGCGGCTGCCGGGCCCCTACATGGCCGCCGCCGACACCCGTTCGATGGACGCCGAGGTTCTTGCGGCCACCGAGTGGGCCCGCGACGCCCTGCCGGCCGGCAGCCGCATCGTCGGGGACCGGGTCGGTTCAGACCTGCTCGCGGCCAAATCGGGTGTGTGGCCGGTGATGAAGGCCAACGGTGTCAGCGCGCCGACGCTGTACTTCGCTGACGAATTCGGACTCACCGAGCAGGACGCCGTCCGCAGTCTGCGACTGCGTTTTCTCTATGTCGATCGCCGTCTGGCCCGGGAACTGCCGCACTTCGGGTCCTACTTCGAAAGCGGCGAGCCCGGCAACGGCCACCTGCTGCTCACCGACGCCCAACTCGCCAAGTTCGACAAGGTGCCCGGGATCAAGGAGATCTACCGGCACGGCCCGATCTCCATCTACGACCTGAAGGGTCTCGGCATTCCGGAGCAGCGCAACGGCTGGTACGGGGAAACGCCGTCGGTCAGTCTGGTGCGACAGCTGGTGACCGGCCTGATTGCGGGACTGTTGTTCACATTCGTCCCCCGCAGCCGGATCTGGCCACGCGTGGTGAGGCTCGTCAAGAGGCTCCGTCGCGCCGCCGGGCCAGCACTCGTCGGGGGGATAGCGCTGGCGGGCGCGTCCATCTTCTCGGCAGCCCTGCTCCTGCTCGGTATCTGGCTCACTCCGCTCGCCTTCGGCACGGCTCTGGGTGTCGTCGTGCTCGCCAACCCCCAACGGGCCGCATCGGTGGTGCGAAGGGCGCTGGGTCGCGCCGCCGGTGGAGTGACCCGGCCGCGGCTACGCGTCGCGGCGTTGCTGGGCGTACCGCTTGCCGTCATCGTCGCGGTGGCGGTCGTGGAAGCCGCCCGCATCAACATCATCCAGGTTCGCCAGATTCTCAACGACCCCGCGGCGGTCCACATCTCGCCCGAGGACAAGCCGGGCTGAGTTCGTTGGTTGCGGCCGCGAAATCACCCTTCGCGGCGGCTCGCACTACGCGTTCGCCGGCAGCACCCCCGTGGGATGATTGGGTGGAGCACCCGATCGGCTCTTTCAGGAGTGGTGACGTTGAGGATTTTGCTGTTGGCGCAGTTTCTCCCCCCCGTTTCCGGGGGTGAGGAACGGCACGTCTGGAACCTTGCGCGAAAACTGGCAGCCAGGTCCCACGACGTCACCCTGCTCGGTTTCGCCACCGTCGACGAGCCGGCGGGAGAGACCTTCTCCGACGGCGTCCGGCTGGTGCGGGTCCGTACGGCGGCCTCGCGATTCCCAGCCCTCTACAGCGATCCGACGCGCCCGCACGCCCTGCCCCTGCCGGATCCGATCGTCAGTCGGGCGATCCGCCAGGAGCTTGCCGCGAAACGGTTCGACGTGGTGCACGCGCACAACTGGATCGTCAACAGTGCACTGGGCCCGGCAACCAGCGCCGGTGTGCCGCTGGTCATGACCCTGCACGACTACAGCCACATCTGCGTGACCAAGCGCCTGATGGAGCACGGCCGGACGCGGTGCCCGGGCCCGTCCCCGGCGCGCTGTCTGTCCTGCGCCTCCGCCCACTACGGGGCGGTCAACGGCGCGGTGACCCTGGCCGCCAACACCTGGTCGGCGCCGCGGCGGGCCAAACGCATCGCCGCAGCCGCGGCGGTCAGCACTGCCGTCGCCGACGGGGTCGCGATCCCGCACGATCACTGGCTGCACACCGCGAGAATTGACGCGCGGGTCATCCCGAACTTCATTCCCGACGAGATCATCCTCGATGAGATCCCCGAGCCGAAGGCCGACGCCCCGCTGCTGTTCGTCGGTGATCTCTCCCCCGACAAGGGCGTGCAAACCCTGCTGGACGCCTACGAAATGCTTGATTCCCCGCCGCCTCTGGTGCTTGCCGGGCGTACGGCGACACCGGAGGCCTGGCGGTTCCCGCCCGGGGCGCACTGGACCGGGCCACTGCCACACGAGAAGGTCGTCGAGCTCTTCCGGACGGCGCGCGTGGTGGTCGTGCCGTCGGTGTGGGCCGACCCGTGCCCGACCGTTGTCCTCGAGGCCATGGCCGCCGGCCGGCCGGTGGTTGCCGCCGCCTCTGGAGGCATCCTCGACATGGTTGTCGACGGCAGCACCGGCCTGCTGGTGCCCCCCGGCGACGCCGGGGCGCTGGCCGACGCGCTCGCGAAGGTGCTCGCCGACCCCGGGGCCGCGCGCGCCTTCGGCGTGGCCGGCCGAGAGCGGGCCCACCAGTTCACCGTGAGTTCGGTGGTCGAACGCCTCGAGCAGATGTACCGCGACGCCATCGCAAGTCGCACGTCCCCGGCCGGCGGATGACCGGCGCCGAGACCCCTGAGGACGGCGGACAGGGCGCCGACATTCAGGCTGAGCATCGTCGGAAGCTGCAGTTCCTGATCCGCAGCGCCGCCGCGCTGGTGTCGACGTCGATCGTCACCTCGGGGCTGGGATTCGTCTACTGGGCGGTCGCCGCACGGGCGTTCCCGGCGTCCGACGTCGGCGAGTCCGCCACGACCATCGCGGCAATGAGCCTCATCGCGCCGTTCACCGTGCTCGGACTAGGCACGGTGCTGGTGGCGAAACTGCCGACCATGCGCGGCGGCCGCACCCAATTGGTATCCACCGCCTCCACGGTGACCGCGGTGGTCGGGACCGTCGTCGCCTTGGTGTGTGCGTTCACCCTGCCCAGCGACTTCCTCGGGCTGCCCGGTATCGGTAAGGACGTCGGGATGACGGCGCTGTTCGCGGCCGCCGTGGCGACCCAAAGCCTGGGTTACATGCTGGATATGGCGCTGCTCAGCCTGATCGGCGGCCGGATGCAGCTCGTCCGCAATACCGTTCAGGCGGTCGTCAAGCTGGTCCTGCTGATCGTCGTTGCGCTGTTGCTGGCGCGGTACGGCTCAGTCAGCATCTTCACCAGCTGGTTCGTGGCCAACGTCGTCTCGATCGCGGTGGTGGTCATCGCGCTGATGCGCCAATATCGGGTACCGGTCCGGCGGACCATGCCCAGGCTGTCGGCCCTGCGCGGAATCCACTTCACCGCGGCTCAGCATCACATGCTCAACATCGCCCTGTTCACCCCGTTCTTCGCCATGCCGATCGTGGCCAACGTCATCCTCGGTTCCGAGCAGGCCGCCTACCTTTATTCGACCTGGTCGGTGGCCGGATTCCTCTTCTATGTACCGATCGCGCTGGCGACGGCGCTGTTCGCCTCCGGTGCGCGGGATTCCGGGACGTTCCTTCTGGAGTTTCGTTTCACGCTGCGCTATGCCCTGCTCATCTGCGCCGCCGCCAACCTCGCGATCCTGGTGCTCGGTCATTGGGTGCTGCGCATCTTCGGCGAGGCATACGCCGCCAACGGCCGCTCCGCGCTCACGCTGATGTGCCTCGGCGGTTTCGGGCTGATCATCAAGGACCACCACGTGGCCCTGGCGCGGGTCACCGGAACCGTCGGACGCGAAGCGGCTCTCATCGGGGTGCTGGGCCTGGGCGAGTTGGCCGGCGCGGCGATCGGCGCATCGCGCGGCGGACTCACCGGCCTGGGTCTGGGCTGGCTGGCTGCGGTGGGGGTGGAGGCCCTGGTGTGCGGCCCGCTGGTATGGCGGGCATACCGGGGCCGGGTGCACATCCCCGTGCGCGACGCCGACGAAGCCGGGGACGGTGCCGCGCCGGCCGCGCACTGACCCACCGCGCTCGGACCGGTCCGCTTTCGGTCAGAGTTGCGGGCGCAGGCCGAAGTTCAGCCGGTCGATGTAGCCCTCGATGTCGGAGATGACCGATGTCGTGGTGTACACGCTGATCCCCACCATCTCACCGATGCCGTGGATGCCGTGGGTCAGAGGGATGGTGGGAGTGAGGAAGGGATACCCGGCGCTCATGATGACCGGGCATCCACCGAAAGTCAGGTCCGCGGGGCCGCGGTTGACGCTGGAGACCACGGTATGGCCCATCACGGTCGGCGGGAGGGTCCGCGATTGGATCCACCGCAGCAGCGGCCCGGGCAGGTTCGCCAGCGCCAACTCATTGGCGGCCAGGGCCGCGTGCTGACGTCTGTTTCTGCGGTCCGCGAGTTGGGCGGCGATCAGGCCGGCCCGGTCGGCCCGGACCGGGACGTCGGGGTGCAGCCTGATGAATTCGGGGCCGGAGTGGTTACGCGCGTGGGCCGTGCCGGAGAAGGCCATCGGCACCAGCGCGGTGAGCATTGTCGGGTCCTCGCCGCGCTCCCGCAGGTAACCGGACAGCGCCTCGGAAATCGCGACGAGCGCCCCTTTGGTGGCCCTCTTGCCGGGCAACTGGGCCCGATGCCGGACGAACGTTCGCAGGATCGGTGCGCCGGTCGGCTTGCTGTTGTTGATACTCAGCGCCGGCACGGGACTCGGGGGCTCCGGAACGAGTCCGGCCGCGGTATCGGCGGCAAGTTGCCGGCGTGCGCGGAAGGCCTCGAAACTGCGGGCGAACGGCCAATGAACCGGCAACTCGGTGATCGGCGGCGGGGCCTCCTGGCGTCCGAACAGAACGCCGGCCAGCACCGCCGAACGCATGCCGTCGGCCAGTGCGTGGCTGATCTGTGCGACGGCCACGGTCGCCGGCTTCCCGGGGCTCCCCGGGACGCCGTGCACCCCGACGAAGATGTGCAGCCGCCACATCGCCCGCTCGGGATCGAGTTGGTGCCCTTCGATCAGCCATCCGGTGGTCCTTAGGAATCCCGCCCAATCGAGCTGATCGGAGTCGTGGACGATGATCTGTCCGGGGTCGACGTCTCCCGGCACCCACGAGGGAAACCCCAGGCGGGCCGATCCCAGGTGGTTGGGGTAGCCGACTCGCAGGCGCAACTCCGAACACGTCCGGGCGCGGGCGATGACCTCCTCGACCGCCTGTTCGACCGATGCCGGGGTACCGGCGAAGCCGTACACCAGGAACTGGTCGGTTTTCAGTTCGTCGGCGAAGAGGTACCACGCATCGGCGGGCGCCACCCGGCCGCGACGCGATTCGCGGCTCCGTATCACCTGGACCTCCTCGGTGCCGCCGTCGACGGGGCTGC